>NZ_CP010945.1:4129077-5563615 GCF_000293885.2 Pseudomonas fluorescens NCIMB 11764
CTGCGGCCCTGCGCATCGCCATCGATGCCAGGCCTGCGCAATTGCGCGTGCTCAAGTGCCGGGGCGGGCTGGCCCGTTCGGCGCCGATTGCCTTCCCCGTGGGGCATTGAGGTTGCCATGCGCTGGGTGTGCATTCTTTTCCCGCAATTGGCGCTGGACGCGGTACTGCGTCAGCGCGCCGACCCCGATGAGCCACTGGCGCTGCTGACCGGCCCGGCGCAACGTCGGGTGTTGCAGGCGGTCAACGTTTCGGCGCGGGCGCTGGGCTTGCGACCCGGTCAGTCGATGACCGCCGCCCAGGCGTTGAGCAAAGGCTTTGTCACGGCGGAATACGACGCTGCCGAGATCGAACACTGGCAGCAGTTTCTCGCCGCGTGGGCCTACCGCTTCAGTTCCCAGGTCAGCGTGCATTACCCGCGAGCGGTGGTGTTTGAAATCGAGTCCAGCCTGGGGCTGTTCGGGGACTGGCCGCAACTCGAAGCACGATTGCGCGCCGAACTCGGCGAGCTGGGGTTTCGGCACCGGATCGTTGCGGCCCCCAACCCGGTGGCGGCGCGGATTCTGGCCAATGCCTATGACAGTCTGGTGGTGCCCGACGACCAGGCCTTGCAGCATCATCTGGGGCAATTGCCCGTCGACCGGATCGGGCTGGAGACCAGCGTCGCCACGGCGTTGTCGCGCATGGGGTTGCGCACCTTGAGCCAGGTGCAGGCGTTGCCCCGGCACAGTCTGGCCCGGCGTTTCGAGTCTCAGGTGCTCAAACACCTCGATGCCCTGTCTGGCACGCGGCGACTGGCCCTGGCGTTCTACCTGCCACCGGACCGTTTCGATGTGCGCATCGAACTCAATTTTGACGTGCAGTCCCATCAGGCGCTGCTGTTTCCGTTGCGCCGGTTGACCGGCGATCTGTCGGCGTTCCTGTGCGGTCGCGACAGCGGCGTGCAACGTTTCGACCTGCACCTGGAACACGCCGGGTTACCTGACAGCGTGATCAAGGTCGGTCTGCTCAGCGCCGAGCGCGATCCGGCAATGCTCTTCGAATTGGCCCGAGGGCGCCTGGAACAGGTTCAGGTCGAGGCGCCGGTGCGCGGTTTTCGCCTGCGCGCCGAAGACTTGCCGGCCTTCGTTCCCCAGTATCAGGAACTGTTCGACGATCGTCCGCAGCAGTCCCTGCCCTGGGAGCAACTGCGCGAACGCTTGCGCGCGCGGTTGGGGGATGACGCGGTGCAGGGCTTGCGGTTCCAGGCCGATCACCGGCCGGAGTGTGCGTGGCAGGCCAGTGCCGACAGCCAGCGTTGCGGGGGGATGTCGGGCGTGCAGCGTCCGGGTTGGTTGTTGACTGAACCACAGGCGGTGCACGAGGGTTCGACGCGTATCCTCATGGGCCCGGAGCGTATTGAGTCCGGTTGGTGGGACGGCGGCGACGTGCGCCGCGATTACTACCTGATCGAAACCCGTTCCGGCCAGCAGGGCTGGGCCTATCGCGCAGTCGGTGAGGACGGCCCGTTGTGGTTGCAGGGCTGGTTCGCATGAGCATCGGCTATGCCGAGTTGCACTGCCTGTCGAACTTCAGTTTCCAGCGCGGTGCTTCCAGCGCCCTTGAACTCTTTCAGCGGGCAAAAAAACAGGGCTATCAGGCGCTGGCGATCACCGATGAATGTACCCTGGCGGGCATCGTCCGCGCCTGGCAAGCGGCCAGATCCGTGGAACTGCCGCTGATCATCGGCAGCGAAGTGCGTATCGAGAACGGTCCGAAACTGGTGCTGCTGGTGGAGAACCTCGAGGGCTACCAGAACCTGTGCCGGCTGATAACCCGAGCGCGGCGGCGCACGCAGAAAGGTCAGTACCAGGTGCTGCGGGAGGATTTCAGCGAGCCATTGCCGGGACTGCTGGTGTTGTGGGTGCCGGATGCGGTCGATGATTTTCAAAGCGGCCATTGGCTGAAACAGACGTTCGCCAAGCGCCTGTGGCTGGCGGTCCAGCTGCATCGCGGCCAGGACGATAGCCGACGGCTGAACGAGCTGTTGATGCTGGCGCGGGAACTGCGCATCCCGGCAGTGGCCAGCGGCGATGTGCACATGCACTCCCGTGGCCGACGCGCCTTGCAGGACACCATGACCGCCATCCGTCATCACGTGCCGGTGGCCGAAGCCGGGTTGCGCCTGCACCCCAATGGCGAGCGGCATCTGCGCAGCCTCGATGCCTTGCAGTCGATCTACCCGCAAGCGTTGCTCGATGAAACGGTGACCATTGCCCGGCGTTGCACCTTTGATCTTGGCCAGTTGCGTTATCAGTATCCGCGCGAACTGGTGCCGGAAGGTCACAGCGCCGCGTCCTGGCTGCGCGAGTTGACCGAATGCGGCATTCGCGAGCGCTGGCCCGAAGGCGCGAGCGAGAAGGTGCGCGGGCTGATCGACAAGGAGCTGGGGCTGATCGCCGAGCTGGGGTACGAAAGCTATTTCCTGACCGTGCAGGACATTGTCGCCTTCGCCCGACGCGAGAAAATTCTCTGTCAGGGGCGAGGTTCTGCGGCCAACTCGGCGGTGTGTTTCGCCCTGGGCATCACCGAGATCGACCCGGAGCGCATGAACATGCTGTTTGAGCGCTTTCTCTCGAAGGAGCGCAACGAGCCGCCGGATATTGATGTGGATTTCGAGCACGAACGCCGCGAAGAAGTCTTGCAGTACGTGTTCCAGCGTTATGGCCGGACCCGTGCGGCGCTGACCGCGGTGGTCAGCACCTATCACGCGGCCGGCGCGGTACGCGACGTGGCCAAGGCGTTGGGTTTGCCGCCGGACCAGATCAATGCCCTGGCCGATTGCTGCGGCCACTGGAGTGATGAAACGCCACCCGTGGAGCGCCTGCTTGAAGGGGGTTTCGACCCCGACAGCCCGGTGCTGCGCCGGGTGTTGGGCTTGACGCAACAGCTGATCGGTTTCCCCCGGCACCTGTCCCAGCACCCCGGCGGCTTCGTCATTTCCGAGCAGCCGCTGGACAGCCTCGTGCCGGTGGAAAACGCGGCGATGGCCGAGCGCACTATCATCCAGTGGGACAAGGATGATCTTGATGCGGTCGGGCTGCTCAAAGTGGATATTCTGGCCTTGGGCATGCTTAGCGCGATTCGTCGTTGTTTCGACCTGCTGCGCCGTCATCGCAACCTGGACTTGAGCCTGGCGACGGTGCCCTCCGAAGACCCGCAAACCTACGACATGATCAGCCGTGCCGACACCATCGGCGTGTTCCAGATCGAATCCCGGGCACAAATGTCGATGCTGCCCAGGCTCAAGCCCCGCAAGTTCTATGACCTGGTGATCGAGGTGGCGATCGTTCGCCCGGGACCTATTCAGGGCGGGATGGTGCATCCGTACCTGAGGCGGCGAAACAAGGAAGAGCTCGAAAGCTACCCCTCCGAAGAGTTGAGGGAAGTGTTGAAACGTACTCTCGGTGTGCCGCTGTTTCAGGAGCAGGTCATGCAGATTGCAATTGTCGCCGCCAGCTACAGTCCCGGCGAAGCGGATCAGTTGCGCCGCTCCATGGCGGCCTGGAAACGTCACGGTGGTCTCGAACCGCACAAGGATCGCCTTGCTGCAGGCATGAAGAAAAAAGGCTACACGCCAGAATTCGCCGCGCAGATTTTCGAGCAGATCAAAGGCTTTGGCAGCTATGGATTCCCCGAGTCCCACGCCGCCAGTTTTGCCTTGCTGACCTATGCCAGTTGCTGGTTGAAATGCCACGAACCGGCAGCCTTCGCCTGCGCGCTGATCAACAGCTGGCCCATGGGTTTCTATAGCCCGGACCAGATTCTGCAGGACGCTCGCCGGCATCATTTGCAGATTCGCCCGGTGGACGTGCGCGCCAGCGACTGGGATTGCAGCCTCGAACCGATTATCGGCGCGCAGCCGGCGATTCGCATGGGGCTGCGGATGATCAAGGGTTTTCGCGAAGACGATGCGCGGCGAATCGAAATCGCGAGGTCGAAGGGGGCGTTTATCGACATCGCCGACCTCGGCGAACGGGCGCGGCTCGATGCCCGTGCGCAGGAGCAACTGGCCGATTCCGGCGCGTTGCGAGGGCTGGCCGGTGATCGGCATCGGGCGCGCTGGGAGGTGGCGGGGGTGCAGAAACAATTGGGTTTGTTCGCCGGTTTGCCGAGCCAGGAAGAGGACGCGGTGGTGTTGCCCAAACCCACGGTCGGCGAAGACCTGCTGGCGGATTACAACAGCCTCGGCACCACCCTCGGCCCGCATCCGTTGGCCCTGTTGCGCGGCGAATTGAAAGCCCGGCGTTGCCGCAGTTCGAGGGAGCTGCTGGAGGTCGAGCATGGCCGACCGGTCAGCGTCGCCGGGCTGGTGACCGGTCGCCAGCGTCCGGGCACCGCCAGTGGCGTGACCTTCGTCACCCTTGAGGACGAGTTCGGCAACGTCAACGTGGTGGTCTGGCGTGACCTGGCTGATCGGCAACGGCAGGTGTTGGTCGGATCGCAGTTGCTCAAGGTCGATGGGCGCTGGGAGAAGGAAGGCGAGGTGCGGCATTTGATTGCCGGGCGTTTGAGTGATTTGAGCCCGCTACTCGACGGCATCCATGTGCGCAGCCGGGATTTCCACTGACCTGTGGCGAGGGGGAGCTTTTGTGTGAGGGGATTTTGTGGCAAGTGAGCTTTTTTGTGGCGAGGGGATTTATCCCCGTTGGGCTGCGCAGCAGTCGTAAACCCGGTGAGCGCGGTTAATCTGAAACTATTGCGGTAGCTGGTTTTAGGGCTGCTTCGCAGCCCAACGGGGATAAATCCCCTCGCCACAAAAGCTCCGTCGCCACAGGTTTTGTGTGGCGGCTGCTTACTTGGAAACAGGCCAAAACCGCTCGCCACCCCCCGGTGCATCCGTCCACGCCTGCAACGAGCGGGTCGGCAAGTCGAAATAATCCCGGGTACGCGCATACCCATGCCCACCCATCCGCCCGATCGCATCGAGTCCCAGTTGATCGATGTACAGGGTTTTCGGGTCAATCAGTTCGTCTCGCACATGGGCCATCAGCACTTCGCCGAAGATGATCTCCCGAGACTGCCCGATGGACAGCGCCATCATTCGTCGGCACTCCAGTGCAACGGGCGCCTCGCCGATGCGAGGGCATTTCACGGTGGTTCCGGGAATGGCCGTGAGGCCGGCGGCGGTCAGTTCGTCGAAGCCGGGGGCAAAGGGCACGGCGCAGACGTTCATGGCTTCCACCAGCGCATCGCTGACGATGTTGACGGTGAATTCCTGATTGAGCTGGATATTGCGGGTGGTGTCCTTGGGGCTTTGGTCGCCGTAGTTTTCCACGCCCAGTGCGAGGATCGGCGGGTCGGCCGACAGCGCATTGAAGAAGCTGAACGGTGCGGCGTTGATTCGTCCTTCGCCATCAATCGTGGTGACCAGGGCGATAGGGCGAGGCACCACGCTGCCGATCAGAATCTTGTATTTGTCCCGCGCACTCAGGGTGCGGAAGTCGAAGCTTTGCATGGGCAGAAATCTCTAGAGAAGGGGATCCATTGCGCTCAGCGGCGCGTGTGCGCTGTAGTCGTCGGCGAACGGGATGGCCGGTTTGAACAGGGTTTTCCAGTCCGGTTGGCCAAACGCCCGATCGCTGTGGCTGCGCATCAGTGTTTCGAATTGTCGTTGGGCCTGGCGTTGCAGGTCGGGGTAGTCGATGCCTTGAACCTGACCGTCCTGCATCACGCAGCGGCCATCAATGAAACTGGCGATGCAGTCGTCACCGCGCCCGGCCAGCACCAGGTTCTTCAGCGGATCGAACAGCGGCCCCAAATGCAGGCCGCGAAGACTGAACACCGTGATGTCGGCCTTGCACCCCGGCGCCAGTCGGCCGAGATCATCACGCCCCAGCGCCTTGGCCCCGCCGAGGGTGGCTGCGTTGTACATATCCAGCGTGCTGGTCAGCGAACCACCGCCCTCCATCAAACGAGCGATGTTCAACCCCTGACGCATGTTCTCCAGCACATCCGCCGGCCAGGTGTCAGTGCCCAGCGCAAAGTTGATGCCCTTGGCCCGATAGCGCCCGAACGAGTTCAGTGCCTCGCCGTCCCGGGTAAACACCACCGGGCAATGCACCAGGCTCGCGCCGCCATGCACCACCCGTTGCAGGTCTTCATCACCGTGGGTGTAGATGCCGTGGGGCAGCAGGCTGCGCGGCGTCAGCAGACCCAACTGCTCCAGCCACGCCAGCGGCGAAACACCGCGCAACTGCTCAACCATCGCCACTTCGCCAAGGCCCTGACAGCAATGCAAACGCATCGGCGCTTTCAGCTCATGGCTCAGCGCGGCGGTGCGATGCAGCAGCGCCGGGGTGCAGGTCTGGACGCGATCCGGCAGCAGCGCGCCACGAATCAGACCGTCATGTGAACTGTCAAAATCCTCGAAAAACCGCACCGCCGCGTCGAGCCCGGCCATGCCCCGTGCTTCATCCCAGTGATGCCCAAGGCTTCCATCGGCGCGCCAGTAACTCATGCCGCTCATGTAGCAGGGGCCAAGGTAAGTCCGCAGTCCAAGCTCGGCGGCCACACCGGCCACCGCAGCAAATTCGTCGTAGGTCTCGGCCCACTCGCGGTAGTACATCGAGGTGATCGGCATGGCGGTGGTGATGCCATTTCGGATCAACTGCGTGAAGGCGTAGCGGTACTTGAAGACTTCTTCATCCGCGGTGTAACTCTCCCGTGGACCGGCGGCCAGATAGTCTTCGGACCACATCCGGCCCATGTCGCGCTCATCGCCGTTGTCCAGCGTCAGCACCGTGGAATCGAGGTCGCCGAGTGCATCCAGGTCGATGAAACCGGGGCCGATCAGCGCGTTGCCGTAATCGATCCACTGATCCACCGGCCCCGGGTAATCACGCCCGACAAACACAATCCGCGAGCCTTCGAACACCACTTCGCCGTCGCGCCACAGCACATGCTGCGTGCCGTCGAAACCGACCACGCAGCTGCTTTTCAGGCCAATGCGCTTCACAAACGGCTTTCCAGCAGTCGGCCGCTGGAGGCAATCAGCTCGCCGCGCCGGTAAACCTGGCGCACGGGCCGCGAAACCACCGCTTCACCCAGCGTCTGCACCGGCATCAGCAGGAAGTCCGCCGGTTGACCGGTCTCCACGCCAAAATCTTCACAGCCCAGCGCCAGCGCGCCATTCACGGTCGCCGCTGCAAACGCCGCCGCGAGTTCCTCGTCCTTGTTCAGGTCGAAACGAAACGCCAGCAGCATCGCCCGTTCCAGCATGTCGCCGTTGCCCATGGGTGACCAGGCGTCACGAATACCGTCCGAACCCAGGCACACATTCACCCCGGCCTCGCGCAATGCCAGGAACGGCGGCACCGCGCAATCAGCGGGAGCCGAACTCATCAACGAAATCCCCAGCGCCGCCAGTCGTTCGGCCACCGGTTTGACCTGACTCCACGGCAGCATTCCGAGGCAATACGCATGGCTGATCATTACCCGTCCATGACGCCCGTAATGCTCGGTGTAATCGGCGATCAGCGCGATCTGCCAAAGCCCCAGTTCACCTTTGTCGTGCAGGTGAATGTCGACACCACGGTCGAATTCGCTGGCCAGTTTGAACACGAAATCGAGCTGGGCGACGGGGTCGTTGTCGATGCCGCAGGGGTCGAGGCCACCGACGTTTTCCACGCCCAGGGCCATGGCTTCGCGCATCAGTCCGGCGGTGCCGGGACGGCTGATCAGACCGGTTTGCGGGAACACCACCAGTTGCAGGTCGATCAGGTCGCGGTAGCGTTCGCGCAGTTGTTGCATGGCTTCGACATGGCGCAAACCGAAGTCCGGGTCGATGTCGACGTGGCAACGCATGGTCAGGGAGCCGCGAGCGATGCAGTTTTCCAGCAGGGCGCCGGCGCGTTCGGCGATGGGACTCTTCACGTCACGCAGCACGCGGCGCTCGTTGGTGATGTAATCCTTGAGCGTCGGCCCGGCGCTGTTCGGGCGCCAGGGTTGGCCCCAGAGGGTTTTGTCGAGGTGGACGTGGCTTTCCACCAGGGCCGGGGTGAGCAGTTGGTTCTGGCCGTCGATGTCGGTGGCGGTCAGGGCCGCGGACGATGCCGGGCGGCGCTGTTTGAACAGGCCGTTTTCGATCAGCAGGTCTTCGGCGGTGGAGCCGTAGGGGCGCACGTTGCGCAGCCAGCGGGGTTGGGTCATTTCAAACCTCTGATTCTGTGTTGTGTGTCAGGGCCTCATCGCTGGCAGGCCAGCTCCCACATTGGATCTGCGGCGTTCACAAAACGCCTGTGGGAGCTGGCCTGCCAGCGATGGCCGCGACTCGGTGTTAAGTCAGCCCTTGAGCTTCGACCAGATTCGGTCCTGCAGCGCCCGCGCCTTGTTGCTGCACTCTTTCTCGGGGCGCAGGCTCGAGGCGAACTCGTCGGGCATGTTGATCGCATCCATGACCCGCCATTTGGCGTCGATCAGCTTGTCGCTCTGAATGCCGTTGTCATAGGCGATGGCGTTGGACACGGCGGCGGCGTTTTCCGGTTTCATCATCCAGTCGATGAAGATCTTCGCGTTGCCGGGGTGCGGGGCGCTTTTTGGCACGGCGAAGTTGTCCTGGAACATCGCCAGGCCTTCCTTCGGATACACGTATTTGATCGTGCTCTTCTGCAAGGTGGCGCGGGCGGTGGAGCCGTTCCAGTTCTGCATCATGATCACTTCGCCGGAGGCCATGCGGTCGACGGTGTTGTCCGAGCTGTACATCTTCAGGAACGGCTTCTGCTTTTGCAGCAGCTCCAGAATGCGCTTGGCGTCCTGGGGGTTTTCGCTGCACTCGTCGACGTTCAGGTAGTGGCTGGCGGCATTGATCACGCTGCTGGACGTATCGAGGGCGGCGAGTTGCCCCTGCAGTTCCTTGCGCGGTTCGAAGAACTCTTTCCACGAGTCGTCGAGTTTGCCGCCGGGCACGCGTGCGCTGTCATAGGAAAACCCGGTGGTTCCCCACAGATACGGCGCCGAGAACTTGCGGCCAGGGTCGAAGCTCGGGTCGCGAAACGCTGGTTTGACGTGTTTGAAATTGGGCAGGGTCGACGCGTCGATTTCCAGCAGCAGGTCCTGATTGATCAGCGTGCGCATGATCGACTGCGACGGCACGATCACGTCATACGCCGCGCCGCCGGCCTGCAACTTGGCGAGCAGGGTTTCGTTGCTGTCGTAGCCGTCCATGGTGACCTTGATGCCGGTCTCCTTTTCGAACTTGGCCAGCAAGTCCACGGGGTAGTAATCGGTCCAGTTGTAGAAGAACAGTTCCTTGGGCTCGGCGGCCTGAACGCTGAACGCAGTGAAGCAACTGAGGGCCAGACCGGCGACACCGTAACGCATGCTTTTTGTTTTCATAAAAGAACGCTCCAGGATTATTGGTTTTTGCCGCGCTGTCCCAGCCAGAAGGCCAGCACCACCAGCACGATGGAAATCACCAGCATCAGGGTCGAGATCGCGTTGATCTCCGGCGTCACGCCGGCCTTGATCGCCGAGAAGATGTACACCGGTAACGTCGTCGAACCGGGACCGGCCACAAAGAAAGTCATGATGAAATCGTCGAGGCTGACCACGAACGCCAGTACCGAACCGGATAACACCGCCGGCCACAACAACGGCAACGTCACCCGGCGGAACACCTGCCACGGGTTGGCGTACAAATCGTTCGCCGCTTCCAGCAGGCTTTTGTCCAGGTCATTCAACCGCGCGCGGATCGGCAGGTAAGCGAAGGGAATGCAGAAGCCGATGTGCGCGATGATCACCGTCAGCAAACCGAGCTTGATCCCCAGCGCCATGAACAGCAGCAACGTGGCCACGGCGGTGACGATCTCCGGCAGGATCAGCGGCAGGTTGATCCCGCCCTCGACCATTTTCTGCCCGTAGAACGGCCGGTAAGTCGCCAGCGCCGCGAGCAGCGCAATGGCCGTGGCACAAACCGTGGCGATGCTGGCGACGATGATCGAGTTCAGCGCGGCGGTCTGGATCGACGGGTTGGCCAGAATCCGCCCGTACCAGGCGAACGAAAACTCGGTCCATACCGTCGCCGAGCGATTGGCGTTGAAGCTATAAGCAATCAACACCAGGATCGGCACGTACAGATACGCCAGGATCAGCAGGCTGACTTCGCGGGTCAGCGGCAGTTTTTTCAGGTGCAGGGCGATCATGCGGTGGCTCCCCGACGAAGCGTTTTGGCAGCGCTGCGGCTATAAAGGGCGTACAGCACCAGGGACAGCAGCAGAATCCCCAGCAACAGGAACGACAGCGAACTGCCCAGCGGCCAGTTGCGGGCGGTGCCGAACTGTTGCTGGATCAGGTTGCCGATCATCAGCGTCTTGCCGCCGCCGAGAATCGCCGGGGTGATGAAGGCGCCGAGGCTCGGCACGAACACCAGCAACGCACCGGCAATCACGCCGGGCATCGACAGCGGCAGGATGATCCGCTTCAGTGCGTGCCAGCGATTGGCGCCGAGGTCGTAGGCGGCTTCCACCAGACGCCAGTCGAGTTTTTCCAGGGTCGAGTAGATCGGCAGAATCATGAACGGCAGGAAGCTGTAAACCAGCCCGACGCTGACGGCGAAGTCGTTGTAGAGCAGGGTGATGCCGCCCGCCTGCGGGAACAGCGCGTTGAGGCTCTGGGCAACCCAGCCGTGTTCGCGCAGGATGATCAGCCACGCGTAGTTGCGGATCAGCAGGTTGGTCCAGAACGGAATGGTGATCAGCAGGACCATGAGGTTGCGCCGGCGCGGGGTCAGGCTCGACATCCACAACGCCACCGGAAAGCCGAACAGGAAGCACAGCAACGTCGTGCCGCCGGCCTGGAACACCGAGCGCAACAACGCCTGGGCATAGACCCAGTTCGGTTCCAGTTCACCGTCGAAACCTTCCTGGAAAAACAGCTGCACGTAGCTTTGCAATTGCCAGTCGGCCTGCCAGTCGACACCGCCATACACGTTGCGCGGCAGCAGGCTGATGTAGCCCATGATGCCCAGTGGGATGGCGATCAGCGCGAGCAAGGTCAACACCACCGGGCTGAGCAACAGCGCGCGGTTGAGAGCGGGAGAAGTGCTGCTGACGCTCATCTCAGGCCTCCATCAACAGGCAGGCGTGGGGCGGCAGGTTGACCGCGATGCGATCACCGACCACCCGGCCGCGGTTCAGGCCTTCGTTGTTTTCGCGCAGCATGACCTTGATGTCGTTGTTCAAGCGGCATTGGTAGAGGGTCGCGGTGCCGACATACAACACCGCTTCGATCACGCCGCGAAGGTGATGCGGTTGTTCCGGTTCAACCAGTTGCGAACGCTCCGGGCGGAACGCCAGTTGCACGTTGCTGCCGTCGAAGCCCTGGTCCGGGCAGGGGATTTCCACCGGCATGCCGCTGGGCACGAAAAGTTTTTCGTTCTGCAGGCCGCGCTTGAGGTGGCCGGGCAGGAAATTGATGTCGCCGATGAACTGCGCGACGAACTGATGCTGCGGCCGTTCGTAGATATCGTTGGGCGTGCCGATCTGCAGGATCTTGCCGGCGGACATCACGGCAATGCGATCGGACAAGGTCAGGGCTTCTTCCTGATCGTGGGTGACGAAAATGAAGGTGATCCCGGCTTCCTTCTGCACGCGCTTGAGCTCGACCTGCATCTCTTTACGCAGCTTGAGGTCCAGCGCCGACAGGGGTTCATCCAGCAACAGCACTTTGGGCTTCGGCGCCAACGCCCGGGCCAGGGCCACGCGTTGTTGCTGACCGCCGGACAATTCGGCGGGTTTGCGCCTGGCCAGGTGTTGCATCTGCACCAGCGCCAGCATCTCATCGACGCGCTGAGGAATAACCTTGTGATCCAGGCCCTGCATCTCGAGGCCGAAGGCGATATTCTGCGCGACAGTCATATGCGGAAACAGTGCGTAACTCTGGAAGACGGTGTTGACCCGGCGCTTGAACGGCGGCAAATCATTGACCGGCTCGCCCGCGAGACGAATGTCGCCCTCGCTGACGTGTTCGAAACCGGCGATGGTGCGCAGCAAGGTGGTTTTGCCGCAGCCGGAAGGACCGAGCAGGGTGAAGAATTCGTTGTCGGCAATGTCGACTGAAACGTTGTCGAGGGCGGGAGCCAGCCCCGGATCGTCGAAATACCGCTTGGAAACGTTACGCACTTCGATGGCGATTGGTTGACCCATAATGGTGCAATCCTCTAATTATTGTATGCAATATCTGGATGCAATCTACAAATAACCGGATTAATCTGCTCGTGCAACCCCCTTTTTCAAAGGCTGCTCATTCGCCTGGGGCCGGTTGTTTAGCGCTAAGGGAGTGTTCGAATGACCGACAAAAAACTCGAGACCACGGTCGACCGCGTCTACCAAGGGGTTTACGAGGCGATCAGCAAACGTTCGTTGCGTCCCGGCATGAAGCTCGGCGAAGCGTCGCTGGCCGAACTTTTCAATGTCAGCCGCACGTCGGTTCGTGCCGCGCTCAAGCAACTGGAAGCGGACGGCCTGGTCACCACCGAGCCCAACAAAGGTGCGTCGGTGTCGCTGCCCAGCGACGAAGAGATTCGTTCGTTGTTCGAAACGCGGCGCTTGATAGAGATCGGCATCGTCAGCGAACTCTGTCGCCGGCGTGATACCGCGGTGACCCAGGACCTGCGTGATCACCTGCTGCTGGAGGATGAAGCACACCGCAGTGGCGACCACGAACGGCTGATTCATCTACTCGGCGAATTCCACATCAAACTCGCGCGAAGCCTGAACAACCCGGTGTTGCTGGACTGGTTCCAGAAGCTGATTTCCCGCGCCTCGCTGTACGCCGCCGCGCTGGATGACGACAGCCACGAGGCCTGTCGCGACGATGAGCACCTGCGCCTGATCGAGTACATCGAGGCCGGCAACCAGAGCGCTGCGATCGAACTGACCTGCATGCATTTGAATGGCATCGAGAAGGCGATCCTCGACGTCGCCGCCACCTTGAAAACTGGCTACCATCCGCTCAAGCACCTGATCGAGGTGTAGCCACCCATCTTGAATCTGACGCTCCCACAGGGATCTGTAGCTGCCACGGATTGCCGCAAGAATCAGCTAATCTCTATGAAACCATTGGCAGCCGCGATGCTCGAAACAAACGGGCGCCAATCACAGGACTCAGAATCAGTCGATGCAGTTTCTAGACGATAGCCACGGGTGTGCCGGATGGGACGGCGAAATGGCCGGACGCATCCGCGCGTTCGACTGGAGCGTGACCGAGCTGGGGAGTATCGACACCTGGCCCGCCAGTCTGTGCAGCTCGGTGCAACTGCTACTCGCCTCGCCACTGCCGATGGTGATGCTGTGGGGCCGCCCCGGCTACATGATCTATAACGATGCGTACTCGTCGTTCGCCGGTGGCCGACATCCTTATCTGTTGGGCGCTCCGGTGGAATTGGGCTGGCCGGAAGTCGCCGAGTTCAACCGGCATGTGGTCGATACCTGCCTGGCCGGCGGGACCTTGTCCTATCACAACAAAGAGCTGGTGCTGTTGCGCGACGGCGTCCCCGAAGACGTCTGGCTGGATCTCTATTACAGCCCGGTGGCCAATGACGAGGGAACGCCGGCCGGTGTCATGGCGATGGTGGTCGACACCACTGACCATGTGATTTCCGAGCGCCGCCGCCAGGAAGCCGAAGATGCCTACCGCGCCGACAATGAGCGAGTGCGCCTGGCGTTGAATGCCGGTGCCTTGCTCGGCTCGTTCGTCTGGGACATCAAGGGCAATCTGCTCTCCGGCGATGAACGCTTTGCCCGGACCTTTTCCTATCCGGCCGGGCACAACCTCGGCGACTTGCCAACGGACTTTGCTGAAGCGCGGATCCACCCCGACGACCGCAGCTGGGTCAACGAGCAGGTCAATAAATCCGTGACCACCGGCGAGCCCTTCAATGCCGAATATCGTGTAGTGCGCCCCGACGGCAGTTATCTGTGGGTGCAAGCCAGTGGTTGCTGCGAGTTCGATGAGCAAGGCGAACCATTCCGCTTTCCCGGGGTGTTGATCGACATCCACGAACGCAAGACCGCCGAAGAATCCCTGCTCAAGTTCACCCGAAACCTGGAGCAGCGCATAGCCGATGAAGTCGGAGCGCGGATGGCGGCAGAAGAGCAGCTACGCCAGTCACAGAAACTCGAAGCTATCGGCGGACTTACGGGGGGCGTGGCCCATGACTTCAATAACCTGCTGCAGGTGATCGCCGGCAACCTGCACTTGCTGGCACGGCATGAGCCGGACAATGCCAACGTGCAGCGCCGGGTCAGCGCATCGATTGCGGCGGTGGAGCGTGGCTCGAAGCTGTCCTCGCAATTGCTCGCGTTCGCCCGCCGACAGCCGCTGTCGCCAGCGGTGTGCGACCCACGGCAAATCTTCGAAGGCCTTGGCGAGCTGTTACAACGGGCATTGGGCGAAACCATCCAGATAGATGTGCGCCTGCCCCGAGCGTCCTGGTACATCAACGTCGATCGCAATCAACTGGAAAACGCGATTCTCAATCTGGCCATCAATGCCCGCGACGCCATGCAGGGTGAAGGGACCATCGAACTGAGCGCCGAGAACGTCGCACTCGACCGCCAGTTCTGCGCAGGCAAGGGGATTTCGGCGGGCGATTATGTCCGTGTCGCCGTGGCCGATACGGGCGTCGGCATGTCGCCGCAAGTGCTCGCGCAAGCATTCGAACCGTTTTTCACCACCAAGGCCGATGGCCAGGGCACGGGGTTGGGGCTGAGCATGGTGTTCGGTTTCGTCAAACAGAGTGGCGGGCACATCGAGATGTCCAGCGTCGAGGGGCAGGGCACTCGGGTGCAGCTGTATTTCCCGCGAAGCCTGCGGCCTCTGCTCAGTGATACGGTGCACCATGACACACCGCAACGCGGCGGCCACGAAACCATCCTGGTGGTCGAGGACAATGAAGCGGTGCGCAGCTCGGCAGTGGAGTTGTTGCGTGAAGAAGGCTATCAAGTCCTGACGGCTGCCAACGGCGATGCCGCCATGCAGATGTTGCTGGACGGCCTGGCGGTGGAGCTGATCTTCACCGATGTGGTCATGCCCGGGCTGATCAAAAGTTCGGATCTGGCGGCCTGGGCCAAAGTGCAGACGCCACCGGTGGCCGTGCTGTTCACGTCCGGCCACACCCGTGACATTATTTCGCGCAATCACCAACTCAGCCCCGACACGTATTTGCTGAGCAAACCCTATAGCCCCGAGGCATTGACCCGGATGGTCCGCACGGTCCTCAATGGCTAACCCCGGAACCTGCAGGTGCTGCCGAAGGCTGCGATCTTTCGATCTTAGACGTCGCGCCAAAGAAAAATAAAAAGATCGCAGCCTCCGGCAGCTTCTACATTCTGAATCGCGTCCATCCGCTCGCAAACAACATTCAAGGCACCCCATGACCTCCAAGCGCACCTCCAATCCTCCTTCCGGCATGGTCAGAGTGCGCGGCGCCCGTGAACACAACCTCAAGAACGTCGACGTCGATATCCCGCGTGATGCGCTGGTGGTGTTCACCGGCGTATCCGGCTCCGGGAAGTCGTCCCTGGCCTTTTCGACCCTGTACGCCGAAGCGCAGCGGCGCTATTTCGAGTCCGTGGCGCCGTATGCGCGGCGCCTGATCGATCAGGTCGGTGTGCCGGACGTCGACTCCATCGAAGGCCTGCCACCCGCGGTCGCCTTGCAACAACAGCGGGGCACGCCGAGCACGCGGTCTTCGGTAGGCAGCGTGACCACGTTGTCGAGCCTGATCCGCATGCTGTACTCCCGCGCCGGCAGTTATCCGCCGGGGCAGCCGATGCTGTACGCCGAAGACTTTTCGCCCAACACACCCCAAGGCGCTTGCCCGGAATGTCATGGTTTGGGGCGGGTGTATGAAGTCACCGAAGCCCTGATGGTCCCGGACCCGAGCCTGACCATTCGCCAGCGCGCGGTCGCTTCCTGGCCCACGGCGTGGCAGGGGCAGAACCTGCGGGACATCCTCGTGACCATGGGCTACGACGTCGACAAACCCTGGCGCGACCTGCCGAAAAAGCAGCGCGACTGGATTCTCTTCACCGAAGAAACCCCGACCGTTCCCGTGTATGCCGGGCTCACACCCGAAGAAACCCGAGTCGCCCTCAAGCGCAACATGGAGCCGAGTTACCAGGGCACCTTCACCGGTGCCCGGCGCTACATCCTGCACACCTTCAGTCATTCGCAAAGTGCGCTGATGAAGAAGCGTGTCTCGCAATTCATGCTCGGCAGCCCGTGCCCGGTGTGCGACGGCAAACGGCTCAAACGCGAGGCGTTGTCGGTGACGTTCGCCGGTTACGACATCGGCGAGTTGTCGCAAATGCCGTTGCTGCAAGTGGCTGAAGTGTTGAAGCCGGTGGCGGCGCACAGTTACCTCGAACAGGCCGATGTGGCGGGCGAGGTCTTGACCCACGACCAGACCCGCGAAGCCCGTGAGGAGCGAGTGGCCCACGGCGCCAGTGGCCACGCCAACGCGCCGGATGTGCGCCACACGCCCAACCTGTCGGTGGAAAAACGCCTGGCCGCGCAGCGTATCGCTCAGGATCTGCTGGAGCGGGTCAGCACGCTGACCGATCTGGGGCTCGGTTACCTGGCGCTGGAGCGCAGCACGCCGACGCTGTCGTCCGGTGAGTTGCAACGCTTGCGCCTGGCGACACAACTGGGCTCACAGCTGTTCGGGGTGATTTACGTGCTGGACGAACCGTCGGCCGGTTTGCACCCGGCGGATGGCGAAGCGCTGTTCGAAGCCTTGCAGCGCCTGAAAGCCGCGGGCAATACCTTGTTTGTGGTCGAGCATGACCTGGAAACCATGCGCCGCGCCGACTGGCTGATCGATGTGGGCCCGGCGGCGGGGGAGCATGGCGGTCGTATCCTGTACAGCGGGCCGCCGCAGGGGCTGGTCGACGTGACGAACTCGCAGACGCGCGCGTACCTGTTCGCCGATCAGGTCCGTCAGCCGCAAACCAGCCGCAAGCCGACCGATTGGCTACGGCTGGAAGGCATCACCCGCAACAACCTGAGTAATCTCAGCGTCGAGTTTCCGCTGGGCTGCTTCACTTCGGTGACCGGCGTTTCGGGGTCCGGTAAATCAAGCCTGGTCAGCCAGGCACTGCTGGAACTGGTGGGCGCACATCTCGGGCGTGGCGCGAGTGACAGCGAACCCGAGGAACTGAGCCTGGAAGACGATGCGCCGCAAGTCAGTGGCGGCCAGGTCAGCGCAGGGCTGGAATCGATCAAGCGTCTGGTGCAAGTCGATCAGAAACCCATCGGCCGCACGCCGCGCTCCAACCTGGCGACCTACACCGGGCTGTTCGACAATGTACGCAAGTTGTACGCCGCGACAGCCGAGGCGCAGGCCAAAGGCTATGACGCCGGCCAGTTCTCCTTCAACGTCGCCAAGGGCCGCTGCCCGACCTGCGAAGGCGAGGGTTTTGTCAGCGTCGAGTTGCTGTTCATGCCCAGCGTCTACGCGCCATGTCCGACTTGCCACGGTGCACGCTACAACCCCGAAACGCTGGCGATTACCTGGCAGGGGTTGAACATTGCCCAGGTGTTGCAGTTGACGGTGGACGAAGCGGTCGAGGTGTTTGTTGAGCAACCGGGCATCCGTCGCTCGCTGGAAGTGCTGCGGGATATCGGTCTGGGTTATCTGCGTCTCGGGCAGCCGGCGACCGAGTTGTCCGGCGGCGAGGCCCAACGGATCAAACTGGCTACCGAACTGCAACGCAACCAGCGCGGCGCAACCCTGTATGTGCTTGATGAGCCCACCACCGGGTTGCATCCGCGGGACGTCGATCGCTTGCTCGAACAACTGAATACGCTGGTGACGGCGGGGCACACGGTGATTGTCGTCGAACATGAAATGCGCGTGGTGGCGCAGAGTGACTGGGTGATCGACATCGGACCGGGGGCAGGGGATCAGGGTGGCAGGATTGTCGTGGCAGGGACGCCGCAGAAAGTCGCCAAGAACAAAAAAAGCCGGACGGCGCCGTTTTTGGCTCGGTTGCTTGGCTGAGAATGAATCAAAAGATCGCCGCCTCCGCAACTCCCGCAGAATCGGTGGTCGATCCAATGGAACGATGCCTTCGGCAAAGCTTCGAATTTACAAGGCCGGTGTTTCAGCCGCGCATTGCCAGTGATGAACGAGGTGCATATGACCGATCAACGTGAGCTTGAGGAAAACGCTACAACCGCCGAACCGGAAAGTGCCGATAAAGCGGTTGACCAGAAGAATCGTCACACCGACAACGACAATGAGTTCAGCCCGGGCTTCAAGCCGCATCCGGATCGCCCGAAACCTGGCGAGGAGACGGACGCCGACATCGATACCGACGGCGGCTAGTACCGGCTACTGGCGCAAAAAAAGACCGCCTCCATGGATCATGGAGGCGGTCTTTTTATTTGGTGCGCGTTATTTGCTCGGATGGGCAGCTTGCAGTTTTTTCGCCGCATCCAGGTGCTTTTCCAGGCCCGGCAACATTTTCTGTGCGAAAGCTTTCAGTTCCGTGGCGCCTTTGACTTTGTCGTCGGTCACGGTGTTGGCTTCTTTCTTGAACAGTTCGATGGTGTCTTCGTGCGCCTTGACCTGATTGTTGGCGTACGCGGCGTCGAACGATTCGTCACGCATATCAAGAATCTTTTCCTTGGCCTGCTTCACCAGTGTCGTGGTGTCAGGCACCTCGATGTCGTGTTTCTTCGCGATGGTCGCCAGTTCATCGTTCGCCTTGGAATGATCGGTGATCATCATGTTGGCGAATTCCTTGACGTCGGCCGAGGCGCTTTTTTCCAGGGCGAGCCGGCTGGTTTCGATCTCGGCGATACCGCCGGCGGCGGCCTTGTCGACGAAATCGTTTGAAGTGGCCGCGAACGCCGCGCCCATGCTGGTGCTCAAGGCTACGGCCAAAGTGAGGTGGCGCAGGTTGAATCCGTCCATTGGTTTTCTCCACACAGGTTTTCATGGGCGATCAGGTGATCGTTAATCTGTGGAGGCCGACGGGCGGGAAAAGGTTTAATCGGCCTTGCAAAAGGACGACGAACGGACACCGCTGGTCTGATAGGCGGTCGACAGAACGCGCCAACCGAGGCCATTCTGATAGTTGGTGAGCGCAATCGATCGCGTTTGCCACCGATCAACAAACGGAGGTGTTCCATGCCGGTGCCACACGACCTTTATGCGGATTTGAAACTGTCAAAGGAAGATGTCCAGCAAAAACGCACCAAGGATCCGTTACTGGATTCACTGATCAACAAGTATTCGCAGGCGGACGCCGAGGTGGTAAAGGCTGAAACCGCCCAATCGGATGCGCCCAGTGATGAGGCTCTGAAGAAGCTCAAGGAGAAGCGCTTGCAGTTCAAGGACAAGATCGTCCAACAACTTCAGGCACCGTCCTGACGTGTCGCTTCAGCCACCGACGACCGGTGGCTGAAAAATTGGAACGGTGATAAATCCCGGCACCTCGAATGATCAGAGTCCGACTTTACGGCTCCATGCGAGGTGCCCAATGAATGACCCAAAATTCCCGAGCGAAGAGCAGGGCGGCTACGACCCCATCCCCACCCGTCCCGAGCCCTTGAGCCCCGGGCGCACCACCGTCAACCCTGAAGATGAACCGGGTATCGACGAACTGCCGAACAACGAAGGCGCCATCCCGATGGATCAGGACGACGGCACCGGCCTCGACCCGGAACGCGTGCGTGAAGAAACCGATAATGCGGTGCGCGATGGCGAGATG
The DNA here is from genome assembly GCF_000293885.2 of Pseudomonas fluorescens NCIMB 11764. Taxonomy (NCBI): domain Bacteria; kingdom Pseudomonadati; phylum Pseudomonadota; class Gammaproteobacteria; order Pseudomonadales; family Pseudomonadaceae; genus Pseudomonas; species Pseudomonas fluorescens. The sequence goes on from NZ_CP010945.1 coordinate 4,148,836, forward strand.
GATCCGCGTTGATTTGACCTGACACCTGTCCTGTGGGAGCGGGCAAACCCGCTCCCACAGGTTTACTGCAAGGCCTTGCTCAACGGCAACCGCACCATATGTCTGGCCTTCAACGACCCGAAATACAACCACTCCCCATACTCACGCACCGTGGTGATCGGTGAGTAGTTGTCGCGGCTGCCGTCCTGCAGATTGGCAATCACCTTGCCCTCGACATCCAGCCCCAAGGCAAACCCGCGTTTCTCTACCGGTTTGGGCAGGACGGTCATCGCCCGCACGATCATCTTGCGCACGAAGGGATATGCTGCAGTGGCGTCGAGCAGTGCGTTGCGCGGGGCATACAGTGCCACCCAGAAACGGTCCCTGCCATTGAATGCGAGGTTGTCCGGCAGGCCTGGCAGGTTGTCGATAAACAGGTCGTGGGTGCCGGCCTTCGGACCGCTGAGCCAGTATCGACTGATGCGATAGGCGCCGGTTTCGTTGACCAGCACAAACGCCTCGTCCGGTCCCAGGGTCACGCCGTTGGCAAACTCCAGTTTGTCCAGCAGGACTGCCGTTTTGCCGGTCTGGAAGTCATAGCGCAGCAAGCGACCATCGCCGCCGTGCTCGATGATCGCCTCGCCGTCGTGGCCGTATCCGAAGCGGCTGGAAGCATCACTGAAATAGGCGTAGTGCCCGGACTTGTCGATGACCACGTCGTCGGTGAACCCGAAGTCCACGCCATTCGCTGCGGTGGACAGGGCGATCAACCGCCCCTGGGCATCCAGCGACAGCAAGCCCTTGATCCCGTCAGCGATTACCAGCAAACCATTGGGGTGACGGGCCAGGCCCAACGGCCGGCCGCCGGTGTCGGCCAGCACTTTGGTGACCTTGCCGTCGAGGCTGGTGCGAATCAGCCGACCGTCATGCAGGCCGGTAATGAGCACGTTGTCCTCCAGCAGCAAGGCTTCCGGCCCATCGATATCCTCGGCGCCCACACGCTCCACGCCTTTGAGACGTTGATTGTCGGCGTACGGCCCACTGGTGAGAGACGGCGCCGGTGGCGGCGTCCAGGCCACGGGTTGCACTTTGGTCGGCATCAGCAGCAGGAACGCGGCAATGACCACGATCACCAGCAACACGACACGGCGAAACGCGACGGTTCGACTCACACCGTGACTCCTGCCGGGGCCAGGTGCTTGCGGGCCATTTCGCGCAAGGCCAGCATCGAGGCGGCCGATTCATGATCGATGCGCCGCTTCAGCAATAGACGGTTGGCGATGCGCATTCCAAGGCCGCTGAACTGGTATTCCAGAGTGCGGACAAAACGGGTGCCGTCGCCCTCGGCCTCGCATTCGTAAGTCACTACCAACGACAAGCCATGATCGCCCTGGGCGCGAGCGCTCCAGCGACGACCGGGCAAATACTCGTTCACTGCCCAGCTCAAATGGCCCTCGCGCCCGCCGGCCCGGATGTCTTCTTCGAAGCGTGACCCTGCATGCAGCGGCCCGCCTTGGCCCTTGACCTTGAGCGACGACGGGTGCCACTCCGGCCAACGGGTCACGGTGCTGGCGTAGGCGAGTACGTCAATCGGGTTGCCGGCGATAGTGATCTGATGCTGCATACGGGTCATGGGCGTTCTCGTCGGGTGCAGGTGCGTGGGTTCGGGCTCCCAATACAGGGTGCCGAACAGGTAGTCCGTCAGTGGAAAAACGATGTTGAAGTTGCGTTCCTGCATCAACTCCCGACGGTGATGCAGTTCGTGCAGGCGGCGCATCTGGCGGATCCATGGCCAGCGTGTCACCGGGTTTGAGGGCGGCAGGTGCTCGCAGGCGTGGAACACTTCATAGGTCAGGTAACCGAGGACCAGGCAGCCGCCGACCAGGCCGGCAACGTTGGCATCGAACTGCGCCAGCAGCCACCAGACGGGCAGGGTGATGACGAGCGTATGCACCACGATCAGCCAGGCTGGAAACAGGATCACCCGCCAGTCGCGGGCGCTGTCATACGTCATGTGTCCGGGAGCGAAGAAGCTGTGATGATCACCGGCATGGCGGGCATAGAACATCCGTGCGAAGCTTTTCTTGTGATGCCCAAGGTGACGATGCACGGCGTACACGCCGAAGTTGAAGAACAACAACGTCAGTGGCACGGCGAGCCATTCCAGCGGCAGCACCTGATGCACGGTGTTCCAGAATGCACCGATGGCCAGCAAGCCGAACAGCAGCACAAACCCGCCGTGCAGCCAGGGGTTGTAGCGTGGATGAATGTCCGCGCGATAGCGGCTGCGAAAAGCCTCGGTGGTCTGCCTCACTGCGTTCACCTGTGGTTATTGTTGTCCCAGCAGATTAGACGATCCCGCCGTTTCCGGCGGGCCAAAGCCAGGGGACACAAATGCCATGTTCCGGTGTAAAGCGGACTCAGGTCAGCGGGTTCCAGCGTTGCGACCAGTCATCGTCGGTCTGGATGACTTCGCGCAGCAGGTCGAAGGCGTGTTGCAGGGTGGCCGAGTCACGGTCGCGGGAGTAAACCAGATAGGTCGGGTAGCTGAATTCCGGAGCTTTCGGCACTTGTTCCAGCACACCGCTTTCCAGGTAACTCTGCACCACTCGAGTACGAAAGTAGCCACTGCCGCCGTTTTCCAGAATGTATTGCAAGGCCAGGGGGCCGAGGTTGAAGCTCAGCGCCGCCTTGGCTTTCTCCGGTAACGCGGCATCATGCTGCCGACGGAAGTCCTGCCCCCAGTCGATGTACACGTAGGGATCAGACTTTCCGGCCAGACGAACCAGAATCAGTTTCTCTTCCAGTATCTGCTCGACTTGCAGGCGCGGCCAATATTCGGGCTGATAGACCAGCGCCGCGTCCAGCACCCCCAGTTCCAGTTGACGCAGCAGATTTTCGCCGTCGCGGATCTCCATGCGCAGCGCGTGCCCGGGGATCTTCTCCCGCAGTTCGGCGGCCCAACTGAGCATCAACGGGTTGCACAGACTGACTTCGCCGCCGATGTGCAGTACGTCGTGGTATCCCTCAGGTAACGGCAAGTCCCGGCGCGCGGCTTCCCAGGTTTCGACCAGCTGATTGGCGTAGACCACAAAGGCTTCGCCGTTCGGAGTCAGACGAGCACCGGCGCGGTTACGCACGAACAGCGTGCTGCCCAGCTGGTTTTCGAGTTTCTGTACACGTGCGGTGATCGCAGTCTGGGTGACGTGGAGTTTTTCCGCTGCGGCGGCGAGGCTGCCGTGGCGGACGATTTCCAGGAAGGTACGGGCGAGATCGATGTCCATGGGGAGGCCGGTGCGGGAGATTCGGGCATTGTAAACGGATACACGCGGACTCGTTTGGTGCGCGTTTGTTGGGTTTGTTGAGGGGGTACATATCCGTTACCGCAGCAACGGATATGTACACCGCCGGTGAATTCCCACGAACCGGGAGAAGCGCTCTTCAGCCGTCCAGCTCAAAACGCAAAACACGAACAGCCAAACGCTCCCCAGAATCCCTGAAAGTCACTGACCGGTGCCGAAGACAATCGCGCCCGTTCATGGCTGTGAGCATGCACCGCACAAGCCCCGACGCATTGATGAACCTGTGCCGTCATCGGTGCCAGCGGTCTCCAATGCCCCGGCACATTAACCACCGGTGACCATTCCGGCACCACCGGCACGGGCGGCGGTCCGAGCTTCTCGAACTCGGCGGTGCCGTAGACAATCTTGCCGTCGACAATCGTCAGCACCGACTCGATCCATTTGACCGCTTCATCCTCAATATGGAAATAGTCCGCCGACAGCGCAATCAAATCCGCCAGTTGCCCGACCTTGATCTGGCCCTTCTTGCCTTGCTCGGAAGAAAACCAGGCACTGCCGTGGGTGAACAATTCCAGTGCGGTGTCGCGACTCAAACCTTGCGGATACAGCTCCAGACCACCGACGGTGCGGCCACTGACCAGCCAATACATTGAGGTCCAGGGGTTGTAGCTCGACACCCGCGTGGCATCGGTGCCGGCGCCGACAGGAACGCCCTCGGCGAGCATCCGCGCGATCGGTGGCGTGTGCTCGGCGGCCTTGGCGCCGTAGCGGTCGACAAAGTACTCGCCCTGGAAGGCCATGCGGTCCTGGATCGCAATCCCGCCGCCCAAGGCTTTGACCCGCTCGATGTTCTGTGGCGTGATGGTTTCGGCATGATCGAAAAACCATGGCAAACCGTCGAACGGAATATCGCGATTGACCTTCTCGAAGACATCGAGCATGCGGCTGATGGATTCGTTATAGGTGGCGTGCAGACGGAACGGCCAGCGTTGCTCGACGAGGTGGCGAACCACCGGTTCCAGTTCCTGTTCCATGGTTTGCGGCAGGTCCGGACGGGGTTCGAGAAAGTCTTCGAAATCCGCCGCCGAAAACACCAGCATTTCCCCGGCACCGTTGTGCCGCAGGAAATCGTCGCCCTGGCCATAGTGGGAAGTGCTGGTCCAGTTCTTGAAGTCGGTCAGTTCTTCCTTGGGTTTCTGGGTGAACAGGTTGTAGGCGATGCGCACCGTCAGCTGTTGGTCCTTGGCCAGTTGCTGAATGACCTGATAGTCGTCCGGGTAATTCTGATAACCGCCGCCGGCGTCGATGGCGCTGGTGACACCGAGGCGATTGAGTTCGCGCATGAATTGCCGGGTCGAGTTGACCTGATACTCCAGCGGCAGTTTCGGTCCCTTGGCCAGCGTCGAGTAAAGAATCATCGCATTGGGGCGGGCGATCAGCATGCCGGTCGGGTCGCCATTGGCGTCGCGCTGGATTTCACCGCCTGGCGGGTTCGGCGTATCGCGGGTGTAGCCGACCACTTTCAAGGCGGCGCGGTTGAGCAGGGCGCGATCGTAGAGGTGCAGCACGAACACCGGTGTGTCTGGTGCGGCCTTGTTCAGTTCATCAATCGTGGGCAGGCGTTTTTCGGCGAACTGGAACTCGTTCCAGCCACCGACGACCCGCACCCATTGCGGCGTGGGTGTACGGTCGGCCTGATCCTTGAGCATGCGCAAGGCATCGACCAGCGACGGCACGCCTTCCCAACGCAATTCGAGGTTGTAGTTCAAACCGCCACGGATCAGGTGCAGATGCGAGTCGTTGAGACCGGGAATCACCGTGCGACCGTGGAGGTCGATGATTTGCGTGCCCGGTCCTTGCAGCGCCATGGCCTGCGCGTCGCTACCGACCACCACGAAGCGCCCGTCCTTGATGGCGACGGCACTGGCCTGGGGTTTCTTGCGATCGACGGTGTGCAGGCGTCCGTTGTACAGAATGAGGTCGGCCGGGGTATCTGGCATGGTTTTACTCCCTGCGAACAGCGGGCTGATCCAGGCACCAACGGCACCTGCCGAAAGGCCTTGCAATACACGTCGGCGGTTGAAACCTTCGTGGTCCTCAGGTGGGGGCATGGCAGTGTTCTCCGCAAAAATGATCGGATTGAACAGCCGATGTCTGACGCATGCGGCCAGAAGGAATATAGACCGCAAATCTGCAGAGGGCGTTTTTCCAAAGGTGAAAAACGACGAATCCCGCCACAAGGGGCGGGATTCGTTTGCAACCAGAGAGGCTCCCGAACGCGGGAACCGCCGTCTTAGCTTGGGAACAGCTCGGACAGTTTCATGGCCAGCATCATGTCGCCTTCAGCGCGCAGCTTGCCGCCCATGAACGCCTGCATGCCGTCGGTCGAACCGTCAACGATGCCTTCCAGGGTTTCGCCGTCCATCACCAGAGTGACCTGGGCGTCCGGGTTTTCGCCTTCTTTCAGCTCGCAGGTGCTGTCCTTGATGATCAGCGAGAAGTTCTTGGTGTCGTCGATGCGGAAACCGAAGACCAGGTCCAGACCGGCAGCAGCGGCTGGGTTGAACTTGGCTTTCATTGCTTGTACGGCATCAGCTACGGAGGTCATGGTTCGATCCTTTCTTGGGTAATTAGAGCTGGGTGATTACAGCCAGGGTCACAATAGTCCGGACTCAGCGAAACGTGATGAGTTCCGGGGCTTTCAACAGCTGCAGGTGCGCATGACTGTTGAAAGAAGCCAGTGCCACCTCGCGACCACGGAATTTCAGTTGGTTGAGCGAGGTGTTGACGATTTGCCAGTTAAGTTCAAAGGCCTGCTTCGCCGGCATTTGCGTAATGAGGTGGAGCAGGGCGGTGATGGTGCCGCCGGAGGTGAACACGGCGATTTTCTGTGTATTGTCGGCGCTTTCGAGTATCCGGTGCAGGCCGGCCTGCACCCGCTCGACAAAACCCAGCCAGCTTTCAAGGCCCGGGGTGTCATACGTGCCGGCGAGCCAGCGCTCGATGATCAGAGCGAAAATACGCTGGAATTCGGCACGGTTTTGCGCGGCGTTGCGCAGGATTTCCAGCGCTTCGGGTTCGTCGTCGAGCATGGCCGGCAGCAGCGCACGGATCACCGCATCGGCATCGAATTCATTGAAGGCAGAATCGGTTTCCACGATCGGTGCCGGCAAGCCTGCGGCAGCGAACTGTTCCAGCGCACTGCTGGCAGTATGCTGCTGGCGGCGCAGGTCGCCCGAGAGGCAGCGATCAAAGCGGATACCCAGCCCGGCGAGATGCTGGCCGAGGACTTCTGCCTGGCGAACACCGGTCGGCGACAGGACGTCATAGTCGTCTGCACCAAAGGAGGCCTGGCCATGTCGAATCAAATAGATACTGCCCACGTCCGCGTCATCCCGGTACGTTGAAGGTTTGGCGAGGTTATGAGGATGAGGGTGAGCTGTCAATGAAAAAACATACGCTTGTTTGAAATGCCCGTTACAGCCTGTTGCCAGAGGTTTCACGGCTGGCCGGCGGGCCGGCGCATGGGTATGCTGATGCTATCCCGCGCGCGTTAATGCAGCGCTTTGTATTGAAGGAGTCCCTGTGGAGTTTCTGTCCGAATATGCCAGTTTCCTGGCTAAAACCGTGACACTGGTGATCGCCATTCTGGTGGTCCTGGCCAGTTTCGCGTCGTTGCGCAGTAAAGGTCGACGCAAGTCGGCCGGCCAGTTGCAAGTCAGCAAACTCAATGATTTCTACAAAGGGCTGCGCGAGCGCCTGGAGCAGACCTTGCTCGACAAGGAACAGCTCAAGGCCTTGCGCAAGGTCGAAGCGAAAACCGAGAAAAAACAAAAGAAGAAGCCCGAGGCAAAATCCCGGGTGTTCGTGCTGGATTTCGATGGCGACATCAAGGCCTCGGCTACCGAGAGCCTGCGCCATGAAATCACCGCGCTGTTGACCCTGGCCACGCCAAAGGATGAAGTCGTGCTGCGTCTGGAGAGCGGTGGCGGCATGGTCCACAGCTACGGTCTGGCGTCTTCGCAACTGGCGCGCATTCGTGATGCCGGCGTTCCACTGACCGTGTGCATCGACAAGGTTGCGGCCAGCGGCGGCTACATGATGGCGTGCATCGGCGAGAAGATCATCAGCGCCCCGTTCGCCATCCTCGGCTCGATCGGGGTGGTGGCGCAGTTGCCAAACGTCAATCGCCTGCTGAGAAAGCATGACATCGACTTTGAGGTCCTCACCGCCGGCGAATACAAGCGGACCCTGACCGTATTTGGCGAAAACACCGAAAAGGGCCGTGAGAAATTTCAGGAAGACCTGGACGTCACCCATCAGCTGTTCAAGAACTTCGTGTCCCGCTATCGCCCGCAACTGGCCATCGACGAAGTGGCCACCGGCGAAATCTGGCTCGGCGTTGCCGCGCTCGACAAGCAGCTGGTTGACGAACTCAAGACCAGCGATGAGTACCTCGCCGAACGGGCGAAAAAATCCGAGCTTTATCACCTGCACTATGCCGAACGCAAAAGCCTGCAGGAACGCATCGGCATGGCGGCCAGCGGTTCGGTCGATCGCGTATTGCTGAACTGGTGGAGCCGGTTGACTCAGCAACGTTTCTGGTAACACATGCTAATAATGGTCTCTTTCATTGTCTCGCAGTGAAAGGGGCCGTTTTTTTTTGTGGCGGTATATATGTAGCACTTTTTAAGAAAGTCGCTCGATAGGCTAGCGTTCCTAGTTAATTTCGAGTGGTCACAATGTCATCTCTGCCCGCGAACCCAAACATTCCTGTATTAACTCCAGATCAACAGGGTGTTTTTTTCGATTTGATTAAAAGTAATACACCAGGCTGGTTGTTGACCGCCTCAAGTCAACTGCGACGTGAGCTCTATGAAAGTCTGATCACCAGCCATCGTTCAAGGAGTGAGCTCGGCGACATCCTGAAGGGCTTGAAGTCGCCTGAAAGCTTCTGTACTCCGCTGCTGGCCCAAGCCATGTCGGACAAGCTGGGCACACCGCTTGATACGGTGGGCGTGATCTTTCAGCACGTACGGTCAACGTCCAGTCTGCTGGGGCTTCGCAAGAAGCTCGTCCTGCCGATTGATCGGGATTTGCTCTCCGCGGCCTGTGAAAATTTTGAACTCAATGAAACACTGCCCGGAAACTATAGTAATACTTCGTTGATTTACATCCCTGAATCAATCACCGGCACTGTCAACGAAATAGTATCGATAGAGCCGCATGAGTTTGCTGCATTGTGCCGAAAACTTGATCTTGGGAAACAATATCAGGCGCATGTTCAATCGTTGTTTCAACCGGCCTCCGGCATTAACGAATTGCGTAACAAGTATGTTGCGCACGCAAAGAACAGCTTTGAAGTGCAGCGGCATATAGCGCTGATGAAAAAGACTGTCAGTACGGAAATGCACCAGGTGTTAAAGGCCGTCAAGGAACAGCAGCCTGTCAAGCTGGGTACCAACACACTGGGTTACCAAGCGTTGACGATGTTTGATGTAACGATCAATGGGGCAATGTTTATCGGGCCGGTCGGCGAGCATGAGGATGACGATTACCGCTGCGTGGTTTATCTGCCGGATGACCCGTTGCATCCTTTGAAGGAGTACGTGTCGTTCAAGGATTTCGAGGTGGAATTGAGTGGGCGATTGAGAACCACCGCGTTCAGGAAATTCTTCATGCGCTACATCAAGCTGGGTGAACGGTCTGCGTTTCTGCAAGCCCTTGATAAGGGGTTGACGTCGCCTGCTTCCTCACCTCTTCCCGCGAGCAGTGTTTACGTCTCGCTGTCTGGTGCAGACATACAAGGTGACATGTTTCAGGAAATATTTCGTCAGTACACAAGCCAGGTCATGGCGGATACCCGGCTTCTGGTGGTGCCCACCGACGATGAAGACGAAAAAACCCGACTGGACAGACTGGAGACCTACAAGTCCATAGGTCTCAACCTCCTTTTGTTCGGTGCGTCGTTTGTACCGTTTGTAGGCCACATCCTGTTGGCAGTGACGGTCATGCAGCTGCTGTCGGAGGTGTATGAAGGCGTCGCCAGCTGGTCCAGAGGCGAGCAGGAACAGGCCACGGACTATCTGTTCGATACCGTCGAAAACCTGATTCTGATGGCCGCGTTTGCCGCAGGCTCGGCAGCCGTTGGCACGGCGTATAAAACCATCAGGACCTCCGTCTTCATCGAGCGCCTGAGAAAGGTTCCGGGCGTGGATTCCCGAGGCCGTTTGTGGAATCCGGACCTGTCGGGCTATCAACAGAGCCGGCGGTTACCTCGCACGCTCGCGCCTGATGTACGAGGACTGCATTGGGTGGGCGGTCAAGCGTACCTTCCCATTGATACGAGTCTTTATGCGGTACGTCCAAAACCGGCGACGGACCTGTGGGAGGTGATCCCCCCGGTTAATAGCGTCGGCACCTATGCGCCCGAGCTCGAAACCAATGATGCAGGGGCCTGGCGACATGACTCGGAACTGCCGCAAGAATGGGATCGGCTCAAATTGTTTCGCCGTTTCGGTTACACCCGCGAACAATTGTCAGATACCGCCGCAACGCAAATCCTTGCGGTCTGCGGGATCGATGACACCCTTTTGCGCCAGGCACACGTTGACCGCAGCAGGCCCCCGGCCTTGCTGGTCGATACGGTGCAACGGTTTCGGGCAGATGCTGCGGTCACGGACTTTATCGACCAGTTGAAAACCCCGTCCTCGGCTTCCCTGGCGGACCCCGATCTGCAATTGCATCTGCTGACGGCATCCAGTCATTGGCCAGTCAACTCTGCCATCAAAGTCGTCAATGCTGCGGGTCGGCAAGTGAGTTTCTATGGCGCGGCCACTGCGGTACCGGGAAAAACCGTCAGTCTCAATCAGGATGCGTTACATAAAGGGCAGTTACATACTGCCTTGCTATCCGCTCTGGACAATGCTCAACGCCAAAGCCTTCTGGGCTCGAATACCCAGGGCGCCACGGTCCAGGCAACGGCCCTGACAACAATCATTGCCAATCAAGCCGAAAGCAACAAACTTGCGCTGTTCGAGCGAATCCATGAGCGCACCGAAGTTCCCGGTGATGCCCGTGCGACGGTGTTGATGCAGAAGATTGCCCACTTACCTTCGGCGATTGCCGAAGAACTGGTGCGGCATGCCGACACCGGGGAGTGGAGCAGCCTGGAGGCTGGTAACGTACCGTTGCGGCTGGCTGAGGAAGCCCGTCGCTACATGCAGCTGGTGCATGTCAGCCGGGCTTATGAAGGGTTGTATCTCAACGCTGTGGGCGGATCGTCCACGGATCGTTTGGTACTCGACACCCTTGAGCAACTGCCTGGATGGGCCGGCAATGCGCGGGTACAGATAGAGGGGTCGTCAAGTGCTCACGACGAGGTGGCCGGTATTGGACTCGTGCAAGCGACGGAGAAGGTGCAGGTCAGCGTTCATCCCGATCGATACAGCGTGTCTGTCGGCGACAGCACACCCGCGACCACATTCCAGAAACGTACGCGCGAACATTATTTCAAGGCACTCTGGCATGGACTTTCTGCGCAACGCAAAACAGCACTGGGCGTGAACCTGGACGACGGCGGGGCTGCATTGCGACAGAAGATCACGCAGCTCGCCCTGACGCGGCGAGCAGCCATTGCGCAACTTATCGATGCTCAACCGTCGCGATCGGGCTACACCTCCCCGATGAGGCTGGCTGACAGGCCCATCACGTCGTTTTCTCCTGTGTTACCGGTACCCTTGGATATCAAAAGCACCCACGACGTCCTGGTACGCAGGGCGCTGGAACTTTATCCGATGCATTCTCCCGTAAAAATTCACGCCTTGGTGAATGCGCTGGGGGGGAACTTGACCGTCGTCCTGAAAAAGCTGGAAGCGCTGAGGCTGCAATTTCAAACCATCAGGCAGGTTCTGAGCCACTGGGTCAGTCGGCAAACCTGGCATCAGCCGCCCGAGGGCTCAAGGCAGGAGGTCAGTCGGCTCAGCAAAGAGCGCGTTGCTCAGGCAATCATTCGCTGCTGGCGCAACGAACCCGTGACGACAGAGTCTGGTGAGAAGCTTCTCACCACACTCACGATTGACGCCCGGCCCCTGGGCGAATTGCCAGTCATCGTCGCGGATTTCAGTCACGTAGACAGGCTGGTGATGGACGGCGTGGGCGCCAGCGCCGGGCTGAATGCTTTTCTGCAAAACTTCAAAAATCTTCGAAGCCTGTCACTGAGGGGCAATCAACTGACAAGGTTGCCGCTGGCGCTGGGCGCGATGTCCAGGCTGGTTCATCTGGATCTGAGCGATAACCTGATCCAACTGACCACCGAGTCGGTGACTCAATTGGCGGGCATGACCAGCCTGCAATCGCTGAACCTGGCCTTTAATCCGCACCTCACGAGGGCGCCCGATGTCAGCAGGCTGCAACACCTGGAGCACCTGAACCTGCAAGGGACCGGGATAAAAACGTGGCCTTCGGGCGCCTCCAGTCTGCCGCGACTGCGCGAGTTCGATCTACGTGACAATCAGATAGAAACGCTACCGGAGGAGGTATTCAGGGCCCATGCGGTCCCTAACAAGAGCACCAACCTTCATGGCAACCCGTTGTCTGCCGACGCGTTGAAAAAGGTCGCTGCACATCAGCAGAAAACCGGCGTGAGCCTCGGGGTCATTGCCTCGGAATATCGTCGTTCAACGGTGTACACGCCAGTCGAGGCGCAAAGTTCAGCGTGGCTTGCAGGTCCAGGCTCGACAGAAACCCTTCGCAAGCGTGAGTTGTGGGATTCCTTGCGGGCCTATCCAGACTCCAGGGGGTTTTTCAATGTACTTGCACGACTGTCCGAAACAGCCGACTACACCCATCTTTTCAACCACTTCAGCCAGCGGATCTGGAACGTTCTGGAGGTCGCGGCGGAAGACGAACGGATGCGACGCAGGCTGTTTCGCCTGGCTGAGGTCGGAAGGTTCAGCGTTGATGGCTACTCGGCACTCTTCAGTGAGATGGAAATACAGGTGTTGTTTTATCGGGCCATGACCGCGGCCCTGGCCGGGGCGGCATCGGTGGAGCAGCAACTGATCACCCTGCTCAGGGGGTTGTTCAGGTTACATGAGGTCGAGGGATTCGCGCTGGCGGATATCAATGCGCGGACCGGTCCGCAGTCTCGAAGCTACGAGCATGCCCTGGAGATCAGTCTTGCGTATCGCGTGGGGCTGGCCGAACGCCTGGGCTTGCCGGGTCAGCCGAGAACGCGGGTATCGGCGTTGAATGTCGAGGTGGCTCCGGCGGCACTGGAGCGGGCTTTTCAAAAAGTACTGAGCACCGAACGCACCAGCGCGTTACTGGAATGGACCATCACTCAACAGTTTTGGGTGGAATATCTGGAAGAATCACATCCAGACCGTTTCCTGGCCGTCGCCGACCGGTCGGCGCGGGAGTTTGCGCAAGTGGAGGGGCAGGCTGAACTCTCGCGCGCGGTGGCCACGGAACGCCTGAATGCCATTTTTGACAACTTCAAAAATGAGCGTCGGGCATTGCTCAGGCAACTCACTGGCGCGGCATTGACACGCCATCCCGCAGCGCCTGTCCCGAGTTCCAGCGCCCATTCGGGGGCGTCCCGATGAACGATTTCACTCACGATCCTGTCGACGGCCAGACGCCGTCGGCAATGCCAGGATGGCGTGCCGAACTGAAAGCCGGTATCGATCTCGCCTTGCCACAATCCCCGGGCCAGTTTGGCGAACGCTTGATCAAGGAAAAGTGGGGGGCGGGCATCGATCCGCAGACGGCCTTGCTGGTCACGCTCGATTACAACTACAAGGGGCATCCTGCAGAAAACGGTATCGAGCAGGGGCGGGTGGCGAGCTCCCGGTCGCTGCTGCAAACGTTGCTGTCCAACGACCAGACTGTGGGGGACGGCCGTTTCGCCGAAACCGCGTTCGGCTTGTACACGCCACCGGATATCGGACCCGCCGTACGCATCGTGGAAAATGCCGATGAGTTTGCCGATCACGGCAGCGGCAATCACCAGACGTATGAAGGTGTTTATCGCCGAACCGCACCGCAAGTCTACGGGCCGCCGACACAGATCAATCTCAGGCCAGCCGAGTTCAAGAAGTGGGTCTGGGAACTGGAATTGAAGGGCTTGTACGAAGCGTATCTCGGTCAAGCCTGGCCGGCCGATGACGTCATTCTCGCACCCAAACCTTATGCGTTGAGAACGTCGGTCAAAGCGGCGTTCGTCATGGCGGCCTGGTTGCAACTTCACGAACAGCGCCTGTCGCCAAAAGGCCTGAAGCTTGCGATGCAAGCGGCAGGTTTGCCGCCGGATCAGCCGTGGGAAACGCTGACCATCGAGCAACTGCAAGCACCGACTCTCGCTCCTTCAGCCGTCAGGGCCGGGCGGTTGAAGCTCTACCGTTACACCGCGACAGATATCTGGGCCTTCCGTGACACCGCCAGTGCCAGAGTGCTGTTGTTCATCCCCGGCAATTCTTCCCCGCTGCACGAATTCGCCGACGCGACTCAACTGCACCAATGGATTGCCGCACAAGGCCGGGTGAATGAAACGAAACAGGCTTTGGCCGCCCACTTTGCCGAGGATGATCGCGAGGACGGTACGTTTCATGCCGGTGTCCTGACGGCGCTGGATGGCATGGCGTTGTATCCGGGGAAACACTGGCTGACGAACAATGCCGGCTTTTTCAACAACGACGGCTACTGGGATCCGGACGAGTACATCGGCTACGACGATCCTGCATCCGCCACCGATGCGTTTGCCCACTGCGTGCTGACGATGAAGCAGGCCGCCCGGGCCACTGTCCAAAGCATCCGTGACGATGCCCAGGTCAATCGTGGCAATCTAAGCGCAGTCGTTGAACCGCTTGTGCAGTGGGTCAACCGGTTCGGGCCACTGGCGTTGTTCGTTCCGGGAGGCGAGGGGATACTGGCGCTGGCCGGACTTATTGACGCGGGCTACGGCATTGATCAGGTGGCCAATGGCACAACTTCACGCGATCGCTCAGAGGGCGTGACGCGCACTGTTTTTGGCTTGCTCAATGCGTTGCCGGTAGGCGCGGAGGTGGCGCTGAAAGGGGAAACGGCCATCGTCGATTCAGCAGCGGAAGAACTCAGGCCTGAGTCGGAAGTGGCCGTTGCCCCGACGCCCGATCCGGTGAGCGTGACGCCAGCGAGCCGCGTCGAGCTCATTCGCGCCATCGGCCCCTCGGTGGCGTCTTTCAGTGATGAAGTGCTGGCACAGATCGGCAAGGTCAGCGCGATTGACGACGATATGCTGCGGTTGATGCAGGCTGGCCGCTCGCCGACGCCCTTGCTGGCGGACACCATCAGTCGCTTCAGGATCGATCACGATCTCGGCCCGGTCGGGGAGGCTGCGCAATTCAGTCAGCGTTACGAAGCACTCCAGCGTTCGGAGCACGAATGGGTCCGTCTGTTCCAGCAGCAGTACCCGGACCTGCCAACAGCCGCGATCGAGCAAATGCTTGACCGCTACGGCGTGGACATCCAACAGACACCCGACGTGGCCGATGCCAGGCAGCTTTTCGCACGCCTGGACGGCAAGGCACGGGAATACCAACAACATGTGCGGCTCAATCGCGCCTATGAAGGTTTTTATCTGCGGGCGGTTGCGAATGCCGACACGGACACGCTGGCCTTGCACTCCCTGAAAAACCTGCCCGGCTGGCCGCAAGATTTGCGAATCGAGGTCCTCGACGGTTCGTCCACCGGCCGGGTTCTTGACCGTTGCGGGCCCCTTGATGCCACCCATTACCGAAGCGTCATCAAGGCAGGCAACGGTTACCTGCGGCAGGGTCGGCCAACGGATTTCTATGACGCGATCCTCGGCGTGCTGTCGGACGAGGAACGCTCGGTGTTGCATCTCACATCACGGAATCCGGCCAGCGAGTTGCGGCTAAGCCTCAGCGATTGTGCATTGTCCCGAGCTGAAACCCTGCTCGGTTTGCAAAGGCTCGATTCAGGGCTGACCTTCGAACGCCAGGGGTTGCGCGGTGGAGGCTACCCGTCGACGCCTCAGGGTGAAGCCATGGCATTGCAAGCCACCCGATTACAGATCAAGGATATTTACCCGGACTTCACCGATGCTGAGGTGGATCAGGTCATACAGCGCGAAGGCGTCTCGGTACAGGCGTATATCGATCGGCTGAATCTGCAGTTCCAACAACTCAACACCGAGTTGAATGGCTGGGTCGAGCAAACGGTGCAAGACATTGCCGACATGGACATTCCCATGCTGGCCATGGGCGATGAAGAGGCGGCGGGTATGAACCCTGCCCAAATTGCCGTGCACAATGCCCACTTCCTGCAAATGGCCTTGCACGAGGAACAGACAGTCAGGACGGAGCTCGCCGTGGAACTTGCCGCCATTTGGCAAAAGCGCGCGCCGAACCGCCGTGTCAGGCTCGATCTCGCCTTCGAGGACTATCACCGACTGCCCACCCTGAGCGTGCGGCTTGATGATGTGGTCGAATTGTCGATGCAAGGCTTCCATCTGACCGAGGAGGACAGTCTGAACGGCTTTCTCGAGAGCTTCCCGAATCTCGAGGTGTTGAATCTGGAAAACGTCGACTTGCGTCATTTCCTGGTGGACGGCCAGGAAGGGAATGCCTTGCCGCCTGCTCTGTGCCAGTTGAGAAACCTGTCCTCACTCAATCTGCGCGCCACCCAGCTGGTATTCAGTGAACGCGCTGCTTCACAACTGACTGAGCTGAAAAGCTTGCAAAGCCTCGACCTGAGCGACAACCCGTTGGGTGTACCGCCGATGGTGCTGGGCTTGAACAATCTGCGCCAACTCAACCTGCGCAATACCCGCATCAGCCATTGCCCGGTCGGGATCATGGATGAGCCATACCTGACGTCCCTGGATTTGCGCGATAACCAGATCACGCGCATCCCCCAAGCGGTGCTGAACCAGGCGATCGCCAGGGATCGGGTGCTGCTGTGGAACAACCCGTTGAGCGATGAAGACACCTTGCAGCGGCTGGTCGCGCATCGAGAACAAACGGGGATCAACCTGTG
The DNA here is from genome assembly GCF_000293885.2 of Pseudomonas fluorescens NCIMB 11764. Taxonomy (NCBI): domain Bacteria; kingdom Pseudomonadati; phylum Pseudomonadota; class Gammaproteobacteria; order Pseudomonadales; family Pseudomonadaceae; genus Pseudomonas; species Pseudomonas fluorescens. The sequence continues at coordinate 4,165,158 of NZ_CP010945.1, forward strand.
GTTGAGTGCACAGGGTGCTGACTATGCGAGTCCGTTGGCCTGGTTGAACGGGATTGAACCAGGGCTGCGCGAGGCCAGGATGCAGGTCTGGCTGCGACTGGCGCTCAAGCCGGGTGGTGGGCGGTTTCTAGGGACCATGAACACGTTGACCCTCACCCCGGATTTTCGGGTCAATTACCTGGATCTTCAGGCACGGGTATGGCGGCTGTTGAGTGAAGCGGATGCTTCGGATGAATTGTGGGGCCGATTGACCCTGAATCCACTGATGCCGGCGGGCGCGTTCGATAACCCGTTTGCGGTGTTCACCACACTGGAAAACCGTGCGCAGATTTACCGGGACTGGGTGGCTTTGGGGCGACCGATTCCGATCGAGCGATAGCAGATGGGTGGAGCCGATAAAGCCCTGATCCCATTGGACCAGGGCTTTATGTGGTCAGCGGCGACGGAACAACGGCAGCGGTTCGTCGGTGGCGGCCTGATAGGTCACCGAGAAGTCCTTGAGACCTTCCAGGGCTTCGTACGGATCTTTGTCGGCACGAATCGCAAAGGCGTCAAAACCACAGCGATGCATGTAAAACAGCTGGTCGCGCAACACATCGCCAATCGCCCGCAGTTCACCTTTGAAACCGTAACGGTCACGCAGCAGGCGGGCGTTGGAGTAGTTGCGGCCATCAGTGAAGGCCGGGAAGTTCAAGGCGATGACCTGGAAGTTCGCGACGTCTTCACCGATCTCTTCGGCTTCTTCATCGGCATCCAGCCATACACCCAGGCCGCCATCACGGGCCTTGAGCATGCGGCTGTGCTCGCGCCACAGTTGCAACGGGACGATCAGGTCGTCGCAGTTGCTGATCTCGTCGATGTTGAAGTCCTTTGGCAACAGGTGCCAGGTTTCGTCGACGACTTCGTTGTTCTTAATGATTCGCTGCATAGACGCGTTCCTTGAAGAGGTCGATGCCAATACGCTGGTAGGTGTCGATGAAACGCTCGTCTTCGGTACGTTGTTCGATGTACACGTCGATCAGCTTTTCGATCACGTCAGGCATGGCTTCCTGGGCAAAGGACGGGCCGAGGATCTTGCCCAGGCTCGCATCGCGGCTGGCGCTGCCGCCGAGGGATACCTGGTAGAACTCTTCGCCTTTCTTGTCCACCCCGAGGATGCCGATGTGGCCGACGTGGTGGTGACCACAGGCGTTCATGCAGCCGGAGATGTTCAGGTCGAGTTCGCCGATGTCGAACAGATAATCCAGGTCGTCGAAACGGCGCTGGATCGATTCGGCGATCGGGATCGATTTGGCGTTGGCCAGCGAGCAGAAATCGCCGCCAGGGCAGCAGATGATGTCGGTCAGCAACCCGATGTTCGGCGTGGCGAAACCTTGCTCGCGCAATTCGCCCCACATGGCGAACAACTGGCTCTGTTCAACGTCGGCCAGAATGATGTTCTGCTCGTGGGAGGTGCGCAGTTGACCGAAACTGTAACGATCGGCCAGGTCGGACACGGCGTCGAGCTGCTTGTCGGTGATGTCGCCCGGCGCAACGCCGGTCGACTTCAGGGACAGGGTCACGGCCACATAACCCGGCTTCTTGTGCGCCAGGGTATTGCGGGTACGCCAGCGAGCGAAGCCCGGGTGTTGCTTGTCGAGTTCGGCGAGTTCGGCGGTCTGGTTGTCCAGTGCCTTGTAGTCCGGGTCGACGAAGTGTTTGGCGACGCGATGCACTTCGGCTTCGGTCAGCGTGGTCTGGCCACCGCGAAGGTGTTCCATTTCGGCATCGACTTTCTGTGCGAAGACTTCAGGCGTCAGGGCCTTGACCAGAATCTTGATCCGCGCCTTGTACTTGTTGTCGCGACGGCCATAGCGGTTGTACACACGCAGGATGGCGTCGAGGTAGCTCAACAGGTCTTGCCACGGCAGGAATTCATTGATGAACGCGCCAACCACCGGGGTGCGGCCCAGGCCACCGCCGACCAGCACACGGAAGCCCAGTTCGCCCGCAGCGTTGTGTACCGGCTCAAGGCCGATGTCATGGACTTCGATGGCGGCACGGTCGGAGGTCGAACCGTTGATCGCGATCTTGAATTTACGCGGCAGGTAAGCGAATTCCGGGTGGAATGTCGTCCATTGGCGAACGATCTCGCACCATGGGCGCGGGTCGATCAGCTCATCGGCAGCGACGCCGGCGAACTGGTCGGTGGTGACATTGCGCAGGCAGTTGCCGCTGGTCTGGATCGCGTGCATCTGCACGGTGGCCAGCTCAGCCAGGATGTCCGGGATGTCTTCCAGCGCCGGCCAGTTGAACTGCACGTTCTGGCGGGTACTGATGTGGGCATAGCCCTTGTCGTAGTCGCGGGCAATCTTCGCCATCATTCGCGTCTGGCGCGAAGTCAGCTGGCCGTAAGGCACCGCCACCCGCAACATCGGGGCGAAACGCTGGATATAAAGCCCGTTTTGCAAGCGCAGAGGGCGGAATTCTTCTTCGCTCAGCTCGCCTGCCAGATAGCGTCGGGTCTGATCACGGAACTGCTTGACGCGGTCCTCGATGATCCGCTGATCGTACTCGTCGTATACGTACATATAAGTCCTGTTCTCAGGCTTGGGCCGGTCGGATCCAGTGGCGATTTTCGCTTGCTGACATCTCCGATACTGCCTCGGCAATTCTGCGCGCACGGCCGCGCACTCCCTACGGAGCCGGGGCAAGATACCAGTTTGGAGTTATGCGCAAAAGTGATGTTTGAGTATATGCAAAGAACCAAAACGACTAACGAGAACCGTTATTGATAAACCCGTATTTGTGGTGTGGGCAATCCTCGTCTTTACTGTGGTCGAGTCTTTATGCAATCACCGATAAAACCGACAAGAGGCGATGCAATGAGCAACCCTACCAAAGCTTCAAAGCCTGACAGTACGGTCGATGCGTGGGCCATTCTGTTTCTGATCATTCTGGTCGTAGGCACCGCGGTATTCTGGGTCAGCCATCAATAACCGACCCCGTCCGGGCCCGACGCTGACGATTGTCGGACAAAAACCGGAATAAACGCCGTTTTACGGAGGTTCGCTGGCTATAATGCGCAGCGAATTTCCGGGGGCTCGGACGATCAATGCTGAAGTTTTTCTACACCTTCCTGCTGATGCTGGGCGCGGCTTGCGGCCCTGCTGCGCGTGCGGAATCGGTGTTGTTCCTGAATCCGGGAAAGGTGGATGAAGCCTTCTGGGTCAGTTATTCGCAATTCATGCAGGCAGCCGCCACGGATCTGGGTATTGATCTGCGCATTCTCTACTCCCGGCGCATGCCGGAGCTCGCGCTGGCGCAAGCCCGTCAAGCGTTGCAAGGCCCCGATCGTCCTGACTATCTGGTGTTCGTCAACGAACAGTACGTTGCCCCGCAAATCCTGCGCCTGGCTCAGGGCAGCGGGGTGAAGCTGTTTATGGTCAACGCGTCGCTCACGGCAAATCAACTGAGCCTGTTGGGTGAGCGCCCTGATCGGCTGGGCAGCCTGGTGCCCAACGATGAAGAGGGCGGCTACCTGATGCTCAAGGAGCTGATCCGCCAGCATCCGCCCGTGGCGCCCGGTGAGGTGATCGAATTGCTGGCGTTCTCCGGCCTGAAGATCACGCCATCGGCGCAGCTGCGCGAGCAAGGCATGATGCGCGCGTTGGCCGAGCATCCCGAGGTGCGTTTGCGGCAACTGGTGTACAGCGGCTGGACTCGGGACCGTGCGTATGAACAGGCGAAATTGCTGTTTCGGCGCTATCCGAAGGTGTCGCTGGTGTGGTCCGCCAATGACGAAATGGCGTTTGGCGCCATGCAGGCGTATTCAGAGACCGGCGGCGTACCCGGAAAGGGCGCGTTGTTCAGCGCGGTCAACACCTCTACCGCCGCGTTGAAAGCGAAAGTGGATGGACGATTGAGCGTCCTGTTGGGCGGTCATTTCACCCTGGGTGGCTGGGCTCTGGTGGAATTGCATGACCTCGATCGGGGCGTGGACATCAGCCAGTACGGCGGTCGTGATCGCCAGATTCCATTACTGCAACTGGTCGACAGGGCAACCGCCAGGCGAATGCTGGCCATGGGCGACTCGCCGGATTACGGCGTGGACTTCCGCCGCCTGTCGGCCAAGGGACGGCCGACGTCCTATCGCTATCCGTTCAGCCTGCAAACCCTGATGCGCTAAACCCCTGCCAGCAACAGCACCAGCTGCACGATGCCGTAGAGCGCCAAGGCGAACACCGTCGTGAACAGAATCCCCAGAATCACAAAATGACTGGGCTTGCCGTGGGTGAAATCCCGGGCCCGGTTCTTCCCGCTCTGCACCCCGAACGCCGCCGCCATGACACTGTGCAGCATCTGCCAGAGCGTGGGCGGCTTGTTATCGACTGGATCGTCCATAAACCCCTCGTCACGAATGTGTGAAGGGTAAGCATAGACAATCCGCGGCCAGCACAAAGCAAATGTGGAAGCGGTCTCTCGACCGGCCACGGAATTGTGGCCGGGAGACTGATCCTAGTTGTCGTAACCGAGGTTCGGCGCCAACCAACGTTCGGTCACGCTCAACACCTGGCCTTTGCGCGAGGTGTAGCTCTGCACCTGATCCTTGTCGACCTTGCCCACGGCGAAGTATTGCGCCTGCGGGTGAGCGAAGTACCAGCCGCTGACCGCCGCCGCCGGGAACATTGCGTAGTGCTCGGTGAGGAACACGCCGCTGCGCCCGGCCTGCATCTCGCTGGCTTCAGGGTCGAGCAAGGCGAACAGGGTGCTTTTCTCGGTGTGATCCGGGCAGGCCGGATAGCCGGGAGCAGGGCGGATGCCGGTGTATTGCTCTTTGATCAGCGCCTCGTTGTCGAGCGTCTCGTCCTTGGCGTAACCCCAATAATCCTTGCGGACCTGTTGGTGCAACCACTCGGCGCACGCCTCGGCCAAGCGGTCGGCCAAGGCCTTGACCATGATCGAGTTGTAATCGTCACCCGCGTCCTGATAAGCCTTGGCCACTTCTTCGGCGCCGATGCCGGCGGTGGTGATGAAGCCACCCACGTAGTCGGTGATTTCACTGTCCTTCGGCGCCACGAAGTCGGCCAGGGAGAAGTTCGGCTTGCCGTCGGTCTTGATGATCTGCTGACGCAGGTGATGCAGTTTGGCCAAGGGCTTGCCGTCATCGCCGTAGACTTCGATGTCGTCGTCACGCACCTGGTTGGCTGGCCAGAAACCGAACACCGCACGGGCGCTGATCAGTTTCTCGTCGATCAGCTTGGCGAGCATTTCCTGGGCATCGGCGTACAGCGCCGTAGCGGCTTCACCGACCACTTCGTCCTGGAGGATGCGCGGGAACTTGCCGGCCAGGTCCCAGGAGATGAAGAACGGCGTCCAGTCGATGTATTCGGCCAGGACTTTCAGGTCGATGTTGTCCAGCACTTTAGAGCCGGTGAATGTCGGTTTGACCGGCGCATAGGTGCTCCAGTCGAACTGCGGCTTCTTGGCGATGGCGGCCGCATAGCTCAGGCGTTCGGTACGGGCACTGCGGTTGGCGGTGCGCTCGCGAACGTCGATGTATTCCAGGCGGGTCTTCTCGACGAACGCCGGTTTCAATTCCTTGGACAGCAACTGCGTCGCCACACCGACGGCGCGGGAGGCGTCGGTGACGTAAATCACCGCGTCGTTGCTGTACTTCGGCTCGATCTTCACCGCCGTGTGTGCCTTGGAGGTGGTCGCGCCGCCGATCATCAGCGGCAGGTGGAAGTCCTGGCGCTGCATCTCGCGGGCCACGTGGACCATTTCATCCAGCGAAGGCGTGATCAGACCGGACAGGCCGATGATGTCGCATTTCTGCTCCTTGGCCACTTGCAGGATCTTCTCCGCCGGCACCATCACGCCGAGGTCGACGATGTCATAGCCGTTACAGCCCAGCACCACGCCCACGATGTTCTTGCCGATGTCGTGCACGTCGCCTTTCACCGTGGCCATGAGGATCTTGCCCTTGGCTTCCGGCTTGTCGCCTTTTTCCAGTTCGATGAACGGGATCAAGTGGGCCACGGCCTGCTTCATCACACGGGCGGATTTCACCACCTGCGGCAGGAACATTTTGCCGGCGCCGAACAGGTCACCGACGATGTTCATGCCGGACATCAGCGGGCCTTCGATTACCTCGATCGGGCGCGCGAACGACTGGCGCGATTCTTCGGTGTCTTCGACGATGTGCGTGGTGATGCCCTTGACCAGTGCGTGCTCCAGACGCTTGTTGACGTCCCAGCCGCGCCACTCTTCGGTCTCGGCTTCCTTGACGCTGCCGTCGCCCTTGTACTTGTCGGCGATGGCGAGGAGGGCGTCGGTGCCTTCCGGGGTGCGGTTGAGGATCACGTCTTCGACGGCGTCGCGCAGTTCCACCGGGATCTGGTCGTAGATCTCCAGCTGGCCGGCGTTGACGATGCCCATGGTCAGGCCGTTGCGGATCGCATACAGCAGGAACACCGAGTGGATCGCCTCACGCACCGGGTTGTTGCCACGGAACGAGAAGGACACGTTGGACACGCCACCCGAGGTCAGCGCATACGGCAGTTCGTCGCGGATGTAGGCACAGGCGTTGATGAAGTCCACGGCGTAGTTGTTGTGTTCTTCGATACCGGTGGCCACGGCGAAGATGTTCGGGTCGAAGATGATGTCTTCCGGCGGGAAGCCGACTTCGTTGACCAGAATGTCGTAGGAGCGTTTGCAGATCTCTTTCTTGCGCGCTTCGGTGTCGGCCTGGCCGGCTTCGTCGAAGGCCATTACGACCACGGCGGCGCCGTAGCGCTTGCACAGTTTGGCGTGATGAATGAACTGCTCGACGCCTTCCTTCATGCTGATCGAGTTGACGATGCCCTTGCCCTGGATGCACTTCAGGCCGGCTTCGATCACTTCCCACTTCGAGGAGTCGATCATGATCGGCACGCGGGAAATGTCCGGTTCACCGGCAATCAGATTGAGGAAGGTCACCATGGCCTTCTTCGAATCGAGCATCCCCTCGTCCATGTTGATGTCGATGATCTGCGCGCCGGCTTCAACCTGCTGCAGGGCGACTTCCAGGGCTTCGCTGTAATTGTCTTCACGGATCAGTCGGGCGAACTTGGCCGAACCGGTGATGTTGGTGCGCTCACCAACGTTGACGAACAACGAGCTGCGATCGATGGTGAACGGCTCCAGGCCCGAGAGGCGGCAGGCCTTCGGAATGTCCGGGATTTCACGCGGTGCATAACCGGCGACGGCTTTGGCAATGGCTTCGATGTGGCCCGGCGTGGTGCCGCAGCAGCCGCCGACGATGTTGAGGAAGCCGCTTTGGGCGAATTCTTCGATGACCTTGGCCGTTTGCGACGGCAGTTCGTCGTACTCGCCGAATTCGTTCGGCAGGCCGGCGTTCGGGTGCGCGGAGACGTGGGTGCCGGCCTTGTTCGACAGCTCTTCGAGGTACGGGCGCAGTTCGCTGGCGCCGAGTGCGCAGTTCAGGCCGACGGAAATCGGTTTGGCGTGGGCCACGGAGTTCCAGAAGGCTTCGGTGGTCTGGCCCGACAGGGTGCGGCCGGAAGCGTCGGTGATGGTGCCGGAGATCATGATCGGCAGTTCGACGCCCAACGCTTCGAACACCCCTTGCACGGCGAAGATCGCGGCTTTGGCGTTCAGGGTGTCGAAGATGGTTTCGATCAGGATCAGGTCGGCGCCGCCTTCGATCAGGCCTTTGGTGGCCTCGGTGTAGTTCTCCACCAGCTCATCGAAGGTCACGTTGCGGTAACCGGGGTTGTTCACGTCTGGCGACAGCGAGCAGGTGCGGCTGGTCGGGCCGAGCACGCCAGCGACGAAGCGCGGCTTGTCCGGGTTCTCGAGGGTTTTCGCATCGGCGATCTTGCGCGCCAGGCGAGCGCCTTCTACGTTCAGTTCGTAGGCCAGTTCTTCCATGCCGTAATCGGCCATGGAAATCCGGGTGGCGTTGAAGGTGTTGGTTTCCAGAATGTCCGCGCCGGCATCCAGGTAGGCTTTCTCGATACCACCGATCACGTCCGGGCGCGTCAGCACCAACAGGTCGTTGTTGCCTTTGACATCGCTCGGCCAGTCGGCAAAGCGTTTGCCACGGTAATCCTGCTCCTCGAGCTTGTAGCTCTGGATCATCGTGCCCATACCGCCATCGAGAATCAGGATGCGCTCTTTAAGGGCGTGCTTGAGAGCTTGAAGGCGAATACTGCGATCGGACATTTGGACTACTCGGAAAGGCCATGACGAAGGGCCGGAATCATAGCAAACCTGTGCGCTTTTAGAGCATGTTCGGTTTTTGCATGAATATCGTTCATGTTGGTGTGGGCGCTGTCTCGGTAGAATCGCGGCGTTTTTTCAAGGATCGGGAACAGAGACATGTCGTATCGCGTCGTCATCAGCAGTGTATTGCTGGTTTTAAGCTGGGGCGCCGTGGCGCAGGATCCGGCAATTTCTGCTGCCATTTCCTACAGTCGCGACATCCAACCGATCTTCACCGAAAAGTGCGTGGCCTGCCATGCCTGCAATGACGCCCCCTGTCAGCTCAATCTGGGCAGTGGCGAAGGTGCTGCGCGCGGCGCGTCGAAAGTCTCGGTCTACGACGGCGAACGCAGCCAGGCTGCCGCACCGACCCGGTTGTTTTATGACGCGTTCGGCCAACACGCCTGGCAGCAAAAAGGCTTTAACCGGTGCTCGACGCCCAGGGCAGCCAGGCCGCATTGATGGCGCGCATGCTGGAACTGGGTCACAAGACGCCTCTGGCGCCCAACGCCAAATTGCCGGAAGACATCGTCCTGGGTCTGAACCGGGAAAACATATGCGCGATGCCGGCCGAGTTCGGCGGTTACGCCAGCGCTCATCCGAAGGAGGGCATGCCGCTGGCGGTCACCGGCTTGACCGATCAGCAGTACCAGACCCTGCAACGCTGGCTGGACTCGGGCGCGCCGATCGATGAGCAGGGCTTGGTGCCGTCGACGAAAGAAGCCTTGCAGGTGGTGCAATGGGAAAACCTGCTCAACTCGCCGGGCGCCCGCCAGAGCCTGGTGGGGCGCTGGTTGTTCGAACACTGGTTCCTCGCCCACCTTTACTTCAAGGACGGCGAGCCGGGGCATTTCTTTCAGTGGGTGCGTTCGCGCACACCGACCGGCCAGCCGATTGACCTGATCAACACGCGCCGCCCGAATGACGATCCGGGCACGCAGGTGTATTACCGCTTGCGGTCGGTGCAGGGCGTGATCGTGCAGAAGACCCACATCACTTATCCGCTGAGCGCGGCGAAGATGGCGCGGATCAAAAGCCTGTTCTACAGCGGCAACTGGCAGGTCTACGCCTTGCCGGGTTACGGGCCGGAGCGCCGGGCCAACCCGTTCACCACGTTCGAAGCGATACCGGCGCAGGCGCGTTATCAGTTCATGCTCGATAACGCCGAGTACTTCGTGCGCACGTTTATCCGCGGGCCTGTGTGCCGCGGCCAGATTGCCACCGATGTGATTCGCGATAACTTCTGGGCGCTGTTCCAGGCGCCGGAACACGATCTCTACATCACTGACCCGAACTACCGCGGGCAAGCCACGCCATTGCTGGCGATGCCGGGCCAGAACGACGACGTCGGCAGTGTCCTGAGCCTGTGGCATGACTACCGCGACAAGCGCAACGAGTACGAGGCGCTGCGTCGCGACAGCTACGCCGATGCGCCGGCGCCGAGCTGGTCGACCTTGTGGGCTGGCAACGACAACGCGCTGCTGACCATCTTCCGTCATTTCGACAGCGCATCGGTGAACAAGGGCCTGATCGGTGACGTGCCGCAAACCATGTGGTTGTTCGATTTTCCACTGTTGGAGCGCACGTATTATCAGTTGGCGGTCAACTTCGACGTGTTCGGCAACGTCTCCCATCAAGCACAGACCCGCCTGTATTTCGACCTGATCCGCAACGGCGCCGAGCAGAATTTCCTGCGTCTGATGCCCGCCGATTCCCGGGACGACTTTCTCGACGACTGGTACCAGAGCGGCGGCAAATTCAAGATGTGGCTGGACTATGAAGCCATCGACAACGACAAGCCGACGGCGCTGAAACTCGACGAGAAAGACCCGAAGCGCGACTTTGCGATGCAGTTGCTGGCTCGCTATGGCGAGCTCAACGCCCATCCCGATCCGATCAACCGCTGCGACGGCGCGTATTGCTCGCGACCGAACATTGACCCGGCGTTACAGAGCGCCGAGCAGGCCTTGAGTCGCCTGGTGTCGCGTCCGGCAGCAGGCCTGAAGGTCATCGATCAACTGCCGGAAGCAACGATGTTGCGTATCGAGTCCAGGAGCGGCAAGCGCGAGGTCTACAGCCTGTTGCGCAACCGCGCGCACAGCAATGTGGCGTTCCTGTTGGGGGAATCGCTGCGGTATCAACCGGGGCTCGACACGCTCACCATTTTCCCCGGCGTACTCAGCAGTTACCCGAACTTCATGTTCAATATTCCGGCCGAGCAAGTGCCAGCTTTTGTAGAAGCGATGGAAAACGCCAAAGACGCCAACCGTTTCGAGAAAATCGTCGAGCGCTGGGGAATTCGCCGCAGCCATCCGCAGTTCTGGTTTTACTTCCATGACTTGAGCAAGTACGTCCACGAAACCGACCCGGTGGAAGAGGGCGTGCTGGACATGAACCGCTACGAGAATCTTTGATCGACTTTTGACAGATGCCTGATGTCCCAATCTGAAGGAACCGTAGAAACCCTGTGGGAGCGGTGGATGGCGGAACGGAACGGGAGGGCGGTCAATGTTGATTTCAGTGCAGGCACTGCGCGCGCTCGCGGCCTGGACGGTGGTTTGCCACCATTTCATGCAGATTTTCTTCGACTTCAAGGCCCGTGGTCCGATCGGTCAGATGTTCATCGACAAGGGCGCGGTGGGCGTCGATGTCTTCTTCGTTATCAGTGGCCTGGTGATATTCCTCTCCACCGAGGGCAAGTCGCTGCCGCCGGGGCGGTTCCTGCTGTATCGGCTATTTCGCATCGTGCCGGCGTATTGGCTGTACACGGTGCTGATGGCGCTGGTGGTGGTATTCGCACGACCGGTGCTACCGGATCAGACGGTCGACTGGTCGCATTTCCTTCTGTCGTTGCTGTTCATTCCTACGGAAAACCCCGGCGGTTACGGGATATATCCGACGCTCAATGTCGGCTGGACCCTTAACTACGAAATGCTCTTCTACCTGCTGTTTGCCTGGGCGTTGCTGTTCCGTTTGCAGGCGCGGTTGCTGATCGTCGCGGCGCTGCTGTTTGCGGTGTGTCAGGCGTGGACTGGCTATGGCTGGATCAGCGAGTTTTACCGCTCGGACATCGTTTATGAGTTTCTGCTGGGGATTGCCATCGGCATGATCTACCGCCGTGGTTGGATCAAGCCCGCGCTATGGCTGCCATTGCTGGGGATTGGCGCTGCGCTGCTGGCGATTTATTACCTGGCGCCGCAGCCGCGGTTTTTTGCCTGGGGCCTGCCGAGCGCATTGCTGGTGATGGCGTGCATGGCGCTGGAGCGCTTTTTCGCGAACAGTCGGGTGTTCAAACTGCTCGGCGATTGTTCCTACTCGGTGTACCTGATGCACGTGTTGGTGCTGTCTGCCGGAGGATTTGTCGCACAGCGTTATGGCGTAAACCCCTACGTGATGTTCGCCGTTTGCGTCGCGACCATTGGCCTGGCGTCGTGGGCAAGTTACGAATGGGTGGAAAAAAGCAGCTATCGGTGGCTTAAAGCGAGGATTGACGGCGAAACGTCTGATCGGGGCGAACCGGCGCTTTCCCGACAAAAATACTAGGACTTTGTACGGCGCGATGATTGGCGTAAACTGCGCCCAAGCCTGCGAGGAGTTTCCATGACCGCTATTACCATCACCGACGCCGCCCACGATTACCTGGCTGATCTGCTCTCCAAGCAGAACACCCCGGGCATCGGCATCCGCGTCTTTATCACACAGCCTGGCACCCAGTACGCCGAGACCTGCATTGCCTACTGCAAGCCGGGCGAAGAAAAACCCGAAGACACTGCGCTGGGGCTGAAGAGCTTCACCGCTTACATCGACTCGTTCAGCGAAGCATTCCTGGACGACGCGGTTGTCGACTACGCCACCGACCGCATGGGCGGCCAGCTGACCATCAAGGCGCCAAACGCCAAAGTCCCGATGGTCAATGCCGACAGCCCGGTCAACGAGCGCATCAACTATTACCTGCAAACCGAGATCAACCCGGGGCTCGCCAGCCACGGCGGTCAGGTCAGCCTGATCGATGTGGTCGACGACGGCATCGCCGTGTTGAAGTTCGGCGGCGGTTGCCAGGGCTGCGGCCAGGCAGACGTCACCCTTCGCGAAGGCATCGAGCGCACCTTGCTCGAGCGCGTTCCCGAGCTCAAGGGTGTGCGTGACGTGACCGACCATACGCAGAAAGAAAACGCCTACTACTAAGGTGTTCGCTGCCGAAACAAATAACGGCACTGTGGCGAGGGAGCTTGCTCCCGCTCGATTGCGAAGCAATCGCAAAGCAGTTGGCGCATTTTCCCGTGATGAATGCGTTGACTGATGTTGGGACCGCTTCGCGGTCCAGCGGGAGCAAGCTCCCTCGCCACATTTCGCTTTATGGTCGATACAAATGTGCATGTCCGGCCCGGTAAAGCGATGACTCACTGAAGTGATCGCTACCCAACACCCGGCCCACCAGAATCAGCGCTGTACGCCGAAACCCCTTCGCCTCAACCTTCCCGGCAATGTCCGCAATCGTCCCCACCACCCAGTCCTGGTCCGGCCAGGTCGCCCGGTGAATTACCGCAATCGGACAGTCCGCGCCGTAATGCGGCAGCAATTCAACCAGGATTTTCTCCAGATGATTGACCCCAAGATGGATCGCCATGGTCGCCCCATGTTGCGCCAGACTGCCGAGCTCTTCACCCGCGGGCATCGCCGTCTTGTCGGCGTATCGAGTCAGGATCACGCTCTGTGACACGTCCGGCAACGTTAGCTCCGCACCCAAAAGCGCTGCACAGGCCGCCGTGGCCGTGACACCAGGAATGATTTCAAACGGAATATCGAGCTCACGCAGGTAGCGAATCTGTTCGCCGATCGCGCCATAAAGGCTTGGGTCGCCAGAATGCACCCGCGCCACATCCTGGCCATTGGCATGGGCGGTCTTGATCAGTTCGATGATCTGTTCCAGGTGCAGTTCGGCGCTGTTGACCACCTGTTCGGCATTATGGCCTTCCAGTACGGCGGCAGGCACCAGGGAGCCGGCGTAGATGATCACCGGGCAACTGCGGATCAGCCTCTGGCCTTTGACGGTGATCAGTTCCGGGTCGCCGGGACCTGCGCCAATGAAGTAGACGGTCATCGTCGTTTCCTGTCAGAAAAAGGGCCTGGGCAAGGCTTCAGATGAAGATTGCTCATGATCGAAGGCGGGGATTATCGAGGATTTTACGCGGCGCACGCCAATGCCAGGGTGGCCTGGGCGTATTTTTGTCGCGAGATCAGCAGTTTTGCCGGTGCCTGAGCCAGTTGTTCAGCGAGGGCGAGGGCGGCGCTTTCGGCTACGCCATAGCAGCCAGTGCGCTCAAAAGCGATGTCCGAGCGGTGGCTGAGTTGTGGTTGATAACCGGCCAGTTGCTCACTGCTGAAATACATCAAGGGCAGCGCGAGTTGTGCGGCGAGCTCGATCAGGCCAGGTTCGTCGCGCTTCAGGTCGATGCTGGCCAGGGCCTTGATCTGGTGAAGTCCGATTTGATGCGCCTGTAACGCCTGATCGAGTAACGCCCGCAGCGTGCTGACAGGGCAGCCGCGCTGGCAGCCCAGGCCGACCACTAAAGTCGGCGCTGTGCTGGTCTGCGTCATGCGTGGTATTGGCCATCGCTTTTGCGGCGGAACAACCAGGCACTGATCAGGCCCAGGGCCAGCCAGAACGCCACGTTGGTCAGCTGCGAAGCGATTTTGAACTGGGCTTCCAGGGCTTCCGGCGCGAGCATCGAGTGCACTTCCGGTTGCGGGGCGCCAATGACGTGGGGAACGGCGAGAATCGCTACGCCCAGTACCTTCATCAGCCAGTGACGGCTGAACACGATCAGCGCGATGCCGACGGCGGTCGACGCTGCCGTGCCGATCCACCAGATTTGCCGTTGTGCCAGGTCCGCCGCGGCAGTGCCCGGCAGTTCCGGTGGCAGGCCGAGTGTCGGCGCCAGTACAAACGTCGCGTAACCGGCCAGGCCCCAGAGCAGGCCCTGGGAGGTTTTGGTCGGCGCACGCAAGGTGTAGAGGCCGGCGAGCATCAGGGCGAAACCTACGGCTACCACCAGGTTGCCGCCGGTCGTCGACAGCACGCGCTGCCAGCCGTCTTCCGGTTCCCAGGCTTCGGCATCGTGGGCGTGAGCGGCGGTGCCAGCGGCGTGCTCATGAACTTCAACAGCGGCCGGCTCGGATTGTTCGTAAGTCTCGGCCTGCAAAATCAGCGGTGCGACCCAGAAGCTTTGCAGCAGGGTCAGCAACAGGGCGGCCAGCAGCCCGGTGAAGCCTGCGGTTTGCGCGATACGCTTGATCATGTCGACAGGTCTCAATGGCACGGGAAGGCGGAGCTGTGACGGGTATCGTGCGCGGCATTGTGCACGGCTTCGATGTGCGAGAAACCGGCAAAATACACGAGGCACGCGCCAAGGATCGATGCGCATACGGCAGCGGTCAGGCGTTGGGTCAGGGTCGTGGTGGTGCTGGCGGTGCTCTTATCGGTGTTGCTGCCGGTGCTGCTGATGATCGACATGGCGCTTCCCTCTGGTCTGTCAGCGGGTGAATAGAGCGCATGGAAGACCCCTGCGAATCGGGCTCGCAGAGGTTCAAACAGCGCCCGCCCACCGCGGGTTTGTTATTCAGTGAACGTAATCGTCACTTTGTGTTGCGGGCCGGTCTCCGGGCTCGCGAGGGGCTTTGGCATCAGCCGAAACCTGCAAGCGTCACCTTCCCATGCCGAACTGCTGGCACAGTGGATCTGACGCTTCGCTCGCTTACCGTTGCGGGGGCAGCACCGGACTGACATGGCTTTGAGTAAAGCACATGATTCACCGGTTTCCCGTTTCACCCTGTGAAGGGCACCCGTAACAAGGCGTGTAGGAGAGCATGGGCGGGGGTTGGGCGTCAATTGGCAAGGGTTCTCAACTCGGGGGCAAGGGCAAGGAGTGTTACCTGTGGCGAGGGGATTTATCCCCGTTCGGCGGCGAAGCCGTCGCAAAACCTGCTTGCGGGGCCCTGAAGGAATGCAGGGGGCCGCTTCGCAGCCCAACGGGGATAAATCCCCTCGCCACAGGGGATTGCAATCAACTGACGGACATTGACCCGCCCACGCACCATGCGTAGCCTTGCGCTTTCGAGGTTCTTCGGCGTTTGCCGAAGCTAAGAAGGGAACGCGGTCGATGCCGCGGCTGCCCCCGCAACTGTGAACGGTGATGTTCGCTGCCACGCCACTGCACGCTCCAGCCCTGGAGCCCGCGGGAAGGCGCAGCCAACGCCAGTCTAGCGACAGGCACACCGTCAGCCAGGAGACCTGCCTCGACACGAATTCTCACTACAACCGGGCGGGGTGATCCGGTGGCGAAATCTTCCGCGCGCCTGCCTGTGCAGCCGCGGTCGTCGTCCCGTATGCCCGCCACCTTGCCAAAGGGCATCCGATGAAAACACTGGCCAAACTCCCCGTCACCATCGTTACCGGCTTCCTCGGCTCGGGCAAAACCACTTTGCTGCGGCACATGCTCGACAACGCTCAGGGCCGCCGCATCGCGGTGATCGTCAACGAGTTCGGCGAACTGGGCATCGACGGCGAAATCCTCAAGCAATGCTCGATCGGTTGCACCGAAGAAGAAGCCAACGGCCGGGTCTATGAGCTGGCCAACGGCTGCCTGTGCTGCACCGTCCAGGAAGAATTCTTCCCGGTGATGCGCGAACTGGTTGCCCGTCGCGGCGACCTCGACCACATCCTGATCGAAACCTCCGGCCTGGCCCTGCCAAAGCCTTTGGTGCAAGCCTTCCAGTGGCCGGAAATCCGCAGCGCCTGCACGGTTGACGCGGTGATCACCGTCGTTGATAGCCCGGCCGTTGCCGCCGGCACGTTCGCGGCCTTCCCGGACCAGGTCGACGCCCAGCGTAAACTCGACCCGAACCTGGACCACGAATCGCCCCTGCACGAGTTGTTCGCCGACCAACTGGCCAGCGCCGACCTGGTGATTCTCAACAAGGCCGACCTGATCAGCCCCGAAGACCTGGCTCGCGTGCGCCTTGAAGTCGCCGAAGAACTGCCGCCCGCGGTGAAAGTCATCGAAGCCAGCAGCGGTCGCCTGCCACTGGAGGTGCTGATCGGCCTCGGCGCCGGTTCCGAAGAGCACATCGACGGCCGTCACAGCCATCATGATCACCACCATGAAGGCGAAGATGATCACGATCACGACGCGTTCGACTCCATTTCCATCGAGCTGCCACAAGCCGACGAAAGCCTGCTGATGGACGCGCTGACCCAACTGGTGGTCAAGCACGGCATCCTGCGGGTCAAGGGTTTCGCCGCCATCCCGAACAAACCGATGCGTCTGCTGATCCAGGGCGTGGGCACGCGTTTCGACAAGCACTTCGACCGTCAGTGGGGCGCCGACGAAGCGCGCACCACGCGTCTGGTGTTGATCGGTCAGGAGCTGGACGCCGGGCAACTCGAAGCGCAATTGCGCGCTGCGCTCAGCGTTTAACCCATGCACCTGCTCAGGACCCAGCCCGGCGGTTTCGTGTCGGACGACAACATTGCCGACCTTGGACAAACCCCCGCCGAGCTGGTGATCCTGTGCAGCGGCGATTCCAGCCTGGCGTTGCTCGCCGAAGCGGCGCAGCAGTTACCGGACGATTACCCGAGTGTGCGTCTGGCCAACCCGATGCAGGTGCAGAACCACGCCTCGGTCGACTTGTATGTCGATGAAGTACTGCGCCACGCCAAGGTGATTCTGATTTCGTTGCACGGCGGCATTGCCTATTGGCGTTACGGCGTCGAGCGTCTGGTCGAGCTTTCGCAGCGCGGCGTGCAGCTGATTCTGGTGCCCGGCGATGATCGCCCGGACCCGGAACTCAGCGACCTGAGCACGGTGAAACCTGAGGACCGTGATCGACTCTGGCATTACCTGCGCCAGGGCGGCATGGCCAACGCCCTCGATCTGTTTCGCTGCCTGGCCAATCGCTGGCTGGACCGCGACTATGCGTGGGCCGAGCCACAAACCCTGCCGCGTACGGCGATCTACCACCCGCAAAAAAGCCCCGCCACATTGAGTGATTGGCAGACTGACTGGCAAACCGGTCAGCCGGTGGCAGCGGTGCTGTTTTACCGCTCGCATTTGCAGGCGGCGAACACTGCGTTCATTGATATTTTCTGCCAGCGTTTGCAAGCGGCGGGGTTAAACCCCTTGCCGATTGCCGTGGCCAGTTTGAAGGAGTCCGGCTGCCTGACGGTGGTCGAGGACTGGCTGGATGAAGTCGAAGCAGGGGTGATTCTCAACACCACCGGTTTCGCCCAGTCCAGCCCCGAAGCCCCGCACTTGCGACCGTTTCGCCGCAACATCCCGGTGATCCAGGCGATCTGCGCCCAGGACAACGAACCCGGTTGGCGGGCCAGCGAACAGGGCCTCGGCCCGCGGGATCTGGCGATGCACATCGCGCTGCCGGAACTGGACGGACGGATCATCAGCCGCCCGATCAGCTTCAAGGACCTGGCGTGGCGCAGCGAGCGCAGTCAGTCCGATGTGGTGTGCTACCGGCCACAACCGGAGCGCATGGATTTTGTCGCCGAACTGGCGCGGCGCTGGATCGATCTGGCGCGGGTGCCGAACAGCGAAAAACGCATCGCCCTGATCCTCGCCAATTACCCGACCCGTGACGGGCGCATTGGCAATGGCGTCGGCCTCGATACACCTGCTGCCGCATTGAATATCCTCCGTGCGTTGCACGCACAAGGTTATCCGCTGCCTGTTGAATTGCCGGACAGCGGCACCGCGTTGATCCAGCAATTGCTCGGCGGTGTCAGCAACGATCTCGATACCCTCGACCAGCGTCCGTGTCATCAAAGCCTGGCGCTGGACGACTACAACTCGATGTTCGACGCCTTGCCCGAGGCCAATCGCCAGGCCGTGCTGGAACGCTGGGGCACGCCCGAAAGCGATCCGATGTTCCGCGGCGGACGGATGATGATCGCCGGGCTGCGTTTAGGCCTGACCTTCATCGGCATTCAACCGGCGCGCGGTTATCAGGTCGATCCGAGCGCGGTCTATCACGACCCGGACCTGGTGCCGCCCCACGGCTACCTGGCGTTCTATTTCTGGTTGCGCAACACCTATGGCGCTCACGGCGTGATCCACGTCGGCAAGCACGGCAACCTCGAATGGCTGCCGGGCAAAGGCGTGGGGCTGTCGGAGAACTGCTGGCCGGACGCGTTGCTCGGGCCGCTGCCGAACATCTACCCGTTTATCGTCAACGATCCGGGCGAGGGCGCCCAGGCCAAGCGTCGCACACAAGCGGTGATCATCGATCACCTGATGCCACCGCTGACCCGTGCCGAGACCTACGGCCCGCTGCGCAACCTTGAGTTGCTGGCCGACGAATATTACGAAGCGCAATTGCTGGATCCGCGTCGCGCCCGCGAATTGCAGCGCGACATCCTGCAACTGGTGCGCGACACGCACATCGACCGCGAGCTGCAGCTGGACGAGAAGCTCGACAGCGATGCTGACGCGGCAATCTGGTTGCCGCGCCTCGACACCTACCTGTGCGATTTGAAGGAGTCGCAGATCCGTGACGGCCTGCACATCTTTGGCGAATCGCCTTCCGGGCGTTTGCGCATTGATACGTTGTTGGCGTTGTTGCGCATTCCTCGTGGCGATGGTCGTGGGGCGCAATCAAGTCTGTTGCGGGCGTTGGCCAAGGCTTTCGAGTTGGGTTTCGATCCGCTGGATTGTGCATTGGCAGAGCCGTGGGCCGGGCCTCGGCCGGATGCCTTGTCAGCGATCAGCGATGAACTTTGGCGTACGGCAGGCGATACCCGCGAACGCCTGGAACTGTTCGCCGCGCAACTGATCGAGCACACCCTGAATACCGACCCCGAACCCCGCGAGAACGAGCCTCTGTGGCGAGGGAGCTTGCTCCCGTTGGTTCGCGAAGCGGACCCAAAAAATGAGACTGCTGCGCAGTCCAGCGGGAGCAAGCTTCCTCGCCACACAAGCCCGTTCACCAAGAAGGCGGGTTGGGATGAGGTCAACGCCATCCTCGACAACCTGCACGAAGTGGTCGCACCTCGACTCGACGCCTGCGGCCCGGCTGAAATGCGCGGTCTGCTCGACGCCCTCGGCGGTCGTTTTGTTCCGGCCGGCCCTAGCGGTGCGCCGAGTCGCGGTCGCCTGGATGTGCTGCCGACCGGGCGCAATTTCTATTCAGTGGACGTGCGCAACCTGCCGACCACCACGGCGTGGCGCATCGGTTTCCAGTCGGCGAACCTGATTCTTGAGCGGCACTTGCAGGATCACGGTGATCACCTGCGTCAGCTCGGCCTGTCGGTCTGGGGCACTGCGACCATGCGCACCGGCGGCGATGACATCGCCCAAGCCATGGCGCTGATGGGCGTGCGCCCGGTCTGGGCGACGGGCAGTCAGCGCGTCGATGATTTCGAGATTCTGCCGCTGAGCTTGCTGGACCGTCCGCGGGTCGACGTGACCTTGCGTGTGTCCGGTTTCTTCCGTGATGCGTTTGCCAATCTGATCCGTCTGTTCGACGCCGCTGTGCAAGCGGTCGCCGCGCTGAATGAGCCGGAGGATCTTAATCCATTGGCTGCCAAGGTCCGCGCCGAGCGTGAAACGCTGCTGCAATCAGGGCTCGATGAGGAGGCGGCCAGGCGTCAGGCCAGTTGGCGCATCTTCGGCGCGAAACCCGGTGCCTACGGCGCGGGTGTGCAAGGCGCCATCGACGGTCGGTTGTGGCAAAGCCGCGATGACCTGGCCGAGGTGTACCTGAACTGGGGCGGTTATGCTTACGGCGGTTCCGACGAAGGCACTGCCGCCCGCGACCAGTTCGCTCAACGCCTGAGCCAGGTTCAGGCCGTGCTGCAAAACCAGGACAACCGTGAGCATGACTTGCTCGATTCCAACGACTATTACCAGTTCCAGGGCGGCATGCTCGCCGCCGTGGAAAGCCTGAGCGGCGAAGCGGCGGCCAGTTACCATGGCGATCACAGCCAGCCGGACTTGCCGAAGATTCGCACGTTGAAGGAAGAACTGAATCGGGTGATCCGCTCGCGGGCGGCCAACCCGAAGTGGATCGACGGCGTGAAGCGTCACGGCTACAAAGGCGCGTTTGAATTGGCGGCGACGGTCGATAACCTGTTTGCCTTCGACGCGACGACGCAGCTGATTGACGATCACCAGTACGCGTTGCTGGCCGATGCTTATTTGCTGGACCCGGCGACGCGGGATTTTGTCCGTGAGCATAATCCGCATGCCTTGCGTGACATGACCGAACGCATGCTGGAAGCACAGCAGCGCGGGATGTGGAAAGAGCCGGGCACATACCGCGAGGCGCTGGAGAATGTGTTGCTGGACATAGAAGAAGACACTTGATGCAAACCGTGAACCCTGTGGCGAGGGAGCTTGCTCCCGGCGGGCTGCGCAGCAGTCCCAACACCTGAAAGCACAGTCTGTCAGGCACAGCGCATTCTCAGGTTTTACGACTGCTTTGCAGCCGAGCGGGAGCAAGCGCCCTCGCCACAAAACATAGCCGACCATGACCGAGTATTGAAGATGACCGACACCCCGCATTTCCCGCTCTCCGCCGTGGTCGGCGCCGACGACTTGAAACTTGCCCTGTACCTCACCGCCATCGACCCGAAAATCGGCGGCGTGCTGATCGAAGGTCCGCGTGGCATGGCTAAATCCACCCTGGCCCGCGGTCTCGCGGACCTGCTCGCCAGCGGCCAATTCGTCACCTTGCCGCTCGGTGCCACGGAAGAACGCCTGGTCGGCACCCTCGACCTCGACGCAGCCCTGAGCGAAGGTCGCGCACAGTTCTCTCCCGGCGTGTTGGCCAAGGCTGACGGCGGAGTGCTGTACGTCGATGAAGTCAATCTGCTGCCCGATCACCTTGTGGACCTGCTGCTTGACGTCGCCGCCAGCGGCACCAACCTGATCGAGCGCGATGGCATTTCCCATCGGCATTCAGCGAAGTTCGTGCTGATTGGCACGATGAACCCGGAAGAGGGTGAGCTGCGGCCGCAATTGCTCGACCGCTTTGGCTTGAACGTGGCGCTCGGTGGCCATACCGCACCGGCCCAACGGGGCCAGATCATCCGCCGGCGTCTGGATTTCGACAGCGATCCGCAACGGTTCTGCGCCGAATGGGAGAGCCAGCAGCAGTCGCTGCGTGAACGTTGTGAGCGCGCGCGCCGCACGCTGGCGAGCATCCCCCTCGACGATGAAGCGCTGGCACAGATTACCGAGCGTTGTTTCGCCGCCGGTGTCGATGGCCTGCGCGCCGATCTGGTCTGGCTGCGCGCCGCCCGCGCCCATTCGGCGTGGCGGGGGGCGAGCGCCATTGCCGAAGACGATATCGACGCGGTGGCCGAATTTGCCTTGCGTCACCGTCGTCGCGAACAATCGCAGCCACCAGCGCCGCAGCAGGCCCAGCAACCCTCACCACAACATTCCAGCCCGAGTGAAGGCCAGGGCCAGTGGGGCGAAATGCCTGCCCAGGCGCTGCCGATCGGTGCCCGACGCGACGTGCCGAGCTGGCCAAAAAAGCCCTAGGCATTCGCCCTCGATCTGATGCGGGGGCGAATGCCAGACCCCGCGCCGGACCGCTGGCCAACGGCAAACAGGGCAAGCGTCAGGCTGCGCACAGCGGCTCGATCAACTGGCCCGGCACCTTGCTCAATGGCCGCCCTCGACAACGCCAGGATGTGCTGTTTCATGTGCGCACCCGTTCGCCCCACGAGTTGTGGCTGGTGATCGTCGACGCCTCGGCCTCGACACGCCGCCACCAGGCATTGAGCGATGCCAAGGGTTTGCTGGCACAACTGTTCGACGACGCTTACCGCCAGCGCGCGCGACTGGCGTTGTTGACGGCCAGCGGTCATGCACCCACGTGGCAAGTGCAGGGGTTAAGAGCTTCCAGCGGTTTACACGGTTGGCTCGATGGCCTCGGCGCGGGCGGTGGCACGCCGTTGCTGGCGGCGCTCGGCGAGGCGGGGCGATGGCTCGCGGCACGGCAAAAACGCTTTCCGGCGGAACAGCAGCGGTGGTTGCTGGTGACGGATGGGCGGTTGAAGGATTGGTCGGGGTTGCCGGCGCTAGAGTGCCCAGGGCTTTTGATCGACATTGAGCGCGGGCCGATTCGGTTGGGGCGGGCGCAGCAGTTGGCGGCAGAGTTGCAGGCAGATTATCGGCATATCGACGATTTGCTTTCAGGCTGAGTATTGTGTTGCCGCCACAGGGGATCGGTGAACACCGCAGATCTCTGGGGGAGCGAGCCTGCTCGCGATAGGGTCGCCTCGGTATCGGATAATCCCGACCAATGCGCAGCGCTGTCCTATGCTCTGAACGCCGCCATTCACAGGAGTGAAGCATGCGTGTTCTCGCCACAAACAGTCAGGACGATTTTCGCGTCAAGGCCTACGCCGGCACCAACGGCGTGCTGCTGGCCATGGACCTGGCCGAATCCCGTCGCACAGGCTTGCTGGGTTTTGCCATCGAAAAACAGCAGGGCAGCAAGCCCTGGTTGTTCCTGTTCAACAGCCTGACGTTTCCCGGCAAGACTCATACGTTCCCGCAGTTTCACGCCACCCCGAGCGATCTCGCGCCGTTGCAGAAATTTCGCTGGGCCGATTACGCGGTCAATCCGGGCATGACGATCCATTACCGGATTCACCTGGCGTACGGCAGCGCTGACGCACCGCAGCTGGGCGAGTTCCTGGAAGTGACCGTCACGTCCGACAATGGCCTGCCGCAGCATCAAAGTGTCATCTTCAACCGCGCGGTGGCCGCCAGTCAGGCGTTCCAGCGCAAGTTTCCCGACCTTGACGCACTGATCAGTGCCAACAAAAACCTGCCCATCGAGGCCTGGCCCGACGCCCCTCGGCAATGGCTGGAAAATGGTCTGCTCGGGCGCTTGCTGGGATTCATCGAGCGGGCGGTGGATGATCGGTGGGCGCTGGACATCGCCATTTACGAGTACGAGTTGCAGGTGATCGTCGATGCCGTCAACGCGGCGTTCGAGCGAGGCGTGCGGGTTCGTGTTCTGTATCACGCGCAACCCGACGATGACGACACCGCCATCAACGAAGCCAGCCTGGAAAAAATCCCGGCGGCCAACAAGCGCGGGCGAATCACCCACAACATCTTCCACAACAAATTCATGGTGCTGAGCCGGGTCGATGCAGCCGGGCAGCTTCAGCCCGAAGCGGTGCTCTGTGGCAGCACCAATTTCACACCCAATGGCGTTTATCGCCAGGCGAACGTGGTGCATGTGCTGGACGATGCCAGCGTCAGCGCCAGTTATCTGCGGACCTTCGAGCAGGTCTGGGCGACACCGGCCGACGTCGGCGCCACCCGGCAATGGATCACGCAACACAACCCGATGGGCCCACAGCAGCCGTTGTTCGCCGGCTTCTCCCCACGCTCGGGTCAAGGCGATTTGCGTGAGTTCGTCGAGATCATCACCGCCGCGAAAAAGGACGTGTTGTTCGTCACTGCGTTCGCGTTGCCCGACGACATCCTCAACGCCTTGCTCGGCCAGCCCCACGACGACATTTTGCGTTACGGCCTGCAAAACACCGCCAGCCGCATTACCGGTTTCCACGCCGACCGCAGCGCCGAGTTCGCCGCTACCGCGCTGCTCAACACCGGGCTGGAAGGCTGGCTTCGCGAGAACATGAAAGGCCAGAAGGGTAACCTGCTGGTGCACACCAAAGCCGTGGTCACCGACTTCACCAGCGACGCGCCGACGATCATCAGCGGCAGCCACAACCTCAGTGCTGCGGCCAGCAATGGCAACGACGAAAACTACCTGATCGTTCGTGGCGATACCGACCTGGCTGATCGTTACGGTTTGGAGTTGCTGCGGTTCTACGAGCATTACCGCTTTCGCTATTTCGCCAGGAAGCTTGCGCTGAAGCAGGTCCATCCGCTGACGGCGGATGACAGCTGGACCCATGACTATTACGTCGCGGGGGATTTGCGGCAGCTCTCGCGACTGCGTTTCTCCGGCCGATAGGGTCGGCGCGATCTCCCAGCGTCAGCGAGACCAGGCAGTCCCTATCAACTCGATCACTTCATCCTTTGAACCCACCTTCGATTATTTGCCCATCGCCTGCCGGTACTGCCGCGTACGGCGGCTGATGTACAAGCGGTCGAGGATCAGCGCCCAGACCGCCGACACTGCAGGTCGCGGCGTGCGTCCGCGGCTCAATCGATGGAGCTGGAATTTCACCACTGCCATGCTCGCCAGCGCCGCTAACGGCTTGCGTTTCCAGCGGATCGGCGGCAGTTGCGGATGGCTGTCCTGGCCTTCGCGCCAGTGTTTGACCAACTGCGGTTCGAGGGCCAGCGCCGTGCCGATGCCGGCCATGGCGATGCCGCTGTCGAGCACCTGTTCGACGATCGCCAGGCGTCGAATGCCGCCCGTCACCATCACTGGCATGCGCGCCACGCTGGCCAGTTCGCCGGCCATCTCCAGAAAGTACGCTTCCCGCGCCAGGGTCCGGCCATCGCGCGCCTCGCCTTGCATGGCCGGGGCTTCGTAGCTGCCGCCCGACAACTCCAACAAATCGATCTGCAAATCGTTGAGCCACTGAATCACTTGTCGGGCGTCTTCGGCATCGAATCCGCCGCGCTGGAAGTCGGCGGAGTTGAGCTTCACCGCGACACAAAACTGCGGCGACACGGATTGGCGAACGGCGCGGACAACGTCCAGCAGCAGACGCGCGCGATTTTTCAGGGCGCCGCCCCAACAGTCAGTTCGACGGTTAGTCAGCGGCGACAGGAACTGACTGAGCAGGTAACCGTGTGCCGCATGAATCTGCACGCCGGTGAACCCGGCTTTTTCAGCAAGTGCAGCGCTGGTGGCGAAGCGTGTGATCACCTCGGCGATATCGTCTTCGGACATCGGTTTGGGTTCGGCAAACATCCTGGAAAATGAACCAAGATCCAGCGCTACCGCCGAGGGCGCCCACGCTTGCTGGCCGAGGTTGGCCATGGTCTGGCGCCCCGGATGGTTGAGCTGCATCCAGAAGTGCGCACCACCGAAACGGCCAATCGTTGCCCATTGGCGAAAGCGTTCCATGTCGCGACCATCTTCCAGCACCACGCCACCGGGGCCGGTCATCGCACGACGATCGATCATCACGTTACCGGTCAGCAACAATCCGGCTTCGCCCCCGGCCCAGGCCTGATACAACCGAAACAGCGCATCGGACGGCGCCTGTCCGGTATCGGCAAGGTTCTCTTCCATTGCCGCTTTGGCAATGCGATTGCCGATGGTCTGGCCGTTGGGCAAATTCAACGCTTGGAAGGGCGACATGCTTGACTCCTCATCAGTGAAGAGCAGAGGCTAAGCTTAAAGTTAACTTTAATGTCAAGCAGGCAAATGAGGCTGAGATGAAGATTGGTGAATTGGCGCAGTTAAGCGGGTTTAACCCGTCGCGCATTCGGTTTTACGAAGCCCAGGGCCTGATCCAGAAAGTGGAACGCCGGGCGAACGGCTACCGGCATTATCCCGAGCAGGTCTTGCAAACGCTGTATCTCATCCAGTGCGCGCAGCAGGCCGGGTTCAGTCTGGAAGAGTTGAAACAGTTGATGCCAGACACCGCGACCGGGGAATTCAAGCACGACGAACTGATGGCGGGTCTCCAGCGCAAAGTCGAGCAGATTGAAGAAATGCAGCGGCACCTGGCGCAGAGCAAGTCAAAGCTGTTGGCGGTGATCGACGATATTCAGGCGAAACCCGACGGCATGGGCTGCGACGCCAATGCCGTACGGGTGCTGGCTTCATTCAAGCATTCGCGTTAATGGCGGCGGCCGATGGCGCGAGGATCGGATTGCGCATCAGCGTGCCCACCACCAGCGCTCCCAGCAATGCCAGTAAGCCGGCGATCAACAGCAAGAGACTGAAGCCGCCGACGAACGCCTGCCGGGCCAGCGGTTCGACGAGGCTGCGCGCGGTTTCCGGCAGCAGGCCCAGCGCCGCCGTCATGTCGCCGGCCACCACCCGCGAGGCGATGCCCTGGGTCTGGTCTTGCCATTGCGTCCCCTGTGCCGACAGACTGGCGCGCAGCAATTGCTCGGTATGACTGGACAGCAACGCTCCGTACACGCCGATAGCCAGCACGATTGCGCTGAAGCGCATGGTGGTGCTCATGCCCGACGCCATGCCGGTGCGCTCCCGCGGCACGCAGGCCATGATGTTTTTCTGTGTATCGCCATTGAGCAGCCCGGCACCGGCGCCCGTCACGGCAATGGCCAGGGCGAAGGGCAGGTATCCGCCGCTGCTGACCGCCCAGGCGCTCAGCAGGTTGCCACTGCCGACCAGGGTCAAACCGGTGGCCATCAACGTCGCCGGGGCAAAACGGCTGGCCAGGCGCACGCCGATACGCGGGCAAACCAGCATGGTCAGTGCAAACGGCAACATCCCCAGCCCTGAAGCGATGGCCGAGAAACCCAGGCCGTTCTGCAGATAAAACGGCAGCAACGTCATCATCACCTGGGCGCAGCCGGCATAGGCAAACATGCCCAGCAGCGCACCGATGAAGCGTGGGTGCTTGAACAATTGCAGGTCAACCATCGGCCGCTGCTGCATCCGCTCGATCACGACAAACAATCCCAACAACAGCGCGCCGCCGATCATTCGGGTGTAGGTGGTCGGGTTGTTCCAACCGATCCGGTTGGCCTCGATCAGGCCCCAGATCAGGCACAGCAGACTGGCACTGAACGCCAGGCTGCCCCAGGGATCGAGGCGTGCGGATTGGGGATCGCGAGATTCCGGCACCGCGCGCCAGACCATCAGCATCAGGAACAGGCCCACTGGCAAATTGAGGTAGAAAATCCAGCGCCAGCCGATGTATTCGGTAATCAGCCCGCCAATGGTCGGCGCAGCGGTCATTGCCACGCCCATGCACGCGCCCCAGAACGCCCAGGCTTTCGCCCGCTCAACCTCATCGTGAAAGGTGTGGCCGATGGAGGCGAGCGCCGAGGTCAGCAACAACGCCGCACCGAC
Source organism: Pseudomonas fluorescens NCIMB 11764 (assembly GCF_000293885.2). Lineage (NCBI taxonomy): Bacteria > Pseudomonadati > Pseudomonadota > Gammaproteobacteria > Pseudomonadales > Pseudomonadaceae > Pseudomonas > Pseudomonas fluorescens. Next base: position 4,192,422 of record NZ_CP010945.1, read on the forward strand.
GCCTTTGATTGCCCGGGCGATGTCGAGGAACAACGCCGTGGGTGCCGCGCCGCAACCGATGGACGCGAGAATGAACAAGCCCAGGCCACAGAGCAGGGTTTTCTGCCGACCGAAGCGGTCGGCGATGCTGCCTGCCGGTAACAGCAGGGCGGCGAAAGCGAGCATGTAGGCGCTGACCACCCATTCGATATCGGCAAAGTTCGCACCCAGGTCCCGGGCAATGGTGGGCAGGGTGACGGCGACGATGTTGGTGTCGAGGACGATCAGCGAGCAGACGCCGGAAGCCGTCAACAACGTCAGACGCGGACTGACGCGGCTCATGATGTGATTGCCTTTTGAGCAAGGCCATTGATCGCGGAAGTGCTAAGGGGTTTGACGTACATGGCATGGGCTCTCTACTGTGATTGCACCACGAGCTTATCGCGACCGTTTGCTGTCATTGTTAGCCGGAAAACGGGACTTCATTACCTTTGAGCTAATGCACCGATGGATATACGGCATTTCCGCTATTTTCTGGCCGTTGCCCGGCAAGGTAACTTCACGCGCGCCGCCGAACAGCTCGGTATCGCACCGCCGACCCTGACTCGGCAGATCCAGGACATGGAGAACGAACTCGGCACGCGCCTGTTCGTGCGCCAGACACGGGAAGTCAGCCTGACCGAAGCCGGCGCTGCGCTGGTGATCGAAGCTGAAGCGACGGTGCGGCAATTCGAATACGCCCAGCAAAATGCCCAGCGCGCCGGACGCGGGGATATAGGCCATATCGAACTGGGTTACGTGGCCTCGGCGGTGTACTCGGGATTGCTGCAAAAGCAGGTGCAGGCTTTCAGTCGCGAGTGTCCGGACGTCAGCCTGAATGTGCGCGAAAGCCCCATGGTGTCGTTGCCGACGATGGTGCTCGAAGGGCGATTCGACATCGGTTATGTCCGCTCACCCATGACCTTGCCCGAGGGCCTGGACGCCATCCGCCTCGACGCGGAAGGCTTTGTGCTGGCGCTGTCGAGCGAATCCTGGTTGTGCCGTTTGACCGAGATCGGCCCGGAGCATCTGCAGGCCGAGACGTTCATCCTGCCGGAACAGATCAGCGGCACCTTGCAAGTCGCTGCCGAGGGCGGGTTTGCACCGAAACTGGGCGCGCAACCCGGCGGGCTGGTGGCAGTGCTGGCGCTGGTGTCGCTGGGGCAGGGCGTGGCGGTGGTGCCGGAGTCGGTGGTCGGGCATGTCGGTTTGCCTGGCGTGCTGTACCGGTCGATCAAAGGGTGTGAGGCGAGCTCGTGGTTGTCGTTGATTCATCGACGGTTCGAGAAATCAGCGGCGGTGGTGCGGTACATCGAGCGGGTGAAAAACCGCTGAAAGCAACAGCTTCGCGAGCAATCTGTCGGACATTGGAAATCCAGAGGTGTACAGATTTTGTAATGATTTCCGGCTGTAGGAAAAGTCGCTTTCACATGTACGCTCGAATGCCTTTTTCCTTTCAGGATTTGCATGAACACCCTTTTGGAGCCTCCCGGTTATCCTTCTTCTTCGCGCCACCGTGCGCGTTTGACACGCGTGAAACACCCGGTCTTTCGATTTCAGAACACCCTTGCCATTGCAACTCCACGGCCTCTGCGCCGCGCTTTGCCGTGTCCGGCATTCTGAATTCACTGAAGAGATCGAGACGTTTTTATGGAATGGATAGCTGATCCCACCGCGTGGCTGGGCCTGCTGACGTTGATCGTGCTGGAGCTGGTGCTCGGCATCGACAACCTGGTGTTTATCGCGATCCTCGCGGACAAACTGCCCCCCGAGCAACGCGACCGTGCGCGAATCATCGGTTTGTCACTGGCGCTGCTGATGCGCCTGGGCCTGCTGGCAAGTATTTCCTGGCTGGTGACCCTGACCCAGCCGCTGTTCGAAGTGTTCGACAAGAGCTTCTCCGGTCGTGACCTGATCATGTTGTTCGGTGGTGTGTTCCTGTTGTTCAAAGCGACCATGGAATTGCACGAGCGACTCGAAGGTCATGTTGGCGAACGCTCATCCAGTACGGCTTACGCGCAGTTCTGGCCGATCGTCGCGCAGATCGTGGTGCTCGACGCGGTGTTCTCCCTCGACGCGGTGATTACCGCGGTGGGCATGGTCGATGAACTGGCGGTAATGATGATCGCGGTGATCATCTCCATCGGCCTGATGATCGTCGCCAGCAAGCCGCTGACGCGTTTCGTCAACGCACACCCGACGGTCATCATGCTGTGTCTGGGCTTCCTGATGATGATCGGTTTCGCGCTGACCGCTGAAGGCCTGGGCTTCCACATTCCGAAGGGCTACTTGTACGCGGCCATTGGTTTCTCGATCCTGATCGAAATTTTCAACCAGATCGCCCGGGCCCGGCGCAAGAAGTCCATGCAGGGCCTGCGACCCATGCGTGAGCGTACGGCCCACGCTGTGCTGCGTTTGTTGGGCGGTCGCAAGTTGGCGGCGGAAGAGGTGGGCGAGGAGATCTCCGATCTGCTGGACAACGGCGAAGCACCGAGCGAGGAGCTGTTCGATCGCCGCGAGCGCGTGATGATCAGCGGTGTCTTGCAACTGGCCGAGCGTCCGATCCGCACGCTGATGACCGTGCGCGCCGATGTCGATCACATCGACCTGTCCGACGACGCGGAAGCCATCCGTGCACGGCTGATGCATTCGTCCTACTCGCGCCTGCCGCTGATTCGCGATGGTGCGGTGGATGAGCCGCTGGGCTTCGTGCACAAGAAGGAATTGCTCAAGGAATACCTGTCCGGCAACGAGCCAAACCTCGAGCACCTGGCGCGCAAGACCCTCAATTTGCTCGACAGTTATTCGATCCTCAACGCTCTGGAACAGATGCGCAAAGCCTCGACTCACATTGCCTTTGTGGTCAATGAATTCGGTGACTTCGTCGGCGTGCTGACCATGACCGACATTCTCGAATCGATTGCCGGTGAGTTGCCCGATGCCAGCGAAATCGAAGGTCCGGATGTGGTCGAGGAGAAAGGCGGATTCGTGGTCAGCGGCGCGCTGAACCTGGCGCGGGTGCGTCAGCGGACCGGGTTTGCTGCCGAACCTACCGACGACTATCAGACCCTCGCCGGACTGGTGGTGAGTCTGTTGGATCGGCTGCCGATGATTGGCGACAGCCATGAGTGGGAAGGCTGGCATTTGACAGTGGTGGCGGTTGAAGAGCGGCGGGTGACACGGGTTCGGCTGTTGCGGATCGGCCAGTAGTTTTTCTTTGGGTTTAAGGGCCTCATCGTCGGAACGCCGCCCGGAACAGACTCGCTCCCACAGGTATTGTATTACCCCTGTGGGAGGGGGCTTGGTCCGGGCGGCGTTCTGACGATGACAGTCTGATACCCGACCTGAAGTTCGCGGATATACAGATTCTGACAAAGCCTGCTCAATGAGCTTTGCTTTATTTTGATTCGCTGAACGTCAACTGTGGTGCAAATACCCGTCTTCTGTAGCCAACGGTAGCGCTACGCCATCGTCTCGATTCGTAACGCATTTTCCCCGAAAAATCCCATCCCACTGATTCAAAACACTTTTCAATCTCCCCTACATTCCTGTCACAACCTGTGGCACACTTTCTGCTGTCTATTCCGTTGTTACATACCTAGTTCCGGTATAGCGGAATAAACATCATCCTGGAGTGCTTGCCATGCATCGCCGACCTTCCTTGTTTAAAGCGTGTGTTTTTCTCTTTGCGGCTTCGGCTGCTGCCGTGGGCGTTGCCCAGGCGGCGGACAGCAAGCTCGACAGTGTGCTGGCCCGCGGGAAACTGATCGTGGGTACGGGCAGTACCAACGCGCCGTGGCATTTCCAGGGAGCGGATGGCAAGTTGCAGGGTTTTGATATCGATATCGGGCGGATGGTCGCCAAAGGGTTGTTCAACGACCCGAGCAAGGTCGAGTTTGTGGTGCAGTCATCCGATGCGCGGATTCCCAACCTGTTGACCGACAAGGTCGACATGAGCTGCCAGTTCATCACCGTGACCGCCAGCCGTGCGCAACAGGTCGCCTTCACGTTGCCGTACTACCGCGAAGGTGTCGGCCTGCTGTTGCCGGCGAACAGCAAGTACAAGGAAATCGAAGACCTCAAGGCGGCCAATGACAGCGTGACCGTAGCAGTGCTGCAGAACGTGTACGCCGAAGAGCTGGTGCATCAGGCGCTGCCCAAAGCCAAGGTCGATCAGTACGACAGCGTGGACCTGATGTATCAGGCGGTGAACTCCGGCCGTGCCGACGCCGCCGCCACCGATCAGTCGTCGGTGAAATACCTGATGGTGCAGAACCCCGGCCGCTATCGCAGCCCGTCCTACGCCTGGAGCCCGCAAACCTACGCCTGTGCCGTAAAGCGTGGCGATCAGGACTGGCTGAACTTCGTCAACACCACCCTGCATGAAGCCATGACCGGCGTTGAGTTCCCGACTTACGCGGCGTCCTTCAAACAGTGGTTCGGTGTCGATCTGCCTACTCCAGCCATCGGTTTCCCTGTCGAATTCAAATGATCCCGTGAGAGCGGGGCGGTGATGAATCGCCCCGTTCAAGGTACTGCTGACCATGAACTATCAGTTGAACTTTGCCGCCGTGTGGCGCGATTTCGACACCTTGCTGGCGGGGCTCGGTCTGGGCCTTGAGCTGGCGCTGGTGTCGATCGCCATCGGCTGCGTGATCGGCCTGCTGATGGCGTTTGCCTTGCTGTCAAAGCATCGCGCGTTGCGGGTGCTGGCATCGGTGTATGTGACGGTGATCCGCAATACGCCGATTCTGGTGTTGATTCTGTTGATTTACTTCGCCTTGCCGAGTCTCGGCATTCGTCTGGACAAGATCCCGTCGTTCATCATCACCCTGTCGCTGTACGCCGGGGCTTACCTGACCGAAGTGTTCCGTGGCGGCTTGTTGAGCATTCCCAAGGGGCAGCGCGAAGCCGGGTTGGCGATCGGTCTGGGCGAGTGGCAGGTCAAGGCCTACGTCACCGTCCCGGTGATGCTGCGCAATGTGTTGCCGGCGCTGTCGAACAACTTCATTTCGCTGTTCAAGGACACCTCGCTGGCGGCGGCGATTGCCGTGCCGGAGCTGACCTATTACGCGCGCAAGATCAATGTCGAGAGCTACCGGGTGATTGAAACCTGGATGGTCACTACAGCGCTCTATGTTGCGGCCTGTTACCTCATTGCCATGATGCTGCGTTACCTCGAGCAGCGTCTGGCGATCCGCCGATAGGAGGCCCCATGTACGAATCACCCAGTTGGTTGCATGAATTGTGGGTTGCCCGCGAAGTGTTGTGGCAAGGCTTTCTCACCAGTGTGCAGGTGTCGGCCCTGGCGATTTTGCTGGGCACGATGGTCGGCATTGTCACGGGGCTGGTGCTGACCTACGGCAAGTTCTGGATGCGCGCACCGTTCCGTTTCTACGTGGACATCATTCGCGGCACGCCGGTGTTTGTGCTGGTGCTGGCCTGCTTCTACATGGCGCCGGCGCTGGGCTGGCAGATCAGCGCGTTTCAGGCCGGTGCCTTGGGGTTGACGCTGTTCTGCGGTTCCCACGTCGCCGAGATTGTGCGCGGTGCGCTGCAAGCGTTGCCGAGCGGACAGATGGAAGCGAGCAAGGCGATTGGCCTGACGTTTTTCCAATCCCTCGGCTATGTGCTGTTGCCCCAGGCGTTGCGGCAGATCCTGCCGACCTGGGTCAACTCGTCCACCGAGATCGTCAAGGCCTCGACGCTGTTGTCGGTGATCGGCGTCGCCGAGTTGCTGCTCAGCACCCAGCAGATTATCGCCCGGACGTTCATGACCCTCGAGTTTTACCTGTTCGCCGGATTTCTGTTTTTCGTCATCAACTACGCCATCGAATTACTCGGCCGGCACATTGAAAAGCGGGTGGCCTTGCCATGACTCAACCTCAAGTTTCGAACGCTCAAAACGGGCAGCCCCTGCTGGACATTCGCGGGCTGCACAAAAAGTATGGCCAGCTGGAAGTGCTCAAGGGCGTAGACCTGACCCTGCAGCGCGGCAACGTGGTCACGCTGATCGGTTCCAGCGGTTCGGGCAAGACCACGCTGCTGCGCTGCGTGAACATGCTCGAAGAGTTTCAGGGTGGGCAGATCGTGCTCGATGGCGAGTCCATCGGTTATGACGAGGTCAACGGCAAGCGCGTACGGCACCCGGAAAAAGTCATTGCCCGGCATCGCGCCATGACCGGCATGGCGTTCCAGCAATTCAATCTGTTCCCGCACCTGACAGCCTTGCAGAACGTCACCCTCGGTCTGCTCAAGGTCAAGAAACTGCACAAGGACGAGGCCGTGGCCCTGGCGGAAAAGTGGCTGGAGCGGGTCGGCCTGCTGGAGCGACGTGATCATTATCCCGGTCAGTTGTCTGGCGGTCAGCAACAGCGTGTGGCGATTGCCCGGGCGATCGCGATGAACCCGAGCCTGATGCTGTTCGACGAAGTCACCTCGGCCCTCGACCCGGAGCTGGTGGGCGAAGTGTTGAGCGTGATCAAGGGGCTCGCCGAAGACGGCATGACCATGCTGTTGGTAACCCACGAAATGCGTTTCGCCTTCGAGGTCTCGGACAAGATCGTTTTCATGAATCAGGGGCGGATCGAAGAGCAGGGGCCACCCAAGGAGCTGTTCGAACGCCCGCAATCGCCGCGTCTTGCCGAGTTTCTGAAAAACACTCGGTTCTAAACCCCTTTCAATCAGGAGAAACACACATGAGCATTACTCGTTACGGCACCGGCAGCACCGCCGCTGGCGGCCAGCCTCGCCCTTTCGCCCGTGCCGTTGAAGCCGATGGTTGGCTGCACGTGTCCGGGCAAGTGCCGGCGCTGGATGGCGAGATCATTGTGGGCGGCATCGTCGAGCAGACTCACCAGGCCATGAAGAACCTGATCGCGATTCTGGAAGAGGCCGGTTATGGCCTGGAAGATGTGGTGCGTGCGGGCGTGTGGCTGGAGGATCCGCGGGATTTCACCAGTTTCAACAAGGTCTTCTCCGAGTACTTCAAACCCGAACACGCTCCGGCCCGTGCCTGTGTGCAGGCGAACATGATGGTGGATTGCAAAGTCGAGATCGACTGCATCGCGTACAAGAAAAAGGCCTGAACCGAGTCGCGCCCATCGCTGGCAGGCCAGCTCCCACAGGATTCTATGGGCTGCCACAGATTGCAGACACACTCTCCATCCCTGTGGGAGCTGGCCTGCCAGCGATGGCGTCCTAACAGTCGCCACCGCACTCTGGTTAAACTCCCGGCACTTTAATGGGGACTACTGAAATGACCGAAGACACCATCAAGCGCCGGGCTCGCGGTCTGGACCGGGCGTTCGATATCCTCGATTTCCTCAAGGAAATCGGCCAGCCCCTGCGTCCGAATGAAATCGCCAGCGGCATCGGCAGCCCGAAATCCACGGTCTACGAACTGGTGGCCTCGCTGCTGGAACGGCGGATTCTCGAGCCTGTGGGCAAGGACGGTCACGTCTACCTCGGCCGTCAGCTGTATTTTCTCGGCCAGGCGCATTTGCGCCACTTCGACCTGACCCGCGAGGCCGACCACGCCTTGCAGGAGATCGTCAGCCAGACCCATGAGACCGCGCAGATGTGCCTGCTCAACGGGCGCAAGTACACGGTGGCATTGATGAAAGAGGGCGAGCGGCATTTCCGCATTTCCTCGGACATCGGCGAGAACGCCCCAATCCCGTGGACCGCATCCGGACGCCTGTTGCTGGCGCACCTGAGCGACGAGGAAATCATCGACCTGATCGATCACGACGACTTCATCCTGCCCAACGGCGAGCGCCTGCCGCTGGAGCAGTTTCTCGGTGAAATCCGTCAGGCCGGTATCGACGGGTTTTTCTCGTTCGACAGCGTCGCCGACACCTTTACCCATTGCTTCGCCGCCCCGGTCAAAGACCCGAACGGCGTGGCCATTGCTACCTTGTGCATCGTCGCCCCGCGGGCCGATGCCAAGACACATTACAACGACTATCGCCGGGTGTTGATCGACAACGCCAACCGCCTGGCCCGTCGCATTAACGAATAACAGCGGCTGCCTGCGGCCGCGAATGTGAGGAGTTCGACCATGTCTACTGCCCAAAATACTGCCGCCGTGGAAAAGGGTTTCGCCCAGACCGGTGCCCACCTGGTGCGCGACGTCAGCCTGCCAGCGCTGGTGCTGCATCGCGAGGCGCTGGAACACAACATTCGCTGGATGCAGGCGTTCGTCAGCAATAGCGGCGCCGAACTCGCGCCCCACGGCAAGACCAGCATGACCCCGGCACTGTTTCGCCGCCAACTGGACGCCGGCGCCTGGGGCATCACCCTGGCCAGCGCCACGCAAACCCGTGCGGCGTATGCCCATGGCGTCCGTCGGGTGCTGATGGCGAACCAACTGGTCGGTACGCCGAACATGGCGCTGATCGCTGATTTGCTGGCGGACCCGACGTTCGATTTCCATTGCATGGTCGATCACCCGGACAACGTCGCGGACCTCGGCGCGTATTTCGCTTCGCGCGGCGTACGCCTCAACGTGATGATCGAGTACGGCGTGGTCGGCGGTCGTTGTGGCTGCCGTACGGAAGAGGAAGTGCTCGCGCTGGCCAAAGCCATCAACGCCCAACCGGCATTGGCGTTGACCGGCATTGAAGGCTATGAAGGCGTGATCCATGGTGATCATGCCGTCACCGGCATCCGTGAGTTTGCGGCGTCGTTGGTGCGTCTGGCGGTGCAGTTGCAGGACAGTGGCGCGTTCGCCATTGCCAAGCCGATCATCACCGCGTCGGGTTCAGCCTGGTACGACCTGATTGCCGAATCCTTCGAAGCGCAAAACGCCGCCGGCCGTTTCCTCAGCGTATTGCGCCCCGGCAGCTACGTGGCGCACGACCATGGCATCTATAAAGAAGCGCAATGCTGCGTGCTCGACCGCCGCAGCGATTTGCACGAAGGCCTGCGTCCGGCGCTGGAAGTCTGGGCTCACGTGCAGTCGTTGCCGGAGCCGGGTTTTGCGGTGATCGCTCTGGGCAAGCGCGATGTGGCCTACGACGCCGGTCTGCCGGTGCCGTTGCTGCGTTACAAGGCCGGTGCGGTGCCGGCGAAGGGCGACGATGTCAGCGCCTGCAAGGTGACGGCGGTAATGGACCAGCATGCGTTCATGACGGTGGCGCCAGGTGTTGAGTTGCGGGTGGGCGATATCATTTCGTTCGGGACTTCGCACCCGTGCCTGACGTTCGACAAGTGGCGGACCGGGTGTCTGGTGGATGAGCAGTTGAATGTCATCGAAACCATGGAAACCTGTTTCTAAGGTTCGGAACCGAGGAGCGGCTATCGCGAGCAGGCGCTCCCACAATGGAATGCGTTCCCCCTGTGGGAGCGAGCCTGCTCGCGATAGGGCCATCCCAGACAACATAGAAACACCAGAGATTCGAAAACATGAACACCATCAACACCCTCGGCCCCAACGCCCCGCGTATCGCCCTGATCGGCGAATGCATGATCGAGCTGCAGCAACGTGCCGACGGCAGTCTGCAACAGAGCTTCGGCGGCGATACCTTGAACACCGCGGTCTACCTGTCCCGCGAACTGGGCGATGGTGGTGCGGTGGATTACGTCACTGCCCTGGGCGATGACAGTTTCAGCGACGCCATGTGCCAGAGCTGGGCCGACGAAAACATCGGTCTGGGCAGGGTCCAGCGCTTGCCCGGCCGCTTGCCCGGGCTGTATTGCATCCAGACCGACGCCGCCGGCGAGCGCCGTTTTCTCTATTGGCGCAACGAAGCCGCGGTCCGTGACTGCTTCACCACCCCGGCGGCGGCCCCCATTCTCGCGGCGTTGCCGGACTACGACGTGCTGTATTTCAGCGGCATCACCCTGGCGGTGCTTGGCGTGCAAGGTCGGGCGAAACTGCTGGAAACCCTGATCGAAGCCCGGCAGCGCGATGCGCGCATTGTGTTCGATAACAATTACCGGCCACGTTTGTGGGCGTCGATCGAGGAGGCTCGGGCGGCTTATCGCAGCGTGTTGCCGTATGTCGACCTCGCGTTGCTGACGGTGGATGACGAGCAGGCGCTGTTCCATTTTTCCGGTTGCGAGGCGGTGTTTGCCGCTTACGCGCAAATGGGCACGCCGGAAGTGGTGCTCAAGCGCGGCGCCGAGGCGTGTCTGATTCGTTGTGACGGCGAGTCGTTCGAGGTGCCGGCGCACAAGGTTGAACGCGTGGTCGATACCACGGCGGCGGGGGATTCGTTCAGTGCGGCGTACCTTGCCAGTCGGCTCAAGGGCGGCAGCCCGGTAGAAGCGGCCGAGGCCGGGCATCGGTTGGCGAGTCGAGTGATTCAGGTGCCGGGGGCGTTGATCCCCAAAGACTGAGACGAATGATTTGTGGTGAGGGCGCTTGCTCCCGTTGGGCTGCGAAGCAGCCCCAATACCTGAAAGCACCTACTGTCAGGCACACCGCATTCTCAGGTTTTACGACTGCTTCGCAGCCGAGCGGGAGCAAGCTCCCTCGTCGCAGGAGGTCTCGGCCAACCGATCAATCCCGGTAAAACACCTGTACCAGGTGATACCCGAACTTGCTCTTGATCGGTCCGTGCACCACCCGCAGCGGTTTCTTGAAGATCACCGCGTCAATCACACCCACCATCTGCCCCGGCCGCACTTCACCCAGATCACCGCCGCGCTTGCCGGACGGGCAGGTGGAGTATTTCTTGGCCAGCACATCGAAGGCTTCGCCCTTGGCGATGCGTTGTTTGAGCTGCTCGGCTTCTTCCGAGGTTTTCACCAGAATATGGCGGGCTTGAGCTTTCATTGGGGCAGATACCTTGAAACGGTGGTGGCTATGCTGGTGCCAGCGTGGGGCGCGCGATTATGCCCTAACTCGCTGAAAAGATCGCAGCCTGCGGCAGCTCCTACGGTTGGCCGATCATCGCGCGAATCTTGTTGGCCAGCAGATCAATGGAAAACGGTTTGGCCACCATGTCCATGCCTTCCTCGAGGAAACCCTGGCGTTCGGCGGCTTTCTCCGCGTAGCCGGTCATGAACAGCACCTTGAGTTCCGGCCGGTGCTGGCGCGCGATTTCTGCCAGTTGCCGACCGTTCATGCCCGGCAGCCCGACATCGGTCACGAGTAGATCCACGCGCACGTCGGACTCCAGCAAGGGCAGGGCAGACTTCGCGTCTTCGGCTTCATGGGCGTGATAACCCAGCTCATTCAGCAAGTCGAGGACCAGCATGCGCACGGCTGGATCATCCTCCACCAACATCACGGTTTCACCGGCAATCGCCGCTGGCGCCTCGCCGCTGAAGGGCATTAGCGTGTTCTCCGGTTCCGGGAAATACAGCCGCGGCAGGTAAAGGCGAACGCAGGTGCCCTGGCCTGGAACGCTGTGGAGTTTGACGTGGCCGCCAGACTGCTGGGCAAAACCATAAATCATCGACAAACCAAGCCCTGTGCCCTGGCCGATGGGTTTGGTGGTGAAGAAAGGATCGAACGCCTTGGCCAGCACCGACGGGGTCATGCCGGTGCCGTTGTCGCTGACGGCAATCATCACGTAATCCCCGGGCTTGACTGTTTCCAGGGTGGTGATATCGCTGCTGTCGAGGTAAACATTGGCCGTTTCAATCAGCAACTCGCCGCCATCGGGCATGGCGTCGCGGGCGTTGATCACCAGGTTGAGCAACGCGTTTTCCAGTTGGCTGACGTCAGTGCTGACCGGCCAGGCTTCATCGGCGAGTCGCAGCTTCAGTGCGATGTGATCGCCTTTGGTGCGGCTGAGCAGGTCTTCCAGGGAATGAATCAGCGCGTTGGCATTCAGCGTCTTGCGATCCAGCGACTGGCGTCTGGAGAATGCCAGCAGGCGATGGGTCAGGGCGGCCGCGCGGTTGGCTGACGACACGGCCGCCTCGGTGAAACGGCCGATCTCGGCGGCGCGACCGTCAGCGATGTAGCGCTGCATCAGGTCGAGGCTGCCGATAATCCCGGTGAGCATGTTGTTGAAGTCATGGGCAATGCCGCCAGTGAGCTGACCGACCGCTTCCATTTTCTGAGCATGGCGCAAGGCGTCTTCAGCACGTTCGCGCTCGAACATCTCGTTTTGCAGGCGCTGGTTCGCTTCGGCCAATTGCTGGGTGCGGGCGGCAACGCGTTCTTCAAGGGTTTCGTTGAGATTGCGCAAGGCTTCTTCGGTCTGTTTGCGTTCGGTTTCATCGATCACGAAAATGTAGAAACCGTTCACCGCGCCATCCGGCCCGTGGCGGGGCAGGTAGTTCATCAAGGCCTGACGGGTGCTGCCATCACGATGCGGCGTGCTGATGCTGAAGCAACAGGTTCTGCCTGCCAGTGCTTCGGCGATGTATTCGGCGCGCAAGGCGTAGGCTTCGTCACCCAGCACCTCACGAATGGTCCGACCGTAGAGTTCCTGGGGCGTCAGGCCGTACCAATCCAGATACGCGGCGTTGTTCAGGCGAAAGCGTTCCTCGCTGTCGACGTAACTGATCAGGATCGGTATGGCGTGGATGATCAGTTGCAGCTCGGTCTGGCTCTGGCGCAACGCCTGTTCGGTGTGTTTGCGTTCGGTCAGGTCCAGGGCAGCGCCGAGGAAACGGATGGGCCGGCCATGGTGATCCTTGTAGCAGCGGCCCCGGGCAAACACCCAGCGCAGCTGACCGTCGGGTTGCAGCAGGCGATACTCCTCGGCGTATTCGGTGCCGTGGGTGATGCAATGCTTGATGCTGCGGGTGACCATCGCACGGTCTTCCGGATGCACTGCTCCCAGGTAGTCGCTGATTGGCAATTGGCTGGCGAGTAGCGGATCGATACCGTGCAACTGGGCAAAGTGGGCATCGGCAATGAAGCGGTCTTCGCTGATGTCCCAGTCCCAGGTGCCGACGGCGTCGGTGGCGGCCAGCGCCAATTGCAGGCGTTCCTCGGTTTCGCGCTGAGCCTTCAGGCTGGCGGCCGAGCGTTGTTCAAGTTCGAGGGCAATGCGTCGGCGTTCGTTGGTTTCGATGGCAGTGACCAGAATCCCGGCGACCTCGGCGCTTTCATCGCGGATCGGACTGTAGGTCAAATCCAGCCAGAAGTCGGACTCGTCATTGTCACGTTGCAGGGTAAAGCGCTGTTCGCTGTAGGTTCGCACCTGGCCCTGTAGGACGGCGCTGTAAATCGGGTCGGTAAAGTCTTTGAGTTCTGGCCAGATCTGGTGTGTCGGTTGTCCGAAAGCGAGCGGATGCTTGCTGCCGGCCAACAGGGCGAAGCCGTCGTTGTAGATCTGCGTGAGTTCCGGCCCCCACAGCAACAGCATCGGCATCGGTGAGTGAATCACGATGTCCACCGCCGTACGCAGGCTCTGCGGCCAGGCACTGGCGCTGCCGAGCGGGGTGCGCGACCAGTCCAGTCTGGCAATCAGGGCCTGGGCATCGCTGCCGGTGGGTGTTGCGTTCATCAAAGTGTTCCTGCACGTCAGTCAGTTTGGCGGCGTACTATCCTAGAGCGTTAGTCGCGGTATGACCCGTTTTTGGGGTCATTTCTGTTCATTCAATGCTTCGCGGGTGTTTTTTGCCATGGAAATCGATGGGCTTTTGAAGATTCTGGCCAGCCAGGAGGGTTCCGATCTGTACCTGTCCACCGGCGCGCCACCCTGCGCACGGTTTGATGGTGTGCTTAAACCCGTGACCGACCAGCCATTCAAACCGGGGGAAATCACGGCGATTGCCATGTCCATCATGGACGCCGAGCAGCGGCTGGAGTTCGATCGGGAACTGGAGATGAACCTGGCGATCTCTTTGCCGGGTGTCGGGCGTTTTCGGGTCAACATTTTCAAGCAGCGCAACGACATGTCGATTGTGGTGCGTAATGTCAAACTCGACATTCCACGTTTCGAAGACCTCCGGTTGCCAGCGGTCCTGCTGGAAACGGTCATGCTCAAACAGGGGCTGATGCTGTTCGTCGGCGCCACCGACTCAGGCAAGTCTACCTCACTGGCGGCGTTGATCGATTATCGCAACCGCCACAGCAGCGGCCATATCATCACCATCGAAGACCCGGTCGAATACATTCATCGGCACAAGAAGTCGATCATCAATCAGCGCGAGGTCGGCGTGGATACCCGCAGTTTTCATGCGGCGTTGAAGAATACCCTGCGCCAGGCACCGGATGTGGTGCTGATCGGCGAGATCCGCGACCGCGAAACCATGGAGCATGCGTTGGCGTTTGCCGACACCGGGCACCTGGTGATTTCCACCTTGCATGCCCACAACGCCCATCAGGCGCTGGACCGTATCATCAACTTCTTCCCGGAGGAGCGGCGGACGCAACTGCTGCATGACCTGGGCAACAATCTCAAAGCGTTCGTTTCCCAACGGCTTGTGCGTACCCGTGATGGGCAACGGAGGGCAGCGGTGGAAGTGATGCTCGGTTCGCCGACCATTGGTGACTTGATCCGCCGTAACGAATTCGATGAGCTCAAGGGGATCATGGAGAAGTCCGTCGAGCAGGGCATGCAGACGTTCGATAGCGCGCTGTTCGCGTTGGTTGAAGAGGGTGCGATCGATGAGGAGGAGGCGCTGAAGCACGCGGACTCGGTGAACAATTTGCGCCTGCGACTGAAGCTGCATGCGGAAACATCACCGGGCCCCCATGCACCACCCGGCGAATGGGGACTGATGGACTGACACCGGCAGCTCCCGCCAGAGAAGTTGTTCAGTCCTTGAGCTCGGGGCGGTCGCGGAACTGTTCCAGGGCCTCTGGATTGGCCAGCGCATCGGTGTTTTTCACCGGCTGGCCATGCACCACATTCCGCACCGCCAGCTCGACCACTTTACCGCTGATGGTGCGTGGAATGTCCGTTACCGCGACGATTTTCGCCGGCACATGCCGTGGCGTGGTGTTGGCGCGAATGACCTGGCGAATCTGCTGTTGCAGGGGCTCGTCGAGTTCGACGCCATCGCGCAAACGCACGAACAGCACCACCCGCACGTCATCCTGCCACTGCTGACCGATGGCCACGCTGTCGATCACCTGCGGGACTTTCTCAACCTGACGGTAGATTTCCGCTGTGCCGATGCGCACGCCGCCGGGGTTGAGTACGGCGTCCGAGCGGCCGTGAATCATCATTGCGCCGTGAGTCAATTGTTCGGCGTAATCGCCCTGGGCCCAGACGCCCGGAAACTGGCTGAAGTAGGACGCGCGGAGCTTTTCGCCGGTCGGGTCGTTCCACAGGCCGATGGGCATCGCCGGAAAGTGCCGGGTGCAGACCAGCTCACCTTTTTCACCCATTACGGGAGCGCCGGCGTCATTCCAGACCTCGACGGCCATGCCCAGGCTCTTGCCCTGGATTTCACCGCGACGCACCGGCAGCCACGGATTGCCGTTCACGAAGCACGAAACGATGTCGGTGCCGCCGGACATCGACGCCAGGCACAGGTCAGCCTTGAAGTCGCGGTAAACATAGTCGTAACTCTGCGGCGATAGCGCAGAGCCGGTGCACAGCAGGGTTTTCAGGCTACCAAGATCATGGCTTTGCCGAGGCTTCACCCCCGTGCTTTCCAGTGTCGCGAGGTATTTGGGGCTGGTGCCGAACACACTGATTCGCTCGTCGTCGATCAGGTCGATCAAACGCTCGGGGCCGGGATGAAACGGTGAGCCGTCGTACAGCACCACGGCGCTGTCCACGGCCAGGGCCGAGACCAGCCAGTTCCACATCATCCAGCCGCACGTCGTGTAGTAAAACAAACGGTCGCCGGGGCCGAGATCGCAATGCAGGCCGTGTTCCTTGACGTGTTGCAGCAGTACGCCGCCGGTGCTGTGAATGATGCATTTGGGCACGCCGGTGGTGCCGCTGGAATAGAGGATGTACAGCGGGTGTGCGAATGGCACGGCGACAAAATCCGGCTCGCCACCGGGTTCGTAGAATTCATCCCAGAGTGCCACGTCGGCGTGGGTGCAGAAGTCTGCGGTACGTGCCTGTGGTCGAGCGTAAGGCACGACGATCAATTGTTGCAGCGACGGCAGGCGTTCGAGGATTTCGTTGACCTTGGTGCGCTGGTCGATGTCTTTGCCGGCATAACGGTAACCGGCGCAGGTGATCAGCACCTTCGGTTCGATCTGGCCGAAGCGGTCGATCACGCCTTGGGTGCCGAAGTCCGGTGAGGAACAGGACCAGATCGCCCCGAGGCTCGTGGTCGCGAGCATGGCCACCAGGGTTTGCCAGGTATTGGGCATGCACGCGGCGACGCGATCGCCGAGGCCGACACCGGCGGCGATCAGACTGTTTTGAAAGCCGGCGACATGCTCGGCCAGTTCGGCCCAAGTCAGCTGTTCACGCTGGCCGTTTTCGGCGATGGCGATAACGGCCACGGCATCGTCGCGACGGCGCAGCAGGTGTTCGGCGAAATTCAGGGTGGCGCCTGGGAACCATTGGGCGCTGGGCATATGATCGCCTTCGATCAACACCGCGTCGGGTTGATCGTGGAAGCGGATATCAAAGAAATCGACGATGGCTTGCCAGAAGTCGACCCGCTGCTCGATGGACCATTGATGCAGATCGGCGTAGTCGGCGATGTCGAGGTGGTGACGTTGATTGATGAAGCGCCGGAAGGCCTCCATGCGGGTTTTGGCGACGCGCTTGGCGTCGGGTTGCCAGAGAATGTCGGACATGGTTTGCCTCTTCTTCTATGTGTGCACACAGTCTTCTGTGGCGAGGGAGCTTGCTCCCGCTGGGTGGCGAAGCCGCCGCAAAAATGGTCGGATCAGCCAATTTGCGACTGCTGCGCAGCCGAGCGGGAGCAGGCTCCCTCGCCACAGGGGTTAGCGGTCCATCACTGCGCCAACCACCCACCATCAATATTCCACGCCGCGCCCCGCACCTGGCTACCGGCCTCGCTGCACAGGAACAACACCAGCTCACCCAGTTGCGGCGGCGTGACGAACTCCAGCGAAGGCTGTTTCTCGGCCAGCAAATCATGCTGCGCCTGCTGCGGATCAATCCCGGTCGCGATGCGGTCATCGATCTGCTTCTGCACCAGCGGCGTCAACACCCAGCCTGGGCAAATCGCGTTGCAGGTGACATTGGTCGTGGCGGTTTCCAGGCCGACCACCTTGGTCAAGCCGATTACCCCGTGCTTGGCCGCGACGTAAGCGGCCTTGCCCACCGACCCGACCTGGCCATGCACCGAGGCGATGTTGATGACCCGGCCCCAGCCTTTCTGGCGCATGCCCGGCAGGCTCAAACGGGTGCTGTGGAACACCGACGACAGGTTGATCGCAATGATCGAATCCCAGCGCTCCACGGGAAAGTCTTCCACTGGTGCCACATGCTGGATGCCGGCATTGTTCACCAGAATGTCCACGCCACCGAACTCGCGCTCGGCGTAGGCGATCATGTCGGCAATCTGCGCCGGGTCGCTGACATCGGCGGGGTGATGGCCGACCTTGCCACCGAACTGTCCAACCTCGGCAATCACCTTGGAGGCATCGCCGAAACCGTTGAGGATCAGGTTGGCGCCAGCCTTGGCCAGGCTGAGGGCGATGCCCAGGCCGATGCCGCTGGTGGAGCCGGTGACCAGTGCAGTCTTGCCCGTAAGAGTCGTCATGAATACCTCACACAATGCCAGTGGCGTAGAAAGTACCGATCACCACAAAGACCGCCAGGGTCTTGATCAGCGTAATACAGAAAATGTCTTTGTAGGCTTCGCGGTGGGTCAGGCCCGTCACCGCCAGCAAGGTGATCACCGCGCCGTTGTGCGGCAGGGTGTCCATGCCGCCGCTCGCCATCGCGGCAACCCGGTGCATCACTTCCAGCGGAATGTTGGCCGCATGGGCGGCGGCGATGAAGTCATTGGCCATGGCTGCCAGCGCAATGCTCATGCCGCCCGACGCCGAACCGGTGATGCCGGCCAGCAGGGTTACGGTAACCGCTTCGTTGACCAGCGGGTTGGGAATGCTCTTGAGCCAGTCGGCCAGTACCAGGAAGCCTGGCAAGGAAGCGATCACCGCACCGAAGCCGTATTCCGAGGCAGTGTTCATCGCCGCCAGCAACGAACCCCCGACCGCACTTCGACTGCCTTCGGCCAACTTGCCGCGAATCGCCTGGAAGCCGAACACCAGCACCATGATGATGCCGACCAGCAACGCGGCCTGAACCGCCCAGATCGCCGTGAGCTTGGCGATTTCAGTGGTCACCGGCGCCGCCATGCCCGGCAGTGCGAGGCTGTGGGTCTTGCCGTACCACTGGGGAATCCACTGGGTGAACAACAGGTTCATGATGCCGACGGCCAGCAACGGCGACAGTGCGATCCACGGATTGGGCAGTTTGATGTCGGCAGCGGTTTCCGGCTCGTTACGCAGTTCAGTGCCATAGCCCTCACCGGCGGCCTGAGCCTTGTTGCGCTGGCGCTGCAGAAACAGCATGCCGGCGCAGACCACGAAGATCGAGCCGATCAAACCCAGCCACGGCGCGGCCCAGGCGGTGGTGTTGAAGAAGGTGCTGGGAATGATGTTCTGGATCTGCGGGGTGCCGGGCAGGGCGTCCATGGTGAACGAAAACGCGCCGAGGGCGATGGTCGCCGGAATCAGGCGTTTAGGGATATTGCTCTGGCGGAACATTTCGGCCGCGAACGGGTAGACCGCAAAGACCACCACGAACAGCGACACGCCACCGTAAGTCAGCAGGGCGCAGACCAGGACGATCACCAGCATCGCCTGGCGGGTGCCGAGCAGACGAATCGCCGCCGCGACAATGGAACGCGAGAAACCCGACAACTCAATCAGCTTGCCGAACACCGCGCCGAGCAGGAACACCGGGAAATACAGTTTGATGAAGCCGACCATTTTTTCCATGAACACCCCGGTGAAGGCGGGGGCGACGGCGGAAGGGTCGGTGAGCAGAACGGCGCCGAGGGCGGCAAGCGGGGCAAAAAGGATAACGCTGTAGCCACGGTAGGCCGCGAGCATCAGCAGCGCGAGGGCTGCCAAGGCAATGATCACACTCATGGTGTGTCTCCTGGATTGTTATTTTTGTGTGGTGAAGCTGTGTGCGGGAGGGGCTATAGCGAGTTTCGTGCCACAGGAGCAACGTATTGAAATATAAGGATATTTTATCTGTGGAAGAGCGAAATTCAGTTTTTTGTCTCTGATTTGAGACTTTTTTGATGCTGCAGGCCTGATCGCTGGCAAGCCCGCTGCCACAGGTTGAGCAGGTTTTTCTCGAAGGATGCGATCCCTGGGGGATCGGGCTTATCCGCGATGGTCTGTCTACTAATGGAGATTTACGTCTCGTTATAGAGACTCGGCAATCCCCAGCGCCACCATCTTCTTGTACAACGTCGACCGCCCAAGCCCTAACCGAGCCGCCGCCTCAATCACCTTCCCCCCGCATTGCGCCAGGGTAGATTCAATCAATTGCCGGTCAAACCGCTCCCGAGCCTCGCTGAAGGTCTCATGGGCAACCGATTCAATCATTAAGGGCGCGGTGCGTTCGACTGGCGTAAACGTACCAATCGCTGCACGAATATCCTGCACATTCAGCAACAGGTCGTCACTGAGCAACGCCGCCCGTTCCAGTACGTTGCGCAGTTCGCGAATATTCCCCGGCCAGGCGTGTTGTCCCAGTAGCTCCAGCGCTTCGCGGTTCAGTTCATGCTGACTGCGCAGCTCCTCGAGAATCGCTTCACTCAGGGCCGGTAAATCATCGAGACGATCTCGCAACGGTGGCACCTGGATCGGCAGCACGTTGAGGCGGTAATACAGATCGGCACGAAACTCGCCGCGTTTGATCGCCGCTTCAAGGTCGGTCGAGGTCGCCGCGATCACCCGCACATCGCTCTGAATCACTTCGTTGGAGCCCACCGGTTCGAATTCTTTTTCCTGCAACACCCGCAGCAGTTTGCTTTGCAGGGGCAGCGGCATGTCGCCGATCTCATCGAGGAACAGCGTCCCGCCCTGGGCAATCTGCAGCTTGCCGGCACGGCCCTTGCGGTCTGCACCGGTGAACGCGCCGGGGGCGGTGCCGAAGAATTCGGCTTCCAGCAACGACTCGGGAATCGCTGCGCTGTTGATGCTGACGAAGGCTTTATGGGAACGTGGCGACGCCCCGTGAATAGCCTGCGCCAACAGCTCTTTGCCGGTGCCGGTTTCGCCGAGCAGCAGCACCGGCGAATCGGCGCTGGCACTGCGCCGGGCGCGGCGTTTGACTTCGAGGCTGGCCGCGCTGGTACCGATGAAATGGGCGAAGTTGTACTTGGTCTGCCGTGCCCGCAGCAGCGAACGGGTGGAGGCCAGTTCTTCCTGCATGCTCATGTAGCGCTTGAGCATTGGCGAGAGGCTGCGCAACTCGTCGAACAGCGCAAAACCAATCGCACCGATCACCACGCCGGCATCGTCGTGAATCGGCAGGCGCATGACCACCAGCGGTTCCTTGGAGGTGTCCTGCATGTCGAGCAGAATCGGCCGACCAGTGCGCACTACCTCGCGCAGCAGGCTGCCGGGGATCACGCTTTCGCAAGCCTTGCCGATGGCCACTTCAGCCGACGCCAGACCGAAGCGCCTGGCATAGCGTTCGTTCATCCAGACGATGTTGGCGTCGCGATCGACGATCACCGTGCCTTCACTCGACTGCTCGATGATCTCGAACAACGAACGGATCGCCAACAGGCGAACGCGCTGGTAGTCCTTCAGGCTTTCGGTGGTGTTCATGTGGGCTGATCCTGATTGTGTACAAAGCCAGGCACTGGATTATGCCTACCGCGGATGCGCCGCCGCCAACAGCTCTTTGGTGTACGGATGCTGCGGTGATTCGAACACGTCGTGGCTGGCGCCGCTTTCCACCACCTTGCCGTCCTTGATCACGATCATGTCATGGGCGAGGGCGCGGACGACCGCCAGGTCATGGCTGATGAACAGATAGGTCAGCCCGTGTTTTTCCTGAAGCTGGCGAAGCAGGGCAACCACCTGTTTTTGCACCGTGCGGTCCAGCGCCGAGGTCGGTTCGTCGAGCAGGATCAGCGCCGGCTTCAGCACCAGCGCCCGGGCAATGGCGATGCGCTGGCGCTGGCCGCCGGAAAATTCGTGAGGGTAGCGATGGCGACTTTGCGGGTCGAGGCCCACTTCCTGCAGTGCACGAATCACCTCGGCCTTGCATTCGTCCGCCGTCAACTGGCTGTGAACCTCAAGGCCTTCGCTGATGATCTGCGCCACGGACATCCGTGGGCTGAGGCTGCCGAAAGGGTCCTGGAACACCACCTGCATTTTCTTGCGCCACGGCCGCAGCTGCTTTTGCGTCAGACCATCCAGCGCTTCACCCTGAAAGCGAATGCTGCCTTCGGAGTCGAGCAGGCGCAGGATCGCCTGCCCCAGGGTGGACTTGCCGGAACCGGATTCACCGACAATGCCCAGTGTCTTGCCACGCTGTACATTCAGGCTGATGCCATCCACCGCATGCAAATACGTTTTGCGCTGGAACAGTCCGCCACTGAGGGCGAAGCGCACGGAAAGATTGTCCACTTCCAGTACGTTCTCGCGAGTGTCCCTGGCCAGCGCTTCACCTTCCGGTTCGGCATTCAGCAAGACGCAGCTGTACGGATGCTTCGGCTCGGTGAACAGCGTCTCGCACGGCGCCTGCTCGACGATTTCCCCAGCCTTCATCACGCACACGCGCTGGGCGATGCTACGCACCAGATTGAGGTCGTGGCTGATCAGCAGCAGCGACATGCCGAGTCGCTGTTGCAGGGATTTGAGCAGCAGCAGGATCTTGCGCTGCACCGTTACGTCCAGCGCCGTGGTGGGCTCGTCGGCGATCAGCAACTCCGGTTCGCAGGCCAGGGCCATGGCAATCATCACCCGTTGCCGCTGGCCGCCGGACAGTTGATGCGGGTACGCCTTGAGACGTTCCTTGGGTTTCTGGATGCCCACCAGGTGCAGCAACTCAAGAATCCGTGCCTGCGCGGGTTTGCCAGTCATGCCTTTGTGCAACAGCAACGTTTCGCCGATCTGCTTCTCAATGCTGTGCAGCGGGTTGAGCGAGGTCATCGGCTCCTGGAAAATCATCGCGATGCGGTTGCCGCGCAACTCCCGCAGCACTTTGGAGGAGGCGCCGAGCAATTCCTTGCCGCGATAGCGGATGCTGCCGCTGGATTCGGTGCCGGTCTCGGGCAGCAATTGCAGGATCGAGTGCGCGGTCACCGATTTGCCGGACCCCGACTCACCGACCAGTGCCAGGCATTCGCCGGGGCGGATGTCCAGGCACAGATTGCGCACCACGGTCTGGCCGCTGAAGGCCACGCTGAGGTTGCGGATTTCGATCAGGTTACTCATATCAACATCCGCTTGTTCAAGACCGAGGATCAAAGGCGTCTCGCAACGCCTCGCCGATAAACACCAGTAACGAAAGAATCAACGCCAGGGTGAAAAACGCCGTCAACCCCAGCCACGGCGCTTGCAGATTCTGTTTGCCCTGACCGATCAGTTCGCCCAGCGATGCACTGCCGGCCGGCATGCCGAAACCGAGGAAATCCAGCGCGGTGAGCGTCGAAATCGCTCCGGTCAGAATGAACGGCAGGTAACTCAGGGTTGCGTTCATCGCATTGGGCAGAATGTGCCGCACGATGACTTTGCGGTCGGTCAGGCCCAGTGCGCGGGCGGCTTTGACATATTCCAGGTTGCGCCCGCGCAGGAACTCGGCGCGCACCACGTCCACCAGCGCCAGCCAGGAAAACAGCGCCATGATCCCCAGCAGCCAGCAGAAATTCGGCTCGACGAACCCTGACAAGATGATCAGCAGGTACAGCACCGGCAACCCCGACCAGACTTCCTGCAAGCGCTGACCGATCAGGTCGACCCAGCCGCCGTAATAACCCTGCCACGCGCCGGCGGCGATGCCGATCAGCGCGCTGACAAACGTCAGCATCAACGCAAACAGAATCGACACCCGCGCGCCGAAAATCACTCGGGCCAGCACGTCGCGCGCCTGGTCGTCGGTGCCCAGCCAATTGACGCTCGAGGGCGGGCTCGGCGCCGGTTTGTTCAAGTCATAGTTGGGTGTGTCGTCGCTGAACGGGATCGGCGGAAACAACAGCCAGCCGCCATCCTTTTTGATCAGCTTCTGCACATAGTCGCTGCGATAGTCCGCCTGGAACGGCAGTTGCCCGCCGAATTCCTGCTCGGTGTAGCGCTTGAAAACCGGGAAGTACAACGAACCCTGATAACTGACCACCAGTGGTTTGTCATTGGCGATCAGCTCGCCGCCCAGGCTCAAGAGGAACAGGCCGATGAACAGCCACAACGACCACCAGCCACGACGGTTTTTCTTGAAACGTTCGAAACGGCGACGCGCCAGCGGCGAAAGCTTGAACATCAGGCATTCCTCGCGGCGAAGTCGATACGCGGGTCGACCAGGGTGTAGCAGAGGTCACCGACCAGTTTTATCAGCAGGCCGAACAGTGTGAAGATGAACAGCGAACCGAATACCACCGGATAATCCCGGGACACCGCGGCTTCGTAACTCATGCGGCCCAGGCCATCGAGGGAAAAGATCACTTCGATCAGCAGCGAACCGGCGAAGAACACACTGATGAACGCCTGGGGAATGCCCGACACCACCAACAGCATCGCGTTGCGGAACACATGGCCATACAGCACGCGCCGTTCGCTCATGCCTTTGGCGCGGGCGGTAACGACGTATTGGCGGGTGATTTCATTGAGGAAGGAGTTTTTGGTCAGTATCGTCAGCGTGGCGAACCCGCCGATCACGAGCGCCGTCACCGGCAACACCAGGTGCCAGAAATAGTCGGCGATCTTGCCCACCGTGGACAGCGATTCGAAGTTGTCCGAGACCAGGCCGCGCACCGGAAACCAGTTCAGCGACGTGCCGCCGGCGAACACCACGATCAAGAACATCGCAAACAGGAACGCCGGCATCGCATAGCCGATGATGATCGCGGTGCTGCTCCAGATATCGAAGTGGCTGCCGTGATGCACGGCTTTGCGGATGCCCAGCGGAATCGACACCAGGTAAGTGATCAGCGTGGCCCACAGCCCGAGGGAAATGGTCACCGGCATTTTTTCCAGGATCAGGTCGGTGACCGTGGCGCCGCGGAAGAAGCTTTTGCCGAAATCCAGTTGCGCATAGCTTTTGAGCATCAGCCACAGGCGTTCCGGGGCCGGTTTGTCGAAGCCGTACTGTTTTTCTATTTCCTTGATCAGTTGCGGATCCAGGCCGCGGCTGGCCCGCGAACTGCCGCTCATGACTTCGCTGGAACCACCGCCGACACTGGCGCCGCCGATGCCTTGCAGGTGTGCGATCGCCTGTTCCACCGGACCGCCCGGCGCAGCCTGAACGATGACGAAGTTGACCAGCAGGATGATCACCAGCGTCGGAATGATCAGCAGCAAACGCCGCAGAATGTAAGCCCACATCAGTGCGGCCCTCCGGGTTTGCCGCGCTTGATCAGCTCGGCGGTCATCTGTTGGTTGGTCAGCGGCGTGGTGCTCACTTCCCACCAACTCTCGATGGCTTCGTCATTGGCGGCCTGCACGCTGGGAATCCCGAAGCGGTTCCACCACACGGTCGAACTGCCCGGCGGATAGTAGTTGGGAATCCAGTAGTAGTTCCATTGCAGCACCCGGTCGAGTGCATGGGCGTAGCGCAACATGTCGGCCTGGGTGGTGGCACGAACCAGGCCGTTGACCAGCGTATCGACCGCCGGGTTTTTCAACACCATGTAATTGTTGGAGCCCGGATCATTGGCCGCCGCGGAGCCAAAATAGTTGTTCAGTTCGTTGCCCGGCGAGGTGGTGACCGGATAGCCGGTGACGATCATGTCGTAGTCCCGGGACATCAGCCGATTGACGTACTGGGACGAGTCGATGCGGCGGATGTTCAGGTCGATACCGATCTGCTTCAGCGTGCGCTTGTACGGCAGCAGCAAACGGTCCAAGCCGTTCTGGCTGACCAGGAAAGTAAAGCTCAGCGGTTTGCCTTCGGCATTCACCAGTTGGTCGCCATCGGGTTTCCACCCGGCCTGCTCCAGCAAGTCCAGCGCTTGCAGTTGTTTGTCGCGGATCACGCCGCTGCCGTCGGTTTTCGGTGCTTCGAAGACTTTGGTGAACACTTCGTCGGGAATCTGTCCGCGCAAGGGTTCAAGAATCGCCAGCTCCGCGGCATCCGGCAGGCTGCGGGCGGCGAGTTCGGTATTGGAGAAAAAGCTCTGCTGGCGGATATAGAGGTCGCGCATCATCTGCCGGTTGCTCCATTCAAAATCCCAGAGCATCGCCAGTGCCTGACGTACACGGCGATCCTGAAACAGCGGATTTTGCAGGTTGAACACGAAGCCTTGCGCCGATTGCGGTGCGTTTTGCGCCAGATGCGCCTTTTGCAGGCGCCCGTCACTGAGCGCCGGGCTGTCGTAGCCGATGGAGTAACCGGTGGCGGAGAATTCACGGTTGTAGTCATAGGCGCCGCCGCGCAACACTTGGCGCGCCACGTCGGTATCGCCGAAGTACTCGATGCTGAAACGGTCGAAATTGTAGAGGCCGCGGCTGACCGGCAGGTCCTTGCCCCACCAGTCGGGATTGCGCTCGAAGGTGATACTGCGCCCGGAGTCGACCTTGCTCACCTTGTACGGACCGCTGCCCAGTGGTGGCTCGTAACCACCGCCGCTGGCGAAATCACGGGTTTTCCACCAATGCTCGGGAAACACCGGCAAGGTCGCGATGTCGAGGGGCAGGGTGCGGTTCTCGTTGCTCTTGAAGTCGAACCGAACGGTGCTCGGCGATTCCACTTCGACGCCTTTGACGTCGGCGAATTGCGTGCGATACCGCAGGCTGCCCTGGGTCATCAGCAGGTCGAAGGTGTAGCGCACGTCCTCGGCGGTGATTGACTTGCCATCGGCGAAGCGGGCCTTGGGGTTGAGGTAGAAGCGCAGGGACAACCCGTCATCCGAACGCTCCATCTTCTGCGCCACCAGGCCATAAACGGTGTAAGGCTCGTCCAGCGAGCGCTGGGCCAGAGGCGAATAGATCAAGCCGTCGATCTGCGTCACGCCGATGCCTTTGTCTATATAAGGCAGGACATGATCGAAATGCCCGATCTCGATCGCCGAGCGCCGCATCGTCCCCCCCTTGGGGGCCTGCGGGTTGGTGTAGGCAAAATGACTGAAGCCGGCAGGGTACTTCGCCGGTTCGCCGTAGACGGTCAGCGCATGTTGGGGGGCGGCGTTCACACCGGCGGCGCCCAACAGCAGGGCCACGGCAGTGAACAGCAAAGTAGGGAAAGCCAGTCGCATTGTCAGCCTTAGAGCCGGGTGGTCGATAACCGCAATTTGTACGCTAGCGGCGCGTCCCTCGCCAGCCGTATCACGCATACGAAACACGACGGCCCACCAAAAAGGCGGGCCGTTGTGCGTAGAACTTGGCGATTGGATCAGTCCTGGCGGCTGGTCACTTCCAGCAAGTGGTAACCAAACTGAGTCTTGACCGGACCTTGCACCACGTTGATCGGTGCACTGAAGACCACGGTGTCGAATTCCTTGACCATCTGGCCTGGACCGAACGAGCCCAGGTCACCGCCTTGGCGGCTGGACGGGCAGGTGGAATTGGCTTTGGCAATTTCGGCGAAATCGGCACCCGCTTCGATTTGGGCTTTGAGTTCGTTGCACTTGTCTTCGCTGGAAACCAGGATGTGACGGGCAGTGGCTTTAGCCATGGGAAATACTCCTTTCAATGTTCAATAAACTGCGGAGCCTACCGGATTCAGTGGCCCATTTCTTCTCAAAGTTCCTTCCAATGCCTAAAGGCCAGCCTTTCGCAGGCGTTCGGCGTGCTGCACATACAAATCAATGGGGTTGATGCCCTTGCGTACCCGACCGGCTGTCTGGTTGATGCTGTCCAGATGGTCGAGCGGGTAGTCGGAACGGATCACTTTGCCCAAATGAGAGCTGAAGCGTCCGACCATGCCGTCGTTCTGGTCGGCTTCGGTGGTGAAATAGCGAGAAAACGCCCTTGCGAACCCGTTCAGCGGATCGAGTGCATCGAGCCCTTCATCAAGAGCGGTCCCTTGCAACGTGCCGCTCCAGGAATAGTAGCGAACCCCGTTGACCTGTTCCCGACCCTTGCCGCCCCAGTTTTTGGGCAAACCTTGGGGGTATTTTTCATTAAATTCGTAGACACCTTCAGTGGTCAGCGCATTCAACGCGGCGATAGCGTTCTGCGGCAGCTGCGGGTTGCCACTCAGCAACGACAGGAAATCGGCGAACAAGGTGGCGACCGCTTCGGCAGCGCGTTCCGGGAGGCGTCCGGGCGTCAGTGCCTTGCGCAGGAAGTCCGCCAGTTCCGAGCCGTGGTTCGGTCCGCTGACCGACGTCACCGACGCTACGATTTGCGGCGCTATCGCTGCGGCATAACGTGCGGCCAGTGCCCCCTGGCTGTGCCCGATCAGGTTGACCTTTTCTGCACCGGTACCCTCCAGCACGCGTTCGATCTGTGCCAAAAGCTGTTCACCGCGTGCTTCGTTGGTATGGGTAGCCGACAGGTGAGGTATGAACACCCTGGCGCCGTCGCTGCGCAGTGCTTGCTTGATGTCCTGGAAGAGTTCGAACGGGCCGATCCGGTCGAAACCGAACAGGCCGTGAACCAGCAGGATGGGATAGAGAGTGCTTGCATTCCGTTGCATGTTCGTACCTTTTCGCGGGAGTTCGAGGAAGTGTTCGGGCCTCACTCTAAAGCACTCGGGCGTTCGCGCGATGTCTGAAAATGCCGCGGTGAAGGGGTGAAAAACGGAATAGGTAAGGTAGGAATACTCGAATCAGCAGGAGGCTTTTTTCGGAATGCCCGGACGTCCTTTAACCGGAGGTAGCGCAGAGTTCTGCAATGCCCTACCTCCGACATGTCATTTGCCTGTCATACCGCTCGCAACCGTTCCGCCGCCGACCGCAACAACGCTTCCGTCCCGTCCCATCCCAGACAACCATCCGTTACCGAAACGCCATACCGCAGCGTCGGGCTCAACGGCTGGCACCCCTCGAACAAGTGACTCTCGATCATCATCCCGATCAGCGAGCGATCACCTTGCAGACGCTGCTCAAGCACATCGTTGAACACCGCCGGTTGACGCAGCGGGTCTTTGCCGCTGTTGGCGTGGCTGCAGTCGACCATGATCCGTGCCGGGATCTTCAGTTTGGCCAAGTCGCTGTTCACTTGGGCGACGCTGTCGCGGTCGTAGTTCGGGCCGCGATGGCCGCCGCGCAGTACCAGGTGCGTATCAGGATTGCCCGGGGTCTGAATGATCGCCGGATGCCCCTGACTGTCGACACCGAAATGCCGATGCGGATGGGCTGCCGAGCGCATGGCGTCGCTGGCAACGCCGACGCCGCCATCGGTGCCGTTCTTGAAGCCGACCGGCATGCTCAGGCCACTGGCCATTTCCCGGTGGATCTGCGACTCGGTGGTGCGAGCGCCAATGGCCACCCAGCTGAGCAGGTCGTCGAAGTAACCGGCGGCCATCGGCTGCAACAGTTCGGTGGCGACCGGTAAACCCAGCTGGAGTATTTCGCGCATCAGCTCGCGGGACAGGGTCAGGCCACCGGCCATGTCATCGCTGCCATCCAGGTGCGGGTCGTAGGCCAGGCCTTTCCAGCCAACCGTGGTTCGGGGTTTTTCGACGTAGGCGCGCATCACCAGCAGCATCTCGTCGCTGACTTCGGTGGCGAGGCGGGCGAGGTTGCTCGCGTATTCGAGGGCGGAGCGGGGATCGTGAATCGAGCAAGGGCCGACGATGACCAGCAAACGGGAATCTTCACCGTTGAGGATCGCGCGGACCGCGTCGCGGTGGGCGGCGACTTGGCGAGTCAGGGCGTTGCTGAGGGGCAGTTGCTGTTTGAGTTGCAATGAGCTTGGCAGACGCAGGGTCAGCGCTTCATTGGCAGGGCTCAGGGTAGACAGCGGCAGAGCAGAGACGGACGAGTTCATATTCAGGCTTCCTGGGCGGGCGGCGGGTTTGTTCCCGCACGCTCGGCCCTACTGGGGTGTTCGACAATTGGCCGGATTGGCTGCGTGTGTGTGCTTGCCACCTGTGGGTGACCGATCGGAGGCGGCAGGCTGTCCCGAGCGGAGGCTGCTAAATCGCCAGGCGGTAAAACTGTCGTAACGGTAATAAGTGGCGTAGTTCATGTCGTGAATCCTCGAGTTGTCTGGTTATTGCTGAAAAGTGTCTGGGGCTGAAAAAACAAAACCCCCGGTCGGGAGGCCGACCGGGGGTTGAGAATTCTCTGGTGGCGACCCGTTTAAAATGGGCGCCGTGTGGGTATCAGGCGCGCCAGTGGCTAAACCAATACCCAAAATAAAAGCTGACCGGAGCGCAAACGACGTTCACCCGGGCAGCCGCAACCGAGCGCGGGGCGCTGGCGGAACGAAGCTGTGAGAGGGTGTTGAACATGGTCTGTCTCCGATGGATGCGCCGAGCTTACTAGAGGCCGGTACACGGATTCAATCACAAATTGCTATCGATCAGTCGCGGCGTTTTCTATTGCTTGAGTGCGTCGGGGGTTGTGACACACTCGCCGTTTAAACAAATGCACCACGCCGTAAGGACGAACCATGACGACGCTGACCATCGCCGCCGCTCAATCGATCTCTATCGCGGGAAATCTGGCCGCCAATATCGCCCGGCATCAACGTTTCATGCAGGTGGCGGCGGAGCAGGGTGTGCAGTTGCTGGTGTTTCCGGAACTGTCGCTGACCGGGTACGAGCGCGGGCTGGCCGCTGAGCTGGCCATTGCGCCGGAGGACGCTGTGCTGCAACCGCTGCGGGATTTTGCGCTGGAAACTGGCGTAACGACCGTGGTCGGGATGCCTATTCGTCTGTCGGAGAATTCGCCAGTGTTGATCGGCGCGCTGATCTTCGGCGCCGATGGCTCGCTCGGGGTCTACAGCAAGCAGCATCTGCATCCCGGCGAGGAAGTAGCGTTTGCACCGGGCTACGGCGGTTCGACCCTGACCATCGGTGACGCCACGGTCGCCCTGGCGGTGTGCGCCGATTTTTCCCACGCCAGCCATGCGGCCGCAGCGGCGCAACAGGGCGCCAGCCTGTATGCCGCGGGCGTGCTGATTACCGAAAACGGTTACGCCCCCGATACTGCGTTGCTGCAGGGTTATGCCGTCACGCACTCGATGGTAGTGCTGATGGCCAACCATGGCGGTGCGACGGGGGGCTGGGAGTCTGCAGGACGCAGCGCCATCTGGGCGTCGGACGGTTCGCTGATTGCCGCCGCACCTGGCACCGGCGATCTGCTGGTCGTTGC
Organism: Pseudomonas fluorescens NCIMB 11764; assembly: GCF_000293885.2. Classification (NCBI taxonomy): domain Bacteria; kingdom Pseudomonadati; phylum Pseudomonadota; class Gammaproteobacteria; order Pseudomonadales; family Pseudomonadaceae; genus Pseudomonas; species Pseudomonas fluorescens. The sequence continues at coordinate 4,222,701 of NZ_CP010945.1, forward strand.
TCAACGCAAGGCTGACGGCTGGGCGGGGCGCGTCGTCGCCGTCGCGGAGGCCTGATGGGGTTCGATTTACGTCCGGCGACGGCGCAGGATCTCGACTTTGCTCGTGAGCTGACCTGTACAACCATGCTCCGCTACTACATTCAGCACGATCTGCTGTGGCAGGACGAGGCCTTTGATGTGGCCTGGGCGGGACGGGAAAACTGGCTGATCGTGCGCGATGATGTGCGGCTGGGGTATGTGAGCCTGAGCCGAGACGCAAGGGCCTTGTACATCCGCGAATTGCACGTGCTCGAAGGCTACCGGGGGCAGGGTGCCGGTTCCTGGGCGATCGATCAGGTATTGGCAATGGCGTGCAAGGAGCGGCGACCGGCATTGCGCTTGACGGTTTTTGAAAATAATCCGGCAAAAGTGTTGTACGAGCGAAAGGGCCTGACAGTGGTCGGTAAAGACGAGTGTTTCCTGAGAATGCAGCGCGATGTCGATGCCTCGTATCGCTGAAACACGCATAAGACAAGCCTTTCAAGATGAATTGAAACTTTTTATATGACGCTTGCCGCTAGGTCTGCCAGTCGCTTTTTGCTAAGGTGTCGGCAACTCAATAAGACCATATCGCGAGGTGTCTGCTTGATTAGGGTGCTAGTAGTCGATGACCATGATCTCGTTCGTACAGGCATTACACGAATGCTGGCTGACATCGATGGCCTGCAAGTGGTCGGCCAGGCCGAGTCAGGCGAAGAATCCCTGCTCAAGGCGCGTGAGTTGAAACCCGATGTGGTGCTGATGGACGTCAAGATGCCCGGTATCGGCGGTCTTGAGGCCACCCGCAAATTGTTGCGCAGTCATCCGGATATCAAGGTGGTTGCGGTCACCGTGTGTGAGGAAGATCCGTTTCCTACACGGTTGTTGCAGGCGGGAGCCGCAGGTTACCTGACCAAAGGTGCCGGGTTGCCGGAAATGGTCCAGGCCATCCGCCTGGTGTTTGCGGGGCAACGCTACATCAGCCCGCAAATTGCCCAGCAACTGGCGATCAAATCCTTTCAGCCGACCAACGATTCGCCGTTCGACGCCTTGTCGGAACGGGAAATCCAGATCGCACTGATGATTGTCGGCTGCCAGAAGGTGCAGATCATTTCCGACAAGTTGTGCCTGTCGCCCAAAACCGTGAACACCTACCGTTACCGAATTTTCGAAAAGCTTTCGATCAGCAGCGATGTCGAGTTGACGCTGTTGGCGGTTCGTCACGGCATGGTTGATGCCAGCCTCTGATAATGACTGACACCTTTGATCCAAGTGCTTTCCTGTCGACGGTCAGTGGACGCCCCGGCGTCTACCGCATGTTCGACAGCGACGCGCGCCTGCTCTATGTCGGCAAGGCCAAGAACCTCAAGAGTCGCCTGTCGAGTTACTTCCGCAAGTCCGGGCTCGCTCCGAAGACCGCTGCACTCGTGGCACGTATTGCCCAGGTCGAAACGACGATCACGGCCAACGAAACCGAAGCCTTGCTGCTCGAGCAGACGCTGATCAAGGAATGGCGCCCGCCCTACAACATCCTGCTGCGCGATGACAAATCCTACCCGTACGTGTTTCTCTCTGATGGCCAGTTTCCACGCCTGAGTATTCATCGCGGTGCGAAGAAGGCCAAGGGCAAGTATTTCGGTCCCTATCCCAGCGCCGGTGCGATTCGCGAAAGCCTGAGCCTGCTGCAAAAGACCTTTTTCGTGCGCCAGTGCGAAGACAGCTATTACAAGAACCGCACGCGGCCGTGCCTGCAATATCAGATCAAACGCTGCAAGGCGCCCTGTGTCGGCCTGGTGGAGCCCGAGGTGTATGCCGAAGATGTGCGGCACTCGGTGATGTTCCTCGAGGGGCGCAGCAACGCGCTGACCGACGAGTTATCCGCCGGCATGGAAGAGGCAGCGATCAACCTCGAGTTCGAGCGTGCCGCCGAATTGCGCGACCAGATCTCGTTACTGCGCCGGGTCCAGGATCAACAGAGCATGGAAGGCGGGACGGGTGACGTCGACGTGATCGCCGCATTCGTCAACCCGGGCGGTGCCTGTGTTCATCTGATCAGCGTGCGCGGTGGCCGGGTGCTGGGGAGCAAGAACTTTTTCCCGCAGGTGGGTATTGAAGAAGACGTTTCCGAAGTCATGGCCGCGTTTCTCGGTCAGTACTTCGTCAGCAGCCCTGAACGGGATTTGCCGAGCGAGCTGATCGTCAACGTGGTTCACGAAGATTTTCCTACGCTGATCGCGGCCATTGAGGAGTTGCGTGGTCGCGAACTGACCATCAGCCACAGGGTTCGCGGGACGCGGGCCCGCTGGCAGCAATTGGCCGTGACCAACGCCGAGCAGGCACTGGGCGCGCGCCTGGCCAACCGCCAACACGTCGCCGCGCGTTTCGATGCCCTCGCCGACGTGCTGAAACTGGATGAGCCACCGCAGCGCCTGGAGTGTTATGACATCAGTCACTCCAGCGGCGAAGCGACCGTGGCGTCCTGTGTGGTGTTCGGTCCCGAAGGCCCGATCAAGTCCGACTACCGGCGCTACAACATCGAAGGCGTCACGCCGGGCGATGACTATGCCGCGATGCACCAGGCCCTGACCCGACGTTTCAGCAAGCTGAAGGACGGGGAGGGCAAGCTGCCGGACATCCTGCTGGTGGACGGCGGCAAGGGGCAGTTGTCCATGGCGCGCGATGTGCTCAATGAGCTGGCGGTGCCCGACCTGATTTTGCTGGGCGTGGCCAAGGGCGCGACGCGCAAGGCCGGTTTCGAAACCCTGTACCTTAACGACGCCGCCCACGAATTTACCTTGCGTGGTGATTCCCCGGCGTTGCATTTGATCCAGCAGATCCGTGACGAAGCCCACCGATTCGCAATCACCGGGCACCGTGCCCGTCGTGGCAAAACGCGTCGCACGTCTACACTGGAGGGCGTTGCAGGCGTTGGACCAACACGCCGGCGCGATTTGTTGAAACATTTTGGTGGATTGCAGGAGCTGTCTCGTGCCAGCATCGACGAGATCGCCAAAGCCCCCGGGATCAGTAAAAAGCTCGCAGAGTTGATTTATGCAAATCTGCACAGCGAGTAGAATGCCACCTCACCTCGTAGCCAGTTGTGCCGATGAATATCCCTAATCTGATTACCGTTCTACGCGTCCTGCTTATCCCGATCTTCATTTTACTGTTTTACCTGCCTTACCAATGGAGCTACCTGGCGTCCGCTTCGGTCTTTGCGTTTGCCGCCGCCACGGACTGGCTGGACGGTTATCTGGCTCGACGTCTGGAGCAAAGCACGCCGTTCGGGGCTTTCCTCGATCCGGTGGCCGACAAACTGATGGTCGCCGTGGCGCTGGTGTTGCTGGTGCAGGAACACGGTAACCTGTGGCTTACGCTGCCGGCCGCCGTGATCATCGGTCGAGAAATTGTCGTCTCGGCGCTGCGGGAGTGGATGGCCGAGCTCGGTGCTCGTGCTCACGTCGCGGTGTCGAACCTGGGCAAATGGAAAACCGCTGCGCAAATGCTGGCGCTGGTGATCCTGTTGGCCAATCCGTCGGATTTCACGTTCTGGGTTCTGGTGGGTTACGCCTTGCTGCTGATCTCTGCGGGCCTGACGCTGTGGTCCATGGTTCAATATTTGCGGGCTGCCTGGCCGCATCTGAAGACCGACGTGGAAAAGAAATAAACTTTTTTGAATCAAAGGGTTGACGGGGCATCTGGATTCTATAGAATGCGCCTCACCAAGACGCGGGAATAGCTCAGTTGGTAGAGCACGACCTTGCCAAGGTCGGGGTCGCGAGTTCGAGTCTCGTTTCCCGCTCCAGATGTTGTTTTGCAGAGCTCCATTGGGCGCTGCAAAGCTAGAAAAATAGAGGCTTCGGCCTCTTTTTTCGTTCCTGCGATTTCTATCGAAATCTACCAGCAGCCACGGATTTTAAGTACATCAATAAGTACCTCGAAATCCGGGTTTTGCTCGTAGCAGTTTCCAGATAGATGATGCATCGCCGGACCCGTACAACTCTCCTCAATCGAACGAGACGAGGGGATGTACCCATGCCGTTGACCGATACGGCAGTTCGTAACGCCAAACACTACGGAAAAACTACACCCTCAAGGATATGGATGGGGTGTACCTGTTCATCGGCGCCAAAGGCGGAAAAAGCTGGCATTTCCGTTTCTATTGGCCAGGCCGGCAGGTTCGTATCTCACCAGGCAGTTATCCGGACATCAGCCTCAAGAGTGCGCGAGGCACGAGACCAGGCCCCACCTTGGTGGCACAGGGAGTTGTTTTCCGTGCAAGCAGGAAGGAGGAGCATCTGGCAGCTTGTGCTGCGGGCCCCCTTCATCTCGTGGAATCGGGATGAGTTATGAATTTTGGTGGCTATGGTGTCTGGAGAGTCCGGGGCGATTCACACTAATGTTCTCACCAAGCTACCGAACTCCTCGCAGCTCCAGGAGCTGAGCGCTTACGAATGTAATGAATGAAGTAGGGGAGTTATCCAAAGCGACCGGTAATGTAGTCTTCTGTCTGCTTCACTTTTGGTGAGGTGAAGATCTTATCGGTCACATCATGCTCAATCAATTCGCCCATGAACATAAAGGCGGTGTAGTCCGACACGCGTGCGGCTTGCTGCATGTTATGGGTCACGATGATAACGGTGTATTGCTCTTTCAACTCAGTAATCAACTGCTCTATACGCCCGGTGGAAATCGGGTCAAGAGCAGAGGTCGGTTCATCTAGAAGCAATACTTGGGGGCGCAAAGCGATGGTGCGCGCTATACACAGGCGCTGTTGCTGGCCACCCGACAGGCTCTGTGCGCTTTGTTTGAGCTTGTCCTTTACCTCGTTCCAAAGCGCTGCACCGTGGAGTGCTTGCTCTACGCGTGCATCCATTTCATGACGGGAGAGCTGTTCGTGGTGGCGCACGGCATAGGCAATGTTGTCGTAAATGGACATCGGAAACGGCACCGGTTTCTGAAATACCATGCCGATATGGCTACGTAGCCGGTTCATCGAGTAATCAGGGGCGAGAATATTCTCACCGTTAAGCAGCACCTCGCCGCGCGCCTCCTGCTTCGGGTACATGGCGTAGATGCGGTTGAATACCCGCAATAATGTCGACTTCCCGCAACCTGAAGGGCCAATGATCGCAGTGATGCGTTTCTCTGGAATATCCATATCGATGGATTTCAGAGAGCGCTGGCTGTTGTAAAAAAAATCCAGGCCGCGAACGCGAATTTTGGTTTTTTCGTTAGCAGGATCATGGCTCTTCATCAGGTCGACCTATTGCGTAAAAGGATCAAGCGGGACAGTAAGCTGAGTATCAGTACAAACAAGGTCAGTACCAATGCGCCAGCCCAGGCTAAGGAGTGCCAGTCATCGAACGGGCTCATGGCGTACTGGAAAACCACCACGGGCACGCTGGCAATCGGTTTCAGAAGATTGCTGCTCCAGAACTGGTTGCCGAACGCTGTAAACAGCAGCGGTGCTGTTTCACCGGTAATTCTGGCCAGTGCGAGAAGCACACCGGTCACCACACCCGCTTTTGCAGCCCGCAATACGATTTGCAGAGTCAGTTTCCATTGTGGGACGCCTAATGCCAGCGCGGCTTCCCGCATGGTTGAGGGTTGTAACTGAAGCATCTCGTCAGTGGTTCTCACGACCACTGGAATCACCAATAGCGCCAATGCCAGGGCGCCGGCGATAGCGGAGAAACCGACTTGGTGGTTAGTCAGTATGTTCAACGGCAGGATAACGCCGGTGTAAATGAATAGGCCCAGCACAATGGACGGTGCCGACAGCAGAATGTCGTTAATGAATCGGACTGTGGTGCCCAGGCGCGAGTGGCGTGCGAATTCCGCTAGCCAGATTCCCGCCATCAAGCCAATCGGCGTACCGATCAGCAAGGCGATAGCGGACATCAAGGCACTGCCATAGAAGGCGTTTGCCAGACCACCTTCGGTACCAGGTGGCGGTGTCATCTGTGTGAAGAGACGAAGATTGAGCGCCTGAAATCCGTTGATTACCGTAGTCAACAGAATCCAGACCAACCAAATGAGGCCGAATGCCGTGGCGCCACAACTGAGCACCATTGCAAGCCGGTTCTTGACGGCGCGGATTTGGTAGAGACGTTCGTTACCAGTCATAGACCCTCCTTGCGTGAAAGCCGCATAAGCAGGAGTCGTGCTAACGCCAGCACAATAAAGGTGACGACAAACAGCAGGAAACCCAGCGCGATGAGTGCCGAGCGATGCAGGTCGGTATAGGCCTCGCTGAACTCGTTGGCGATTACTGACGCGATGGAGCTGCTTGGCATCAGCAATGAGGCGGAGAACTGTTGGGCATTACCCAGCACGAAAGTCACCGCCATGGTCTCGCCCAATGCCCGTCCGAGGCCCAGAAAAACTCCCCCGACAACCGCAGATCGGGTGTAAGGCAGAACAATGTCCCAGACCACTTCCCAAGTAGTGCTACCAAGTGCGTATGCAGACTCCTTGAGGGTTGTGGGAACACTACGGAACACCTCATGCATGACAGAGGTGATGAAGGGCATGATCATGATTGCCAGCACAATGCCCGCTGTCAGCATGCCAATTCCTAATGGCGGCCCCTGAAACAGCGAACCGACCAAAGGAAGTTCACCCAGATAGTCATTGATCCAGGGCGACAGGTTTTCTGCCATGAACGGGCCGAAAACGAACAGCCCCCACATTCCATAGATAATCGATGGAATCCCCGCAAGCAATTCAACCGCCGAGGCGACGGGCATCCGCAGCCAAGGCGGTGCTACTTCAGTAAGAAAAATCGCAATGCCAAAGCTGACCGGAACGGCAATCAGTAACGCCAGAAAAGAGGTCACTAAGGTGCCGTAAATTGGCACCAGCGCACCGAAGTGGTTATTGACGGCATCCCATTCAGTGCTTGTAAGAAAGTCGAGACCAAAGGTCTTGAGCGCAAGACTACCGCCCCAAAGTGTCGAGGCTGCGATGCTCGCCAGTAGCAACAGCACCAGCATTGCGGCGCCCAGCATTGAACGCTTGAACCAGAGATCATGACGCTGATCGCGAGCCGCACGCCTATCACTCGTTACGTCGCCAGTGTGAAGGGGCATGGTCAAAGGTTGGACTGTGTCGTTCATCATACGTCTGCTCACAAACAAACCCCTTCGCCAGGCAAAACGGGCTTGAGGAAGGGGGCTTTTGAATGTTGCTGGATCAATGGGCGAAGTCAGACTTCCAGTAACCTTCAATCCGCTTTACCAGGGAGTCAGGCAACGCGACATAGTCCAGCGCCGAGGCCTGTTGCTGACCGTTCTCCAACGACCATTTGAAGAAGTTGAAGGCGGCTTGGCTTTGCTCGGCATTCTTTGGCTGTTTGTACATGATGATCCAAGTGGTCGCCGTGATCGGCCATGCGCTATCACCAGGCGCGTTGGTCATGATCAGGTTGAAATCCTTGGCGTTAGCCCAGTCCGCAGTGTCGGCAGCCGCTTGGAACGCTTTGGAGTTGGGCTGAATGAATTTCCCGGCGGCGTTTTTCAACTGCGCGTGCGTCATCTTGTTTTGCAGGGCGTAGGCGTACTCAACATAACCGATTGAGTTTTTGATCTGTTTTACGTAGGCGGAAACACCTTCGTTACCTTTGCCACCTACACCGACGGGCCAAGGCACCGCGGTGCCAAAACCGATTTTCGATTTCCAGCCATCACTCACTTTGGAGAGGTAGTTGGTGAAGTTATACGAGGTACCGGAGCCGTCAGAGCGGTGAACGACGGTGATTGTGCTGCCGGGCAATTTCATGCCCGGGTTCAATGCGACGATAGCCGGGTCGTTCCAGACGGTAATTTCACCAAGGAAGATTTTCGCCAGGGTCTCACCGTCGAGCTTCAACTGGCCCGGCGCGACCCCTTCAATGTTCATCACCGGCACGATGCCGCCAATGACACTGGGAAACTGGCCCAAGCCACCAGCCTTGAGATCATCGGCAGACAACGGTGCGTCAGACGCACCAAAATCCACTGTTGCAGCCTTGATCTGAGCGATACCGCCACCCGACCCGATCGACTGGTAATTGATACGGTTGCTGGAGCTTTTGCTGTAGTCCTGCGACCACTTGGACAAAACCGGATAGACAAAACTGGAGCCCGCGCCAGTAACATCGGTTGCATGAGCAAGGCTGCTCATGCAGAGGGAAGCCAACAAGACAGACAGGCTTTTTTTAGTCAGCAACATCACGACAACACCTCAATGGAAGGGGTCAAGTGGAGGTACCCACCTAGTCAGAGAAGTGACGATTTAATTCTTTATTTATTTCTGTCTGATGACCGTTTCGGCGCTTTCAGTAATATTTTGAAATAATTGTGAGCCGATCTTATTTTGCGCGTTTGCACGTCGAAAAATGCTCGACTGCACCAGCCCCCAGCCCATGGGGCTGCCGTTTTTTTCCTCGTATGCGGTATCGATGGCGGGAAGCCGAGTGAGTTCAGGCCGGCCAGCCTTGCTCACATAATGGACAAATAGGCCATGAGCAAAACGCCCAGGATTGCAGTAATGACATTAATGCCAGGGCCTGCATTGACGCTGTAGCCAAGGGGGATCTCAACGGGCTTGAGGGTCTTGATCACCTTTTTGTATTGCCAGGATGACCAGCAGGCAACCCATGAGCCCAGCATGAGAAAAGCCAGTCCGATCCAGAACGAAAAATGTTTTCCAGGCGGCCCCCAAACGCCCGGCTTTAGCATCTGTAGCAGTAGCCCGGATCGTTCAATCAAAAAGCCAAAGGCCATCAGCGAAAGACTGGTTCGGTTCCACGCCAGCAAGGTTCTCTCAGCAGCAAAGAACACGCGTGGATCGTTCAGGTCGGACATTAAAATCTCCTTGTGCAAACAAGTTTTGAAACTGCTCCGCTCAGGGTAGCCATCTCGACCCGGGGCCTTGTAGTCGTGGCACATAAATAAACGGGTATCGTCGGGCCACTCGAACAACTTTTGAATGGACTGGAAGAGTTTTCGCGCATCGCCACCGGGAAAATCGCATCGGGCAGTGCCGTAATCAGGCATGAACAGCGCATCGCCGACAAAACCGGCATCACCGATTAGATCGGTCATGCAGGACGGTGTATGTCCTGCGGCCAGTGTGCAACGGCTGTCGTTCAGCGACGGTTACAGGTTTTGATGCCCAGCAAGGTGTAGAGAGGGCAGAAACGGAAAATGCCAGTGGCCAGGGGCAACAAACCGATCCAGCCCGCTGATCCCTGCGATACGCCGGTTGGCGACGACGAATAGACTGGCCCCCAGCTCAATCAATGCGCCACCGGCAAGGGATGACCAGGGAGTGAAGTTGAGCCAGTCGACATTAATGAAATTTCTCCGGCGCAAAAAATGTTGATACAGGGGTTGGATGACTGCCAATGCTGCGGGACTGCTGATGGGATAGGACACCTGCTTTCCGTGACTGCAGCGTATGCACATGACTAGATCGCTTTCACCAGCAAGGCCACCGCAACTACCATGGAAACTGCGGCGAAGCCTTTTTGTAAGTGTGGACCCGCTAGCCGTGCCGCGATCAGACGCCCGCCGACCATTCCGACCAATGCTCCAGTGGAAAACGGAATGGCGACTGCCCACTGCAAGTGCCCGGCTGCCGAGCTTGCAGCAACGCCGGAAATTGAAACCAGCGCGATAACGGCCAGTGACGTTGCGAGCACTGATTGCGCGGTCAAATTGGTGTATCGCTGGAGCGCCGGCACCATCACAAAGCCACCGCCCACGCCGAGCAAGCCAGAGAGCCCTCCCGCGACAATGCCAGAGACGGTGAGTGCCCACGCACACGGACCAGTCCAGTTAAGCTTTCCTCGGTTGACGTCCAATAGACAAGGTGGTGGTTTGGATGTGACGGGGGGCTTCGACTCCGTGGAGGGCGCGAGCGATCGTTGATAGACCCGAAACGCAACGTACATCAGCACGAAGGCAAACAGGATCGTCAACGGGCGATTGGGTGTGCGCTGCGCCAGCCAAAGACCAAGGGGAGAACAGACGATCCCCGCGCCTGCAATTAGAAGCGCCGCTTTATAGCGGACGGTGCCGTTTTTGAGTCCCATTACGGCACCCAGGGTCGCGGCTAAACCGACAGCCAGTAAACCAATTGGCCCTGCCTCGGCCATGCTCAAGCCGACTCCGAACACCAGTAATGGAACAGCCAGTATTCCTCCGCCGGCGCCGGTCAGCGCCAGAATGACTCCTACAGTAAGACCGAGCAGTAAGACCACGATCATCCCAGTCTCCTTGCCTTCAGGTCTGATTTCATACGTCAGCCATCTCGGGTTTCGCCATCCACTCATGGCCCTTGAGCATTCCCTTCCAATACAGCGGTGGAAGAATCCGCTCTTTGAGCAGCCATGCCAGCCTCGATGGCCGGGTACCGTCAATCAGCCAGGATGGAAAACTGGGGGCAACCTTGCCGCCATAGGTGAATTCAGCCAGTACGATCTTGCCGCGCTCAACCGTCAGCGGGCAGGAGCCGTAACCGTCGTAATGGGCGCTGCCTTTGGCTTTACCCATTGCGGCCAACACATTATGGGCAACGACGGGCGCCTGCTTGCGTGCTGCAGCTGCGGTCTTGGCGTTGCTGGTGTTGGTGGCGTCTCCCAGTGCGTGAATATTTGCCCAGGTTTTATGGCGCAGAGTGGCAGGGTCTACATCAATCCAGCCAGCCGCGTCAGCGAGAGGGCTGACCCGAACGAAATCCGGCGCAATTTGCGGCGGCACCACATGAAGTAGATCGAAGTCGCGCGTAACAATATGGGAGCTGCCATCCGGATTGACGCAGTTGAACGTTGCAGTCCGTGCGGGTCCATTCACGCTGGTGAGTGTGTTGCCGAAGTTCAGGTCGATACCATAGGCCGTGACGTATTTCATCAGCGCTGGCACATAATCGGGAACTCCGAACAGCACCGCGCCGGCGCTGCAAAACTCGATCTCGACTTTGTCCAATACACCGGTACGTTTCCAATGATCGGCAGATAGGTACATTGCTTTTTGCGGCGCCCCGGCACATTTGATTGGCATGGGCGGTTGCGTGAAAATGGCCCGGCCACCACGCAGTTGCTGCACCAGTTCCCACGTATAAGGCGCAAGGTGATACAGGTAGTTTGAAGTCACGCCGTTGCGCCCCAGGGTGTCCGACAACCCCTCGATTGCATGCCAATTGAGCTTCAGGCCGGGGCACACGATCAGTTGCTCGTATTTGACGACTCTGCATCCATCAAGAATGACGGCATTTCTCTCGGGTTCGAAAGCGGCGACCGCCGACTTGATCCAATGCACACCGCGGGGGATGGTCGAACCCATCGTGCGGGCAGTTTGGGGTGCATCGAAAACTCCACAGCCGACAAGTGTCCAGCCAGGCTGATAGTAGTGCACATCTGCCGGGTCGATGATGGCAACGTCGAGTCCAGGGTCTCGTGCCAGCAAGCTGGATGCCGTCGCGATACCTGCCGCACCGCCCCCGATGATGACCACTGTATGTTGCGCCTCAGCCACTTCGACCGGCGTGCGCCCTTGATTCACAATCCGGCGAATGACGCCTTTCATATCGAACCCGGCTTTTTTGGCGGACTCGACGATGTGTGGCAGGGATTGTTGGCCCGCTTGTGACAGCGCCCACATCGTTGTCGAGCGCATACCGGAACGGCAATAGGCCAACACCGGTTTTGGCAGTGTTTCAAGGAGCTTGCCGAAGGCAATACCTTGCTCGTCGGTGACTTTGCCTGATTCCGCGGGAAGGTAGTGCGCCTCGATGCCGAGCGCTTGGGCGGCTCGTTTGATTTCGGCAAACAAGGGTTGATCGCCGCCTTCACCATCGGGACGGTTACACACAATGGCGCGAAAACCGGCGTCTTTCAGTTCTGCCAATTGATTGGGAAAAATCTGTTCTGATACCGACAGTCCAGGCGCAAGGCAACGAATGTCCATAAGGGTCTCCGTTAAGGGTATTTTTCTTCTGAGTTTTTTGGGGGGAGGGCAACGTCAGGCGACGTTGAGCGGGATTTTCAGGTAGCGGGTCCCGTTCGCTTCAGGCTCAGGCAAGTGCCCGGCGCGCATGTTGACCTGAACGGATGGCAGGATCAGCGTCGGCATGTCCATCGATGCATCACGCTTGGTGCGCATCGCCACGAACTCCTCCTCACTGATGCCATTACGCACATGAACGTTGTGCGCGCGCTGGTCGGCAACGGTACTGACGTACTGCACCTCGCGGCCACCAGGCTGGTAGTCGTGGCACATGTACAGCAGGGTATTGGCCGGCAGACCCAACACCTTGTTGATTGACTGGAACAACGTCCGCGCATTGCCGCCGGGAAAGTCACAGCGTGCAGTACCGTAGTCCGGCATAAACAAGGTATCGCCGACGAATGCAGCCGTTTCGGTCCCATCGCTGATCACATAAGTCATACAGGCCGGTGTGTGGCCCGGTGTATGAAGTGCGTGGCATTGCAGCGTGCCAATGGCAAACGGCTCGTCATTAACGAACAGGTGATCGAACTGGCTTCCGTCGCGGGGCATCTCGCCACCAGTATTGAACAGCGTGCCAAACACCTCTTGCACCGTCGAAATCTGACTACCGATCCCTATTTTTCCACCGAGTTTTTCCTTCAGGTATGGCGCGGCCGTCAGGTGGTCCGCGTGGACGTGGGTCTCAAGAATCCAGTCGACCGTAGCATTGAGTTCGTTCACCCTCGCAATCAATTTGTCGGCAGACGTTGTGGCGGTGTGGCCGGATTTAGGGTCGTAATCAAGTACGCTGTCGATTAAAGCGCAGTGGTGGGTGGCTTCATCCAACACAAGATAGCTGACGGTATTGGTGGCAGAATCGAAGAATCCTTCGACGTGAAGTTTTACGCTCATGACCTGTCTCCTTAGGGGGCTTTTACCAAGCCGCTCACACTAAGGACTGACATAGCAATAAGTCTGCCAGACTCGGTCTGCACAAAAATATGCTGTTATCTATTTGATTTTATTCAGTTTAATTTTCTAAATGTGGTTTGAGCTTTTCTGCATCTGCCTCGATTCACTGCCATTGGCAGTGCTTGTTGACAGGGGTGGCAGTGCCACGACAGGATGGATGGATTCTTAGGAGCCGAGATGAAGACTATCCTGCCTACCCCAACCCATTCACTCCCGCACCCGGATCAAGTGCAGTCACTGGTTTCGTTTCTTGAGCACGAACCCCAGCCGATGATCGTGCTTGATCCGGACTACAACATCCTGGCAGCCAACACTGCCTATCAGCGGCAGTTTGGCAGCACTGACAAACCCTTTATCGGACATAAGTGTTATCAAATCTCACACCATTACGATGTGCCTTGTGATCAGGCGGGTGAGAATTGTCCGATGAAAAAGGCGCAGGAAATGCGCGGACCGGATCGTGTTTTGCACATTCACCACACGCCTCGCGGTCCAGAGCATGTCGACGTCGAATTGCGCCCGATTCTAGACGAACACGGTGTTATTACTGCCTACGTGGAGCGTCTCACCCTGGTCCGCAGTGCATCAGCACGACCCAGCAACGAAGGGTTGGTCGGCCGTTCACCAGCCTTTAATCGGGCGCTGTCAGAGCTGCAGCGGGTGGCACCATCAATGCTGCCAGTGCTGCTGCTAGGCGAGTCCGGTACGGGCAAAGAGCTGTTCGCCCGTGCCGTACATGAGACCAGCGAGCGGGCCACTGGACCCTTTGTCGTCGTTGATTGCTCTGGATTGACCGAAACGTTATTTGAGAGCGAACTGTTCGGCCATGAAAAAGGAGCATTCACCGGTGCCACCACGCGTAAGCCTGGCTTGGTTGAAACAGCCCAAGGTGGCACGTTGTTTCTCGATGAAATTGGCGATGTTCCACTGGCAATGCAAGTGAAGTTGTTGCGCCTGATCGAATCGGGCACTTATCGCCGTGTCGGGAGTGTCGAGACCCTTCACGCTAACTTCAGGTTAATTGCTGCGACCCACAAACCACTGGAAAAAATGATGGAGAAAGGCGAGTTCAGGCAGGACCTGTACTACCGCATCAGCGCCTTCCCCATTCAGTTACCGCCCTTGCGCAATCGGGTTGAGGACATTGGTTTGCTTGTGAATTCATTTCTGCAACGTGCCGGTACAGGCAAACGCCGACTGACGATAGATGCAGATGCTCTGATGCAATTGCAGCGGTTTTCCTGGCCCGGCAATATCCGTGAATTACGCAATGTTCTGGAAAGAGCCAGTCTGTTCGCTGACGATGGGGTGATCCGCTCCATACATTTGCCCCAGGTATCCGTGGTGGCGTCTGCTCAGGCCTCTACTTCAACTGCTTTCGACGGCAGCTCGCTGGCACAGGAACTGGCGACTTTCAAAGGTACCCGCAGTGAGCTAGCCAGGCACCTGGGTATTAGCGAACGGACTTTGTATCGACGATTGAAAGAACAAGGTCTGGCCTAGTAGTAGTGCTCAAGTCACAAGACTGCCAATGACTGCCAGCCCTGGCAGATTGGCAGCGCACTGGCCTGTCGACGCCTCTCGCGCATCACCGGCTTGCTGATTAAGTGACTGTTTTAAAACGATAAAATAAAACTTCTTGCCCTTGGCATGCCATGTGCTAACTGCATAGCCATGACCATTTCCGACAAACGACTTCGACGCCATCTGCTCACGGCAGTAGTGATCAAACTACTGGTGCTGACAGTGTTGTGGTGGCTGTTCATCCGGGATTCGCGCGTTAGCGTCGACTCGAACACCATCGGCGACAGGTTCGGTGTACCCACCTCGACTCAAGGGGCAAGCAAGTGATTTCAGAACACCTGGTGGATTTGTCTCGGCTGCAGTTTGCAGCCACTGCGCTTTACCACTTTCTATTTGTACCGCTCACGGTTGGCATGGTTTGGCTGCTGGTCATCATGGAAAGTGTCTATGTGATGACCGGTCATGTCATTTGGAAAGACATGACGCGTTTCTGGGGCAAGCTGTTCGGCATCAACTTCGCCTTGGGGGTGACTACGGGCATCACCCTGGAGTTTCAGTTCGGTACCAACTGGGCGTATTACTCGCACTACGTCGGCGATATCTTCGGAGCCCCACTGGCAATCGAAGGCATGATGGCGTTCTTTCTTGAATCGACCATGATCGGACTGTTCTTCTTTGGTTGGGATCGTCTGAAGAAAGAGCACCATTTGCTGGTCACGCTGCTGATGGCGATTGGTACAAACCTTTCGGCGTTGTGGATTTTGATCGCCAATGGATGGATGCAGAACCCGGTGGGTTCAGAGTTCAGTTACATCACCATGCGTATGGAGATGGTTGATTTTTGGGCGGTGGTTTTCAATCCAGTGGCGCAGGCCAAGTTTGTCCACACCGTCTCAGCCGGTTACGTCACCGGCTCGATGTTTGTGCTGTCGATTTCCAGTTGGTATTTGCTCAAGAATCGTGATGTCGAGTTTGCCAAACGTAGCTTCCGGGTGGCGGCAGCCTTTGGCCTGGCATCGGTGCTGAGTGTGATCGTATTGGGTGATGAGTCTGGTTACACGGTGGGTGAGGCACAGCAAACCAAAATGGCAGCCATGGAGGCCATGTGGGAAACGAAGCCTGCACCGGCAGGCCTGACGTTGGTGGCCAGTATTAATGAAGCCGAGTCCAAGAATAACTGGGAGGTTGAAGTGCCTTGGCTGATGGGCTTGATTGGCACACGATCTGTCAGCAAGCAAATTCCAGGCATTCATGAGATTAAAGAAAAGAACCGCGCTCGAATTCTCCGAGGCATTACCGCCGTCAATGCTCTTGAAGCCGTCAGGGCCAATCGCACCGATTCAGCAGCGCTCAAGACATTCGAAGAATACAAAGCCGATCTGGGCTTTGGCTTGCTGCTCAAGAAGTATGTCGAGGACGTCAACCAGGCAACGCCGGCCATTATCGAAATGGCTGTAAACGATACTGTCCCGCGGGTGACGCCTATGTTCTGGGCGTTCCGGATCATGGTAGGTCTTGGTTTTGCCATGCTAATGCTCTTCGGCCTTGCCTTCTGGAGCACCCTGAAGTCGACCTGCACGCGCCGCCGCTGGTTACTGCGTTGGGCGCTCTGCATGCTGCCTGCGCCATGGATTGCCTGTGAGCTGGGCTGGTTCGTCGCTGAGTACGGCCGCCAGCCCTGGACCATATACGGCGTGCTGCCGACCCACATGAGCGTATCCACGCTTAGCGTCAACAACCTCTATGGCTCGCTGGCAGGATTCATCGTTTTCTACACCGTGCTGCTGGTGGTTGAAATGTTCCTGATGATCAAGTTTGCCCGTCAAGGTCCAGGCAGCCTCGGTACCGGCCGTTATGTTCACGATGCCCATTTGAAGGAACTCCTCCATGCTTGATTACTTCACCCTGAAAATTATCTGGTGGGCGCTGGTCGGTGTACTGCTGATCGGCTTCGCCATCATGGACGGCCACGATATGGGGGTTGGCACGCTGCTGCCTTTTGTTGGCCGCAATGACATGGAGCGTCGCGTCGTTATCAATACCGTCGGTCCGCATTGGGATGGAAATCAGGTCTGGTTCATCACTGCGGGCGGCGCGTTGTTCGCGGCATGGCCAGTGGTGTATGCCACGGCATTCAGCGGGTTCTATTGGGCGATGATTCTGGTCCTCTGGGCGTTGTTCTTCCGCCCCGTGGGTTTTGACTATCGCAGCAAGATCCACAACTCCACCTGGCGCAGCACCTGGGACTGGGGACTCTTTGTGGGTGGGGCAGTGCCGCCCCTGGTGTTCGGGATCGCGTTTGGCAACCTGCTGCAAGGTGTACCGTTCCACTTCAACGACCTTCTGGTATCGACTTATACCGGCAGCTTCTGGCAACTGCTGAATCCCTTTGCACTTCTGACCGGCGTTGTGAGTAGTGCAATGATCACCTTACAGGGCGGTGCTTATCTGGCGCATCGCACGGAAGGTGTTATCCAGGCGAGGGCAATCAAAGGCGCTGTTGGCGCGGCGATTGTGCTGGTGTGCTCATTCACCTTTGCCGGTATCTGGTTGCAATCCATCGATGGTTATCGCATCACGTCAATCGTTGATACCGCCGGACTACCCGATATTCTCAACAAGTCCGTAGTGCGCGAAGCGGGCGCGTGGATGGCCAACTATGGTCACTTTCCTTTGTTGTGGCTGTTGCCCGTACTGGGATTGGTAGGCGCTGCAGGTGCCGCCATGTTGCTGATGATGCGTCGCACACTTTCGGCGTTTGTTGCCTCATCGCTTGCGGTGATCGCTGTCATCAGCACGGCGGGCGTGTCGATGTTTCCATTCATCATGCCGTCATCAACAGTGCCTGCGGCAAGCCTTACTGTGTGGGACAGCGTCTCCAGTCATTTAAGTCTGGCCATCATGTTCTGGGCCACGTTGATCTTCATGCCACTGATCGTGATTTACACCTCGTGGGCGTATCGCGTTATGCGGGGCAAGGTCACCGTCGCACAGATCAAAGCCAACGAACATTCAGCCTACTAGTGCCGGCAAAGGAGTAATAAACATGTGGTATTTCGCCTGGATGCTGGGAGTCGGTTTTGCATTGCTACTGGCTATATTGAATGCGATGTGGGGCGAGAACGAAGCTGGCCGAGCCTTGAACGACAACGACGAGAGACTGTCATGATGCCGCGTGTCGCTAACGCTCAGCCAACCTCACACATTCATGTACTGAGTTTGGTTATCGCTTTAGCGATCATGCTCGCTTGTACGCTCTATCCCCCCATGATGGCCGCCCCCGATGGGAAAGCTGACCATGGTCTGGCTACTGCATTATTCGCAGCTATGAGTGTGGCCTTTGTGAGAGGTGTGGGTTTTGTCCCGAGGATGCTCGTCTGGCGGTGGCTTTTCTCCGGCTGGACCTGCTTTGCGTTACTTGCAGTGGCTGGTTGGGTAAAGTTTCTACATTGAGAACTGGCGACAAGAAATGACGCAGCATTACCAAGCTATGACGTGACGGCATTCGCGCAGTCAGTGATAGCTTGGTTTCGTCTGAACTGACTCATTCAGTACCTTGGCCGATTGTCACTCCGTTCACCTTTTGCCCATAGAGATTGACCCCATCATTTGCGTGAAATTTTAATCGGGTCTGCTCGACAGAGCCGGCAATCATCCTTGGGTCTTTTGGTCGTTCGTGGCTGTTCATATAGGCTGCAACGTGCCACGCCTCATCGGAAGAGAGCGTTCCCCCCTGACCTAACGGCATATTCGATTTTATGAAGCCGGCAGCGGTATTGATTCGATGCATTCCCGCACCCCAGTTGAATGAGTCTTTACCCCAAAGTGGTGGAAACACATAGTCGCTTCCTGCTTTCTGACCTTCGCCTTCAGCTCCGTGGCATACAGAACACTGCTTGGCGTAGATAGCCTTTCCCTTGGCGAGATCAAAACCTCCGGCAGGTTCAGGAATCTCGGGATAAGAACGTCCGGGCAGTTCCTGTCCTGTAGGTGCACCCGTTGCGAGCCAGTATGAGTATGCGGTTAGAGCAGCGATGACTTGACTGTCCGCTGGAGGCGGTTTTCCGTTCATGCTGAACTGAAAACATCCTTGTAGACGCTCAGCGTAGGTGTTGACCTTGTCGTTCTTTTTTCGATAAGCGGGGTACATTGTGTAAGCTCCCCAAAGAGGAGCAGAGTCAGCTTTTCTTCCCTGTTCCAAATGGCAGTTGGTGCAATTTAATCCGTTTCCTACGAACTCGGATGCATTGGCTTTCGTATCTACAAAGATCGCGTGGCCTTGCTGGACTAATCGACCAAAAGCATTGTCGGGTAGCGTCTCCTCTGCGGGAGGGAGAAATGTGGGAGGCTTCTTCTGAGTTGGATTCGTGCTTTTGGGTGATGCGGTTGATTCTGCAATTTCAGTAGCACAAGCCATCGATATAATATTGAAAGTGATAAGTGCAGCGATGATGGATTTCATGGCTAGCCTCTATTTACTGAGCTCAGCAAAATATTGGGAAACAGCCTCGACCTCGGTATCAGTGAGCGAGCGTGCAATATGTCCCATGAGATCGTCTGGATCATTTTTTCGAGTTTTCTGCCGCCAAGCATTCAGTTGTGATGCGAGGTATTGAGCCGACTGGCCTGAGATCGGGGGAAAGGAGGCGCCGACTCCGATACCACTTGGACCATGGCACGCCACGCACTCGGGAATGTTCCGATCCCATGCGCCTCTCAAGGCCAGGATTTCCCCTGGTCCTTTCGCCACGTGCGCGCGGCTCACTGGTTTTACTGCCGGACTTGGCATCTTGGCGAGCATCACTGCGAGGGCATTCGACTCGTCTTCACTCAATGCCTGAGCGATTGGTTGCATTATTGGATTAGCTCTAGAGCCAGAGCGAAAATCAGTGATCTGTTTCGTCAGATATTCAGCAGGTAGGCCTGCAAGCCTTGGAAAACCAGCCGCAGTCATACCCAGGCCGTCTGCACCATGACAGGTTGAGCAGGCTATGACCCCTGGATTAGAGCCTCCTTGGGTGAATATTTTTTGTGCGTCCGCTGCAAAAGAGGGTGTCGTAAATGCACCGGATAAAATAAAAACTAATACCCATCGTGAGATTTCCATCGGGTAGCCTCATTGTTATTTTTTTATAACACGGGTTTCGATTAATTAGGTTAGTCGTAATGTAGGCGGATGTTATGACTTCTTTTTTGGCCGTGACGCGTTGACGCCAACACCGCATTAATCACTTGCTGATACACGACCGATCCACCGCTGCAGGGCTTCTTGACTCGTGTAATCAGGTGCAGAAGCGAATGGTAAAAATTGACCACTTTGCAATCTTGAAAAAAAGCGTACATCACCCCGTACATGTTTCCTGCTCCAAATTAAAAAAAAGCGCCACTCAATGAGTGGCGCTTTTTTTTGCGCGTGTTTTATGGAATCGGAAAACGCGATGCCGCTGTCTGGCGTTTTCTTGCGGCGCTGGTCTGCGCGATTTGACGTAAATGGTGATACACGCAACATCACTCAATAAGCGGCGGCCGATAAGCCCGCAACTCCAAAATCGCGGGAGCATCAGAAGTGACGGTTAGCTCAACGACATGATGTGTATTGGGAAGGCCGGTTGCCAGTACATGACGCTGCTGCACCGAGCCATTTGGCAAGACAGTTTCCAGTTCGTCTCCGCAGGCGAATCGACGCTCCCATTGAAAGCTTTGTTCCTCCGCGAGACCTTTACCCGATACCGTCTTGGCATGGGAAAGATTCCAGGCATCCGGCTGTATGGTTACGTTTCCCGAGAGCGAGTTGAAAACATCCTTGCTCGAGCCGCTTCCGTCTGCTCCTGTACGAGCGCTCTCGATTTCAAAGTCGAAGACATCTTGCGAGATGTCGAGATGGCGTACCCGAAGCGTCCAGACATCCGCTTCGTGGTAAGTGGGACGTACATTGACTTTTTTCAGGGCCGGCCAATCCGGAACGTTAGGCAAACGTGTCACTCGGCTGGTCTGCCAACAGCCGTCGAGTTCGCCAGGGTCCTTTCCGTCGATTTTGATATTTACTTTTCCGTCCAGGGGGCCCGCGGCAATGAGTTCGGCGCGATTGCCGTCAAATTCATATCGAGTCTTTTCGCCCGGCACCGGCGGAGTAAAACTCCGAACCTGGCCGGCAGTGTTCGGCCCATTATTTTGAGGAAGATCCGCAAGCTCCTCCAGCCATGAGGTAAACAGGTGAGCCATAACGGTCCACCCCTTGGCGTTAGGATGCGGTGGATCGGCGAGAAGATCAGTTGATTGAAGATTATTTTCCTGCAAATAGGTATTCCAGCGCTGGCGGCGCGGTTCCAGTGCAAGGTCATATTTCGCCGCCATGGCAGGCTCCCAGACGCCGGACATGAACTCTTCCCAGTTTTTTTGCTTGAACCAGAAATGGCCCTCACAGCCCTCGAGCGGCGCCCATCGAAGGTGAAGGCCTGGGTCACACAGGGGTTCAAGCGGAATGACGACGTGGTCGCTTTGAATGATGATGTCGGAAGCCGTTTTTGAACGAAGGATCCGTATAATTCGTTCGTAGGCACGGTGATCGCCATAAACGTGAAAAACAATCAGGTCGGGATAGGTTTCCTCCACGTCGCGGGCGACCGCCTGTTCCAACAGAACGGCGTTCCACCCGCCCAAAGCGAGGTTGCGGTATTCGAACGCCACGTTTGGATATTTGGCTCGCAGCGCCGCAATAGCCAGGTCGGTCCATTTCGGCGAACTGATTGACTGTCCATAGAAAAGAATTTTCAGGACCTGCGGCTTCTCTGCAGTTGCTGAACGAATAATTGACAATGAACGGCCGATCGCCTGACCGGGATCGGGAGGAGCGGGCTCTGCGGATACCTGCAGACAGCAACATGTAAGCATTAGGCTGAAGATGAGGACACGATTGACTTTCCGCCACATCAAAACACCACATGTTAGAAAGTTAATCGGTCACATCACCTGCGAGAGTGCTGCAAGACATCCCGTCACAGGAGTGTATCGGACAGCACTGCTAGCGCCAGGAGGCGTTGGAACGTGGGATCTCTGCCGGGCTCGGTGGAATCCGGGCACCGCCCAGCAGGGCGGCATCGAGTTCGGACAGGGGCGCGGAACTCACGGAAATCCCCTCGGGAGAATCGGGATCAATCGCAAGAGCTTAGCCGCTGTCGATGCGTTGCGGCAGGTCACGATTGAGTGGACCGCATCGAGCACATCAGAAAGCAACGCTGAGGTCACCGTGAAGCCAATGTAGTTTTGTCTTCAGGCATAAACATCGGCAAGCGCTGCAACATCCAGTTCAGCAACTCCTGAGCCGGCGCGGCCAGAGGTCGGCCGGACTTCACCAGCAGTTTCGCCTCAACCCCCAGAAACAGCGGATGGTCGATCGATACCGCCGCCAGGCTGCCCTTGGCGATTTCCCGATAGGCCGCGAATTCGCCGAGCAATGAAGCGAAGTCTCCGGAGGCCACCATGCGCTTGAGCGCAGCGAGAGAGTTGCTGACCAGTGCCGGTCGGATGTCGATCTTTTCGGCGTACTCGAGCATTTTTATCGCGTGACCGATTCCGAATGAGGTGGGCGTCAACACCAGTTGGCAGGTGAGTATCTCCTCGATGGATACCGGTCCGCCTCTCAATGCCAACGGATGATCGGGTCGGACCAGCAGCATCACCGGCTGCGATGACGTCGCGCGATAATCGATGTGCGAATGCAGAGGGGGGTTGTAGGCAAGGCCGATATGCGCACGGTTTTCGGCGACTTCATTCAGCACGTCGTCCACGGGCAGGATGTCCAGCCTGACATCAAGCTTGGGGTACTGTTTGCAAAACGGTGCGAGCACGTTGTCCACCAGTGCATCGACATACCCCTCGCTGATCACCACTCGAACATGGCCCTGCTGTAGGCCTTTGATCGCCTGGAGCTGGTCTTCGAGCTTCTCCTGATGTGAGCGATAACCTCGCCAGAACTCCAGCAAGTGCGCCGCGGCCTCGGTGGGCTGGACACCACGGGCCTGACGCTCGAACAGCTTCGCCCCCAATTCCTCTTCCAGCAGCTTGATCTGGCGCGTGATCACCGAGGGCGACGTATTGATGCTGTCCGCTGCACCGCGAATCGAGCCGTGGACCAGCACCTCGTGAAAATACCGCAACCGTTGTTGGTTGATCTCGCGCATGCAGGGCTCCGTAAATGGGTGTGTGTTGCCTGTAGAGCAACGATACACGAACTTAGTTGCTCTTGCTGGGGCTGAGGTGTCGGTGCAACATTCTTTGGCAAGAACGCAGACCCACAAGAATAATCGGAGAGTCGCATGTCAACCTTTTCAGCACCGGCAGGCAGTGATGCCACTTCCGCCCTTTACCGCAAGCTCAATTGGCGGCTGCTGCCGCTCCTGTTCATTTGCTACGTCTTTGCGTATCTGGATCGGATCAACGTCGGCTTTGCCAAGCTGCAGATGCAACATGATCTCGGACTTTCCGATGCGGCCTACGGTGCGGGCGCAGGGATTTTCTTTCTGGGGTATGTGCTGTTCGAGTTGCCGAGCAACTTGATGTTGCCGAAGGTGGGCGCGCGAAAAACCTTCAGCCGCATTCTGGTGTGTTGGGGCATCACTTCGGCTTGCATGCTGTTCGTGCGTAACGTGCCGATGTTTTATGCGATGCGTTTTCTGCTGGGGGTATTCGAAGCCGGTTTCGCGCCGGGCATGATCTATTACCTGTCCTGCTGGTATGGCCCGAAGCGTATGGCGCGGGCCATTGCGATCGTGTTCATCGCCGGCCCCGTTGGCGGGATTGTGGGCGGTCCACTGTCAGCCTGGTTGATCACCACGTTTGAGGGCGTTGGCGGCATGGCCGGGTGGCAGTGGATGTTCTTGATTGAAGGCCTGCCTTGCGTGTTTCTTGGCATCCTGACCTATTTCATTCTGTCGAATCGGCCCTCGGAAGCCCGTTGGCTGAGTGGCGAAGAAAGAAAACTGCTGGAGAGTGAACTCGGTGCATCGACGGGACACGTCCATTCATTCCGGGCGGTGTTGCGCGACCCGAAAATCTACGTCCTGGCGTCAGCCTATTTCTGCATCATCTTTTCGATCTACGCGATGAGTTTCTGGCTGCCAGCCATCCTCAAGGCCCAGGGCGTCAACGACACCATGCAGCTGGGTTGGTATGCCGCGATTCCCTACGTCGCAGCGGCATGCGGCATGTACTGGATAGGGCGCCGGTCCGACCGGGTCGGTGAAAGACGCTATCACTGCGCAATCCCTGCGGGCATTGGCGCAATCCTGCTGCTCATGTACCCCTTTGCCGACGGTCACCTGATGGCGTCGCTGGTCCTGCTGACCCTGGCAACCGCCATGATGTTCATGGCCTACACCGTGCTATGGGCAATGCCGTCCGAGCACATCAAGGGCGATGCGGCGGCGGGCGGTATCGCCTTGATTAACACCATCGGTCTGTCCGGCGGCTTCTGGGGACCGGCGGTGATTGGCTGGGCAAAAACGGCAACCGGCAGTGCCAATCTCGGCATCGTCATTGTGGGCTGCGTGTTCCTGTGCGCAGCATTCGTGATTCTTTCCACCAAACCGCGCCCTCGTGATAGCTCGGTTTCTGAATTCAGTGCGGGTTGATCAACCGCCTTCCCCTTGATCAATCGAGTTCCGAAAGGAACCCTTTTAAAGAGAGAACCCACATGCTTTTACACCTATCGACCTGGGCCGAGATCGGGCAATTCCTTGAACGCAGCCGCACCATCGTGATCCCGATCGGCTCCAACGAACAACACGGTCCGACCGGTCTTCTTGGGACCGACTGGATGTGTCCCGAAATCATTGCACGCGAAGCGCAGAATTCAGCAGACATCCTGATCGCTCCGACCTTCAACATCGGCATGGCGCAACACCATCTTGGTTTCCCCGGGACCATTTCACTTCGCCCGTCGACGTTCATCGCGGCGATTGGCGACTGGGTACGTTCGCTGGCCGCTCACGGGTTCGAGAAAATCCTTTTCCTCAATGGCCACGGCGGCAACGTTGCCTCCATTGAAGCGGCGTTCTCGGAGCTCTACGCCGAAGCCAGCTTCGCACGACGCCCTGCAGGGTTCGCGCTGAAGTTGTGCAACTGGTGGGATCTGGAAGGGGTAGGTGATCTGGCGCGAGATCAATTCCCTACGGGCCACGGCATTCATGCCACACCTTCGGAAATTGCCGTCACCCAATGGGCTTACCCGGACGCCATCAAGTCCGCCCAGTACTCGCCGCAGATCGCGCCGTGGGGGCCTATCCGCGAAGCGCTCGATTTCCGCGCACGTCATCCGGATGGCCGCATGGGGTCGGATCCGTCCCTGGCCAGTCCGGATAAAGGCCGCGAACTGGTGATGCTGGCAGCACAGAGCCTGGTGCAGGAACTCGATGCCTTCAGCCGCGAATCGATTCCCGGTTAACCCATCGGATTCAGACTTTTCAACTTGACCAGCGCCCGGAAGTTCCGGGCGTTGGCACATCCTGTTCGAGGAAATCCCATGATTGAACGCGACGTTTATACCCGCCTGAAAGACCTCGGTATCGAGTTACCTACCACCGGCGCTCCCGCCGCTGCCTATGTGATGAGTGCGCAGAGTGGCAATGTCGTTTACCTGTCCGGCCATATTGCGAAAAAGGAAGGCAACGTCTGGGCTGGAAAACTGGGCGAAACGCTGACGACAGAGGAGGGCTATGCGGCCGCGCGTTCGACGGCCATCGACTTGCTGGCGACGCTGCAGGCTCACGTTGGTGATCTGAATCGGGTCGTGCGGATTGTCAAAGTGCTGAGTCTGGTGAATTCAACTTCCCGTTTCACCGAGCAGCACCTGGTCACTAACGGCGCCTCGGAGCTGTTTGCCGAGGTGTTCGGCGATCAGGGAAAACACGCACGCTCGGCATTCGGTGTGGCTCAGATTCCGTTGGGGGCTTGTGTCGAAATAGAGATGACCGTCGAAGTCCGTTGAAGATCGGCTAACGGTGAAAGGTGATGCGTGGGGGCGAGGCCATTCGCCCCCACAGTCCGTAATAGAGCTTAGAACAGCGTCCAGGTGTAACTGATGATCAACCGGTTCTCGTTGATATCCGTGCGGTAGTTGGAGCGCGCCATCGCGTTGCGCACTCGCACGCCAAGGCCTTTCAGCGGGGCGGACTGAAAGGTGTAGCTGAGGTCCAGGTCACGCTCCCAATCTTTGCCCTCATAACCCATCCCGGTCTTCACATTGTCGCCGGTGACATAGCGCGTGCTCGCTAGCAGCCCAGGCACACCGAGGGCCGCGAAGTCATAGTCGTAACGCAGTTGAAAGGAGCGCTCATGGGTGGAGACGAACTCGTAGGTCGGCAGTTCGTTGCCAAGTGCACTGACATTGAGAAACACGCGAGGAAAGGGGCTGTCGCCGTACATCCCTTGGTAACCGGCATAGAACGTGTGACCACCAAGTTTGGCCGATAGCAGCGAGAAGAAGGCCTGGTTGTCGACCTTGCCCACCCGTTTGCGACCTGTTTCCTTGGCGTCGTAATAACCCAGATTGGCCCCCAGCACCCAACTTCCCACCGGCACACTGTGTTTTAAACCAAAGAAGTCCTGCTCATAGATATCCTCCAGTCGGGAGTGCCAGGCACTCACGGTGGTGCGATTACTGTTGAACGCGTAGTCGCCGCCCACGTAGTTGAAGGCATCGCTCGACACCTGGCGTTGCGGCTTGTTACCCAGCAAGGCCTGCAGTTTGCTCTCGCCGGCCTCGTTGCGCAGGGTCGTAGAAGTCAGGTGCCCGGCTTGCAGTGTCAGGCCGGGGATTTCACTGCTGGTAATGCTCGCGCCTTGATAGGCAGGGGGGAGCAGGCGGATATCGCTGAAAACCAGCGAAGGAATATTGGGTTGCAGTTCACCGACCTTCAGTTCCGTTTTGGAAACGCGCATCTTGGCCGCCAACCCGAGGCGGCCATAGTTGTCAGCGGCACGGCCGTCGTCCTTCACCGGTAATAACCCCGAGTTGACCCGGTCCGGACTGCTGTCGAGCTTGATGCCGAACTTGGCGGTGGCATCCAGGCCAAATCCCACGAGCCCGGGCGTGTAACCGGACTTGAAGTTGAGGATGAAGCCTTGCGCCCACTCCTGGGCCATCGATTTTTCCGAACCTCGGATGTCGGAGAAGTCTCTGCTGAAAAAATAGTTTCGGGTTGTCAGCGTTGCAGTGGACTGCTCAACGAACCCGCTGTCGGCGGCGTGGGCGAGGTTGGCGCCAGCTCCTGTGAAGAACAGCACACACAGTTTGCCTCGATCTTTTGTCATATTTTGACTCTTGTTTTTATTAGACATGACTCCGCCGTAGACGCTCTTTCGAGGGCCTTGCGAGTAGGACGGGGGAGGTAGGGACAGCCGTCAGCTGTGCGGTATTTGACGTTGCTGCGGTGTCGAGAGCGATGCTCGCTCCATTGGCCAATGGCAGCAAGAGCAACTTTATTCAGACATCGTTGCTCTGGAGGCAACGATGGTGCGAAGGCATGAAAAGGCTGCTTTCAGAAAAGGCGGGACAAAAGATGGACCCGCCAGAACGGCGGGTCCGACAGTGGATCAGAGTTTCGGCAATTGCCCGATGCGCCCCATCATTTCGGTCACGATCTGCAGGTCCAGCAGGAACTGGTCGACGGTCTTGAACTCGTTGTCGGTGTGGCCGGTGTATTTGACCTCGGGCCGGGCCAGGCCGAACTGCACGCCATTGGGCAATTCATGAACCGAGGTGGCGCCGGCGGAGGTGCCGTACTCGTGTTTCATGCCAAGGTTTTCGCTGGCCACGGCCAGTAGGGCCTTTACCCATTCACCCTCAGGGTTGCGGTACATCGGCTCGGCAATCGAATAATCGAAAGTCGCTGCAACGCGGGACTTCTTGCTCCAGGCGCCAATTTTGTCGGCGATTTCGGCCTTGAGCGCTTCCGGGGACTTGCCCTTTGGCACGCGCAGGTTGACCGCAAGCTTGAAGGCTTTTTCATCCATCCCGACAAACGTCAGGGACGTGGTCAGCGGGCCCATGAAGGCATCGGAGAAACCGACTCCCAGTTTGCCTCCGAGGTAATCCAGGCCCCAGTTGTCAGCGGCGTAGCGGGCGGCGTCGGTGATGTGGTTGTGCTTGAGCGCGACCTTGCCGTCGAGGCCATTGATAAAGACCAGCATCCTGGAAACCGGGTTGACGCCTGACTCCGGCTCGGAGGAGTGGGCGGAAACGCCGGTGACCGTCAGCTTGACGTCCTTGCCGTCAACCTTGGCGTTCACGCTGAAATTGCCGCCATTGCGCTTGGCAAACTCAGCACCGGCCTTCTGCAGGCTTTTGGCCAATTCGGCAGGCTTGTCACTCAGCAGCGTGACGACCGAAGCCGACGGGATCTGGTTAGTGGCCAGGCCGCCAGTCATCGAGACGATTTCAGCGCCTTTGCCGTCCGCCTTGCGCTTGGGGAAATTGGCCATGACGGTGCCGTAGCCTTTTTCGGCAATCACCACCGGGTAGCCGCCATCGAGCGCCAGGTTGTAGTTGGGTGTCGGGTTGTGTTCGAAGTAGTACGGGATGGCGTCGCCGGAGGTTTCCTCGGTGGTGTCGACCAACAGCTTGAAATTCCTCGCCAGCGGCAGCTTCTCTTCCTTGATCACTTTCATGGCGTAGAGCGCTACCACGATGCCGTTCTTGTCATCCTCGGTGCCCCGGCCATACATGCGGTCGCCGATCAGGGTGACCTTGAACGGATCGAGTTTGGTCCCGTCTTCCAGAACCCAGTTCTCCGGTGTCACGGGCACCACGTCGGCGTGGGCGTGAATGCCGACCACTTCATCGCCGGTGCCATCGAGGGAGATCTCATAGACGCGGTTGTCGATGTTGCGGAAGTTAAGGTTGAAGGCCTGGGCAAGGCTCTTGATCTTGTCGGCGATCTTGATGAATTCAGGGTTGTCGTGCTGGGCAACGCCGTCGACGTTGAAGGTCGGGATGGCCACCAGCTCACGCAGCGTCTCGGTGGCGGCGCTGCCGTACTTCACCCGCGCATAGAGCCCCAGCAGGCGATGAATTTCGTTCTGCTGGTCGGCAGAAAGGGACTTGTTGTCCAGGAAGGCGCTGATTGCTGCGCCCAGGCCATCGGTTTTGGCCAGGTCGGTCTTGGCCAGGCCTGTCAGGAACTGCCTGAAATCGGTGGCCGATGCGTCACTGAACGTCTTGAGGATGGTCGCGCTCTGTTCCGGGGTGATGTTGGCGTGCGCGGCCGTGGTGAACGATGAAAGGCTGGCCAACATCAGGGTTGTTGCGGCCAGGTGCTTGAGTGAGAAGTCCATTGCTATGGGCATTCCTTTGCAGGGAGTGAGTTAGAAGTGTCTGATTAATGAAACAAAACGTTTCCAACCTACCACCACGGCGGCGCAACAGGGGAGCCCTGAAGCGGGATCTGTCGCACAGCCATGCAAAAGCGGCGCAGATATGAAAAAGAAACTCGGGGCCGTTTTCGTGACGAGTTTTACAAGATGTGTGCAAATTAAAAATTGGTTTGAGATGTTATAGGGTAACAATATAAGGTGCGCGGCAATCTGTTCTGCGGGACATGTTTATCCAACCCTTGTTGCGAAACCTCCATGACCATTGCGCCTCCTCGTTCTACCGGCACGGCCGTCGGCCGGCTCCTTTCCATTGATGCATTGAGAGGCATGGTGATTCTGTTCATGCTGCTCGACCACGTCCGCGAAACCTTTTTCCTGCATCGACAGGTGTCCGATCCCATGGACATTGCCTCGACCGAACCCTCGCTGTTTTTCAGCCGCACACTCGCCCATCTGTGTGCGCCGGTCTTCGTGCTGCTCACCGGTCTGTCGGCCTGGCTCTACGGTGAGAAATACGCCGGCAAGGCTGACGTTTGCAGTTTTCTGTTCACGCGCGGTCTGTTTCTGGTGGTGCTTGAGTTCACTCTGGTGAACTTTGCCTGGACGTTCCAGTTTCCGCCGACGGTGATCTACCTGCAGGTGATTTGGGCCATTGGCCTGAGCATGATTGCGCTGTCGTTATTGGTCTGGCTACCGCGTCCGGTGTTGCTGTTCCTGAGCCTGGCGATCATCGCCGGCCACAACCTGCTGGACGCTCTGCACTTTCCTGTCGAGTCGGCAATGCACGTGCCTTGGGCGATTCTCCATGATCGCGGCTGGATCGAACTGGCCGAAGGATTTCGGTTGCGCACGTCCTATCCGGTGCTGCCGTGGATTGGCGTGATCGGCCTGGGATATGCCATGGGACCGTGGTTCGGGCGTACGGCGGACGCCAGGGTGCGTCAACGCCTGCTGCTGGTCGGTGGTGTCACCGGGCTGGCGGGATTCGTTGCGTTGCGGCTATTCAACGGTTATGGCGAAAAGGCCTGGAGCGTGGGCGAGACGTCCCTGCAAACGCTGATGAGTTTTTTCAACATCACCAAATACCCACCGTCGCTGCTGTTTGTTGCACTGACTGTCAGCGCTGGGTGTTTGCTGCTTCTATGGTTTGAGCGTGTGCAGAAGCGCCAGTGGCTGCGTCCGTTGACGGTGTTCGGGTCGGCACCGATGTTCTTCTATCTGTTGCACCTGTACGCGCTGAAGGTTTTGTATGTCATCGCTGTCGCGCTGTTCGGCTTGAACCAGGGGGCGTGGTTTGGTTTCACGTCGATAGGTGCGGTCTGGCTGGTGGCGATGTTGCTGGCGATTGCGCTTTATCGCCCGGTCAGTTGGTTCTCGTTATTGAAGGCTCGACGTCGAGACATCGCCTGGCTCAAGTATCTCTGATGACGGCATTTGTGCACTTTTATAAAGCCGTGCTGCATCTCGCTGCACTATGCGAAGGCAAGAGCGGCCTGTTTTTCCGGTGAATTCAATACCAAAACGTCAGAGAGACCGCCCCCAAGCGCGACTTTTGCGATCTGGCACAAACACTGCAACACACCGAACAGGCCCACCCTGAAAGCAGTCGAGTGGGCAGCCCCCTCGGTCAACGACGATCGATTCGTGGGCAACATCGGTGGATCAGGCATAGACGTCTGGTGCTAACACCGCAAAAGAACAGGCAAAGACGCCTGGAACCGCAAGGTTTCAGGCGTTTTTTTTTGCTTTTTGAACCGTTTTAGCCGGGTGCTTCTTATGAATTCCAATGTTGCCGCGTTGAACAAAGTGCAAACGCTGATCGTGATCGGCAATGGCATGGTCGGACATCATTGCGTCGAGCAGTTGATCGAGCGGGGCGCTCTTGACCAGTATCGGCTGCACGTCTTCAGCGAGGAGCCGATGCGTGCCTACGACCGTGTGCATCTGTCCGAGTACTTCTCGGGGCGCGACGCCGAATCGTTGGCGCTGTCCGATGCATCGCTTTACCAGACGCCGGGCGTCACCCTGCATTTGGGTGTGCCGGTGATGGAAATCGACCGCGCTCGGCGCCAGGTGATTACCGCGCAAGGCTGCATCCCTTACGACAAATTGGTGTTGGCCACCGGTTCCTATCCGTTTGTGCCGCCCGTCGAAGGTGCCGAAGGCGATTCGCGTCTGGTGTATCGAACCCTTGAAGACCTCGACGCCATCCGTGCCGCCGCTGCCAACGCCCGCCGCGGTGTGGTGGTCGGCGGTGGCCTGCTGGGCCTTGAAGCCGCCAATGCGCTGAAAAGTCTCGGTCTGGAAGCGCATGTCGTGGAGTTCGCCCCGCGCCTGATGCCGGTGCAGCTGGACGAAATGGGGGGGCTTGCGCTCAAGTCGCAGATCGAAAGACTGGGCGTCGGTGTGCATCTGTCGCGCGCCACTCAATCAATCAGTGCGGGCGAGGAGTATCGCTACCGCATGAATTTCGCCAACGGCGAGTTTCTTGAAACCGACCTGATCGTGTTCTCGGCCGGCATCCGCGCACAAGATGCGCTGGCCCGCCACTGTGCCTTGGAGATCGGCCCGCGCGGCGGCGTGGTGATCAACGACGAATGCCTGACCAGCGACCCGGACATTTACGCCATTGGCGAGTGTGCCTCGTGGAATGGCGGCCTGTTCGGCCTGGTCGCGCCGGGCTACCAGATGGCGCGCGGTGTGGCGGCAAGACTGTGCAACGACGTGGCCGAACCGTTTCTGGGTGCCGACATGTCGACCAAACTCAAGCTGCTGGGCGTCGACGTCGGCTCCATCGGCGACGCGCATGGCCACACGCCGGGTGCGCGCAGTTATCAGTTCATCGACGAAACCACGGCCAGCTATCGGCGGCTGGTGGTGGATGCCTCCGGCAAGCACGTCATCGGCGCGGTGCTGGTCGGCGACAACAGCTATTACGACACGCTGCTGCAGTACATGCAGAACGCCATAGCCTTGCCGTCGGAACCGGCCAGCCTGATTCTGCCGTCCTCCGAAGGCGCACCGACCCTGGGCCCGGGTGCATTGCCCGAGTCGGCCACGGTCTGCTCGTGCCACAACGTCACCAAGGGTTCCATCTGCTCGGCCATCGACGGTGGCTGCACCGACCTCGGTCTGCTCAAGGCGCAGACCAAGGCCTGCACCGGCTGCGGTGGTTGTGCCGGTTTGCTCAAGCAAGTCTTCGAGCATGAACTGATTGCCCGGGGTGTGAGTGTCGACAAAAGCCTCTGCGAACACTTCGCCTACACCCGTCAGGAGCTCTATGCGCTGGTGCGAGTAGAAGGGGTGATCACCTTTGAAGAACTGCTGGCCAAACATGGCCGTGGCCACACCGGTTGCGATGTCTGCAAACCAGCGGTGGGTTCGATCCTGGCCTCGTGCTGGAACCAGCCGATCATGGACGCCTCGCTGGTGCCGTTGCAGGACACCAACGACACCTTCATGGCCAATATGCAGAAAAACGGCACTTATTCGGTGGTGCCGCGCATTCCCGGCGGCGAAATCACCGCCGACAAACTGATCGCGATCGGTGTGGTGGCGAAGAAATACGACCTCTACACCAAAATCACCGGCGGCCAGCGAATCGATCTGTTCGGCGCACAGCTGCATGAATTGCCGGACATCTGGGCCGAGTTGATTGAAGCCGGTTTTGAAACCGGGCATGCCTACGGCAAATCGACCCGGACGGTGAAGTCTTGCGTCGGCAGCACCTGGTGCCGTTACGGCGTGCAGGACAGCGTACAAATGGCCCTGACCATCGAGGATCGCTACAAGGGGTTGCGCTCACCGCACAAGCTCAAATTCGCGGTGTCCGGATGCACCCGCGAATGCGCGGAAGCCCAAAGCAAAGACGTCGGCGTGATCGCCACCGAGAAAGGCTGGAACCTTTACATCGCCGGTAATGGCGGCATGCGCCCGCGCCACGCCGAACTGTTCGCCACCGACCTCGACGACGCCACCCTGATCCGCTACATCGACCGCTTCCTGATGTTCTACATCCGCACCGCCGACAAACTGCAGCGCACTTCGGTGTGGCGAGAAAGCCTGGAGGGCGGCCTGGATTACCTCAAGGACGTCATCATCCACGACAGCCTCGGGCTCGGCGCCGAGCTCGAATCGCAGATGCAGTTGGTGGTCGACCGCTATGAATGCGAATGGGCCAACGCGCTCAAGGATCCGGAAAAACTCAAGCGCTTCCGCACCTTCGTCAACGATAAACGCCCGGACCCGGACATCCACTTTGTCCAGGAACGTGGTCAGCGGCGCCCGATCATGGCAGCCGAACTCAACCTTATCCCTGTCACCGAGGAGATTGCCTGATGAGCCAGTTCAATACCCAACGCATCAATGCCCTGGCCAACACTGAGGTGTGGCAATCGGTGTGCGCGCAACAGGATCTGGTCAGCAACTCCGGCGTTGTCGTCTGGCTCGATGGCGCCCAAGTGGCGCTGTTCTACCTGCCGGGCGCCGAGGGTCGGAGCCTCTATGCCATCGACAACCATGATCCGCAATCCGGGGCGAACGTCATTGGTCGTGGATTGGTGGGCAGCATCAAGGGTGATCTCGTTGTCGCTTCACCAATCTACAAACAGCATTTCCGGCTGGAGGACGGCAGTTGCCTGGAGTATCCGCAACAGCGTCTGCGGGTCTGGCCGGTACGGCTGAACGGCGGCGTAGTGGAAGTCGGCGTGGCTTGAGTTCAAGCATCGGCAATGAGCAACGATAGCGGGGGCATCCATGAAAACAGCCGCACAGCTGCTGAAACTGAAAGTCGTGCAAAACCAGCACGTGCATAGCATTGCGCCGGACCAGATGGTGCTTGAAGCGCTGAAAATGATGGCCGAGAAGAATGTGGGCGCGCTGCCGGTCATCGAAGCGGGGCAGGTGGTCGGCGTCATCAGCGAGCGCGACTATGCGCGCAAGGTCGTTCTGCAGGGACGCTCCTCGGTCGGCACACCCGTGCGCGACATCATGAGCGCGCCGGTGGTGACAGCCGACAGCCAGCAGAGCATTGAACGTTGTATGGCGGTCATGACCGACAGCCACCTGCGCCATTTGCCGGTCGTCGATAGCGGCGAGTTGATCGGTTTGTTGTCGATTGGCGATCTGGTCAAAGAAGCGATTGTCGAGCAGGCCGATTTGATTCGGCAGTTGGAGTACTACATTCGTGGGCACTAAGCGGGCCGGCGGTCCGTTGTGGCGCGCGTAAGAGATCGTTGGGCCTTTGTCGAAACCTGCAAAGCGCCCGACAAATTTTTTTTGAAATCAAGGGGTTGCCAGCCTTCGGAAATCAGTACATAATTCACGCCATCGAAAGCACTGACGGCTGAAAAAGCTCAATGTTTTCAAGGGGTTAGATCTAGTGTCTAATTCCAAGTTTGTACGCGTCGGGTGTTGTGCTACATGACATCAGATGTTTGAGGCCGAGTAGCAAAATGGTTATGCAGTGGATTGCAAATCCACCTACGCCGGTTCGATTCCGACCTCGGCCTCCACTCTTAAAAACCCCGTAGATCAGTGATTTACGGGGTTTTTTATTGCCTTCAGAAAAGTGAAGTGTTCCGCAATTTTTAGGCGGCGTTCCGCAACTGCGGACGATAGGTCTATCAGTGATAAAAATTGGGCTCTGATCATCCACGCTCTTCATTAACTGTAAAATGGAGCGCCCGCCAACGCTCCCAAAAAGTTACCCAGCTATTCGGCATTGAAAAGATGTGCTACGAGACCGTATGAGATCCGGTTTCAGGACGCTTATCACTTGGAGCAAAGGCTGACTGTCTGACTCACCCCAGACCGTTGATTTGTTTTTACGTTTTTTATTCGCATTACAGATCTGTTCTTAAATTAATCATATGCACTACCGAAGCTAGGGTCTTCCATGCATGCGGTGTGAAATAATATTCCGAACTTCGACAATCTGACTACGAAACTATCAATTTGCATTCCAAGCCGTGACACGCCAGCTGAAACATATACTTTGTCTTCGTTTGTGTATTGAACAATACCTAACGCGACCAGATGCTCAACGTACGTTAAAAAGAGGTCGGGAGACGCTAGCCTCTCTGGTTTGGCCATATGTGGCTCGACGCGCGCCTCGATCGACTCATCGTAAATCATATTCGCGTATAGCGTCTGGCGCTCTTTCTCAAGAGGAGCGTAGTGGTATCCGCTCTGGTCAGCGCAACGAATGTAAATTTTTCCTTCATTGCCGGACAGTTGCTCTAGAAGTAGGGCTTCGTCCGGTGCCATTTGGGAAATTATATTGATAAAGCCCGGGTGAGCGTAAGAAACACGCTCTCGATCCATGGTGCAACTTAATAGGTTGATGTAGAGATCTGCCAAGATACCGTCTTCATGAAACTTTAGCTGCTCAAGTATCGGTAACGCCAAGGATCGTACAGGCGGGATCAAATTTTCTTCTGACACTTTTCGTAGAGATTTCTTAAGGTGCACCTTAAGTGTGTCTTGCAGAAAAGCGGTGTACTGGATGGGGGCAAATATAAGTCGGAAGGTCTTCACGACATCAGTCAGAAGACCTCCTACCTCTTTGGCAGCCTCGCTTCCAACGTCTTCGTAAACTTTGTCTGCCGAAGGCAGTAACTTTGCAATCAGTTCTTCATCCATGGTTCATTTCCAATGATGTAAAAGGTCGACAGCGTATTGAGTTTTAATGTCGTACTAAAACTTCTCATAGTGTGCATCGAATTCTTTTAGGATATTCGGATTGTAAAACACCTTTGGAATTCCGGTAGTGCTTCCTGGCGTAAGGTAGCGCTTATGTGCAAATTTCTCGTCTGTCTCTAATGCTTTGCGAATAGTGTGGTAACTATTATTTTGTTTGAAATCTTTGAATCGACGACTCAGGCGAGTAGTAAGGTTTTGATAGTCCCATGGATATTTTTCAGATATGTCTAGTTCTGTGATGATTATTTTTGTTGCGTTGCTATCTGTAGAGTATTGGATCGGTAAAGCGGCGTCACTTTTTACTTTCTGGAATTTTATGTCAACTCTTAATGTCAGATTGTAAGAGCTGATATCATCGTCATCATAAGTTTTTTCGATTTGATTGATATAGTCTAGTACTTTCTTTTCTTTTGGGTTAAGCATGATTCCTGGTGCTTCGTCGAATCCTCTAAAAAATGAAATGGGCATCAAGTAAAAGTTGTATTTTGAAAGAATGTCGCCGTGCCAGCTTTTAACAATATTTGCGTAGTTTTGCAGTGATGCGCTGCCAAGTTCTTGTATTTTTAAACTTAGCAGAAGGTCGTCATTAATAAAGTGAATTGAGTTATCTCTGATTTCGCTCAGTGCGGTTATGTTGTCAATAACAGCTTTCTCTATCTTGCTCCCAAACTCTTCTGTTATTATTCGAAATGCTTCAAACATGCTAATAGACATTGGGTTGCCAGATCGATTGGTTCTCGGTCTAGGAAGCTTAGATTTATCGCCATTTTTAAGTGTTCGATATTCCATTGAGTAAAGCGAGGCCGTTTTGTTGCTCGAAAGGCTGAGTATTTTTGCTTTGAATAGTAATTCCCAAGCATTGATACATAGTACTGAGAAACTTTCTTCCCGGTATTTAAAGTCCGGCTTATTGTAAATTTCCATAGCTGAGAGCATTGCAGATATAGATTTGTCTAACATGCTTCGCGAACGTGATTTCATGCTCGTACTTCCTTGACAGAGTGCATCGAAAGCGTGCTGGCGCCAGTTTCTGTTAGGCGTTCAATAAATTCAAGGCGAGTCATGTCACCCCACTAATTATTGCAAAAATACAGCCCTTTTCGTCCTTTTGAATGAGCGAATGAATGAAGGCTCAGTAGTCACCGCTGTGTAAATTTTGCCGTATTTGAGAGAAAGATCGCCGAAAATAAATGAGAATCGCAACATGTCACAGTCATTCATAGGCGGAATCTGCCTTTCAGGGACGCTGGTAGCGACACGTTACGTCCCATAGTTATTTTGTGGGTCCGACGATCTCACCAACACGGCGATAAACTTTTTTCGTCATTTCCTGCGACGAGTGGCCAAGCAGCCGGCTAGCATGATCAATGTCATCAATTTCGCTGGCAGCCTTTGGGCGAATGTCGCGGAATTGGAACTGGCGTATAGCAGCCGCAAGCGTTGCATCACCTTTGGTCGCCGCTTTCGCTGCTGCATTTTCTCGGGCTTCATCCCACCGATTTCTCAGCATGGCGTAACTCATTCTCAGGCCTGCTTGGTTGGTGATTAGGCTCGAGCTTCTGATGCCGGCGATTGCTTTTCGCTCAAGCAAAGCATCAAGGAAGGTGCTTAGATTTGATGCGACATTCCCGTCGTGTAGGCGTATGCGTAAGCGTTTCTGAGTCTTGCCCTGGCTTACCATCAGGAATCCGTTGTTGAGGTCGGCTTTAGAGGTTTTGAGCACGTCGGCTGGGCGCTGGCCGGTCAGATAGGCCAGGTCCATCGCGTCCTTGAGTTCGGGCGGAGCCTCGGCGTAAACCGCATCCCAAACAACTTGGCCAGCGTAGAAGTCGCGGGGTGTCTCTTTGTTTCTGCGAAGGCGGGCGCAGGGGTTTGCCTTTTCCGTAAGTCCCCATTCGCGGGCGAAGGTGAAGATAGTCGAGAGGAGGGCGATCTCGCGGTTAGCACGTACCTTCGCTGTCCTGGCGTCACGATACTGGGCAATCACTTGTGGAGTGACAGCGTCGATAGGGGCTGAGTCGAACGCGTTGCGTAGTTGCTTGAGACCTTTCAAGTAGTCCTTTTGGGTGCCGAGCTTCAGCCTAGGGATGACCCTTTTTTCGTAATCATCGAATAACCTGCCCATTAGATGAGCAGGTTTGGGTGTGGCTTTGCGATCCAGACGTGCCCATTCGACTTTAGCTTCATCGAGATCGCTGCCGAGCGGGATCTCCACTCTATTACCGTCGGCGTTCCGGCCGTTGTAGTAGTAGCCCACCCAGATGCTACCGTTCTTTCGCGCGCGGGTTCGTCGGATCATCCGAGGCGGCAGATCTCGGTTTGCTGTTTTCTTCTGGCGCATCGTTAACTCACACGGGATAGATCAAGAGACCACGTTTCAGCCACAGCATTGGTTTCTGATGGCGTTACCCCGGCTAGCTTCAGGCGGGCGTACACGCGTCCTACGACGGGGCGTTGTGCGGCGGTGAGCACGTGGTTCCAAGCATTGCGTTGCAGCCACTGACGCTGGCAGGACGGAGCCTTGTAGCCCGTAATGACGGTCAGCTCATCTTCTGTCAGCGTCTCGCTTGAGAGCTGGAATTTGTTTGCTGTATTCATGCTGCCTCCTTGTCAGCTAGCGGAGAGCAATTCGAATGCTCTCGCAGCCACGACTGGAACCTGTCCGTTGCCAAGGGCCTTAAGTCGGTCCACCCGATAGGCCATCCCATTAGCCACTCGACCCATTCCGGGTTCAGATGACCACCATCCAATGCCATCACCGCGTGATCGAGTCGATCCTTCGACCGGTCGGCTCCCGATTTGCGAGTCAGCGCGGCAGGGGACGATCCCTTTGCCATGCTGGCCACGGGAGTTGGCCACCGACTGGCGGGTATCTTCTGCGATGAGCCAGATCCGGTTTCGCTGGTGGGGCGCTCCAAAGTCAGCCGCTCCGATAACACCCCATCGCGCGTCATTCCCCATTTCGGCAAGGTCACCGAGCACCACGGCAAGTCCTCTTCCCACAAGCAATGGTGAGTTCGGTGTAGCGCACAACTTTTTCACCGCGTGCGATGGGCGATCGCAACACGCACGGAAAGGTCGCCACCAAACACCAAGACAAGAAAAGCGGAAAGCTCGCCGTGGTGTCCCTGGACAATGACGATATTCCGGACGGTCTCCCCTCGGTGCACACCGACCGGCACATTCACCCGAACAAGACCGCCGCTGAGTCTGCTGCGAAGGCGCGCTTGGCGGCGTTCAACCGCTCCGGCGCAGGGGTGCGTTTCGAAATGCCGGGCCGCACGGATCTGTTTGCCGAGCGGCCGATCAATGCCCTGGGGTTCAAGGTCGGGCTTGATGGCGAATATCTGGCGGATTCCGTTGAGCAGGTTTACACCCAAGCCGGCTGGTCGACCACAGTCGAGTGCAACGGCGGCAACAAGGGTAAAGCCAAAGCCGAAGGCAAGAAAAAGAAGGAGGTGAAGCCGGTCAAAGTTGTCAGTCTCGCATAGCTTCACAGCGCTTCCACAATCCGCCGCGTGCGGTTTTTTTATGCCTGGAGTTTGTATGTCCATTACCGAACAACAGCTACAACGCATCATGCCCAACGCCCGCCGCCAAGCGGGCGTTTTTGTTTCCGCTCTAAATGCCGCCATGGCCCACCGGCAAATCAACACGCCGAAACGCCAGGCCGTGTTCCTCGCCCAGGTGGGGCACGAATCCGGTCAGCTGCAGTACGTCCGCGAGTTGGGAGGCGATCAATACCTGAGCAAATACGACACCGGCACCCTGGCCGCGCGCTTAGGTAATACCCCTGAAGCCGACGGCGATGGCCAGCGTTATCGCGGTCGTGGCCTGATCCAGATAACTGGCCATAGCAACTACCTACGCTGCAGTTTGGCGCTATTCGGTGATGAGCGTTTGCTTCGTACGCCTGAGCTGCTCGAGCTGCCGCAATGGGCTGCCGAGTCGGCCGCGTGGTTCTGGTGCGTACGGGAGCTGAATGCTCTGGCAGATCGGGATGAGTTCGAGGCGATCACCCGCAAGATCAACGGCGGTCTCAATGGTTTGGCGGATCGGTTGCAGCTGTGGGAGCGTGCGAGGGCAGTGTTATGCATCTCGTCGATCTGATCCCTACACCGTATCGGTTGAGCGGAGGGTGAAAGTTGGCGGCTTTGGGCGGATTGTTGCATCGCTTGCCCAGAGAGCGCTAAGACGTGGTTTCGTGCGGTTTGGCGTATTGACCATGACTTCGACTCTGTCAGAGCTACAAAAAGAGAAGTGGAGGTAATTTTGCGGTGTTCGTCGGCGGCGTAACCCTCTAAGGCTTAATAGAATTGCAGAAATAAAAATAATTTGGCGCTCAGTTGCATTTCTAGAAGACTCAGCTAGCTTTTCATGAGAGGAAAAATAATAAATTAGGAAGAGGCGTAGTGTAAGGTTTGAGTGATGTTTTAGTTCAAAGCTTATTGATGATTTGTTTTGTTAGTCTATATGGTTTTGTCAGAAGATATTTTTTCTATTGGAAACTTATTTTCTGGGTCGGAATAAAGGGACCTGTTGCTAAGCAAGGTAAGGATTTATCATAATTCAAATGATGTTAGGAGCACCAGATGAATTTTTTTATTCCCGCGCCAGCAATTCCTCGTACAGTCAAACCATCTCTTTTTACACCGTTCGATATTGGGATTGATGCATTGTTAGGCGTGCCCCTAGCACGAAAAAGTTTTCAGGTTGACGGAAGTGGTTTGGCCGTGGCTGTCTTGGATACAGGCCTTCGAGTGACACATGAGTGCTTTGCTGGTCGTGTTGTCGAGGGGCGTAATTTTACTGGGGATGATGATTCTGATCCGTCGAAGGTTACAGATTACAATGGGCATGGAACCAATGTCACTGGGCTTATCGCAGCAGGTACAAACGATGAACGTCGAGGCATTGCCCCTATGGTCTCGATAATACCCCTCAAGGTTTTTCCGGCGATGACAATTGATCCACTCTTGGATGCCTTTAAATGGATTGATGATAACGCTGAGCGACTTAGTATATCTGTTGTCAACTTATCGTTAGGTGTCCCTGGTATCAACCTTGAGAGCGATGAGGCAGCAAGAATCCAATTTCCTGAACTACATAAATTGCTAAAGTCCCTTCATGCCAAACGTATCGCGGTTGTCTTCGCAGCAGGTAACAGCTTCAAAGAGTTTGAAAGTGAGGGTATGAGCATTCCAGCTATTTTTCGAGAGGCAATATCGGTTGGAGCTGTATATGACTCGTCGGTTGGCGAGCGATCTTATGAGGGCGGTGCTGTCGCTTTTACGACTCATGCTGATCAAATTACTCCATATACCCAGAGGCTATCTAAAGAAACGAGCCCTGAGTGCTATACCGACGTTTTTTCCGCGGGGGGGGCAGCTACATCGGCTGGCGCCGAAGATGATCACGCCACTTCCATTCAAGACGGCACCAGCCAGGCCGCTCCAACTGTGGCTGGGATCATCCTCTTGCTGCAGCAACACTACCAAAGGCTGGTTGGTGAACTCCCACCTGTAACTCTGCTACAGGAAGTATTGCGATCCACCTCGACATGGATAGTTGATGGCGACGATGAGGCCGATAATGTGAAGCATACGCAGCGTAAGTATCCACGGGTCAATGCATTCGAGTCGCTTGTTGCTCTAGATCGATATGTGAAACTTGGGGCGGCATAAGTCTGTAGTGAAGTTGTTGCTGTTGATAGGGCGTTGTCTCATTGGGGCGGTTGAGTTTGCTTTCATGCCTTGTTTAGGTGTAAAGAATTGTAGAAGTAGTTAGGTCGTTTAGAGGCTATTTGATGTTTTTAGTGCTTTGGCAATATTTGATAGGGATGTGCACTGGATAGTGCGCTTTCCGCTTTGCGATTCCTAGGCGGAGCGCGGAAGTTTACAGCAGTACATCTCATTGGTTGCGAGCGACTGCTTTAACTAGTGTTAAAGTATTGAATGGAAAACAATCAGAGAGGTATGCAATGAAAAATGGAATAGCTGTGATTATATTTATACCACTACTTCTCCAGCTTTCGTGCTCTAGTATTAAGTCAATAAAGCATCCAGAAGAAAAAGATACGGATGGCTTGATATATTATATGCCTGAAAAGAAAATTTTGGTGGTGGTTAATATAGCTGAGAAAGGTGAGGGCAAAGTTAGAGAGGTCGATAGAATAGATATTTCGGAAACTGCCGCATATCCGGACCTGTCAGAAAAATTTGTACTTAAGCATCAAAATAACTTGCTTGGGAAAAATGAGTTGAATGTTGGAGTTGGGTTGAACGGATTGCTTCAGTCTACTAAGTCCACAACAACAAGTGGTGTGAATCAGGCTTTTATTAATTTAGCGGAAACATTGGGCTACCTTGCACCTCTGGGAGCTGCTCCGCAATGCAGTATTGGTGAGCATAGTTTTATCATTCATCCTGGTGGTGCAAACCCTCCAGATGCCTGCGGAGTGTCTTTTAAAATAACGCCTTTGAGTAAGACCGACGGCCTTGGGACTGTTAAGAAAGGGGGTGAAAAAGTTTCTGGTATCTTTTACAGACAAAATATCCCATATCAGGTTACGGTAACTGGTAGCGCTATAAGTAAATCGACGATTGTGTTTTCTCCCTCCGGTTCTCCGACATATTTTATGCCGGTATCGGGAACGTTTTTTTCGGATAATAAGGCGGATTTCGGATTTGTCGACGGAGTTCCAAATAAATATGATCAAACCACAGATGGAGAATTGGTGGCGCTCTTTAAACTTCCAGCTGATATTATTGGGGCGTACTTCGGAGCTGTTGGGAGGATTTTCGAAAGCTTTAAAACTGCTGATGAGAACAAGGCGGAAGCGCTAACTCAAGAGGTACAATTAGCGCTCCGGGAGCAAAAGGTGAAAAATTGTATGGTCGCCATTAAAACGGGGAACCAATCAGATATCGACTCCCTAGGTTGCGAAGAGTAACAAGGAATAGAGGGCGGATTTATTTTTCTACGTAATACGTACAAAAATAAATCTGTTCCCGCTGTCTTCATTTTTTTCTTGATGCGGTGGTATGCCATAAGTGGTCGATGCGCGACGTATAACGCTCCCACTCGTCCTGTAAGCCCTTTTTCCTAGTTTAGAAGCAGCGGTGGAAAACGCGACATTGCTCAGGAAGGATCGTAATATGGGTGACGGCAGGCCTTAACGCCTTCTGGATTCGAAAGCTGCATCGTCCGGTTGAATTCACAGCCGATAGCAGTCACTCCGGCGTCATCAGCACCGCGAACGTCATCTTGATGAACTCCTCGTTGCGAGCAATCGCGACCAGGGCGCCTCGGATGTTCTCCGCGACCTCGGCTGCACCGCGTTGTTCGACCCAATTAGTGAGCTCCATGATGGCGGCTTCCAAGGCGAGTTGGTTTTCGTTGATCTTGAAAAGCAGGGAAGGGAGCAAGTCTCAGTTCGACATTGTGTTTCCTCTGTGGAGAGGAAAGCGTAGCAGCTCGTTTGTCGACACCGGTTGAATCTACACGCGGAAGAAACCTAACGAAGAATTTTATATTGGCAATCATAGGGTTGCCTAGCGCGATCGTGCATTCGAAGGATAGATGGAGGCATTGGTCATTGGAGGATGGGGCAAAGGATGGGGCAAACCGTACGCCTAATCATGCCATCCAATGCCAAGTACGCATTTATACAAACTATTGTGAATCACCTTTAAAGCCAATGCCCAGGGGCATTTCGGGCCGAAATCCCAACATGCCCCAGCACAATTGGCGTTTGATATAGTCAGACCACAAGATTGGAATCGAAAAAGGCAGAGACCTTCTTAAATGTGCTTCAAAAAATTGTCTTTATGACCTTGTCTACGCCGTTTATGAGGTCGGTTACCTCTTCCGCTGTAGGATCACTGGAGCTCTTATGACCGCATTTGTTACGTATATCCCCTAGGAACTGGATCTGGCGATGCTGGGGCAGTTCAATAATATTGGCTGCC
Organism: Pseudomonas fluorescens NCIMB 11764; assembly: GCF_000293885.2. Lineage (NCBI taxonomy): Bacteria > Pseudomonadati > Pseudomonadota > Gammaproteobacteria > Pseudomonadales > Pseudomonadaceae > Pseudomonas > Pseudomonas fluorescens. Next base: position 4,266,232 of record NZ_CP010945.1, read on the forward strand.
TTCAGCGCATCAATGATGGGGGTAATCGTGTTCAGCTTTTTTGGTAGATCGTGCTTGTCTCTAACTTCTTTGAGATGGCCTTCCAGTACCACGCCTGCAATCGCACCAGCAGCGCGAGCGAAGCCAGACTTCAGTAGCCCGCGCGCGGTATCGAGCTCTGAATCGTAGAGGTCGGCCTGTACCAACTGCTTAATTTCGAAAAGTGAGCTTTCGAATCGGCGCTTAATTGACTCTACAATGGCGATCTGTTGATCAAGTAGGGGAATAGCTGTTCTGATGCTTGCTTGCACTTCGCCGTACCTGCTTGTCTGCAGGCCCTGACAAGCGTCTTCGATACGATAGGTTTCAGCGTCAAGAGTCTTTCGCGTTTTGGGGCGCTCGTATAGCCGAATGAAGTCATTGAGGCGGTCTGGCAAGAGCTGTTTCACCAGTGTGACGGCTTCGGAGTACCAGTGATGGTAGGCCTTTTTGAATGATGGTAAGCCATTCAAGTATTTATCGGCTTTCTCCTGATCACCTTTGGACGAGCTAAGGACGGCTTTCCGGATTTGGTCAGGGGAAGCCTCGTATAGCAAACACAACGATAGGTTGTCGGCTTCCTTCAAAAGAGCATCTAAATCTTTCCGATATTTCTCTAGATTTGATATGTCCATATTATCTAGCCTGGCAAAAGGCTTGCTCCGCTTTTAGATGATCGATCATCGAGAATAATTGCATTTTGCCTTACATGCCAAGCGATGCGCTTTGAGGCTCGCTTGACTCTGCTGCTTAGGGCATATTTAGGGCATGGCATGGGCCGCAGTAGGCCGCCAAAGGCTGCTAAGGTTCGCTCGTTTTCCCAATATTTCTGGCCTATACCGGTATGCGCGAAAACGAGAAGGGGTTCGAATCCCTGTCCATGTCTTGCCCATTAGAACTGTCCATCGACTACATTCTTTCCACTCCAACCATGGGTTGGTGTGACAGTCTATCAAGAAGTAGTTATAAGGATAAGTAAAATGGAAATCTGTTTAACTATGAAAGTATTCGATCTAGCTTAAAGCCGTCTATGAAATCATCACTATGGCCTTGGATTACCGCGATACGATGAAGTCCCTTGCGTACTAATAGTTTATAACCTCGAATATTGGGGCCGATAGCTAATAAGTTTTTCTCTACGTTTTTGGGGTTTACATGGTAGCCGACAACTCGACCTATTACAGTTAGATGGTCTCCCGTGATGAGTCGAGACTCTACAGATAACTCTATATTAGCTATTGCCTCAGATATTCCAGGCACGTTAGTGTGGGGGAGTTGTTGCTTGGTAAAGCTACACTCATGAAATTTATTTGCCGTCCTTCCGCTGAGTAAGCCACACTTCATGGCCTGCTCGGCCAGTGACTCTCCTGGAACCGCTAATACAAAATTTGAAGCGGATTTCATTAATTCGTATGAAAAATTTTTCTTTTCGAATGATACGGCAATCATGGGTGGCTTATAAGAGCAAGTCATGGTGAAGCATAGCGCTATTATATTGAATTCACTTGGAGAATCCGTGGGTATAATTCCAAGAAGTAATTTGCTGGGTTGGTACAGCGCTCTAAATTTATTTCTTTTTAGTTCTTGCATTTTGGTAGCGCCCCAGAAGAAAGGAGAATATTGGCGTGGCCGCCACTGAGCAAGTAATGTTGACGACGACATTGAGCCAGTAGGTTGGTTTTGTGTTATCGCTACCTATGGTTGTAATGGATTGCACAACCCACTGGGTAAATCCTAATTTATCTAGCCAAAGAGCTACGGCAGTAGCGAGTGCGAAGGCAGCAAGGCGCTGACTGCGTTTTAATAATTTATCTTGAAGGTTGAATGTTTCATCATGAACACGAATTTGCTCGCGACTTGTGCCAACTTCCTCGGCAAGCTTTATATAAGCTCGAGTTAATGCAATATCCGTTCGTATCGATTTTTTCTGAATGGCTTCAACGCTGATTGATGTTTCAATTTGTTTTAATAAAACAAGCAGGTCTAATGCCTTGTAAGTATCTGCTGAGCTTGAATCAATCGAAGGAACTACCTTGGACTCACGCACACCTTTTCGACCCGAATGAGTTCTCTCTGGTTTTTTAGATAGCTTGATAAATTCAACTCTAGCTAAGGGCGCCCCCTGCTCCATCGAAAGTACGCGACTTGAGTTATTTATAAGTGTAATTGAAATTTGGCCCTGAAAGCCAGGATCAACGTAGGTATTTTCAGCCGAAAATCCAGCTAAAAAAATCTGACCAACTGTATTCACTCGAGCATATACATTATGTGGTAATGAAAAATACTCCTTTGAAAAAACAAGCACTGTTTCACCCGGGGCCACTGCAATGATACCATTTTCAGGGGATCGATCTAGTCTTTCAACTTCTCCTGCGTTTGAATATTGTATTACTTGAAATCCTTTGTCTAGGACGATTTCATAAGTTGAATATTTAGCGCGTACTGCATCGGCGTGTTCGGAAAATAAAACATGCAGTGCTTTCTTGATATCTGTGTCAGTTAACATGCCAACTGGGTATGATTCGTCGAGCATATATAGATTCTTTATGGTTGTGTGTGTTTATGGGGCCTGTGCGCAAGTTTGGCATAAATTTGTTAATTTGCGGGGTTCAGGGAGAATTTAGAGCAGATTCAGAGCAGCCACTACCACAGCAAACCATGCATTGTTATTACAGGCCTGTGTTCATCGCCTGGAGCGGCCATCACGCGTATGTACAGCCTTGTGTATTTTCTCCACGGCCACGATCCCAATTGAATCCAACGTCGATAGCGGTCACTCCGGCGTCATCAGAACCGCGAGCGTCATCTTGATGAACTCCTCGTTACGATCAATCGCGGCCAGGGCGCCTTTGACGTTCTCCGCAACCTCGGCCGCCCCGAGTTGATCAACCCAATTCGTGATCTCCAATGGCAGCTTCCAGAGCGAGTTGATTTTGGTTTAGCTTGAAAAGTAGGGAAGGGAGCAGGTCTGTATTGGGCATTAATTTTTCCTCCATGAAAAGGCAAGCGTAGCAGCTTGAATTGGAGATCGGGAGGCAAGTTGTTACGCATCTGACAGCATCGACAGTGATCGTGATTGGAGCCGAAAACGGCTGCTTAAAATTTGCTACAGCGGACATGAGTGGAGGAGGTATTTGATGGTCCGCAGATTTTGCTGGTACGAAAATGGTACGGGGATTTTAGAGCAGGCCTATTGGCCCGTATTTTCAAGGGAGGGGTGATTAATCGGTCCAATCCATCATCGGCCTGCTTCTTCGGGTTGAAGCCGCTGCTTCAGGCCGTTAGCTACCGGCACTATTTATTCTGGCGACTTGAGAACGGCTAGAGTCAGCTTGATGAACTCCTCATTCTTGTCGATCGTATCCAGAGCCCCACGCACGTTATCTGCTACGTCGCCTGCTCCTCGTTGTTCAGCCTAGTTAGAGATTTCCATGATGGCGGCCTCAAGAGCGAGTTGGTTTTCATTGATCTTGAACAGCAGGGAAGGGAGTAGGTCTGAGTTCGGCATCGCGATTTCTCCAAAAAATTTAGCGTAGCAGGTGGGAAAACAGTAGCGATGCTTAGGGAGGAGCAGATTGAACAGCTAAGGCCAAGCCTCGGACGCATCCACGACGTGGCGCTCTGGAGCGGTAGAGCAGGGGAGAAATTCCGTTCCGCAACCCAAAACGGACTCCTTGAAAGCTGTGGGATGCAGACCGTTAAAAATCAGTAGCTTGCGGAACGGTAAAGCTGCTAACCTATTGAAATAGCTTGTATTGTGGATGGATTGCAAATCCACCTACGCCGGTTCGATTCCGACCTCGGCCTCCACTTTAAACAAGCTCCGTAGATCAATGATTTACGGAGCTTTTTTATTTGCAGTGTCTTGCAAGATTTAGTCTTGAAATGGGCATTTGCTAACTTGCTTCACCGGGACGGGATGTATATATTTCGTCCTCTGCTGCACAGGCGTCAGAACTGACAGATCTTCATTTGCCAGGCTTCAGACGGCTTACCGCGCTACCGCCCGAATGGCGAAACTGGTAGACGCATGGGACTTAAAATCCCCCGCTCGTAAGGGCGTGCCGGTTCGATTCCGGCTTCGGGCACCATGAATATCAAGGGCTTGCATGAGGTTTCTCATGCAAGCCCTTAGTTTTTTTCCGCAATCAAAAAATTATTTCCGCAATTCGCGACCGTCAGTCACGTCGTCGGGGTTCGGATGTACTGCTTCGTCATCCCGACGATTGTATGACCTGACTGGTGCCGAGCTTCGCGGATGCTCCCTGTTGACGCCTCTTTGTCCGAAGCCGCTTTTGCACTTGAGTCGCGTATCTGAAATTCTGCTTTTGCAATGCCCGCTGCCTCCCAGCCGAACGCGCACATATCCTCGATACCGATAATCTATATAGCGGGCTAGTCATCCTCTCTCAGCGCTTTGACCTTCCCTGACTTTTCTGCAGCCACCAGCGCCGCATGGTCTTTCTCATTTTGATCTGCATAGCTCAATGCAAATTTGCCGATGGCCTGATCGAAGGTGTCCGATTGTCCCAAATAGCCACTGATGAGTGCAGCGTCTCCGGATTTGGCGTGGGCGCGGGCCAGTGTGAGTCCGCACAACTCGGCGTACATCTTCATTTGCGCAGCCGATGCGCCTTCAATCGGTGCTGACATTTTCATGTCCCGCAACTGGCGTACAAAGAAATGGCGACCTTTTTTGCCTTGCGTCCAGCCCAAGAAAATGTCGCTGGACGACTGCATCAACCGTTGTCCGGTGACCACGCGTTGACCTTGATTTTCATAGATGCTTTTGCCGGCATAAGGCGCCAGCACGGAAGGGCCGGCTTCCTTGAACTGCAGGAGCAATGGGTGATTTTCCGCAGAGAAAAACAGACCGACGAAACAATACGTACCGACGCTGCCGATGCCCACGGCTTTCACGGCGAAGTCTTCCAGGCGATAGCGATCAAAGAGCACGCGCCGCTCATCAGGTAGCGTCTCTCGGTAAGCCTGTAATGCCAGCTGAACTCGGTGCTCGAAGTCCTTTTCGTAAATGTGGAAAAGTACCGGCGGTTGATCGATCAGGCGCCGTCGCCCCGCGACCTCGCTGCTGATCGTGGGATAAAGGTAGTCACCGATACGAATCCTTGCCTTCGCGATGACTTGCTCACGGTTTTTTTTGACCTTGGCATTGGGGGCCATGTCGACAATTGTTTGAGCATCAAGACGGTCATACCAGACGTCCAGAGGACTTTGTTTGGATAGTTGGCGCAATCGCTCACGATAAGCACGAACACATTCGACGGTGATTGCCAGGGCCTGCTTATCGCTGAGTCCGTTGTCGCGCGCGGCCACGGTAAAGCTGACCGCCAGACGTTTAACGTCCCATTCCCACGGAGCCGGAAGCGTTTCGTCGAAATCATTGATGTCAAAAATCAGATTGCGCTCGGGAGTCGCAAACAGTCCGAAATTCAACAGATGGCAGTCCCCGCAAGCCTGTACCTGAATGCCGGTGTTCGGGGTAGTCGCCAAGTCGTGGGCCATCAACCCTGCAGAGCCGCGCAAAAAGGTGAAAGGGCTGCGTAACATGCGACCGTAGCGCACCGGGATCAGATTGGGCAGTCGATACCGGTTCGACTCTTCAAGGAGGTCGATCGGGTCTCGGTGTTTACGCGGTGGTTTCCATACAGCGTGAGACGAATGTGGCACGCTTTCGCGTAATTGCTCACCTTCAGTCAAACGTTCTTTGCGGGAACGAAAGATGGGTTCGTCCACGATGACTTTCGCCGTTTTTGACGAACCTTCGGCACGCGGTTTTTTGTTGGGCGACATCTTCACTCCTTTGCTCGACAGAGCTGAATCGCCATTGCGAACAAGCCTTGCAAGAGCATCAATGTCCGTCGACAAAGACTACTCACGGTATGTCCGGTTTTTTACCTAAGGTATCGCATAGACCTTGAACAGCTTTTTGGCCGTGGCGCTGGCTCCACCCAGGTATTTGTCGAATGCCTGCTCGATCTCCCCGGAGCGGTACATTTCACTCAGCGTGGTGTCGACCAGCAAACGGAAGTTTTCATCGTCTCGATCCACCGCCATTGCAGTCGGTGCGTACTCAAAAATTCGGTCCAGCAGAACCAGATTTCCTGCGGAGTAATCGGTACTGATGAGGTTCTGGAGCATCATGCGTTCAGCGAAGAAAGCATCGGCTTTGCCTTCGGAGACCAGCTTGAGGCCTGCCGCGGTGTTTTCCACGGTGACCAGTGTGGCCACCACTCCGAGTAATCGCATCTGCTGACGGATCCATGCCTCGGTGATTCCGCCAGCGGTCGCGGCATAGGTCTGGTTCGACAGCCCGCTGTTGACCGTCGCTCGCCAGGTTGGCCCGGTACGCGCCACCTTGCCATTAAGCACGTTGAGCAACGCCTCTGATGCATCCTTGCGCACCACGGCCGAGAGGCCTGCCGTGTAGATCGGCACCGAGTAGCTCACAGCCTTGCGCCGCTCCAGTGTGGGAGAGGTCGGTGTACAAAGAATGTCGATCTTCCCCAATCTCACGGCGCTCATCTCGTCGGTGGCTGTGACGGGCAGGTAACGTATTTGCAACCCGGGCAAACCCAACTCGGTCTTGACCTTGTCGGCGATTTTCAGACAGAGGTCGATGGCATAACCGCTGGCTTTATCGTCTGCCTGGACGCTAAAAGGTGCGAAGTCCGGCAGGTAGCCGAGGGTAAAGGTATTGCTCGCCCGCACACGTTCAAGCGTATTGGCATCAGCCAGTACGGGTACCAGCGCGAGCAGGCAAACGAGCAGCAGGTTGTTGGCTTTGGTCAGTTTCACGTTCATATCCTGGTTCCCCGAATTCAGAGGTTAGTGCAGTCCTGAAAACAATGGTCAAGGGTTGTCGGCCCGGGCCTGAGCGGTTGGAGATGGGTCGACAAAACGTTTGGCGAGGAAACCGTAGAGCAGGTAGCCGACCACCAGGACGAGGGTGCCGCCGAACACGGCGTCTTTGCCGCAGGCATACAGGGCGTACAAGGAATAGGAGACGGCAACCAGTAACAATATGGTGTTGCGGGTGTATACGCCGGCACTGACTTTCGCTTTGTACATCATGACCAGCAGGCCGGTGGCCGCCGTCACATAGGGAATCAGGTTGGTCACTGCTGCCAGGCTGACGAGTTTTCCGAATTGGGCACTGGCGTTGGGCGAAATGGTCGATAGCGCCAACAAGGTCTGCAACACACCACAGACCAGCATTCCGACTATAGGGGCATCCCTTGAGCTGACCTTGGCGAACAGTTTCAGGAACATGCCTTGGTCAGCCGTCATCTTGGCGGTTTGCGCCAGGGTGAACTGCCAGCCCAGCAGCGAACCGACACAGGCCATCACTGCCAGCGCCATGATGATGTTGCCGACCATGGGATTGAACATGTGTGCATAGACGAGCGCGAAAGGGGCCGATGAGTTGGCCAGTTCGGCATTGGGAATGATCCCCTGAATAACCGTGGTCGACAGCACATAAACCACTGCCGCACCCAGCGTGCCAAACAGACAGGCCAGCGGTACGGTGCGCTTGGGATCTTCCACGGCATCGGAGGCCTGGGCCGCCGACTCCATGCCGAGGAAGGCCCACAGGGTCAGGGGAATCGCCTTGCCGATGGCTTCGGAGATTGGCAGGTTGTTCGGGTTCCAGGCGGCAGCCAGCACATCGGGCTTGAACCAGAACCAGCCGATGATGCTCAAGCCGGCCACCGGGATGATCACACCCCATACCGTTATCGCACCGATCTTGCCAGTGATGCCGGGGCCGCCAAAGTTGGCCACGGTGGTCAGCCAGAGCAAGCCGACCGTTCCGATGAACAGCGGAATGGCGCCACTGCCCAGCCAGGGCACGAACGATGTCATGTACCCCACTGCGGAGATGGCGACCGCTACGTTGGCAATGGCCAGCGAAAGGAAGTACAGATACGAGCACAGGAAGAACCCTGATTTGGCGTGCGCCTCTTCGGTGTAGGCGGACAGCCCGCCTGAGCGCGGACAGTAGATGCCACACTGGGAAAAGCAGTAAGCGATGGCCATGGAACCGACGGCAGTGACGATCCATGACAACAATGAAACGGCCCCGAGTTGGGCCATGCTCGTCGGCAACATGATGATGCCTGAGCCCATCATGTTCACCGTCACCAGTGTGGTAAGCCCCATGAGGCTCATTTTCTTGCTTGAGTCGGCCATCGGAAACTCCTTGATCTGCTCAACGCATTGACCCTGAATCCGGCGCTTGACCACTTGTCGTCGGCTAAGGGGCTAAACCCTGGTTTTTGACCACATAGACCTTGTAGGTTGGCCGACCCTGGCTATCACGCTCGATTTCCACGCCATGATTGTCATGCTCGAAACCCGGGAAGTGGCCATCGAACAGTTCCATCGCCAACAGGTAGTCGACGATGGCCTTTTTATCGGCGCCGGCTTTTTCTCCGGGCATCATCAATGGAATGCCCGGCGGATAAGGAACGATCTGCACGGCCACGGTGCGGTCGATCATGTCTCGCACGGCGATTTGCTCTATGTCGCCTTTCACCAGCCTGGCGTAGGTGGCCCGAGGCGAAGCGACCGGGTCCGGCAGCAAGGTGTAGGCCGCATCCATGTTGCGTAGCATCTGCGAGCTGATCATGTCCTGGTGCATGGCTTCGGCGAGGTCCTTGAGCCCCATGCCGCTATAGCGCTCGGCATGGTTGTCGACCAGATCGGGCAGGACTTGCTCCAGCGGTGAATTGCACTCGTAATGTTTCTTGAATTCCATCAGGCCGGCGATCAGAGAGCCCCATTTGCCTTTGGTCACGCCGAGGCTGAACAGCACGAGAATGGAATACGGCTCAGTCTTCTCAACCACGATGCCGCGACTGGAGAGGAAGGACGACACCAGCGGCGCGGGGATGCCACTGTCCTCCATTTGACCGTCGAGCCTCTGGCCAGGCGTCAGCACCGTGACCTTGATCGGGTCCAGCATGCAGTAGTCGGCGCCCAGGTCACCGAAGCCATGCCAGCTGGCCGCCGGTTTGAGCACCCAGGCATCGCCATGGCGTAAAACTTCAGGGTCGAGTTCGGCAAAAGGTACCCCGTTGACTTCATCGGGTTGCCAGACCCCAAACCACCAATCCTTGCCATCGCGCGCACGAATTTCATTGCTCAGGCGAGCCATGGCCTGGCGAAAGGCAATGGCCTCGTCGATGGACTCATCAGTAAGGTAGCCCCCCGCGTCATCCATCATTTTCGACGAAACATCGATCGAGGCGATGATGCTGTACTGCGGTGACGTGGAGGTGTGCATCATGAAGGCTTCGTTGAACAGAGCCGGCTTGACCTCAACCTTGCCCGAGCGGACATGGATCATCGAGGCTTGTGAAAGCGCAGCCAGTAACTTGTGGGTGGAGTGGGTAACGGTGACGGTGGCGTCGTCGGGATGGCGTTCGCCACGGTGCATGCCATAGCGGCCTTCGTAGAGCGGGTTGAAGCGCGCATAGGCATACCAGGCTTCGTCATAGTGGATGCGGTCGACGCTCTGGCTCAGCTCGCGGGTGGTGGTCTGCACGTTGTAGCAAAGGCCATCGTAGGTCGAGTTCGTCAGCACCGCGAGTACCGGGCGGGCCTGCTTATTGGCCGCCAACGGGCTGTCAGCGAGTTTGCCGGCAACGGCAGCCGGCGTCAGTTCCGAAAGGGGCACCGGCCCGATCAGGCCCCGCGCGTTGCGCCTTGGGCGTAAGTACAACGGCACCGCACCCGACATATTCAACGCATAGTTCAACGACTTGTGGCAGTTGCGATCGACCAACACGGCATCGCCGTCGGTCACCGCTGAATGCAGGACGATCTGATTGCTCGCCGAACTGCCGCCGACCGAAAAAAAGGTGAAGTCGGCACCGAACACCCGAGCCGCGAATTTTTCCGCGTCATTCACCGGGCCCGAGTGGTCATTCAACGAACCCAATTCGCCGACGGAAACACTGAGGTCGGAGCGCAGCATCTGCTCGCCATAGAAATCGAGGAACGTACGCCCGACAGCGGTCTTCATAAATGCCGTGCCGCCGGTATGGCCAGGGGTGTGCCAGGAATACTCGTATGTGTCGGCAAAGTTGACCAGTGCACCGAAGAACGGCGGCAGGATGGTATCCAGATAGCGGCGGGCGGCTGCTTCTATGCGCCCGGCAATGAATTCGGCGCTGTCTTCGGGCTGCCAGATAAACCCGTCAATGCGCTCGACGAATGCCAATGGGACTCGGCTCTGATGAGCATGGCTCATGCCGAGCATGATCGGTAGCTGGGCCGTTCGCCGGCGCATCAGCCGGATAAGTTGCAGGGCCTGATCAGGCGCTTCCTCACACAGGCCCCATCCAATGAGCGCGCAGCAGTAGGTCGAGTTGGCTTTGATGGCGATTTCGGCATCATCAAGGGACCGCACCCATTTAACTTCCACGTCATGCTCATGCAGCGCGCTGGCGATGGACTGGACACTGCGCACCAGGATGTTGTCGTCGCTTTCCGGGGCATTGGCCACGATCAACACGGGATAGCGCTGCGCCAGATCGGGGGGTAACTGCGTTTGTGAGCGACTCATGGGAGTTTCCTTTAGCGCGTGGCGGGAGATACCTCAGTTTTTGAGGCGTCATTGACCTTCAACAAAGCGCCTCGCAGTTGCTGCGCAGGCCAGCAACTCGTCAATGGAAAACACGGCACCAGCAACCTCTGGAAGTGCTAAAGCAATCACGAACCGAGTTGCTCACGGCAATCTTTAAGTCGTTCACAACATCACCTCCCGGGTGACGCACAGGCACCTGATTTTTAGGGCGGTAAACAGGCCGGTCACTTAAAAAAAACGGAATTCAAATAACTGGCAATGTTGGGTATAGACCCTCTGGATCAGTCGGTATTTTTTTTCTCCGGTGCCCTGATAACCCTTGTGTATCAAGCGTGAGAAAGAGTCTTTACCGAGTCAGATACCGCCTGCTGATCGAGCGGCTGACTATTGGAAGCCGTTGTTGGCGACAGAGAATTATTCCCAATCGCTCCCAGGGAATGAGGTGCGTTAATTCTCGAACTCAATCGCTCAACAAATGATTCAGCTTCAGCAAGGCTATGGAAATTAGCCGCCCACTGATTCATGCGAACCCACCAGAGATTCTGTACAGGATCTTTTTCGATATAAATGTTCATTTACGGCGCTCGGCGATACAGGGTTTCAATCATCCTGACCTGTGCAGAGTCATCCTTTGTACTCTAAGCAAGATGACCGTAGTCATTCATGCTGTTGATCTTGCTGACTGTTAGCCTGTACTCGAATAGCCGGCAAACTGTTGATAAAGATCAATCCTTGCAACCTGTTTCCCAATCGCCCAATGCCGCGTGTCGGATTCCTGCGCTTATATCGCGTCAATTGCAGAGTGGCGCGCGGCAATCTGATCAGGGTTTTTTTTCGCTGACGGTTGCCGTCAACTTGTCCGCTTCGGTCACCCAACCGCCACCTGTTGCCTTGTATACATCGACCATGGCGGTGAACACCGAAGCCCGGGTGCGGGTGTAATTCAACTCGGCATCGAACAAGCTGCGTTCGGCATCCAGAACTTCAATGTAGCTGGTGTACCCATTGTCATAGCGCAGTCGCGCAAACCTGGTGTAAGTACGCAACGCCTCGACCTGACTGGCCTGGGAAGCCATTTGCTCCCGGGATTTGCTCGCCGCGACCAACGCGTTTTCAACATCCCGGAAGGCAGATTGGATCGACTGTTGGTACACCAGCAAGGTTTGTTGTTGAAAGGCCTCGGTCTGTTTGACCTGACCGGCGATGCCGCCAGCGGTGAAAATGGGCATGCTCGCGGCGACGCCATAGGACCAGGTGGCGGCCGGCCCGGTGAACAAATTCGAGAGTTGATTACTGACTGAGCCCAACAGCCCGGTGAGGGATATCGTCGGGAAGTACAACGCCTTGGCGGCACCGATTTGGGCATTGGCGGAGATCAGGTTCAGTTCGGCCTGACGTAGATCGGGGCGCCGCTCCAGCAGGTCCGAAGGCAACCCGGCGGGGACCGATGGCAGCGTCAGTTGCGTCAGATCGCGGCCTCTGATGATCGGTCCTGGATTGCGCCCAAGCAGCACCGCCAAATTGTTTTCCTGTTGCGCCACCTGGGACTCGAATTGCGATACAGAAGCTTGGGTGCGCTGGAACTCGGAGAGGTTTTGCGCCAGTTCCATTTCGGAAATGGTGCCGGCGCCAAAGCGCAGCTTGAAAATGTCGTAGGAGTCGCCACGGGCCTTGGCGGTGGTGCGGGCGATTTCCAGTTGCCGGTCAAGATCGCGTAGCGCGATGTAGCTGGATGCCACCGACGATACCAGGCTCAGAATGACCGTGCGCCGGCCTTCCTCTGAGGCCAGCAAGTCAGCACGCGCCGACTCATTGAGCCGCCGTAAACGACCCCAGACGTCCAATTCCCAGCTCACATTGAGGATGGCCTGGTAGTTTTTGTAAATCGGATCGACACTGGATTCCAATGGTACCGGACCGTTGTCGCGCGGCGCTCTGGAGCGACTGCCTTGCGCCCCGGCGCCGATTTGCGGATACATCTGCGAGCGCACCACGCCGTAACGCCCCTGGAACTCCTCGACCCGGGCGGCGGCAATCTTGATGTCCTTATTCTCGGCCAGCGCGCTGCGGATCAAGTCGTTCAGCACCGGATCCTTGAACTGTTCCCACCACAGGCTGTTGGACAGATTGTTGGCCTCCTTGTCCGCATACCGATAGGCCGCCGGGGCGTCGGTGCCAGGGCGCTGGTAATCCGGGCCGAGCATACAGCCCGTCAGGGCCAGACAGATCAACAATGGGAGATGGCGTGTGTGCATCTCAATCCCCCTCATATTTGTGCAGGGGGGCGCCGCCGGGAATCTCACCGGGCGACGATAGCGCAGGCGGCGGGGATGTCTGTTTGACCGCACCTTTCTTCTCAGTCATGCGTTCAACGAGGTAGTAGAACAGGGGGATAAAGAAGATGGCGATGACGGTCGCCGCCAGCATCCCGCCGATCACACCGGTACCGATGGAGTGTCGGCTGTTCTCGGATGCCCCGACGGCAATGGCCAGCGGAACGCAACCCAAAATGAACGCCAGGGACGTCATCACGATTGGCCGCAAACGCTCCCGGGCGGCCGTCATTGCCGCATCATAGGCAGACATGCCGTTTTCCCGGTTCAGTACCGCAAACTCGAAAATGAGGATGGCGTTCTTGGCGGCCAGGGCTACCAGCATGGTCAAGCCGATCTGGAAGTAGACGTCATTGCTTAACCCGCGGATCAGAACGGCAAGCAGTGCACCGAACAATGCAAAGGGCACCGCCAGCAACACACCGACGGGCAGGGACCATTTCTCGTACTGAGCCGCCAGGATCAGGAACACCATGATCAGGCCGAAGATGAATACTTGAGAGGAGGCACCGCCGCTTTTTTTCTCCTCGAAGGCTTCGCCACTCAAGGCCAGGGCGTAGTCGTTGGTCATGATCTCAGCGCTGATTTCTTCCAGGGCCTTGAGCGCTTGGCCGGAACTGTAGCCCGGTGCCGCGTTGGCGGTGAGTTTGACCGCCGGGAAGTTATTGAAACGGGTCAGCAGATCGGGACCGGTGACGTAGCGGGTGGTCAGCAGGGCTTTGAGCGGCACCATCCCGAGGGTTTTGCTGCGCACATAAATTTGCTGCAAGTCTTCGGCCTTGAGTCGATAGCTCGGTTCGGCCTGCAGAATCACCTGCCACAGGCGGCTGAATTTGTTGAATTGAGACACATAGAGAGAGCCGAACATGGTTTGCATGGTGCTGTAGACGTCTTCCACCGGCACCCCCAGCGTCTCTGCCTTTTCCCGGTCTACGTCGACCAGCAATTGCCGGGAAAACACGTTGAAGGTGGAGGTAATGGCGCCGAGTTCCGGGCGCTGCCTGGCTTTTGCGACAAGGTTGCCGACCATTTCAGCCAGTTGCTCGACGCTGGCATCGCCCTTGCTCTGCACCCATACCTCCATGCCGCCTGTGGTGCCCAGGCCGGGAATCGACGGCGGATTGACCGGAAGAATGATCCCGCCCTGTACCGTGGAAAAAGCGCGAGCGGCTTTCTGAATCACCGCCGGGGCACTTTGCTCCTTGATCGTTTCCGAGTCCTTGTAGCGCTCCTCGAAATCCTTGAAACCGACGAAGAAGGCGCCGGCATTGTTCTTGTTCTGGCCGTCGAGCAGGCTGTAGCCGTTAACGATGGCGACGCCCTCGACGGCCTCATCGTTCATGAAGAAGTCACTGGCGATTTTGCCCACCTCGCCAGTGCGATCCAGGCTGGCGGCGTCGGGCATGATCACGGCCCCCAGCAGATAACCCTGGTCTTCCGGTGGCAGGAAGGCACTGGGAATGCGCTGCGCCATCAGCAGAATCAGAACGATCATGCCGGCAAAGAGTAACAACGCCAGGACAAAGCGCTTGATCATAAACGCCACCGAGCGCGAGTAGCCCTCGGTCATGCGTTCGAAGCTGCGCTCGAACCAGCGGAAAAAAGCGTTCTTTTCGCCGTGTTGGGGCTTGAGCAGCAGAGCCGCCAGGGCTGGCGAAAGTGTCAAGGCCACGAGGCCGGAGATCACCACGGAAATGGCGATGGTGATCGCGAACTGTTTGTAGAGTTGGCCAGTGATACCTCCCATGAATGCCACCGGGACGAACACCGCGCACAGCACCAGCACGATAGCGACCACGGGGCCGGCCACTTCATCCATGGCGCGTTTCGCCGCGTCCTTGGGGTTCATCTTGTGCACGTGCATATTGCGTTCGACGTTTTCAATCACCACGATGGCGTCGTCCACCACGATGCCGATGGCCAGCACCATGCCAAACAGCGTCAGCATGTTCACCGAAAACCCGAGGGCCGACATGCCGATAAAGGTGCCCACAATGGACACCGGCACGGCGAGCACCGGGATCAGCGTGGCGCGCAAGCTCTGCAGAAAGATGAAAACCACCACGACCACCAACACCAGCGCTTCGAAAAAGGTGTTTATCACTTCGGAAATCGACGCGCGGGTAAACGCAGTGGTGTCCATCACGATTTTGTATTCGATCCCTTCGGGAAAGGTCGTCTTCATTTGCGCCAGGGTTGACGTCACGGCTGCCGAGACGTCGAGTGCGTTTGCCCCCGGTTGTTGATACACCGCAATCAATGTGGCGGGACGCCCCTGATAGGTGCTGCGCAAGGAGTAGTCTTTTTGCCCCAGCTCGGCTCGACCGATGTCCTTCAGACGAACAATGGCCGCTCCGTCGTTGCTGGCGCGCAAGATGATGTTCTCGAACTCCGCAGGTTCAGTCAGGCGGCCCTTGGTGGTCACGGCAAAGGACTGTTCCACGGCCTGGCCCGTCGGGGATTGACCAACGCGGCCTACGGCGAATTGCTGGTTCTGGTTGGTGACCGCTTTCTGTACGTCGGCGGCAGTAATTCCCAACTGAGCCATTCGGTCGGGTTTGAGCCAGATCCGCATGGCGTAGTCCGGCGTGCCAAAGATACTGGCCTGGTTGGCGCCCGGAATACGCTTGATCGCATCCAGAATGTAGAGGTTGGCGTAGTTGGCGACATAGGTGCTGTCATAGCGGTCGCCGGCAGAATACACGGCAAGAACCATCATGAACGCCGAGGATTTCTTCTGCACCTGGATACCCTGGCTCTGAACCGCCGAAGGCAATTGCGGCAGGGCCAGGTTGACCCGGTTTTGCACGTCGACTTGGGCAAGAGAAGGGTCGGTGCCAATCTCGAAGAAGACGTTGAGGGTCATGTTGCCCGTCGCGGAGCTCGACGAGTTCATGTAGATCATGTTGTCGGCGCCATTGACCTGCTGCTCGATGGGCGCTGCCACATTATTGGCCACGACCTGTGCATCGGCGCCCGGGTAGGTCGCTGAAACCGTAATTTGCGGTGGCGTAATATCCGGATACTGGGCGACCGGCAAATTTACCATCGCCACTGCGCCAGCCAAGGTGATGATGATCGAGATCACTGAAGCGAAGATGGGGCGATCAATGCAGTAGTGTGAAATGCTCATGGGCTACGCCCACTGTCTTTCGCCGATTTGGCCTCTGTCGGTTTCGCTGTTGTCTCGCCTGCCTGCGTGGTGGGAGGAGGGGAGATGATATTCAGCGGCCCTCCGGGCGTCACTCGGATCGCACCGTCGACCACTATGCGTTCACCCGCTTGCAAGCCTTGAGTGATGAACCAGTCATCGCCATGCCAGTCACCCACTTCGACAACGCGTTGCTCTGGCTTGCCCTCAGCATTGATCACCCAGACGAAGTGGCTCTTGGCCCCCTCCAGAACTGCCTTCTGCGGCACCACAATGGCGTTCGGCCTGGAAGCTCCGATTGCCCGCGCCCTTACGAATTGGCCGGGACGCAGTTGACCGTTCGGGTTGGCCACCACGGCGCGGACCAGAAAGGTGCCCGTGTCCTGGCTATAAGAGGGCGCGGCAAAATTCAGGCGACCACGGTCAGGTACCACTGAGCCGTCGGCCAGCACCACTTCTACGATAAAATCACTGCGCAGCGGGAATAGGAGGTGGCCGTTAGCAATCTCGTCGCGGAACTTGAGTGTCTCGTTTTCCGAAAGACTGAAGTTGACGTAGATTGGGTCCATCTGTGAGACGGTGGTCAGCAGCCCGGACTCACCTGGTGTGACGTAACTGCCTTCCTGCTTTTTGGCAAAGCTTGAAAGACCGGTGAGGGGAGAGGCGATGGTGGTGTAACTGAGGTTCAATTGCTCGGTTCGAACCGTACCCTCGGCGGCAAGCACGGCGGCCCGGGTCTGACGTTCATCGCCGACGGCATTGTCCAGATCCATCTTGCTGACCGCATTCTGTGCCGCCAGGGGACGGACACGGGCCAATGTGGCCTTGGCCACTTCCCAGCGTGCCTGTTGTTGAGCCAATTGACCCTGCGCCGACAGCAACGAGGCTTCAAAAGGTTTACGGTCCATCTGGAACAGCGTTTGCCCGCTTTTCACCAAATCGCCTTCGGTGTACAGCCGCTTTTCCAGGAAGCCGGCAACCCGGGCGCGGATCTCTACCTCGCGGGAACTCTGTGTTTGGGCAACGAATTCGAACGTCACCGGGGTGTCGCGCGTGGTAACCGTCATGACCGTGACATCGGGTGCCTGGCGGGCCAGGGTAGCGGGCTCTTTGCCGCAACCGGCAACCAGGCTCAAGACCCCTGCCATAATGGCGATGGGCAAGCCAACAAGCCGTCTGACAGCCTTCATGTTCTCGCCCATACCCTGCTCCGTGTGATGGCTACTTGAACAGAAGCGTAGCCAATCATCCCAACGCTAGCACCCGTAGAAGGTGGCATTTCTGACAAAAATCAATGATCGCGATTCGCCAACCGTGAGACCCATGGATTGGCACTCAAGCCATGTAGTAGAACACTGAGTAAAACGGTACAGGCCGCAACGGCCACCAAGGTACGGCTGGCTTGCAGAGGGTAGTCCAGGATCATTATGGCGAAGACGATACTTGCCAAGCCTCGCGGGCCGAACCATCCGATGAACAGGCGGGTTTCGAAATCGAAGCCGGTGCCTGCCAGGCTGATGAGCACAGGCAGTATGCGAATCACGGTGAGACTGAGCACTGCATACAGCCAGATGTTCCAGGTGAAACTGCTCCAGGCCCAAGGGATCACCAGTGCGCCGAATACGACCCAGGTTATGACTGACAGCAGACTGGCGAACTCTTCGCTGGCCTTGAGCAACTGATGCTTCTGCTCTGTAAATAAATAGCTGGCGAGCAACCCTCCGACGAACGAAGCGATAAACCCGCTGCCGCCTGATGCTTGCGCTGTGGCAAAGCAAAGAATGGCTAACCCGGGCAGGGTCAATTGTGACCACATGGGTGTTTGCCAACGGTGTTTTCCAGAGTAACGCTGCAACAGCCACGCGCCAAACGTAAGGGCGACACCCGTGATTGCACCGATGCCCAGTTCCTCGATAACCAACTCCAACGCCAGCGAGAGGGGAGATTGAGTCTGCTCTTCGACCAACAGGGCCAGGAACATCAGTAGCACCGGAACGCAGATGCCATCATTCAACCCGCTCTCCACGTTTAAACCTTCACGCACAGACGCAGGGACCTTGGGGTTGCTCACAACAGCCTTGCCCAGCGCAGCATCGGTTGGCGCCAGAAGAGTTGCCAGTATTGCCAGTTCAACCAGGGGGATCTGCGGGAACAGCCAGATACCGACCAGCCAACCGCTTAGCATGGTCAGTGGCAGTCCTATCATTAACAAGCGCAGCGGCAATCCTTCATGCGCTCTTAGAACTTTGAGGTCGGCGTTGGCTGCATCGCTGAAGAGAACAATCGCCAATGTCAGTTCCGCCAGGATTTTGAGGCCGTCCTTGTTAATCCGGGGCTCGAGAATACCCAGATACGCCGGACCGAGAATCAGGCCGGCGAGCATGAACATGAGAGGTCCATTGAGCAGGCGTGACTCGAAACGCCCAGCAAATATGCTGTAGATCAGAAGGAAAGCGGCGAGCAGGGCTAAGTTCTGATACATGGTGACTTGCCTGTCCAGGTTGATGCGGCAGCAATGGCAGCATGGCGATGCTGACGCGGTGTCTAAAGCGCAGAAAGACAGATCATTTCAGATGTTCGGGTTTGACCGAGTCTCCCGATGTCATTCCTGGCTGGACCCTGACATCTTCGAAAATCACCGGTCATTGAACCGACTCCAATGCAACCCGTGCACCTGGCCGTAGTTTTCCGGGAGCTTCAGACATGAGTGACTCGAATGCAGGAGAAGACGTAAAGCAGGTTGAGTTCACTGGTTGTTGTGTCATCTGATTTAAATCAATCTATGACCAGATTCCATTCCTGAACTATTACCAACATCGTGTCTGCCTGGATCTTTAGGCGATACCCGTCGCCATTACCCAGGAACTCCTGACAAAGAATCAGGCCTGCAGGATGATTGAACGGGTCATGAAACAGGCTTAACTCGAAAGCCCTGAAAGGGGGCGGCTCGTCACACCGCCCAAGAAAGTCTGGCGACAGAGCACATTGATCTATGCGCTTGAGTGCCCGACGCGATGGTTATCGGTTAAATCGCTCGACCAACGAGTACTGAGTGTTAGCGGTCTGGGTTAATTCCTTGCTCAGCTCTGCCGAATGCCTGGCTTGTTCCGATGTCTGATCCGCCAAATTGGCAATGGTCGTGATATTGCGGCTGATTTCCTCGGCCACGGCGGTTTGTTCCTCGGTCGCAGCGGCGATCTGGGTGGTCATATCCGTGATGTTCGCGACGGCCTCACTGATACCGACTAATGCCTTATCGGCCTCAAGCACCCACGCCACGCCTTCTTCGGCCTGGCGTTGACCGCTTTCCATGGTTTTCACCGCGTTGTTGGACGAGACCTGCAGCTTGGAAATCAGCCCATGGATTTGCGTCGTGGACTCCGTCGTGCGCTGCGCCAACTGGCGCACTTCATCGGCGACCACCGCAAAGCCTCGGCCCATGTCGCCGGCTCGCGCGGCTTCGATGGCGGCGTTCAGCGCCAGCAGGTTGGTCTGGTCGGCAATGCCCTTGATGACATCGACCACTGTGCCGATGTCATTGCTGTCCTTGGCCAGTTGCGCGACTGTCAGCCCGGTTTCACCCACCACCACCGAGAGGCGCTGAATGGCTTCGCGGGTGTCCCGGGCCACGTCGCGTCCGCGTCCGGTCAACACATTGGCTTCCTGGGTAGCGTCGGCGGTGCGCTGGACGTGGCTGGCGACTTCCTGTGTGGTGGCCGCCATCTGATTGACCGCTGCCGACACCTGCTCGGTCTCGACCCGTTGGCGGTCAAGCCCACGGGAACTGTCGGCGGCGAGGCCGTCGGATCGGCCGGCCAGGCCGGTCAGTTGCTCTGCCGTATCCTGCAGCCGGGTGAGGCACGTCTTGAGCCGGGAGGCCTGACTGACAAACGCCGTTTCAAGGCGTGCCTGGGGGCCACGTTCGTCGCTGTACATTTTGGCCAGCAACGCGTCGCAGGTGGAGGCTTCAGCCATTTCCAGCAGTTGCAGCGCGCCGCGGTTTTGGCGACTCGACACCCACAGCCCGAGCGGCACCGATACGCCGACAGCCAGGATGATCGCCTCTGACATGCCGAGGAACACGCCGCCCAATGCACCCACCAGGCCCATGGTCAACACCGGCAGCCAGGCGAACAGGGCGGGTTGCCATTGATCACTGGCCGGGACGGCCGACTTGCCCAGGCTGATGCGTTTATAGAGGGTTTCGGCGCGACGGATCTGCTCGGCCGTCGGCTTGACCCTGACCGATTCATAGCCCACAACCTCACGCCCCTCGAAAATCGGCGTGACGTAGGCGTTCACCCAGTAGTGGTCGCCGTTTTTCGAGCGGTTCTTGACGATGCCCATCCACGGCTTGCCAAGCTTGAGCGCGCCCCACATATGGGCAAAGACGGCCGAAGGAACGTCGGGGTGACGAACGATGTTTTGAGGCGCGCCGATCAGGTCGGCCTTGTTGAAACCGCTGATTTCGACGAAGGCGTCATTGCAGTACGTGATGACGCCCCGCGCATCCGTTGCCGAGATGAGTTTTTGTTGAGGCCCAAGGGTGACCTCGCGCTGTGTAACTGGTTGGTTGTTTCTCATCTGTATTGCTCCTATGCCCTAACGTAGGGGCATCGGCTGCAATATGAGAAAGGTTAATGAGTCATTCCAAAAGGGGCGGTCATTCGTCCGAACGCCTGCAATCTGATACTGTTTTTTTTGTTGGATCTGAGCCTTTTTTTAGTGAGTCGGTGCTCTATAGAGTGCGCGTCCGACGCACTAGAGGACAGTGATCGGCCGCCCACTATTTCTGGCTCTCTGAAGACCGGACGACCTCGAGAGTCTTCAGGAGCCACCATGAATACTCGTCCGAGCTTGCACAGCAAGACATTCCCAGAGTCGCAACGTGACATTCTCGGCATGATCGCGACCGATCATCATCTCAGCGACATACTCTGCGCTATCTGCCAGATGCTCGACGCACAGGCCCCCGAAACCGTCTGCTCGATCCTGCTCACTGATGCCGAGGGCAGACACTTGCTGAGCGGCGCGGCGCCCGGACTGCCAGCCGAGTACAACGAGGCGATTCATGGAATGGCCATTGGTCCACAGGAAGGAACCTGCGGCACCGCAGCGTTCCGGCGCGAGCTTGTGGTCACCGAAGACATCGCCCGGGACCCGAACTGGGAGCGTTTCCGCAGCCTGGCGCTGGGGCATAACCTGCGTTCCTGCTGGTCGGTGCCGTTGCTCTCCCATCAAGGAAACGTGTTGGGTACATTTGCCCTGTACCAGAACCGCGCCCATGCGCCGGACGAGGCGCAGATTCAACGATTGGCCTTTGCAGCCCAACTGGCAGTCATTGCGATCCGCCGCGAACGTGACGGCCAACGTCTGGAGGAAAGCGAACAACGTTTTCGATCATTGTTCACCTACAACCCCAACCCGGTGTTCGCCCTCGATCTGGCCGGCAACATCCAGAGTGTGAATCCGGCAGGCCTGAAGCTGAAACCGCACACCGCAACCGATTTCCTCGGTCATCACTTTTCCCGCCTGTTGCTCGAAGAAGACCTGGAACGGGTCAGTCAGCATTTTTCCGCAGCCCGCGCTGGAGAGCCTCAACGCTTCGAGGCACGGCTTCTCGACGAGAGTGATAAATTGCTGACCATGGACATTTCCAACCTGCCGATCATGGTCAACGGAGAGATCGTCGGGGTATTTGGCATAGCCCGAGACATCAGCGAGCAGAAGCATTTCGAGCGCCAATTGAGCTTCAACGCCAGCCATGACCGCCTGACCGGTTTGCTTAACCGTGTTTCGCTTGAAGACCGGCTTATGCTGGATTGTCACATCAGTCGTCGGCGCAAGCGTCGTCTGGCGGTGATGTGCATTGATCTGGATGGATTCAAATCCATCAACGATTCGATCGGGCATTACTTCGGCGATCAGGTGCTGATTGAGGTGGCGCAGCGTATGACCCAGCAGGTTCGCCCCGGCGATACCATCGTGCGCATGGGCGGTGATGAATTTATCGTTCTATTGCCGGACCTGCTTCGTGATGAGGATGTTGTACCGGTGGCTGAGCGATTGATGGCCAGCATTGCCAGACCCTACTGCGTTCAGGGCATGGACCTGCACGTGAGTGCAAGTGTCGGTATCACACTGAGCGATGGCTACCTCGAACAGCCGATGCAGCTGATCCAGCAGGCTGACATGGCCATGTACAAAGCCAAGCAGCAGGGACGCAACAACTTTCAATGGTACACCAGCGATCTTAATCAGCGCGTTTGCGAGCACGCGAGCCTGCGTAATGACCTGCAAAAGGCTATCGAAACACAGTCGTTGAAGTTGCATTATCAACCGCAGATAGAAGCGCGCACGGGTCGGGTGGTCGGGATCGAAGCGTTGCTGCGCTGGGAGCATTCGGAAAAAGGGTTTATCTCCCCAGCGGTGTTTGTGCCGGTGGCCGAGGAAAGTGGTCAGATCATCCCGCTGAGCCTTTGGGTACTCGATACGGCTTGCGCGCAGTTGCGTCAGTTGGGCGAGCAGGGCATCAAGGGCATCTCGATGGCCGTGAATATTTCGCCGATGCATTTTCAGCGTGGCGATTTCGTCCAGTGTGTCCAAGCCATCCTGGAAAAACAGGGTCTCAGTGGTGAACAGTTGGAACTGGAGATCACCGAGTCGCTTCTGTTACATAACGCTGAACAGGCGGTCGACGCGTTGCACCGGCTCAAGGCCCTGGGTGTACGCATCGCGCTCGATGATTTCGGCACCGGTTTTTCCAGCCTCAGCTACCTCAAGCGTTTGCCCATCGACAAGATCAAGATTGACCGCTCGTTCATCCAGGAAATCGCCACCGACCATCACGATGCTGCGATCACCCAAGGCATAATTTCCATGGCCCATCACCTCAGCCTGACGGTGGTCGCCGAAGGTGTGGAAACGGCGTCTCAGGTGGATTTCCTGAAGGGCAGTCGCTGCGATGTTTTCCAGGGGTATTACTTTGCCAAACCGATGCCCTATGCAGAAATCGAAGCGTTCCTGAGCCATCCCGCGTCCCATACCTGACCGCCAATCCTGTCGGGTCCCAGACCTGAAAATCAGACGCTAAGGCAAATTTTCAGACTCCAGCGCAGAACTCCCTCTCCCCAGGCAAGGCGCTCCCTGCGCCTTTCTCACACACTCGGCTCTAACGCTATCGCGCTGCACAACAACAAGAGCCGCGAAAAATATGACCAGTTTCCAGCCTGCTACAAAAAGCCAGACCGGCCACATCGGCGCCCGTCAGACCCGTGTCGAGGACGCCGCATTGTTGCGCGGTCTCGGCTGCTATGCCGATGACGCTGCGATCCCTCCGGGAACGCTGCACGCGGCGATCATCCGTTCACCCCACGCTCATGCGCGGATCACCTCGGTGGACTTTTCCAAAGCGCTGCTGATGAAAGGCGTGCACGGCGTGCTGGTCGGCGAAGACGTCAAACGCTGGGCGCTGCCGTTTCCGGTGGGTGTGCGTCAGCCGATGGAGCACTGGTGCGTCGCCGTGGACAAGGTGCGCTATGTCGGAGAGCCGGTGGCCGTGGTGATCGCCGAGAGCCGCTATCTGGCCGAGGACGCCATCGAAGGTGTGCGCGTTGAATACGAGCCGCTGCCCCCAATCATCGACCCGGAACTGGCCACCGCCGAACAGGCGCCGATCCTGCACGAAGCAGTCGGCAGCAACGTGGTCAACGAACGGCACTTTCGTTATGGCGAGCCCGAGCAAGCGTTCGAGCAGGCGCCGCACAAAGTCTCGCTCAAAGTGAAGTTTCCGCGCAGTTCCTGCACACCCATTGAATGTTATGTGGTGCTGGCTCAGTACGAGCGCGCCACCGGCATTTATGACGTGCTGGCCAATTTTCAGGGCCCTTATGCGTTGCACACGGTCATGGCCAGGGCACTGAATGTGCCCGGTAACCGCTTGCGTTTACGCACACCGAAAGATTCCGGCGGCAGCTTTGGCATCAAGCAAGGGGTTTTCCCTTACGTGGTGATGATGGGCCTGGCGTCACGCAAGGTCGGTGCACCGGTGAAGTGGGTCGAGGACCGTCTGGAACATCTTCAGGGGGCTTCTTCGGCGACCAATCGGGTGACCGAAATTGAAGCGGCGGTAGAAGCCGATGGCCGCATCACCGCATTGCGTTATGACCAGATCGACGATTGTGGCGCCTACCTCCGAGCGCCCGAACCGGCGACGTTCTACCGCATGCACGGCAACCTGACGGGCGCCTACGCGATCCGCCATTTACAAGTGCGCAACCGAGTGGTGCTGACCAATAAAACCCCTTCCGGCCTGAACCGCGGTTTCGGTGGCCCGCAGGTATATTTCGCGCTGGAGCGGCTGCTGCAACACATCGCCGTGCAGCTGAAGCTTGATCCGTTGGACGTGATCCGCCGCAACCTGGTGCCGGCCGATGCCTTCCCTTATCGCGCGGCCGCCGGTGCGTTGCTCGATTCCGGCAATTACCAGGCAGGCATTGCCTTGGCGGCGGCTGACGGTGGACTCGACGAGTTGCTCGAACGTCGTGATCAGGCGCGTGCCGAAGGCCGGATCTACGGCATCGGTTATGCCGCCGTCATCGAGCCTTCGATTTCCAACATGGGATACATCACCACCGCGATGACACCCGAAGAGCGGCGCAAGGCCGGTCCGAAAAACGGCGCTGTCGCCACCGCCACCATCAACGTCGGCCCATTGGGTGACGTCAGTGTGCACGTGTCCTCGGCACCGCAAGGGCAGGGCCATCAAACCACCGTGGCGCAGGTCGTCGCCGAAGTGCTTGGGGTTGCGCTAGAATCCATCGTGGTCAACGTCGAGCTGGACACTCAGAAGGACGCTTGGTCGATTGCCTCTGGCAACTATTCCAGCCGTTTCGCCGGAGCGGTGGCCGGTGCCGTCTACAAGGCAGCGCTGAAGATACGTGATCGCCTCGCCGCGATTGCCGCCGAGCAATTGCAGGCCAGTCCCGAAGATATTCGTTTCGCGGGCGGCAAGATTTTTGTGGTCAATGGTGGGGCGGTAGCGCCATTCCATCGGATTGCCGGTGCGACCCATTGGTCGCCGGGCCTGCTGCCGGAAGGTGAAAGCGGCGGTCTGCGCGAAACCGCGTTCTGGAGCCCTCCGCAATTGGAGGCACCGGACGATCAGGATCAGGTCAATAGCTCGCTGTGCTACGGCTTTGTCTTCGACATCTGTGGTCTGGAAATCGACCGCATGACCGGCGAGATCCACATCGATCGCTACGTCACCTGCCATGACGCCGGCCGCCTGCTCAACCCGGCGCTGGTCGATGGCCAGATTCGGGGTGGCTTCACCCAGGGCCTCGGCGCGGCGCTGATGGAAGAATTCGCCTATGGCGAGGACGGAAGCTTCCTCTCCGGGACCTTCGCCGATTATCTGGTGCCGACCGCACCGGAAGTGATCGAACCGATGATCCTGCACATGGAAACGCCATCGCCATTCACCCCGCTGGGCGCCAAGGGTGTGGGCGAGGGTAACAATATGAGCACGCCGGTATGCATCGCCAACGCGGTGGCCGACGCCCTCGGTCGCTCGGACATCCGTCTGCCACTGACGCCATCGAAAGTACGTACGCTCATCGGCATCGACGAGCCGCCACGGCCCGCCGGTATGGAGGCCGATGACAACCTCGACGCAGCACCTGCCGGTGGACCGGCATTGCGGGCCAACGACTCGGTGGTGATTCCTGCTTCGCCGCAACAGGTCTTCGATACCTTGCTCGACCCGCAGACGCTGGCGGCGATCATTCCCGGTTGTCACGACCTCGTGCTTGAAGGCGAAAACCGTTACCGCGCAGACGTCACCGTCGGCGTCGGCATGATCCGTGCGCGCTTCGAGGCCAAGGTCGCCCTGAGTGATCTGGACCCACCGCATTCATTGCGTCTGTCCGGTTCCGGCAGCAGCTCGATGGGGTCGGCCCAGGGTCAGGCCAAGGTGCGTTTCGTCGAACTGGAAAATGGCCACACACGTCTGGAATACCAATACCAGGTGGCGGTCAGCGGCAAAGTCGCCGCGGTCGGCGGCCGAATGTTGCAAGGGGCCTCGAAAGTGATCATCGGACAAATCTTTACTCGACTGTCGCAACGGGTCAGCGGCCAAGCCATCTCCACCGGCTGGTGGGCGCGACTGCGGGCCTCGCTTGGCGCGCTGTTTGGCAAGGGAGGTGCGCAATGAAACCGGCTGCTTTCGATTACGTTCGGGCTGACACCCGTCGTCAGGTGGTTGAGTTGCTCGCCGAGTACGGCCAGGAAGCTCGCATCATCGCCGGCGGTCAATCGCTGATGGCGGTGCTGAACATGCGCCTGGCTCAACCCAAGTTGCTGATCGACATCAATCATGTGACTGAGCTGGCCTATATCGAACTGCGCAAGGATTGTCTGGCGGTAGGCGCCGGGGTACGACAGGCGCAACTGCTGGCGCGTTCGACCCTGATGGACGAGGTGCCTTTATTGGCACTGGCGATGCCCTGGATCGGTCACTTCCAGACGCGTAATCGCGGCACAGTCTGCGGTTCGGTGGCTCATGCCGACCCGAGCGCCGAGTTGCCGCTGTGCCTGGTGACGCTGGGCGGCGAGATCGTTCTCGAGTCGAAAAAAGGCAAGCGCATCGTCAAGGCTGCCGATTTCTTCCAAGGCATTCTCACCACCGACAAGCGTGCGGATGAACTGGTCGTCGAGGTGCGTTTTCCGCTCAAGCGCGAAGGCATCACCTATCGCTTCCGCGAAATCGCCATGCGCCACGGCGACTTCGCGATTGTCTCCCTGGCCGCGGCCATCGGCGCGGATCAGGTCGAGCTTGGCATCGGCGGGGTCGCCGACCGTCCACAACGTCGCAGCCTGCCTCGTGGTGCCGCGCTGCCGGACGCGCTCAATCAAACCGCCTGGTCGCTCGATGCACAAGACGACGTGCAGGCCAGCGCTGCCTATCGCCGCCAACTTATTCGCGAGCTGGGCCATCAGCTGATTGAAGGAGTCTGAACATGCGTGTAACTGCCGACCAAACCTTTCCGATTCGCCTGGAACTCAATGGCCGCTCCCGCGAAGCCCTGGCTGAACCGCGGACCCAACTTTGCGACTTTCTGCGCCACGACCTCGGTGCCACCGGTGTCCATGTCGGATGCGAACACGGTGTCTGCGGTGCCTGCACGGTGCTGGTGGACGGAGTCGCCATGCGTTCCTGCCTGATGCTCGCGGTACAGGGGCACGAGCGACGTATCGAGACCGTCGAGTCCCTGGCCGACGACGACACACTAAGCGACCTGCAACAAGCCTTTCGCCGTCATCACGCCTTGCAGTGCGGCTTTTGCACTGCGGGCATTCTCATGTCCTGCGTGGATTTCCTCGAACGGGTACCCAGCCCGGACGAGACCCAGGTACGCGACATGCTTTCGGGGCATCTATGTCGCTGCACGGGTTACACCGGCATCGTTCAGGCCGTGCTCGAAGTCGCTGCCCAGCGCCAAACGAACAAAGGGGTATAACAAAAATGTTCGATCTCGGACGCAGTTTCCTCGCTGCCGTTGAACGCCGCCCGCACGCCGTGGCGGTCAGTGACGGTGCGTTGAAGAAAACCTATGAAGAATGGTTCGTCGATATCCAGAGTGCCGCCTGGGGCTTGCAATGCCTTGGGCTGCAACGCGGTGATCGACTGCTGGTAGTGATGCAAAACCGCTGGCAGATGGCAACCCTGCATTGGGCGTGTCAGTTTGCGGGCATCGTCATGACCCCGTTGAACTGGCGTTCGACTGCCGAGGAACTGGGCTACTGCATCGAAGACGCGCAAATCCGTGCAGTGGCTTACGACGACGCGACCGTGACCGCCGTGGCCGGTTGCAGCGCCGCCACAAGGCTGCCACGGATCGCCACCGGTCTGCGTGCTGCCAACACCGACCTGAGTTTCGAGGAACTGTGTTCGCAGACCCCCTCCGGCATCATTTTGCAGGCCGACGCCGAAGATTTTTCACTGTTGCTGTACACCTCCGGAACCACCAGCAAGCCCAAAGGCGTACCGCGTCGGCACCGTAGTGAACGCGCCGCGGCGGTTGCCCACGTAGCGCAAAACCTCTACCGCCAGGGCGAGTGCACGCTGGGTGTCATGCCGCTTTACCACACCATGGGCGTGCGTTCGTTGCTGTCCATGGCGCTGATCGACGGACATTTTGTCTGTGTGCCGAAGTTCGATGTGGAGGCCACGCTGCAGGCCATCGAGCGGGAAAAGGTCAGCAACTTGTACCTGGTGCCGACGCTCTACCACATGCTCATCGAACACCCGGCCTTTGCCCGCGAGCGAGTCGCCAGTGTGGAGAAAATCGGCTTTGCCGGTGCACCGATGAGCGACGGTTTGATGCGTCGCGTCGAGCAGGCGTTCCAGCCGCAATTGTTCGTCAATCATTACGGCAGCTCGGAGATCTACACCTTCACCATCGACCAGCAAGCCAGCCGCAAACCCGGTTCGTCAGGGCGCAGTGCAATGAACCAGCGCGTGCGCGTGGTGCCGATCGATGCTGAAACGGTGGATGTGCAGGTCAACCCAATGGAGGAGGGCCAGATCATCGCCGACCTGGCGAGTGACGAGGCGTTCGAAGGCTACCTCAATCGCCCCGAAGCGAACGCCAAGGCATTGCGTGACGGGTGGTATTTCACCGGGGACATCGGCTACTTCGATCTGGAAGGCGATCTGTTCGTCACGGGTCGTGTCGATGACTTGATCATCACCGGCGGCGAAAACGTCAGCCCGGCGGAAATTGAAAACATGCTGTCGCTGCACCCGGCAGTGGAAGAAGTGGTGGTGGTCGGTCTGCCCGACGAGCAGTGGGGCAAGATCATTGCCGCGTTTATCAAGCTGCGCGCCGAAGTCTCGGAATGCGACCTCGATGCCCATTGCATCGCTTCGGGCCTGGCGAAATTCAAGCGGCCACGGCGTTACCACTTCATCGATCAGATTCCCAAATCTCCAGTGGGCAAGGTGCTGCGGCGCGTGCTGCTGGCCGAATTTCAGGAACAGGCCTTGAAGGCCATCAGCTAATCATCCAGAGGACACTCCCATGCAACAACAAGCGATCCAGCAATTTCTCGACACGCAGTTCGATGGCTTCCAGGTTGAAGTCGATGCGTCCCGCGAGCGCGCTGACATCATCCTCAACCGGGCGCCGTTGAACGTTATTTCCATGGGCCAGCGCGATCAACTGCGCCTGGTCTTCGAAGCCCTCGATGCACACAAAGACGTGCGCGTCATCGTGCTGCGCTCGGTGGGTGAACACTTCTCCAGCGGCGGTGACATCAAGGGCTTCCTCGAAGCGTCGCCGGAGCACGTTTCGAAGCTGGCCTGGAACGTTGCGGCACCGGCACGTTGCGAAAAACCGGTGATCGTTGCCAACCGTGGTTACACCTTCGGCGTCGGTTTCGAGCTGTCCCTGGCCTGCGATTTCCGCATTGCTTCGCAAACCACTCGCTACGCCTTGCCTGAGCAGAACCTCGGTCAGATCCCGGGCTCGGGTGGCTCTGCGCGCCTGCAGAAAATCATCGGCATCACCCGCACCAAACACATGGTAATGCGCGCCAAACGCATCACCGGCGACCAGGCCTACGCCTGGGGTATCGCAACCGAGGTCGTGCCGGATACCGAACTGGAAAGCACCGTCGACGCGTTGGTCGATGAACTGCGGCGCTTCTCGCCGTTGGCTCAGCGCACGGCGAAAAAACTGATCAACGACAACGAAGATGCGCCGCTGACCGTCGCGATCGAAATGGAAGGTCACTGCTATAGCCGTTTGCGTAGCTCCAAGGACTTCAAGGAAGGCGTTGAAGCGTTTCACAGCAAGCGTACGGCCGTGTTTATCGGCGAGTAAATCGTACTGGCGAGCGGGCCCGGGAGTATGTTGGTAACAGCGTACGCCTTACGGAGCAGGGCCTGCCGCCCCTTCAATGCAACTGAAAGGGCACATCAAGGTTTCACCGCTGACCTGCTGATTACTCGCAACCCGTGCACCGGGATGCAGAACGTTCGATCACCGTTTGTGTGAGGCAACCATGACTACGACAACAACAATAACTGCATCACCCTCCAGCGCCGCTAGCGATACACCACAGATTCCACCGGGCAAGGCCTTGCTCGCGGCATTTGCCTCGACATTCGGCTGGGCGCTGGATTTGTTTGACCTGTTCATTCTGCTCTATGTGGCGCCGATCATCGGCCGCCTGTTCTTCCCCTCGGACACCCCGACACTGTCGTTGGCCGCCGTCTATGCGTCGTTCGCCGTGGCCTTGCTGGTGCGTCCGCTGGGCTCGGCGATCTTCGGTGCGTATGCCGACAAACACGGTCGCAAGCGTGCGTTGATGGTGTCGATGGTCGGCGTCGGTATTTCAACGGCACTGTTTGGCGCGTTGCCGACCATTCATCAGGTCGGCATATTGGCCCCGATACTGTTTTTGGTCTTGCGGGTGATTCAGGGCATTTTCGTGGGCGGCATCGTTGCCTCCACTCACACCATCGGCACCGAATCCATCTCGCCGCGCTATCGCGGCTTGATGTCCGGGTTGATCGGTGGTGCCGGCGCCGGCATGGGCGCGCTGTTGGCGTCATTCACTTATCTGGTGTTGTCGGAGATCTTTCCCGGGGAAGAATTTGACGTCTGGGGCTGGCGCTTCATGTTCTTCTGCGGCCTGCTCAGCACGGTTTTCGGCCTGGTGATGTTCCGTTACCTGGAAGAAACCCCGGTCTGGCAGCAACTGCAACAAGCCCGCAAAACCAAGGGGCCGGCGGTGGTGGTCGTGTCGCCACTCAAGCGTCTGTTCGGTCGTGAGTACCGCGCCGTGATGCTGGTCAATCTGCTGATTACGTTTGGCGGCGGTGCCACGTATTACCTGGCCTGCGGTTATCTGCCGACATTGCTCAACGTGGTCGCCAAAGTGCCCCATACGCAGACTTCGCAGATGCTCATGTACGGGTCGGTGGCGACCATTGTCGGAGCACTGGCCTTCGGTTACCTGAGTGACCTGATCGGTCGCAAGAAGACCTTCATGCTGCTGGGTGTGATCAACCTGGTGGGCCTGCCCATGATGTTCCTTGGGGTCGCCGAGCCGGGTTCGCTGACCCGCACTGCGCTGTATTGCATGGGCATAGGCTTCATGGGCGGGGCGATCATCGCGCCTATTCTGATCTTCCTCAACGAACGCTTTGCCACCGAGCTGCGAGCCAGCGGCACCGGATTGTCCTGGAACATCGGTTTCGCCCTCGGCGGAACCATGCCGACCTTTGTGTCTCTGGTCAGCAGCAGCCCCGCGCAGATCCCCATGGTACTGGCGTTTTTCGCCGTCGGTCTGTCTGTGATCTACCTGATTGGCAGTGTGGTGATTCCAGAAACCCAAGGCAATTTCAAATAAAGGCGGGGAGGTGCTCCAGGAATTCGCAGATCAGCTGCAAGGTCTGCTCGGGCGCTTCGGTCTGGGGAAAGTGCCGACAGTTATCCAGCAACACACAGCGGCACGGCCCAGGCACCTGCCGCTGGATGACCACCAGTTGTTCGGGCGTGGCGTAGTGGTCTTCGCGACCCTGAATGACCAGCAGCGGCTTTTCGATATAGGCCAACTGCGCTTCAAGATCGTCCAGGGAAAAATCCGGGTGCAACCAGCTGTCGCTCCAGCCGTGAAAAGCGCCGTCGACATTGACCCCATGGTGGCGTGCCAGGCGTTCGCGCAATTCGCCCTGATGCCAAACATCAGTGGTATGGCGAATGCCATCGAGGCTCTCGGTCTCGACAATCACGTGAGGCGCCAATGCAATGCTGCCCAACACGCGCGGATCGTTGGCGGCGGCATAGGCGAGGACGATGGATGCGCCGTCACTGTGACCGAGCAAGACCACTTGCGGCAGTTGCAAGGCATCGAGCAGCTGCCGCAGTTCACGAGGGCCGTCGCTGCTCAGGTAGTTCAGCGGACGCGGCAGGGTTACCGGGCTCGATTGCCCATAACCCTGACGGCTGTAAGTGACTACACCGTAACCGCTAGCCTGGGCCAGGCGCTGGGGGAAGTCTTTCCATTGATCGGCGCTGCCGAGGCCTTCGTGCAACAGCACAAGCGTCGGTCGCGATGGGTCAGCCGCAGGAATTTGGCGATATTCCAGGCGCAGCGGCCCAAGTTGCAGAAATTGTTGTGGCGACATGTTGAATCAACGATTGAACAAGGTTGCTCGCAGGTTACCGTAAACGTAACCCTGCATGCAGCACCACGCTTTGCTTGAGGTACAGAAAACATGCGTCATCTCGATGTTCAGGTGATCGACCAGGCACTGCAATGGGCTCGCGAAGGGCAGGCCCAGTGGCTGTGCACGGTGCTCTCCACCTATGGCTCGGCGCCGCGTGCGCCGGGTGCGATGCTGGTTACCAATGGCACGGGCGAACACGTCGGCTCGCTGTCGGGTGGCTGCGTCGAAGAGGAGTTTCTCGAAAGCCTGGCGCGCGGTGAGTTACGCGACCCGGCGCAGATCGTCAGTTATGGCGACAGCATCGAGCAGCGCCACCGTCTACGATTGCCCTGTGGCGGCGTGCTGATCGTGCTGGTCGAGCATCGCGCCGCCAGCCTCGAATGGATCGCACACTTGGAGAGTCTGCAAGCAGCGTTGTTGGGGCAGCGCCGTCTGCAGCGTCATGTCGAGCTGAGCAGCGGTGCGTTGCGTCTGGACCCAGACACTGGACACGGCAGCGAGCGGGTGCAAGTCGACGGCGAAAGAGTGCGCATCAGCGTTGGCCCGGCGTTACGCCTGATTCTGGCAGGACTCTCGCCTGTGGCTGAAGTCTGTGCCAGTTTTGCCCGCGCCATCGGCTGCGAAGTCATCGCCTGCGACCCTCGGGAAGAGATGATGCATGTACATCTCGAGGGCGTGGAGATGCAGCGTGTGCTGCCCTCAATGTTCATTGCCGCCGGAGGTTGCCACGCGGCGACGGCGGTGGTGGCGCTGACTCACGATCCGCGAATCGATGACCTGGCGCTGATGGAAGCGGTGCACACTCCGGCGTTTTACATCGGCGCCATGGGATCTCAGGCAACGTCGGCCAAGCGCGCCGAGCGGCTGAAACGCATCGGTGGTCTGACGGATGAACAGATCGCCCGTTTACACATGCCCATCGGCCTCGATCTGGGCAGCAAGGCCCCGGCGGAGATCGCTCTGGCGGTGGTGGCCGATATCCTGCGCGTTTATCACGGGAAAGAGCGCCATGCCTTGTAAGGCGGTTTTTCCGACGAGTGTGGGGGCTGCGAAAGTCGAGGTAGACGCTCGGTCATTCGCGCGCGATAGTGGCCAGCCAAGTGTTGCTGAACCATGGACCGATCGGCGGGCTTGTGAAATAGATAAGCGCCCCGATGATATGCATTGAGGCCGATAACAATATCGCTTCAAGCGAGCGGAGGAATCTGATGTCGATTGCCCAACGGGTTTTCCACGGCAGGTTTGGACGGGTCGCCTTGCTGAATATGGATCGTTCGCTGGTCACCCACACCCATTCCGAATGCCACGTGCTGGTCAAAGTGTCTGGCGAAGACACTTACTTCAATGTCAACGGTCGGCGGGTTCCGCTCAGCGATCGCACGGCGGTGCTGGTCAATGCCTGGGAGCCGCATTTCTACGATCCGCAGCCGGGTGCCGGTGCCACCCTGATCCTGGCGCTCTACATCGAGCCCGCCTGGCTGGCCACGGCCCAGCAGTCGCTGGCGCTCAGCGGTCGCCCGGACTTTTTCGCCCGGTCGTGCATCGAGCTGTCGAGTCGTAATCGCACCCTGGCCGACATCCTGGTCGCCGAAGCGCATGGTTGCGGGATCGTGCCGAAAGAGCGCATGGAATTCATGCTGTTCGACTTCCTGATCGAACTGATCGAGGACTTTTCCAGCTGGCGGCATTTGTCGCTACTGGGAGCGCCGAACTCAAATGAGTTCCGGGACGCGCGTGTGCGCCGTGGCACCGCCTGGTTGCTTGAGCACCTCGATGATCCGAACCCGATCGACAACGCCGCGCGGGCTTGTGGTCTATCGCGCGCACACTTCTTTGCGCTGTTCAAGAAAGATACCGGCATGACGCCGACCCTGCTGCTGAACGACGCGCGCATGCGCCGGGCTTTTGCCTGGCTTGAGCGTGAGCGCAGTGGAACGTTGGGCCTGTTGTCGGAGAACCTAGGGTTCTCCGAGCAAGGTCATTTCACACGGTTCTTCCGTCAGCATATCGGCGCTTCCCCCAGCCAGTATCGGCGTGTGGTTGATAGTTATACGGCGGTTTGAACCGAGAGGAGGGCGGGAGTATTGGGTAATGCTCCCGCCGATGAAGTTAGTCTTTCATCTTGAAACTCTGAGCTTTTAAAGGTTACGAAATTTGTAGCGTCTATTAATTGTCCATAAAGTCATAAATCTCTTTCATGCGTTCTTCGCGCATCAATTCAAGCTCTTCCATGGTTTCAGCTACCCACTGCAGGATAAAGTCCCAGTAATCGCAGTCGTGAGCGTCCGCTTCTGCTTCAAATGCTTCTTTCAGAAACTTAAAGCGATATTCTTCTGGCGAGAGCCCGCAGTTTTCAGCGAGACTGTAGTTCAGTTCGCTGAGCTCAAGTTGGATCCATAAGTTGGCGTCCAGGAATTTCTTCAGGGCGAGTTCGGCTCTAAGTTCTTTTGCGATCATGAATACTCTCTAGTGCCATGAAATAGGTAGATACTTGGTGGAGATGAGTGCAGCGCCAAACAGGATTTAGTCAATTCCCAGCCATCACCCATCCTCTAACACCATGAATTTCACTCAACTGTTTCACGACCCGGGCCGCGTCCTGCTTTTGTTGATACGGGCCGATGACGACAAAGTTGTTTTCTTTACGCGCTACCGGTAACTCCAGCTGCTTAATGGCTTTTACTGCGCGATGGCGGCTGGGTGTGTTCAATGCAATTTCGACCACCCATAGGCCGGATGAAGGCGTCGTTGAAGCTACTTTTTTAGCGTGTAAAATATAGCCGCCGCACGTCAGGCACGGGCGTTCCAGCGTGATTAGCGAACCTGGTTCGGTGCGAAAGGCATGCCATTGCGGCTCAATGGTTTTTTTGCGGGCGAAGAGTGCCAAGAGCAGGCCGGTAAAAGCAATCAGACCGCTGAGAATAATTGTCCATTTGTGTACCTGTGTGGGCAATGAAGACAGCGTAAGTACCGGTGTTTCGTCTGTCTTTTCGATCAAGAACTGTACGGCGTCAGCCTCCATTGAATCGGGTAAAGGGGGCTCGTTTTCTGCAAGGTGCGTGAGCCCGTCGGAATCTTTTGCACTGAGCTCTGTCGCAACTTTATTAGCGGTGTCATCAAGTAGTTTTTCAAATGTTGTCACTTTTTGCTGGATGTATGAATTGTCGACGTTATTTTGACAAGTTGGTCCTGTGGACGTGTAGGTCCATAGTAGTGCTGAAAGTTGCCCAAAAACGCCAGTTACCAGGAAACCCAAGCCAAGCTTTCGCACGGCACCCTCTCCAAATCAAATGAAAAGTTATTTGTCCCATTTTTTTCTGATAAAAAATGGGTCTATTGTTGATCCTGGGATGGTCTACGTTCTTGAGCGCGTCAGTGTGCCCAAGAGCCAAAACTAGTTGGCTGCTTTTTGTTGTTTTAAAGAACATCGGCCATGCACTTTATAGACTGTAGGTTGACGAAAAAGGCTCAGGTAATCGAAAAAAAACCGTATCAGATGGATTTGATGAGGGCCAATTAAAACACTTGTATTTAAGGTTAATATCGTGGCCAAAGTACCTGGCCAAAGATTCAAGCCAAGCCTGCGCGCTCGGTATAAATGAAAGGATTGTTAGCCGGCCCTTTACGGTACGGAAGGGGAGAAGCAACTGAATTTTTTGTCACCCTTTCAAACGATGCCGATGTGCTGCACTACACTTCAGGTGCCATTCCTACCGCAGAGAGTTCTTGGAGAACGCTCCAGATACTGTGCTTAGTCCTGAAGAGTTCGCGGAAATGAGCGCTCAGATTGAAAGCTCTGCTCAACACGCCTGGCCGTGGACGCATTACCGGTCCTGATGTGGGATGAGGGTCAATGCTATGGCCGCTGAAGGCAACGTCGGACAATTATTTGCTGTCGTCACTTTGCTTGCCGCCGCCGTGGTGGCAGTGCCGCTGCTCAAACGCATCGGGCTCGGCTCAGTGGTCGGTTATCTGGCGGCAGGGCTGATAATTGGCCCCTTCGGACTGCAACTGATCAATAACCCCCACACCATCATTGAGGTGGCCGAGCTGGGTGTGGCGATGTTTCTTTTTGTGATTGGACTGGAGATGGTGGTCTGTGCTGTTCTGCTCACTTTTGTCGGCATGGCTTTTGGATTCCCTTGGCAGGTGTCATTTGTCTGCGCAGCGAGTTTTGTACTCACCTCCACGGCCCTGGTTATGCAAGTTCTCTCGGAACGCGGTGACATTACCGAGCCGAGAGGGCAGCACGTCAGCGCTCTGATTGACCAAGGTGTTCTGCAGACCACTGTGGGCGAGCACTTCGGTGCGATTAATGCGGCCAACATGCGTCGTGCCCATGCGCTGGTCGAGAGCGGCAAGGCCCGGGGCAAGATCGTTCTAGAAGGTTTCTGACTTCACTCCTCGGGCGGGCTCGCTTGCGGGCCTCTGAACCGCCTGCGGCATCACTGCCATTTTTTATGTCGCAGAGTGGACGATGAATCCGTCCAGTAACGTATTGGTTTCAGTTCGCTTCAGAACGAGGCTGTACTCCGAATTGCGCAACGATGTGAGTCCCCAGCTCCTCAATGACTTGCGCAGCAGGGCGCTTTCCGTATTTGAGATTCAGGATAACGTGGTCCACTCCGATTTCCTCAAGCGACTCCAGCAAAAAACGGAGATGGTAGTGTCCAAGTTTGAACCCCAAATGAATGCGAGTGGGCGGCGTGGACGGGTTCTCATCGAGGTCGATGTAAAGCGACTGAGTGAAGGGCTTATAGACGGAACCACATTGCTTCATGACCTCCAGCCGCCAATCTTCCACGATCAGTCGCTGCATGTTCGGTGGGCGTGGATAGTTGATCCATCCGACGCTTTCGCGCGCGATCCAATCCAGTGACTGGCGGCTATTGCCGGTCACGAACATTGGAATGACTTGGGTTGTGGGTTTCGGAATGAGGTCTGCACCCTGCATCTCACCACCGCTCCAGCGAATGGGCTCAAAGCTGGTGCTGTGGGCTTGGCGAATCACCTCGTAGTGCTCTCGAAAGATGTCTCCGCGCCTTTCGGGATCGACGCCAAAAGCCGAAAACTCCACTGGGCGATCGCCGGAAGCTACACCCAGAATCAAGCGACCTGCGCTCAACTGATCGACGCTGGCTGATGCCTTGGCCGTGTGCAGAGGATGGTGTAACGGGATGGCAATGGATGCGGTACCAAGCGCTATCTCCGACGTATGAGCGGCCATATAGCCCAGGTAAACCCAGGGGTCGAAGACTTGGCCGACATCACCGAAATTAGGGTCCCGAAGAGGCACATCGCGAAACCAGAGCGCGCAGAAGCCCAGCGCCTCTGCTCGTTTGGCCAATGCGACCTGGTTGAGCATGTTCGGCGTGTCCCCATCGAAGGCCTCCAAAGGAAAGAACAATCCCAGGCTCAAATGACCCGGAGTGAAGGTTCGGCTGAACCCTCGATGCTCCTGATAAGGAATCGTGCTCGGCCGATACATACTCATCTTCCTCAATGGGAGAACGTGAACAGCGCCCCTGTTTCCAGAGGCGCTGCGGCATCGGTCGCTTGGGAACGACAGGTGGGGTAGTGGGTGCAATCTTTGCCCGTAGCGCCGTACATGCTGGTCGGGTCGACCGGAGTGAGGGGCCAGTTGCAGGCAGTACTCGCGGGCAGTTCCGGATTGGCGATGAGCGGACGGTCAAAATAAATCAGGTCTCTTCAGCCCGATACATCGCCTGAGCAAAAGCAGGGGATCATCCAACAAGCGTAGGCGGCTTTGCGCGGAACCGCCATGTCCGTCGTCCGTCTCGGTACCAGTCGCAGATGGTTACACCGCAGTCTGGGCCTTGGGCGTCGTGATCGGCGCGCCTCGGGTTGCTATTTTTGCTGCATGCTGGAGCGATGGTCACATCGAGCAGCCGTTGCAACTGATCCAGCAGGCTGAGTGGCTATGTACAAAGCTAAGCAGCAAGGGCGCAACATCTTTTCAGTGTGCGCTGGGAGCATCCGGATAAAGGATTATCTCACCCGGTATTTGTACCCGCGGCAGAGGACAGTCGTCAGGTCAGCCCGCTGAGCCTTTGGGTACTCGACCGGCAATTGTGTCCGGCCCCAGTCCTGAAATTCAGACGATAAGATAAATTTTCAGACCCCAACGCAGAACTCCATCTCCCCAGGCAAGGCACTCTCTGCGCCTTTCTCACACACTCGGCACTAATGCTATCGCGCTGCATAACAACAAGAGCCGCGAAAAAATGAGTAGCGCTGAGACTCCGCTTCGAGGCATGACTTCAATGCAATAACTAACCGCTCAGGCCGCTAGCTTATTTATCTAAATATACCTGAACACTATCTACCGTTCCTTCGTGTGCATTGCGTTGGCCTGGAAGATTTTGCGTTGCTTCTATTACTTCAAAATAACAAATGGAGCGCCATATAAATGAGTGGAAAAACAATAACTGCAAGTTCGGTGTTTCTTAGTATCACCCTGAGTGTCCAGGCGCATGCTGACTTCCTGAGTGATAGCAAAGCCACCTTGGGAATGAGAAACTTCTACTTCAATAACGACAACCGCGATGGCGTTGCCGCCCCTACCAAAACCGAAGAATGGGCGCAGGGTTTCATGCTGGACTTCAAATCGGGCTATACCGACGGCATGGTTGGCTTTGGTGTCGATGGCCTGGGGTTGCTGGGGGTTAACCTGGACAGCGGCAAAGGACGGCATGTCGGCAGCAGCATGATGCCTTCTGACAGTGACAACCGTGCCGTCGACGAGTGGAGCAGGCTGGGGCTGACCGGAAAAGTCAAAATGTCGAAAACTGAACTTCGCTACGGCACCTTGATTCCGAAACTCCCAATTCTGGTCGCCAACGATGGGCGCGTGCTTCCGCAAACCTTCGAGGGCGTTCAAATCACCTCGAGCGAGCTCAATAGCCTGACCTTGACTGGAGGTCGGATCGAACATGCAATAGGACGTGGTTCGAGCGATCAGACGGGGCTGGCCGTTACTGGTGGTACGCGCGAAAGCAATCAGTTTGACTTCGCCGGGGGCGATTGGAAAGTCACCAAGGATCTGACAGCTCAGTACTACTACGCCGGCCTCGATAACTACTATACGCAGCATTTTTTGGGATTGATTCACACCCTTGCCATCTCGGACAATCAGTCCCTAAAAACCGACCTGCGCTACTTCAAAACTGACTCGTCAGGTGCAAATAGCTCCGGTACGTCAGGCTACAGAGTTAGTGGCTACACCAAAAACGGTGATGGAGAAATCGACAACCGTACCTGGAGTGCCGCGTTGATTTATACACTGGGTGGCCACGCGATTACTGCGGGGTACCAAAGTGTGTCGGATGGCAGCAACTTCACTCAACTCAGTCAGGGTAGCCTGACAGACAAGGGCGCCGGTGGAGCAAGCCTGTACCTGTATACAGACCGCCTGATCCAAACTTTCACCCGCGCAGGCGAGCGCACAGCTTTCGGTCAGTATGCTTACGACTTCGCCGCTCTGGGTGTCCCTGGCCTGAAAGGCTCGGTCATGTACCTCTCCGGTGATAATATTAAAACTACGTTCGGCAACAACCAAAAGGAATGGGAAAGAGACATTAGTCTGGACTACGTCTTTCAATCCGGAGCGCTCAAAGGCGTCGGGTTCGGCTGGCGTAACGGCAAGTCCAACAGCGAAGCATCTCGAAACGTAGATCAGAATCGAGTTTTTGTGAGTTATAGCATTCCGCTTCTCTAGACCGTGGTGCGGGAAGTTTGATTCAACCAACGTCCGAACCCGTTATGGCAGACAAACGATTGTAAAGGGCGGGCCGGGATATCGGATGCTCATGATCGGCGCAGACCCGGAGTGCGACACGCCAGTCATGGTCAAGCTGGTCGTCGATGCCGAGGTAAGAGTGGTCCTTTTCTACCGGTCGGGTGCCATGCACCTCGGGCTACATTTGATAGTGTCCATTCGAAGGCATACGATTGAGCGGGAAGGTGTCTACGTACAAGTTACAGATCCGCCACGGTGACACCACGCCGGAAGCGGTCAGCAGACCGGGAGGTGTTACTTGAAGCACACAACTGATACGCCCGCTAGCGTCATCACGACACTTACCTACCTGGTCAAGCACGATGCGAAGCCCTATGTGCATACCGAGGCTCTGACCGGTGACAGTGAACCGCACTACTTTGCCGAACAGGAGGAGCGCGAGGTCACGATACACAACGGTCGTCCGTTGGCAGGCAGCCTGTCTCTGGACAAGCAGGGGTTTGAACTCCATCGGCGGGATACGGTGGTCGACGACCTCTACGACGATGCCTTGGTGGAAAGCATCTACTATGACGAGGTCAAGGCCTTGATCAAGGAGTTGACGGGCGCGAGCCGGGTCGTCATCTTCGACCACACCAGGCGCAGCGACGCCGAACGGCGGGATATTCGCGGTCCAGCCAGCCGTGTGCATAATGACTACACCGACCGCTCGGGGCCTGAGCGTATTCGCGACGTGCTGGGTCAGGATCAAGCCGCCGCACTGGTGTCGGTGGCCCAGATTAACCTCTGGCGCCCGATGAGCGGGCCCGTCAAGCGCTCACCGCTGGCCGTGTTGGACGCCTCGACGCTCAACTCCAATGACCTGCTGGCCACCGACTTGGTCTATCCGGATCGTATCGGTGAGATCTACCACCTGGCCTACAATCCGCAACAGCGCTGGTACTATTTTCCGGACATGCGCCGTGACGAAGTCTTGCTGATCAAGGGGTATGACTCACGTCACGACGGCCGTGCCCGCTTCACGCCCCATACCGCCTTCAAAGACCCCAATACGCCGCCGGGAGCCCCGCCGCGCGAGAGTATCGAAGTTCGCACCCTGGCCTTCTTTGATTAGGTTTTTGCCGCTTGGCGCGGGCCTCCCGCCGCGCGGTGTTCCCCCCCCCGTGCTTTACCAGGCGACCACCCGCTTCTCGTTGGTAGGGATGTATAGCGACTGGGTGAAGGGCTTGAACAGCTAACCACATTCGGCACGATCCGCAGTGCGCCAGTCCTCGACAATCAGCTGCTGAGTCTTTGGTGCGCGCGGATAGCTGATCCACCCGTGATATGGCTTAATTATAAAGATTCAACGATACCTGAAATTTAGGAAAACATAGCAGATCATGGTTGCTGTCAGGCCGACCAATATGTACTCGACGCGGGGTAGGAATATAACCAACCCACCTAGAGAAAACACGATCAAGGTGTTTTGTAGTATGTATTTCCTTATTTTAGGTACCGCTATGAAGTAGCCATATTGCTTGCCTAAGAAAAATAAGGCCATGCCGATGATTGACGTAATCTGGAAATCGCGCATCGCAATGTCATTCAGGATCGCATGCCTGATCAAATTTGCGAGAAGTGCTAGCCCCATAAATAGAAAAAGGTGCGAGTAGATTAAGGAGTGTCCACTCATACTACTTTCATTTTTGCTCAGTAGGTAAAAGCTATCAAAATAGATCCACCAGATACTGCAAATCATGATAAATCCGGTGATAGCTGCCATCACATTATAACGATCCCATTGAATGTCAGATAACCCTCCAGAAAGGCTAATTACCGACTCGCCCAATAAGATGAGGGTGAGTAAACCTAGTCGTTCAACCAAGTGTTCTGTATGTGCAGGCAATGGCTTTAGCTTACCCCAAGAAAACAAAGGGAGCAGAATGTCAAGTAAAATCCCAATGTAAGCGACAAGGTAACGCATAGGTGGGTCAAAAAGAATGGATGAAAGACTAACAACTGCGCTAACTAACAGGGCGAAGCCAAGCCTGGAGGAGAATTCGCTACGGTGATCGAATTTATTTATGGACGAAATGTACATAATACTGATGATGGCACGTATACCAAAATAGCAGGCAATAACAAGCGCATAGTTTACTTCCAATTCTTCCCCAATCCGTGCAGACAGCACAATGAGCAGCAACATTAAAAATAATGTTGCCAAGCGGTGAAGGTTACTGTCTGTATCAAACCTGTTTGAGTAAATCGTGTGGCTGGACCAGATCCACCATAATGGAACAAAAAGCAGTAAAAATGTCCATAATTGCTCCTGTTCAAAGTGGCCATGATGAAGATGTCCAAGAGTATGCGTAACCTTGCCAATTGCAACAACAAAAATCAGGTCAAAAAACAACTCTAACCATGTGGCGTGTCGATTTT
The DNA here is from genome assembly GCF_000293885.2 of Pseudomonas fluorescens NCIMB 11764. Classification (NCBI taxonomy): domain Bacteria; kingdom Pseudomonadati; phylum Pseudomonadota; class Gammaproteobacteria; order Pseudomonadales; family Pseudomonadaceae; genus Pseudomonas; species Pseudomonas fluorescens. Next base: position 4,308,766 of record NZ_CP010945.1, read on the forward strand.
TTTCATAATACTTCAAAGATTTCATTCGCTGCTGGCTCCGTGTGAACCTCTTTAATGTAGAAGGAAACTAACGGATAAGCGAACGGGTGGACGGGTATAGGCGTCAACCTTGGGGGCGATCGCAAAAACTGAGTGCAACACCTGACCTAGTCCACCACCACGTCTGTTAGTACGGTCAATACAGAATCCAGCGTGCCATCGGGCCGATAGCAACATTGCGCACGGGCGGACCTTAGCGGGCAACTGGGCTGCTGTTCCGCCAACCATTCATTCAGCGCCTCGACCAGGACACGGGCCTCGACTATGGAATCTTCCGAACTGTCAAAAATTAACATCGCCATTTTTTATGTCCTCGGTTCGCTGGGCTGATATTTTCGTGCCGCTGCTTTATGAGCGATGCTTATCGTTGGCAGCACCGTGGATTCTTCAATCTCCCGTATTGAAATATTATCGAACGCACACCTGGTGCGCTGCGCAATGGGGCACGTTCACCCTCGGCTACGGTGTGGGTGATGCCAAGCGATTTCACTATCTAGCGATTTCGTCAACTCACTAACGAAAGCTCAATCATCTGACTCATCTCGGTGAACTCCGGAGCCCCGTCATAGCGAAGCCCGTCAATGTAAAACGCTGGGGTGCCATTCACGCCGCTGCGTACGCCGCCATTAAAATCGGATTTTATTTTGGGTACGTAGGTACCGTCTTGCATGGCAAGATAGAGTTCTTCGTCGGAGAGGCCATGTTTTAAAGCGATGGCCCGAAACAGCGGCAGGCCCAATCGATCCTGATTTTCATACAATTCGTCGTGAGCCTCCCAGAAGAGTCCTCGACTCCCGGCATACTCAGCGGTGACGGCTGCACCCATCGCATGCGGGTGAGCAGTGGTCAGTGGAAAGTTACGGAACACAAACTGCAGATCATCGCGAAAATGCTGCTGTAGCTTTTTGACGACCCAATACGCTAAACCGCAGTAGGGACATTCATAGTCGCCAAATTCCACCAGTGTGACCTTAGCATGCGCACTTCCCTGGCGATGGTCGCTGGCACTTACCGGGACTTTGAGAGTGGCCATGGGATCACCTGTTAATTTTAGGTTGGCGTGCTTTGTGATGAATTCGCCAGAGCATCCAGCGCATCCAGAATGCCGTCCGCCCCCGGATTGATTGCCATTGGTGAGATGTAGCTCCAGGCGATCACTCCCTCCTTGTCAATCACGAACAACGCCCGCTTACAAACTCCCAGGTGGGAGTCGTACGCTCCATACTGTCGCGCCACAGCCCCTTTGGGCTCGAAATCGGCGAGCAGGCTGAAGTGAAAATTCCGATCTTTGGAAAAGGCCTGATGACACCAAGCGCTGTCAACCGAGATACCCAGTAGCGTCGCACCGTATTCTCTGAATGTGGGTAGCAACTGGTTGTACAAGGTCAGTTGGTCGCCACAAACCGAAGTCCAGTCTGCGGGATAAAACGCCAGTATCACGGGATTTCCCTTTAGCTCGCGTAGCGACAACTGCTGATCAGGGGTTGCGTACAGAGTGAAGTCGGGCGCGACAGTGCCGGCCGGCAGCGGCCCCTGAACCAGGTCGCCATTCGTTTCTTTCGCATCATCCAATTCTGAAGTGTGCATGGCTTGAGCCCTTATAGATGGGCGGTTGGGGTCTGCTCAGCGGGATACGACTTGCCCGGGGGGATAACTCCATCCACCGCCAAGTGATTTATAAATGGCGACGATGCCTCGATACACCTCGTTCGAGGCCTGAGCCTGAGTGTCTTCGGTTGCGAGACGTTCACGATCCGCATCAAGAAGCACGAGGAGATCCGCCGTGCCTTCGCGGTATTGGATTGAGGCCAGGTTGGTAGCGGAAAGGCTGGATTCGCTCTGACGCACCACTGACTATAGTCGTTGTTGGCGCTTGCCGTAATCGCTGAACGCGTTCTCCGTTTCCTCCAATGCCGGCAAGACCTCGCGCGCTCGTTCTTTTGCTGTCATTTTCGACGGCTTTTTTATCCGATGGTTTTGGTGCGAACCGCAATCATGTCCTTGCTGATCGATTCGCCCCTGCGAATTCCGACATCGAAGCGTTGCTCGATCACGCTGGTGATTCCATAGCCTCATTTGCTGATGAGTTGGTGCTTTACGACTGGCGGTATTTTTGAGCACAAATTTATCAGACGTCGTTCGTCGGTATCCTGGATCGCCCATAGCGTGTTTTGATGAGATCCGACTATCGTTATTGGATGGCGTCGTCTGCCGAGACTGCCATTCCCTCCAACGTAATCGTCTTCCTGAGCAATCTCAGCGTATTGCGGATCTCATGCCCCTATGTCTTGAGCATCGTTTACGGGGACGTAGATCCATCCGAATGAGTCCGTGTTATCCATCTTTGGAGACAACTCATCATGGCTACTCTCTGTGAAATATGTAATGCGAGACCCGCTGTAGCGCGAGTGACCGTATCGCAAAATGGCCAAGCCAGGACAATGTCCATTTGCGACCACGATTACCGTCAACTCTTACGCCATCAAAGCATGTTGAATCCATTCGACTCTCTACTGGGCGGGGGTGTGTCCCGCTTTTTCGACAGCATGGGCGGAGCAAAGGATCAAGCGGGTGATGACTTCAGGCTCTCTGCGCAAGTGCCTCGAGAATCTGTCGATGCAACCGATGCATTCAGTTCCCAGACGCTGGAAATCCTGCAACGCGCGGGTGAGAAAGCCCATGAGTTTAACCGCAGCGAGCTCGATACTGAGCATTTGTTGTATGTGCTTGCGGATACCGATGTTGGTACGGCGTTGCTTAAGGAGCTGAAGCTTTCTCCGGACGAGATCAAAGGCTACGTTGATCAACATGCTCAGAGGGGCACAGCGGAGGCCCAGGCCCCGGTGGATCAGATGAGCATTTCGCCACGTTTAAAGAAAGTTTTCAATTTTGCATTCCAGGCATCTCGTGATTTAGGACATTCGTACGTTGGCCCAGAGCATTTGTTGATCGGGCTTGCCTCTGTACCAGAAAGTATTGCCGGGACATTGTTAAAAAAATACGGCGTAACGCCTGAAGCCTTGCGGCAGAAGGTGGTCAAGGTGGTAGGTAAGGGGGCTGAGGACGGGCGAGTCGACACCCCGACGGGAACACCGACACTCGACAAGTTCGGTCGCGACCTGACGTCACTGGCTCGTGAGGGCAAACTCGATCCCGTACTGGGGCGCGCGCAGGAAATCGAAAATACCATCGAGGTGCTGGCGCGGCGCAGAAAGAACAATCCGGTTCTTATCGGCGAACCTGGCGTTGGTAAGACAGCCATCGTTGAAGGGCTTGCACAACGAATAGTAAAGGGCGATGTGCCCGAGATCCTGCGCGGCAGACGGCTTGTTGAAGTCAATCTGAACTCAATGGTTGCGGGCTCTAAATATCGTGGTGAATTTGAGGAGCGAGCCAAGCAACTGCTTGATGAAGTCGCCGCAAAAAGCTCGGAGCTTATTCTGTTCATCGACGAGTTACATACGATCGTTGGCGCGGGGCAGGGTGGTGAGGAGGGCGGCCTCGATATTGCCAACGTACTCAAACCCGCATTGGCACGCGGAGAGCTTAGCTTGATCGGTGCGACGACACTCAATGAGTATCAAAAGCACATCGAAAAAGACGCAGCGCTTGAACGACGTTTTCAGCCTGTGCTGATATCCGAACCCACCGTAGAACAGACCATCATTATCCTGCGTGGGCTGCGCGACAAGCTTGAGGCTCACCATCAAGTCACATTCGCCGATGAAGCATTTGTGGCGGCAGCAGAGCTGTCGGATCGTTACATCACCTCGCGCTATTTGCCGGATAAAGCCATAGACCTAATCGATCAGGCCGCGGCCCGCGTTCGAATCAGTTCCTCGTCAAGGCCGGCCAGCATCCAGGAGCTGGAAGCCGAAATCACGCAACTTAAACGTGAACAGGATTATGCATCCTCTCGTAAACGTTTTGATGAATCCAAAGGCTTCGAAGAACGCATTGGTCAAAAACAAGCGCAACTGGGAGAGGAAACAGAAGCCTGGCAGCGCAAGACAGGTTCCGAAACCCTTGAGGTGACCCTGGAATCAATTGCCGAGGTGCTGTCCCGTCTCACCGGTATTCCTGTGACCGAGCTTACGCAGGAAGAGCGTCAAAAACTGTTGAATATGGAAGACACGTTGCGTGAGCGGCTGGTTGGACAGGAAGACGCTGTTCTCGCGGTCAGCGATGCCGTTCGTTTGTCTCGAGCCGGCCTTGGTCAGGCGAACAGACCTATTGCCACGTTTCTCTTTCTTGGCCCTACGGGCGTCGGCAAAACTGAACTTGCCAAAGCGTTGGCGGAAACGGTGTTTGGTGACGAGCAATCGATCATTCGTATTGATATGTCGGAGTACATGGAGCGTCATGCAGTTGCTCGGTTGATCGGTGCGCCACCCGGTTATGTGGGATACGACGAGGGCGGTCAGTTGACAGAGCGTGTCCGCCGCAAGCCCTACAGTGTGATTCTGCTCGACGAGATCGAGAAGGCGCATCCCGATGTGAGCAACGTATTGCTGCAGGTATTCGACGATGGGCGTCTCACGGACGGCAAGGGACGTGTTGTGGACTTCAGCAATACGATCATCATTGCCACCAGTAACCTGGGCTCTCCCATCATCATGGAGAATCTCGAGCGCCCTGAAGATGAACGCCTTACGGAAAAAGCGTTACGTAATGAATTGATGGGAGTCTTGAAAGGGCATTTTCGTCCCGAATTCCTGAACCGTATTGATGACATCATCGTGTTTCATGCCCTTACCCGTGACAACATCCGATCGATTGTGAACATTCAGCTTGATCGGGTCATTCGAACCGCAGCTGCACAGAACATCACAGTGAAAGTTGATGGCTCACTCATTGATCATCTGGCGGACGTTGGTTATCAGCCAGAGTTTGGCGCGCGCGAGTTGAAACGTCAGATTCGCCAGACCGTCGAAACGCGGCTTGCGAAGGAAATGCTCGCTGGCAAGCTGCAAGCCGGCGACAGTGTTGAGTTGGGTTACGACACGGAACGTAGGGAAGTGGTCTTCAATAAGGTGGAGGTGGATGCGCCAAAGACCTCCGGAAAGAGTAGTCCGCCAGACCAGCCAGATGATCTAGCACCTACTGCGGAGACTGGGACTTAGCCCCAGCACACTCACGGAACCTGGGAGCAGGCCTGTTGATCACGACGTGCAGTGGTGTACTGGATCCTCAAATGCCTGGACGAGCCCGGCAGACTGAAGACGCAAGTGTGGAGGGTTATCGTGTCAAAGCCTGATTCTGAAAGGCGTGAGCGCAACTCGACGCTGAAAAATTTCAGACTTCAGTGGGCGCTGATGAATGCTTACGAACGTTTCGAACAATTGGTTGTTATAGCGCTCAGTCTCATCATCGCGTCTGTGATTTTGATGGCGCTACTGCAGCTCTGTCGCAGGGTTGTGCCGTTGGTGATCGGTGGTGCGATTGACCCTCTGGATCACGATGTTTTCCAGGCCCTCTTTGGCTCAATCTTCACCGTGCTGATAGCCCTGGAGTTCAAGCATTCGATTGTGCGCCCCGCCTTAAGACGCAACAGCATCGTTCAGGTTCGCACAGTGCTGTTGATCGCCTTGCTGGCGCTCAGCCGGAAGTTCGTTATTCTCGATTCTGCCGCTACTCCTGCGCTCACCATTGCCGCACTAGGATTTGCCACCCTGGTACTCGGCATCGTCTGCTGGCTCTTACGAGAGCGTGATAAGGATGACTTACGAGAAAGTGATAAGGATGAATAGCTACAATTCTTGGTGAACGCTCCGGATCTGGTGCTTAGTCCTGAAGAATTTGCGGAAATGAGCGCTCAGATTGAAAGCTCTGCTCAACACGCCTGGCCGTGGACGCATTACCGGTCCTGATGTGGGATGAGGGTCAATGCCATGACCGCTGAAGGCAATGCAGGACAATTGTTATTTACTGTCGTCACTTTGCTTGCCGCCGCCGTGGTTGCAGTGCCGCTGCTCAAACGCCTCGGGCTCGGCTCAGTGGTCGGTTACCTGGCGGCGGGGCTGATAATTGGCCCCTTCGGACTGCAACTGATCAATGACCCCCACACCATCATTGATGTGGCCGAGTTGGGTGTGGTGATGTTTCTTTTTGTGATTGGGCTGGAGATGGAGCCCTCGCACCTATGGGATCTGCGTAGGCAGATCTTTGGGCTGGGCAGCCTGCAGGTGGTGGTCTGTGCTTTTTTGCTCACTTTTGTCGGCATGGCCTTTGGTTTCCCTTGGCAGGTGTCATTTGTGAGCGCGGCGGGTTTTGTCCTCACATCCACGGCCATCGTTATGCAAGCCCTCTCGGAACGCGGTGACATCACCGAGCCGAGGGGGCAGCACATAGTGTCCATTTTGCTGTTTGAAGACCTGTTGATAGCGCCTTTACTGGCGGTGGTGGCATTTCTGGCGCCCACTGAATGGGTCCATGAACCCACGTCACCCCTTTGGCAACGCCTGGGTACCGCAGCCCTGTCCTTGGGCGCGTTGGTGGCCATAGGATTGTGGCTGCTCAACCCCCTGTTTCGGGTATTGGCCCAAGCCAAGGCGCGCGAGGTCATGACTGCCGCTGCGCTGCTGGTTGTGTTGGGAGCAGCACTGCTGATGGAACTCGGCGGCCTTTCAATGGCGATGGGGGCTTTCGTTGCCGGTGTGCTGCTGTCGCAATCCTCATTCCGCCACCAGTTGGAGGCCGAAGTAGAGCCGTTTCGCGGCCTGCTGCTGGGGCTGTTTTTCCTTGGCGTCGGCATGTCGTTGGATCTGCAGGTGGTGGCCGGGAACTGGATGCTCATCACCTCTGGTGTGCTGGCGCTGATGGTGGTCAAGGCGCTCTGTATTTACGGGGTCGCGCGTCTCGCAAAAAGCAGCCATGACGACGCGCTGGATCGCGCCGTGCTTTTGGCGCAGGGTGGCGAATTCGCTTTTGTGCTGTTTGCCGAAGCGCTCAAACTCAGGGTCATCAGTCCTGAAGTCAACGCCAATATGACGGCTATCGTGGTGCTCTCCATGGCCATTACGCCGGTGACTTTATTGCTGTACAAACGGTTTGCTCGCGTGCAGCCCGTTTCCATGGACGGTGTGGAACCCGCACACAATCTGCGAGGCAATGTCCTCATCATCGGATTTGGCCGTGTAGGGCAGATTGCCTGCCAGGCGCCGCTCGCTCAGGGCGCGAAACTTTCCATAATTGATATAGATCCCGAGGTCATTCGCGCCGCGTCGCCCTATGGTTTCAAGGTCTATTACGGCGATGGCGCCCGCCATGAAATATTGCACGCAGCTGGCGCCCATCACGCCCGCGCCATCATTATTTGTGTGGATGATAAAAAAGCCGCGACACGCATTGTCGAAAGTACGCGGCGCTACTGCCCGCAGGTGAAAGTGGTGGTGCGCGCCTTTGACCGCGAACATGCGCTGGAATTGGTCAAACACGACGCCGACTACATCGTGCGGGAAACCTTTGAGGCGGCCCTGCTGCTCGGCCGTCAGGCCGTGCTGACGCTGGGTGCGTCGGAGCACGAAGCCGACGCGGTGATCGACGAAGTGCGCAAACGCGATGCCGAACGTTTTGCCTTGGAAACATCGGGCGGCCTGTTTGCCGGGCGAGCGTTGGTACTGGGGAATATTGAGCGCATTGATCCGCCGAACCATGAAGCGCGGGATGCTCAGTGAGCATCAATCGCAGTCATTCGGTTCAACGGGGCTCCAGAGCAGAAAATTGGCCCCTCAACCACGTGTAAAGCTGAGAAACCGCAGGGCTGATCTGCTTACGATGTGGGCACACCAGGCTCAACGGTGAAGCTTCGCCAGGATAATCCGGCAGCAGCACAAGCAGACGCTCTGCAGCGATATCGGCACTGACATCCAGCCAGGATTTGTAGGCGATACCTTCACCCTCCAATGACCAGCGCCGCACGACATCGGCGTCATCGCTGAACAACGGCCCCGAAACCTGCACGGTTTGCCCGCCCAGGTTCCACTTGTCATAGACCCGGCCATTTTGCAGATAGAGCAGGCAGGAATGCTTGCTCAAGTCATCCGGCGTTTGGGGAGAACCGCAGCGTTGCACATACTCCGGCGAGGCCACCAGCACTCGCTGGTTCCACGGTGCAAGCGGCAGTGCCACATAGTTGGCGTCTTCATTCGGGCCGTATCGAATCGCCACGTCCACCGGGTCGCGAAACAGATTGGCCATCTGGTCCGACAGGAAAAAACGCAACGTCAATTGCGGATGCTGACGGCGGAACTGCGTCAACCACGGCAGCAGAATGTTGCGCCCCAGATCGGACGGCGCTGTCACTTGCAGTACGCCCCGCAGCGTGGCGTTTTCACCACGCAGGTTTTCCTTGCCTTGCTTCAGGGTCTCAAGCACTGAGTGGGCGGTGGGCAGATATTGCTCGCCCTCTGCAGTCAATCGCAGGCTGCGAGTGGTGCGGGCGAACAGGCGCACGTCGAGCTCGCGCTCCAGACGTTTGATAGCGGCGGCGACCTGACCAGGCAGTAGATCCGCCTCCAGCGCCGCTGCGGTAAAACTGCCCAACGCGGCGCTGCGGATGAATAAAGCAAGATCATCGATGCGGATCATTTTCACTCCAGCAGTGAAAGTGTTGGCGCATTCTGCTTGTTTTTCTCTGTACATGGGAAGTCGAAGATGGTGGCAAGTGAGTGCATCAACCCTTCAGACAGCGAGTGTCCATGAAAGCCATCACCTTTACCGAACACGCCTTGCCCATCGACAATCCACAAGCATTGATTGACATCAGTCTCCCGGCGCCCACACCTGGCCCACGGGATCTGCTGGTCGAAGTTCGCGCGGTATCCGTGAATCCGGTCGATACCAAGGTGCGCGCCGGAACTTTCACAAAAGAGCCGAAAATCCTTGGCTGGGATGCCACAGGCATTGTCCGCGAGGTCGGCTCTGAAGTGACGCTGTTTCAGCCGGGCGATGAAGTGTTTTATGCCGGCTCGATTGCCCGCACCGGCAGCTACAGCGAATTCCATTTGGTCGATGAGCGGATCGTCGGGCACAAGCCTCGCTCATTGAGTGCAGCCGATGCGGCAGCGTTGCCGTTGACCTCGATCACGGCCTGGGAATTGTTGTTTGACCGGCTTGGTGTCATCGAGGGGTCGGGGGAGGGCCAGTGCCTGTTGATCACTGGAGCGGCTGGCGGCGTCGGTTCGATGCTGGTGCAACTGGCCCGACAGTTGACTCGCCTTACCGTCATCGGTACCGCCTCACGTCAGGAAACCGTTGATTGGGTGCGACAGTTGGGCGCGCATCACGTGATTGATCACCGCCAGCCACTGCTCGCGCAGTTGCAAGCGCTCGGCGTGCCGGAGATCGACTATGTCGCCAGCCTGACCCACACCGAACAGCATTTTGCACAACTGATCGACGTGCTCAAGCCACAGGGGCGTCTGGGGGTGATTGACGATCCCGAAAGCCTCGACGTGATGCCGCTCAAGCACAAGTCGCTGTCGTTGCATTGGGAGCTGATGTTCACCCGCTCGCTGTACGAAACCCCGGACATGATCAAACAGCATCACCTGCTCAATCGGATCAGCGATCTGATTGATCAAGGTGTCTTGAAAACCACTGTGGGGGAACACTTCGGTGCGATCAATGCGGCCAACATGCGTCGTGCCCATGCGCTGGTCGAAAGCGGCAAGGCCCGGGGCAAGATCGTTCTCGAAGGTTTCTGATTTCACTCATTGGGCGGGTGCGCTTGCGGCCCGCTGCACCGCTTGCGGCATCACTAGCCATGTTTTCACTGCTGGAGCGTTGACGATGAATCCGTCCGGTAACGTGTGAGTATCGATTGCCTTGCTTAAGGCCAGGGCAGGCAAAGAAGCCGGGCGTGAAAGCGGCCGGCGTATCAATTCGCTCCGGGACTCGGCTGTACTCCGAATTGCGGAACGATGTGAGTACCCAACTCCTCAATGACTTCCGCAGCAGGGCGCTTTCCGTATTTGAGATTGAGGATAACGTGGTCCACTCCGATTTCCTCAAGCGACTCCAGCAAGTACCGGAGATGGTAGCGTCCAAGTCTGAACCCCAAATGAATGCGAGTAGGCTGCGTGGAGGGGTTTTCATCGAGGTCGATATACAGCGACTGAGTGAAGGGCTTGTAGACGGAACCACATTGCTTCATGACCTCCAGCCGCCAATCTTCCACGACCAGTCGCTGCATGTTCGGTATGCGTGGGTAGTTGATCCATCCGATGCTTTCGCGCGCGATCCAGTCCAGTGACTGGCGACTGTTCCCGGTCACGAGCATTGGAATGACTTGGGTTGTGGGCTTCGGAATGAGGTCTGCACCCTGCATCTCACCACCGCTCCAGTGGATGGGTTCAAAGCTGGTGCTGTGGGCTCGACGAATCACCTCGTAGTGCTCTCGAAAGATTTCTCCGCGCCTTTCGGGGTCGACGCCAAAAGCCGAAAACTCCACTGGGCGATCGCCGGAGGCTACCCCAAGAATCAAGCGACCTGCGCTCAACTGATCGACGCTGGCTGATGCCTTGGCCGTGTGCAGAGGATGATGTAAAGGGATGGCGATGGATGCGGTGCCAAGCGCTATTTCTGACGTATGAGCGGCCATATAGCCCAGGTAAACCCAAGGGTCGAAGACTTGGCCGACATCGCCGAAACCAGGGTCCCGAAGAGGCACGTCGCGAAACCAGAGCGCGCAGAAGCCTAGCGCCTCTGCTCGTTTGGCCAGTTCGACCTGGTTGAGCATGCTCGGAGTGTCCCCAGCGAAGGCCTCCAAAGGAAAGAACAATCCGAGGCTCAAATGATCCGGCGTGAAGGTCCGCCTGAATCCCCGATGTTCCTGATAAGCAAGCGTGCTTGGCCGATACATACTCATCTTCCTCAGTGGGAGAACGTGAAGAGTGCCCCCATTTCTGGAGGTGCGGCATCGGTCGTTCAGGAACGACAGGTGGGGTAGTCCGTGTAGCCTTTATCGGTTACGCCTTACAGGCTGGTCGGTCGACCGGATTGAGGGGCCAGTTGCTGGCGATACGCGCGTGCAGGTCCGGGTTGGCAATGAATGGGCGATCAAAGGCAATCAGATCGCTCCAGCCCGATACTGGTACCTCGGCAACGGCCTGGGGATTCATACAAGAAGCGTAGGCGGTTTGGCAGTGAACTGCCATGTTCGTCGTCAGGACGATCGGCGGCAACCGCCTGACTGGCGCTGACTACGATGCCGGCGATTCATTCAGCTTGAGCTTGAACTCCGGGCAGTTCAGCCGTGATTTCCTAGAGGTGATAGCGCGATTGCACAAGTCGCGTGATCTGTTCCAGCGCATTCTTGGGGGCCAGGGTCCTGTCTGTTTCAATAAGGTGTGTCTTGTTGGCAAGCACATCGTCCCGGATCACCTTGCGGAACCAATTGGAAAAATCCCCGGCATCCATGTGTTCGCGAAGGGTGAGGTCCGCAAGTTGCGATGACGAGGACAAAAACTCCGTCAGGTTCGAGGCACTTTGGCCAAGCGTAGGAAAGTGGAATGAATGCCATGCGCCGACATCCCCGGCGACGTACTTGCCGCTGTGCCGATGGTGCTTTTGATTGGGCTGCACCTGATCGAGCAGGAACACCTCATCGCCTTCGCGAAGTTTCCAGATACAGGCATGTTCGAGGCCTGGCAAACGTTCTGGAAACTCGGGGCTGCTGCGCTGCATGCGTTTGGCGAACTGTTCGGCCAGTTCCCTGGCCGTACTGCCGAGTGTCACCAGCACGTCTACCCCCTCAAGCAGGGCCGGGCAGACTTGATCGAAGTCGGGGGCGACGATGATTGCACCGATGTTTCCGAGAAAACCGGGCGGCCAATCGGCACAGTGGGGGAGCATGTAATGAGCTTCGTCCACGATCAACCAGTAGGGCCGACCCGAAGCACTGCGAAGATGCTGGATAAAGGGCAGTAGCTCGCCGAACAGTTGCACACGTGCTGCCGGATCCAGAGCAAGGGCGCTCACCACCACATTGAGCTGCGCCTGTAAAAGGTGATGGACCGACTCCTCTGTCGTCGGTGGGACGGTCAGGCCACCCACCGTTACCGCATCGTCCAGGGTCAGATAATCCCCCTCGGGATCAATGATGCAAAATCCCTGGTGAGCCTCGACCATCCGTTCTGTCAGCCAGGTGATGTAGCTGGATTTGCCAGAACCCGAATTTCCAACGACCAGCATCACCGATTCTGGAGGAAGCCATACCTCCCGCGCATTGGTGGTCCGGCCCAGCTGGATCCCGGTGCGCTCGACGGGAACCAGCCTGGCGTCTTTTTCCAGCAGCAAGCCCACCAATTCACAGACCCCTCGACCATGATCTTGGCTGAGGCACAGGTCAGCGCTGGACTTTATAGACTCGATGGCATTGCTCACAGCGGCGGCGCAGCCACAGATCGATAGAAAGGAATGGTCGTTTTCTGCATCGCCTACGCCCACCACGTTCAGCTCGCAAATGCCGAGTCTTCGCAAGGCGGCACTCAGGCCCGATGCCTTGTTCACACACGAGGGCAAGACCATGATCGCATCCTTGTTGAAGGTCATCTGCAGTTCAAGGCCGAGCTCGCGAATGCTGTTGCTCACCGTGTTCTCGAACGGGTGCCATGTGGCGATGACCGACCGGCCGATCGACAACGGCGCGACGCCATGGTCGCGCAGGCGGCTAACCAACTCCGTCGAAGCAGGATCTGCGATGAGCTCCTCGGTGTCTGTGAGCGGGTCGTACAAGAGCGCGCCGTTTTCTGCGACCACCATGTCAAACAGTTCCAGGTGTGGAAAGTGATGCTTGAGCGCTTGCAATTCCCGGCCTGTAATCAGCAATAACTTGCGACCGCTGTTTTTAAGGGTTGCGAGCGAGGCACAGACCTCTGGTGGAACGCTACCGTTTTCGGCAATGGTTCCGTCAAAGTCCACCGCTAGGGCTAAGAAGTGCATGCTCGCTCCTATACAGGCCTGGTTGGGTCGGTCCTCGTCCAGCCTGAATTTGATGAGGGCAACGTGGCAGGCAGAGGAGGGTCAAAGCGGTTTTCATCATCGTGCTCGTGGGAAAGCGGGTGTGCTTGACTTGAATCAAACAAAACCACCACTGCCGGACCAGAATCCAGTTATCTGCTGAACAGCTCAGGGGTATGGCATGCCCGTTAAACCGCCCATCCCGGATTTCACTCCCCCGCCAGTTGTTGAAGGCCAGTATTACAATCGCACTGCACTGTGGGGGGCGTGGCTGCTGGGTGCGGCGATCTGTGCGATGGTCGTTGGCGTCGCGCTGCATTTCACTGATCTCGAATCGTTCACGCAATTGCTGATGGAGGCAGAGCCGCTGTGGCTCGTGGGAGCCCTTGGGCTGCAAGCGCTCACATATCTGGCACAGGGACAGGTTTTTCGCGTGGTGCTCAAAGCAAGAGCGCAACACCTTTCGCTTTGGGACGCGGGCAAACTCAGCGTGATGAAGCTGTTTGTCGATCAAGCACTGCCGTCCTCCGGCATCAGTGGGGCCTTCGCGGTCGTCGCATCCTTCGCAAGACTCGGGTTCGAAAAGCCGGTTGTCCTGGCGTGTCTGGTGCTGGATTTGTCCGGGTACTTCCTGGCCTATGGATTGTCAGTCGGCGTGGCGTTGCCGGTGGTGATGTTTCAGGGACATGCAACTGCCGCCGTCATGACCCTGTGTTCAGTATTTGTGGCGGCAAGCCTGATGTTGGCGGTCATCACGCCAAAACTGGCGGGCAATACGAACCTGGCGTCCCATGTGCCGGGACAGCGTTTTTCGATTGTCGCCAAAGGCGTTTCGTTTCTCACCGGGGCTGATCGGCAGTTAGTACGCAGCCGCGCTTTGCTCTGGCGCATCACGCTGCTGGAGTTGGCGATTATCATCCTGGATAGCGCGACATTGTGGGTGCTGGTCCGCGCACTGGGTGTTTCGGCGCCGCCATTGGGGCTGTTTGCCGGTTTCATGCTCGCCAGCGTATTGCGCAGTATCGGCATTGTGCCGGGAGGCCTGGGGGCTTTTGAAGCCGCGGCCGTCGTGACGTTGCACTGGGTCGGGGTGAACATTGCGGTGGCGCTGTCCGCCACGTTGCTGTTTCGCGGCCTGACGTTCTGGTTACCGATGTTGCCAGGCCTTTGGCTGGCGCATCGCGAATGGCATCCGCCGGCAAAAAAAAACGCGGAGTATGCTGATGCCGATTATTGGAGCCTTGCGGTCAGCCAGTTGCTCGGCACGTTGCACAGCGCCGAAACAGGGTTAAGCAGTGCACAAGCCAAATCCCGAATGCGCAGTGCACGAACGCAGGCCAAGGATCGGCCTCAGGGATTGGCCAGGTTGGTGCTTGAGCAAATGCGCACGCCGCTGGTTCTGATTCTGGTTGCGGGCGCATTGGTCGCTTTGGCGGTAGGAGACTGGCTAGATGCAGCGATCGTCTGGTGCATTGTCCTGATCAGCGCGGTACTCAGTGCCTGGTATGAAAATCGCGCCAGCACGGCAGTGGAACAGTTACGCAATAAAATCGCTTTGCGGGCTACGGTACGCCGGGACGGCCGGATCGTTGAGGTGGCGGCCGCTGAAGTGGTGCCCGGTGACGTCATGCTGCTCAGCGCGGGCAGCCTCATCGCCGCTGACGGCCGCTTGCTGCAGGCCCTCGATTGCTTTGTCAGTGAAAGCCTCCTGACCGGTGAAACCTTTCCGGTGGAGAAACTGCCCGGGGAATGCGCAGCCGACGCTGCCCTGGGACAGCGCCATAACTGCGTGTTCATGGGCACCTCGGTGCGCAGCGGCACGGCCGAAGTGCTCGTCACGCGCTATGCCGATGAAAGCGAAATCGGCCACATCGCCAGGACCTTGTCGCTACGGCCTCCCGAAACCGAATTTGAGCGCGGTTTGCGGCATTTCGGTGGCTTGCTGCTGCGGGTGATGCTGGTGATCACGATCGTGGTGTTCGGCATCAATATTCTGCTGCACCGTCCGACCCTCGATACCCTGTTGTTCGCCATTGCATTGTCCATCGGGATGTCACCCGAATTACTGCCCGCGATCCTCAGTATCACGCTGGCAAAAGGTGCTCAGCGCATGGCGGCCAAAGGGGTCATCGTTCGGCACCTCAACGCCATCGAGAACCTGGGCGCGATGGACATTCTGTGCACTGACAAGACGGGCACGCTGACCCGGGGTGTCGTGGTGCTGGACGGTGCAATGGACGTCGATGGCACCGCCGACTCGCAGATACTGCAGTTGGCGGTGCTCAATGCGAGCTTGCAGACCGGTATGCGCAACGCGATGGACGACGCCATTACCCTGGCGGGCAAAAGCCTGAGCCCTTGTCCGCAGGTCATCAAGCGCGATGAAGTCCCGTATGACTTTGTGCGCAAGCGCCTGAGCGTGGTGGTGGGCAATGCGCCTGAGGCCGACACGCTGATGGTCACCAAAGGGGCGCTGGATAATGTGCTGGAGGTCTGCACTCAACTGCGACGAGGCGACCAGGTATTCGCACTCAATGACACGGAGCGAGCGGCAATTGTCCAGCGTTTCGCAGACTGGAGCGAGCAGGGGTTTCGAGTCCTGGGCCTTGCCAGTCGCGTGCTGCCGGATCAACCGCACTATGGCTGCAGTGAAGAAAGGGACATGATCTTTCGTGGTTTTCTGTTGTTCTTCGATCCACCGGAACCCGGGGTCAAGGACACTATCGCCACTCTCGACAAGCTCGGGGTGCAAGTGAAAATCATCAGCGGCGACAGCCATCTGGTCGCGCGCCATGTAGGCCAGGCGGTGGGCCTGCCTGTGGAGCGAATCATCACCGGCGCCGAACTCTCGGCGATGAAAGACGAAGCGCTGATGCACCTGGCCCCACTGACGACCCTGTTCGCCGAGGTCGACCCCAACCAGAAAGAGCGCATCATCCGGGCGTTGCAGAAGACCGGGCATGTGGTCGGGTACATGGGGGATGGCATCAACGATGCCCCGGCCCTGCAAGTGGCCGATATCGGGATCTCGGTAGACAACGCCGCCGACGTGGCAAAGCAGGCGGCAGACTTCGTGTTGCTGGAGCACAATTTGGACGTCTTGCGCGAAGGCATCGAAGAGGGCCGGCATACCTTTGCCAATACCCTCAAATACATTTCAATCGTGTCCAGTGCCAACTTCGGCAATATGATCAGCATGGCCCTGGCTTCTCTGGCGTTACCCTTCCTGCCACTGCTGGCCAAGCAAATATTGCTCAACAATCTATTGTCTGACATTCCTTCCATGGGGATTGCCAACGACAACGTTGATCGCGAATGGGAAAGCACCCCTCATCGCTGGAATATCACCGAAATCCGCAACTTCATGGTGGTTTTCGGGCTGGTGAGCTCGCTGTTCGACATGCTGACGTTCGTAGCCCTTTACCTGCTCGCAGAGAGGGTTCCCGAAGTGTTCCGCAGCGGTTGGTTCGTTGAGTCACTGTTGACTCAACTGCTGACGATCTTCATCGTGCGGACGTACAGACCGTTTTACCAAAGCCGACCGGCGAAACTGCTGATGATCAGTGCGCTGTGCATCGGCCTGCTCGCAATCGGGCTACCGTACAGTCCGGTAGCCCCTTGGTTCGGCTTGGTGCCTTTGCCATTCCACATCATCGCTGTGGTGTTGGCAATCAGCGTGGTGTACCTGGTTTCAGCTGAATGTGTGAAGCGCATTTTCTACCGTCGTCAGCGCTCCAAACGCCATCACACATCCCATCGTCGTCATGCTTGAGCCAGGTGCTTGCCGACCTTTTCGTCACGATGGGGAAGGCATGGGCCCACGGGCTCGTTCCACTGCGCCCGGCTCTATTCGTCACGTCTCCACTTGACGCTCAGGCCATACTCATCATCGCCATACTGGTAATCAGCGTTCCCTTTGTACGCGGCTTCCAGAGCATGGCCCAGGCGATTCGCGAGATGGATGCCGGTCGTGGTCACGATCAGGTCATCCCCAGAATCGGCCAGGTTGATGATGCGCTCAAGGGCATGATCGACCTTTTCCTTTTTTTCAGTGTTTTCGATCAGGTGGATGATTTCATTTCGATGCTTGAGCAAGAAGCTGCCCGATAGCGTAACCGTACCCGCTGGCATGTTGTCATCGATGCGTCGGCACGCCGGGCAGGTCACTGCTTGCGCCCCAGGAATGATCGTGTTTTCGGGGTGTTTCCAGGTCCAGTTACCGGCTTGATAGACCGCGTCGCATTGCGTGCAGATGGCTGAACCTTCAACCCGCGGCAACTTGTAGGGATCGTGGGTGGATGTTTTGAACAGCTTGCTTTTCTGACTTTGCTGAAACTTGTCCATGGTTTCCTCCTCGCACATGAGATGGAAAAACTCCATCTATAACCGTGACTGAAAAACCGTTCCTTCCTCTTCAGCCCGCTGAACACACCTTGGTTCTCACACCTCCATTTGGTCCCGGTTTCTTGCTGCGCGAATTGATCTTTGTCAATTCAGGGGCGGCAGCTGACAGCCGGTCACCTTTGAAACACAGGGAGGGTTCGATGGCGTTGGGATTTTGTTGATAAAAGTCAACGTCACACGAGCCAGTTCATAGACGCTGCAAAAACGCACTTGTTGTAAAACCGGCCGGGAGAGCATCCTGATGGCTCACACTAAAATCATGTTTCGTGCTGCAGCTCGCGAGAAAATCCTGAGTGGCGCCACACAGTTGGCGGACGCCGTACGGGTGACGCTGGGCCCGAAATCAAAATCGGTACTGATCCAGAATAAATGGGGCAATCCCACGGTCTGCAATGATGGCGTGACGATCGCCAAACGCATTGATCTGCTCGACCCCGAGGAAAACCTGGGCGCGCAAATGCTGCGTCAGGCGGCCGAACGCACAGGCGATGCGGTCGGGGACGGGACCAGTACGTCAACGGTGCTCGCCCATGCAATCCTGGCCGATGGCATCCGCAACGTCGTCGCGGGTGCCAGTGCGATCGACCTCAAGCGTGGCCTGGATCGCGGACTGTTGTTGGTCGTCGAATCCCTCGCCGCTCAATCGCGACCGGTCAGCACGCTCAAGGAAAAGGCCCAGGTCGCCACGCTGTCGGCGCATAACGATGCCGTCATCGGTCAGTTGGTGGCAGACGCCCTGGAAAAGGTCGGCGTTGAAGGCGTTGTCAGTGTCGAGGAGTCCAAGACCACCGAAACCGTGGTCGAGGTCATGGAAGGAATGCGGTTTGACCGAGGCTTTGTTTCACCCTATTTCGTCACTGATGCCGAGAAGATGCAGGTCGAACTCGATGACGCCTGCCTGCTGCTCTGTGACCATAAGATCGGTGCACTCAAAGACTTGCTGCCCTTGCTTGAACTCGTGGCCAAAAGCGGGCAACCACTGGTTTTGATCGCGGACGATATCGAGGGTGAGGCGTTGACCACGCTGGTCGTCAACCAGATACGGGGCGTTCTTCGAGCGGTGGCGATCAAAGCTCCTGGCTTTGGTGATCGGCGCAAGGAAATGCTGCAGGACATGGCCGTTCTGACGGGGGCAACGGTGGTTTCCAACGAACTGGGTGTCACCCTGGAACAGGTGGAACTGAACCAGTTGGGACGTGCACATCGAGTCGTGGTGCAAAAAGACAGCACGGCGCTGATAGGGGGCGCCGGCACACGCGAGGCCATCGAGGCACGTTTGCAGCAGATTCGAACGCAAATAGACAGTACCACCAGCGATTACGACCGTGAAAAGCTTCAGGAACGACTGGCGAGGCTGTCTGGCGGTGTTGCGGTGATCCGGGTCGGGGCGCCTTCCGAAGCCGAAATGAAGGCGCGCAAGGATGCGCTGGATGATGCCATCTCAGCGACCCGGGCAGCGATCGCCGAAGGCATTGTGCCGGGGGGTGGTCTTGCGTTGCTCAAGGCCGTCCCGATTCTCGCGGCCGAAGAGGCCCGTTATGAAGGCGATGCCAGGACCGGCTTGCAGATTCTTCGCCGGGCGCTGGAAGCTCCGGCCAGACTCATCGCTGAGAATTCGGCAGTGGATGCCGGCGTCGTGATTGCGCGCATGCTCGCCGAACCTGGGAACATTGGCTTCGATGCGTCCGCCAATTGCTATGTCGACATGTACGAAGCCGGCATCATCGACCCGACCAAGGTGGTGCGTATTGCCCTCGAAAATGCCGTTTCAGTCGCCAGTATCTTGCTGCTGACCGAGGCGACCATGACTGATATTCCGGAAAAGGAATCACCTGCCCAGCCGTCTTTCCCTGAATGAAAATCCCGTAGCGGACAAAGCTCATGTGTAGGAGGCTGCCTCGGTCATCGTCAGGTGATTGAGGATCGGGTTTTCGCCGTGCAAATAACTCAGTGCCTGGTGCATCAATTGGACAGCTTGTTGTTTTTTTTCGTATCGCTTGGCCGGATCGGCATGACGTAGCGCTGCCCCCGCGAGGGAGAAGGAGCGCGTGGCAGCCCGCAAAGAAAGGAAAAACGCCAAGGGTTTGCAGTCTTCCTGCGCATCGCTGTGGTTGAGGTAGCTGGACAACAGCCGTGCTCCCAGCCTGTTCAGGCCATGGTGTTGCAGGTCCATCAGCACAAAAGCCAGGTCGTAGAGCACATCGATGCAGGCAAGCCGCTCACTGAACTCGATACCATCGAAGAGTGTGGGCTGGCCGTCGAGCAGGCAGATATTGGCCAAGCGCATATCACCATGGCAGCGTCGAACGCGGCCCTCACGGCGGCGACCTTCGAGGCAGCCGGTCAACGACTCCAGCTGGGTCCGGGAGGTGTGAGCAATCGCGGTGACTGTCGCGAAATCGAGGAGAGGCGAGTAGCGAGACATTTCCCGATGATTTTTCTCGATTTCTTCATACAGGTCCAAAATGCGACCGAAAGAAGGGGTGATTTGTGCACTGGCATGAAAGCGGGCGATCTCCGCCCCCAACTGTTCCAGCATCGGTTCAGTCAGGCGTCCTTCAACGGCCATGCGGTCAAACAGCCGATCCTGAGCGAAACGACGCATCACCACGAGCCAGTCAACCACGGGTCCGCAACCATTGAGTGCCAGCTGGCCATTCGTCTGGCGATTGATCGGACACAGGCTCAAATACAGCGTCGGCGCTGTCCGTCGATTCAACAGTAGCTCTGCCTCACAGGCGTTTTTGCGGCTTTCCAGGCTTAAGAAATCCAGCTCGGCAAACGCCACGGCGCGTTTGAGTTTGTAGGCGCGGTCGGCGTGCAGAAAAATCACCGAACCATGGGTCTCGATACGCTCCACTGGCTGGTTTGACGTGCCGTAGCTGGACGGCCTGGAGAGAAAGGCAATGACCTCGTCTTGCAGGGTGTTCATTCTCGCCACCACGCCGTCTGCGGACTTTTCGGCAGTGTGAAGAAGCGAAGGCCCGCTCCGATTGATATTGATCAAGTACGGTGGAATGAAAGGCTGCGTGTCTCACGGGCCTCACGCCGGTATTTGATATTTATCAACGTCAGGCACATTGCAGCGGAGCAACCTGAATCAACGTTGGGTGCTTGGTCCTGCGTGGACGCAACGGCTGAGCCCTACGAGGATCAGCGGCAAGCGTTGAAGCGCTCTGCCTGGAGTCAGCTCATGAGCCAGTATCAACATTTGTTACTCATCATCCACCTGGCCCTGCGCCATTCTCCGGCAATCGACCATGCCGCAGCGCTCGCCGGGGCCAGCGGTGCACGTTTGCATATTGCGGCGTTGATCCCGGCGTTGAAACTGTTGTCGCTGCTCGAAGAAGGCGACCGGGAAAAGGCGCGGGAACGCTACCTGCAGGACCATCGTGATTGGCTGAGCGATCAGGCCAGACATCTGCGTGGCAGCGGGGTCGTGGTGACCACCGAGGTGGCGTGGGCTGATGACATGGAGCAAGACATCCTGGATCACGTCAAGGAATTGCAGCCCGACCTTTTGATCAAGGAAATCCAGCAAGAATCAGCGCTCAAGCGCACGTTTTTCACCCCGCTGGACTGGCACTTGCTGCGCCACTGTCCGGTACCGGTTTATCTGGTAGGCGGGACTCACCATGCCCTGCCGCGCAAGATCGTGGCGGCGGTTGATGCGGCGGCGGGTGGGCCTGAGAACAGCGAACTCAATGACCGCATTATCCAACAGGCCTCCAGCCTCGCCATACAGTGTGATGCCGAGTTGCACCTGCTGTTTGCCTGTGACATTAGGGAAGATTGCCTGGAGGAATTGGGCGGGAGCTTAAAACTGTCGGAGCTGACCCAGGGGCTGCGTAAAGAGCTGGAAAAATCGTTCCTGAAATTCGCCGGTCGGTACGGTGTGCCTGCTAACCGGCGGCATTTCATTCTGGGACATCCTGTCTCGGCGCTGAGCGAGTTTGCCAACAAGCACGACGTGGATGTGATTGTGTTGGGCAGAGTCCAGTACCACGGGATGGAGAAACTACTGGGCAGCACGACAGAACATATTCTGTATCAGGTGCCCTGCAGCGTCCTGGCGGTCTAGGGACGGACCGACGACTCAAGGGGGGGCAATCATGCATCCAGCGATCATTAAGAAAACCCTGGCCAACTTGCCGCTAGCGCCAAATTGGCTCGATAGTGTGAAAGCTCGCGAGGCCTTTTCCTGGCAGGTGGAAGCCAGTGCTCTGGCCGGTTTGCCGGGCGGCGGTTTGAACCTTGCGTATGAGGCCGTGGATCGGCATGCGCAGGGTGCGCATCGACGGCATACGGCACTGCGCATTCTTGACCGCAATGGAGGTAGTCGCGACATCAGCTACGCCCAACTGAGCCTCCTGACCAACCGATTTGCCAATGTATTGAAAAAACTGGGCGTGATGCCCGGCGAACGATTATTTGTACTCTGTGGCCGGGGGCTGGAACTTTATCTGGGCATGCTCGGTGGCCTGAAACTCGGTTGCGTGGTGTCTCCCTTGTTCTGTGCGTTCGGTCCCGAACCCATCGAAACCCGTATGCGTCTTGGCGAAGCCAGTGTGTTGCTGACCAGCGAAACCCTCTACCGGCGCAAGGTCGCGGCCATACGCGAGCGTTTGCCGGCACTCAAACAGGTGCTGCTGTATGACGAAAACGGCGGCGATACGGCGCAGATCGAGGGGACGCTCAATCTGCATCAACTGCTGGCGCAGGCAGATGAAGCCTTCGCCGTTGCCAATACGACCGCCGACAGCCCGGCACTTTTACACTTCACCAGCGGCACGACGGGCACCCCAAAAGGCGTGTTGCATGTCCATGGCGCGGCGCTGACCCACCGCGTCACCGGAAAATACGCCTTGGACTTGCACCCCGATGATGTCTATTGGTGCAGCGCCGATCCGGGTTGGGTGACCGGCACTTCCTATGGGATCTTTGCCCCGTTGTTGCTGGGCGTCACCAGTGTGGTCGAGGGCAATGAATTCGATGCCGAGCGTTGGTACCGGATACTTGAGAAGCAACAGGTGACAGTCTGGTATACCGCCCCGACGGCCATTCGCCTGTTGATGAAAGCAGGCGAAGCCTTGGCGCGCGGCCATCATTTTCCGAGTCTGCGGTTTATTGCCAGTGTCGGTGAGCCGCTCAATCCCGAGGCGGTCTGGTGGGGCAAAGAGGTGCTTGGGCTGCCGATCCACGACAATTGGTGGCAGACCGAAACCGGCGGCATCATGATTGCCAACACGCTCGCCATGCCCATCAAGCCAGGCTCCATGGGTAAGCCTTTGCCGGGTGTCGAGGCGGCCATCGTCGTTCGAGGAGAAGAGGGCGGTCTGGTGTTTCTGGGTGACAACGAGGTCGGTGACCTTGCCTTGAAACAGCCATGGCCTGCCATGTTCCGTGCCTACCTGGGGCAGGAGGAGCGTTACCGTCACTGCTTTGTCGGTGAGTGGTACCTGAGCGGCGATCTCGTGCGTCGCGATGCCGACGGTTACTACTGGTTCATTGGTCGCAGTGACGATGTCATCAAGTCGGCGGGTCACCTGATCGGTCCGTTCGAGGTTGAAAGCTCTCTCATGGAACACCCGGCCGTGGCCGAGGCCGCAGTGATTGGCAAGCCCGATCCGCTGTTGGGCGAAACCGTGAAGGCCTTTGTTTCACTCAAGCGTGGTTTCACTGCCAGCCAGGCCTTGCACGACGAGTTGCTCGGTCACGGACGCAAGCGCCTCGGGGCGGTCGTTGCGCCCAAGGAACTGGAATTTGTGGAAGTGCTTCCGCACACCCGTAGCGGAAAACTCATGCGGCGTCTGCTCAAGGCCCGGGAACTGGGTTTGCCTGAAGGCGATACGTCCAGCATGGAGAGCCCGTCATGAGCCTCCCATCGCGGTCCCAGGACATTGCTCTCGACCTGCTGCGGGACATGGTGCGCATCCGTCGTCTTGAGGAGCGGGCTGGCGAGTTGTACGGAGAGGGCAAGATTCGTGGCTTCCTGCACCTGTACATCGGCGAAGAAGCGGTAGCTGTCGGCGTTTTGCATGCACTGGCAGCCAACGATGCCGTGGTTGCGACGTATCGCGAACATGGCCACGCCCTGATCAAGGGCGTCCCCATGAAGGCGATCATGGCCGAGATGTATGGGCGCCAGGAAGGATGCTCGCGAGGGCGCGGCGGCTCAATGCACCTGTTTGATGCCACGGCACGATTCTTCGGCGGCAATGCCATCGTGGCGGGAGGCTTGCCCCTGACGGTCGGCCTGGCGCTCGCTGAACGCATGCAAGGTGGATCGCGTCTCTCAGCCTGTTTCTTTGGTGAAGGCGCGATGGCGGAAGGGGCCTTCCATGAGTCCATCAACCTGGCCGCATTGTGGCAGCTGCCGATGCTGTTTTGCTGCGAAAACAACCTCTATGCGATGGGGACTGCCCTGGACCGTTCGCAGTCGCAAACGGACCTGTGTGCGAAAGCCTCGGCCTACAAAGTCGATAGCCGGTCCGTCGATGGCATGGACGTGATCGCGGTCTACGAAGCCGCTCGTGATGCGGTTGAACACATCCGTGCGGGGCGTGGGCCTTTTTTTCTGGAGTTCCGCACCTATCGGTTTCGTGCCCACTCGATGTTCGACCCACAGCTGTATCGTGACAAGGACGAGGTGGAGCAATGGAAGACCCATGGGCCGATCCATACGTTCAGTGCACAGCTCAAGGCCGAGGGCCTATTAGACGAGCCCGGATTTCTGGCGATCCTGGCCCAGGTGGACGCTGAAGTAGAAGCCGCCGTTACCTATGCCGAAAGCGGTAGCCTGGAGCCGCTCGAGGATCTGTCCCGCGATGTCTACACCCCAAGGGCGGCGCCATGAGCATTCGTATGAGCTATCGCGAAGCGCTGCGCGAGGCAATACGTGAGGCGCTGCAGCGGGACCCGCGGGTATTTCTGATGGGCGAAGACGTCGGTCGCTACGGTGGCAGTTATGCCGTGTCCCTGGGGTTGCTTGAGGCGTTCGGCCCCGAGCGCATTCGAGACGCGCCATTGTCCGAGCTGGGTTTCGTGGGAGCCGGTATAGGGGCGGCTTTGGGGGGCATGCGACCGATTGTCGAAATCATGACCGTGAACTTCAGTCTGCTCGCCCTCGATCCGTTGATGAATACGGCTGCTGCCTTGAGGCACATGTCCGGTGGACAGTTCTCCGTGCCCTTGGTTGTGCGCATGGCGACAGGCGCCGGACGCCAGCTTGCAGCGCAACACTCGCACAGCCTGGAAGGCTGGTACGCCCATATTCCCGGGCTGAAAATCCTGGCGCCGGCGACCATCGAAGATGCGCGCGGCATGCTCTGGCCAGCGCTGCTGGATCCGGACCCGGTGCTGATATTCGAACACGCCCAGCTCTACAACCTGGAGGGTGATGCGGGCGAGTGGGAGACGGTGGACATCAGCTCCGCCAAGGTACGCCGAACCGGCAATGACCTGACCCTGATCACTTATGGCGGCACACTCGGCAAGGCCCTGGAGGCTGCGCAAGTATTGGCCGGGGAGGGCATTGATTGCGAAGTCATCGACCTGCGGGTCCTGCGCCCTCTGGATGACAAGACTTTGATGGCTTCTGTCTGCAAGACCCGTCGGGCCCTGGTGGTTGATGAGGGGTGGCGCAGCGGCAGTCTATCCGCCGAGATCATTACGCGGATCATAGAACAAGGCTTTTTCGAGCTGGATGCACCGCCGGCACGGGTGTGCAGCGCCGAAGTGCCGATACCTTATCCCCGGCATCTGGAAGAGGCGGCCCTGCCACAAGTGTCGACGATCATCGCGGCTGCTCATGAGCTGTGCCAGGGGACATCAGGGTGAGTGCAATGACGTGGCCTATTCGAGTATCGAGCCACGAGGGTAAACAATGATCGAATTCAAATTGCCCTCTCTGGGGGCTGATATGGATGAAGGCACGTTGCTGGAATGGAAAGTCCATCCGGGCGATGTGGTCAAGCCGGGCCAGGTGATTGCCGTCGTCGATACCGCCAAGGCCGCCATCGATGTCGAGTGCTGGCATGAGGGCACAGTGTCGCAACTGCTGATCGATATCGGCGCCAAAGTCCCGGTCGGTACCACCATCGCCTGGTTGTTGGAACCGGGCGAAGATCCGCACAGTGCGCGACGAACAACGACCGCGGCGCCGCTGCTGATCGAAGAGCAGGCATCGTCCGGCAGACGCCCGCGGATATCTCCCGCGGCGCGCAAGCGTGCTGCCGAGCTAGGCGTCAGCACCGCTGATATGAAAGGCCATGGTCCACATGGAGTCGTTACCCTGGAGGACATCGAGGCTGCCGCTCATGTGGCGCATCCGCCGGACCCCGACCAGGCCATGCGGCACGCCATTGCGGCGGCCATGACTCGTTCAAAACGCGAGATTCCCCATTACTACCTCAGCGAAACCATCGCCCTGGATAACGCCATGGCCTGGCTGCAGGCACACAATGCGCAAAGCACAATTCAAGAGCGCCTGCTGCCCGGTGTCTTGCTGCTCAAAGCGGTGGCGCTGGCCTTGCACGACTATCCGCAGCTCAATGGTTTCTGGCTGGATAACGCCTTCAAACCCGCACTCGATACCGACCTTGGTGTGGCAATCACCCTGCGCCAGGGTGGCCTGGTCGCCCCGGTGCTGCATCATGTGGCAGACGCCTCCCTGACTCATTTAATGAGTGAACTGGCCAGCCTGGTCGAGCGCGCCCGAAGCGGTTCCCTGCGCAGCTCCGAGCTGGGAGGCGCCGGGATGACGGTCACGCAACTCGGCGACCAGGGTGTAGACAGCGTATTCGGGGTGATCTACCCACCCCAGGTGGCCTTGGTCGGTTTCGGTCGTATCAGTGAGCGACCCTGGGTTAAAGAGGGCCAGTTGTGTGTCATGCCGACCGTCATTTGCAGTTTGTCCGCCGATCATCGAGTCAGCGACGGTCATTACGGCGCACGTTTTCTCGGCGAAGTCCGTCGCTTGCTGCAGACGCCAGAGTCGCTTTGAGGAGAGGACATATGAACCCGCAAATGATCCGCGAAGAAGTATTGAAAGCCTTGAAAGGCATTGCCCCGGAACTTGAAATCGAGCAGTTGCGATCTGATCGGTCGCTGCGCGAAGAGGTTGATCTGGATTCCATGGATTGGCTTCGTTTCATTGAGGCTCTGAATCGGAGTCTGGGAATTGCAATTCCTGAAAGCGATTACCAAACCGTGGACACCCTGGACAAACTCATCACCTACCTGGGGCAAAAGGGATGAGGGTGCCGAGCAGTGGCTGCGGGGCGTTGAATGCTTGCGCTGCCTCCGGTGTAGCGGTTCCGCCTTGATTTGATCTAAATCAACAGCAGGTCGTTGCGGGTGGATGACCTAATCAGTGGCCCTTTATCAGGTATGCACTCATGAACATCGACAAGGCAATCTCCGGCCGGCGCTCTGCGCGTGAATACACGACGCAAGCCGTTGATGAGAACGTCCTGCGGCGCTTGATCAGTGCAGCTGCCCAGGCGCCCAGCGCAATGAACCAACAACCGTGGGCCTTCACGGTGATTCGCGACCAGGCACTGCTGGATCGGATCTCCCGTGAAGCGAAAGCGTACATGCTCAAGACGATGCCGGCAGGCTTCCATTCCGAGCACCTCCATACGTTGCTCAATGATGAAAACTTTCAGATCTTCTATCACGCGCCTGCACTCATCCTGATTTCGGGAAATGCGCCGAGTCCCTGGATCGTCGAAGACTGTGCACTGGCTGCCGAGAACCTGATGCTCGCCGCCTATGCAGAAGGCCTTGCCACCTGCTGGATCGGTTTTGCGCAGAGCTATCTCAATACGCCGGATGGCAAGCATGCCCTGGGCCTGCCGGCCGAGTGGACGCCAGTGGCACCCATTATCGTTGGCCACCCGAAATCTGCGCCTGGACCCATCTTGCACAGGACGGCGGAGATTCGCTGGATTGGCTGATCGCAAAACACTCTATCGCCATGTCGGCGGCGTCGTCATTGTGCACGGCGGCTGCCACTATCGACCGTCTAGCCGCAGCCTCGTTTGTCTGGCTGTTTTCTGATGTGGATCAGATTGTCCACCTGTCCGGCTCCTAATCTCGAACCATTCCCACCATGGTGTTGAGAAGAACTGAAATGAACAAATCAAGCTTGATCGGCCAATACATGTTGATAGCAGCGAGCGTTTTCCTGTTGCCATCCACCGGCGTCTTCGCCAACCCACCCATGTCGCCGCAAGGTGGTATGTCCCATCATTCCCAGGACGTCGATTGGGTCAAACATACGCAGCAGACCCTGGATGATCTGAAAGCCAAGCTCAATCTCAAGCCAGAGCAAATGCCTGCCTGGGAGACATGGGCTAACGGGGTCATCACGGATGCCAATCAGCAACTGGAAATGCACAAGACCCGACACGACGAGATGGCGAAATCGAAGCAAGCGCTGATTGATGCAACGACGCCGGAAAGAATGGCAAAAAGGATAGAGCGGCTGCGCGCACACACCAACTGGATGCAGGCGAAATTGGTGCGTCTGGATGCTGCTCAGGCGCGGACCAAAACGTTTTATGACACTCTGGAAACTGAACAGAAAACCATATTCGACCTGTTCTGGGCAGTGATGCATCGCAGGCATGCTGGCTATGGCGGCGCGCAGATGCCAATGCAAATGCCGATGCACATGCCAATGCACATGCCAAAACCGCAAATGGACGGCGACCAGGACCCAACAGACCCGCAGTAGGCGCTGACTGACTGTTCGATTGGGTGAACATCATGAAAATCGACACGGTAAAACGTTGCGCGTAGACAGGGCTAGTCCTATCCCCGGACAAAAAAACCTTCCCGGTTTCCCGGCCAGGGGCAGGGCAGTCAGGGGATTCACTCGCCTTGGATTGGCCCGACCGTTTGCATGGCTTCAGGCTTTTCGGCAGCGAGATGCTCGGTTACCGTTGCCGGTTGACTGGCTCGGTCAGGCGGAGGGCGTCGAGCGCCGTGACCCATTCTTCGTTGGTGGGCTCGACCACCACCTTGACTCGGCTGGCCGGGGTCGAGATCACTGGGGCATTGGCCTGGTTAGCCGTTTCGTCCAGTTCGACGCCCAGATACTGCAGGCCAGCGCACATACGAGAGCGAATCGCCGCGTTGTGTTCGCCAATACCAGCCGTGAACACCAGCATGTCCAGACCACCCAGTGCCGCGACCAAGGCACCGGCTTCGTGGATGAAGCGGCGCAGGTACAGCGCAAGGGCCATGGCCGCGCGAGGCTCAGTGGCTTCGACTTTGAGCAATTCGCGAGGGTCGCTGGAAATCCCGGAAACGCCCAGAAGGCCAGACTCGTGATACAGAATATGGCTGACACGTTCGAGGCTCAGCTTCCAGGTTTCCATCAGGAAAATCACGGCGCCAGGGTCCAGCGCCCCGCAGCGCGAGCCCATCATCAAACCGTCCAGCGCTGAGAAACCCATGGTGGTGGCGACGCTTTTCAAGTCCCGCATGCCACACAGGCTGGCACCGCTGCCCAGGTGCGCGACCAGTGTCCGGCCACGCGCCTGATCGCCGTAGCGCTCGGCCAGCGCAATGGATTGGTAGCGATAGGAAAGCCCGTGAAACCCGTAACGACGCAAGCCGCTTTCCCAGGCCGACCAAGGCAGCGGCAGGATTTTCTCCACGTCTGGCAGGGTCTGGTGGAAGGCGGTATCGAAACACACCACGTGTGGCAGGTCGGGGCGGGTTTGTAGCAGTGTTTCGATGGCCTCCAGCGCAAAGGGCTGATGCAGAGGGGCTAGCGGGATGTAGCTTTTAAGGTCGGCCAGTACCTGCGTGTCGATCAATACCGGCTTGGAGTATTTAATCCCTCCATGCACGACGCGGTGGGCGATGGCCCTGATCGAACGGCCTACCAGTCGAGTGTGCAGCCGCTCACGAATATACCCAAGGGCATCGTGATAAGGATGCTTTTCATCAAGGGGCAGTGGCTGATCGTCGCCGTCGTTTTCGCTGACCACCGAGTTTGGCCCCGTGATGCCGTCGACCTTTGCGCGCCACAGTGGTGTGCGAGCCAAAGGGCTGCAGGTCGCGTCGAACAGGGCAAACTTGATGCTCGACGACCCCGCATTGAGGACCAGGATCACTTCACCGGTATCTGTGTCGTTCATGGCAGGTTTACCCGTGTTACAGGCCTTCGCGGGCGGCGAGGCCTTTGTGCTGGCGATACTGCTTGTCGATCCAACGCCTCGCGGCGTGGAGCAAGTCGACGGCGGTCCTGGGGTTGGTAACGGCAAGGAAACTGTAGCGCGTTTCCCTTTGAGGGGGATGGTCGGACGTGGCGATCCGGACGGGTGTTGCTGCTCAAAGGGCGCTCATTGATCTAGATCAACACCCGCAGACAGCATCAAGCCATAAAGCCTGTATCAAGTTCTATTTGGCGTTGTTGAGCGCTGGCGCGGGGGAAGCGCAGCCCTCAAACGAAAGAGGGCCGCCCCCCAATCAAATGGAGAAACATCGTGATGTATTCACATATCCGCTGGTTCAAAGAGCTGGGTATCAACGATGTATCGCTGGTCGGGGGCAAGAACGCCTCGCTGGGCGAGATGTACCAGAACCTCACGACTGAGGGGGTACGCGTCCCCAACGGTTTTGCCATCACTGTTGAGGCGTATCGTTATGTGCTTGATCACAATAGCGCCTGGCAGCCTCTGCATGCGGCACTGGACGGACTCGACCCCGACAACATCAAGGATTTGCAGGCGCGTGGTGAAAAGGCGAGGGCGATCGTATATGGCTGTTCATTGCCGGAAGATCTGAAGACGGCGATTTTGCAAAGTTTTGCCCAACTCAAACAGGAATACGGCGAAAACATTTCATTGGCGGTCCGTTCCTCGGCGACCGCTGAGGATTCGCCACAAGCCTCATTTGCCGGGCAGAACGACACCTATCTCAATATCGCCCGTGACGATGATCTGCTCGATGCCTACAAACGTTGCCTGGCGTCCAACTTTACCGACCGCTCCATCCATTACAAATACGACAATGGCTTTGATTACTACAAGGTCTATCTCGCCGTCGTGGTCATGAAGATGGTGCGTAGCGATATCGGGGCCAGTGGCGTGATGTTTTCGCTGGACACGGAAACAGGCTTCAGGGATGTCGTCTTCATCAATGCCGCGCTGGGGCTCGGCGAGAATGTCGTGCAGGGCACGATAGACCCGGACAGCTTCTATGTGCACAAACCCAGCTTTCTCCAGGGTTATCGTGCTGTCTTGAAGCGCAGCCTGGGTAGCAAAGCAAAGAAGATGATTTTTGCCGGCGAGCTCAATACCGGCAATATCGCGGTGGAATACACCAAGAATATTGACACGCCCCTCGAAGAACGAACCCGCTTCTGCATCTCCGATGCGGATGTGATGGTGCTGGCCGACTATGCCATCAAGGTTGAAAACCACTATTCGGGCAAAGCCGGTTTTTACAAGCCCATGGATATGGAATGGGCCAAAGACGGGATCGATGGCCGCTTATACATGGTGCAGGCGCGACCGGAAACGGTGGAGTCGCAAAAGAACGGTAGCGTGCTTGAGATTTACCATCTCAAGCAAAGATCGACAGTGCTGCTCAAGGGCCGGGCGGTCGGTACCCGAATTGGCGCCGGCAAGGCGCGTGTCATCAACGATGCCAAGCATCTGAGTGAGTTTCAACCGGGCGAGGTGCTGGTCTCAGAGAACACGGCACCCGACTGGGAACCTGTCATGAAGACCGCCGCGGCTATCGTGACGAGCAGGGGTGGCCGTACTTGTCACGCCGCCATCGTGTCGCGTGAACTGGGCATTCCCGCCATCGTGGGAACCGCAAACGCGGCAGAGAAAATAGAAACCGGCACACCGATCACCATTAGCTGCGCCGAAGGCGAAACCGGACATGTCTATGAAGGCATTCTGGATTTTGACATTCAGCACACCGATCTCAGCCAGCTGGGACATCCAGAAACGAAGATTATGATGAACCTGGGCAATCCTGATCAGGCCTTTAGTCTTGCCTCGCTACCGGTGGATGGCATTGGTCTGGCGCGTATGGAATTCATTATCAATGAATACATCAAGGTGCATCCGATGGCGCTTGTGCACCCTGAAAAAGTGGATGAAGCAACACGTGAAAAGATCGCTGCCCTGAGTGTTGCTTACAATGATCCTGCGGATTTTTTCGTCAAGACCTTGGCCGAAGGCGTCGCCACTATAGCTGCGGCGGTGTATCCAAAACCCTGCGTAGTGCGCATGAGCGACTTCAAAAGCAATGAATACGCGACCCTGCTGGGCGGAAAGTATTTCGAGCCGGAAGAAGACAACCCGATGATCGGTTTTCGTGGCGCGTCCCGTTATACCCATAGTGCCTATGCCGAAGGTTTTGCGCTGGAATGCGCGGCAATGAAGCGGGTTCGCGACGAGATTGGCCTGACTAACGTCAAATTGATGATTCCTTTTTGCCGCAGAGTGGAGGAGGGCGAAAAGGTGTTGGCAGCGATGGCCAGCCATGGCCTCAAGCGCGGAGAAAACGGACTGGAGGTCTACGTCATGTGCGAGATCCCCAACAACGTCATCCTGATTGACGCCTTCGCCAAACTGTTCGACGGATTCTCCATCGGCTCCAATGACCTGACCCAGTTGACCCTCGGCGTGGATCGCGATTCGGAAATCGTCGCCTTCGATTTCGATGAACGCGATCCGGGAGTGAAACAGATGATTCGCCTGGCGGTGGAGGGAGCAAAACGTAACGGCCGCCACTCCGGTATTTGCGGACAGGCGCCGTCTGACTATCCGGAGATGGCTGAGTTTCTGGTGGAAATCGGCATTGACTCGATAAGCCTCAATCCGGATGCCGTGCTCGCCACGACTCGGCATGTTCTGGCGGTGGAAAAGCGCCTGTCACTCAATCGCAAACCGTAAAACCGTTGCCTCATGGCTCGCATGATCAAGATCCGCAAAACTGCCGATTACAACGAGGTGTCGACGTGTATGCCTTCTTGCCACGTGAGTTGCCGGAGCAACTCTCCCCACTGACCGAGCTCGCACTTAACCTGCGCTGGACCTGGAACCATGCACTTGACGACCTGTGGAAGTCGATTGACCCAGAACTTTGGGAGCGTACCCATAATCCGTGGATGATTCTGCAGAATGCTTCGCAGCAGCGTCTTGACGAACTCTGCCGAGATGCCCATTTCTCGCAGAAACTGGCGCACGCCATCGCAGAGCATCGGCGTTATCTCGACGACTCAGGCTGGTATGCACAGCGGCAAGCGGCAAGCGATTCGGCGCGGATCGCTTATTTCAGCATGGAATATGGTCTGAGTGAGGCCTTTCCGCTCTACGCCGGCGGACTCGGTGTGCTTGCAGGAGATTACCTCAAGACGGCGAGCGACATGGGCGCTCCGATACTTGGGGTGGGTTTGCTCTATCAGGAAGGCTATTTTCGGCAATACATCGACGCGCAAGGCAGGCAGCATGAGGCCTATCCTTACAACGACGCCACCAGCCTGCCGATTCAGCCAACTATCGGCAATGAAGGCGCATGGCTGAAAATCGTGCTGCAACTTCCCGGTCGCACTTTGTATGTGCGTATATGGCAGGCCATTGTCGGACGTACGCGCCTGTATCTGCTGGACAGTAACGATCTGCGCAATGGTGCCGCCGATCGCGGTATCACCTCTAAGTTGTACGGCGGCGGCTCGGAAATGCGTTTGCTCCAGGAAGTGGTGCTCGGCATCGGTGGCTGGGCGGTACTGGACGCACTGGGTATCGACGTTGACGTGTGCCACCTTAACGAAGGTCATGCCGCACTGCTTGTGCTGGAACGTGCCCGTCGCTTTATGCACAAGACGGGAACATCGTTCTGGGAGGCATGGTGGGCAACGCGTGCAGGTAATGTATTCACAACGCATACGCCAGTGGCTGCGGGTTTCGACTCATTTCCGCCCGCACTCGTTTACAAGTATGCGCGTGAGTATCTCGAGGACTGTCGCATTTCATTGCGCGAACTTCTGGCGTTGGGCCGGCGTGATCCGGCGGACGACGATGAGCCGTTCAACATGGCTTTCCTGGCATTGCGTGGGTGCGCTCAGTGCAATGCAGTGAGTCGTTTGCATGGTGAGGTCAGCCGTCGATTGTTCAGTGATCTTTATCCACGCTGGCCGCTTCATGAGATACCTGTAGGGCATATTACCAACGGCGTCCATGTGCCATCCTGGGATTCAGTGTGGTCCGATCACCTGTGGACTAGCACCTGTGGCAAGGAGCGTTGGCTCGGCACGGTGGAGTCTCTCTCCGGGACGGTCTCCAACAGTGATGATATGGCCTTGTGGACGATGGCCGCCGAGCAACGCCGCGATCTGGTGCATTACACGCGTAACCGTTTGGCATGGCATCTTGGACAGCGTGGCGAGTCACCGCAGCAGGTCGAAGACGCCGCGCAGGTGCTCGATCCCAACTGCCTTACGCTCGGCTTCGCGCGGCGATTCACCGACTATAAGCGACCGAATCTGTTGCTACATGACCCGGAGCGCCTGAGTCGCCTGCTAACCGATGAGCATCGACCGGTCCAGCTGATCATCGCCGGCAAAGCCCATCCCGGTGACGAGCAGGGCAAGCAACTGATCCAGGCATGGATGGAGTTTGTTCATCGTCCAAATCTGCGAAGGCATGTCGTGTTCCTGGAGGATTACGACATTGAACTGGCCCAGCATTTGGTGCAAGGCGTCGATGTCTGGATCAATACACCGCGCCGACCATGGGAAGCCTGCGGCACCAGTGGTATGAAGGTTCTGGTGAATGGCGGACTGAACCTGTCCCAACTGGACGGCTGGTGGGCGGAGGCTTACCAGTCCAGCTGCGGTTGGGCGATAGGCGATGATGCCCCAAGCGACGATGTAGCCGACGCCGAGTGCTTGTACCGCCTGCTCGAAGAAGAAGTAGTACCCAGCTTTTACACGCGCGACACGCAGGGAATTCCACGAGGATGGGTGCAGCGTATGCGCGCCAGCATGTCGCAATTGGGGCCGCAATTCAGCAGCAATCGCATGCTGCTCCAATACCTGGATGGTTGTTACCAGCCGGCAATCCAGGCTTTCCGATGCCGTAGCAAGGATAAGGCCGGGCTCGCACGTGCGCTTCATGCCTGGCAGAAGGCGGTTGCCTTGGGATGGGACAAAATACATTTCGGCACGCTCGATGCGAAACACGACGGCGAGCGGCTGTACATCAGCGTGCCGGTCTATCTGGGGGAGATCGCCCCGGAGTGGGTAAGGGTCGAACTCTATGCCGCCTTGTGCGATGAACACCCGGCAGAATGCCTGCCGATGAACGCCGTCGGGCCCATTTTCGGCGCTATCCAGGGCTATATCTTTTCCATCTCGCTCGCTGCAACGCGGCCCGTGGATTGCTACACCCCACGGGTGCGCGCCTGGCACTCAGAAGCCTTTCTGCCGGCGGAAAATGCTCTTATTGCGTGGCAACGATGACGCCGACCTGCACTCCTAGACACCCTCTGGAAGCTTCGATTGCATCATTTCTCTTCTATCCAGTTTGCGTCCGTCCACGACGAAGGAACCATCCCCCACCGAATGAAGGGTTCGTGTCTCTTTGCGTGCGTCGTCGAGGTAGGCGGCGAGGCCTTCGAGGATAACGATAT
The DNA here is from genome assembly GCF_000293885.2 of Pseudomonas fluorescens NCIMB 11764. Classification (NCBI taxonomy): domain Bacteria; kingdom Pseudomonadati; phylum Pseudomonadota; class Gammaproteobacteria; order Pseudomonadales; family Pseudomonadaceae; genus Pseudomonas; species Pseudomonas fluorescens. Next base: position 4,343,842 of record NZ_CP010945.1, read on the forward strand.
TGTGTTTCTCGATGATATCGACAACCTTGCATTCGATATTGGCCAGGCATTCCTTAATCAAGGGTGCCCTGACATGTTTGCCTTTCACGGGCGTGAATCCGAATGTTGCGAACTTGTCAGTGTCGGCACCGGAACAGGTTCCCACGGCGATAACGCGATCGAGCAGATCGACGGTCGGGATTGAAATGACACACGCCTTGGTGTTCAGAAGCGCAGCGTATGAATAGTTCCAGGGGCCGGTGGTCATGGCGAAAATCGGTGTGAAACCCATCACCATGGTCCAGGAGATGGTCATGATGTTGTTCTTCTCGCCATCATTTGTGGTGACGAAGACAACCGGGCCTGGTTCCATCAGTGTGAATGCTTTGTTGATGTTCATCTTTTTCAACGGCCGGCACTCCCCATTGTCTTTGATCGGCGCTTCATCTGCTCAGACGGAACCCAATGCGCCATTTTCGGCCAGCAAGCTGGCTATCAGGGCGCTGGTGTCGAGTACGTGCAAGCGCTGCGTCACGCACTCGGGGGGCAAACGAAAGGGAGGTACGGAGTCAGAGATCGCAACGTGCTCGAATAGCGGCGGGTCGAACAGGTTGCTGCCCGCAGTGAACAAGCCATGGGTCGCCGCTGCGAACAGCCGGGTGGCTCCAGCCTTTTGACAGGCAAGGCCGGCATGCCTCAGCGTTTCGCCGGTACTGATCAGGTCGTCGAAAACAATGGCGGCCTTACCCGAGACTTCGCCAACCAGGAGAGTGCCTGTCAGAGTCGTGTGAGCACGGTGCTTTTCCATCAGCGCACTGCCCACTGAACGTCCCAGTTGTCGTTCGAGGGCCTGACGAAATTGCTCGGCACGCTTGGCACCACCGGAATCCGGAGACACCGCCACCACCTCGGCGTCGCCGACGAACCTGGCGAAATGCTCGGCGAATAATTCTGTGCACTGCACGTTCCACGCAGGAATGCGAAAGGCATTGTCGAACGCCGCCGGATTATGCACTTCCAGGGCAACCAGGCGATCCACGTGGCAGGCTTCAATCATGGTCGCCAGGTAGCGAGTGATCGTCGGGTCTTGAGGCTGGCTGCGGCGATCTTTGCGTCCGTAGCAGAGGTAGGGCGTTACCGCCTGCACATGGCGAGCGCCGGCATCCTTGAGGGCTGCGCAAAAGAACAACAGGCGACACAACTTATCGTTAGCGCTCTGTCGATCATCTCCATACAACGAATGGAACACCACGACCTCGCGACCGTTAACCGGCTCCAGCGGTCGGCATTTATGTTCGCCATCTTCATAATTGCGCTCTTCATGAAGGGCCAGTTGGCAGCCAAGCCGCTGCGCGACGAAGGCTGCATAGTGCTCACTGCCTTGCAGGGCAAAAAGAAGCGGGCGATCTGAGAGCATGCATCGGCTCCTTTGAGGCTTATCGAACAGGCCTCAACTGGATGGCTAACGTGGACATCAAGTACCTGGCAATCCTTGTGCCTTCATCGGGCAGCACCATGACGTAACACCTCAATGCAGAACTCCATTTCGTAGGGCGGAACGTTGCATTCGACGATGTCATGGGCGGCAACTTGCAGGTGCACGCCGATAATGTCGGCATGGATCGGCTGCTGGCAGACATGCCGGTCAACCAGTACCGCAGTGTAGACCCGACGAGCGCCCAGTTGCGCCAGATAGGCACACGTGCGCAGGAGTGAATGGCCCTCAAACAGCACATCATCGACAACGAGCAGGGTAGTGTTGGCAAGGTCCAGTTCACCCAGAAGTGGGTTCTCGGTCAATTCTGTGTGTGCATGCAGCACCTTGAGGTCATCGGCATAACGCTTGACCTTCAGGGGGTAAAGCGGCAGCTCTGGCTGGCCGGTCTGACGTGAAAGATGCTGCTGTAATCGCTGTGCCAGCGGCTCGCCACGGCGCTGGATGCCAATCAGTGCCGCTTGAACGGGCGGTAACAATATCGACGCTTGGCGCGCCATGCCCTGCAGTACACCATCGAGTTCATCGCTGTCGTACAAGCGCAACCGCTGACTCGCCAGTAGGGTTGACATAGCCGTCTCCAGTCGAAAACCGATGGACAGCAAAAAATGCTGTCCCATTGCCAACGTAATCCCGCCCGGTTCGGCCCTATTGATATTGATCAAGTCGGGTGAAATGAAATCCCATTCCATGAGCGTTCGTCCAGTGATCGGTCTTGCGCAGGGACTTGATATAAATCAACGCCAGGGCGACATCAACGGAGGACTCTGAATCAAACGCTGGTGCTTGATCCGGCGCGTCGAGTCCCACCTGTCTGGAGTCAGATCATGAGCCAATATCAACGCTTGTTACTCATCGTCAACCCGGTCCTGCGCCATTCCCCTGCGATAAACCATGCGGCCGCCCTCGCCAAGGCCAGCGGCGCGAGCTTGCATATCGCTGCGTTTGTAATGCCCTTGGAGGTTCTGTCTCTGCTTGAAGAAGGCGTGCAGGAAAAGGCTCGGGAGAGCTATCTTCAGGACCATCGCGACTGGTTGACGAACCAGGCCACCAAACTCCGCGCGCTCGGGCTCGAAATAACGACGGAGGTGACGTGGGCCGATGACTTGGAACAAGACATTCTTGATCACGTCACGGAAATGCAGCCCGACCTGCTGATCAAGGAAGTGCAGCACGAATCAGCGCTCAAACGCGCGTTCTTCACCCCGCTGGACTGGCATTTGTTGCGCGACAGCCCGATACCGGTCTATCTGGTGGGCGGCAGTGGCCATGCCTTGCCGCGCAAGGTCGTGGCGGCGGTTGACGCTTCAGATGCCGAGTCTCGAAACACCGAGCTGAACGAGCGGATCATTCAGCAAGCCACCAACCTTGCGTTGCAGTGCGATGCCGAGTTGCACCTGCTGTATGCCTGTGATCTTTCGGGGATCTATCTGTCGGACATGGGAGGGCTGGCGCTTCCAGACATCACCAAAGAGTTGCGCACAACCGAGGAACAATCGTTCATCAAATTGGCCAATCGGTACGGCGTACCCTCTGATCGCCGGCATTTTATTCTCGGTCACCCGGTCTCGGCGCTGAGCGATTTTGCCAGCGAGCACCAGGTGGATGTGATCGTGATGGGCAGAGTCCAGTACCACGGCCTGGAGAAGCTGCTGGGCAGCACTACCGAACATATTCTGTACCAGGTGCCCTGCAGCGTTCTGGCGGTCTAGATCGGGCAAGGCCAGTTGTAACGAAACGACAGGCGTCATCGCCTGAGGAGGTTTTTCATGAGTCAAAGCCCCTCATTGCAAACCACGTTGAAGGACCGGGTAGAAGCCGGCCAGCGTCTGGTGGAACCGTTGCTCAAATATGCACATCGACCCGATGTCATCATCCTCGCCTTGCCCCGTGGCGGCGTTCCCGTCGCTTATGAAGTGGCCAAGGCCCTGGACGTGCGCCTGGACCTGATGCTGGTCCGCAAGCTGGGCGTTCCATCCCACCCGGAGTTCGCCATGGGCGCCATTGCCAGTGGCGGTATCCAAATCATCAATAACGACGCATTGCAGGCAAACCCGATTACTCCGGCCGCGTTCGATGCCGTGCTCGCGCGCGAAACACAGGAACTGTTGCGTCGTGAGCAGGTGTACCGCGGAACCCGCCCACCCGTGCGATTGAAGGATCAGGTGGTGATCCTGATCGACGACGGCCTGGCAACCGGGGCCTCGATGATGGCGGCAATCCACGCGGCGCGAAAGCAAGCACCGGCTCGCATCGTCGTCGCCGTGCCGGTGGCGCCGCTGGAAACCGTGGAGGCGCTGCGCAGTGAAGTCAATGAAGTCATCTGCCCACTCATTCCCGAATGGATGATGTCGATCGGATATTGGTACCTGAGCTTCCCCCAGACTTCAGACGAAGAGGTTATTGATTTGTTGACGCGGTCCTGGCGGCGGGAGTCTGCTGCCAGTGCCTCGGCTCAGGAGAGCGTCGATGATTGAGGTGCACTATCGGCAGCTGGACCTGAAGGACGTTGAGTTATCAGCCGATTTGCGCCTGCCGGTCAACGCCAGCGCGTTGGTGGTCTTCGTCCATGGCAGCGGCAGCGGTCGTACAAGTCCGCGTAATCAATATGTCGCAGAGTCGCTGGCCAGACGGGGGCTGGCGTCGCTGCTGTTCGACCTGCTCACGGAACCGGAGCAACGCCTGGACAACCTCACCGGTGAACTTCGTTTCGATATCGCCTTGCTTGCCAGGCGGCTGGTGGAGGTCATCGACTGGGTCAGTCGGGACGCGGAATTGCACGCGCTACGAATCGGTCTGTTTGGCGCGAGCACCGGTGCTGCGGCGGCCTTGTTGGCCGCGGCCTTGCGGCCGGAGGTGGTGCATGCGGTGGTCAGCCGGGGCGGGCGCACCGACCTGGCGGGTGCGGCATTGACCCAGGTGAGGGCACCCACTTTGCAGATCGTTGGCGCCCGGGACCCGATGGTGCTTGAGCTGAATGAGCAAAGCAGTCGTGCCTTGCGGTGTGAACAACAGCTGGAAATCGTGGCGGGCGCTACCCATCTTTTCGAGGAGCCCGGGGCCCTTGAGGACGTCGCCAGACTTGCTGGCGACTGGTTCGAGCACCATCTGCACGGCCCCGACTGACAACTCTGGATCGGTGTCACACGCCAAACGGATAGGTTTCATCTTCCGGTTCGAGTTCCTGGCTTTTTGGCAGTGCCAGTGCTGTCACGGGTTGGGTCTGTTCAATCCAGATCATGGCGTCGAACTGTTCGGCCAACATCGCTTCGAAGTAATGACTGCCACGCTCGGTTTCGGGGCGGTAAATCACCCCGATGGCCCGTTCCAGCAACGGTTTGGACAACACCCGGCGCAGCTCTTTGCGCGTTGGGTCTCGCCAGTCGGTCAATGACGCCGGCACACCCGCCTTGAGGAACTGATGCTCCCAACTGTCCGGGCGAGAGGGCAGGACGTCCTTGATGAGCATGTCGCCGTCCCAGTCATCGGCCGCGGTCACCTTGCCACGGTCGGTGCTCATACCGATCAGCACGGCATCGCGCCCATAGGCACTGCGGCACAGCTGACCGATGTTGAACTGACCCTTCCAGCCCATCTCCGTCGCGGCCGCGTTGCCGATATGAGAATTGTGCGCCCAGACCACGGCTTTGGCTTGCGGGCCCCGGTGCTCAAGCAGTGCACGAAGTGTGTCGAACATGTGCCGGTCACGCAGGTTCCACGAGGCGGTCGACCCTCGATAAATCGCACGGTAATACTGTTCCGCTGCCTGCACCACCCGAGCGTTCTGCGCCGCATTGAAGAACGCCTCGTCGTTCTGGATGAGCCCGGCCAGTTGTTCGGCCAGCATGGCATTGAGCTGGTCGACCACCGGCTGCTCACAGGGCATCAAGCCGCCACGTTCGACGAAGTGGCCATACAACGCGGGATCATCCTGCCATGGGGTCAGACAGCCATAGCGCCGCCGGGCTTCGTGGGCCAGCTTTGGGTCGACCCGGTCCAGATAACTCAGCACTTCATGAATGGAGTTGCGCAGGCTGTAAACGTCCAGCCCGCGGAACTCGACACGATGTTCAGAGGCGAGGGTGTGGTTGTATTGATGCAGCCAGTGGGCGAATGCTCTCACGTCGGTGTTGCGCCACATCCAGGTCGGGAATCGGCTGAAGATGTGACGTTTCCACGCCGAAGGCGCCAATCCCCGGACATACTGGTCGACATGACCCGCGTCCGGCCAGTCCGCTTCAACGGCCACGATGTTGAACCCATGCTGCTCAATCAGCCTTTGGGTGATCGCTGCCCGGGTTCGATAAAAATCGCTGGTGCCATGACTGGCTTCGCCGATCATCACCACCCGCGCATCCGCATAGCGATCGAACATTTCACCAAAGGCGGAGGAATCCAGTGCCGGCAGAGGCTCGGCGTATTGGCGCAGAAGAGGTGCGATGGCGGCCTGGTCAATGCGCCGATGTGAGCCATACAGGTTATCCAGCATGTCTTGGGAGGGTGTGTTCATGACTGTCGTTCCCGCAAAGGTGGGTTACTGCCAGCGGTATTGCGCTTGCGCTCAACCGCCCGAAATCAGTCCGCAGGTCCTCGACACATTGTGTTTAAACGCAAGCTTTTGTGTCGCTTCATCACCTGTTTGATTATTCCTACACCTTGATCCAGATGAACAATTGAGTTTCGTCAATAAAGGCTGCAAAGCCTTGAGAGAAGCTGTCTGCATCAAGTATTCGTTGGCTGCCGACTATGATCTGACGCGATGGGTGTTATTCCGAAAGCAGGAATGGAAGGCTCATTTCCCTCTGACCTTGTAAATGGTCGGCGTCTGGCTAGGCTCCAGCCTAGGGCTGTCTTCGGGAGAGGGAATTGAACGGTAGGTGAAGGATGGTATTCATCCGCTAAAAGCAGGGGCGTAGATCATGGAAGCATTGGGTACGAAGAGTATTTTCAACCGCTCACATCTGACGCTTGCCCTCTGCGTAGGTGCGCTCATGGGCTGCACCAGCACGAGTGAAGAGACATCGCAAACCACGTCGGCCATGTCCGGTATCGCCATGGCGGACCAGGTTTGCGCCCAATGCCATGGACTGACGGGAGAGTCCTTCTCGCCAACATTCCCCAAGCTGGCCGGGCAGCAAAAAGAGTACCTGAAGTTGCAGCTGGCTGACTTCAAGGACCATGCACGCAGTGATAAAGCCGGGACTCAGTACATGTGGGGCTTTAACCATCTGACGCAGACCCAGATAGCCGAACTGGCCGACTATTTTTCGAGTCAGAGCCCCATGAAGGCGGATGCAGACACGCCCGATGCCCGCGGTGAATTGATCTTTCGCCAGGGCTTGCCTGAGGCGGGCGTCGCGCAGTGCAGTTCGTGCCACGGTGCCGGCGGTCAGGGAGGTGGCCAGATTCCCCGCGTGGCGGGTCAACATGCCGCTTATGTGAGTCGCCAGATCAAGGTGCTTCAACAGACCGAACTGCGGCCCCGGGACGCCCTGATGAAGAAAAATCACTCACTGTCTGAGGCGGATGCCGAATCTGTCGCCCATTACATGGCAACGCTGGGGGCAAAAAAATAATGGCTTTTCGCCGACAGCGCTCAAGTCGTTTTACAGGTACAGGCAGTGAATCACTTGGCGGGTATCGAAGGGATCGTCGCGCGTTTCGAAGCCAAGGGATCTGGCCAGGTCGCGCATCGGCGCATTGCTGGAGGCGTCGACCGCATATATCTGGTGAAAACCGTTCTTGCGCGCGGCCGTGATCAAATGTTCCATCAGTAACGTGCCCAGCCCCAGATGCTTCCATTGATCGGCAACTGTCACCATACACTCACACTTATATTCGCCCGCGGTGGCATAACGGCTGACGCCGATCTCGATCAATTGGCCATTTTCGTGGACCAGCGCGATGTATGCCAGGCACTGCTTGTTGCCGGGTTCGTTGACCTGCGCGAGAAAGCGCATGTGCCGGGACTCAGGGCATAGGTGTTTGATGAAGCTGTACTCACGCTCGCGGTCTTTTTCCGTCAGTTGCCGGATCAACACGTGACGACCATCCTTGAGCGCTTCGATCCAGTATTTTCCGGTGACTTTGGCATAGGCTTCGGAAGATCGATCATTATGGTCTTTGACAGTGAGCATGATGCGATCCCTCCCGCCGTCTTCAAAGGTCGGCGCGCAGTGACAAACCACGCGATTCACTTCTTTCTACACCCCTGGCTGCGCCTGAATATGATCTGGATCAGACTCTTATGACAGTGCGCTCAATTGCCTGGATTTGATGTAAATCAAACAGGCAGAGGGCGCAACGAGCGCAGTCTCTGAACATGGCCACGCAATGGGCCGGTGTATAGACGAGGTGTGTCATGGCCCACTATCAACGATTGCTGCTGATCGCCAACCCGAACCTGAAAGAGGCCCCGGCCTTGCTGCGTGCCATCGCCCTGGTCAGGGCCAGTGGAGCCAGGCTGGATGTGCGAGCCTTTATCGAACCGGCGCCCATGGAGCATCCGTGGGAAGAGAACAGAGACGAGGAGGGTGATCAGCGATATCAGCGTCATTATCTCCACTGGAAGGACCAAACACTTCAGCGCCTCAATGCCCAGGGATTGGAGGTGAACGTGCAAGTTGTCTTCACCTGCGATCCACTGCTCGACATCTTGAAATGTGTCGAGGCGCTCAAGCCCGACCTGGTCATCAAGGATGTCACACTGGACCCGGTACTTGGACGGGCGTTCGTCACACCTCTGGATTACCATTTGCTGCGCGGATGTCCCGTTGCGTTACACCTGGTCAACCAGGTCCGTCATGAGTTGCCTCGTCGGATCGTCGCCGCTGTGGACCCGTTCGATACGGTCACACAAATCCATGATGTGAACGATGCCATTATTCAGGCGGCTCATACGCTGGCCGCGCAATGCCACGCATCGCTGCACCTGCTTTACGCCTATGACTTATCGCCTGCATTCAATGGCGATACGCCGCTGATCAGCGGCTGTTGGAACATGGCCTTCATGGATGAGTTGCGAGAGTCCCTTCATCAGGCGTTCAACACCCTGGCTGAGCGCTATGGAATTGCTCCAGAGCACCGGCATTTTTTCATGGGTCTGCCGACGCCGGTGATCAGTGCATTTGTCGATGAATACCAGGCAGACGTCGTGGTGATGGGCACCGTGCATCGTGTGGGCACTCATCGATTCATCGGCAGCACTATGGAGCGCGCGCTGTATTCGTTGCAGGGCAGCATTCTGGCGGTCAGACAATCAGACTCGCACGTCGAAGAGAACAGGTGATCGCGGCGTTGACCCGCGCCTTGCTTCAGCCTTTTTAAATGAACAAAAAAAACCCCGCCGGTTTCCCGGCAGGGGCTGGGCAGCCAGGGATTCACTCGCCTTTGATTGGCACGACTTTATCCGCTTTCATGGCTTCGGGCTTTTTCGGCAGCGAGATGCTCAGCACGCCTTTGCTGAAACTCGCGTCGATCTTCTCGGCATCGACACCTTTGGGCAAGTTGAACACCCGCTCGAAGGAGCCATAGTGACGCTCGCTGAGGTGATAGCCCTTCCTTTTTTCTTCCTTGTCCTCTTTCTTTTCGCCTTTGATGATCAGGCTGCCGTTGGACAGTTTGATCTCAATGTTTTTCTGATCCATACCGGGAAGCTCAGCTGTGATTTCGTAGCTTTTGTCTTTCTCGGAGATGTCCACGGCAGGCAGACCGTGACCGATCAGTTCGCGCCGCCAGAGCGGCTCGACATCGAATAACCCGCGACCGAATGGCGACAGCCCCGAGCCGCGATTGAAGTCTTCGAACAGGTGATCAACCTGCTGCCGGAGCTTTTCCAGAGGGCGCCAGAGGTCTGTTGTCACGGGATGCTGACTGGCTTTGTCGTCGCTATGAACCGGCACTTTTTTTTCACTGTTGCTCATTTTGAATTCCTCCTCTTGGGTAATAGAGATGGATCGCAAACCGTTTGGCGGTCCACCACGACAGAACAAGCACGCAACACCGGGCCCTACAAGGTCAGTGTCCCGGACCACAGCATCCAGCCGGCAAAGGCTGCCGCCGTCCAGATAATGATTAACAGCCCCGTCTCGGGACCGCTGAGCGGTTGTCCCTGGCGAGCCTTCATGGTGGCCAGGTAAATCAACGAACCGGGGGCGTAGAGCAAAGCGCTGAGCAACATGTATTTAGGCCCGGCGGCATACAGCAGCCACACGCAATACAGCGTCGCGACCAAGGCAATGGCCATGTCGCGCAGTTGCTGGCCTCGGTGGCCGGCGTAGGTCTCGCCCTGCCAGGTCAGTTTCAGCGCGTACAGACCGCTGAACAGGTACGGCAGCAGAATCATCGAGGTGGCCAGGGAAATCAGCGCGAGGTAACTGGCGCTCGAGTACAGCGTCAGCAACAGGAACAGTTGAATGCAGCCGTTGGTGATCCACAGCGCATTGGCTGGCACACCCTGGGTGTTTTCCACGGCGAATGGCCCCGGCATGACCTTTTCCTTGGCCGGTGTGAACACCGATTCCGCTGCCAGCAATGTCCAGGCGAGCAGGGCGCCACCCACCGAAATGATCAAGCCGATGCTGATCAGCACCGCGCCCCACGGTCCGGCGACCGCCTGAAGCACGCCCGCCATCGAGGGGTTTTTCAAGGCGGCCAGTTCCGGTTGTTTGAGAATGCCCAGCGACAGCAGTGACACCGCAATCAGCAGCAACAGGGTGATGACAAAACCGATGACCGTGGCGCGACCGACATTGGCCCGTTCTGCCGCACGGGCGGAGAACACGTTGGCGCCTTCGATCCCGATGAACACCCAGACGGTCACCAGCATGGTGCTTTTGACTTGATCGAGGGTGCTGCCCAGTGCGGGCGAACCCCAGAAATCGACGTTGAAGGTTTCACGCTGGAAAGCGGCGATCACCAGGCCGATAAACAGCAGCAACGGAACGATCTTGGCTACCGTGGTCAACGCGTTGGCCCGGGCCGCGGTGCGCATCCCTCTGAGGATCATCCAGTGCAACGACCACAGCACCACGGACGCGCCGGCAATCGCCGCTTTGTTGTTGCCTTCACCGAACAGCGGGAAGAAGTAACTCAGCGCCGCGAACAAAATCACCAGGTAGCTGACGTTGCCGATCCAGGCGCTGATCCAGTAGCCCCAGGCGGAGTTGAAGCCAAGGAACTCGCCGCCTAATGCGCGGGCGTAGGCGAATACACCGTTGTCCAGGGCAGGTTGGCGGTTGGACAGGGTTTGGTAGACCAAAGCGAGCGACAGCATGCCGACGCCCGTGATCAGCCAGCCAATCAGGATCGCCCCGGCCCCCGCACTGGCCGCCATGTTCTGCGGCAGGCTGAAAATGCCGCTGCCAATCATCGAACCGACCACCAGGGCAATCAGCAGGCTCAAAGACAGGCGCTTGGGTTCCACCTTTCGCAAACTGCCTGCAAGGGGTTGTGTGGCAGTCGGCGGAATGACCGGTTGGGTGCCTTGCAGATGCGTAGCCATGGGAGCCTCCACGAAACGAAAGTTTCTGCACACATCGAATGCGATGGTGCGAATGCTGACTCTAATTTCTACGTGTCCGTCCAAGGCGTGTTTGATTTAGATCAGTAAGACGGCATACGCCTGGTTTGTGCGGGCACAACCAGCACTTAGGGTGTGTCCGCCGCCGAAATTCAGGCGCCCCGGGGACACGAAAGACATTCGCGTCCTAAGCTCTACCTCGATGCCAGATATTTTTACAGCGAGGCCTGCAAATCGCTTTCGAGGAACTCACTTCGATGCTCAGTAAGTGGCTGGACCCCGTTCTGTTGCTGCTCACCGCACTGACGCTGCTGGCCGGCGGCATTGCGTATGTTGCGCAAGAACCTGATTGGGCATCGAGGTGCTGGGCCGCAGGAAGCCTGGTGATGGCTGCGGTACTGCTCGTTGAAATCGCCAGGCGCCTGGCCCGGCGCGAGGCCGGTGTCGACCTGATCGCGCTGCTGTCGATCACTGCCGCCCTGGTCTTTGAGCAGACACTGGTGGCGGCGGTGATTGCCTTGATGCTGGCGACCGGACGGACCCTGGAGTTTTTCACCAGGCAACGCGCTGACCGTGAGCTGCGTGCGCTCATCGACCGGGCGCCACGCTTTGCCTGGCTGCAGGAGGAGGGCGGCTTGCGTGAGGTCCCCGTTGAGCAGGTCCAGCCGCATCAAACATTGCTGGTGCGGCTGGGGGAGGTGATACCGGTCGACGGTCGGCTGCTAAGTCCTGCGGCGATTCTGGACGAATCGGCGCTCAGTGGTGAGTCGCTGCCCGTCACCCGTCGAGAAGGTGAGCAACTGCCCAGCGGCGTTTCCAATGTCGGTGCGCCCATCCTGCTGATCGCCACCCGAACAGCCGCACAGAGTACCTACGCCGGCATCGTGCGGCTGGCCGAGGAGGCACGTCGTTCGCGCGCACCTTTCGTGCGACTGGCCGACCGCTATGCCTTGTTCTTCATCCCGCTGACATTGCTGATTGCCGGATTGGCCTGGCAATTGAGCGGCGATCCTTTGCGAGCGTTGGCGGTTCTGGTGGTGGCCACGCCTTGCCCTTTGATTCTGGCGGTGCCGATTGCCTTCATGTCAGGTATTTCGAGGGCGGCGCGGCGCGGGATCCTGATCAAGGACGGCGCGACCCTGGAAGCGCTGGCCGGGGTCAAGCAGGTGTTTCTCGACAAGACCGGCACGCTGACCAGCGGCCATGCCCGCCTGCAGTCGATAGAGGTCAACGGGTTGGGCGATCCGCAACGCCTGCTCGGCCTGGCCGCTTCGCTGGCGCAAGCCTCGACGCATCCTGTTTGCCAGGCAATTGTTGAAGCGGCGCATCAGCGTCAATTGTCGCTCAGTGTCCCGCAGGCGGTAGAAGAAAGCCCAGGCTCCGGGCTTTGTGGGCGCGTCGATGGCGTGCAGGTGCGTTTCGGCACCTTGCCTTTTGCTCACAAAGACGCCGCTGCAACCGACTGGGTCGCCGCGATGCTGCGCCACATGGATTACCTGGCATGCAGCGGAAGCTTCATCGACGTGGACGGGGAACTCGCGGGCCTGCTGGTTTTCTCGGACAAGGTTCGGCGCGAAACGCCGCAGACGCTGCGTCGACTGCGCAATAGAGGCATCGAAAAGATCGTCATGCTCACCGGGGATCGCCTGGAAACTGCGGAGATGATTGCGCTGTCTGCCGGGATTGACGAGTTGCGTGCCGGGTTGACCCCTGAGGAAAAAGTGCGAGCTGTACAGCAAGGTTGCCTGCACACCAGCACACTGATGGTCGGCGATGGCATCAACGATGCTCCCGCGCTGGCGGCGGCCAACGTCGGCGTGGCCATGGGGGCGGGCGGTGCCACGGCTTCTGCGCAAGCCGCTGGCGTTGTGCTGTTGGTGGATCGCCTGGATCGCTTGGTCGAGGCGTTGGACATTGCCCGACGAACCCTCTATATCGCACGCCAAGGCGTGCTGGTCGGTATGGGGATGTCATTGCTGGCCATGGCAGCGGCAGCCCTCGGCTATCTGCCGCCGCTGATTGGCGCCGTGGTGCAGGAGGGCATTGACGTGGTGATCATCATTAACGCCTTGCGGGCATTGGGGCCGTCGTGGGAGCTGAGGAAACGAAAGCTTGCCGCAGAGCATATCGATCGCCTGCAAGATGAACACCAGCAACTCGCCGCCGTACTGAGCGATCTGCACCAACTGGCCAATGACTTTGCCCAGCGCCCACTTGCGCAAGCACAGACCGACCTGATGCAACTGGTCGACAAGTTGCAAACATCACTGGCGGAGCATGAACGCGAAGATGAAAACACACTGTACCCGCTGTTGACGCGAAGCATGCCGGGCGAGGATCCGATGTCGGCGATGAGCCACGCACACCGGGAGATTTTTCGCCTTATCCACTTACTGGCGCGCATGAGCAGCGACTTCAGTTCCGCCCCCGCAACGGCATCAGCTGATGAGATTCAGCATCAGCTGATTCGCCTGGATACCCTCGTGCGACTGCACTTTGATCAGGAGGAGGAACTGTTTCGTTATCTGGACTGGCGCTAGACAGGCGAGTCAGGCACAAAACACCCGACTCGTCCCCTGACGTTTCGAACGTCCAGATCGGGTTTATTCCTCAATCAATTCCTGTGGCGAAACCACCCAGACGCTACACGGCATCTTGTACAGCAGATGTTCCACTGTACTGCCGACCAACCTGTCCATGACACGACGCCCGGCCCGGCCCATGACAATCATGTCGATGTCATAAGCGGTTGCGTAGCTGCCAAGCACCTTGGCCGGGTTGCCCATGATCATGTGCTGGCGCTCCGGCGGGATGCCGTTGCGCTCCGACAGTTCGCGGAAGGCATCAGCCTGTGCATCGAACAGGGTTTTGGCTTTGCTGGAAGAGAAAAACGTCGAGCCATCGCGGAAACCGAATTCATCCGCACTCATGGATGAAAGATCATGGGCATAGATGACGTCGAGTTCTGCATGACAGGTGCTCGCCAGTTTTGCGGCATCTTGCAGAATCCTGTCATTGAAACCCTCGTACTGCCCATCGCGATGGAAAGGGTCGACGGCTGCGACGATCTTGCGCGGCAAGGCGTGGCGCATATTGCTGACAAAATGCAAAGGCACCGGGCATTCGCGCAGCAGATGAATATCCAGCGGAGTAAACATCAGGCGTGACAGGAGCGATTCGTGTTCCAGCCCCTTGATCAGCGCCGCCATGGGCTGTTCTTTGAGATGGATGAGGATTTCCTGCAAGGGTCTTTCCACCCAGACCACTTCAGTGGTGACGTGTACGCCGATTTTGCGCAACGGACGAGCCTGGTCCTCCAGCCATTGGCGATGGCGTTCAACGTAGCCCAGTCGCATCTGTTCCAGCGCTTGTTCATTGACCATTCCGGCGGTCGCCAGCCCTTCGAGATAGTCGAACGCCACGATGTGCAATGACGCGTCCGACGCTTTGGCCAGCGCGGCGGCCCGGTCGAAAGCGGGGCTGTTTTCCATCAAGGGCGAGGCGACCAACATGAAACGCGTTTGATCAGGCATGACCATTCTCCCGTGGATAATCGTGCAAGTGCTTGCCAATGCAGCGATGCAATTGGGAAGTGAAGCTTTGCGATGATCATGCGGCCGGTCGGGGAAGGGGGATTGATCTTTGTCAAACGCGAGGGGCAATGACCCTGTCGCCCGACGTACGGTTATCCGCTGCGTTCAGAGACCAAATTGTTGACCATTGTCAACCTGTCGTCTGGCATCCCGGCGCAGTCTTGGCGGCGTGCTGAACGCTTGCGCACGCAGAACGAAAGAGGGATCACCATGGCGACCATGAAAGCGGCAGTTTTCGTTGAAAAAAACCGGATCGTGCTGCAGGACAAGCCCGTCCCCGAGGTCGGGCCGCTGGATGCACTGGTCCGTATCACCACCACGACCCTTTGCGGTACCGACGTGCACATCTTGCGCGGCGAATACCCGGTGGCCAAAGGGCTGACCGTGGGTCATGAGCCGGTGGGTGTCATCGAACGGCTGGGCTCCCAGGTGCGCGGCTTCGTCGAGGGGCAGCGAGTCATTGCCGGCGCCATCACGCCCAGCGGGCAGAGTTACGCGTGCCTGTGCGGCTGTGCCTCGCAGGATGGCCCTGACACCCGTCATGGCTTTCGCGCCACGGGTGGCTGGAAATTCGGCAACATCATTGATGGCTGCCAGGCCGAGTACGTGCTGGTGCCGGACGCAATTGCCAATTTATGCCCGATTCCCGACGGCCTCAGCGATGAGCAGGTGCTGATGTGCCCGGACATCATGTCCACCGGTTTTTCCGGGGCGGAGCGCGGCGAGGTGAGCATCGGCGATACCGTTGCCGTTTTTGCCCTCGGGCCGATTGGCCTCTGCGCAGTGGCCGGCGCGCGTCTGAAGGGCGCGACGACCATCATTGGCGTCGATGCCGTGGCCGAGCGCATGAGCGTTGCGCGGCAGTTGGGCGCGACCCATGTGGTCAATTTCAAGGACGGCAACGTCGTCGAGCAAATCATGGCCCTGACCGATGGCCGTGGCGTCGATGTGTCCATTGAGGCGCTGGGCACCCAAGGGACGTTCGAGTCTGCACTGCGGGTGTTGCGTCCGGGTGGCCGGCTGTCGAGCCTCGGGGTTTATTCCACTGACCTGCGCATTCCGCTCGATGCCTTCGCCGCAGGACTGGGGGACTTGAGCATCGTCACCACCCTGTGTCCCGGCGGCAAAGAACGCATGCGTCGCTTGATGGCGGTGGTGAACAGCGGCGGTGTCGACCTGTCTCCCCTGGTGACTCACCGTTTCAAACTCGACGACATTGAAGCGGCTTATGAGTTGTTCGCTCACCAGCGGGACGGTGTGATGAAGGTGGCGATTACGCCGTGAGGAAGGTGATTCCGGCCAGGAAGGCAACGCCTGCGCAGATGACCAACCCATGAATGAAACCCTCGGCATGACGGGAGCAGCGGCGGCGCTGGGAATCGGCATGCTCGTTGGTCTTGAGCGCGAGCGGCACAAAGGACAAGGAGAGAGCCGTGCCTGTGCCGGGTTGCGCACCTTCGCGATTACCGCGCTGTTGGGCTATGTGGCGATGCAGGTCGGCGGCGGTCTGCTGGTAGGCATCGTGGCGGTCACGCTGGGCTTGCTGGTCACCGTGGCGTACTGGCGCAGCCTGAGCGATGACCCGGGCGTGACCAGCGAAGTCGCATTGCTCACCGTGTTGGTCCTGGGGGCACTGTGTAGCACCAGGCTCGAACTGGCCATTGCCATTGCCGTGGTGGTGACGGGGTTGTTGACGTATCGACAGAAGCTGCACCACTTTGCCCGTAGCCAGTTGACTGATGCGGAGATGCGCGACGGTCTGGTCCTGCTGACTGCCGCACTGGTGGTGCTGCCACTGGTGCCTGATCGCTTCATTGGCCCCTATGCCGCCATCAATCTGCGCACCATTTGCACCCTGACGGTGTTGCTCATGGTGGTGGGCGCGGTGGGGCATGTTGCTGTTCGTACGTTGGGTACCCGTTATGGCTATGCGATCAGCGCCATTGCCTCCGGATTTGCCTCGAGCACCGTGACCATCGCCGCTATGGGCCACATTGCCGCCAAGGAGCCGGACAACATCAAGGTCTTGAGCGCAGCGGCGATATTCTCCAACCTCGCGACCTTCATCCAGGTCGGCCTGATCCTGGGCACGGTCGACACCGATCTGTTACGTCATATCTGGGCCCCGTTAATGTGCGGTGCTGCCGCCACGGCGCTGTATGGCCTGTGCTTGATGTTTCCCCGGCCTGCGACCGGCGTGAGCCAACCGATCAAGGTCGGCGGTGCGTTTAATCTCAAGCTGGCCCTGCTCGTCACATTGACCATGACCGGCATCGCTTTCCTGTCGTCGGTGATGCTCAGCCTCTACGGCGAAGTGGGCGTGATGCTGACGGCGACCTTGACCGGCTTTGCCGATGCCCACTCCTCGACAGCGTCGATTGCCACATTAGCCAAGTCGGGCCAGATGCCGTTCGACGCCATTGCCGTCCCGACGTTAATCGCCGTCAGCAGTAACTCCCTGAGCAAATGCCTGGTGGCGTGGGTCAGTGGCGGTCGACCGTTCGCCGCTTATCTCATCCCGGGGCAGGTATTGCTGACGCTGGCGATGTGGGCCGGAATCTTGCTGCTCTGAAGGTACATCTCGCGTTGGGCTGATAAAGATCAAGTTGACTGAATCGGGACCGCTCAATCTGTATGCCTACGCAATCCAGAAGGCCGTATGCCGAGGTGTCCAATGTCGCAGACTCAGCGTTTATTGTTAATAGCTCCCTCAGCCATGACCCGTACACCGGCGTTCGACCGGGCCGCGGCGTTGGCGCGGGCGATGCAAATGCCGTTGCACATCGTGGCATTTGACTACTCGCAGGCACTGGCGGTGGCTGGCCTGTTTGCGCCCGAACAAATGAACCGTGCACGTGACGGCTATCTGCAGACCCACCGGCAGTGGCTCACGGAACAGGCCGGGTTGATGAGCAGGCACGGTGTGGAAGTCACCAGCGAAGTGGTGTGGGTGCAGCACCCGTATGAGGAAATCATGCAATTCGTCAACGAGATGCCGTTGGCACTGATCATCAAGGATGCGCAGGAAGAGTCGGCGCTCAAGCGTGTGTTTTTCACGCCGCTGGATTGGCAACTGTTGCGCGATTGCCCGGTACCTGTGCATCTGGTGACCAACGCCCTCAATCCGCGCCCGCACAGCGTATTGGCCATCGTCGATGTGCTGCGCAGCGAAGACCAGGACCTGGTGTTCAACGACCAGATCATTGATGCCGCCACCAAACTGGCCGAGGTGTGTGATGCCCGCCTGGAGCTGTTGCACGCCTACGACTGGACCGCCGTGTATGCCCAGGACATTGGTTTTGGGGCGCTGCCATTGGCCGTCGGCATCTATGAAACCCTGGGCTCGGCGCAGCACGAAGCGTTTGCGGCATTGGCCGAACGCCATGGCGTACCACCGGAATGTCGGCACTTCATCGAGGGAATCCCGGTGAACAGTATTTGTGAGTTCGCCGCCGACCATCACACCGATGTCATCGTGATGGGGACGGTGCAACACAAGGGACTTAACAAACTATTGGGAACCACGGCCGAGCAACTGTTACAGCGGGCGCCGTGCAGTGTGTTGGCGATCAAGCCGGGCCGGATGCTGCAGTCCTGAGAATGGATCGCCCCGCGATGAAACGTTGGCCGTAACATCGCGGGGCGAGGGTTTACAGGGAAAGACGATGAATGACCTGGCGGCTGTCATCGGGGTCATTGTGTGTTTCGAAGCCCAGGGCTTTGGCCAGGTCGCGCATCGGCGTATTGCTGGAGGCGTCCACTGAATACATCTGGCGAAAACCGTTCTGGCGCGCGGCTTTGATCAAATGCTCCATCAGGAGTGTACCCAGGCCCAGGTGCATCCATTCATCTGCGACCGTCACGGCGCATTCACATTCAAGTCCGCCGGTGGCGGCATACCGGCTGACGCCGATCTCGACCAGTTTGCCGTTGTCATGGACCAGGGCGATAAAGGCCAGGCGTTTGTCGTTGTCGGTATCCATCAACTGATCGAGCAAAGCGCCGGTGGGCTCGTTGATCTGCGCCAGAAAACGCATGTGGCGAGACTCGGGAGAGAGCCGTTTGATAAAGTCGTATTCGCGCTCGCGGTCTTTTTCCGCCAGCGGCCGGATCAATACGTGGCGGCCATCCTTGAGTTCTTCGATCCAGTACCTTCCGGTGACTGCAGCATAGGCAGCCGCCGCCCGGTCATTGTGGTCTTTGACGGTGAGCATGGGGTCGTCCTCCAACGGGTTTGAAAAGGGGCGCGCGGTGATGAACCGCACCGTTCGTTCCTTTCTACGCCGCTGTCGGCGCTTGAATCTGATCTGGATCAGAGACTCGTGATCAAGCGCATTCATTTGTACCTGGTTGACGTAAATCAACCTGGGGCAGGGGGCAGCGGGTGCAGTCTGGGATACCTGCCGGCCCTTGCGAGCCGGTGTCGAATCGAGGTGTGTGATGGGTCAATATCAACGATTGTTGCTGATCGCCGACCAAACCTTGCATCAATCCCCGGCGCTGTTACGTGCTGTCGCCCTGGCCAAGGAAAGCGGGGCGGCCTTGGCCGTGCGAGCCTATGTCGAACCGGCGCCGGTGGTGCATTTGTGGGAAGAGAAAGTCGATGACGCGAGGTATCAGGGCTATTTGCGCCGCTATCGTCGCTGGGCGGCCGACGAGATGGACCGGCTCAATGACGCGGGGCTGGAGGTGACCGTCGAAGTGGTGTTCACCACCCATCCGCTGCTGGACATCCTCAAGACCGTCGAAGACCTCAAACCCGACTTGCTGATCAAGGACGTGACCCTTGAACCGCTGCTCAAGCGGGTGTTCATTACCCCGCTCGATTGCCACTTGCTGCGCGAATGCCCGGTTCCGGTTCATCTGGTCAACCAGGCACGCTACAGCTTGCCGCACCGCATCGTGGCGGCGGTGGACCCGTTCGATCCCTCAACCCAGATCAGCGGCCTCAATGACAGCATCATCCAGGCCGCCAACGCGTTAGCCCTGCAATGTGACGCGCCGCTGCACCTGCTTTACGCCTATGACTTGTCGTCAGCCTTCAATGGCGACACGCCGCTGGCGGGCGGTGGCTGGGGCGTGGACTATATCGAAGAGCTGCGTGAGTCGTTGCACCGGGCCTTTGTCACCCTGGCGGATCGCTACGGTGTGCCACCCGAGCGTCGGCATTTCGTCATGGGGTTGCCGGTGCCGGTGATCAGCGAATTCGTCGAGCAATTCCTGGTGGATGTGGTGGTGATGGGGACTGTGCACCGGGTGGGCATCGACCGAATGATCGGCAGTAACACCGAGCGGGCGCTGTACTCGGTGCCAGGGAGCATTCTGGCCGTGGGGCAGGGCGTCAAGGCGTGAGGACGATGGCACCGTTGAACTGACCCGCTCTTAAACAGGCCAGGGCCTCATTGGCGTCGTCGAGGGCGAACCGGGTGACGTCGCATTGCACGGGCGTGTGTTGCAGCTCCGCGAAAAACGCGGTGCCGTCTTCTCGCGTCAGGTTGGCCACCGAGCGGACGTTGCGCTCGCCCCACAGCAGCCGATAGGGAAACGCCGGAATGTCACTCATGTGAATACCGGCGCATACCACACAGCCGCCCTTGGCAGTCACCGCCAGCGCCGCCGGTACCAGCGCGCCGACGGGGGCGAAAATCAGGCTGGCGTCGAGCAGATGCGGCGGCGATTGATCCGAAGGACCGGCCCATGTGGCGCCCAGTGTGCGTGCATAGGTCTGGCTTGCCAGGTCGTCCGGTCGGGTGAAGGCGTACACCTGCTGGCCCCGGCCCTGCGCCACCTGAATGGCCAAATGAGCGGCAGCGCCGAAACCATAGAGCCCGAGGTGGCGTGCATCCTTGACCATTTGCAAGGCCCTGAAGCCGATCAGCCCGGCACACAACAGCGGCGCCGCTTGTAGGTCCGACAGTGCCGGCGGAATGTGAAAACAGAAACGTGGGTCGGCTACGGTGTATTCCGCATAGCCACCGTCCAGGTGACAACCGGTGAACTGCGCCTGATCGCAAAGATTCTCCCGGCCCGAGCGGCAAAACCCGCATTCACCGCACGTCCAGCCCAGCCAGGGAACGCCCACTCGCTGGCCAATCCAGGCGGGGTCGACGTCAGCGCCTACCGCCGTGACTTCGCCGACGATTTCATGCCCCGGCACTCGCGGCAGCACCGCTTGTGGCAACTCGCCGTCCACCAGGTGCAGGTCGGTGCGGCATACGCCACAAGCCAGGACTTCGATTAATAGTTGGTGTGCGCCAGGTGTCGGGACAGGGCGCTCTTCCCGTTGCAGCGGCTGGCCGGGAACATGCAGAACCATGGCACGCATGACGATTCTCCAGACGTGCAGGTGTTAGCGAGGGGAACGATGACAGCCTGCGACCAGCTGCTTGAGCCCTTCCATGTTCTGGATTTTGACGTCGCGGCCTGATATTTCTACCAGCCCCTGATCCCGCAGGTGCGCAATGCCCCGGCAGATGGTTTCCAGCCGCAGCCCCAGGTAGGAGCCGATTTCTTCGCGTCGCATTTTCAGCACGAAGTCCCTGGAGGAATAGCCACGGATACTGAAACGTTGCGACAGGTTCAGCAGAAAAGCCGCCAGCCGCTCATCCGAGTTCATATTGCCCATCAGCATCAACATGCTGTGATCACGCACGATTTCACGGCTCAGGAGCCGGTTGAGGTTGTGCTGCAGCGACGGCAGGTTGTGGGCGAGCTTCTCCAGTTGCGCGAAGTGGATGGGGCAGACTTCGCTGTCCTCGAGGGCAAACGCATTGCAGGCGTGCTCATCGGCGCTGATGGCGTCCAGACCGAGCATCTCGCCGGGTATGTGAAACCCCGTGACCTGTTCACGACCATCGACGGATAACACGCTGGTCTTGAACGAGCCGATACGAACTGCGTAAAGCGAACGCAGTGGATCACCCGTGCGGTACAACGCGGCACCCTTTTTAACCTTGAAGCGCTGCACGATCAGCGTATCCAGTCGCTCGACTTCCGCGCCGCTCAAGCCAATCGGCAGGCACAACTCCAATACGCTGCAGTTGGAACAGGCGGCTTTTAGGTAATGAACTTGAAGTGGGCGAGTTTCAGGCATGAGGGGAGACGCCATCTAGGAGTTTTCTAAGCATAGATGGTGAGTCTTCGAGCGCGAACCTCATTGGGGTGATCGCCGAGGTAATCGACGAACGGGGAGGAATCCACGTCCTGCGTGCCAATGTTCAGAGCGTTCCCACGCCATTGAGCTTGATCGTCGGCGATGAGAATTGATGTAAATCAAGTCTTGGGCGTTTCAGGCACCCAGAATTCATGAATGGCGATGGGTAGGCCGGGCCGTTGGCGGAGGACTTCATGAGCGATTTTCTGAGTGACGAGCAACTGGAAGGGCTGGATGCCTATTGGCGGGCCTCCAATTATCTGGCTGTCGGGCAGATCTACCTCAAAGACAACCCTTTGCTGAAGGTGCCCCTGACCCTGGCACATGTCAAACCCCGGCTGCTGGGCCATTGGGGCACGACGCCGGGGCTGAACCTGATCTACACCCACCTCAATCGGTTGATCAAGCAGTACGACCTGAACATGCTCTTCGTTGCCGGCCCCGGTCATGGTGGGCCAGCGGTTGTGGCACAGACTTATCTGGAAGGGACGTATACCGAGTTTTATCCTTCGGTGGAGTGCAATGCCAACGGTCTGGTTCGCTTGTTTCGGCAGTTTTCATGGCCTTACGGCATATCCAGCCATGTCTCGGCGCAGATTCCGGGGTCGATCCATGAAGGCGGCGAACTGGGCTATAGCCTGGCCCATGCCTATGGTGCCGCGTTTGATAACCCTGACTTGATCGTCGCTTGCGTGATTGGTGATGGTGAGGCCGAAACCGGTACGCTGGCGGCCAGTTGGCACTCCAACAAGTTCCTCAACCCCGCGCGTGACGGGGCGGTGTTGCCGATCCTGCACCTCAACGGCTACAAAATTGCCAATCCCACGGTGCTGGCCAGAATCAGTGAGGATGAGCTGTCGGCCTTGATGTATGGCTATGGCTACGATCCGTATTTCGTTGAAGGCGATGATCCGGCGCACGTGCATCAGGCCCTGGCCCGGACACTGGATACGATCGTGCTGAAAATCCGCGAGATTCAGCGCGAAGCGCGTCAGCCTCGGCAGACCGAAGCGTCGGAACGGCCGCTGTGGCCCATGCTGGTGTTGCGCACACCCAAAGGCTGGACCGGCCCGAAATTCGTCGATGGCCACCGCGTTGAAGGCACCTGGCGCGCGCATCAGGTGCCCCTGGCCGATTTTCAGCAGGCGATTCATCTGCGCCAACTGGAGGAGTGGCTCAACAGTTATCGTCCCGATGAGCTGTTTGATGCCAATGGTGCCTTGCTGCCCGAAATCGCTGCACTGGCACCGACCGGGCACCGGCGCATGAGTGCCAATCCCCATGCCAACGGTGGCGAGCTGTTGCGGGCGCTGGACCTGCCCCCGTTCATCGACTATGCGGTGAAACTCGAGGTTCCTGGCAGCCTGCGCGCAGAGGCCACGCGGGTGCTGGGCACGTTTTTGCGCGATGTAATGAAAAACAGTCTGCTATCGAAAAACTTCCGTCTGTTCGGCCCCGATGAAACGGCGTCGAATCGACTGGATGCGGTCTACGAGGTCAGCGCCAAAGCATGGATGGAGCCGCTGGAGCCAGACGATGTGAACCTGGCGGCCGACGGTCGGGTCATGGAAATCCTCAGTGAACAGGTGTGCGAAGGCTGGCTGGAAGGCTATTTGCTGACCGGACGCCATGGTTTGCTGTCCTGTTATGAGGCGTTCATCCATATCGTCGACTCCATGGTCAATCAACACGCCAAATGGCTGAAAACCGCTGCCGAGGTACCGTGGCGTAAACCCGTTGCTTCGCTCAATTACTTGCTGACATCCCACGTCTGGCGCCAGGACCACAACGGTTTCTCCCACCAGGACCCGGGGTTCATCGACTTGGTGGCCAACAAAAAGTCGGACGTGGTGCGGATTTATCTACCCCCCGATGCCAATTGCCTGCTGTCGGTGGCCGACCACTGCCTGAGAAGCCGCGATTACATCAACGTCATCGTCGCCGGCAAGCAACCGGAATGGCAGTGGCTGGATATCGATGCAGCCATCCGGCATTGCCAGGCGGGTATCAGTCGATGGGACTGGGCGTGTTGCGAGGAGGGTGATCCGGATGTGGTGATGGCCTGCGCCGGTGACGTGCCAACCCTGGAAACCCTGGCGGCGGTGACTTTGTTACGCGAGTACGTACCGGATGTGCGGGTGAGGGTGATCAACGTCGTGGATTTGATGGTATTGCAGCCGTCGTATCAGCACCCCCACGGTTTATCGGACAGCGCGTTCGATGAGTTGTTTACCGTGGACAAACCGGTGATTTTTGCCTTTCACGGCTACCCGGCGCTCATCCACCGGCTGCTGTACAAGCGCACCAGTCATGAGAATTTCCACGTGCGCGGTTTCAAGGAGGAGGGCGCGACCACGACACCGTTCGACATGGCGGTGATCAACAATCTGGATCGTTATCGGTTGGCGCTGGACGTCATCGAGCGGGTGCCCCGGCTGCACGATCACGTGCAAATCGCGCAATCGCGCTACTGGTCCACCATGGAAAAACACAAGCTCTATCTCATCGAGCACGGGCTGGACATGCCCGAGGTGCTGAACTGGCAATGGACGCCCATGGCAGGTCACTGAATCCGGCGCCCCAGGCAGCCGCTGCAACCGAACACTCACCTGAGTAGAGGTAGATCATGAGCCAGTATCAAAAGTTATTACTCATCATCAACCCGGCCTTGCGCCAGTCCCCCGCGATCAATCATGCGGCTGCGCTGGCCAAGGCCAGCGGCGCAAGTTTGCATATCGCGGCGCTCCTGAAATCGCTGGATCGCCTGTCGTTTCTTGAACAGGGAAATCGGGAACAGGCGCGGGAGAGCTACCTGCAGGAACACCGCGACTGGCTCAAGGCTCAGGCAAGCAATCTGCGTGGCCGTGGGCTCGAAGTCACCACCGAAGTGGCCTGGGCCGATGACATGGAGCAGGACATCCTCGCTCATGTCATGGAAATGCAGCCCGACCTGCTGATCAAGGAAGTCCAGCATGAATCAGTGCTTAAACGTGCCTTTTTCACCCCGCTTGACTGGTACCTGCTGCGGCACTGCCCGATACCGGTATATCTCGTGGGCGGCAGTGGCTTCGGCTTGCCGCGCAAGATTGTGGCGGCGGTCGAAGTGTCGGAGACCGAGTCTCCCGACAACGAACTCAACGAGCGGATTATTCAGCAAGCGACGGGTCTGGCCATGCAGTGTGGAGCTGAATTGCATTTGCTGTACGCCTGCGATATCTCGGCCGGTTTTCTGGCGGACATGGACGGCCTGACCTTGGCTGACCTCACCAAGGCCTTACGCAAAGACCTGGAAAAAAACTTCCTCAAGCTGGCGAGCCGGTATGGCGTATCCGCCGATCATCGACATTTCATTATGGGACACCCCGTTTCGGCCCTGAGCGAGTTCGCCAATGAGCAGAATGTCGATGTCATCGTGATGGGAAAAGTCCAGTCACGCGGAGTGAACAAGCTGTTGGGCAGTACGACTGAACACATTCTGTATCAGGTACCTTGCTGCATTCTGGCGGTATAGCGGGCTGCGAGCAGTGGTAAAGGAAGGGCTCATTTACGCTTCCAGTATTTCTGCATTTCCAGAAACAGAAAGGACGCGGTCCAGGTAATGAGTACCAGGCCGGTCAGTGCCTGCAGGCCGGTCAGGTACTTGAGATTGCCCACCGGTGAAATGTCGCCGAAGCCGATGGTCGTGTAGGTGGTAAAGGAAAAGTACACACAGTCCATCAGCGAACCATCGAAATTACCGGTCAGGCTGCCCCAATCGCCGGAGCGCACCATCAGGTAATAGACCAGTGCGAAGCACCAGACTTCAAGCGCATGGGCTACCAGCGCTCCGAATACCCCGACGACAATCCTGAAACGGCTCCACAGCTTCAGCCGCGGCAGCCAATCGTTCAGGCGCAGCAGGCATTCGTAGTGGATCACCACGACGACGATGACCACCAGTGTATTGATCAACGTGACGGCCAGCATGGTGAACCTCCGGCGATAGCGGATGCATGGCGGTCCGCAATAAGCGGTGTCGACAAGACCGGGGCCTCAGGGTGATGTCACGTTCAGACGGGCGAGTTGCGGGGCGGGTTTGACCGGCATCAGCGCTGGAAACTCTTCGGGCGTCAGTGTCTCCTTTTCCAGCAGCAGATGCGCGCCGGCGTCCAGATCGGCTCGACGACTGTTGAGCAAGGCTTTGGCCCGCCCATAGGCTTCATCCAGCAGGGCACGAATGCCCAGGTCGATTTCCCTGGCCGTTTGTTCCGAATAGTCTTTCTCGCCAACACCTCGCAACTGTTCACCCAGGTAGGTCGCGTTTTGTCGCTCCAGTACCGATTGGCCGAGCTCGCTACTCATGCCAAAGCGTGTGATCAATTGTCGGGCGATATCCGTGGCGCGGGCCAGGTCATCGGCGGCCCCGGTGGAAATTTGGCCATAGGCGAGGTATTCGGCAGCGCGCCCGGCCATCAGCACGACAATCCGGTCCTTGAGCATCTGGCAACTGATGAGGAAGTGATCTTCGGTCGGTCGCTGCAGCGTATAGCCCAGCGAGCCAATGGCGCGGGGCACAATCGAGACTTTGTGGACGGGGTCCATGGCAGGCAGGCTGCTGGCGGCCAGGGCATGCCCCATCTCGTGATAGGCCACCACCTGACGCTCGTCAGGGCGCAGCAGGCTGCTCTTGCGTTCAACCCCCGCAACGATGCGCTCCACGGCGGCCGTGAAATCGTTGAGGCTGACGGCTTCGGCACCACGACGAGTGGCCACGATGGCGGCTTCGTTGACCAGGTTGGCCAGGTCTGCACCGGTGAAGCCGGTGGTGATGTCGGCGATACGCTCGCCATCGAGGTCGGGCTCAATTTTGATTTTCTGGAGATGGACCTTGAGGATCGCCTGCCGGCCTTTGCGGTCGGGACGATCGACCAGAATCTGCCGGTCGATTCGCCCGGCTCTCAGTAGCGCCGGGTCGAGCACCTCCGGACGGTTGGTTGCGGCCAGCAATACCACGCCTTCACGGGGATCGAATCCGTCCAGTTCTGCCAATAACTGGTTGAGGGTCTGTTCTTTTTCATCATTGCCGCCAAACGCGCCGACGCCGCGCATTTTGCCCAGTGCATCCAGTTCATCGATGAAGATGATGCAGGGCGCCGCCTGCCGCGCTTGCTCGAACAAATCGTGCACGCGGGCGGCACCGACCCCGACGAACATTTCGACAAATTCCGACCCCGAGATCGAGAAAAACGGCACACCGGCTTCACCGGCGATGGCCTTGGCTACCAGGGTCTTGCCTGTGCCCGGCGGGCCGACCAGCAATGTTCCCTTGGGAATGTGCGCGCCCAGACGCCCGTATTTGGCTTTGTCCTTGAGGAACGAAACGATTTCCACCAGTTCGGCTTTGGCTTCATCGATGCCCGCCACATCGGCAAAGGTCACCCCGGTATCGCGCTGGACGAATACCTTGGCCCGGGATTTACCGATACTCATCAGCCCACCGATGCCTTGTTTTTCCGCCATGCTGCGAAACAGGAAATGCCAGATCACCATGATCAGGACAAAGGGCAGCAACCAGCCCAGCAGACCGCTCAGGAAGGTGTTTTCATTGACCCCGGTAAACCCGACTCCTGAGTGAGCAAGGTCGGTTGCCAATGCCGGATCCACGCGCACCGTCGTAAACAGGTTGTGCCCGTCGATAGGATCCTGCAGTTTGCCGCTGATCTGATCCTTCTCGATCCGCAAATCGCTGACTTTTTGCTCGTTCAGCAATTGCAGGAATTGACTGTATGGAATGCTCTGCACAATACGACGTTCGACAAACAGAAATTGCACGAGGGTGAGCACGACAAACGCAATCGCGAAGTAAGACAAGTTCCATTGGTGGTTCTTTTTCATGGCCTTCGCTCAGAAAGGAGGCAAACGGGCAGATCGCAGGTTCCCGGGGTGACCGGCTCAGGCAAGACGCAAATGATCGTTCACCTCCCTCACGCCTGGCACGGACCAGGCCGCCCGTTCGGCTATTCGACGCTGGCGCCACAAATGAACGTTGCCTTCCAGACTCACAACATCCCCATCGACCTTGACGTGAATCTCCTTGGCGTCGACTTCGGCGTTGCGCTTGAGCGCTTCTTCAATGCGGTGCTGGATATCGACCACATCCACCCGGGGGACGAGGGTGAGACGATTGTCCACGCCAACCACGCCGGACAACTTGCGCACGGCTCGCTCGACGATTTCTTTCTGGTACTGCCAGTCCACTTCACCCTCAAGGGTGATCCAGCCATTCTGCACGATGACTTTAATGTCACCGTCGGGTAGGTCGGCACTCCAGCTGATGATGTTCAAGGCACGGTTCGCGATGGTGTCGTCCGCTGTACCGGCGCCTTTGTCCAGCCTGACCTGGATTTCTTCGGCAACAGCGCGTACCCCTTTGATGCCTTTTACCGCACGTTCTGCACTGACTTTCTGAGCATAGCTGTTGACGTGACCGGAGAGCGTGACGATGCCATTGTCCACGGCAACGCCAATGCTCGCGGCGTCTATTTCCGGCTTGAATTCAAGTTCTTCCAAAATGGTTTTACGCAGGCTCAGGTCGTTCATGACGGTGTCCTCTGTTGATGAGGTTTGACGGGGCGCACGTGCCCGGTTGGTTTTTTTTACGCCTGAGCGGTGCAAAGACATTGAGCTAAATCAACAAGGCTTCAGTGAGTGCCTCACTCATCGCCAGCGAGCCATTAGTTGACAAAAATCAGAGTGCGCAGGCGATGGCGTCTGATACTTGGGGCAGTTATCTGAAGGTTTCCAGTCGCGATAAACCGAGGCAAAGTCATGAACAAGCGCGTGTCTTTTGTATTGCTGAGCATTCTGTTGGCAACGGCGGCCGGTTGTAGTAGTCAGCACACCCAGGAAATCGACGCACGATTGGAGTCCGCGGAAAATAACGCCGCGACTGCACGGCTGCGGGCCGATGAGGCGTACCTGAAGGCACAGTTGGCTATCGAGATAGCCAGTCAGGCGCAACGCACGGCCGATGAGGCGAATGTGCGTGCCAGCCGGATGGCCGGCAAGGTGCCACGCCAGTGAGTAGCGATGACACGACGCGCCGACGAGGTATGTGATGTTGAAGCTCAAACGTATCCTGTTGATTGCCCCCGCCGAAATGACCCGCACCCCGGCGTTTGAGCGGGCGCAGGCACTGGCCTGCGCAACCGGTGCGTTGTTGCACATCGTTGCGTTCGACTATGTCCAGGCGCTGGCGGTAGCCGGGCTGTTTGACCATGATGCGATGGCCCAGGCACGGGAGGGCTATTTGCAGGTGCATCGACACTGGCTGGAGCAGCAAGCCAGGTTTCAACGGTGCGGGGGGATGCAGGTGACCACGGAGGTGGTCTGGGCGAAATCGAGCCCGGCGCACCTGCTTGAGTACGTAAATGACTTCCATGCGGACCTGGTGATCAAGGACACCCATTATGTGCCAGCACTCGACCGGGCTTTTCACCAACCCCTCGACTGGCGGTTGCTGCGTGATTGTCCGGCTCACTTGCATCTGGTGACTGAGGCCAGGAATCCCAAACCGCTCAAAATACTTTGCACAGTCGATCTGTCTCATCTGGAGGATATGACTCAAGGGCTGAACGACCGGGTGCTCGATCTGGGCTCGACGCTGGCAGCATCCTGCGGTGCCGCCTTGTCTCTGCTGAGCGTTAACAGTTGGTCCGTGGTGGGCGATTCAGCGATAAGCGTGCCGACCGTGACGCTGGCTCACAGTTTGAGAGACGCGGTCAACGATGCGCAGCAGGAGGCTTTTGAGGCGCTTGCCGATCGTTACGGTATTCAAACAACACACCGACATCTCCTGACGGGTATCCCGCACACAGTCATTACACAGTTCGCCCGGCAGAATGCCTTTGACATGGTGGTGCTTGGCGCGGTCTATCAACACGGCATCGACAGGTTCGTCGGCAGTACCGCCGAGAGCGTGCTGAACCGGGCGCCCTGCAGTTTGACCATCGTCAAACCCTTGCCCAGGCTCGACGGATTCAGCGACCGGTAACGCTCGCCGTTGATAAAAATCAACTGCACCTGACCCCTGAAGAGCGATCAATGGTGCTCCCCTGAATGTTCATGGAGACGGCCATGCGAATGACATTTCTCGGTGCGGCAGGCACGGTCACCGGCAGCAAATACCTGCTGGAACATCGCGACCAACATGTACTGATCGATTGCGGCCTGTTCCAGGGCTATAAACAGCTTCGGTTGCATAACTGGGACCCATTCCAGCTCCCGGTTGGCGACCTCGGCGCCATCGTGCTGACCCATGCCCACCTGGATCACAGCGGCTACCTGCCCGTATTGGTGCGCAATGGTTATCGCGGGCCGGTGTATGCCACACCCGCCACCTGTGAACTGGTGAGAATCCTGCTATTGGACAGTGGCCGCCTGCAGGAAGAGGCCGCCGAGTTCGCCAATCGGCATGGTTTCTCCCGGCACAACCCGGCATTGCCGCTGTATACCGAGCAAGATGCCGAGCGGGCACTGAAACTGTTACACCCCGTGGAGTTACATCACCGGGTCAACATTGTCCCGGGCATGAGCATTCAGTTTCGTTGTGCCGGGCATATATTGGGCGCGGCAACGGTGGAGGTGATCGCCGACGGCATCACGCTGGTGTGCTCAGGCGATCTGGGGCGGCCAGATGATCCATTGATGTTCGCGCCTGAAACGGTCGAGCAGGCTGATTACTTGCTGGTGGAGTCGACCTACGGCGATCGCAAGCATCCGGTCGAGCCGCCGGAGGCGCAATTGGCCGAAGTCATCACCCGCACCGCGCTGCGCCATGGCATCACCTTGGTACCATCGTTCGCCGTGGGCCGCGCCCAGTTGCTGATGTACCACCTGTATCGGCTGAAACAGCGACATGCGATTCCCGATGTGCCGATCTATCTAAACAGCCCGATGGCCACGGACGTCACCAGTTTGTACCAGCGTTTTCGCAGCGAGCACCGGTTATCCCTCGAGGAATGCGAAGGCATGTGTCATATCGCCAAGTTCGTACGCACCACCAAGGACTCGATCGAGCTGGATCGCCAGCGCACGCCGGCGGTGATTATCGCTGCCAGTGGCATGGCCACGGGGGGACGGGTGATCCACCACCTCAAGGCGCTGGCCCCCAACCCGATCAACACGCTGCTGATGCCGGGTTTCCAGGCCGGCGGTACCCGTGGCGCGCAAATTGTCGCGGGCGCTCCTTCGGTGCGCATCCATGGCAAGGATGTGCCGATCAGGGCCGAGGTGGTGCCGATACAAACCCTGTCCGCGCATGCTGACGCCGATGAAATCATGCAGTGGCTGCGCGGGTTCAAGCGACCGCCCAGACACACCTATGTCGTGCACGGAGAACCCAATGCCTCGGATGTACTGCGCCGACGTATCAGCCTGGAACTGGGGTGGTCGGTTTCGGTGCCGGAATATCGCGACAGTGTTGAACTGGCTCCCTGAGCCGGCTCGGGTAAAGGGTGTGACGAAAATAGAAAAACCCCGGCCGCTTTCACGGCCGGGGTGTTGTAAAACGATGCCTTGCGAAGGTCAATTGACCAGGCATTGGCGCTAGGGCAGGAAGCGTTTGGGCAGCATGCGTGTAAGGGTGTTGTCACGCACCCAGTAGTGATGGAAAACGCCTGCGCAAGCATGCAAGCCAATCAGCCAGTACCCGGCGGTACCTACCCACTCATGCCAGTGTTTCAACTGCTTCGCCATATCGGGGTCGACTGCGATGGGCGAGGGCAGTGTGAAATCAAAATACGGTATCGGTTTTCCGGCAGCACTGAGCATCAGCCAGCCGAGCAGGGGTGTCGCGATCATCAGTGCATAAAGCGCAAGATGGGTCAGGTGCGCCATCGCGGTCTGCCAGGCCGGAGGGCGGGGCGAGATGGGCGGGCGTTTTTGCAAACGAGCGAGTAACCGGACCCATACCAAGGAGAAGATTGCCAGTCCAAACAATGCATGGGTGCCCAGCAATGGGCTCCTCAATGGATGCTGGCGGGGGAGCAAGCCTTTGAGCTCGATACAGGCATAGACGCCGACAAACAGCCCGAGCATCAGCCAGTGCAAGGTGATTGAAAGTGCTGCATACCGCTGTGGTTCTGAGTGTCTTGTCATATAGGGCCTCTTGCGGGTTTGTCCTGGCTGCCGAGTCATTCACGCAGCCAGCAACGGGTTTGGCTGCTGAATCGAGTGGCGAGAACTCTGCCTGCCCAGTCTTAAGGCAATCTGAAGACAGCTTTTGCACTGACATGAGTCCACCTTCAGATTCCGTTAAGAAATGCCTTGGATACTTCTCCCACACTTAACCCGGGAGGCGTCTTCCAATGCCCGATTTTGAATGGAATATTCCTCTACCCCTGCGCTTCGGCCACGCCGAAACGCCGACGATGAGTCTGGCCAGAGCGTTGCCTGACACCCTCGAGCGCCCAGTCTTCGAAGCCTTCATTCAGCAACGCTTTCGTAAGGCACACGGCGCCGATATACGTCACTTCATGCCCGAGCTGTTCGGCATGAGCGATGCAACAGGCACGCTCTGCGCGGTTGCCGGTGTGCGCCGGGCCAACGACGAATCGTTGTTTCTGGAACGTTATCTGGACGAGTCGATCGAGCCGCTGATCAGTGCCACTGCCGACCGCCCTGTGGATCGCAGCGGCATCGTCGAGGTCGGCAACCTGGCTGCCAGCGACACCGGCAGTGCGCGAATGAGCATCATCGCCATCACGTACCTGCTGGCTTTGGGCGGCCTGGAATGGGTGGCGTTCACCGGCAATATCGGCCTGGTGAACAGCTTTCATCGCCTGGGCCTGAAGCCCGTAACCCTCTGCGCTGCCGATCCCTCGCGGCTGGGCGATGACCGCCACAGCTGGGGCAGTTACTACGAGAGCAAACCCTGGGTGCACGTCGGCAACATACGCGCCGGCTTCATCCATTTGCGCAACATTGGCATGTTCAATCGCCTGGGGTTGCCATTGTCCATCGAGGAATCCAGCCATGTCGCCTGAACTGCAGCGGTTCAAGCAAACCCTGCGCAGCCATGCCGAGCGCAAGTCCAACGCCATCGCCTTGTGGGGCGATCACCTGAAAGTGGATTACGCCACGTTGTATGCCGAAGTGGTGTACCGCCAGCAGCGCTTGCGCGATGAAAACTTCAAGGTGGTTGCCCTGGCGCTGGACAATGGCGTCGACGCCATGCTCTGGGACCTGGCCGCGCTGTTCGAAGGCCTGACCTGCCTGACGTTGCCCCCTTTTTTCAGCCCGGCTCAACGCATCCATTGCCTGGAACAGAGTCAGGCCGGGCTGGTGATTGCCGAGCCGGAACTGGCGGACGAACTGCAAAGCGCCGGGTACGAAAAAAACGGCGAGTTCTGGCGCCGCACCTTCAACGGCCCGAACCGGATGCCGGAAGGGACCGCCAAACTGACGTTCACCTCCGGTACCACCGGTACACCCAAAGGCGTGTGCCTCAGCGCCGAGAGCCTGTTAACGGTCGCACGCGAACTGGATCAAGCGAGCAAACCCGCTGACCCGCAACATCACCTGGCCCTGTTGCCCTTGGCGATCCTGCTGGAAAACCTCGGCTGCTATGCCGCGCTGTATGCCGGCGCCACCTTGAGCGTGCCGAGCCAGAAAACCCTGGGCATTCAGGGCGCCAGCGGTGTGGATGTGCCACGCCTGCTCGGTTGCCTGGCCACACGTGCCCCCGAAAGCCTGATCCTGGTGCCGCAACTGCTGTTGATGCTGGTCAGCGCCGCCGAACAAAAAGCCTTCAATCCTTATCCATTGCGTTTTGCCGCGGTGGGTGGGGCACGGGTCAGCGAAGAATTACTGCACCGTGCGCAACGGATCGGTCTGCCGGTGTACGAAGGCTACGGGCTGTCGGAGTGTGCCTCGGTGGTCTGCCTCAATCGGCCCGAGGCCCGACGTCCCGGCAGTGTCGGCCAGCCACTTCCCCACGTAGAGATTCGCCTGGCACAGGATGGCGAAGTGCTGGTCAAGGGCGCGACGCTGCTCGGTTACCTGGGTGAGGCGCCGCACACCGATGAGTGGTGGCCGACCGGGGATCTTGGTGAATTCGACCCTGACGGTTTTCTCTACCTGAAAGGGCGCAAGAAACATCAATTCGTCACCAGTTTCGGACGCAACGTCAATCCGGAATGGGTTGAGGCCGAATTGACCCAGCGCCGCCATATCGCCCAGGCCTTCGTGTACGGCGAAGCCATGCCGCGAAACCATGCGTTGCTCTGGCCCCATCGACCGGATTGCACGGACGAAGAACTGGCCGCTGCCGTCGCACAGGCCAACGAAGCCTTGCCCGATTACGCCCAGGTCCATCACTGGACCCGTCTTGATCAACCCTTCACTCCCGCCAATGGCCTGCTCACCGCCAATGGCCGCCCACGCCGTGACGCCATCGTCGAGCGTTACCGGGCGCAACTGACTGAATCAGCACTTTCCGAGGTATCCGCATCATGAGTTTTTTCGACACGCTGCAAGAAGCCACGCAACAAGAACGCCATACATTGTTCAATCTGCCGATCATCCGCGACGCGCTTGAGGGCAAGGTCAGCCTGGAAAGCTATCGCGCGTTCCTGGCGCAAGCCTATTACCACGTGCGCCACACCGTGCCGTTGATGATGGCCTGCGGCGCCCGTCTGCCGACACGCCTGGAATGGTTGCGTAAAGCGGTGTGCGAGTACATCGAGGACGAATACGGTCACGAACAATGGATATTGGACGATATCGAAGCCTGCGGCGGCGACAGGAACGCGGTGCGCGACGGTCGTCCATCCATGCCGATTGAGTTGATGGTCAGCTTTCTCTACGACCTGATTGCTCGCGACAACCCGGTCGGCCTGTTCGGCATGGTCAACGTGCTGGAAGGCACCAGCATCGCCCTGGCCACCCACGCTGCCGGCAGCATTCGCGAGCGACTGGGCTTGCCGGAGAGCGCCTTCAGCTACCTCAGCTCCCATGGCTCCCTGGACATCGAACACATGCAGACCTATCGCCGGCTGATGAACACCCTCGACGATCCGGCGGATCAGGCGGCCGTGATCCACGCCTCCAAAGTGGTGTACACGCTCTACACCGATATGTTCCGTGGTTTGCCGCGCGACGGGGAGAACCTGCATGCGCCTGTCTGAAGCTCGCGTGGTGCTGACCGGCGCCAGCGGTGGCATTGGCCTGGCGATCGCGTCTGCCTTGTGTGCCAGCGGTGCACACGTATTGGCGGTGACCCGGCATCGCGAATCCCTGGAACCGTTGCTGGCTCGCTATCCGCAGCACTTGTGCTGGATCGGCGCGGACCTGACCGTTCTGTCCGACCGGCGCAAGGTGTTGACCGCGGCGGAGTCTATTGGCGGAATCAATCTGCTGATCAACGCCGCCGGGGTCAACCACTTCGCCATGCTTGAGCAACTGGAGGACAGCGACATCCACGCCATGCTGGCGGTGAACATCAGCGCGCCGATCTGCCTGACCAAGTTGCTGTTGCCGCTGCTCAAGAAAGCCGAGAGCGCGATGGTGGTGAACGTCGGTTCGACCTATGGATCGATCGGTTACCCCGGCTACGCCAGCTATTGCGCCACCAAGTTCGCCTTGCGCGGCTTTTCCGAAGCCCTGCGCCGTGAACTGGCGGACACCCGGGTCGGCGTTCTCTACGTCGCGCCACGCGCCACCCGCACGAGCATGAACAGCCCGGCGGCGCAGGCCTTGAATGACGCTCTGAAATCCAATGTCGATGCTCCCCAGACAGTCGCCTCGGCGGTGATCCACGCGATTGCCGGCGACCGTCGCGATTTGTACCTGGGCTGGCCGGAGCGCTTTTTCGTGCGCCTGAACAGCCTGCTGCCCAATTTGGTGGACCGAGGCTTGCGCAAGCAATTGCCGCTGATCCGTCGCCTGAGTCAGAAGCCCGATAACGAGAACCTCAAACCATGAAAAAATTCACCGTTTGCCTGCTGCTCACCGCCCTGAGCCAAAGCGTCTGGGCGCTGGACACCGCTGACCAGCAACGCCTGACCGGCATCCAGCAAAGTTGGGCGCACATTCAATACGAAATGCCGGCCGACCAACGCACCGCAGCGTTTGAAAAGCTCGCGGGCCAGGCGGCTGCGTTTACCCGGGAGCGCCAATCGGTGGCCGAAGCCTGGATCTGGTCCGGTATAGTCAGCAGCAGTTGGGCCGGAGCCCAAGGCGGATTGGGTGCGTTGAGCAAGGTCAAGGACGCGAAGGTCGATCTGGAGAAAGCGCTGGCGCTGGACCCCAAAGCGCTGCAAGGCTCGGCCTATACCAGCCTTGGCGCCCTGTATGACCGCGTTCCTGGCTGGCCCATCGGTTTTGGTGATTCGGACAAGGCCGAGCAGCTACTCAAACAGGCCTTGCAACTTAACCCGAACGGCATCGATAGTCTGTACTTCTGGGGGGATCACCTCTACCGTCAAAAACGCTACGGCGAAGCCAGAAGCGCGCTGCAAAAAGCCCTGCAAGCGGAGCCAAGGCCGGGCCGGGAAACCGCCGATGCCGGACGCCGCAAGGAAATCGAAGCGTTGCTGGTGGACGTGAACAAGAAACTCGACTGACAGGAGTTCGTGTGCGCTTATTACTGATCGAGGATGACGTAGCGTTGGGCGAAGGCATCCATCAGGCTCTGGGGCGAGAAGGTTACACCGTTGACTGGGTGCAGGACGGCAGCAGTGCCTTGCACTCGCTGCTCAGTGAAACCTTCGATCTTGCGGTGCTCGACCTTGGCTTGCCGCGTATGGACGGCCTTGAGGTACTGCGGCGTTTGCGTGACAGCGGCTCGAATTTGCCGGTGCTGATCCTTACCGCGCGCGATGCCACCGAAGACCGTATCGCCGGACTGGATGCCGGCGCTGACGATTACCTGATCAAACCCTTCGACCTGGCCGAGCTGAAGGCGCGCCTGCGAGCGTTGCTGCGGCGCAGCGCCGGTCGCGCCCAGGTGTTGATCGAACACGCCGGCATCAGCCTTAATCCTGGCACCCAGCAAGTCAGCTACCAGGGAGAACCGGTGGCACTGACGCCAAAGGAATATCAACTGCTCCACGAATTGCTCTCGCCACCGGGCCGAGTCATGACCCGCGATCATCTGATGCAGCTACTGTATGGCTGGAACGAAGAAGCCGAGAGCAACACCCTGGAAGTGCATATCCATCACTTGCGAAAGAAATTCTCAACCGACCTGATTCGCACCATCCGCGGTGTCGGATATCTGGTGGAGGAGCGCCGATGACCTCGATCAGGCGTCGCACCCTGACGCTGATCATCGGTCTGTTGCTCGCAGGTATTACGATGATGAGCGTGCTCAACCTGCACGACAGCAATCACGAAATCGCCGAAGTCTATGATGCTCAGCTGGCTCAGAATGCGCGACTGCTGCAAGGGGTCATGCGTATGCCCATGGCCAGCAGGGAACACTCCGATCTGTATCAGGCCTTCAACAAGGCCTTGAGTGAAGCGGAACCGAGAGTCGACGGTCATCCCTATGAAACCAAGATTGCCTTCCAGGTCTGGAATCCCAAGGGCGAAGTGCTGGTGCATACCGCCAGCGCGCCGTCTTTCGGCACACCCCCGGGGACGCCAGGATTCAGTGATGTGGTGGATCTGAACCACCGTCACTGGCGTGCGTTCATGCTCGAAGACAAACAGAACGGCCTGCGCATCTGGGTTGGCGAGCGAGACGATGTGCGTTCGGACCTGGTGGACCGGATCGTACGCCATACGCTGGGGCCCAATATCCTGGGCAGTTTGCTGTTGGCGTCGATGATCTGGCTGGCGATCGGCTGGGGTTTGAAACCGTTGGTCGATATGGCCGCGACATTGCGTGCGCGGCATCCAGGCTCACTGGAACCCTTGCAACTGATGCCGTTACCTACCGAGCTTGAGCCCATGCAGGCGGCCCTCAACCGCATGCTCGCGCAGATTCAGGAAGTCATGGGGCGGGAGCGGCGCTTTATCGCTGACGCCGCCCATGAAATGCGCACGCCATTAGCGGTGCTCAGGGTCCATGCACAGAACCTGATGGAGGCGGGCAGTGAGGAGGAACGTTGCGAGTCCCTCGAACATTTGATCGCCGGCGTCGACCGTGCCAGCCGACTGGTCAACCAATTACTGACCATGGCTCGACTTGAACCGCAATCAGCGATTCGTATACCCCCCACCATTGATCTGGTCGCCACCGTGCGCGCTAGCCTGGTTCAGATGACCCCCTGGTTGTTGAACAAGGGGCTCGAGCTGGCTTTCGATGTCAGCGACGAAATCGGCCCGGTCAGAGTTGATTCCGCAGCCATCGATATCGCCTTGAACAATTTGGTGACCAACGCTGCAAACTTTTCCCCGGAGCACGGCTTGATCACGGTAAGGCTGAATAAAAAGGCAGATCACTATGAACTGTCTGTCGAGGACGAGGGACCGGGGATTAACGAGGAAGATCGTGATCGGCTTTTCGAGCGTTTCTACAGCCGTGGCAATGATCAGGGGGCGGGCTTGGGTTTGAATATCGTTCAGGCGATCGCCGATCGCCTGGGAGGACAGATTCGGTTAGAAAATCGCGCCTCGAAAGGGTTGTGCGCCACGTTGGAATTCCACTGTTTTTGACGCCGCTGCTTTAGCGCGCGTCTGCGAGTCAGCCCTTGGGACTGGAGCGTCAGAGCCTGTCACTCAGGACCTTCGATGTCCTGTTTCCCGCGCCGCTCGATGCCGGTAGGGCTTCCGGAGTCAACGAGCCTTCTCTCCAGCAGAATATTCTGCAGTGCCTGGCGATCTGCCGGCTCCAGCTGATGCGCTCTTTCCTTAAGCTCCAGCAAGATCGGGCTGGAATAGGTGCGGTAGGTTTTCTCCGCCGTACGAATCGGTGTCATTTAATCCCTCCTTGATCACCTGCACACTCAGGTTGGCGCGTTGCGATGCGTTAGAAATCCTAGTTGAGGAAACGGATTATCGCCAAAAAAGGATCGCACCAAAAAGGGGGGGATTCTGGCAAACCTTGAGCCCTGGCTGAGCGGTGGTCGTTAAAATCGCGGATTACCCGGAAGCAAAGGGGATTTGGAAGGTGGCTGGAGACGTGATCTGCGTGACGTATAAAAAGTTTGGGAAAGAATGAAACACCGTACGCAGCGACGGTGTTTCAGTTTGGTTGATCGATGAACAAAAGGACCACTGATAATAAATCCAGTGTGCATTAACCGATGCACACCGATTCACCTCATGGTCGCGCGGAGCGCTTCAATATCACTCTTCGCTTGCCCAGACACCTGTGGCGGCAGTGCGTCGAACATAGTCGCTGAAGTCCCGTGCCGGGCGACCCAGCGCACGCTGTACGCCATCGGTCACAGGTGTATTGCGGCCATCGAGTATGGTCGTGAAGAGATAAAGCACCAGATCGATCAGTTCGGCGGGTACCTGCGCCTGTTCCAACGCCTGCCGATAGGCGTCCGGCGGTACCGCAACGTACGCAATGCCCCGTTCCGTCTCACGGGCAATTTCAGCGACAGCCTCCGTGAAGGTCAATGCTCGCGGACCCGTCAGTTCATACAGTTGGCCTGCGTGTCCCGGCTTGGTCAGTGCTACGACCGCGATCTCGGCGATGTCTTCCACGTCGACAAAGGGCTCGGCGATGTTGCCGACGGGGAGGGCCAGTTCTCCTTGCAAAATCGGCTCGAGAAAATGGGCTTCGCTGAAGTTCTGAAAAAACCAGCTGGCCCGCAGGATGGTCCAGTCGGCCCCGCTGTTTTGAACGACGCGTTCGGCTTGTTCCGCTTCAATTTCGCCACGCCCCGACAGCAGCACCAGTTTACGCACGCCGCTCTTGACCGCTTGATCGGTGAATGCCTGCACCGTCTCAACGGCACCGGGGACTGCGAGGTCCGGTTGGAACGAGAGGTAGACGGCGCGAACGCCATCGATCGCGGCGGCCCACGTGCTTCGATCCTCCCAGTCGAAAGCGGGACTGGCCCTTCGGGAGCCCAAGCGGACAGACACTCCCTGCGCTTGCAATCGCTGAACAATTCGCCGCCCTGTCTTGCCCGTAGCACCGGTAATCAGGATGGTTTCCTGGGAGGTTTTCATCGCGCTCATCTCCATTGATTTAATGTGAGTGTTACTCATGTTTTAAAGATGATAAACCCTCACGTTTTATCGTCAACCGGCAGAATCGCTGAAACCGACGTACGGGCAGTGCTAAGGTGAGGCTATGTCATGTTATTGATCGGGAGCGCACCAGTGCCCAAGAAAGCCACCGAAATCGTCGAACAGCCTGCCTCCGAGCCGGCCCGGCGTAATCCCACGCAACAACGCAGTCGCGAGCGCCAGGAGCGAATCCTCGCGGCGGCGACACAATTGACTGCGAGCAAGGGCAGCGATCAACTCAAAATGAGTGAGATAGCTGAATGCTGCGGGATTTCCATCGGCTCGCTTTATCAGTACTTTCCGGACAAAAGTTCGGTCATACAGACCCTGGCAGAGCGCTACAACGCCGAAAGCCGTCGCTGTATCGAAGCGGCGCTGGCGGCGGTTGAAGATGCGCAAGGGCTGAGCGCAGCCTTTTCAGCGCTGCTCGACGAGTATTACGAGATCGTCCTGGCAACACCGGCGATGCGCGACATCTGGTCGGGCATGCAGGCAGACAAACACCT
This sequence comes from Pseudomonas fluorescens NCIMB 11764, assembly GCF_000293885.2. Lineage (NCBI taxonomy): Bacteria > Pseudomonadati > Pseudomonadota > Gammaproteobacteria > Pseudomonadales > Pseudomonadaceae > Pseudomonas > Pseudomonas fluorescens. The sequence goes on from NZ_CP010945.1 coordinate 4,384,259, forward strand.
CATGGCGCTGGAGTTGCAGGAAAGCCGGATTGCCGGTGGGCTGTTGGCTGAGGTGATGATGCGGGTGTATCCAGGCAGTGACGCGGGGCAGGTCCAGGCCTCGGCATTTCTGATCTGGCACCTGGGCGAAGCGACCATGCGTCTGGCCATCTCATGTGCGCCCGAAGAGGGGCGCGGACTGGTCGAGGCGTTCAAGCGAATGGCTTTGCGTGAGATCATCGGGTTGACGGCTGGGACGAAGGGCGTCGCAACCGCCAGACCTGCCTGTTAAACGAAAGGTTGACCAGTAAAGCCCCGAGGCAATCGTTGCCGCCCGTCCATCGCGGTAAGCCGCTCGACCCATTCCACGCGCCAGTCATTGGCGGTGTGAGTGACTTTGGCTTTGCGTGCGGCGCGGCGAGCAGCGTTACGCTGGTCTTTGCGCGCATCCTTGAACGCATCGGTGCTTCGGCAGCTTCTGCATTTCACCCGGGTCAGTTCAGTCGTTGAGGTGAGTTTGCTTCCTTTGTGACCGCAGGCCAGATGCCCGCCAACTTTGAAGTGAGTAACCATCAGACGCCTCCTTGGTGACGTGTAACTGTTGGACCTCCAGCAAGTAATGTCGTTCGGCACGCAAAAAAATGGCCCGCATGCGGGCGGGCCAAGGGGTTCATCAGAAGGAGTAGGTTCACTGTACGGCTTGTTTTGTGAACACTTTGTGAAATGGCCGGGCAAAAAAAATCCCGGCGCCAGGCCGGGTGGGTTCAGCAGTAATGATCAGCCAAGCGCGAGCACGGTGACGAAAATGTCGCCGTTCATGGGCTCTGAATCAGGTCGTGTACGCGTTGTCCGGTGTCCAGATCGAATCATCTGAACCTTGGCAGCGGCGGTTCGACAGGCTTGAGCGAGGACAACGTGCTGCGGATCAGTGGCGCATCCTTCTCGATGTCGTTCAGGCGATCACGAATTCTGAGGGCGGTCGGGTGCCCGCCTTGATTATCGACCCAGTCGGCGATTTCCTTGCACGCCGCGGCCAGGCGAGCCTGGCGGGAATCAAGCAGGGTGAGCAGGGTGGTGATGGACTCTTTTTCGGACATGGCAAACACCTCCGTTCAAGAAACCTGGCAATTGGCAACAAAAAGCCCGCTGGGAGCGAGCTTTCTGCCGATGGGGTCGCTGGTCCCTCAGCCATTTCAGTATAGACCCGGACTTCAGCCTTGTCGGGCCGTCACCTGCGATCGGGCGTTGTATAGACGGCAGGCGCGACGGGCATCTTCTTCAGTATCAAAGCCGTCGCCAATGAAGCCACGGGTGCGGGTATCAATGATGCGATACCAGACTTTAGCGTCGGGTGGTGGATGACCGACTTCCCCGGCGCGGCGACCATGAATGATGATCTTGTTGCAGCGCTGCACAACGAAAATGTCTTCCATGGCGTCACCGGAGCTAATTTCTGTCACATCTACTATAGAAGCCATTCGCGATCGTGCAAAAAATGGACAGGTCAGTTCGTCGGTTGAGACGCCTCGATCATCCGTTCCAGGTACATCGCCAGCCCGACTTCTTCGGCCCTGAGGCCTTTACGGGTTCTGGGTCGCGGTAACTCGGCCAATGCCCCCAGCAGAAAGCCGTCGAGCACCGCCGGGTGGATATAGCACTTGCGACAGACCGCCGGGGTGTTGCCGAGTTGCCTGGCGACGTTCTTGACCATTTCCACTACATGGCGCTTGGCATCAGACTCCGGCTCCCACTGCAACTCGCGCAGCACGGCCAATGCCAGGGCGCTGCCGGCCCAGGTGCGGTAATCCTTGGCGGTGAAGTCAGCGCCGGTCAGCGTTTGCAGATAGGCATTTACGTCGGAGGAACTGACGGTGTGCCGTTCACCGTTTTCATCCAGATACTGAAACAGGTTTTGCCCGGGAATTTCCTGGCAGCGTTTGATGATTCGCGCCAGACGCCGGTCTTTCACGGTGATCTGGTGTTCGACACCGCTCTTGCCACGGAACTGGAACCGGATCGCACTGCCGTTGACCTCGACGTGACGGTTGCGCAGGGTGGTCAACCCATAGGAGCGATTGTCCCGCGCGTACTGCGTATTGCCGACCCGGATCAGGGTCGCATCCAGCAAGGTAATGACCGTGGCCATGACTTTGTCGCGGCTGAAACCCGGCGCCTCCAACAGTGTTTCAAGCTGTTTGCGCAGCTTCGGCAGGGCCAGCCCGAAGTCCCGCAACCGCGAGTATTTATCGGCATCGCGTACTTCCCGCCAGCGCGGGTGGTAACGGTATTGTTTGCGCCCCCGGGCATCGCGGCCGGTGGCTTGCAGGTGCCCGCGCGGGTCGGCGCAAATCCATACGTCGGTGTAGGCCGGAGGGACGGCGAGGGCGTTGATGCGCTTGATCTCGTCCGGATCAGTGATGCGCTGACCCGTGGGTTCGAAGTAGCAAAACTTGCCGCGCAGTTTCTTGCGAGTGATGCCGGGCTGGGTGTCGTCGACGTAGTGCAGGTCGGGCGGCAGCACGTCGGGCAATGCGGAATCGGGCATGGCGGTAATCCTTGGCAACGAATCAGGGGCCGTTACAGCCATTGACCGCACGCCTTTACAGACGTGCCAGCGGATTTACGCCAGCACCGCCACCGCCTTGATCTGCGCCCAGAGTTGCTGGCCGGGGTGCACGTTCAATTGATCCCGGGAGTAGCGGGTGATCCGTGCCAGCAGCGGCGTGCCGGCCGCGTCCAGCCGAATCAGCACGTGGGCGGCGTTGTCCGCGCCCATTTCACTGACCACCGTCACCGGCAGACGATTGAGAATGCTGCTGTGCTCGACGCTTTGCAGGCTGAGACTGACATCGCGCGCCTGAACCTTGCAGCGAAGTGCCTGGCCGGCGTCCATCGGTGTGTGTGTCACGCGAATGTTCAGCGCGGCGCCCGGTAATTGCAGGGTCAGCAATTGATAGTCCGCGTCATACGTACTGACATGGCCCTCGATCACGACGCCAGCGTCATCGCCCAACGCCAATGGCAGGTCGAGACGGGCCAGGGTTTCACCGATAGGGCCGCTGGCCAGTGCCTTGCCGTGGCTGAGCAGGACGATGTGGTCAGCCAGCCGAGCCACCTCATCCTGGGAATGACTGACGTACAGCACCGGGATGTCCAGTTCATCGTGCAACCGTTGCAGGTACGGCAGGATTTCGCTTTTGCGTTGCGAATCCAGTGCCGCCAGCGGTTCGTCCATCAGCAACAGCTTCGGGCTGGTCAGCAGGGCGCGGGCGATGCCAATGCGCTGCCGTTCACCGCCGGAGAGGTTTTGTGGGTGACGATCCAGCAGATGGCCGATGCCCAGCAGTTCAGTCGCGTGAGCCATGTCGACCCGGCGCAGTTGTTGCGGGATTCGCCTGAGACCGAATTGCAGGTTCGCCAGCACCGACAGATGCGGAAACAGGCTGGCTTCCTGAAAGACATAACCGAGCGCGCGCTTGTGCGGCGCGACGAAAATCTTCCTGTCGCTGTCCTGCCAGACTTCATCGTTGACCTGGATAAAACCCTGTTCTGCCCGTTCAAGGCCTGCAATGCAGCGCAGGCAGGTGGTTTTGCCTGAGCCGGAGTGACCGTACAGCGCGGTGACGCCACGGCCCGGCAGGTGCAAATCCACATCCAGGGCGAACCCCGAGTAGTTCAGTTTCAGACGCGTTTTGATCATCAATCAGCTCCAGCCTGCTCTGGTTTTGCGACTGGAGTAGAGCGCCAGCAACACTGCGAAAGAGAACACTAACATCGCCCCGGCCAACCAGTGGGCCTGGGCATATTCCATGGCCTCGACGTGATCGTAGATTTGCACCGAGACCACTCGGGTCTTGTCGGGAATGTTGCCGCCGATCATCAGCACCACACCAAATTCGCCAACGGTATGGGCGAAACCGAGAATCGCCGCCGTGATGAAACCCGGTCGGGCCAGCGGCAGGATCACACTGAAAAAGGTGTCCCAGGGATTGGCGCGCAAGGTCGCGGCCACTTCCAGCGGACGGCTGCCGATGGCAGAGAAAGCATTCTGCAGCGGCTGCACCACGAACGGCATCGAGTAGAGCACCGAACCGATCACCAACCCGGCAAAACTGAAGGTCAGGGTGCCGAGCCCCAGTGACTGGGTGAAGTGGCCGACAAAACCGTTAGGACCCAACGCCAGCAAAAGATAAAAGCCAATCACCGTGGGTGGCAACACCAGGGGCAGGGCGACGATCGCCCCGATCGGGCCGCGCAACCAGGACTGGGTGCGCGACAGCCACAACGCAATCGGAGTGCCGATGATCAGCAGGATAACCGTCGTCAGGGAGGCGAGCTTCAGGGTCAGCCAGATCGCGGAAAAGTCGGCGCTCGATAGAGTCATTTAGAGTTGGTAACCGTAGGACTTGATGACAGCGGCGGCTTTCGGCCCCTTGAGGTAGTCAACCAGTGCCTTGGCAGCCGGGTTGCCCTTGCCTTTGTTGAGGATCACCGCATCTTGTTTGATCGGTTCGTGCAGGCTGGCTGGAACGATCCACGCCGAACCGCTGGTCACTTTGCCGTCTTTGTAGATCTGCGACAAGGCGACGAAGCCCAGTTCTGCGTTGCCGGTGGAAACGAACTGGTAAGCCTGGGTGATGTTCTGGCCTTCAACGATTTTGTCTTTGACCTTGTCGGTCAGGCCCAGCCTGGCCAGTACCTGGGTGGCGGCGAGGCCGTAAGGCGCGGTTTTCGGGTTGGCGATCGACAGATGCTGGTATTGATTGTCGCTCAACGTTTTGCCCTTGGCATCGACGTAACCTTCCTTGGCCGACCAAAGCGCGAGGGTGCCGACGGCGTAGGTGAAGCGCGACCCCTTGACCGTCTCACCTTCGGCTTCGAGTTTTAGCGCGGTGGTGTCGTCCGCTGAGAGGAACACTTCGAACGGCGCGCCATTCTTGATCTGGGTGTAGAACTGGCCGGTTGCACCAAAGGAGGTGACCAGTTTATGCCCGGTGTCTTTTTCGAAGTCGGCAGCGATGGCCTGGATCGGCGCGGTGAAGTTGGCCGCGACAGCGACCTGGACTTCATCGGCCTGGGCAGCGCCGATGGCGAACACTGCGAGCAGGCTCGCCAGGCAGATGGGGGCAAAACGTGAGGCACGAATGGTCATGAAACGGCTCCGTGGCAGGCAAGTACGGCGAGGAGGTACAGCGCTATATAGCTAAATATATAGCGAATTGCCTGCAAACGGAATGTGCTGGAACTGGATTACATGGGTGACGAATAAATCTCTGTGGCGAGGGAGCTTGTCTGTGGTGAGGGGATTCATCCCCGTTGGGTCGCGCAGCGGCCCCGCTTTTGCGGCCGACATCCAAATATTTTGCGTCTGCTGCGCAGCCGAACGGGGATGAATCCCCTCGCCACAGGTTTTGTGTCTACACGCGCAGCAGTTTCGCCAACCCTTCCTCTGCCAAGCGCCGCGTCAGCTCCGCCGTCGTCATCTCTACCCCCAACGTAAATGCCTGCCCGGCCCAAAGGTTGCTGAAATCCGCTTCCCCCTTCGCCCGCAATGGCATCAACGCTCCACCCGCCAATGGAAAGGCCGGTGCCTTGTCGCTCATCGGCCCGAGTTCACGCATGACCCGGTTCAGAATTCCCCGCGCCGGGCGGCCGGTGAAAATATTAGTGACAGCAGTCTCGCTTTCCTTTGCCGTGCGCAATGCCTTGTGATGGGAGGCGCTGACTTTGGCTTCCGGTGTGAACAGATACGCCGTACCCACCTGCACCGCTGAAGCGCCCAACATAAATGCCGCCGCGACGCCTCGTGCATCGGCAATACCGCCGGCAGCAATCACCGGCACTTTCACCGCGTCGACGATTTGCGGCACCAGCGCGAAGACACCCACCTGGCTGCTCAGATCCTCGCTGAGGAACATGCCCCGATGGCCTCCGGCTTCATAACCCATGGCGATGATTGCGTCACAACCGTTTTGCTCAAGCCAGATCGCTTCTTCGACGGTCGTTGCTGACGACAGCACCTTTGCGCCGGTGGCCTTGACGCGATCCAGCAGGGATTTTTCGGGCAGGCCGAAGTGAAAGCTCACCACGTCGGGGCGACATTCTTCGATCACTTCGCAAGTCGCGTGATCGAAGGGGGCGCGATTGGACACCGGCGTCGGCGCGTCGAAGTCCACCCCCAGTTCCCGGTAATAAGGTTCCAGCAGATTCTTCCAGTCTCGAGCGCGTTGCTCGTCGGCTGCCGGTGGTTGGTGACAGAAGAAATTGACATTGAAAGGGCGTTGAGTGTGTTGGCGGATCGTCTTCAATTCTTCGCGCAACTGCTCGGTGCTGAGCATCGCCGCAGGCATCGAGCCCAGGCCACCGGCGTTGCTCGCCGCGATCACCATGGCCGACCCGGTGGCGCCAGCCATCGGCGCCTGGATGATGGGCAGTTCGATCCCCAGCAGATCAAGAATTCGGGTGTCTGGCCATTGGCTCATTTGCAAGGTTCTCCGGTGTCACAACAGGAACGGGTTTTGTACCAGCAATGCCGGGCTCACGACCAATCGATTTTTGCATGGGGGTCAATCGCACGGTGATGGGAACACTCGGATTGGCATAAAGTCGGGTACGACAAAATGGTGCAGTGTGATATTTCAACTGCACCACAATGGTGTGATTCGATTAGGAGACGACAATGTTCCAAGGCATTTTGATCGACAAAGACGACAGCGGTTACCGGGCCACACTGCAAGAGATCAATGACGATCAACTGCCCGAGGGCGATGTGACCGTGCGAGTGGCGTACAGCACGCTGAATTTCAAGGACGGTCTGGCGATCACCGGCAGCAGCCCGGTGGTGCGAAAATTCCCGATGGTGCCGGGCATCGATCTGGCGGGGACTGTCGAAGTCAGTGGGCATCCGGACTACAAGGTCGGTGATCAGGTCGTACTCAATGGCTGGGGTGTAGGCGAAGGGCATTGGGGCGGATTGGCGCAGAAGGCGCGCTTGAATGGCGACTGGCTGATTCCATTGCCCCCGGAATTCACCCCTGCCCAGGCAATGGCCATCGGCACGGCCGGCTACACGGCGATGCTGAGCATTCTGGCGCTGGAGCATAACGGCGTGACGCCGGAGCAGGGCGATGTCCTGGTCACGGGCGCCAACGGCGGTGTAGGCAGTTTCGCCATCGCGTTGCTGAGCAAGCTCGGTTACCGGGTGGTTGCGTCCACTGGTCGTACCTCCGAGCACGACTACCTCAAGCAGTTGGGGGCCAGCGAAATCATCGACCGCGCTACGCTGTCGGAACCGGGCAAGCCGCTGGCCAAGGAGCGTTGGGCGGCCGTGATCGACTCGGTCGGCAGTCACACCCTGGCCAACGCCTGTGCCAGCACGAAGGCCAACGGCACTGTCGCTGCATGTGGCCTGGCGCAAGGCATGGATTTTCCAGCCTCCGTTGCCCCGTTTATTTTGCGTGGCGTGACACTGGCCGGGATCAACAGCGTGACCCAGCCCAAAGCCAAACGAGTGCTCGCCTGGAATCGCCTGGCCAAGGATCTGGACTTCGCTTTGCTGCCGCTGATCAGTCACGAAATCGGTTTGAGTGAAGCAATAGAAGCCGCGCCACGATTACTTGCGGGTCAGCTGCGCGGTCGAGTGGTGGTGGATGTGAATCGCTAAAAGATTTGATCTTTCAGCTTTCGCGTTCCAGCAACTGCCGCTTGCGCTCCACCCCCCAGCGATAGCCCGACAGGTTGCCATCGCTGCGCACCACGCGGTGGCACGGGATCGCCACCGCCAGACTGTTCGCGCCGCAGGCCTGGGCCACGGCGCGCACCGCTTTCGGTGCACCGATGCGCTGGGCAATATCCGCGTAACTGGCAGTGCTGCCTGCAGGAATCTCCCGCAACGCCTGCCAGACGCGCTCCTGAAATGCCGTGCCTTGAACGTCCAGCGGTAAATCCAGGCCAATGGCCGGGGCTTCGATAAAACCGACGACCTTGGCGATCAGTTGCTCGAACTCATGATCGGCGCCAATCAGGTTGGCTCGCCGAAACTTGTCTTGCAGGTCGCACACCAGTTGGTGCGGGTCATCACCCAGTAGAATCGCGCAAACACCGCGTACGCTCTGCGCCACCAGAATCGCCCCCAGTGAACACTGGCCAACGGCGAATCGAATGTCATTGTTCTGGCCTTCCGCGCGGTAGTCACCGGGTTTCATGCCCAGCAGCTGATCCGCCGCCTCATAAAAACGGCTGTTGGAGTTGAAACCGGCGTCATACAAAGCCTCGGTCACCGAACCTCCACCGCTTAGCCGTTGACGAACCTTGCGTGAACGGTGGGCTGTGGCGTAGCCCTTGGGTGTCAGTCCGGTAACGGCTTTAAACACACGGTGAAAGTGAAAACTGCTCAGGCCCGCGACGTCGGCCAGTTCACTCAGCGCCGGCAGATGCTCGGCTGTTTCGATCTGACGACAAGCAGCGGCGACGGTCGCGGCATGTTGCGCGGCGACATCACTTTGATCCTTCGCCGCTCGTTTGCTTGGGCGGTAACCCGCTGCCTGGGCCTGTTCGGCCGTGTCAAAGAACTCGACATTCTGCGGCTTCGGCAAACGCGCCAGGCTGCTGGGGCGGCAGTAGATGCCGGTGGTTTTCACCGCGTACACAAACTGCCCGTCAGCGCGGGGATCCCGGGCGACGACGGCGGCCCAGCGGGGATCGTTCTCGGTGGTTGTCATGGCTTCATGTCCGTTGACCCGTTTGATTCAGAGTAATCAGCCGGCAGGGTCGTTGCACTCCGGGTCTTGCGGTCAAATTCGCGGGCTCACTGTGCGGTACGAAACGTAAAGTTGATCCGTTGCTCGCCCATGCGCCGATGCTGGCCCTCCTTGATCGGCAAGACCCCGTGATAACGCAGGCGATCGACGCCACCCCAGACCACGATATCGCCATGGAACACCGGTACCCGCTGACTTTTGTCGCTGCGTTCAAAACCACCGAACAGGAACATCGCCGGCAGGCCCAGCGACACCGAAACGATCGGCGCTGCGTAGGACGCTTCGTCCTTGTCCTGGTGCAATGACATCTTCGCGCCAGGGATATAGCGGTTGATCAGGCAAGAATCCGGCATGAAATCGGCAAAACCGGCTTCGAGCGCCGCGGCCTGTGCGAGCTCAAGAAAGACCGGCGGCATTTCCGGCCAGGGGGCGTCGGTCCGTGGATCATGACGGGAATAGCGATAACCGCTGCGGTCGGTGGTCCACCCCCATGTGCCGCAACTGCTCATGGCCGCTGACATGGTAAAGCCGCCGGGCGTGATCATGTGCCGGAACGGCGATGCTGCCAGAACCGTCTCGAGCGCAGACAGTAATTGCTCCAGCCAAGGCAGGGCAAAGCCTCTCAAGACGTAGGACTTTTCGCCAATTTGCTCGCGCCGAGGTTGCTGTTCGGGCTCTGGGTCGGCAAACAGATCGAGAGTGATCGGGTTCATAAGGTCATAACGCGTCGTGAAAGATGATGCCAAGGGTATGCCGTTTTCCACTGTGCAGGCGACTCACTCCGTGGCGCAGGGTGACCCGGTAATAGCCGCGAACGCCTTTGACCGGTCGCTGGTTGACGGCAAAGATCACCGCGTCACCTTTTTTCAATCCAATGACCTGGGGGCGCGACTGCATCCGTGGGCGTTGTTCGGTCAGGACAAACTCGCCGCCGGTGAAATCTTCGCCCGGCTCTGACAGAAGAATCGCCACTTGCAGCGGAAAAACGTGTTCGCCGTACAGATCCTGATGCAGGCAGTTGTAGTCCTGTGGCCCATATTGCAGCAACAGCGGCGTTGGACGCACCTGATCGGCGGCGTGGCAGCGTTCAAGGAACGCCGCCTGCGTATCAGGGAAACGGACCGGCAAGTCCATTTGCTCGTACCAGCGGTTGGCGATCGGCACCAGCCGAGGGTAGAGCGATTTGCGCAATGTGGCGATGATCTCTGGCAACGGATAGCGGAAGTATTTGTACTCGCCACGGCCGAAGCCGTGACGAGCCATCATGACGTGCGAGCGGAACGGTTCGGATCGGGCGTACAGCGCACTGATGTCATCGCACGTCTCGCTGCTGATCAGCGAGCGGATGATCGCGCAACCATCCTGATCCAGTTGTTGCTCCAGTGTTGCCCAATCGAGTGCATCCAGAAAGTGCTCGATCATTGCTGCGCCTCGCGTTCCAACAGTTGCCGCTTGCGCTCCAGGCCCCAGCGGTAACCGCCGAGGCTGCCATCCTGGCGCAGTACCCGATGGCAGGGCACGATGATTGCCAGCGGGTTCGCGCCGCAGGCATTGGCCACGGCCCGGAACGCTTTGGGTTGTCCCAGTTGACGGGCGATCCGCTGGTAACTGACGGTTTGGCCGAGCGGGATTTGGCGCAAAGCTTCCCAGACGCGCTGCTGGAAAACGCTACCCGACAGGTCCAGTGGCAAATCGAGCACTGTCAGAGGGTTGTCGAGATAGCGGAGGGTGTGTTCCAACGCCGGCATCAAGCCTTCATCACGTTGGGGCTGGCCGGGAAATCGCCGTGCTAGGTCGCGTTCCAGCGTCTCCAGGTCATCGCCGAGCAGCAACGCGCACAATCCCTGCGCGCTGGCGGCCAGCAGCAGGATGCCAAGGCTTGAAGTGCCGCTGATGAAACGAATCGGGGAGGTAGACATGTTCTGACTCCTTAACCAAAGGTCGAGGTGGCCAGTCTAGGGAGCGCTGCCGGGGTGAACACTCCGGGGCTTGCGGTCGAATTCAACGGATGGAGCAGACGTCCACATTGTCGCTCCGAATCCCGTTACAGCGCTTTGCTGACGCTGATCTCGCTGATGACGTCTTCGCTCTGGCCATGAATCGCGTCCAGCGCGGCCCTGGCTTCGGCTTCGGTGCCGTTTTCCAGTTGGGCGAATTCGAAACGGCGTTCGCCGTTGAGTTTGTATTTGATGACGTACTTGGTCGTTTGGGCCACGGTCATACCTGCTTGATAGTCGTGTCGGGCGTCGCTCAGCTCAGTTTTGAGGTGGAGCGGCGGATGATCTTGATCGAGTGAGTCAGGGTCGGTTTGCGGGTTACGCTGATCGGCCGACGGTTGACGGTGTCGATGGTGATGTTCCAGAAACCGGTACTCGGTGCAGTAATGCGGGCCGGGAAGGTGTCGAAAGCACCGCCATGGTAAGTGTGACGGCCGCCATTCTTGAAGCTGCGGAAATTGGCGTCGTTCATCAAGCGGATGTTGCACATTTGGGAGCACTGGATGACGACGATGTCGTCTTCATTGAGGTGCTCGCGCTGGTGGATAAATTTCATGAGGCGCCTCCAGAAGGGCTTTTTCTACAAAATCAAAACGATAGCATGGTCGATTGGCGCAGTTTATCAGCCCGAACAGGTTATTATCCGGTCGTCGGGGTGTGCTTTGACAATTAAAAACAGTTATTCGGAATTCCATGAGCGATAAAAGCAGTGAGCCTCGGAGAAAACCAGCATTTGTGCTGTCGGAGGGTCTTTATCGGAGGTTTTGTATGAAGTGGGGTGCATGGGTCTTGCCGTTTGCATTGGCGATGAGTGGTTGTGCAAGTGTCTCGGAAATCAACGAGTCGCTGCCCACCATGAATGTGATTTCCGGCAAGAAGCCCAATGAATACGCGCAGTGCCTGACCGAAAAACTGGCCAGCAGTCGCGGGGCCCTGCAAGTCGAGCCGCAGGAGAAAGAAGGCGTGCGGGTCATCGTGCCGCAGAAGTTCTCCTCGGGCCCGGCGGCCGTATTCGATATTGAAGAGCGTTCCAGCGGCAGCAGCATCAAGCTGCACGAACGCATTTCCAATGTGCCATTACGCCCGATGGATGTGCGCAATGCTGCCACCGCGTGTATCTCCGGCTGATAAACTAGCGACAGTCAGCACCGATGCCGCCAAAGCAGCGCTTGGCGGCATTGTCATTTCTGGAGTCGAGCATGAAGCGAGAGCAGGTACGGGAGCGGCATGCAGAGGGTCAAATCTCTGCTACCCATGTGATTCAGAATCCGGCGGACCCGGGGGAATGGATCGTGTTTTTCAAGAAAAGCGCCGGGCGCAGTTATTTTCTGGTGGATGACAACGATGAAGTCGAATCCTTCGGTCGCCTTGACGACCTGATCGAGACCGTACGCGGTCTCGGGATCAAATTCGCTGAAATTCACATGTAGGGCACAAGCGCCTTACTTGCAGACCACCACCACGCTGCGGTTTTTGTAATTGCCGACATCGACGCCCAGGGTCTTGTCACTTTCCTTGGTTGAAGGTGTGCCGTCAGTGCCAACGATTCGATAGCCGGTGCCGGCGCATGAAGCATCGGCTTTTTCATAGCAGGTGGCCCAGGAGTTGGCTTCTCCCGAGCAATCGATGGTCAGGCCTTGCTGGCCGTTGTTCAAGTAGGTGGTTTCGGAAGTTGCGCAGCCGCTCAGGGCCAATACGGCAAACAGGGGCAAGAATTTAGTCATGTTGTGGTCGTCGTCAGGATAATGGGGCTAAGCCTGTGACAGCGCCGGAATCAAAAGGTTATAGCGAAAGGCCACTTCTTTGCAGGCAAACGCAAAAAAAGCCCTGCGTGAGGCAGGGCTTGGGTTAAGTCAGGTGCTTCTCAGGACTTGTCTTTACCGCGACGCTTAGGGGCCGGGTGTTCGAGCTCCAATACGGACGCCACTTCAAACGCCAACGCTTCGGTCGGGAATGGCCCGGCGATATTCTCGCCGCTGGCGCTGTCTACCCACCACTGGCCGTCTTTCGCCTGATTGATCAGGAACCCGTTGATACTTTTTGCTACCGACATCTATCTGCCTCGTTGGCTGGTTCAATTGCGCAATGATAGCGCCAATTGGACGCAACGGGTGCTGATGGGCGTATGGTGGCGAGAATCTGCGCGCGGCAAATTCGTCGGCGCCGGTCGGAATCTCTGCTATCTATAAAGGGCACTGGAGCGATCTGCGGAACTATCCGCGAGAATATTTCTCTATGATGGCATCGGTTAGCCAGCGCGAGGCATTGTAAGGTGCTCGCGGCCTGATTAGACTGCGCCGAAACTCGAACACACAGCCCTTTCAAGGACTTATATGATCAAGAAATGCTTGTTCCCAGCAGCCGGTTACGGTACTCGCTTCCTGCCAGCGACTAAAGCCATGCCCAAGGAAATGCTGCCGGTGGTAAACAAGCCACTGATCCAGTACGGCGTCGAAGAAGCTCTGGACGCCGGTTTGACCGAAATCTCCATCGTCACCGGTCGCGGCAAACGCGCCCTGGAAGACCACTTCGACATTAGCTACGAGCTGGAAAACCAGATCAAGGGCACCGACAAGGAAAAATACCTGGTTGGCATCCGCAAGCTGCTGGACGAGTGCTCGTTCTCCTACACCCGTCAAACCGAAATGAAAGGCCTTGGCCACGCGATCCTGACCGGCCGCCCGCTGATCGGTGACGAGCCGTTCGCCGTGGTGCTGGCGGACGACCTGTGCGTCAACCTGGAAGGCGACGGCGTGCTGACCCAGATGGTCAAGCTGTACGAGCAGTATCGCTGCACCATCGTCGCGATCCAGGAAGTGGATCCGCTGGAAACCAACAAGTACGGCGTGATCGCTGGCGAGTTGATCGCTGACGACCTGTACCGCGTTCGTAACATGGTCGAAAAACCGGCCCCGGAAGACGCTCCGTCGAACCTGGCGATCATCGGTCGTTACATCCTGACTCCGGACATTTTCGAACTGATCAAGCAAACCGAGCCAGGCAAAGGTGGCGAGATCCAGATCACCGACGCCCTGATGAAACAGGCGAAGAACGGTTGCGTGATTGCCTACAAGTTCAAGGGCAAGCGTTTCGACTGCGGTGGCGCTGAAGGCTACATCGAAGCGACCAACTTCTGCTTCGAGAACTTCTACAAGACGGGCAAGGCTTACTGATAGCGTTTGACCTGCCTGTATTGAAAAGCCACCTTCGGGTGGCTTTTTCATTTTCCGACCCCATATCGTTTGCAGCGCTTGCCCAACGGACGTCTGCGGGTATGCTGTTTGCCTGCCGAGGAGATTGAAAATGGCCTACGATTTTGACCTTTATGTGATTGGCGCCGGTTCCGGCGGTGTGCGGGCTGCGCGTTTTGCGGCCGGGTTTGGCGCGAAAGTGGCCGTGGCCGAGAGCCGCTACCTGGGTGGCACCTGTGTGAACGTCGGTTGCGTGCCGAAGAAATTGCTGGTCTACGGCGCGCACTTCGCCGAAGACTTCGAGCAATCTTCGGGTTTTGGCTGGACGCCGGGGGAGGCGAAGTTCGATTGGGCAACGCTGATCGCCAACAAGGATCGCGAGATCAATCGCCTGAACGGTATCTATCGCAACCTGCTGGTGAACAGTGGTGTGACCCTGCATGAAGGCCACGCCAAAATCGTCGACCCCCATACCGTCGAGATCAATGGCGAACGTTTCACCGCCAAGAACATCCTGATCGCTACTGGCGGCTGGCCGCAAATCCCGGAGATTCCGGGGCACGAGCATGCGATCAGCTCCAACCAGGCGTTTTTCCTCAAAGAGTTGCCAAAACGCGTGCTGGTCGTGGGGGGTGGTTACATCGCCGTCGAGTTTGCCGGGATCTTCCACGGCCTGGGCGCCCAGACCACGTTGTTGTATCGCGGTGACCTGTTCCTGCGCGGCTTTGACGGCGCGGTGCGCAAGCACTTGCAGGAAGAGCTGACCAAGCGTGGCATGGACCTGCAATTCAATGCCGACATCGAGCGCATTGAAAAACTGACCGGAGGCAGTCTGAAAGTGACGCTCAAGGACGGTCGCCAGCTGGAAGCCGATTGCGTGTTCTACGCCACCGGCCGCCGCCCGATGCTGGACAACCTTGGGCTGGAAAACACTGGCGTCAAACTCGACAAGAAAGGTTTCGTCGAGGTCGATGAGCGATACCAGACCGCCGAGCCGTCGATCCTTGCCCTTGGCGATGTGATTGGTCGGGTCCAGCTCACGCCGGTTGCACTGGCCGAAGGCATGGCCGTGGCGCGACGCTTGTTCAAGCCTGAGCAATATCGTCCGGTGGATTACAAGATGATCCCGACCGCGGTGTTCAGCTTGCCGAACATCGGCACCGTTGGCCTGACCGAAGAAGAGGCTCGCGAAGCCGGCCACGACGTGGTGACCTTCGAAAGCCGTTTCCGCCCGATGAAGCTGACCCTGACTGAGTGCCAGGAGCGCACGCTGATGAAGCTCGTGGTGGACGGCAAGACCGACAAGGTGCTTGGCTGTCACATGGTCGGGCCGGATGCCGGCGAAATCGTCCAAGGGCTGGCAATCGCCCTGAAGGCGGGCGCCACCAAGCGCGACTTCGACGAAACCATCGGCGTACACCCGACGGCCGCCGAAGAGTTCGTTACGATGCGTACGCCGGTCGCAGGTTAATCGGCCTTGGCTGCGTCTGGCGCTGTCGCAACGACAGCCGCCAGGCGCACGCTTTCATCGAGGCTCGCCTGAGTCTTGAGCAGTTCAACTTCCAGCGCTTTGTTTACCTGCGACTGCTCCTCGACGCTCTGTTTCAGCGACTGGCTTTCCAGCAGGGCTGCGCGCAGGCGTTCCTGGAGGAGGGTGCGTTCGCTGTCGATGCGGTTGACCTGTTCCAGCAATTGATCCTGACGGGTGTGGATTTGCTTGAGCTGTTCCTGCAGCAGGCTCAGTTCCCGTAGCGTGCCACGGTTTTCAGTCAACAAGCGCTCGTTGTCACGGTGCAGTTGGGTGATTTCATCCTGGCGTACGAGGGCGCTTTGCTGGGCCTGGCGCAATTCCATCTGGATCTGCTGCACCTGGCCTTCGTGGCGTCGTTGCTCCTGTTCGCGCTGCTCTTTGACGGCATTGCGATAGTGCTCAAGCGCATCGCGGGCGTGCAGGTGCTTTTCCTCAAGAGAGCGGATCTGCTCGTCCTTGTCCTGCAAGCGCAACTCGAAGTCCGCCAGCGCCTGGTTCAGCCCGGCGTTGCGGGTTTGCTCGGTCTGCAGCATGGACAGGGTGTTTTGCAGGGTGTCGGATTCCTGTGTCAGCGCCAGGGTTTGAAGCTCGTACTGCTGCTGTAATTCGCTGTTGGCTTCTTGCGCGTCAGTCAGCTGGATTTCCAGCGCTTTTCGTTGTTGCTCGAACTTCTCGCGAGCCTGATCGATGGGCGCCTGCGCCTGTTCCTTGAGGCGTTGCGCGAGGCGCGAGACCAGCCCTGTCAGTTCGTCATCGATGGGTTCAGAGGAGGGTGCGGCGGGCTCGACGCCATCGTCCAGTTCCTTCAAATACCGGTGAATGGTGGTTTTTGAGCCCGTGTTACCCATCTCGATACGTACAGCGTCGATGCTCGGGTGTTCTCCGCGGGCGAGGATAGCCAGACGCGCCGTTTGAACCACTGCTTTGTTTATACCGCCACGAGCCATGTGTTCTCCTACGATTTCGTACTGTGGTACATACCACTAAAACGACAGTGTACCATGCATGGTAATAACTCAATAAATGTAAATTATTGATACGGGATATACTGGTATTACCCAATGTGATGCGCTTTGGAACGGCTTTAGCGCCGCAAAAGCCGTACGACTTCGAGACGTGAGCCCATGACCGATCTGGATCGCTACCTGCAAGCCGCCACGCGTGACAACACCCGCCGTAGCTATCGAGCGGCCATCGAGCATTTCGAAGTGAGTTGGGGCGGTTTCCTGCCGGCCACTGCTGACAGCGTCGCGCGCTATCTGGTGGCGTACGCCGGGGAGCTGTCGATCAACACGTTGAAGCTGCGCCTGTCGGCGCTCGCTCAGTGGCACAACAGTCAGGGCTTTGCCGATCCCACCAAGGCGCCGTTTGTGCGCCAGGTCTTCAAAGGCATTCGCGCACTGCACCCGGCCCAGGAGAAACAGGCCGAGCCATTGCAGCTTCAGCATCTGGAGCAAGTGGTTGCCTGGCTGGAGCAGGAAGCACAAACCGCGAAATCACAACATGATCAACCGGCCCTGTTGAGAGCCCGGCGCGATAGCGCGCTGATCCTGTTGGGCTTTTGGCGCGGTTTTCGCAGCGATGAGTTGTGCCGCGTGCAAATCGAACACGTGCAGGCCAGCGCGGGCTCCGGCATCACCCTCTATTTGCCGCGGAGCAAGAGCGACCGCGATAACCTCGGCAAGACCTACCAGACGCCGGCATTGCAGCGTCTGTGTCCGGTGCAGGCATACATCGCCTGGATCAGCGAAGCGGCGCTGGTGCGCGGGCCGGTATTCCGTGGCATCGATCGTTGGGGGCATTTGAGCGAGGAGGGGTTGCACGCCAACAGCGTCATTCCGTTATTGCGCCAGGCGCTGGAACGCGCCGGTATCCCGGCCGAGCAGTACACCAGTCACTCCCTGCGACGCGGCTTCGCCACCTGGGCGCACCAAAGTGGCTGGGACTTGAAATCGCTGATGAGCTACGTGGGCTGGAAGGACATGAAGTCGGCGATGCGTTACGTGGAAGCCAATCCGTTTCTGGGGATGGCGCGGATTTCTGAAAAGCCCTCGGCGGCCTAGATATCGTTTTCTTCTATTAATACTGCTGGCTAATAGCGAAAACCCATCAGCAGCATCAAGTTTGCCAATGAGCCATCCGTGCGTCGAGTGGGTAGAGTTCACTCCATCAACTTCTTAACCCATGACGGAGAGTCACCGATGCCTATCATCAACAGCCAAGTTAAACCGTTCAAAGCTGACGCCTTCAAAAATGGCGACTTCGTAAAAGTCTCGGACGCTGACCTGAAAGGCAAGTGGTCTGTGGTTTTCTTCTACCCAGCCGACTTCACCTTCGTTTGCCCGACCGAACTGGAAGACCTGGCTGACAACTACGACGAGTTCCAGAAACTGGGCGTCGAAATCTACAGCGTTTCCACTGACACCCACTTTGCTCACGCTGCCTGGCACAACACTTCGCCAGCCATCGGCAAAATCCAGTACACCATGATCGGCGACCCGACCCACGCTATCTCCCGCAACTTCGACGTGCTGATCGAAGAAGCCGGTCTGGCTGACCGTGGCACCTTCGTGATCAACCCGGAAGGCCAGATCAAAATCGTTGAACTGAACGATGGCGGCGTTGGCCGTGACGCTTCCGAGCTGCTGCGCAAAATCAAGGCTGCCCAGTACGTCGCTGCTCACCCAGGCCAGGTTTGCCCAGCCAAGTGGAAAGAAGGCGAGGCCACTCTGGCTCCGTCCCTGGACCTGGTCGGCAAGATCTAAGTCTGTGAAAGCATCATCAGGGCGGGTTTCCGCACCTAAGTAAGCTGCAACCGCCCAATAAAAACGCCCGGGCGAGATTCGCTCGGGCGTTTTTTTTCGACACGAATAAAGGAAATCGCCCGTATGTTGGACGCCAATCTTAAAGCCCAGTTGAAATCGTACCTGGAACGGGTCACCCAGCCGATCGAGATCGTTGCATCCCTCGACGACGGTGCGAAATCCCAGGAAATGCTCGAACTGCTGAAAGACGTTGCCAGTCTTTCCACCCAGATTACCCTGCTCGACAACGGTGACGACGCACGCAAGCCATCGTTCTCGATCAACCGTCCCGGTGCCGATATCAGCCTGAGTTTCGCCGGCATTCCGATGGGCCACGAATTCACCTCGTTGGTGCTGGCCTTGCTGCAAGTCGGCGGCCACCCGTCAAAAGCCAGCGCGGAAGTGATCGAACAGATCCGCTCGCTCAAAGGCGAGTTCAGCTTCGAGACTTACTTCTCGCTGTCCTGCCAGAACTGCCCGGACGTGGTCCAGGCGCTGAACCTGATGGCGGTACTGAACCCGAACATTCGCCACGTCGCTATCGATGGCGCGCTGTTCCAGGCCGAAGTCGATGATCGCAAGATCATGGCCGTGCCAAGCATTTACCTGAACGGGGAGATTTTCGGCCAGGGTCGTATGGGCCTGGAAGAAATCCTCGCCAAGATCGACACCAGTGGTGCCGAACGCCAAGCCGAGAAGATCAACGCCAAGGAAGCCTTTGACGTACTGGTGGTCGGCGGTGGCCCGGCCGGTGCATCGGCGGCGATCTACGCCGCCCGTAAAGGCATTCGCACTGGCGTGGCGGCTGAGCGTTTTGGTGGGCAGGTGCTCGACACCATGGCCATCGAGAACTTCATTTCCGTACAGGAAACCGAAGGGCCGAAGCTGGCCAGCGCGCTCGAAGAACACGTCAAGCAGTACGACGTCGACATCATGAACCTGCAACGGGCGACCGCGCTGATCCCGGCGAAAAACCCTGGCGAGTTGCATGAAGTCCGCTTCGAAAGCGGTGCCAGCCTGAAAACCAAAGCGCTGATCCTTGCCACAGGCGCGCGCTGGCGTGAAATGGGCGTGCCGGGGGAGCAGGAATACAAAGCCAAAGGCGTGTGTTTCTGCCCGCACTGTGACGGCCCGCTGTTCAAAGGCAAGCGCGTCGCGGTGATCGGCGGCGGGAACTCCGGTGTTGAAGCCGCGATCGATCTGGCTGGTATTGTCAGCCACGTCACGCTGCTGGAGTTTGACAGCAAGCTGCGCGCCGATGCCGTGCTGCAACGCAAGTT
This sequence comes from Pseudomonas fluorescens NCIMB 11764, assembly GCF_000293885.2. Classification (NCBI taxonomy): domain Bacteria; kingdom Pseudomonadati; phylum Pseudomonadota; class Gammaproteobacteria; order Pseudomonadales; family Pseudomonadaceae; genus Pseudomonas; species Pseudomonas fluorescens. Next base: position 4,403,800 of record NZ_CP010945.1, read on the forward strand.
GTTCAGCCTCCCGAACGTCAATGTGATCACCAGCGCACTGACCAGTGAAGTGAAGGGCGACGGCCAGAAAGTGACCGGCCTGGTCTACAAGGATCGCGATTCGGGTGAGTTCAACACGGTCAACCTCGAAGGCATCTTCGTGCAGATCGGTTTGCTGCCGAACACCGACTGGCTCAAAGGCACCGTCGAGCTGTCGCCGCGTGGCGAGATCATCGTCGATGCGCGTGGCGAGACATCGCTGCCAGGTGTGTTTGCTGCCGGTGACGTGACGACCGTGCCGTACAAGCAGATCGTGATTGCCGTGGGCGAGGGCGCCAAGGCTTCTCTGAGCGCCTTCGATCACCTGATCAGGACTTCCGCGCCGGCATAAACCGGATGCCGAAAACACAAAACCCCATGAGTGATCATGGGGTTTTTTGTGTCTGTCGAAAAGATCGCAGCCTGCGGCAGCTCCTGCAAGAGCCAAGTCGTGCGTGATTCTGTAGGAGCTGGCGAAGCCTGCGATCTTTTGACTTTGCTTTACATCGGCGCGGGCTGGATGATCTCGACCCAGTAGGCATCCGGGTCCTTGATGAACGCCAGGCTCTTCATGCGGCCATCGTTCAGGCGCTTCTGGAAATCGCAGCCCAACGCTTCGAAACGCTCGCACGCAGCGACGATGTCCGGCACCGAGATGCAGATGTGGCCGAAGCCGCGTGGGTCGGTGTTGCCGTTATGGTAGGCAAAATCCGCGTCGTTTTCGGTGCCGTGGTTGTGGGTCAGCTCGAGAATGCCGGGAATCGACTTCATCCACTCGGTACGGGCGGCGGCATCGGCCGGGATCTGGTCTTTATCGACCAGCGCCAGGAAATAGAGGCTGAACTCGGCTTCCGGAAAGTCGCGTTTTTCCACCAGCGAGAAACCGAGGATGCGCGTGTAGAAATCCAGGGACTTGGTGATGTCCTTGACCCGCAGCATGGTGTGGTTGAAGACGAACTTCTGGGTGGCGGTATCAGGTTGGGCGGTCACACCCGGGAAAGTGTTCAATTCGTGCAGGCTCATGGGCCCTCCGGACAATAAGTGGGGCTAACGATGGCGATAATGATACGCAAGGGCGCAGGCATCACCAAACCCAAACCGTCGGCTATTGCCTGACAGCCGGGCGAGGCTCAGACTTTGCGGCTCAATCCGTGAGTATTCCTTGCAATGATCCGATTCTGTAAATCGCTGTTCGTTCTGATTGGCCTGCTGTCAGGCATGGCTTGCGCTCATGCAGAGGCGCCGATCGTGACGTGGCCAGATGGCTGGGAAGTTGAAGCGATCCCGCAGGATGATGCCAAGCCTCAGGTCTCCCGCCAGCGCGCGGTGAAGAATGATCAGGGTGGCACGCCGGTGATGGTGATGGAGTTGACCATGACGACAGTGGAAAGCGGTCATCAGGTGAATCTGGAAGGCGTGTTGCTGGAGATGCGCAAGTCGGTGCAGAAGGATTTTCTCCAGGGCGGCTATCAAAGCGTCTGCAACAAAATCCATGCGGCAACCTTGAGTCGGCTATCGGCACTGGAAACTACCTGTACGATCACCCAAAACGGTCGACATGTGCTGTCGCAAACATTGGTCGCCGCAGTGGATGCCGATAAGGCCTATGTTCTTTCGTACGCGGGGCAGGCCGAGGCTTATAAGGCAAGCCTGGATGAAATAGAGGTTGCTCGTAACAGCTTGAAACTTTAGTTAAAGGTTTGCGCGGTCGTGCATTTCGCAATCTTTAGATACCCGAAGGGATTAAACCCAAAGTTAATCGGCAAGTAGCGAGTTTATCGATTCCAATCGTTGCATCTGGAAGGCGTCCATGAAAAAAGCCCTGCGCAAGGCAGGGCTTTTTTTCACCGCGAGTGCTTAGCCGCGCAGCCAGGAATCAACGGTGGCAGCACCGTATTGTTCCTTCCAGGCTTTCAGGCCGCGGTGGTTGCCGCCCTTGGTTTCAATCAGTTCACCGGTGTGCGGGTTCTGATAAACCTTGACCACGCGGGCGCGGCGGGTTTTAGGCGCAGCGGCCTGTTGCAGGCCGGATTTTGCCGGGTTCGGATCGAGAATGGCGATGATGTCGCGCAGGCTCTTGCCATAGGTTTTCATCAGCCCCTGGAGCTTTTCTTCGAATTCGATTTCTTTCTTGAGCCCGGCATCGTTCTTCAGGGATTCCAGCTGCTTGAGCTGTTCTTGAAGGGCCTTTTCAGCTGCACGAAATTCAGCGAGTCTGGACAATATCTTTACTCCAATAGTGTGTTTGGCTGATACCAACCGCAAACAAAGCTATAAGCCAAGAGCCTTGAAGCGACTCGGTGATAAATGGCTCGCCTGCCAATCTAGCGCAGGTACGAAAAATTGTAGTAGTTAATGGGCAAAGAGTAAATCCTGACTTTTTCTTCATGTAACAACAGTAGTTTTTTGATTCAAATCGGTGCGCGACCTCGTTTTCTTGACGCATAACGACGCTAGTTAATGGTGACTTAATGCATCAATGAAGTCGGCGCCGGGCATCGGCCGTCCGAACAGATAACCTTGCAAGAAGTTCACACCATGAGCCGTGAGGTAAGCACTTTGCTCTTCGGTTTCCACGCCTTCGGCAACGATGCCCAGATCGAGCTTGGCCGAGAGTTCGATGATGCTGTCCAGAATGTGCCGGGAAAGGGCGTCAGCGCCGATCATGGCGACAAAGCTCTGGTCGATTTTCAGGAAGTCGACGTTGAACTGGCGCAAGTAATCCAGGCTTGAGTGACCGGTGCCAAAGTCGTCGATGGCGATCATCACACCCAGCGCGTGAAGCTGCTCGAACAACTGCAACGTGATAGCGGTGGGCTCGATCAGTTCGCGCTCGGTCAGTTCCAGCACCAGGTGGACGGAGCCCGGCGTAAAGGCACCGAGAAACTCCGTGCAATCCTTGACCAGTTCCAGGTCCTTGCAGTGGCTGGCCGTAATGTTGATGCCGATGTGAAACGGCTCCTCGAACGTGGAAGAGACAGGCCCCAGCCATTGCGCCGTTTGCTGCATCAGTGAGCGAGTCATCGGTACGATCAGGCCGGAGTGCTCGGCAAACGGGATGAACAGGTCAGGGCGCACCAGGCCTTCCTTCGGATGATTCCAGCGCATCAACACTTCGGTGCCGGACCACTTCTTGTTCGTGCCATGCACCACCGGCTGAAAATACGGAACGAACTCCGCCGCCTCCAGTGCACGCTGCAGTTCATGACTGGGTGAAGTCGAACGCTTTTGCACAACATGCCCAATCAGGCCGGACACGACGCCAAAAAAGATCAGCAAGCTGAACAGCGGCGGATACTCGCTGCTCATGTAGCGCCAGGTCTCGCCCTCAGGGAAACCCGCCGCGACAGTGAAGGCGTAACGCGAGGACATCATTTTGCTTTCAGCGACGGGCAGGGCGGGCGGGGCGTCTTCGTGAACCTTGCCGTCAGCCGACAACCAGCTTGGACCGACTTGCAGCATCAGCAATGTCTTACGACCAATCAGGCGCAAGACGTTACTCAAGTGATAACCGTCCAGCGTGCTCAGCGCTCCCTGTTTTCCTTCGCTGAGCCGGTACACCAGCAACGCGGTATTGGGCGTGACGGGGTTGCCGTTCATGAGCCATAACCTGCCTTGGGCGTAGTCCCCGGCGTTGACCTTTTCCTGATAGTCACCAAACAACGAACTGCAATAGAGGTTGTCGTCCCAGACCAGATTCGTCGAGCGCACGAACGGACGGCGGGTGACCTGTTCGCGCAAGGCCAGTTTGACGTCGTTGCAGGATTGGCCGGCCAGCGGCAATAACTCGCGAGCGGCCTGGGCGGTGTTGTCGAGCATCAGCTCGAATTGGCGGATGGCTTCTTCGGCGGTCAGTTGGGCGTTTTGCGAAAGTGCACGTTCAGCCTGCCAGTAAAGAATGGCGACCCCCAGCAGTATCGGGAGCAAACCGCTCAATACCGTCACGACAATCCGGGTGCCACGTTTGCGGCGAGTTTTGACAGTCAGAGGCATTCGCGAAACCTGTAACGATGAAATAGGGCTCTCAAATGCTGGCAGGACAACGGCATGCCTCCCATGAAGAGTTCGGTCAGAGGCCATGATAGTTGGCCTTCAAGGCTTGTGCCGTTCAACGCAAGTCCAGACTTGTAGCCAGTTTGATAAAGGCCAGCGCTGCCGGTGAAGACTGGCGCCGGTCGAGCACCGCCAGACCCACCTGGCGAGCGACCGCTGGCAACAGCGGTTTTTTGACGTAGCGATCATCGTGGTGATCGGGCAGTGAGCCTTCAGCGACCACCGTCAAGGCATCCCCTCGAGCCACAGTGTCCAGCGTGCTCAGCAGTTGCGAGCAGCGAAAGCGAATGTTAGGTGTCAGTCGCGCGGCACTGAATAACCGCGATACCAGTTCCGAAGAACCGGCTTCGGTCAGCACGAAGGGGTCGTGGCACAAATCGTCCAGGCTCACGCTTTCGCGATCCGCCAGCGGATGATCGGCGGGCAGTAACGCGACCATTTGGTCTTCGATCAGTGCGAAGGTGTCGAAGCGCTCCTGGGGCAACACCACAAAGCCGATGTCGATGCGTCGTTCTTCCAGCCACTGGATCACCTGGCGGTCGGGACCTTCATCAATGTGGACCTCGATGCCAGGGTGAGCGGCGCGGTAGTGCTGCAGGATCTTTGGCAACAACTTGATCGACGAGGTCGGACCGAACGAGCCGATGCGCAGCGTGCCGCGTTTCATGCCGCGGGCATCGGCCGCTTCCTGCCGCAAGGTGTTGGCCAGCCCGAGCATCGTCCGAGCGCGCAGCAACAGCTGTTGGCCGATGTCGCTGAGTTCGACCCGGGATTGATGCCGCCGCAGCAGTTCGACGCCCAACTCCTGCTCCAGAGACTTGAGGGCGTGAGACACGGCAGATTGCGAAATTCCCAGACGATGGGCTGCCGCCGTGAAGCCGTGAAGTTCGGCCACCAGCGAGAAGATCTCCAGTTGGGTGAGGGTCATGAGTGTTTACTCATTTTACGATGATCAAGTATTAGATAAATGATACGTCATCTGTTCGACTTCTCAATCCGGGGACTTATGACTGCGTATGAACACAGGGTGCCGGAGCACTCCGAGGTGGCGGTGTATTTCAAACTCGCTGCCGTCACCATGATCTGGGGCGGCACCTTCGTCGCCGGGCGTTTTCTGGCGGACAGCCTTAGCCCGTTGTTCGCCGCCAGCCTGCGATTCCTGCTGGCGAGCGGGGCGCTGCTGCTGTTTTTGCTGGTGGCCCGCGTGCCGCTGGCGCGCCCCAGCCCCAGGCAGTGGCTGCAACTGTCGCTGCTGGGGTTATTTGGCATCTTCTTCTACAACCTGTGCTTCTTTTATGGGCTGCATTACATCAATGCCTCCCGGGCGTCGTTGATCGTGGCGCTGAACCCGGCGGTCATCGGATTGGCCTCGTGGCTGCTGTTCAAGGAGCGCTTGAGTCGGGTAAAGGTCGCCGGAATCGCGATCTGCATCGTCGGTGCGAGCCTGGTGATCATCAGTCGCAACCCGCAATTGCTGGCCGGCCATGCCGATGCGTGGATCGGTGATCTGCTGATTTTTGGCTGCGTACTGAGCTGGGGAGTTTATTCGCTGTGCGCCAAAGGCCTGAATCAGACCTTGGGGCCGATGCAAACCGTGACGTATTCGATCCTGCTCGGCACGGTGATGCTCTGGGTCGTCAGTGCCGTCAGGGGCGAGGTGAGCATCGCGGCGTTGCTCAGCCTGGGGGCGCAGCAATGGTTGAGCCTGATGTACCTGGGTGTTTTGGGCTCGGCACTGGCGTACATCGGCTATTACGATGGCATCCGAAAAATCGGCGCGACCCGTGCCGGCGTGTTCATTGCGTTGAACCCGCTGACCGCAGTCATCCTCGGTGCATTGCTGTTGGGTGAGCAACTGACCCTGGTGATGTGTCTGGGCGGCGGCTTGATCCTGGCGGGGATTTTCCTGTGCAACAAACCCCTTGCGCGAGCAGGGAGAAAGGGGATTTGATACAGAAGACGGACAAATCTGTTTACGCTGTGTAGAATCCGGTTACGCATATAAGAATAATCGTCTTCTGGCAGCAGAAGCCTCGCCCGTATCAGCCTTGGGTCGACAATGAAAAGTTTCGGGTTTCAATTGATCTACGGTGATTTCCTCGCCCGCAGCGTGCGGGGCATCTCCTGTGCGCCACCCGCCGGCTTCAGCATTTCTTGAAACTAACGTTACGTTAATTCTAAAAAATGATGAGGCGCCAAAATGGCAGATTTATACGAAAACCCAATGGGCCTGATGGGCTTTGAATTCATCGAATTCGCATCGCCAACCCCGAACACGCTGGAGCCGATCTTCGAGATCATGGGCTTCACCAAAGTGGCGACCCACCGCTCCAAGGACGTGCACCTGTATCGCCAGGGCGCGATCAACCTGATCCTCAATAACGAACCCCACAGCGTCGCTTCTTACTTCGCAGCCGAGCACGGCCCGTCGGTGTGCGGCATGGCGTTCCGCGTCAAGGATTCGCAACTGGCCTACAAACGCGCGCTGGAAATCGGCGCCCAGCCGATCCACATCGAAACCGGCCCGATGGAACTGAACCTCCCAGCGATCAAAGGCATCGGCGGCGCGCCGCTGTACCTGATCGACCGTTTTGGTGAAGGCAGCTCGATCTACGACATCGACTTCGTGTTTATCGAAGGCGTTGATCGCAACCCGGTTGGCGCCGGCCTGAAAATCATCGACCACCTGACCCACAACGTATATCGCGGTCGCATGGCGTACTGGGCGAACTTCTACGAGAAGCTGTTCAACTTCCGTGAAATCCGCTACTTCGACATCAAGGGTGAATACACCGGCCTGACCTCCAAGGCGATGACCGCGCCGGATGGCATGATCCGCATTCCGTTGAACGAAGAGTCGTCCAAGGGTGCCGGGCAGATCGAAGAGTTCCTGATGCAGTTCAATGGCGAGGGCATCCAGCACGTTGCCTTCCTCAGCGATGACCTGATCAAGACCTGGGATCATCTGAAAAGCATCGGCATGCGCTTCATGACCGCGCCACCGGCAACCTATTACGAAATGCTCGAAGGGCGTTTGCCGAACCACGGCGAGCCGGTTGATCAACTGCAAGCGCGGGGCATTCTGCTGGACGGTTCGTCCGAGTCGGGCGACAAGCGTCTGCTGTTGCAGATCTTCTCTGAAACCCTGATGGGCCCGGTGTTCTTCGAGTTCATCCAGCGTAAAGGCGACGATGGCTTCGGCGAAGGCAACTTCAAGGCGTTGTTCGAATCGATCGAGCGAGATCAGGTTCGTCGTGGTGTATTGTCCACCGACTAAGTTGATTCACTGATAAAACTGTGGGAGCGAGCTTGCTCGCGATAGCGCCAGATCAGTCAACAGAGATGTTGAATGTCAGGCCCTCATCGCGAGCAGGCCCGCTCCCACATTTGTTTTGTATGTACTTAAGGCCTGCGCTGTCGCATCAGGTGTTTGAACCCTTCAAACACCAACACCAGCACTGCCAACCAGATCGGTATATAGGTCAGCCATTCCCCGGCCTTGATGCTTTCCCCGAGCAGCAACGCAACGCCCAGCAACAGCACCGGCTCGACATAGCTCAACAGTCCGAACAGGCTGAACGGCAGCAGTCGGCTGGCGATGATGTAGATCACCAGTGCCGAGGCACTGATCACACCGAGAATCGGGATCAGCAGTGACAGCCACGGGTGCTGGTCAAACACACTGAAACCTTGCTCACCGGTCTGTACGAACCAGAAGGCCACGGGCAGCGTGAGTGCCATGTCCAACCATAAGCCGCCCAGGTTGTCCGCCGCCAGACGCTTGCGCAGGATGAAGTAGGTCGGATAGCCGACGCACACCAGCAAGGTCGCCCAGGAAAAACCACCGACCTGGTACACCTCGTTGATCACCCCGAGGCAGGCGAAAAATACCGCAATCTTTTGCAGATAGGACAGTCGCTCCCCGTAGACCAGTCGGCCGGTCAGGACCATGGTCAATGGCAGCAGGAAATAGCCCAGCGAAACATCGAGGCTGTAGCCGTTGAGCGGTGCCCACATGAACAGCCAGAGCTGCACGCCGAGCAGGGCAGAGGAGGCGATCAGGCCTGCGATCAGTTTCGGCTGGGCGGCGGCTCGCTGGACAATCTCGACCACGCGCTTCCATTCCCCGGACACCACCATGAACACGGTCATGCACGGCACCGTCAGCAACATTCGCCAACCGAAAATTTCCACACCGCTCAATGGGGTGAGCAGAGAGGTGTAGTAGTACATGACGGCAAACAGCACCGAGGCCGAAACCGATAGAGCGATACCTTTAGACAAACTGTCCTCGCGAAGTCGAAGGTGAAACGGGGGGCGGAGGATACGTGGTTTTGCGGTCGAATATTGTCCGATCGATCAACACCGATCCATTGTGTGCGAGCCTGCTCGCGATGAGTGCCTGACATTCAACATCCCGGTTGATTGATCTGGCGCTATCGCGAGGAGGCTCGCTCCCACATTAGGTCTGTGTTGCTTCAGGTATTGCAGGGCTTACGGCCGGATACGAAATGACTCACATCATTGAACCCCGGCGTCGACGCATGCCCCGGCGTCACCAGCGAGTCGATAAACGCTTCGTCCTCCGCCGTGATCTTCACCGCCTGCGCCTTAGTGTAGGCGTCCCATTGTTCTTCGGTGCGCGGCCCGACAATGGCGGAGGTGACGGCGCTGTTGTTCAGCACCCAGGCAATCGCGAACTCGACGATGCCCACGCCACGACCTTGCGTGTATTGCTGGATCTGCTGGGCGATGCGCAGGGATTCCACGCGCCATTCCGTTTCCAGAATACGTTTGTCGGCGCGTCCGGCGCGGCTGTTGGCATCCGGTGTCACATCCGGCGCGTATTTGCCGCTGAGCACGCCGCGCGCCAGCGGGCTGTAGGGCACAACGCCCAGGCCATAGGTTTGCGCGGCGGTGATCTGTTCGGTTTCGGCCTGGCGGTTGACGATGTTGTACAACGGCTGGCTGATGACGGGGCGGTCAACACCCAGCTTGTCGGCAATGCGGATCACCTCGGCGATGCGCCAGCCTCGGTAGTTCGACAAGCCCCAATAGCGGATTTTGCCCTGGCGAATCAGATCGCCGATGGCCGACACCGTGACGTCCAGCGGCGTGTTGTGGTCTTCGCGGTGCAGGTAATAGATGTCGAGGTAGTCGGTGCCGAGGCGCGTCAGGCTGGCATCGATGCCGTTGAAGATGTGCTTGCGGCTCAGGCCGCTGCGGTTTGGCACGCCGTCCACCGGGCCGAAACCGACCTTGGTGGCGAGCACCCATTCATGGCGGTTGCCGGCAATCGCTTCGCCGACGATTTCCTCGGAACGGCCGCCGGTGTAGACGTCGGCAGTGTCGATGAAATTGATGCCCTGGTCCCAGGCCTTGTCGATGATCCGCAGGGAATCTTCGGTGCTGGTCTGTTCGCCGAACATCATGGTGCCCAGGGTCAGGGTGGACACCTGCAAACCCGAATGACCCAGCGTGCGATAGCTCATGACGAAATCCTTTTACCGGTGGGAAAGGCTCAATCAAATACCAGAACAACCGCGAGGATCAAAGTGAATTATCGAACATTCCCGAATCAAAAATGTGGGAGCGGGTTTGCTCGCGAAAGCGGTGTGTCAGTCAATATTGAGTTGCCTGATACGACGCCTTCGCGAGCAAGCCCGCTCCCACACTGGATCTGCGTCTATCAGACGCGCAAGGTGCGTGTCATGCGCAATGCCAGCAAACTACCGCAGACAATCACGCCTGCCAGCAGGTACAGCGCGGCGTCGGTCGAGCCGGTGCTGTCCTTGACCCAGCCCACGAGGTACGGGCTAAGGAAACCCGCCATCTGGCCCATGGAATTGATCAATGCCAACCCACCCGCCGCAGCGCCGGCGCTCAGCAGTGCGGTCGGCACCGGCCAGAACATCGGCAGGCCGGTGAGGGCGCCCATGGTGGCGATGGTCAGGCCGAGAATCGCAATGGCTGGCGTGGTGGCGAAGTTCACCGCGATCAGCAGGCCGACAGCGCCCATCAGCATCGGCACCACCAAATGCCAGCGACGTTCTTTGCGCAAGTCCGCCGAGCGGCCGACCATCAGCATGAACAGCGCCGCCAGCAGATACGGAATGGCACTCAACCAGCCAATCACCAGGTTATCGCTGAAACCCAGGTTCTTGATGATCGACGGCAGCCAGAAGTTGATCGCGTACACGCCGCTCTGGATGCAGAAGTAGATCAAGCCAAAGGCCCAGATCGCCGGGTTCTTGAACACCGCCAGCAGCGAGTCGGTGGTGGTTTTCGGTTTGTTGGCCAGGTCTTCGGCGTGGTCGGCTTCCAGCACCGAGCGCTCGAACGGCGTGAGCCACTTGGCGTTGGCGTAACTGTCGCTGAGCAGGAAGTAGGCGAGGGCGCCGAGGATCACGGTCGGAATGCCTTGCAGCAGGAACATCCACTGCCAGCCGGCCAAACCACCCTGGCCTGCGGCGAAGTGGTTGAGGATCCAGCCGGAAAACGGGCTGCCGAGCAGGCCGGAGACCGGGATTGCCGACATGAACAGCGCCATGATGCGGCCACGACGGAAGGTCGGGAACCACTGCGAGAGGTACAACACCACGCCCGGAAAGAACCCGGCTTCGGCCGCGCCGGTGAACAGGCGCAAGGTGTAGAACTCGGTCGGGGTGGTGACGAACAGCAGGCAGGTCGACAGCGTGCCCCAGACGATCATCATCAGCGCGATCCAGCGGCGCGGGCCGAATCTGGTCAACGCCAGATTGCTTGGCACGCCGCACAGCACGTAGCCGATAAAGAAGATGCCGGCCCCGAGGCCATACACGGTTTCGCTGAATTTCAGTGCGTCGAGCATCTGCAGCTTGGCAAATCCAACGTTCACCCGGTCGAGGTAGTTGAACAGGTAGCAGATGAAAATGAAGGGGATCAAACGCAGGGTAATGCGTTTGTAGACGGCATTTTTTTCGTCAACGATGGCCTGGGTAGCGGCGGCGCTCTGTGACATGGCGGGCTCTCTCTTTATTATGATTTTTTGCGATGCAAAGGGTAACGTTGATCGCCCTGAGAGTCTCGGCCACCCTTATGGTTGCTGTCTTTGTGCCTGAGCACAGGGTTTGTCATCCAGCCCTGTGCGGGTGAACAACCCTGATCCATTACGCCTCCAAGGATTACGCCTATGTTCGAACTCGATCACGACCTGGCCCAGGACATCGTCGACCGGGCGATGGCCATCCTGCCGTACAACGTCAACGTCATGGACAGCCAGGGGTTGATACTCGGCAGCGGTGAGCCCGAGCGGGTCAACACCCGGCACGAAGGCGCGCAACTGGTGCTGGCCAACGGGCGCGTGGTGGAAATCGATGCGCAAACGGCGATCCATCTCAAAGGTGTGCAACCGGGGATCAACCTGCCGCTATTGCTCGACCAACGCTTGATCGGCGTGTTGGGCATCACCGGTGAGCCTGAGCAATTGCGCACCTATGCCGAACTGGTGCGCATGACCGCCGAGATGCTGGTAGGCCAGCGCAACCAGCAAGCCGAGCAACAATGGCGGCGCCAGCGTTGCGACGACCTGCTGGCGCTGCTGCTGAGCGAGGCGGGGGAGTCGCCGCGGCTGATCGATGAAGCGCAGCAGCTTGGGCTCAAACCGCAGATGACACGGGTTCCGTATCTGTTCGAGCTGGGGACGGAACACGGACCGGGGCAAACCGTCGAGGCACTCAGCGCCTGGCTGACCTCGCGTTACCCGGACAGTTGGTGCGTGAGTTCGGCCAAGTCTTCGTTGCTGTGGTGCCGACCGGCGAGCCAGGCAATCGAAAACGACCGGCTGCTGGAAAAGCTCGACGGCCTTGGCTGGAATATCTTGCGCATCGCCGTGGGCGGGCAGGCGGATGGTTTGTCGGGCTTGCGCCGTTGCTATCGGCGGGTCGGTGACTTGCTGGCCTACGGGCGTGATGTCCTGCCACATTCGCGCTTGCTGACACTGACCCGTTATCGCCTGCCGGTGATGCTCTGGCGGCACCGCAACGACGATGCGCTGGACGAACTGCTCAAACCTCTGCGCAAAGTCATCGCCAAGGACGGTAATGGTCAACTGCTGGCGACCCTGCGCAGCTGGTGCGATCACGACGGCCAGAGCCAGGCCTGTGCCGATGCGTTGGGGATTCATCGCAACAGTTTGCGTTATCGCATGGAGCGGATTGCCGAGCTTAGTGGCGTGGATCCGTTGAGACTCGATGGCATGCTCGCCCTTTACCTCGGCGTACAACTGCTCCCACAAACGGACGCGCCGCACGTGACGTAGGCGCAAGCGTCGATGGCGATCTCAAGAACACCTTCGCCTCCAGCATCAATGCTGACTGGATCACAGGTTTTGTAGAAATGAACAATAATCCTCCCTGGCGCTTGTGCAGCGGACCGGCGTTATTGTTCTGGCCTGCTGGCAGCATGAGGGCCTTGGAACTGGAGAACTCGCATGAAGATCGTCATCGCCCCCGATTCGTTCAAGGACAGCCTGAGTGCCCAGGGTGTGGCCGATGCCATTGCCCTCGGGTTGGGGCAAGTATGGCCCGATGCGCAGTTGGTCAAATGCCCGATGGCCGACGGCGGGGAAGGGACGGTCGAGTCGGTTCTGGCGGCCTGTGATGGCCAACTGCGTCGTACCAACGTCCGAGGCCCGTTGGGCACAACGGTCGACGCTGCGTGGGGCTGGCTGCCACAGAGCCTGACCGCAATCATCGAAATGGCCAAGGCCAGTGGTTTGCAACTCGTTCCACCCGCGCAGCGTGATGCGTGCATCAGCAGCACGTTCGGCACCGGCGAGCTGATTCGCGCCGCGCTCGATGCCGGCGCGCAACGAGTGATCCTCGCGATTGGTGGTAGCGCCACCAACGACGGCGGTTCCGGGGCGATGCAAGCCCTGGGCGTGAAGTGGCTGGATGCCCAGGGCGAACCCCTGGCGCCGGGCGGTCTGGCGCTGGCGCAACTGGCCCGCATCGATCTGAGTGACATTGATCCGCGTCTGGCCCGAGTGCGCTTCGATATCGCCGCCGACGTCAACAATCCGCTGTGCGGCCCTCACGGCGCCTCTGCGATTTTCGGCCCACAAAAAGGCGCAACGCCGGAGCAGGTCGAACAACTGGATCGTGCACTCGGACACTTTGCCGAGCTGTGCGCCCAAGTCCTCAACAAAGACGTACGCGACGAACCCGGTAGCGGCGCAGCGGGCGGTCTGGGGTTTGGCGCCAAGGCGTTTCTCGGCGCGCAGTTCAAGGCCGGCGTTGAAGTGGTCGCCGAACTGGTTGGCCTGGCTGAGGCGGTGAAGGACGCCGAGCTGGTGATCACCGGCGAAGGCCGTTTCGATGCGCAAACCTTGCGCGGCAAGACACCGTTTGGTGTGGCGCGAATCGCTCGGCAACACGGTGTGCCGGTGATCGTCATCGCCGGCACGTTGGGTGAGGGCTATCAGGCCTTGTACGAGCATGGCATCGATGCCGCGTTTGCCTTGGCGAGCGGGCCGATGACGCTGGAACAAGCGTGCACCGAGGCTCCCCGGTTGTTGTGTGAACGGGCGAGCGATATTGCGCGCGTCTGGCAAATTGCTGCACGCAAAACCTGACCCTGTCATCCAGCCTGACACCTCTTTGTGGCGAGGGAGCTTGCTCCCGCTCGGGTGCGCAGCAGCCGCCGTTTTTGGGGCCGCTGCGCAGCCCAGCGGGAGCAAGCTCCCTCGCCACAATGTTCTGATCGCCATGTGTTTCATCGGTGAAACACTTGTGCCCCCTTGAAAAATATTTCGCAAATCCGCGCAAAAATCCTCAACCCCAGCCGATACAGCTATCAGGCGCACACAAACCTATTACAACAGTGGCGCCAGCCTGAACGGTGCGCTTCTATGCCCGCCCGCCAGTGATCACGGCAAGGATGCTCGAAGCCTCTATCCCCCGAGTATCGTCCTATGTCCTTGCGTAATCTGAATATCGCGCCTCGAGCTTTCCTGGGTTTCGCCTTCATTGCCTTGCTGGTGATTGTGCTGGGTGTGTTTGCGGTCAACCGCATGTCGATCATCCGCCAGTCCTCGATCGACATGGGTAGCACCCAACTGCCCAGCGTCGGCTTCCTGGGCAATGTCACCGAAAATATCCTGCGCATGCGCATTCTGTCGTTCCGCATTCTGGTCAACCGCGAGCCGGCCAGTTTGCAGGAAGCTGAAACCCGTATCGGCGTGTTGACCGACAAGGCACTCAAGGCTCAGGCCAGCTACGCCGCATTGCCGATGGGCCCGGACGAAGCGGCGCTGTATAAGGAGTTCAGCGCAACCCTGGATAAATACATGCAAGCCCAGCGCGAAATGTTGGACCTGTCGCGCCAGAACAGACTTGACGAGATGCGCACCCTGATCAATACACGGATCAAGGACGGCACGGACAAAATGGGCGAACAGCTCAATCGATTGGTGACTTACAACACCGAGGGCGCCAAAGCAGCAGGGCTCGTCGCCGAAGACAACTACGACACCGCCGTGAACGGAATCATCGGGGTGTCCGTGGTGGCGGCGCTCATGACAGTGCTGTTGGCCTGGCTGCTGACCCGCAGCATCGTCACGCCGTTGAACCGTGCGGTGCAGGCAGCGGAAACCATCGCCGGCGGTAACCTGACCAAAGCCATTGAAATCGATGGCAAGGACGAGCCGGCCCGGTTGCTCGGCGCCTTGTCCACCATGCAAGGCAACCTGCGCAAAACCATCGAGCAGATCGCCGGCTCCGCCACGCAACTGGGCGCTGCCGCCGAAGAACTCAGCGCCGTGACCGAAGAAGCGTCCCGCGGCCTGCAACAGCAAAACAACGAAATCGAACAGGCCGCTACCGCCGTCAACGAAATGACTGCGGCCGTGGAAGAAGTGGCGCGCAACGCCGTATCGACCTCGGAAGCCTCGAACCAGTCGACCCAGGCCGCCCGCGAAGGTCGCGACCGCGTGGTGGAAACCGTCGACGCCATCCAGACCATGACCCACGACGTGCAAAACACCTCGCTGATGATCGAAGGCCTGGCGACGCAAGGCCGGGATATCGGCAAGGTGCTGGACGTGATCCGTGCCATCGCCGAACAGACCAACCTGCTGGCCCTGAACGCGGCGATCGAAGCGGCCCGCGCCGGTGAAGCCGGGCGTGGTTTTGCGGTGGTGGCGGACGAGGTCCGGGCGTTGGCGCATCGCACTGCGCAATCGACTCAGGAAATCGAGAAGATGGTCGCCGGCATTCAGAACGGCACCGGCGAGGCGGTGTCGTCGATGCAGCAAAGCAATCAGCGCACCCAAAGCACCCTGGAAATGGCCCGTGCCGCCGGTATTGCGCTGGAGCAGATCACCCAGTCGATCCACTTGATCAACGAACGCAACCTGGTCATTGCCAGCGCGTCCGAAGAGCAGGCGCAGGTGTCCCGTGAAGTCGATCGCAACCTGGTGAACATCCGCGACCTCGCCACCCAGTCCGCTGCCGGGGCCAATCAGACCAGTGCCGCTACCCACGAACTGTCGCGCCTGGCCGTTGATTTGAATGCAATGGTGGCGCGTTTCGTGATTTGAGATAGGGTTGAGGCTAGGAACACGCGCGACTGGAGAAATACATGCGCTACTCAGCCTTGACCCAACGAATCGCCGGCGACGGCGCTGCGGCCTGGCAAATTCATTACCGAGCATTGGAGTTACGAGAGCAAGGCGTCGATGTGTTGCTGCTGTCGGTGGGTGATCCGGACTTCGATACGCCGCGACCCATCGTTCAGGCGTGCATCGACAGCCTGTTGGCCGGCGATACCCATTACGCAGAAGTACGCGGCAGTCGTGGGCTGCGCGACAGCATCGTCAGCCGTCATCGGCGGCGCAGTGGGCAGACGGTGGATGTCGATGAAGTGATCGTGATGCCCGGCGCGCAATGCGGGGTGTATTCGGTCGTGCAATGCCTGCTCGATCCTGGCGACGAAGTGATCGTCGCCGAACCCATGTACGTGACCTATGAAGGCGTGTTCGGCGCATGCGGCGCCCGGGTGGTGCCGGTGCCGGTGCGTCCGGAGAACGGCTTTCGGGTTGATCCGGCGGATGTCGCGGCGCTGATTACGCCGAAAACCCGTGCCATGTTGCTCAACAGTCCCAACAACCCTTCCGGCGCCAGCTTGCCGCTGATGCTCTGGCAGGAACTGGCGTCGCTCTGTGTTCGGCACAACCTGTGGCTGATCAGTGACGAGGTCTACAGCGATCTGTTGTACGAAGGCGAGCACATCAGCCCGGCCAGTCTGCCGGGCATGGCCGAGCGGACCGCGACGATCGACAGCCTGTCCAAATCCCACGCCATGAGCGGCTGGCGAGTGGGCTGGGTGATCGGGCCGAAAACCTTGATCGACCATCTGGAACACCTGTCGTTGTGCATGCTGTTTGGCATCCCGGATTTTGTGCAGAACGCGGCGCAAGTCGCGCTGGACGGGAATCTGCCGGAAGTGGCAATGATGCGGGAGGAATACCGTCAGCGTCGCGACCTGGTGTGCGCGAGCCTGAACGCGTGCCCGGGTTTGCGGGCGGTACGGCCGGATGGCGGGATGTTCGTGATGGTCGATGTGCGCCAGACCGGGCTGACTGCCCAGCATTTCGCCGAGCGGCTGCTGGAGGGCTATGGTGTGTCAGTTCTGGCCGGCGAAGCGTTCGGGCCGAGCGCGGCGGGGCATATCCGGATCGGGCTGGTGGTCGATCGGCAGAAACTGGCGGATGCGTGTCGGCGGATTGCGTTGTGTGCGGCGGATCTTCTTGAGGCGCGGCGGGCCTGAGACATTTGCCTTGTCTGTGCGGGCCTCATCGCGGGCAAGCCCGCTCCCACAAGGTTTTGTGAACGCCACAGATCCAATATGGGAGCAGCTAGCGATAGCTATCTGACAAACTCCAAGCCCCTCAGCCCTGCCACGCCCGCTCATTCACCAGATTCTTCGGCCGCCCACCCGCCAGCGCCGTCAACAGGTTGTCTACCGCACACGTGGCCATCGCTTCCCGCGTTTCATGGGTCGCCGAGCCAATGTGCGGCGTCGCCACCACGTTGTTCAACTGCAACAGCGCCGAGTCTGGATTCAACGGTTCACGCTCGAACACATCCAGCCCCGCCGCGCGAATCTGCCCCGAACGCAATGCCTCGATCAGCGCTGCTTCGTCCACGACTTTGCCCCGTGAAATATTGATGAAGATGGTTTCCGGACGCATCAGCGCAAATTGCTCGGCGCCGATCAATCCTTCGGTTTCAGCGGTCAGTGGCAAGGTCAGGCAAACGAAATCGGCCTGTTGCAACAGCTCCGGAAGGCTGCGGTACTGCGCCTTGAAGCGCTGCTCAATCGCCGGTTTCGGCGAGTGGCTGTGATAGATCACCGGCATGCCGAAACCGAAATGCCCGCGCTGGGCCAGCGCTTCGCCAATCCGCCCCATGCCGATGATGCCCAGGGTTTTACCGTGCACATCAGTGCCGAACTGTGCAGGGCCGATGTTGCGTTTCCACTGGCCGGCGCGAACCATGTTCGCCAGTTCCACCACGCGCCGGGCCGTCGCCAGGATCAGCGCGAAACCGGTGTCGGCGGTGGTTTCGGTGAGCACATCCGGGGTGTTGCTCAGCAGGATGCGCCGCTCGGTCAGGTAGTCGATGTCGTAGTTGTCGACACCCACCGAGACGCTGGCGATGGCTTGCAGATCTGGCGCAAGGTCGAGCAACCCAGCGTCCAGTTTCAGGCTGGCACCGAGCAAGCCTTCGGCGCGGGGCAGGGCCTCACGCAGTTGCGCGAGCCCGTCGGCGTCGAGATTGTCGATCAGCGTCACCTCCGTCTGCTCACGCAGCCGAGCCATCAGCAGCGGCGAAAGTTTCTTGTACAACACAACCTGCTTTTTCATCGTATTCATCTCTGCATCAATTCAAGGATGGGCGGCGGTTGGGCGCGTTACCGCAACCGAGGGACGCTCCCGGTCACTTGCACCGGGCTTGAGGAAAATCGTCAGCACCACCGAAAGCATCAGTGCGCCGCTCATCAGCAGGTATGACGCGCCGGGTGAACCGGTGGAGCTGTTCAGGTAACCGACCAGATAGGAACCGCCAAAAGAACCCAACGCGCCCATGCTGTTGATCAACGCCATCGCACCGCCTGCCACGTTGGCCGGGAGGATTTCCGGAATGATCGCGAAGAACGGTCCGTACGGTGCGTACATGCAGGCGCCGGCAATCACCAGCAGGGTGTACGACCACCAGAAGTGTTCGGCGCCCAGCGCGTACGATCCGTAGAAGGCAATCGAGGCGATCAGCAGCGGCGGCCAGACAAAGCGTTTACGCTTTTGCAGTTTGTCCGAACCCCAGGACACCAGCAGCATGCCGATGACCGCCGCCAGGTACGGCAGCGCGGAGAGCCAGCCGGCTTCGACCATGTCCATTTGCGCGCCGGCCTTGAGGATCGACGGCAGCCACAGCACGAAACCGTAGACGCCGATGCTCCAGCAGAAAAACTGCAAGGCCAGGATGATCACTTTCGGTGAGCGGAAGGCTTCGGCGTAGTTCTTCACGGCTTTGATGCCGACCTGTTCGGCGGCGAGGGCGCTTTCCAGATCCTGCTTTTCCTGGTCGCTGAGCCACTTGGCCTCGGCCGGACGATCATCGGCCAGACGCCACCAGATAAATGCCCAGAGCACGGCCGGCAAGCCTTCAATGATGAACATCCAGCGCCAGCTGAAATGCTGCACCAGATAACCCGACACCACCGACATCCAGAGCATGGTTACCGGGTTGCCGAGAATCAGGAAGGTGTTGGCCCGGGAGCGTTCGGCGCGGGTGAACCAGTGGCACAGGTAAATCAGCATCGCCGGCATCACGGCGGCTTCGACCACCCCGAGCATGAAGCGAATGACGATCAGCCAGTAGGCGTTGGAGACGATCCCGGTCAAGGTGGCCAGGCTGCCCCAGAGGATCAGGCTGACGAAGATCAGCTTCTTCACGCTGTGCTTTTGCGCGTAGATCGCCCCCGGCACCTGGAAGAAAAAGTAACCGAGGAAGAACAGTGCGCCGAGCATCGACGACAGGCCGGGCGTGATCATCAGATCGGCGGCCATCCCGGAGGCGGCCGCGAAGCCGTAGTTGGCGCGGTCCAGGTACGCCAGGCTGTAGGTGATGAAGACGATGGGCATGATGTACCACCAGCGGCGGGCGGCAAGCGTTGCGGTTTTCATGATGGTGCTCCTGAGCTTGTTGTTTTTGTCGCAGCAGGTAACGGGTTCAAATCTTCGGTGATTGAGCAGGCCTCATCGCTAGCAGGCTAGCTCCCACACTGGATCTGTAGGCGACACAAATCCCCTGTGGGAGCCAGCCTGCTGGCGAGAGCGGTTTCGAATTCGGCGGACATTTCGGAACGGGTCGGCAACCCCTCCATATCCCCCCGACTTTGCACTGCCCGGCTGCCGATCCAGTTGGCGCGCTTCACGGCGTCGGCAAAGCTGTGGTTTTCCAGCAGCGCGCTGATCATGCCGACGGCAAAACCATCACCGGCACCGACGGTGTCGACCACGGTTTCCACGGGCACGCCCGCCACGAAACCTTCATCCAGATGCGTGCGGTAATAAGCGCCGTGGGGGCCGAGCTTGATCGCTACGGCTTCGGCGCCCCGGTCGAGGTAAAACGCCGCGATGTCGGCAGGGTCTTCGAAGCCGGTCAGCAATCGGCCTTCGCTCAAACCCGGCAGCACCCAGTCGGCGAGGGCGGCGAGGCGGTTGGTCTCGGTAATCATCTGTTGCGTGCTGGCCCACAGGCTCGGACGCAGGTTTGGATCGAAGGACACACTGCGCCCGGCCTCGCGCATGCGCGTCATCAGTTCGAACGACATCTGCCGCGCCGTTTCCGATAGCGCTGCAGGAATGCCGGTGGCGTGCAAGTGCCGCGCCTTGAGCAACTCGGGGAGGATGGACTGCGGCGACAAGTGACTCGCCGCCGATCCGCGCCGGAAATACTCGACCATCGGGTCGTCGCCATCGTCGGTGCGCGACTTGAGCTGAAACCCGGTCGGGTGTTCAGCATCGATCGCAACGTTACTGCAATCGATGCCTTCCTTTCTCAGCGTGTCGATCACGAACCGACCCAGCGAATCGTCGCCGACCCGGCTCAGCCATGCCACGTTGAATCCCAGTCGCGACAAGCCGATGGCGACGTTGCTGTCGGCCCCGGCAATGCGCTTGTGGAAGTGGTCGACGTTCGCCAGGTCGCCGTTGTGATCCGCGACGAACATGGCCATGGTTTCGCCGAACGACAGGATATCGATCTCAGGCATGAGCGCTCTCCACGCAAGGTTGGCCGAGGCGGGCGAGGGCGGCGACATGCTCGGTGGTGAGCTGCACCAGGTCGTCGCCTTGCAGTGGATATTCCGCGGCCCGCATTACGCCTTGGGCCATGTGCCGCAACAGTTGTTCCCACAGATGCAGGTCGCTGGCGGCAGGCGGTATGGCAACCAGTTTGCCGTCGGCCCGACGCGAGACGGCTTTGCAGTGCACGTAGCCGACATGCCGACCGAGCAGGCGCGCGGCGCTGCTGGCGGACTGGTCCTGCCAGTGCCAGTTGCCGATGTCGAAGGTCATGTTGATCGGCAGATGGTGTTGTTCGACCGCCGCGAAAAAGCGCTGGAAGGGTTCGATGCGTCCACCGTGCAAGGTCTGATCGTTTTCCACCAGCAACTGCACGGCGCTTTTGCCGAGGATCTGTGCGAGGGTCCTGAGGTCGCAGGTATCCGTGAAGTAACCAAGGGACACCTTCAGCCATTTGGCACCGAAAGCCTGGGCGCGTTGCAGGGCGGTGGTCAATTGGGGATTGGGTTTCGACTGCCCGGCCAGCCACAGTTCCATCGGCGAGGAATACACGCTTTCGAGGCCCTTGGCCTGTGCGGCATCGGCCAGTTGTGCGGGGTCTTCGATCGTCAGCAACTCTTCGCGCCATTCGATGCAGTGGGCACCGGCGGCGTACAGGATATCGACGAAACTGCCTTGGCCGCGTTGGCGAACCAGATCTGCGCCGTAGCTGGAGAGGCTGATGGAAACAGGTGGTTTATGCATTGTTCTAGACCTCTGAAACCGGTTTCATTTTTGTTCAAAAAAAAGGATGAAGGTGGTGTGGTGATCTTTCGGGCCTCATCGCTGGCAGCTAGCTCCCACAGTGGATCTGCGAACACGGGCCACTGTGGGAGCTAGCCTGCTAGCGATGTGGCCGGTCCATTCACCGACAGTTTCCAAGGGTCGACCCCCGTTCAATCAACCGCGCCGAAAAATCCAGGGTCCGCACCGGCCCGTCATCCCCACGCAAACGCTTGAGCAAGCACTCAAACGCGCTCGCGCCAATCTCGGCCGTCGGTTGGGCGAGGGCGGTGATGCCGCTGCCCACCAGCGGATACCAATCCAGGTCGTCGAGGGCAATCAGACCGATCTCTTCAAACAGGTTGCACTTCAACTCGCGCAACGCATGGGTGGCGGCCAGCGCCGCAATCCCGTTCGCGCAGAACAGCGCCTTCGGGCCGGGGCCGGGTGTATCGAGAAAGGTTTTGAGGTGTGCCGTGAGCTCACTGCCGGTTTCGATCAGCGTCCCGCGCAGCGCCGAACGCTGGGCGATCTGCGCCTTGAAGCTGACGCTGCGTTCGATCCGAGAACTGGTGCCGTCATACGGTTCGCTCACCATCAGTACATCGCGATAACCGCGATCTTCAAGGTGGGCCATGGCGATCTCGACCGCTTGCGGGTTGTCCAGCCCGACCATGTCGCTTTCAAGGTGCTCGACCTTGCGGTCCACCAGCACCAGGGGCATTTCCCGATGCAGTTCCTGCAAGGCGTCGCGGTGGTGGCCGAGGGTGTTCACGATCAGCCCTTCGATGTTGTAGGAGCGCAGCAGGGCCAGGTGCTGGCATTCCTGCTCGTCATCGCGGTCGGTGTTGCACACCACCAGGCTGTAGCCGTGCTGACGGCAGGCGGTTTCCACCCCGTGCATCACGGCAATCGAATAGGGGTTGCGAATGTCGGCGACCAGCATGCCGATCAGGCGGGTCCGCCCGCGTTTCAGGCCGCGAGCCATCTGGTTCGGCTGATAGCCCAATTCGGCAATCGCCTGTTCGATGCGCAAGGCCGTCGCATCGGACAGCAAGGCGCGATCATCGCCGATGAACCGCGACACGCTGGCCTTGGAGACTTTGGCGTGCTCGGCAACATCAAGCATGGTGACGCGGCTGCGTTGGGCGGCGGAGAAATCGTTCACGGGCTGAAACCTTCTTATTGGAGTTATAAGGTTCGTGCGATCGGGATGGCACTGAAACCGGTTTCAGAAGACAGCAAAACCCAATTCACTGTCAAGTCCTGCATCGTCGATTGTCCGACAATGGCCGACGAATGGGATTCAGGCCCAAAGACTCAACCAGGCCGAACCCAACAGCAACAGAGCCATGCAGCGATTGAAACGCTGCATCGCCCGGGGCGAGCGCAACCACTGCGCAGACCCCGCGCCTAGCAATGCCCAGACCCCAAGGCACGGCAGGGATATCAGGAAAAACGCGAGGGACAAATACATCACGTGAACCAGGCGCTGTTCACCGCCCCCGGCAAAGACACTGACCACGGCCAGCGCCATCATCCAGGTTTTCGGGTTGATCAATTGCAGGCCGGCGGCGCCCACCCACCCGAGTCGGGCATCGGTGTCCCGCGCGGTCACGGCTTCGGCCGGGGCGCTGAAGATCTGCCAGGACAGGTAACTCAGCCAGGCCACGCCGATCCACTGCATCGCGGTTTGCACCGAGGGCAACGCGGTCAGCGAGGAGCCGGTGCCGCTACCGACCAACAACACAATGGTCGCAGCACTGGCGCAGGCGCCAAAAATGATCGGCACGGCGGCGGCCAGCCCGTAGCGGGCGCTGTTGCTCAACACCAGAATGTTGGTCGGACCGGGCGTGATCGACGCCACGAACGCAAAAAACAGGAAGGGCAGTAACGTCGGGAAAGTGGACAACATCGCAGGCAAACTCCGCTGAAGATCGTTGAAGCCGATCTTCACAACCCCGCGATCAACTGTCTGGAAGATTTGAGCAGCGCTTGCGATACAACGCTGGCGTCAGGCCATAAGCCCGTACAAACCAGCGCCCCAGATGGCTCTGATCGGCAAATCCCAGTGCCATCGCCACCGCCGCCGGTTGTTCGCCACGGGCCAGCATTCGCCTCGCCGTGGCCAGGCGCAATTGCACCAGATACGCGTGGGGTGGCATGCCGTAGGCAGCCTTGAAAGCGCGGGTCAGGCGGAAACGGTCGACGCCTGTTGCGGCGGCGAGTTGATCGAGACCGATGTCCTCGTGAGCATGTGCGTGCAGATACTCCCGAGCCTTGTGCGCCACCAATGGTAAACGCGGGTCCTCGCCGTAACGGGCGCGCCAGTGCAAATGAGTGGTGAGGCGTTCGAGCAAACCGTCGAGGGCGGTCTGGCGGACGATTTTCAGTTCACCCTGATGCAGCGCCTGAAATGCTTGGCTGGTGGCATTGGCCAGACGTATGTCGGTGGCCAGTGTCTTGGCGAAGCTCAACTGACTGGTGTCGGGCGCGTTGTCGAAAACAGCGCTGAGTTCGCGCTGCAACCACTGCGGGTTGAGGTACAGCATGCGGTAGGTGAAACCGTCGACCGTCGGCGCTTCGCCGTCATGAATATCACCCGGCTCAAGCAAGAACACCTTGCCCGGCGTGCTCTGGTGTCTGGCCCGCCGACAGTTGAACTGCTGAACCCCTTGTTCGGTGACCCCCACCAGATAGCTGTCATGCCAGTGCGGATCGTAGGCGTGGCCCTCGAAATGCGCGCGCAGCGTCTCGATACCGGTGTCGGCGTCCTGGGCCAGGTCGATCCAGTTGTGAGTGGTCATGCTGCACCTGTGAGACGGATTGCCGACTTATTTAACGCCCGTGGCGAGGGCGATGCCTAGAACGTTTGTGCACGAATCAGTTGAACAGGCCTGCGGCGATGTTGATCGAAAAGCCGAGGATCGCCGTGTTGAACAGAAAACCGATCAGCGATTGCGCCAGCACAATCTTGCGCAGATCCCGGGTTGCCACGCCGACATCGGAAGTCTGCACCGCCGCGCTGATGGTAAACGAGAAATACAGGAAGTCCCAGTAATTGGGGGTGGTCAGGCCTTCGGCGAAACGCAGTGCCGGGTCTTTTCCATCCCAGGTGTAGAACAGACGGGCGTAATGCACGCTGAAAATCACCCCGATCAGCAGCCATGAACCGATCACGGTCAGCGCGGTGAAACCGTAGTGCAGCAGCTTGCGGGTGGTTTCCAGTTCCCGGCTGCCGGCGAGTTCGAAACCAATGGTCGCCAGGCTCGCAATCGCAGCGATGCACACCACGAACAGCACCATTCCAGCGTTTTCATCTTCGACCTCGGCGATGCGCTTCACGTCCGGCGCTTTGGAGCGTGCAGTGAGCCAGAGCATCAGCAGGAGGTAGGTCCAGACACCGGCGTTCCAGCCGAAGAGAATTTTGCTGATGATCGAGTCGGCCGGAGCCAGAATGCCCACCGCGACGCCGAGCGTGACGGCAGCGGACAGGCGAGGGTGGGTGCGGGGGAGGAGGGGCATTGGAGTTCACAGAGGCAGAAGTCTGCCCACCATAGCCCAGGTAAACACGTTTTTGTAGGCGCTGCCGAAGGCTGCGATCTTTTGAGGTTGCAGAAGACTGCCGAAAGGCAAGATCAAGGATCGCAGCCTTCAGCAGCTCCTGCAGGGGATGAGCCATGTCGGTTAGCGATCTTTATGCCGCTTGCGCACCAGTTTCATCACCACCACAAAAAACACCGGCACAAACACCACCGCCAGTGTCGCGGTGATCATCCCGCCAATCACCCCGGTGCCGATGGCCTGCTGGCTCGCCGAGCTGGCACCGGTGGCGATCGCCAGCGGCACTACGCCGAGGATGAACGCCAGGGACGTCATGACGATCGGCCGCAGGCGCAGGCGCGCGGCTTGCAGCGTGGCGTCGATCAGGTCGTGACCTTCGTCGTACAGGCTCTTGGCGAATTCGATGATCAGGATCGCGTTCTTCGCCGACAGGCCGATGATGGTGATCAGCCCGACCTTGAAGAACACGTCGTTGGGCATTCCGCGCAAGGTCACTGCCAGCACCGCACCGAGTACGCCGAGCGGCACCACCAGCAGCACCGAGGTCGGAATCGACCAGCTTTCATACAACGCCGCCAGGCACAGGAACACGATCAGCAACGACAAGCCGAGCAGAATCGGTGCCTGACTGCCGGACAGCCGTTCCTGCAACGACAACCCGGTCCATTCCTGACCCAACCCTGCAGGCCCTTGCGCGACCAGCCGTTCGATTTCCGCCATGGCTTCACCGGTGCTGTGACCCGGTTTCGGTTCGCCGGAAATACTGATCGCCGGGTAGCCGTTGTAACGGGTCAATTGCGCCGGTCCCTGGGTCCATTTGGCCTGGACGAAGGCCGAGAGCGGTACCATTTTCCCGCTGCTGTTGCGCACATGGATCTTCAGCAGATCGGCGACCTGACTGCGCTGATCGCCTTCAGCCTGAACCACCACCCGTTGCATCCGCCCCTGATTGGGGAAGTCGTTGATGTAGGCCGAACCGACAGCAGTGGACAGCACGCTGCCGACGTCGGCGAACGAAACCCCCAACGCATTCGCCTGTTTGCGGTCCACGATCAGTTGCACCTGCGGCGCTTCGGCCAGCGCGCTTTCGCGCACGTTCATCAGGATCGGGCTTTTCTCGGCAGCCGCCAGCAACTGGGTGCGCGCCTGCATCAGCGTGGCATGGCCGAGGCCGCCACGGTCCTGCAAGCGGAACTCGAAACCGCTGGAGGTGCCGAGGCCGTCCACCGGTGGCGGCAGGACCGAGAACGCCATAGCGTCCTTGATCTGGCTGAACGCGATGTTGGCGCGGTCGGCAATCGAACTCGCCGAGTCGTCGTTGCCGCGATCCGACCAGTCTTTCAACGTGGTAAAAGCCAGCGCCGCGTTCTGCCCGCTGCCGGAGAAGCTGAAGCCGAGGATCACCGTGCTGTCGCCAACGCCGGGTTCCTTGGCGTTGTGGGCTTCGATCTGCTCGACCACCTGCACCGTGCGATTCTTGCTCGCGCCGGGCGGCAATTGAATGTCGGTGATGGTGTAACCCTGATCCTCCACCGGCAGGAACGAAGAGGGCAGGCGACTGAAACACAAGCCCAGGCCGATCAGCAATACGCCATAGATCATCAGGTAGCGGCCGCTGCGTTTCAGCGCATAGGCGACCCAGCCCTGATAACGCTCGGTCAGTTGCTCGAAGCGCTTGTTGAACCAGCCGAAGAAACCGCCCTTGGCGTGATGGTCGCCCTTGGCAATCGGCTTGAGCAGCGTTGCGCAGAGCGCCGGGGTCAAGGTCAGGGCGAGGAACGCCGAGAACAGAATCGAGGTGGCCATCGACAACGAGAACTGCCGGTAAATCACCCCGACCGAACCCTGCATGAACGCCATCGGAATGAACACCGCCACCAGCACCAGGGTAATGCCGATGATCGCGCCGGTGATCTGCTTCATCGCCTTGCGGGTCGCCTCTTTCGGCGACAGGCCTTCGGTGACCATGATCCGCTCGACGTTCTCCACCACGACGATGGCGTCGTCCACCAGAATGCCAATGGCCAGCACCATGCCGAACATGGTCAGCACGTTGATCGAGAACCCCAGCGCGAGCATGGTCGCAAAAGTGCCCATCAGCGCCACCGGCACCACCAGGGTCGGGATCAGCGTGTAGCGGATGTTTTGCAGAAACAGGAACATCACCGCGAACACCAGCACCATCGCCTCGACCAGGGTGTAAACCACTTTGGTGATCGAGACTTTGACGAAGGGCGACGTGTCGTAGGGGATCTTGTATTCGACGTTGGCCGGGAAGTAGCGCGCCAGTTCATCCATCTTCGCCCGCACCAGCGTTGCGGTGCTCAGGGCATTGGCGCCAGGCGACAACTGCACGCCGACGGCGGTGGACGGCTTGCCGTTCAGGCGCGTGCCGAACTGATATTCCTGGCTGCCGATCTCGACCCGCGCCACATCGCCGATGCGCACCGTCGAACCGTCAGCATTGGCCTTGAGCACGATGTCGGAAAATTCTTCCGGGGTCGACAGCTGGCCTTTCACCAGAATGGTCGCGGTGATTTCCTGTGTGGTGCGGGTCGGCAGATCGCCGATGCTGCCAGCCGAGACCTGCGCGTTCTGCGCGACGATGGCCGCGTTGACGTCGGCCGGTGTCAGGTTGAAACCAATCAGCTTCTGCGGGTCGATCCAGATCCGCATCGCCCGTTCGGCACCGTACAGCTGAGCCTTGCCGACACCGTCCAGACGCTTGATCTCGTTCATCACGTTGCGCGCCAGGTAATCGCTGAGCGCCACGTCGTCGAGCTTGCCATCAGTGGAGGTCAGGGTGATCAGCAGGAGGAAGCCGGCGGAGACTTTCTCCACTTGCAAGCCTTGCTGATTGACCGCTTGCGGCAGGCGTGACTCCACGACTTTCAGGCGGTTCTGCACATCCACCTGGGCCATTTCCGGGTTGGTGCCCGGCTGGAAAGTCGCCTTGATCGTGGCGCTGCCGAGACTGCTTTGGGACTCGAAATACAACAGATGATCGGCGCCGTTGAGCTCTTCCTCGATCAGGCTGACCACGCTTTCGTCCACGGTTTGCGCCGAGGCGCCGGGGTACACGGCATTGATTTCGATCTGCGGCGGCGCGACATCGGGGTACTGCGCCACCGGCAACTGTGGAATGGCCAAGGCGCCAGCCAGCAGGATGAACAGGGCAACCACCCAGGCGAACACCGGGCGATCGATAAAGAACTGCGGCATAAAAAAGCGTCCTGCTTACTGACCAGTGGCCTGGGCAAGTGGAAGAGGGGAATCGTCGATCTGCACTTTCTCGCCGGGCTTGGCGTGTTGCAGGCCTTCGATGACGATGCGGTCGCCGGGCTTGAGGCCTGCGGTGACGATCCAGCGATCGTTTTGCACGGCGCCCAGCTCGACCGGTTGCTGGCCGACCCGTTGATCCGCGTCGAGCAACAGCACCTGAGCAATACCGGCGCTGTCACGCTGGATTGCCCGTTGCGGCACGCTGATGCCTTGCTGATTCACCGCTTGCTCCAGCCGCACCCGCACAAAGCTGCCGGGCAGCAAGTCGAGGTCCGGGTTGGGGAACTCGCTGCGCAGGATGATCTGGCCGGTGCCCGGGTCGACAGTGATGTCGGTGAACAGCAGCTTGCCCGGCAACGGATAAAGGCTGCCGTCGTCCTGGATCAGCGTGGCTTTGGCCTGGCCCTGACCCACTTCCTGCAACTGACCGGAACGGAAGGCACGACGCAGGTCGTTGAGTTCACGGGTCGATTGAGTCAGGTCGGCATGAATCGGGTTCAGCTGCTGAATCAATGCCAGTGGCGTGGTTTCGTTCTGCCCGACCAACGCACCTTCGGTGACCAGTGCACGGCCGATGCGCCCGGAAATCGGCGCGGTGACGGTGGCGTAGCCGAGGTTGAGTTTCGCCCGCTCCACGGCGGCCTTGTTGGCGGCGACCTCGGCGGCGGTTTGCCGCACGGCGGAACGCGCGTTGTCGTAGTCCTGGCCGCTGATGGCATTGCCTTCGATCAACTGGGCATAACGCTGCTCTTGCAGGCGCGCCTGAAAGGCATTGGCCTCGGCTTTTCGCAGTTCCGCTTCGGCACTGTCCAGGTCAGCCTTGAAAGGGGCAGGGTCGATGCGAAACAGCACGTCGCCTTTCTTCACATCGCTGCCTTCGTGGAAGACCCGTTGCAAAACGACGCCGGCGACACGGGCGCGAACTTCGGCGATCCGGGGCGCGGCAATCCGCCCGCTCAGTTCGCTGGTGATCGACAGAGGCCGGGCGTCGAGGGTTTCGACGCGCACGGTGGCCAATGGCGCCTGTTCTTCGGCGTTGGAGGACTTGTCACAAGCGCTCAGCGTCATCGCCAGTGCCAGCAGGCTGAGCTTGGCAAGCAGGTTCTTTGACATGTAAATACCCCAATAATGAACTCCCGCATCCTACGGGGAGGCGACGAGGGTAGCGGTGAAGCTTTGTTGGTGCTGTGTGAAATTGTGTAAGGGTTTTACTCAGGCAGGGGTGAGGGCGTATATCCTTTGTGGCTTGATTCTTTCAGCGCTTGTCATGCTGCCATCGCTAGCAGGCTATCTCCCACAGGGGTTGGTGAGCACAGATTTTGTGAACATCCCCTATCAACTGTGGGAGCTAGCCTGCTAGCGATGCCGGCACAACAGGCGCCACTGCACTTTCTGGAAACACCCATGCCCAACATCCTCCTGGTCGAAGACGACACCGCGCTCTCCGAACTGATTGCCAGCTACCTGGAACGCAACGGTTATTCCGTCAGTGTGATCAGCCGAGGCGATCACGTGCGCGAGCGCGCGCGGATCAATCCGCCGGACCTGGTGATCCTCGACCTGATGTTGCCGGGCCTCGACGGCCTGCAAGTCTGCCGCTTGCTGCGCGCGGACTCGGCCACGCTGCCGATCCTGATGCTGACCGCCCGGGACGACAGCCACGATCAGGTGCTGGGCCTGGAAATGGGCGCCGATGACTACGTCACCAAACCTTGCGAACCCCGTGTGTTGCTGGCCCGCGTCCGTACGCTGTTGCGCCGCAGCAGCCTTAGCGAGCCGCAGACCGCCAACGACCGCATTCTCATGGGCAATCTGTGCATCGACCTGTCCGAGCGCACCGTGACCTGGCGCGAACAACTGGTCGAACTGTCCAGCGGCGAATACAACCTGCTGGTGGTGCTGGCCCGACATGCCGGTGAAGTGCTGAGTCGCGACCAGATCCTGCAACGCCTGCGCGGTATCGAATTCAACGGTACCGACCGTTCGGTGGACGTGGCGATCTCCAAGTTGCGGCGCAAATTCGACGATAACGCTGGCGAAGCGCGCAAGATCAAGACCGTGTGGGGCAAGGGTTATCTGTTCAGCCGCTCCGAATGGGAATGCTGAGGCGATGTTCAGAATCCTGTTTCGCCTGTATCTGGTGACGATCGTCTCCTACAGCGCGGCGATTTATCTGGTGCCGGACGTGGTGATCAAGGTCTTCCAGGAGCGCTTCGTCACCTACAACCTCGATTATTCCCGCGGGCTGCAAACCCTCATCGTCAAGCAGTTCCACGCCGTGCCCGAGGCACAATGGCCGGCGTTGGCGAGCGAAATGGACAAGGAATTCAACCCGCTGCGCATCGTGCTGACCGGCAGTGACGATCCTGGCTTGACCCCGGCAGAGCAGCAGCGTCTGCAGCGTGGCGAAAGCGTGGTGCGCATTGGCGACTGGGGCTGGCGCACCTTGGCGGTGACCCCGTTGAACCCACAAACGGTGGTGCAAATGGTCGTGCCGCCGGACCCGCTGGACGTCAATCTGTTGTACTGGAGCATCAACGTGCTGATCGGTGCGACGATGCTGGCGTGTCTGCTGGCCTGGCTGCGCCCGCACTGGCGCGATCTGGAACGCCTCAAAGGCACCGCCGAGCGCTTCGGTAAGGGGCACTTGAGTGAGCGCACGAAGATTTCCGCCAGCTCCAACATCGGTAGCCTGGCCCACGTGTTCGACACCATGGCGGGCGACATTGAAAACCTGCTCAACCAGCAGCGGGATTTACTCGACGCGGTCTCCCACGAGCTGCGCACGCCGCTGACACGGCTGGACTTTGGCCTGGCCCTGGCGCTGTCCGACGACTTGCCGGCCGCCAGCCGCGAGCGTTTGCAAGGCCTGGTTGCGCACATCCGCGAACTCGACGAACTGGTGCTGGAGCTGCTCTCCTACAGCCGCCTGCAAAACCCGGCGCGTTTGCCGGAACAGGTCGAAGTGTCGCTGGACGAATTCATCGACAGCATTCTGGGCAGTGTCGACGAAGAACTGGATTCTCCGGAAATCGTGATTGACGTGCTGCTTCACGGCCAGCTCGAACGCTTCAGTCTCGACCCGCGCCTCACCGCTCGCGCCATTCAGAACCTGCTGCGCAACGCGATGCGCTATTGCGAGAAGCGCATTCAGATTGGTGTGAAGGTCTGCGCAAAGGGGTGCGAAATCTGGGTCGATGACGACGGGATCGGCATTCCCGATGACGAACGTGAGCGGATTTTTGAGCCGTTCTACCGCCTGGACCGCAGTCGGGACAGAGCGACGGGCGGGTTTGGATTGGGGCTGGCGATCAGCCGAAGGGCGCTGGAGGCGCAGGGCGGTACACTCACGGTCGAGCCTTCACCGCTGGGGGGCGCGCGGTTTCGGTCGTGGCTTCCCACCCCTGCATGAATCAGCGCAATTCCTGAGGCGAGGCGCGACCTGTTTGATCAAGCGCTCAACCGGCCGCGCAGCACCTTCGCCATCTCTTCCAGTTCCGACGCCGGGTTATGTCCGATCAGCATCCACGCATGCTCCATATCGGCCCAATACACCACGTTCATCCCGTGCCGACGCTCGTGTGCGAAGTGTCGGCTGCCGCTGTTGGAGCGGGTGACGCACAGCGCCATGGGGCCATGCGCCGGGTCCAGATAAGTAATCTGGGCGATGGGCATGCCGTCGTACTCGAGGATTTGCGCGCGCTTGAGTTCGGCGCGTGGCAGGGCCAGTGCCCCTGGTAAAAGGCTCAGCCCCAGGCGAGCGTCGATGGTGCGCAGTTGCGCACGTTGCGTGGCTTCGTCGTTGGGCAGGTGTTCCAGGGTTTGTGGCACATAAAGCACCATGTAGTCCGCCACCAGACCACGCCAGTTGTTCTTCTGCTGACTCGCCTGCCAGCCCAGGAACAACCGGTCCGCCAGCACACCGCTCACCACCAGGCCGGCCGCGGCGGCAAGAAACCAGCGTCGACTCATCGCCGGCGGGGCTGGCGAGGGCAAGGTGTCGAGCATGGCGTGCAAGCGGTCCAACGGTGCCTGTTGTGTCACTTTCTCGTAGGCCTCCCGGAATGGCAGGCTGCTGCGGGCCAGCCATTGCAGGCGCAGGTTGAGCGTCGAATCTTCGGCGATGGCCGCGTCGATACGGCTGCGCTGGTCGCTATCGAGCTGGTCGTCAAGGTAGGCCACCAGTTGCTCATCCGACGGTTTCGCGTGATCGTTCATCGACGTTCTCCGGTGGTGGGGTTCGGCACGGCGTGCAACGGCGGATACTCGGCCAGTTTCGCCCGTGCAGCGGCCAGTCGGCTCATGACCGTGCCGATGGGCACGTCCAGCACTTCAGCGACTTCGCGATAGGACAAGCCTTCGACGTAGGCCAGAAAAACGGTTTCGCGCTGGGCTTCGGGCAGTGCATCGACGCGCCGGATCACCTGCGTCGCGAGCACGTGGGTTTGCGCGACATGCTCACCGTCGAACGACAAGGCGTTGTCGGCATCCACCAGCCCCTGGCCCTGACGCACCCGCCGCGAGCGCACTTCGTTGAGCCAGATCGAATGCAGGATGCTCAGCAGCCAGCGGTCCATGCGGGTGCCGGGGACAAATTGCCCGGCTCGTTCAAGCGCCCGCACGCAGGTGGCCTGCACCAGGTCTTCGGCGACATGCCGTTGCCGGGACAGCAGCAGGCCGTAGCGCCATAAACGCGCCAGGTGCTGGCCCAGCTCTGCCCGTATTGCCTGATCGCTGGCGATGGCGACCTCCGTCCCGTCAGGTTTTCGATGATTCGTGGATGGCTTCGGCCAGGTCCTGGTATTCCTCACAGGTGTTGCCGCAAATCGATTTGATCTGCTGCAACTGCTCTTGTGCAAGGTCCAGGCGGCCTTTGATCACATAAGCTTCGCCGAGGTACTCGCGGACTTGCGCGTACTGTGGATCGAGTTCGACCGATTTCAGGTAATAACCAATGCCCTCGTCGGTGCGCCCCAGTTTACGCGTGGCATAGCCGCGGTAGTTAAGTGCCTTGGCGGTGTTCGGGTTTTTCAGCGTATCGAGCAAGGCCAGGGCTTCTTCATAACGCCCGTCCTTGGCCAGGCGGTAGGCGTAGTCGGTGCGATCGGCGTCCGGTACGAGGCTACTGGTCTGCATCACGCATTTCTGCGATTTGCTGTCCCAGACCTGGCCTTTGGGGCAATTGGGTTTGGCGGGTTCTTCGTCATCGCCATTGGCCAATGCCAGGGAGCTGGACAATGCAACGGCGAGCAGCAGTGGGGCACTAAAAACAGCAAAACGGCTATTCATGGCGAAGCTCCAGAGATTATTCGTATCAGTCCAAACCACGGCCCGGCAACATGCGGCGCAACGTGTTATCACGCAAGCCGTAATGGTGAACCAGAGCCATGAGCGCATGCAGCCCGGCCAGTATCACAATGGCCCACGCCACCTGTTCATGCAGACCGCCGAACACCGATTTCATGCTTTTATCGAAGGTGATCAAGGTTGGGACATCGAACAGGCCAAAAAAGTTGAACGGTTCTGCCTGGGCCCAGCGAAACAGGAAACCCAGCACGATTTGACTCAGCAACAACGCATAGAGCGCCAGGTGCGCGGTCTTCGCCAGACTATTCATGACGCCCCGATTGGCGGGCGGCAAGCGCCGGCCCCGGGACAGGCGCCAGAGGAGTCGGCTGAGTACGATCACAGCGAGCAGGAGGCCGCAGGAAATGTGCAATGCCTGCAGTTCTTTGCGCAGTGGCGTGCCCTTGGCCAGTTGTTCCCAGACCTGGGCACTGGCGAACAGGCCAATCACCAGCACGGCGGTCAGCCAGTGCAGCATCATGGTCAGGCGGTCGTAACGTATCGGCGAATCCGGGTTCAGGTTGTTCACGGGCGATCCTCATGGGTGATGCCAAGTGAACACCGCGGGGTGAACAATTATTCATTTCTTTCTGGCGGTCTTTTCAAGGAAAGCGCAAATCGAGGCGCTATGCTCGACAGCGTTCGAAGTCGTAGTGGAGCGTTGTCATGAAACAGGTCCATCACTCAGCGGCCGCCGGTTACAAAACGGCTGCCGACACCTACGTTCGCGGTCGTCCGGATTATCCGCCGCAAGTGGCCGATTGGCTGACAGACACGCTGGGTTTGAATGCGGATAAATCCGTGGTCGATCTGGGCGCCGGGACTGGCAAGTTCACCGGTCGGCTGGTGGCGACCGGGGCGCTGGTGATTGCCGTGGAGCCGGTGCCGCAGATGCTCGAAAAACTGTCTGAAGCCTGGCCTGATGTTTTGGCGGTAAGCGGCACGGCCACGGACCTGCCGCTGCCGGACGCATCGGTGGATGTGGTGATCTGCGCCCAGGCCTTTCACTGGTTTGCCAGCGGCGAAGCCCTGACTGAAATTGCCCGGGTGCTCAAACCCGGCGGCAAGCTGGGGCTGGTGTGGAACCTGCGCGACACGCGCGTGAGCTGGGTGCCCAAACTGGATGCGATCGTCAATGCGCTGGAGGGCGATACCCCGCGTTTCTACACCGGAGCCTGGCGTCGGGCTTTTCCGCATGCCGCGTTCGGACCGCTGCAAGAGCAGCAATTCAGCCATGGGCATACGGGCGCGCCGGAAGATGTGATTTTCAACCGAGTGCGCTCCACCAGTTTCGTCTCGGCATTGCCGGCAGCGGAGCGGGCGAAAGTGGATGAGCAGATGCGGGTGTTGGTGGATGCCGAGCCTGAACTGCGGGGCAAGGACGTGGTGACGGTGCCGTATGTGACGGCGGCGTTTGTGGCGGTGAAAGTCAGTTAGATCGGTGGTGCGGCCATCGCTAGCAGGCTAGCTCCCACACTGGATCTGCGTGCACAGGACCTCTGTGGGAGCCAGCCTGCTAGCGATGAACGATGACGCGGTATCAGCTTAGAAGGCGGATCGGCGTTCCAGCAGACCAGGCCTGAATATCCTCGATCATCTGCGAAAAGAACTGATGGTAATTCTGCTGGCTGACATACCCGACATGCGGCGTCGCCAGCACATTCTCCAATGTCCTGAACGGGTGATGAGCCGGTAAGGGCTCCAGCTCGAACACATCCAGCGCTGCCCCGGCCAGGCGCTGTTTCTGCAACGCCTTGATCAGCGCTGCTTCATCGACAATCGGCCCGCGTGCGGTGTTGACCAGCAGCGCCGTAGGTTTCATCCAGTCCAGCGCCTGTGCGTCGACCAATCCACGGCTGCGGTCGCTGAGCACCAGATGCACGGAGAGCACGTCGGCCTGTTCGAACAGTTCCTGTTTGCTCACATAGGTCACGCCCACTTCGGCGGCGCGTTCGGCGGTCAGGTTTTCGCTCCAGGCGATCACTCGCATACCGAACACCTGGCCGAACTGCGCGACCCGCTGGCCGATGCTGCCCAGGCCGAGAATCGCCAGGGTCTTGCCGTACAGGTCGCCCCCCAGGCCTTGTTGCCATTTTCCGGCGCGCAGGGCATTGGCTTCCACGACAAGGTTGCGGGTCGCGGCCATGATCAGCGCCCAGGTCAGTTCCGGCGCGGCGTGTTTGTAGCTGTCGGTGCCACTGACCTGAATGCCGAGAGCGGTTGCAGCTTTGAGGTCGAGCGCAGCGTTGCGCATGCCGCCGGTAACCAGCAGTTTGAGTTTCGGCAGACGCCGCAGCAGATCCTCGTCGAACCGGGTGCGCTCGCGCATCACGCAGATGACTTCAAACTCACCCAGGCGTGCTGCCAGCGTCTCGTTGTCGGCCGGGTAATCATGGATAAAATCAACCTGGCCGATGGCGTCCAGCGCCGACCAGTCCACGACAGTGCGCGCCACATCCTGCCAGTCATCGATCACCGCAATCTGCACAGCCATCAGCCTTACCTCATCAACGAACGGGGTTGGTTTTGTTCAGCCAGGCGAGCAAGGCCTGGTGGAATTTCTGCGGTTCTTCCATCTGCGGCGCGTGGCCCATGCCGGGGAATTCCACCAGCGTTGACTGGGGAACCAGCTTCGCGACTTGTTTGCCGAGCACGTCGTAGTGACCGAGTTTTGCCTTGACCTCGGGCGGCGCGATGTCGCTGCCGATGGCCGTGGTGTCGGACGTACCGATCAGCAACAGCGTCGGCATCTTCAGGTCCTTGAACTCGTAGTACACCGGCTGGGTGAAGATCATGTCGTAGATCAGCGCCGAATTCCACGCCACTTGTTTATGCCCCGGCCCTTTATTCAAGCCGGCGAGCATGTCCACCCAGCGATCGAATTCGGGTTTCCAGCGGCCGCCGTAATAAGTGTTGCGTTCATAGGTGCGGATGCCATCGGCGGTCAGTTTCAGCTCACGTTCGTACCATTGATCCACCGTGCGATAGGGCACGCCGAGGGCTTTCCAGTCTTCCAGGCCGATAGGGTTGACGAGGGCGAGTTGTTCAACCTGCTCGGGATATTGCAGTGCGTAACGGGTAGCGAGCATGCCGCCGGTGGAATGCCCGAGCAGGGTCGCTTTCTGGATGCCGAGGGCTTTGAGCAGTTGCTGGGTGTTGGTTGCCAGTTGCTGGAAGCTGTACTGGTAGTTGTCCGGTTTGCTGGAGGTGCAGAAGCCGATCTGGTCCGGTGCGATGACGCGGTAGCCGGCGTCACTCAAGGCCTTGATCGAAGTGTCCCAGGTGGCGCCGCAAAAATTCTTGCCGTGCATGAGCACGATGCTGCGTCCGTTGGCCTTGCCATGGGCGGCAACGTCCATGTAGCCCATTTGCAGGGATTTGCCCTGGGACTCAAAGGCGAAATGCTTGATCGTGTAGGGATACTCGAAGCCTTGCAGCTCCGGCCCGTACTCCGGACCTTCGGCAGCGATGACGGGCAGTGCGGCGGTCAGCAGCAGGCTGGGTAGCCAACGGAAGCGGGCGAGGGGCATGGGTAAACTCCACAGGAAATCGGCCGATGCTGGATCGGCATGATTAGGGCGACATTAAACACAGGCAATCGCGGCGAATGATCGTTCAACTCATCCAGCCCAGGGTCGCCAGGGCCAGTACGCCATAGCGGGCGCCTTTGGCAATCGTCACAATCACAAGGAAGCGCCCGAGCGGCTCGCGCATCACCCCGGCGACCAGGGTCAGCGGATCACCAATAACGGGTACCCAACTCAGCAACAGTGACCAATGGCCGTAGCGCTGATAATGAATCCGGGCCTTTTCCAGATGCAGCGGGCTGACCGGAAACCAGCGCCGGTCGCGAAACCGCTCGATACCGCGCCCCAGCCACCAGTTGAACAGCGAGCCGAGGACATTGCCCAGGGTCGCGACCGCCAGCAGCGACCAGAGCCAATACTGCTTGCTGAGCAACAACCCCACCAGCAGTGCTTCGGACTGCAACGGCAACAGGGTCGCCGCACCGAATGCGGCGAGGAACAGGCCGATGTACGCACCGAACATCAATGGGCAGCGTAGTCCGCCACCACCACATCAGTGCCGTCCTTTTTCAGGCCGATGACCTGATAAGCATCGCTCATGCCGTCCATTTCCATGCCCGGCGAACCCATCGGCATGCCCGGGGCCGCCACACCCAACAGGTCATCGCGCTTGCCCAGGGCCAGCACCTGATCGGCCGGGACATGCCCTTCGACGAATTTGCCATTGATCAAAGCGGTG
Organism: Pseudomonas fluorescens NCIMB 11764; assembly: GCF_000293885.2. NCBI lineage: Bacteria > Pseudomonadati > Pseudomonadota > Gammaproteobacteria > Pseudomonadales > Pseudomonadaceae > Pseudomonas > Pseudomonas fluorescens. Next base: position 4,441,439 of record NZ_CP010945.1, read on the forward strand.
TGGCAGGACGCCAGGCGCGGTGGCACGCCGTGCTGTTGCTTGAATTCGCTCATGTTGGCTTCAACGTGATCCTCGACCTTGAAGCCGTTGGCCTCCAGATGGCTGATCCATTTTTTGCAGCAGCCGCAGTTGGCGTCGCGATGGACTTCGATCGGGATCAGGTCGGCGGCCTGGGCCAGGGAGGAAATGAACAGGGCGCTCAGGGCGACCAGACGAAGGTGGGTTCGCATGGGCAATATCTCGACTCGGAGGATGGTCAAAAAAGAGGCATTTTGACTGCTTTAGCCCGTAACGAGGCAAGAGATTGTTTCGAAGTGATACCGCCAGGCGGGCTTTTGTGGCGAGGGAGCTTGCTCCCGCTCGCCTGCGCAGCAGGCGCAAACCAGGTTGCGCGATTTAACTGCTAGCACCGCGTTGAATGCCAAGGCGGCCGCTTCGCAGCCCAGCGGGAGCAAGCTCCCTCGCCACAGGGAGCTGCGTTCACCCATCAGCGGACTTTGAACCGCCCCATAATCGCACTCACGCGACTATTGGCCTCCAGCAACTGCCGGGTATTGAGCTCACTCGCCTGACCGCTTTTCACCAATTCATCCACCATGTGGCGGATTTGCACCATGCTGCGGTTGATCTCTTCGGTCACGGCACTCTGCTGTTCTGCGGCGGTGGCGATCTGGGTGCTGAGGCTGTTGATGTGGCTGACAGAACCGGCCATTTCATCCAGCCCGGTGTTGACGCGAGCCGTCGCATCGGCCGCCGACTGGCAGCTGGCCTGAGTGTTTTCCATGGCGCTGACCGACGAGCTCACGCCTTGGGTCAGGCGGGTGAGCATCTCGTTGATTTCCGACGTGCTGGCCTGGGTGCGAGCGGCGAGGGCGCGAACTTCATCGGCCACCACCGCAAAACCGCGTCCCTGCTCACCGGCGCGAGCGGCTTCGATGGCGGCGTTGAGGGCCAGCAGGTTGGTTTGCCCGGCGATGGCGCCGATCACCCCGAGAATCTCGGTGATGCGCTGGGCGTCCTGTTGCATGCTTTCGACTTTATGCGTGGCGCTGGCCACTTCGTCGATCAGCGCGATCACACTGCTGGAGGCTTCGCCCACGACCACCCGTGAACGGTCGGCGTTTTCGTTGGCGCGTTGGGTGAACGCAGCGGTTTCAGCCGCATTCTGCGCCACGCTTTCGGCAGTGGAACTCATCTCGGTGATGGCGGTGACAGTCTGGTCGGTTTCCGACGCGTGGCGCACCAGGATCTGGCTGGTGTGCGCGGACGTGCGTTGCAGGTTATCGAGGCTGGACGCCATGGCGCCGGTGGCCTGGGTGACTTCGCCGATCATGTTTTGCAGGTACGCGATGAAGGCATTGACCGAGTGGCCGATGGCGCCCAGTTCATCTTCGGCGCGGATGGTGATGCGTTTGGTCAGGTCGGCGTCACCGGCCGACAGCGCGTCGATATTGGCCTTCAGCGCTTTCATGCGCTGGATCAACTGGCGGATCGCGTAGATTTGCAGCAACACCAGCAGGATCACCATCGGGATTTGTAGCAGGCTTAGCGTGCTGAGCACGTCGTCGCGCTGGGCCGTGATCAGTTTGGTCGGCAGGGCGGTGGCAAGGAACCACGGCGTGCCTTCGATCGGGCGCATGAAGAAGGTGCTGGCTTCGCCGTTGTTGTCGAACTCGACGCGCTGCGATCGATCACGGTTTTGCAGGCCGGCCTTCACTTGGCTGGCGAAGGGCGAGTTACCGGCCAGTTCGCTGATGTTCTTCAGCACGATTTGCCCGCTGATGCGCGAGCTGTTGCTGATGATCTTGCCGTCGGACTCGACGATCAGCATTTCCGCGCCCAGGTCTTTTTCCTTGCGTGCCACCAGGTCATTGAAGAAACCCAGGGTCACGTCAATGGTTGATACGCCATACGCCGCGCCGTTTTTCTGAATGGCCATGGCGCAGTTGGTGCGCGGCTCGGCGCTGGCATCATCCTTATAGGCCGCGGCCCAGGCGCATTGTCCGCGCGGGGTCTGCATGCCGCCCTTGTACCAGGTCTGGTCGTAATAGTTGGGCGCCGCGTCACTGTTCCAGAAGGTGTTCACCGCCAGCTTGCCCGAGGCATCGCGGTGCCAGAAGGTGCTGAATTTGTTGCGCCCGGCTTCACGCTGGCCGGGCAGGGGCCAGATGCCGCCGCCGAAGACTTTCAGCTCCCCGTATTGATCGACCAGGCCCGGCAGAACGGTGTCGATGGCGGCGCTGTCGAGCAGAGGAATGGTCTGGGTAATGCTGCGCTGCTGCGCCTGAACCTTGTTCAGTTCGCCCTGGATTTGCTCGGCGACTTCAGCGATGCGATTGAGGGCCACTTGTTCTTCGGTGTGGCGAAGTTTCGGCGCTACCAATTGGCTGATGCCGACTACGGTGAGAATAGACAGCAGCAGAATGAACAGGACCAGAAACAGTGTGTAGCGAGCCTGAATGGTGCGGAATGCGGGCATGGAGCCGGGTCCTTTTTAGCAGCGTTCTTATTGGGAAATTTCGGCGCTTCAAAGGGCTATCGGCCTGCATATGCGGAGCTTTAGGTACGATCGTGCAAGCTAGGGGCGAGGTGACGGGCGGTGGAGTGACCGGCCCGTTCAGGCAACCGAACGGGCCAGGTGCAGATCAACGGTCCAGCAACTTCATGACTTCTTCGGGGTAACGCAAACCGGCCGTGGCATTCGCCGGGAAGATGGCTTCCAGCGCGTGCAACTCTTCGCGGCTCAGTTTGACCTCCAGCGCCGCCACGTTCTCCTCCAGGTACTTACGTTGTTTGGTCCCCGGAATCGGGATCAGGTAATCCCCCTGAGCCAGCACCCACGCCAACGCGAGTTGACCCGCCGTTACGCCTTTTTCCGCCGCCAGGTCCTGAACCTGCTGCACCAGCAATAGATTTTTCGCAAAGTTGTCGCCCTGGAACCGTGGACTGAAACGACGGTAGTCGTCTGCCGCGAAATCATCCGGGCTTTTCAGTGCGCCAGTCAGAAAACCGCGGCCCAACGGGCTGTACGGGACAAAGGCGATGCCCAGCCGCTGACACGTGGCCAGACAACCGTTTTCTTCCTGGTCGCGGCTCCACAACGAGTACTCGCTTTGCAGCGCACTGATCGGATGGACCTTGTTCGCCCGTTCCAGTGTCGCCGCCGAGGCCTCGCTCAATCCCAGGTAACGCACCTTGCCGGCCTTTACCAGTTCGGCCATGGCACCGACCGTTTCCTCGATAGCCACTTGCGGGTCGATACGGTGCTGGTAATACAAGTCCAGGGTCTCGACACCGAGGCGCTTGAGGGTGCCGTCGATTGAGGCGCGAATGTAGTCCGGACGGCCGTTGACCCCGCGGGCGCTCGGATTCGCCGGGTCGCGCACGATGCCGAACTTGCTCGCCAGGAACACGTGATCGCGCTTGCCGACGATGGCTTTGCCGATCAGTTCCTCATTGGTATGCGGGCCGTACATGTCGGCGGTGTCGAGCAGATTGATGCCCAGTTCCAGCGCCCGGTGCAGGGTTGCCGTGGCCTCGCGGGTGTCGACGCCGGTCGTGTAGAAATCGGTCATGCCCATGCAGCCCAGGCCGATGGCACTGACCTGTGGACCGTTCTTGCCCAGTTGACGTGTTTGCATGAAATCAGCTCCCTGTGAATGTGACGTCCATTGTCGACCTCGACAGAAACGAGATAAACCGGCTAAAACTGCTATCACTATTCATGATTTCTAAATAATAAGTCGGTGCAAACAACAATGGATCGTTTCAACGCCATGCGCGTGTTCACCCGAATCGTCGAACTGGGGGGCTTTGCCAAAGCAGCGGACAGCCTGCAAATTCCCCGTGCCTCGGTGACCGTTCTGATCAAGCAACTGGAAAGCCATCTGGGGGTGCAACTGCTGCAACGCACTACGCGGCAGATCAGCCTGACGCTCGACGGTGCCGCCTATTACCCGCGTTGCGTGCGGTTGCTGGCAGATCTTGAGGAAACCGAAGCGGTGTTCTCCGCCGCACGGCACAACCCCAAAGGTCTGTTGCGCGTGGACATGCCCGGGGGCATCGGGCGGTTGGTGGTGATCCCGGCATTGCCGCAGTTCACCGCCCGCTATCCCTTGATCGAACTGGAGATCGGTTTGAATGACCGGCCTGTCGACCTGATTCGCGAAGGTGTCGATTGCGTATTGCGCGGCGGCGCGTCGCTCGATGATTCACTGGTGGCGCGGCCGCTGGTCATGCTGGATCAGGTCACTTGCGCCAGCCCCGATTACTTGCAGCGTCATGGCACGCCACAGGGTTTGGCCGATCTGGCGGGGCATCAGATGGCGGAGTACGTCGCCAGCAACGGCAAACGCTATGGGCTGGAATTTGTCGTCGATGGGCAGGTACAACCGGTCAGTCTGCCCAGGCAAGTCTCGGTCAACAGTGCCGATGGTTACCTGGCGGCGTGCGAGGCCGGATATGGGCTGGTGCAGGCGCCGTACTATCACGTGGCCCGGCGTATCAAGGAGGGTGGTTTGATCGAGGTGCTGAGAGAAGTGCCGCCACCGGGGATGCCGCTGACGGCGCTTTATCCTCCCCACCGTCAGTTGTCGCGGCGGGTAAGGGTGTTCGTTGACTGGATGATCGAGCTTTGCGCGCAGCCGGGAAATGACTTTTTCAGCCATCCGTCAGCTCGCTGAAAATCCTCAGCGATGCTGGTAGTACCCCGGTCCGCCACGGCCGTCGTAATGGTGGCCGCCGTGCCAGCCGCCGTGGGGGAAAATAATGCAGCCGCTCAGGGAAAGCAGGGCAAGCAGGGGAATCAGCAGTGTGATTCGACGGAACATTTCGAAATCCTCATGGTTATCGCCGCTATGAAGCCAAAAGGCTTCATCGGCTGTAACATGAGACCCCGTTTGCAGCGCCGCATCCCCGAAAAACGGTAGGGGCTTGGCATGCATCCGGATACAAACCGGATACATTTTCAGGTTCACGTTCAGGCTTATGTTTAAGCTTTTTGTTAAAGGAAAAGGGCAATGACCCAGTCGCAACGTTTGAAATACTCGATTCTGATCTCCCTGGTGGTGCTGGGGATCATGTTTGGCCTTTCGTATTTGCAGAATGCCGGCGTCATCAGCGAAAAGCTGTTTCAGTACATCGCCATTGGCGTGGCGGTGATCGTGGTGGTGATCAATGGCGTGATGCGCCGCAAGGTCAAACCCTGAGCGACGCCCGCCGACACGATTATTCGCCGTGCAGAGCGGCGGCAGCCTGTGGATGCAGGCTGTAGCTCTTGTCCGCGTTCAGCGTAATCACGCCTTCGCTGCACAAGCGCTTCAACACTTCGCGGACACTGAGAAAGGACAGGGGAATATCCAGCTCCAGCAAGTGGCTGTGTACACCGCGCACCCCCAGGCTGCGGTCGCTGTCGGCGGCGGACAGCAAGGCATCGATGACTTTCAGGCGGATCAGGCTGGTGCGCAGGCCAAAGCTCTTGAGCAGAACCCGGATCCGTTCGTTGCCGTGACGTTCGGTACGCTGAGTGAACAGGCTCGAGCCTATGGAAGTGCCCATTGGTGCAGTGCTACCGTCCGTTGGCAGTTGCGAGTTGTACATGCAAAAACTCCTTTTCAGAGCCTGAACCGGAAAGATGTGTTGGGTGCTCTTACTCAATAAGACGTACGAGCTACGCAAATCATGAAGGCTCGAATGTAGAAATTTTGTCGCCATCACGTCAGAAGCCTGTAAAGCCCTGCAGAAACACCCTCCAGCGCTCTAAATTTTTGTCCTGAATTTCGTTCCTGTAAACAGGCCTATCGCGTGTGACACGCTGGGTGTGACCTTCGTTTATTCGATCAGGAGCGAGCGTGATTATTACCAGGCAATTAACCCGATTGAGCCTTGCCGGTGTGTTGGTGGGCTTGAGTCTTGCGGCAAACGCACGCAGCCAGCCGGACCAGGCGACGGCCGAAATCCGCCGGACGAGCTTCGGCGTGCCGCACATTCGCGCTGAAAACGAACGTGGCCTGGGCTACGGCATCGGCTATGCCTACGCTCAGGATAATCTGTGCCTGTTGGCCAATGAGATCACCACGGTGAACGGCGAGCGTTCACGGTATTTCGGGCCGGAGCAGTTCACGGTCGAAGAGCGCGAAAACCAGGTCAGCGATGTCTTTTTCAACTGGCTGAATACGCCGCAGGCCGTCTCCGCGTTCTGGCAGGCACAAACGCCGGAAGTCCGCGACCTCATGGAAGGGTACGTGGCGGGCTACAACCGCTCGCTGGCGGAGCGTCGCGCGCAAGGTTTGCCGCAGCAATGCCAGGGTGAGTGGGTGCGGGACATTACCGCGCAAGACCTGGTCAAGTTGACCCGTCGCCTGCTGGTCGAAGGGGGCGTCGGGCAATTTGCCGAAGCACTGGCCGGCGCCATGCCTCCCAAAGCCGTCGCTCGAAACGCAAACGCACCCGCGTCGTTCCAGATCGCCGATGTACGCCGGCAGCGCTTCGCCCTCGATCGCGGCAGCAACGCCGTCGCGGTGGGCAGCGATCGCTCGTTCAATGGCCGCGGCATGTTGCTGGCCAACCCGCATTTTCCTTGGGTCGGCGGGATGCGTTTCTATCAAATGCATCTCACCATTCCCGGCAAACTGGACGTGATGGGCGCCGCGTTGCCCGGCCTGCCGATGATCAACATTGGCTTCAACCAACACCTGGCCTGGACCCACACCGTGGATTCATCCAAGCATTTCACCCTGTATCGCCTGCAACTCGATCCGAAGGATCCGACCCGCTACCTGCTCGACGGCAAATCGTTGCCGATGAAGCAGCAGACCGTGACTGTGAACGTGAAACAACCTGACGGGCAGACCCGTTCGGTTTCGCACGTGGTCTACAGCTCCCGGTTCGGCCCGATTGTGCAATGGCCTGGAAAACTGGATTGGGACAATCAGTTTGCCTACAGCCTGCGCGACGCCAACCTCGATAACGACCGCGTGCTGCAGCAGTGGTACGCGATGAACCGCGCGGTCAGCCTCGAGGAATTGCAGGCGTCGGTCCACAAGATCCAGGGCATCCCGTGGGTCAACACCCTGGCGGCGGACGATCAGGGCCAGACGCTGTACATGAACCTGTCGGTGGTGCCGAACGTCAATGCCGACAAACTGGCCAAGTGCAGTGATCCGCGAGCCGGACTGGAACTGATCGTGCTCGACGGTTCCAACAGTGCCTGTGCCTGGGACATCGACCCGACGGCGGCACAAAAAGGCATCTATGCGTCGGACAAGTTGCCGCAACTGTTGCGCAAGGACTTCGTGCAGCACTCCAACGATTCGGCATGGATGGCCAACCCGGCGCAGCCTCTGACCGGTTTCTCGCCGTTGATCAGCCAGGACGGTCAGCCGTTGGGCCTGCGTTCACGCTTTGCCCTGGATCGCCTCGGCACGTTGAACAAGGCCGGCCCGATTGCGGCAGCGGATCTGCAACGGATGGTGATGGACGATCAGGTGTATCAGGCGGCGCAAGTCATGCCGGACCTGTTGCAATTCTGCGCGCAGGACCTTGGCGCCGATGCGCCGCTGCTGACTCCGCTGTGTGCGAGCCTGAAGGCCTGGGATCGCAGTGCGAATCTGGACAGCGGTCTTGGTTTTGTCCATTTCCAGAACGTCATGGAATCGGTGCAGGACACGCCGGATGTCTGGCGCGTCGCGTTCGATCCGAAAGATCCGCAACACACCCCGCGCGGCCTGGCGGTTGATCGCCCGGAGGTTGCGAAGGCCTTGCGCGAAGCGATGCTGGCTTCGGTGGAAGTGGTCAGCAGGTCGGGGCTCAGGACCGACACCCATTGGGGCGATATCCAGGTGGTGAGCAGCGGCGGCCAGCAGACGCCGATTCATGGCGGTCCAGGCACACTGGGCGTTTACAACGCCATTCAGAGCGTGCCGAGAACCGATGGCAAACGTGAAGTGGTCAGCGGCACCAGCTATTTGCAGGTCGTGACTTTCGATGACAAGGGGCCTCAGGCCAAAGGGCTGCTGGCGTTTTCGCTGTCCAGCGACCCGGCGTCGAAACATGCCAATGACCAGACCGTGGCGTTCTCGAAGAAACAGTTGAGTGTGTTGCCGTTCACCGAACAGCAGATCACTTCGGACCCGCAGTATCAGGCGCAGACGATCCGTGAACAGGATGAAAAAGCCGGGAAGGTGGCCAAAAAGTAAAACGCTGCTTGAGCGATGAAAGAAGGCCGCACCCCCGCAAGGGTGGCGGCCTTTCAGCTTTTCGGGGGTTGTTGCGGAATGGAGTTGAGGACCGGATTGCCTTCCTTGTTTCGAGTCAGGTAGACCGGCAACACCCTGGGCAGCGTCGCCACCAGGTTGTGGAGTTCCTTGATGTTGTAGATGCCGCCGAGGCGGATCGCGCCGGTGCTGTTGTCAGCCACCATCACGGGGTTTTCCAGATAGCGATTGATCAGGGGCAGGGCTTCGGATAACGCCAGGTCATCGAGCACCAGTTTGCCGTGGCGCCAGGCCAGTGACGTGTCATTGGCGTAGGTCTGGCTGATTTGCGGCGTGAAGTCGCCGTGTTTATAGCGCGCCTGCATGGATGGCTCCAGACGCAAACCATCGCCCGGCAGGTCATCGTTGCTGCTGACCAGTACCGAACCTTCGATCAGATTCACGCGCACCTGATCCTCATACATCCAGACGTTGAATTTGGTCCCGGTGACCCGAATCCTGCCGTCCGCCGCCTTGACGACAAAGGGGTGGCTGGCGTCATGGCTGACACTGAAAAACGCTTCGCCCTTATCCAGCGAGACCCGGCGCTGGTCCTTGTAATTGCTGAAGGTCAGTTCAGTGCCCAGGTTCAACTCGACTTGGCTGCCATCGCTCAGGGTGACCTGGCGGATCGCATTGCTGGCTTCGAAATGCTGGTACGAATTGGGCAGCAAGCCCAGGTTCCAGCCACTGTACGCTGCCAGTGGCAACGCCAGGGCACAAACGGCCGCGGCAATGCCGACGGTGCGCCAGGGCGTTGCACGCTTGGCCCGAGTGATGGGCACGACAGTCTCAAGGCGCGGCAAATCTTCCGCGACTTCCCAAATCTCCAGCATCGCCTCGTATTCGAACGCATGCAGCGGATGAGCATCGCGCCACTGCTCGAAGGCTTGACGCTCCTCGGCCGTGCAGTCGCTGGCGTGCAGACGCATGCACCAATGCGCAGCGGCATCGGTGACAACGTCATAGTCGGCTTGTGAGAAAGGGCTGTCGGTCATTGACTCATCCTGATTTCCTGCATTCTAACCTTGAGGGCAGTCTGCGAGAACAGGCGTCATGGCATTTACCCATCAAACGTCTGTTTATTTTCCGCCATCAAGGTGTATTGACGTGTAACTGGCGGCCGAGATGACTGATTAACCAAGCCACGCTGTCGGCATTGCCGAGTTGCACCGCCAGGCGAGTCAGGGAATCTTTTTTAAAGGTTTCGCGAGCACCGCTCAGGTTTTCTGCGCCGGTCAACGTCAAAATATGCGCTTTCACCCGATCCGTATTTTCATAAGTGGAATTTCCCGGATCTTCCCACACCCCGGTGTCTGGATCCCGGGTCATGAACAGTTGTGTGTAAGGGGTCTTGATCGACAGTGCGGTGTCCTGGATGTGGGTCAATGCATTTTTGAGATCGGTGGCTGTCACGCTGGTTGTGCCAATCAGGTCGGCAAAGGGCCTGCCAGGGTCCAGGTAGGAAATGTCCTCGGTTTTACAGACAAGGTGCGAAAGCTCATGCAAAAGGGTCACCGCCCGGGCATGCGTGTTGATCGGAAATGCTGTATCGGAAAGATGTTGGCGGTATAAGTCGAAACCCGGATTGAAGAACCTTTCCGCCAGATAAATCTTCCGCTTGGCGTCATTCGGGACGATAAAGGCGAATGTGCTGTAGGCATCCTCGATTACCCGGCCGACGACAAAACGATTGGACTTGGTCTTTCTGAGTGTAGGGTCCAATAACGCGGTAAACAGGTCGCCCACGACTTTTTCCAGTTTCTCGACATGCGCGGGCAGCACTTGCGGCACATCGATGAAGCGTTTGATGAGTCGATGCACGGGGGTTTCCGCGTCATCGGATGCCTTCAGCAACTGCAGGTTTCGAAAGCTGTTCCAGGCATAGGTCGTTGCCTGGTCCAGCGCTTCGTCGATCTGACGAGCCTTCTGTGGGAAACACCGGCGTATCTGCGGCATTCCATGGGCGTCGATGTTCATGCCACCCCAGGCCGCTGCCGCCGCATCCAGCCGATCCATGAGGCCGAATTGCGGAGGCGGTGCATTCCGGTCGATTACCCATTGATTCGATGCGTTTTGTCGCAGATAAGGGCCGAGGGTCTGTGTATCTGCGATGCGCCAGCGGCTGCCGCGTTTTGTCACCGGAAAAACTTTGCCTTCAACCGGCCCGTAAAGCTGTTTCGTCGTGGGGTGCGCGTAGAGCCCGGGCGTCGAGTCGGGCTTCAGCGCGTTCAGGTGGACATGGCGGCTTTCATGACGCTTCAAGGCTGTGCGCTCGGGGGCGGTGACCTTGATGTCCTGCCATTTGCAGGCGGCATCGGAGTTTGCTGGTGCCGGTGCGACTGGCGTAGCCGTCGGTGGCGCGTGAGTGTCCAACGACTGGCGCAGCGAAGCGAGCTGTGCGATCCCGCTGATGAATGCCCTGATGGCCGCGCCCCATTTGTGCGTCTGCAGGTCTTCGGCGGATTGCTTGATGTCACGGTAACTGTTCCACACCGTGACGGGGTAAGCGAGTTTACCCATGAAAAACGAGTACGCCTCGTGCAGGTCTTCACCCAGTACGTGCTTGATGGTTGCCCACTCACTCTGCTTCTTGTCATCGGACTGACAACCGAGCAATCGGCTGAGCAACGCGGCATTGTCGTTGAACAAGTGCCCGAACAGGTGGCCCTTGATGGGATTCGACGCCAGGGTAACTTCCTCCTCGGGGGCGCCAGGAGTCTCCGGCGTGGCTCTCGCGACCCGGCTCGGGGGCGTCGCCATTCGGGTCTCCAGCAGGATCCGTTCAGGGTTCTCCAGGTTCATGAGGACCCAGTCGAGCAGTCCGCCCTGGGTCTTCAGTTCTGCCAGCAACTGTGTTTCGCTTTCGTATTCTTTTATCCCGTGCCTGGGGCTGTGCGGTGCGAGCAGCACCTGCGGTGCCGTGCTATCGGCCGATGAGCCGATCAGATAGACGCCAGGCACTTTGACGGTTTGCCCGCTCCTGATACCGAGGAACTCCAGGGGGCGGATGATGCCATGGGCACCGTCGACTGCCGCACGGGCGATGGCGTCGGGCATGTCCATGATCTGGCGGATCAGATCAAACCCGGTTTCGCTGAGGCGTTCCTGCAGTTTTTCTGCGTGGGCGTGGTGCATCAGTTGCCAGGGCAACTGTGTGTAAAAAAGCTTCCTGCGTTCCGCGTTCGCCGAGGTGTCTGCCAGGGCGTCGCTCACTATTTGCTGTTGATGCACACCCGGTTTCAGGTCGCGTATCAGGTCTTTGATATAGCGTTCGTCCATGCCTTCTGGAATGGCTGTGTTATCCAGGGACGTCAGTTTGAGGAAGACGGCGTCCAGGTCCTTGAGGTGAGTCAAGGCAAAGTCGGTCAGGGTTTGGGTGCTGGACGCAGACCTCGGGCTCGCGCTGATCTCGACCCGGACCTTGTCCGGATCAATGTTGAAGTCGTCTGCCTTGAGTTGTTTTTCCAGCTCATGGTGCGCGGTGCGCTGCAACGAGCGGATGCCGGTGAGGTAATCCTGGTCGTCTTTGACGTTATGAAGGTATTGCTGAAGCAGTTCGCCATGCAGGATCAGGTCTTTGATTGGCGCCTTGGCCAGCCAGGCCGGCAGTTTTTGCTGGGTGGTCAGGGATTCGGCAATATCGGTTGCACGGCGCAGCCCGGTCATCGGTTCGCGCAGGGCCACCAGATTCAGCAGGCTGGCCAGCGGTGCGGGAGAGAGCGGGGTGGTCAACGCTTGGGTGACGCAGGTCTGGTCGAGATCGACAAAGGGCTTTTGCAGATAATCGAGGAAGTGCCCATGGACCCGTTGCAGTGGCGCCAGGGTGTAAGCCTTGCCTGGCAACCGCTCGCTGCGGCCGAGGTTTTCCAAGAGCATTGATCGATGATTCTCGTCCTTGAGGCGTCGCTCGAGTTGCTCCAGTAGCGGCGTCAGTGCGTTGAAGGCTTCAAATCCCAGTGCCGGCGTCCACAAAATGGCTTTGCCCGAGTGCACCGGATCCAGGCCTCCCCGTTCAGTGAGGACAAAGCAACTGGCCAGTTTCAACGGGGTCGCGGTGGCGCCGGTCTTCAATGCCAGGGAAAAGACCTCCGGAAAAAAACCGTTCAATGCCGCCCGTTGCAGGTGTATCGGGGTATCGAGCACGGTTTTGATGATTGCCTGTTCCGTTGCACCCAGGGTGCGCGAGACGGCGCGAAGCTTCAATTCACTGCGCAGTGCCGTTGACAGGGTATGGGTAAAACTCGATTGCAAATTCGCCAGGGATATACTGACGAGGCTGTGCGCATCAGTGAATGTGCGGGTTTTGATGGGAATGACCGGGTGTTTTTCAAGGAGTTGATCGAGCGCCTGTTCGACCGAGTTCAGCAGCGACAGCTCCTGTCTGGCCGACTCGGCACGTACGGTGGCCGGTCTCGCGCTGACGCGGCGGTCCGGGCGCGTGCTCCAGCGTCCTGCGGCCTCAGCCAGGAGCAGGCGGTTATCGATCAATCCCCGGACGTCCAGGGCATTGTCGAGCAAGGCGTGAGGGTCCAGCGTACCTTCGCTTTCACGGTAGCGGCTCAAGGCATGGCTGAGGTTTTGCCGTTGTTTCTCCACGATGTCGACCATCATCCGTTCAAACGCCGGGCCGATGACCGGCTCTCCCACAACGACTCGATCGTCCGGTTCCAGCCCAAGAAAAGTGCCGCGTTCGTCCAGCGACATGAAATTGAGCAGTGTGTCTTCATGCCCCTCGCTTTTGAGCATGTGCAGCACGATTTTTTTCACCGCGGGCAGGTTGCTTGTGGCCTCGATGCCTCGGGTCGGGTTGTACAGAAAACTCAGGGTGCTGGTGCCCCCGATCATCAAGGTCGAGGCAAGCTCCGCAAAATGTTTGAGCGGGGCGGTGACCCGCACTTTTTCGATGCAAAGGGGATTGTTTGGGGCAGGCGCGAGGCTGACATTCATCAGTTGCAGATATTCCTGCGTCGTTAAAGTGCCCTGCTGGCGTTGATGTAAAAGCCGCGTGTGAAACGTGTCGCGCATGCAGTCGCTGAAAAAACTCAGGCGCGACAGGCCATTGCTCATGGGCGTGTTCCAGAACGTCTCAAGCAGGCTTTGCAGGTGAGGCGTAAAACTCTGCGCGATCTCCTTTATGGCGCTTTCCCATGCCTGGTTGTCGATATCGCTGCTGACGCTGTGCTCGGGATGGGTAAACACCCTGGAATCGCCTGTCGGCCACTGGTTCGTCAGGTAAAAATGCAGGAGGGCCTCGCTCAGTGACATCGAGGAAATCGTGTGCGCCTTATCACGGTTATCGAACGCGGAGCCTGTACTGACAAAACTCTTCAGCCGAGTCAGGCGCTGGTCCAGTGTGGGAAATGGCTTGAGCAGCGCATGCTTGAGGGTATCGTCGAGCATCGATTGCAAGGTGGGTATCTTGACCAGCTCACCCGCCATCGCCTGGATGTTTTCTTCTTGCTGTTGCTGAAGGACGAGTTCCTGGTCTTCGAACACCGCACCTTCGATGTCGCTGGTGGCAATGTCGAGTGCAGGGGCGGCGGCCAGGGGCAAGCGTTGTTCGATGGAGACGAAACGCAACAGTTCACGTTTTCCGCTGGCGTGCGCCAACCACTCTTTGAGCTTGCTTTTGAGGTCGTCCATGTCCGCGAATTTGATCAAGCCCTTCCACGGCGTGTAGAGCGTGACCTCGCCATCGTTGGGCCGACTCATGGCAAAAGCGCCGGCCAACGGGATGCCGGTCTCGCCCGGCAAGGACAACAGGAGCCGGTAGGCGTGCATCGGTTTTACATGCGTTTTACGGGCTGACTGGGTGGGTCGATAAACCGTCTTCAGCCAGTTCAGATCGTCCAGGCTAAAGCTCAGCGCGTTTTCCCGTTCGCCGGGTTGCCTGGCGGCGGATGCGCGTTCTGCTTCGTCAAAAAAATACGGCAGTGCAGGCGTCGTCATGATGTTTCCTCGATGGGCTGCGACGGTGTTCAGTGCAGGTCGTTGGGTCGAGGGGCAACAATAGAGGCCGGAAAAAGGCGGGGTGCGGTACATATTGCTTGCGCGAGAGACTTGACAGGACGCCGGTAAGAAAGCGCTTAATCGACCTGTCGCCCGTCTCTAAAAATAACACTGGAGCTTCAGATGACCGCTTCGCCTGAAATGGCAGTCAGTTCGGCCAACTCAACCCTGGATTTTGATTCTCTCGTCCTGTTGCTCGAACGCATTTTCGTTCGCCATGGCACCTCCGCCGAGGTCGCCAGGACACTGGCTCTCAACTGCGCGGGCGCCGAACGCGATGGCGCCCACAGTCACGGCGTATTTCGCATTCCCGGTTACGTCTCGACGCTGAAGAGCGGCTGGGTCAATGGCCAGGCCGTGCCGGTGGTAGAAGACGTGGCGTCGGGTTTTGTCCGGGTCGACGCCGGCAACGGTTTCGCTCAACCGGCGCTCGCCGCTGCCCGCGCCTTGCTGGTGGAAAAGGCCCGCAGTGCCGGTATCGCGGTGCTGGCGATTCGCAATTCCCATCACTTCGCGGCGTTGTGGCCGGACGTCGAACCGTTCGCCTATGAAGGATTGGTGGCGTTGAGCGTGGTCAACAGCATGACCTGCGTGGTGCCGCATGGCGCCGATCGCCCGCTGTTCGGTACCAACCCGATTGCTTTCGCCGCCCCGCGCGCGGACGGTGATCCGATAGTCTTTGACCTGGCCACCAGTGCTATCGCCCATGGCGATGTGCAGATCGCTGCACGCAAGGGTGAGCGTTTGCCGGCGGGCATGGGCGTGGATAGCCTCGGTCAGCCCACCCAGGACCCGAAAGCGATTCTTGAAGGCGGGGCGTTGCTGCCGTTTGGCGGGCATAAAGGTTCGGCGCTGTCGATGATGGTGGAGCTGTTGGCGGCGGCGTTGACCGGCGGCAACTTCTCGTTCGAGTTCGACTGGAAGAACCACCCCGGTGCCAAAACACCATGGACCGGACAGTTGTTGATCGTGATCGATCCGAGCAAGGCCGCCGGACAGAATTTTGCCGAGCGCAGCCAGGAACTGGTGCGGCAGATGCACGGTGTGGGGCTTAAGCGGTTGCCGGGTGATCGACGTCACCATCAGCGGGCCAAATCCAGCGTGGGTGGCATTCAGCTGGATGCGGACACGCTGGCGAATTTGCGGGAGTTGGCCGGCGCCTAGAAATTGGAACGCAGACCTGTGGGAGCGAGCAAGCTCGCCCCACAGGGATTTCATTTCACTAATGAATTATTGATAGGCGGGTTTAACGGCGGCCCAGCAACAACCCGACAACCAAACCAAAACCGGCGGAAATGGCCACGGTTTGCCATGGATGCCCGCCAATGTAGGTTTCAGTGGCTTCGACCGCCGGGAGGGTGCGGTCGCGAACGCTGGTGACCGAGTCCCGTGCCTGCTGGAGTTTCTGGGCGATCTGTCCGCGAAGCGTGTCTGCTTCTTCACCGACCAGCGACGCGCTGCTTTTCAGCAGTTTTTCCGACTCTTCGATCAGCGCCTGTAGATCGCTGAAAGCCTGGTCCTTGATTTGGTCTTCAGCGACTTGTGCGGCAGTTTTCCGGGCCATTGAGGTACTCCTTGCAAGTGAATAGGCAGTGAACAATGGAGTCTGCCACGACGGAAAAAGTTGCAGTGATTTTGCGCGGCACCGTCATCCTGTGGAAAAATCCAGCGCAGGACATTTCTTCCTACAGTGTAAGATGTCGCCTATTTACGCAGCAGGTAACTCCCCATGAGCTTCAATCTGGCCGACAAACCCCTTGCCGAGCGCGCGGCGCTTGAAGACGAGAAATCCCGTCTGTTCGAACTCTGGCAAAACAACCTGGGCAAAGCCAAGGGCGAAGCCGCACGGTTGTTCGGCGAGCGCGCCAAGCGCAAAGGCAAATGGGCCGAATGGGTCCGTTCCGAACTCGACGGCATTTCGCCTCCGGAGTTCGCGAACATGGTGCGCAGTGAAGTCAATCGCTTGATGGCGGCCAAGTAAACCCCTGCCTGACACTACCCGAGTAGGCGCAGCCTGCGGCAGCTCCTACGGGCTTGCAAAAATCGCGACAATTGCCTCACGCACTTTCAACACCACCGGATCGAGCTGAGTGCTGGTGCGCCAGCCCAGTTCGATCGGGTAACGCGACAACGCCAAAGGGCAGGGCAGCAGCGCCAGCCCGGTGAGCGCTGCAAGGCTTCGAGCGGCATGCGCCGGAATGGTCGCCACCGCCTGACTGCCCTTGAGCAAATGCGGCAGCGCCGCGAAATGTGTGGTCGAAGCGCATACTCGCCGGCTCAGGCCCAACGCGGCCAATCCTTCGTCGGTGATCCCGATAAAGCCACCCGATGACACCAGAATATGTTCACGGGTGACGAATTCCTCAAGGTCGATGGCCTGCTGTCCCGCGACCAGGCTGATCGGGTCTACCAGACACAAATAATCACCTTCGCCCAGCACCTGACGACTCAGCAATCGCTCGGCGAACCCGCCGGCCGTGATCGCCAGATCGATGCTGCGCTCCATCAACGCCTGCGCGACGATCTGACTGTGAGTCTGGCGGAATATCAGCCGCAGCTTCGGCGCGCAGCGGGCGATTTCCTCGATCAAGCGACGGCCGTAGGCGATTTCGAAATCATCTGACAAACCGACCGTGACCGAGCGGCCATCGTAGTGATTGGCGGTCGGATCGACCATCGCCAGGCTTTGGCGGCATTTGTTCAATGCGTCGCTGACCACCGGTTTCAACTGATTGGCCTTGAGCGTGGGTGCGAGGCCTCGTCCCGTGCGTACGAACAATTGATCGCCGTAGACCTCGCGCAGCCGGCGCAATGCCGCGCTGACCGCCGACTGCGTGACGCCCAGGCGCAACGCCGCACGGCTGGCGCTGGACTCTTCATGCAAGGCTTCGAACACTTTGAGCAGGTTGAGATCGACGGTGGCGATATTCATTTGGTTCATATCATTCAGCAGTGGATGGGGCTTTATTGATGATCCCGTGACGCCTGAGAATGAGCAACACCTGATGTGAACGGAGTGACCGCGATGCCCAAGTCAATCGTAGCTGCACTGCAAATCGGCGCCTTGCCCGGCGGCAAGGCCGAGACCCTGGAACAGATTCTCTCGTTCGAAAGCGCCATCCTTGAAGCCCGTGCGGCGCTGGTGGTCATGCCCGAAGCGCTGCTGGGCGGATACCCCAAAGGTGAAGGTTTTGGCACCCAACTGGGTTATCGCCTGCCGGAAGGTCGTGAAGCCTTTGCCCGTTATTTCGCCAATGCCATCGATGTGCCTGGGGCGGAAACCGAAGCGCTGGCCGGGCTGTCGGCGCGTACGGGGGCGAACCTGGTGATCGGTGTGATTGAGCGCGCTGGCAGCACGCTGTATTGCACCGCGCTGTATTTCGATCCGCAGGCCGGGCTGGTGGCGAAGCACCGCAAGCTGATGCCGACCGGCACCGAACGGCTGATCTGGGGCAAGGGCGATGGCTCGACGCTGCCGGTGATCGACAGCCAGGTCGGGCGGATCGGCGCGGTAGTGTGCTGGGAAAACATGATGCCGCTGCTGCGCACCGCGATGTACGCCAAAGGCGTGGAGGTGTGGTGCGCGCCAACGGTGGATGAACGGGAGATGTGGCAGGTCAGCATGCGCCATATCGCCCATGAAGGCCGCTGCTTTGTGGTCAGTGCCTGTCAGGTTCAGGATTCGCCGCAAGCCTTGGGCGTTGAAATCGCCAACTGGCCGGCGGACCGGCCGTTGATTGCGGGGGGCAGTGTGATCGTAGGGCCGATGGGCGACGTACTGGCGGGGCCGCTGCGGGGAGGGCGCGGTTTGCTCAGCGCTGAAATCGACACTGACGACCTGATCCGCGCGCGTTACGACTACGACGTCGTCGGCCACTATGCGCGCCCGGATGTGTTCGAGTTGAGCGTGGATGAACGCGCCAAACCGGGCGTGCGGTTCAACACATAAGCAAAACTGTGTGTGAGTTTTAGTGGCGAGGGAGCTTGCTCCCGCTCGGCTGCGAAGCAGTCGTAAAGCTTTTGGGGCCGCTTCGCGCCCCGGCGGGAGCAAGCGCCCTCGCCACAAAAGCTCGCTCTCACATTGGATTATCAGCGTTAGTGCATTTACCAGGTGCCGACTGTCGATCCCGGCAAACTGAGCTTGCCGCTGTCTGTAAATCGCATCGTGCCGAACAAACCGCCCGCCAGTTTGCCGCGCAAGACATAAGGCAGGTTGTTCAACGTTTGGGTCTGGCTCAGGCCCAAAGTCTGGCGCAGCACCGAGAACGCCGAAACGCTCACCGGCACGCTCAGCACTGTCTCGGAAAAGCGCCCGATCGAGCCCGACTGATCACTGACGCCGGAGGCGAGGGGCTGGCCGTTGACTGACAGGTCCAGCGCCACGCCGTTGTAGTCGATCGCGGTTTCATTGGGATTCTGTACGCGGATTTTCACTGCGAAACGCACTTCCATGTCCTGGCTTTGCAACGGCTCGAAACCGACCACATTGATGTTCAGCGGGTCGCGATTGGGAAACAGGGCGCAGGCGCTCAGGGACAATAAAAGGAGGGAAAGGACAACGGCGTGGACACTGCGCATGGACATGCTCTCTTGAAGAAAAGGCCGAACCGCCCTTGGCTCGGCCTTGAGCGTGCCTAGCGGTTCAACTGTGCGACAACCGCAGGCGAGGCGGGTTCACCTTTGGCCGGCACATCCGGGTTTTCCATGACCTGGAGTATCGAGGCTTCCGGATCGAAATCGTCTTCTTCCAGCTCGATGAATTCTTCGGGCAGGAAGATATTCAGCACGATAGCGCACAACGCGCCGACGGTGATCGGCGATTCAAAGATGTTGTGCAGCGCTTTCGGCAACTCGCGCAGCACCTCCGGCACAGCCGCCACACCAAGACCCATGCCGAGGGAAATCGCCACGATCAGCATGTTGCGCCGGTGCAGGCCGGCTTCGGCGAGGATCTTGATGCCGGCCACCGCCACGGTGCCGAACATCACCAGTTCAGCGCCACCGAGTACCGGTTTGGGCATCAGTTGCAGCACGGCGCCGATCATCGGGAACAACCCCAGCACCACCAGTAGACCGGCAATGAAAAAAGCCACGTAACGGCTGGCCACGCCGGTCAGTTGAATCACGCCGTTGTTCTGCGCGAAGGTTACCATCGGCATGCTGTTGAACACGGCTGCCATGGCTGAGTTGAGACCGTCGGCGAGCAGGCCGGACTTGATCCGGCGGAGGTAGATCGGGCCTTTGACCGGCTGCCGGGAAATCATCGAGTTGGCGGTGAGATCGCCTGCGGCCTCCAGCGGCGACACCAGGAAAATCACTGCCACCGGCACGAACGCCACCCAGTCGAAGTTGAACCCGTACTTGAACGGCACCGGCACGCTCATCAGCGGCACGTCGGGCATGTTGCTGAAATCCACGTGGCCCATGAACCAGGCGACGACATAACCGAAGGTCAGGCCGATCACGATCGCCCCGAGACGCAGGAACGGCACATCCACCCGGTTCAACACCACGATGGTGCCGAGCACCAGCGCTGCCAATCCCAGATGGCTGGCGGCACCGAGGTCGGTCGCGCCGAAGCCGCCGGCGATGTCGGTCATGGCGACTTTGATCAGCGACAGGCCCATCAGCGTGATGATCGTCCCGGTCACTACCGGCGTGATCAGCATCCGCAGTTTGCCGATGAACTGGCTCAACACCACCTCAATGAACGCGGCGAAAAAACACACGCCAAAGATCGTCGAAAGAATTTCATCGGTGCCGCCGCCGCGCGCCTTGACCATGAAACCGGCGCTGAGGATCACGCTGATGAACGAAAAACTGGTGCCTTGCAGGCACAGCAAACCGGAACCGATCGGGCCGAATCGGCGTGCCTGGACAAAGGTACCCAGGCCTGAGACAAACAGCGCCATGCTGATCAGATAGGGAATTTCGCTTTGCAGGCCGAGGGCGCTGCCCATGATCAGGGTCGGGGTAATGATGCCGACGAAACTGGCGAGTACGTGTTGCAGGGCGGCGAAGACCGTGGCGGTCAAATGCGGGCGGTCGTCGAGGCCGTAGATCAGGTCGCTGTGGCGCGGGGCAGGGGCTTTTTCAGAGGCGGTCATGGTGGTTTGCGTGCCGAAAGGCGGGCCTGGGCAGAAAATGGAGGCGCAGGATGCCAGAAAGACAGGTATGTCGAAACATTAACTCGGGTTTACACCGGGGGATTCAGGCAAACGCTGCCAGTAGATCCTCTTCAAACGCTTTCTGTGCATCCCCCGGCACCTGCGCCCGATGGCGGGCAAGATGGAAGGCCACGTCGAAACTCATATCGCTTTGGCGCACGGCCTTGAGCAACCCTTTGTCTTCCCAGCTGCGGGCGAAATGACTGGGCAGATAGCCGACATGCTTGCCGGACAGAATGAAAGCGAGGGTGCCCTCGACCTGTTCCGAGCGCGCCGAGCACCGCTTGCCCTGGAAGGGCTCATCGCTGCGTAGAAAGCGGTAAGGGTGATCCACCCGGTCGCAGGCCTGCAACGCCTGATCGTCTGGCGCATCGTCAGTGAACAGCGGATGGCCGGGGGCGCAATACAAATGCTGGGTTTCGCTGAACAGTTCGCGGTAGTCAAACGCACTCTGCACCTGTGAGAAATAACCGATCGCCAGGTCCAGCCGTTGTTGCAGCAGCAAGCGCTCCATCTCGCCGGGCATGGCGCTGATCAACTCGATGCGCACCGACTCATCGCGCTCGCGAAAGCGGCGGATCGCCTCGGCCACCCGCTGTAGCACCGATTGATCCACGGCTTCGGACAGCCCCAGACGCACCTCGCCGATCAGGCGGCCGGCCACGCCATTGGATTGATGACGGAACGCTTCGATCGACTCGAACAGCCCCCGCGTCGCGATCAGCAGTTGTTCGCCTTTGGGGGTGACCCTGAATCCACCCTTGCCGCGACTGCACAGCCGATAACCGAGCCGGGTTTCGAGCCTGGCCATTTGCTGGCTGATGCTCGATTGACTCAGGCCCAGTTCTCCCTGGGCCGCACTGAAACCGCCACATTCCACCACGCTGACAAACAGACGCAGCAATTGCAGATCCACATCGTGAAGCTGGCCGAGCATCAAACATTACTCCGCAATAAAGTCAGGATAATTGACTTGGTATTTTTTCAATGTATCCGACGACGCATGCTGCAGCCACTTCCTCTGGTCAGGTGTTCGTCATGGGTCCTTCATTCAAGCTGTGTTTACCCGCGCTGTTCCTTTCCATGGCGGTTTCGGCTCAGGCCGAGGAAAACGTCGTCAATCTCTACAGCTGGGCCGATTACGTCGCGCCGGACACCTTGCAGCGCTTCGAGCAGGAAACCGGCATTCATGTGCGCTACGACACCTTCGACTCCTCGGAAGTGCTGGAAACCAAGCTGCTCACCGGCGGCAGTGGTTATGACGTGGTGGTGCCGTCGTCCAGCGTGCTGGCGCGCGGGTTGGCGGCCGGCGCGTTGAAGGCGATTCCCCACGAAGGCCTCAAGGGCTACGCCAACCTCGATCCGGACTTGCTGGAAAAACTCGCCGCGGTCGATCCCGGCAACCGCTACGGCGTGCCCTATACCTGGGGCACTTTGGGGCTTGGGATGAATGTCGAAGCGGTGAAAAAGCGTTTGCCTAATGTGCCGCACAACAGCCTCGATCTGTTATTCAAACCCGAATATGCCAGCCAGTTGAAAGACTGTGGCATTGCCATTCTCGATTCGCCACAAGAGGTGATCGGCCTGGCGCTGCACTATCTGGGTAAAGATCCCTACAGCACCGACAAGTCTGATCTGTCAGCCGCCGAGGCCTTGTTGCATCAGCTTCAGCCGAATGTGCTGTACGTCGCCACCGGGCGGCAGATCAGCGATCTGGCCAATGGCAGCGTTTGTCTGGCGTTGACCTACAACGGTGACGCCAGCATGGCTGCCGATCAGGCGCGCAAAGCCGGCAAGCCCTACGAAGTGGCGTACCGGATTCCCAGGGAGGGCACGCTGGTCTGGCAGGACAACCTGGCGATTCCCAAGGATGCACCGCACCCCGAAGCTGCCCGCGCCTTCATCGAGTTCATGTTGCGCCCCGAATCCGTCGCGGCGCTGACCAACACGCTGTTCTTCGCCACGGCCAACCAGGCCGCCACGCCGCTGGTGGATGAAGCGGTGCGCACCGATCCGGACATTTACCCGCACGCCGATGTGCGCGAACGGCTGTACGCCGACCGCAGCATGAGCCTCAAGGACATGCGTCAGCGCACCCGTTTGTGGACCACTTTCCGTAGCCGCCAATAACTAAAACAAGGAGAAACCGATGGACGTCCCAGTGCAAAACGATCAGGCCATGACCCGCGACAGCCTTTACGGGACTGCCGCCGAAAGTACCTACGCCGGCATCACCAGTTTCATGCGTCGTCGCTACAGCCGTGACTTGCGCGGTGTTGACGTTGCCGTCAGCGGCGTGCCGTTCGATACCGCCACCAGCAACCGTCCCGGCGCGCGTTTCGGACCCCGTGGCATTCGCGCTGCATCCACCGCGATTGCCTGGGAACGCCACTGGCCGTGGGCGTTCGATCCGTTCGATCACCTCGCCGTGATCGACTACGGTGATTGCGACTTCGATTACGGCTCGCCTCATACGGTACCGGAAAGCATTGAAGCCCACGCCGAACGCATTCTGAATGCCGGTTGCGCGATGCTGACCTTCGGCGGCGATCACTTCATCAGTTACCCGCTGCTCAAGGCCCACGCCCGTAAACATGGGGCGCTTTCGCTGATCCATTTTGACGCGCACAGCGACACCTGGCCGGACGAAGAGGGCAAGCGCGTCGATCACGGCACGATGTTCTGGCATGCGGCCAAGGAAGGTCTGGTGGACCCGTCGCGCTCGGTACAGATCGGCTTGCGCACCACCAATGACGATCATCAGGGCTTTCAGGTACTGGATGCGCGGCAAGTACATCGCCGTGGAGTGGAGGCGATTGCCGAAGCCATTCGGGCACGGGTCGGCGACAACCCGGTGTACCTGACATTCGACATCGATTGCCTCGACCCCGCCTTCGCCCCCGGCACCGGAACGCCGGTGTGCGGCGGTTTGAGTACGGTGCAGGCGCTGGAAATCCTCGGCGGGTTGCGCGGGATCAATCTGGTGGGTATGGATGTGGTAGAGGTGGCGCCGGCCTACGACAGTGCGGACATTACCTCACTGGCGGCGGCGACGTTGGCGATGGAGATGCTGTGTTTGTATGCGGCTAAACATAAGGTGGATCGATAGTCCGTGATCAAAATGCGGGAGCAAACCTCCGTGGCGAGGGAGCTTGCTCCCGCTGGGGCGCGAAGCGGCCCCAAAAGCCTTGCGACTGCTTCGCAGCCGAGCGGGAGCAAGCTCCCTCGCCACGGAGGTTCTTTCCCGCAATCTGGTGGGTGTCAGGCGACCGGAATTATCGGCAGATCCAGGGTTTCACTCCCGCCAAACCGTGCAACAGAACCGGCAATGGACTCATGTGGCACACCCATCGCCACGGCGCTGACCCCATCCAGCCGCGCCAACTGTTCCGCGCTCACCTGCACATTCAACGCGCCCAACGTCGCATCCAGCTGCTCACGCGTACGCGAACCCAGAATCGGAATCAGCGCGGTCGTCGAGCGCTTGGCTTTTTCCCGCAGCCAGGCAATGGCCACGTGCGTCGGGCTGGCGCCCAGTTCTGCCGCGACGGCGAGCAAGGTGTCGAGCAGGGCGGTTTCGCGGGCGCTTTTCTCGGCGTGCACCAGCATGCCCAGTTTAGCGGCGCGGTTGTTCTCGTCGCTGGAACGGTATTTGCCAGTCAGGAACCCGCCACCCAAGGGCGACCATAAGGTCGCGGCCAGCCCCAACGCTTCGGCCATCGGCAGTTGTTCACGTTCGGCCGTGCGTTCGGCGAGGCTGTACTCGACCTGAATGGCGGCAATCGGCGCAAAACCGCGGACTTCGGCCAGCAGGTCGGCCCGGGCGATGCGCCACGCCGGGAAGTTCGACAGGCCGGCGTAGTGAATCTTGCCGGCGCGCACCAGATCATCGAAACCCCGCAGGATCTCTTCCATGGGCGTGACACCGTCACTCATGTGCGCCCAGAAGAGGTCGATGTGGTCGGTCTTGAGCCGTGCCAGGCTTTCTTCCACGGCGCGAACCATGTTCTTGCGGTTGTTGCCGGTGTGGGAAATGCCCGCCGCCGGCGTAGTTCCCAAGGTGTATTTGGTGGCGATGACCAGGCGATCACGCTCCGGGGCGATGAACTCGCTGAGCATGGCTTCCGACTGGCCACCCTGATAACCGTTGGCGGTGTCGATGAAATTGCCGCCGGCCTCCAGGTAGCCATCAAATATGCGTTGGGCTTCATCGCGTTCGGCGCCATGGCCCCAACCCGTACCAAAGTTACCCGCGCCCAACGCCAGTTCCGAAACACGCAAGCCGGTTTTTCGGCCGAACACTTTGTAATGCATGGGATGACTCCTGGAGGGAATAGTCGGTGACTGATTATAAATGTCGTATGACATGTATAAAAGATGATAGCTGTCATGTATTTCGTCAAGGAGCTTTTTCAATCGCGGCAATAAGGCCGGCCACCGAGCGTTTCGCTACTGCCACTTTCTGACAGGATCCTCTGCTAAGCTCCGACCACTTTTCCGGAAAGAGCTCGCCAATCGTGTCTCGCACCACGCGTTTACTGACCCTGTTGCAAGTGCTGCGCGGCAAGAGTCGCCCGGTCACGGCAGCGACCCTTGCCGGTGAACTGGAGATTTCCGAGCGCACGCTATACCGCGATATCGCTGAACTGACCGCGCTGGGTGCGCCGATCTACGGCGAGGCGGGCATCGGTTACGTGCTGCGCAGCGGTTTGTTTCTGCCGCCTTTGATGCTCAACGCCGACGAAACCGAAGCCATCGTGCTGGGACTGCGCTACGTGGATCAGCGCGGTGATGAGGTGTTGAGCAAGGCGGCAGCCGATGCGCTGGCCAAGATTGCTGCGGTGCTGGCGCCCGAGGCGCTGGACGCCTTACGCAACCCGACGGTACTGCCGGGCCCGCCCGGTTATGGCTTCGCACCCAATGCCGTGGCGTTGAATGTGTTTCGCCAGGCGATCCGCAATCAGGCCAAGTTGCACATCGACTATGCGGACGCCCAACAGGTGCCGAGCCAGCGGTTGATCTGGCCTTTGGCGCTGGGGTTTCTCAACGAAGTGCGAATCATCGTCGCCTGGTGTGAACTCCGCGGCGCCTATCGGACGTTTCGCACCGACCGGATTTCGGCGGCAGACGAGCAGGGCGAGCGTTATCCGGGGCGCCGTGGTGACCTGTTGCGCACCTGGCGCAAGCAGATGCAACTGGATGAGGCGGGGCGTTTCACTCCTGACAAGAACTGACACAGGCATGTTTTAGCATGGCTCCAGAATCAACCAACAAGGAGTTATAAACATGTCCAGTTCCGCCTCTTCGCTGGCGCCCGCCATCGCCGCTTACCTGGCTGCCGCCAATGCCCGCGACACCTAGAGGGTCGCCAGTTTCTTCGCTGAGGATGCCAATGTGTTCGACGAAGGCCGGCATCAGATCGGCGCCCAGGCCATCGCCCAGTGGATGCAGGACACTGCCCGGCGTTATCAGCCAAAAGTCGAAGTGCTCGACGTGCAACTGCGCACGGGCAAGGTACTGGTGCATAACCGGGTGTCCGGCACGTTTCCCGGCAGCCCGCTGGAATTGCGCTACATGTTCCGTCTGAACGAGCAGGGCAAGATCGCTCGACTGGACATTTCACTGTAGCGGCCGCGCCGCGATGGCATACTGCCGCGCATGAATGTCGACTCCCCGTTAAGCGCCTGGCAACACGCCATCGAACAGAAGGGCTTCGTCCAGGACGAAGCCCAGGAGCATGCTGTCTGGGCGTTGCAAAAATGCTACGAAGCGCTGCATGAAGGTCGCGCGCAGGTGATGGGCGTTTACCTCTGGGGCCCGGTCGGGCGGGGCAAGACCTGGTTGATGGACCAGTTCTACCAAAGCTTGCAGGTCCCGGCCCGACGCCAGCACTTTCATCACTTCATGGGCTGGGTGCATCAGCGCTCGTTTCAGCTGACCGGCACTGCCGACCCGCTGAAAGCGCTGGCCCGGGAATTGAGCGAAGAAGTGCGCGTGCTGTGTTTCGATGAGCTGTTCGTCAATGACATCGGCGACGCGATCATTCTCGGGCGCTTGTTTCAAGTGATGTTCGACCAGGGCGTGGTGGTGGTCTGCACCTCTAATCAGCCGCCGGACCTGCTGTACGCCGATGGCTTCAACCGTGACCGCTTCGTGCCGGCAATCGAGGCGATCAAGCGCCATATGCAGGTGATTGCAGTGGATGGCGGCGAAGACCATCGCTTGCATCCCGGCGCAGGTTTGCAACGCTATTGGGTCGCCGCGCCCGGTCAGTCTGGCGCGCTGGGCGATGTGTTCAAGGCGTTGACCGCCGGCCAGTCGGTTTTCGTCGAGCCGGTCAAGGTCGGCTACCGTTCGCTGAAGGTGGTGCAGGCCAGTGAAACCGTGCTCTGGTGCCGTTACGCCGACCTCTGCGAACAACCCTTTGCCGCCATGGATTTCATGGCCCTGTGCGACACCTACAAGGCTATTCTGTTGAGTGAAGTGCCCAACCTCAGCGCGCAAAAGCGCGAAGGGCGCATCGCCCGTGGTACCGAAGACGGTGTCGAGCGGGTGATGGCGGGCGATCGCGAATTGCCGCAATTGTCGGTACACGACGATGGTGTGCGGCGTTTCATCGCGTTGGTGGACGAATGCTACGACCGCAAAGTGCCGCTGTACCTTGAGGCGCAGGTGCCGATGGAATCGCTCTACACCGAAGGCTATCTGGAATTCCCGTTCCGTCGCACCCTGAGCCGCTTACAGGAAATGCAGCTGCAACGTTTCGCCGACGCTTGAACCCAAGGAGCCGCGAACATGAATCAGCCCTTGTCCCATCATTTGCTGACCATGGCCTATCAGAACGCCTGGGCCAATCATCGACTGGCCAAGGCCTGGGGGCAGTTGAGTCCGCAGGACCTGGTGGCGCCGCGAGTCAGTTTCTTCCCCAGCCTGCGGGCGACCCTCAATCACATCCTGACCTGCGACTGGTTTTATGTGGATGCGCTGGAACGTGAGTTGCGCGGGGATGCGCCACACCCGGATTGCTACGTGTTTTTTACTGACGACGAGCCGTTCACCGCCGCTGCGGACCTCAAGCGCGAACAGGCCCAGGTGGATCGTCGGTTGATCGCTTACTGCGAACAGATGCGCGACGCGGACCTGGGCAAGATCGTGACCATCGCCCGGGACACGCCGCAACACGAGAGTCGGCTGCGCATGCTGTCGCACCTGTTCGAGCACCAGATTCATCACCGTGGGCAGATTCACGCGATGCTCAGTGGAACGTCGATCGCACCACCGCAGCTGGACGAGTTTTTCTGTGTCGGTGAGTCGGGCCTTCGGGCCGCGGACTTCGCCGAACTGGGCTGGACCGAAGCGCTGATCTGGGGCACTTCCGGTTAAAGATTGCAGGATGAGCAGAACTCGCGATAGGGTCGCTGGACCTTGCGGTGCGGTCTGCGCGCCGGGGCTTTTTATGTGTGATCGAGGATGGAAATGGAATCCGCAGAAATTCTTGTGCTTCAGGCCAGCTACACCAACCCGGTGCATGCCGAGGCTGTACGCCTTGTGTTGAATCATTACGCCGAAGATCCGATGGGTGGCGGTCATTCATTGCCCGCCGAGGTGCTGGAGCACCTGCCGGAAGAACTGGCCAAGCGTCCCCATGCGTTCAGCGTGCTGGCTTTTGTCGGTGGAGAACCGGCCGGGCTGGTCAATTGCTTTGAAGGCTTTTCGACGTTCGCCTGTCGTCCGTTGGTCAACGTGCACGACGTCGTCGTGATGAAGGCGTTTCGTGGATTGGGCCTGAGCCAGAAGATGCTGCAGAAGGTCGAGGAAATCGCCCGTCAGCGTGGCTGCTGCAAAATCACCCTGGAAGTGCTGGAAGGTAATGCCGTGGCCCAGTCGTCCTACGCCAAATTCGGCTTCAGCGCCGGCATGTTCGATCCGGCGCACGGCCGGATGCTGTTCTGGACCAAGGCTCTGTAGCATCGCGCTCTGCTTTTTGCGGGAGCCGGCTTGCTGGCGGTGGCGATCTCCAAAACGCCGTCGTCAGCAAGCCGGCACCTACGCCTCCGAGTCTTGCCTCGCTCGGTTCATTGTTTGTAATGCTCCGTCACCTGCGCCGTCTGATCGTCCGGAACCCGGACTTGAGCGGTTTGCTGGCTCTGATTCTCCTGCTGGCTCAGCCGCAGGCTCTCGTAGTAATAGCGCATGCGTTCCGCGCCGCCTTCTGCAAATGCGCTGGCCGAAACGAACGTCATCAGGCCGGCAACGATCAAGGGTGTACGTTTCATGGTTCGCCTCCCACATCGGATATCGGGTGCCTTTCTTCCATGAAGCAATGTCGCGCGACCATTATCTGCCGATTTCGTTAATTGGGAATTAACTGCACATGGGCTTCCCCGTCCCGGTTTGGGACGGGCAAGAAAAAGGGGCCGGAAACGGCCCCTGAAAGGTTTACTGCAAAACGACGTTCGCGGGGTTTGGTTTCGCCTTTGGTTTGATCAGGCTGAAGTCGATCAATGCCTTCTGCTCGCGCTCATAGGGATTGCCGATCATCAGTGGGCGTGGTTTGAAACTGTCGCTGACCAGGCTCTTGCTGCGATCGAGCTCATCGAAATTCAACCCCGCCAGATCGGCCCAGGTATGGATCAGGTGCGAGCTGCTGTACGGCCGCCCGAGGTCTTCGGCGAAGCGCCAGTCATGGCTTTCGCGCCACTTCGGCGAAGCCCAGGCCATGAACGGAATGGTGTACATCGGCGCCGTCGGCTTGGCCTCGTTGCGACCCAGTGTGCTGTGGCCGGGCGAGTCGAAAACGTCTTCACCGTGGTCGGAGAGGTACAGCAGGAAACCGTTCGGATCGGACTTGGCATAGTCCTTGATCAGGCTCGAGACCACGAAGTCGTTGTACAGCACCGCGTTGTCATAGCTGTTGTAGGTCGGCAGTTGATCGTCACGCACGCCGGCGGGCACGCCATTGCGGTCCTTGAACTTGTCGAATGTCGACGGATAGCGGTACTGGTAGCTCATGTGGGTGCCGAGCAGATGCACGACGATCAACTTGCGTGGCGCCGCATCAGCCAGGGCCTTGTTGAACGGTTCGATCACATCGCCGTCGTACTGGGCGGCGTTCTGGTTACGGTTGTTGTTCAGGTACACCTGCTCGTCGGCCTGCTCGGAGAAGGTCGTGAGCATGGTGTTGCGTTTGGTCATGGTCTGCTGGTTGGTGATCCAGAACGTTTTGTAGCCGGCCTGTTTCATCATGCTGACCAATGACGGGGTCGACAGGTACAGGTCCGGGTTTTCTTCGTCGGCGAAGGTCAGCACCTGCTGCAGCGCCTCGATGGTGTAGGGGCGTGGGGTGATGACGTTATCGAAGACCGCCAGCTGATCCTTGAGCTTGTCCAGTTCCGGCGTGGTTTCACGCGGATAGCCATAGAGGCTCATGCGCTGACGGTTGGTGGATTCACCGATCACCAGCACCAGCGTGGCCGGCTGGTTGGCCGTGGCATCCTTGAGGTTGTGCAGCGGAGGAATCTTGCTCGCACTGGCGAGCATGTCCTGCATGCCGGCGAGGGTGTCGAGGTAACGGTGATAAGCCACTGCCATCTGCCATGGCACTGCCGGTTCGATACGGGTTTCGAATTTTTCGAAACCGCCGGCGAGGCTGCCGGTGCGGGCGGTCTGTTTGATCATCGGATAGCCGACCACAGCCACCAGAATGGCCGTCGCCGCCACCAGCGCGCGACCGCGGGGCATGTATACCGGGCGCAACCGTGTCCACAGGAAATACGCAAAAAGGGTGTGGGCGAGGAACGCTACAATCATCCACCAGGCGAAATACTGGGTCATGTACTCGCCAGCTTCAGAGATGTTCGACTCGAACATGATGAAGATGACGCTCTGGGAAAATTCCTGCTGATAGATGAAGAAATAACCCAGGCTGGCCATGGAACAGGCCCATAGCACCACGCCTATCAGTGCGGCCAACACACGGGTTTGCCGGGGAAACATCAGCATCGGCGCCAGCCAGATGGCGCTCATCACAAAGGCCTGGCGGAATCCGCTGAATCCGGAAGTGCCCGTCAACTGGATCAGCAGCTGGGTGATGCCGGAAAAATACCAGAAGAACACAAACAGCCACAGAATCCCTGCCCAATCGAATCCTTTCGCAGACAAACTGCTGCTGCGTTGAAACAAAGCCATTGCGCGCTCCAGCCAGAATCACTTTTCACCGCCGGGACTAAAAAGTCGCCGACGAACGGGGGCCGCGCGGACACCGAGCGGCCATATTGGGGCCGGAGTATCAACAAGGGGGTGTGAAAGTTTTGTGAGCTGGGAACGCTGGCGAATCGAAAAGACATATCGGAAACAGCGCAGGGCTGCTTCCGAATCAGGCGAGGGTCAGGCGTGGGGAGCTCGCAACGTGACAGGCTTCGGCTGAGCCTGGATGCCTTGAGTCAGCAGGCGCAATTGCTCGACTTCCTGCTTCAGTTGGTCGCGCTCGTCTTTCAACTGGCGCAATTCATCGCGACGGATCGTGACGTAAAGGGTTTGTGCTGGCCGTGCTGCTTGTACTGTGCCCATTGCTCACCTCGCAAATGGCTGTCTCAACTGTAAATCCGCCCCGACATCGGTGCTTATTTACTATCGGCACCGATTTTGATTTCTTTTGCCCCGCAAGGGAACTTTTTTATTTTTCATGGTCGTTGTGTCTTTGGCACGATTCCAGACGTTATCAGTCTGGATCGGGCACAATGCCCGGAAACTTCACGCCAACGCTCTGGACTAACCCTCATTAGTCGCGTTGGGCTATAACCTTTGACACACATTTATTTGTAGTAGGGAGCATCAGCACATGCAACTCGGGATTATTGGACTGGGCCGCATGGGCGGCAATATTGCGCGGCGCCTGATGCTCAACGGGCACACCACCGTTGTTTACGACCGCAATACCGCCTTCGTCGACACCCTGGCTGCCGAAGGCGCCAAAGGCGTCATCGACCTGCCGGCCCTGGTCGCTGGCCTGGCCAAGCCACGAGCGGTCTGGGTCATGCTGCCGGCCGGCGCACCGACCGAAGACACCATCGACACCCTGAGCACCTTGCTCGAACCCGGCGACACCATCATCGACGGCGGCAACACCTTCTATAAGGATGACATCCGCCGGGCGAAAACCCTGTCGGAAAAAGGCCTGCACTACGTCGACGTCGGCACCTCCGGCGGCGTCTGGGGCCTGGACCGCGGTTACTGCATGATGATCGGCGGCGAAGCCGAAGTGGTGAAACGCCTTGATCCGCTGTTCGACAGCCTGGCGCCGGGCATGGGTGATATCCCGCGCACCAAGGATCGCAAGTCGGACGACGATCGTGCCGAACGCGGTTACATCCACGCCGGTCCCGCAGGCTCTGGCCATTTCGTGAAGATGATCCACAACGGCATCGAATACGGAATGATGCAGGCCTTCGCCGAGGGCTTCGACATTCTCAAGACCAAGGCCAGCACCAACCTGCCGGAAGATCAGCGTTTTGATCTCAATGTCGCCGACATCGCCGAAGTCTGGCGCCGTGGCAGCGTCGTGTCGTCCTGGCTGCTCGACCTGACGGCTGACGCCCTCGCCAGCGATCCGAAACTCGACGGTTACTCAGGCTCGGTGGCTGACAGCGGTGAAGGTCGCTGGACCATCGAAGCCGCCATGGAGCAATCGGTGCCCGTGCCGGTGCTGTCGAACTCGCTGTTCTCCCGCTACCGTTCCCGCGGGCAAGGCACCTTTGGCGACAAGATTCTCTCTGCCCAGCGCTTCGGCTTCGGCGGCCACGTGGAGACTGCGAAAAAATGACCCGCTTGATCCGCAATAAATCCAAGGCAGAACCCGCACCACCGACCACGCTGTTCCTGTTCGGTGCCCACGGAGACCTGGTCAAGCGCTTGCTGATGCCGGCGCTGTACAACCTGAGTCGCGACGGTCTGCTTGGCGATGGACTGCGGATCATTGGCGTTGACCACAACGCCATCACCGATGAGGCCTTTGCGCAGAAGCTTGAAGATTTCATTCGCGCTGAAGTGGCGAGCAAGGTCGGCAAGGGCGATCAAGCCCTTGATCCGCAGCTGTGGGCCAAACTCGCCAAAGGCATCAGCTACGTCCAGGGCGATTTCCTGGACGACAACACCTATCAGGCGCT
This sequence comes from Pseudomonas fluorescens NCIMB 11764, assembly GCF_000293885.2. NCBI lineage: Bacteria > Pseudomonadati > Pseudomonadota > Gammaproteobacteria > Pseudomonadales > Pseudomonadaceae > Pseudomonas > Pseudomonas fluorescens. The sequence goes on from NZ_CP010945.1 coordinate 4,474,034, forward strand.
GGCGGCGAAAATTGCCGCCAGCGGCACCGGCAACGCGGTGTTCTATCTGGCCACCGCGCCACGTTTCTTCAGCGAAGTGGTGCGTCGCCTCGGCGCCGCCGGTTTGCTGCAAGAGACACCGGAAGCCTTCAGGAGGGTGGTGATCGAAAAACCGTTCGGTTCCGATCTGCACACTGCCGAAGCCTTGAACGCGTGTTTGCTAAGGGTCATGACGGAGAACCAGATCTACCGGATCGATCACTATCTGGGCAAGGAAACCGTGCAGAACATTCTGATCAGCCGGTTCTCCAACAGCCTGTTTGAAGCCTTCTGGAACAACCATTACATCGACCACGTACAAATCACCGCCGCGGAAACCGTCGGTGTGGAAACCCGTGGCAGTTTTTACGAGCACACCGGCGCTCTGCGGGACATGGTGCCCAATCACCTGTTCCAGCTATTGGCGATGGTGGCCATGGAACCGCCGGCCGCCTTTGGCGCCGATGCGGTTCGCGGCGAGAAAGCCAAAGTAGTGGGAGCGATCCGTCCCTGGTCCACCGAAGAGGCGCGAGCCAATTCGGTACGCGGCCAATACACCGCCAGCGAAATCGACGGCAAGCCACTGCCTGGTTATCGCCAGGAAAACAACGTAGCGCCCGACAGCACCACCGAAACCTATGTCGCGCTCAAAGTCATGATCGACAACTGGCGTTGGGTCGGCGTGCCGTTCTACCTGCGCACCGGCAAGCGCATGAGCGTGCGCGACACCGAGATCGTCATCTGTTTCAAACCGGCGCCTTATGCTCAGTTCCGTGATACCGAGGTCGATGAGCTGCAACCGACCTACCTGCGGATCCAGATTCAGCCCAATGAAGGCATGTGGTTCGATCTTCTGGCCAAGCGGCCTGGCCCGGCGCTGAAAATGGCCAATATCGAACTGGGTTTTGCCTACAAGGATTTCTTTGAGATGCAGCCGTCCACCGGCTACGAAACCTTGATCTACGATTGCTTGACCGGCGATCAGACGCTGTTCCAGCGCGCTGACAATATCGAAAACGGCTGGCGCGCCGTGCAACCTTTTCTCGACGCCTGGCAGCAGGACCCGAGCCTACAGACCTACGCGGCTGGTGAAGACGGCCCGGCGACGGCAGAAGACCTGCTGGCTCGCGACGGCCGCGTCTGGCATAGCCTCGGATGAGTGGTGAAACGCAACAACTCATTCGCTTTTTGCTCAGTGACATGGACGGCACGTTGTTGCTGCCGGACCACAGCCTAAGCCAGCGCACCATAGAAGCCGTTCGTTCGTTGCGCGACGCGGGTGTTCTGTTCAGCCTGGCCACTGGCCGGCCGCCGAAAGCCATGTTGCAGCAGATCGAAGCGCTGGGCGTGGACTTGCCGACGGCGGCCTTCAATGGCGGCACGATCGTCCATCCCGATGGCAGTTTGCTGGTCGCGCATTATTTGCCGGCCACGGCCGCACTGACCACGCTGACGCTGTTTGCCGATCTGCCGGACATTGAGGTGTGGGTATTCAGTGGCGGCGACTGGCTGGTGAAAGACCCGACCGGGCCGATGGTGCCCCGGGAACAGCATGGCCTGGGGTATCCGCCAGTGGTGGTGGAAAGTTTTGAACCGTATCTGGAACACATCGACAAGATCGTCGCGGCGAGCAATAACGCGCAGCTGTTGATTGAGCTGGAGGCGCAATTGCTGCCCATGGTCGAGGGTCAGGCCCAGGTCTCGCGATCGCAACCGGTTTATCTGGATGTGACCGCGATGCAGGCGAACAAGGGCTCAGCGCTGGCGACACTGGCGGAGTTCCTGGGTGTGCCGATCGAGCAGACGGCGGCCATGGGCGATGGCGGCAATGACCCCGCCATGTTTCACCGCGCAGGCCTGTCGATCGCCATGGGGCAGTCGGAAGAAGCGGTGAAGCGTCAGGCTGACGTGGTGACCGGGGCCAATACCGAAGACGGTGCGGCGCAGGCGATCGAGCGGTATATCCTCCCTCGCTAGCGACACAAAACCAATGTGGGAGCGAGACCGGCTTGCTCCCACATTGTTTATCGGGTGTTTATAGCCAGTAACTCACCGCGTACCACCCGAGACCACCCATCACCACCGTATAAGGCACCGCCATCCACACCATCCGCCCATACGACAGGCGAATCAGTGGTGCAATCGCCGACGTCAGCAGAAACAGAAACGCCGCCTGACCATTGGGCGTCGCCACACTCGGCAGGTTGGTGCCGGTGTTGATCGCAATCGCCAGTGTCTCGAAATGTTCACGGCTCATTTGCCCGGAGATGAAGGCCTGTTTCACTTCGGTGATGTAGATGGTCGCGACAAACACGTTGTCGCTGATGGCCGACAGCAAGCCGTTGGCAATAAACAGCATGCCCGGTTGTTGATCCGCTGGCAGCGCCAGCACCCAATGGATCAACGGGGTGAATAACTGCTGATCGTGAATCACCGCCACCACCGCAAAAAACACCACCAGCAGCGCTGTGAACGGCATGGCGTCCTTGAACGCACTGCCGAGGCGATGCTCGTCAGTAATGCCAGTGAACGCGGTGATCAGTACGATCACCATCAAGCCGATCAGGCCCACTTCAGCCACATGAAAGGCCAGGCAGCCAATCAGAATCAGCGCCGCCAGCCCCTGAACGATCAGCGCCGCGCGTTGGCGCGAGGTGCGTTCGGCGTTGTCTTCGGCAGCATAGTTGGCCAGCACGGCGCGCACGTTGTCCGGCAGGAGTGTGCCGTAACCGAACCAGCGCAACTTCTCCAGCAGCACGCACGTCACCAGGCCTGCCACCAGCACCGGCAGCGAAACCGGCGCGACTTTCAGGAAGAACTCAGCAAAGTGCCAACCCATTTCGTGGCCGATCAGCAGGTTCTGTGGCTCGCCAACCAGAGTACAGACGCCTCCCAATGCGGTGCCCACGGCGCCGTGCATCAGCAGGCTGCGCAGGAAGGCGCGGAACTGTTCGAGATCTGCGTGATGCAGCTTTGGAAGGTGCTGGTCATCGCCATACTCACTGTCCTGACGCGGATCATTGCCCGAGGCCACGCGGTGATACACCGAGTAGAACCCCACGGCTGCGCTGATGATCACGGCCGTCACGGTCAAGGCATCGAGAAAGGCCGAGAGAAACGCCGACAGGAAGCAGAACATCAACGCCAGCAAGGCCTTGGAGCGAACACCGAGCAGCAGGCGCGAGAACATAAACAGCAGCAGTTCTTTCATGAAGTAGATACCCGCCACCATGAACATCAGCAGCAGGATGACCGGGAAGTTGTGCACCAGTTCGTCATACAGCGCCTGGGGCGTGGTCATCTTCAACAGCAACGCTTCGATCAGCAGCAAGCCACCGGGCATCAGCGGATAGCACTTGAGCGCCATGGCCAGGGTAAAGATGAACTCCAGCACCAGCAGCCAACCGGCGGCCACCGGACCCACGGTCCACAACACCAGGGCGTTGAGAATCAGGAACCCGAGAATGCTGGCCTTGTACCAGCGAGGTGAGTGCCCGAGAAAATTATGCGCGAACGCTTGAGCCATTGAGCCAGACATCGGCTGCTCCTTGTATTAAGAAGCGCGCAAGTTGCCGTAAGCCGAAGGGAAGATCAAGCGTCGGATAGGTCGGAGCGCCTAACCCAGATACCGTGCGACGACTGCCCGGTAGTTACCATCCAGCGAATGGCCGCCTACAACGATGTTGCCATTGGACTGCACGGCCAGTGAGGTCGCGGTATCCGGGCCGCGGCTCAAACGGGTGCGGACCCAACCGCTGCCATTGCCAAAGCGGCCATCGAGCTGTCCGCCGGGCAGGTGCCGGGCCAGAATGAAATCAGCTTCGATGCCCCCGGCTGTAGCGCCGACGGTCAGCACGCTGCCGTCCGCCAGAACCTGGGCGGCGGTCCACTGGCAGCCGTTGTGGCCAATTTCCAGTAATTGCGGTTGGCCGCCGTTGCAGTGAATGTCCGGGCGACCATTACTATGGACTTTCAGGACCATGCACTGCATAGGGTCGCGGCTGCTGCCAACACATTGCAGGTCGCCACTGTGTTGCTGGACGATCTGGCTGACCTGAGCATGACGTCCCTGTGCCATGAAACCCATGAAACCATCCACGGCGAAACTTTCGTCGAGGCTGCCGTTGCTGTGATAACGCGCCAGCAGGCCTTCTTCAGGAAAGTTGATCGAGCCGCCGACCAGAATCCGTCCGTCAGGTTGCACCAGCAGGCTACTCAGCCAAGTGTTCATCAGCAGATGCCTGACCAGCACGAAGCCGCGTCCGTTGAAGGTATCGTCCAGTGAGCCGTCGGGGTGAAGCCGTACCAGTACGCCGACATGATCGGCCAGTTCGAAATGGTGATTGGCCAGCAAAAGGATTCGCCCGTTGTCCTGCACGCAGACATCACACGCTTCGGCGCCCGGCACGCCAGGCGGCAACCAGGCATCGCGCACGCCTTGGGAAAGATTGCCCGGCAGGCGCACGATACAGCGTCCGTTGTCGCCGAATGACTGGACCGGTTTACCCTGCTGATTGAAAAGCGCGAAGGCGGGCAGGGTTCGGTGCGCATTCTCATAGTGCAGGCCGGCCAACAGGATGCGCCCATCGGCCAGTAGCAGGACTTTGCCGCCCATGGCTTCAAAGCCGGGTTTGAACTGGCTGATGACACTGCCTTGTTGGCCGAAGGCCAGGTCCGCCGAGCCGTCCTCGAGCAGACGTGCCAGGCCAAAGCGGCTGCCGCCCGGGGTGCCGACTTTTGCGGCTATCAGCAGCCTGCCCGCGGAATCAATCGCGACGCCATTGGCCATGCTGGAGGTGCTGCCAGCGAAATACACTTGGGTTTTGCCGGAGCCGGCAAAGGACTCATCAAGTTTCCCTGCATCGTTCAGCGCTGCGGGTAAGGCTAAAGCGCTCTGGATTGACATGCACGCGTCTCCTTGCGAGTCGTCGTGATCCAGGAATAGGCGGTGGCGACTGGGGAAACATTCAACGCCTGAATGACCGGTTCCACAACTGAGAGAACTAACAAGCGGAGGGTCGCTTTGTGCCAGAACAGTGTCTTTTCGAACCACTGAAAAGCCAGCCAATGAATTGGCCTTGGGAACTTCGAATAAACGGACGTCGAAAGTGTGTTTGGCGCAGAAGGCCAGCAAACTAACGATTGAGGGGGAGGGGCGGATTACCGGAAGTAATCCGCAAAACGCTTTAGTGCGGCATCGACCACGATTGCAGCGCGTAACCTTCCTGGCTCAGCTCTTTACGGGCTTCTTCCAGAAACTGTTCAAGTTGTGCCGGATCGGTATAGGCACTGCTTGGAATCTGTTTGCGGCCAATACGGGTATTGGTGCGGTCGATGACGGTCAGGCTGAGTTCGCCGTTGCCGTCTTGTGGGGCCCAGGCCACGCATTGAAATGGCTGGAATGCGCGGTCGGCAATCAAAAGAGCTTCGTTGATACGGAGCGGGGCGTTCATGGGATCTTCTCTCTGTATGCCCAATCAAGTGATGTGCCGTCGGTTGGGCTTACCGTTCGGCTGGTTACTTGTACTGATGCCCGCAACCGGGGGGTGGGTCACATACAATTAAAAGAAATTTCAACTTTCTTTCTTCGGTTCAAGGTGCTTGCAGGCTTTGAAAGGTAAATGAAAGGTTCGACTCGTTAGGTAACTAACAAAGTTACTTCTTATAACTGCTTCCGCGACAGTCCTATAGTCAATCGGTACAAGCAAATGTCAAATTATTGCTAATGTTACAGTCAGGTCTGCCAAATGACTGTTTTTAATAATATTTCCTACAATTTGGCGCCAAGGAACAGTCATGATCGAAGCGCCCGCTTTACGACGCCTGTTAGTGGTGGACCCGTGTGACGACTGCCATCGTCTGCTGCCGGGGTTGCGCGCTGTAGGTTGGGACGTTGATAGCTGCACACTGGAAAATGCCGCCGACCGAACCTGCGACGTTGGCCTGTTGCGTCTGCAGCCGTTCCATCTGGAACGCCCAGAGGCCGTCAAGGAGCTGATCAGCCGCAGCGGCACCGAGTGGATCGCCGTGCTCAACCAGGAAGTCCTGCGGCTGCAAAATGTCGGGGACTTTGTCTGCGAATGGTTTTTCGATTTTCACACCTTGCCGTTCGATGTGTCCCGGGTTCAGGTGACACTCGGCCGGGCGTTCGGCATGGCGCGCTTGCGTGGCCAGGGCACGGTTCACATCGATCAGCCGGAACACGAGTTGCTCGGCGACAGCAAGCCGATTCGCGAGCTGCGCAAACTGCTGAGCAAGCTGGCGCCCACTGAGTCTCCGGTGTTGATTCGCGGTGAGAGCGGAACCGGCAAGGAACTGGTCGCCCGGACCCTCCATCGACAATCCCAGCGGCACAGCAAACCCTTTGTCGCAATCAATTGCGGCGCGATTCCGGAACACCTGATCCAGTCCGAACTGTTTGGTCACGAGAAGGGGGCCTTCACCGGCGCCCATCAACGCAAGATCGGACGGATCGAAGCTGCGAACGGCGGAACCCTGTTTCTCGACGAAATCGGTGACCTGCCTCTGGAGCTTCAAGCCAACCTGCTGCGCTTCCTCCAGGAAAAACACATCGAGCGCGTGGGCGGCAGCCAGCCGATTCCTGTGGATGTACGGGTATTGGCGGCGACACACATTGACCTGGAAGCCGCCATCGAGAAGAAGCGCTTCCGCGAAGATTTGTACTACCGCCTCAATGTGCTGCAAGTGGTCACTGCGCCGCTGCGTGAACGCCATGGCGATCTGTCGATGCTGGCCAACCACTTCTCCCATTTCTACAGCCATGAAACCGGCCGTCGTCCGCGCAGTTTCAGTGAAGACGCGCTGATTGCCATGGGCAAGCATGACTGGCCGGGCAACGTGCGTGAACTGGCCAACCGGGTGCGCCGCGGGTTGGTCCTGGCCGAGGGGCGGCAGATCGAGGCCCGCGACCTGGGGCTGATCAGCCAGCAGACCATCGCCGCACCGATGGGCACCCTCGAGGACTACAAGACACGCGCCGAACGCCAGGCATTGTGCGATGTATTGAACCGCCACAGTGACAACCTGAGTGTCGCCGCCCGGGTGCTGGGCGTGTCGCGGCCAACCTTTTACCGACTGCTGCACAAGCACCAGATCCGCTAGGGCGGGGCGAAACGAAAAGGCCCGCTGCGATGAACTCGCAGCGGGCCTTTTCCATTCAGGTGAAGCGGTTAGAAGTAGTACGGGAATTTCAGGCTGAAGGAAAAGTCTGGCGCGTCGTCGGTTATGCCGATGGCCAGGTTGGGAACGATCGTCAGGTTATCGGAGGCTGCCAGCGTCATGCCGATGTTGAAGTTGGCCGCGTTGTAATCGCTGTTGGAAATCGATTGCCAATCGCCGCCGTCCGGTTTGATCTTGCTCTTGCGGGCGAACTGATCGGTGAACGAGAACGACATACTCATCTTCTCGTTCAAGGCGAATGCAATGCCTGCGCCGACTTGCCAGGAATCGCCCAGTTTCACGTCCCCTTTCACCTTGGAGCCGACCTGAGGGCTGATGTCGCTGAAAGAATCCTCCATGTTGTAGGTGTAGGCCAGGGAGCCGAACAGCACGGCCGGGTCGAAAGTCTTGACCAGCGAGATACCCGGGGTGATCGACCAGACACCGTTGCCGGTCGGCAAGTCCTCGGGGACCGCGAGGTTATCGTTGTTCGGGTCCTCGATCAGCTTGATGCCGTAAGGATCCTTGCCGGTCGGTGCCTTGATGCGCAAGGTAGCCACCGCGTCGGGCAGGCTGGCCGACTCATCCAGAAACTTGTAAGCCACGCCCACGTTCACATCGCCGATGGTCGGGTCGCGGGTCACGGTTGCGTCCGACGTCACCGGGCCTGCACCACCCGCGCCGCCTGAGGAATACGTTGATTCGCGATAAACCACGGGAACGTTAACGTCGAACTGCCAGCGTTGCGCCACGTTGTAGCGGGCGGTCAGGTCCAGCGTCCAGTTGTCAGCCTTGATTCGGTCGAGGTTGATGTTGCCAAGGAAAATCGAGTCCAGTGCCAGAAAGCCATTGAGCGTCAGCGCACGCGTATCGAAGTGGGTGTAGGTCAGGCCGGTTTCGACACTGAATTTGCCGCCACCGAAGAAACCGCTGGCTTCGTCATACAGGTTTGAAACGCTTTGCGCAGGTTCGGAATCATCCTTGAGCGATTGGCCGTATGAACTGCCGGTGGTTCCCGGCGCACCGGCCGCCACCGCCTGGCCACCCCTGGACGGTTCGGCAGGGGATTTGGTCAGGCGCTTGGGCGCCGGTGTCGCCGGTGTTTCTTCGACCTGGCGAACGCGCTGCTCGAGTACCATCAGCGCGTTCTGTTGTGCTTCGTAACGCTGTTTCAACTCCATGAGTTCTTGTTTTAGTGCTTCAACCTGGGGATCCGGAGCTGCGTACAGCATTGTTCCCGGTGCCAGGCTACTCAAACAAACGATAGCCCTGAGCGTCAACGATCGGTGCATGGTTAGCCGTCCCTTCTGAGTGCATCTGATGAGACTGAGCGTAGATCAGAATCCGAGAGCGCGAAGACCTTTAAGTTGATCCAGGTTGCCATTCAGCGAACTGGTCGACGGCAGGTTATCGCGCAGTACAACGTTGATCGTCATCGCGTTGTTGACCTGGTTGCCACCGCCAAGCAATGTCGCGTTTTGCATAAGCCCACCTTGGGCGAGGCGCTGCGCGATGCTCCCCTGGTTGTTACTGGCCACGATGTTGAGCTGCACGCCCGAGCCGGAAGATGAAATGCTCAGCGCCCCGGCACCATTGGAATGGGTCAGGGTTGAACCCGCGGCCAACACTTGCCCTTGGTTGTCCATTTGTGGCGCCTGGCCACCTTTTTGGACGTTGAGATTAACGTTGTTGTAAGCGCTGTTGTTGTCGCCGGCGGCGCGCACCACTTGAGTGACGCCCTGGGTCGTGCTCAAACCGTTACCGCCGCTGACGGTACCGGTGCCCTGGGAAACCGCCGAGCCATTACCTGTCTGGTCGATCATCGACACATAGAACTGTGGCTTGATGGTTGTTTGCTGAATTTGCATCGAGGACGTTGCCCCGATCACTTGGCCGTTGGCATTTTGCCAAGTGCTGGTCATGACAATCCCGAAACTGACGATCCGTCCAGGCATGACATAGCGGCCTCGCAGGCTCGCCAACTCCTGATCATTCAGTTCGATGGGTTTCAATATCTGTGCCTGGGTTGGCAGGCTGGCGGCCAGGCAGACTACGGCCAGCCAGATTGGAGTCTTCATTGGATGCTCCCGGAGCGTCGTGCTCCATTGTTATTAGAAGAAGTCGCTTCGGATAAATCCGAAGTCCAACAACTCTGCGTCTTGCACCGGGCTGAAGGTGTTGATGCGGTTCTTGGCGGTCAGTGGCAGGGGTGGGTCGAGCAGCGCATTGGCTTTGTCATAGCCCTGGCCAATGACGGCAAAGATGATGCCGTTCCAGCCTTTGACAAAGTCGTCGACTTTGAAACGTTTGTGACCCAGTACCGGATCTCCGATATAGACCCAGCCGTTATGGACTTTTTGCAGCACTACAAAATGTTTGTAGCCACGGATATCCAGGAGTACCACGACCGGAATTTTGATATCGCTCAACGTTTCCGCCGCTACCCGGTAGCCACGGGCCCGCATGCCGATACTTTCCACGTAACGCTTCATGTCGAGCATGGAGAAGCCCTGGACGCGGACAATGTCTTGATCGGCGTGGGCCAGCATGCCTTCGATGATCTGATCTTCATTCACGTCCAGCCAATAGGCCTGGCGCAAGATGGTCGCCAGCGCAGCTGCGCCGCAACTGAAGTCGGTTTTCTGTTGTACCAGGTCGGCAAATTTACGCTCGCGTACGCTCTGGATCGGCTTGTAAATCACCGCGCCGCCCGGCAGGACGGAAAGCGGCAGTTGTGCAGCCTCGATCACACTGGCCACGCAAAGCAAAACTGCCAAGGCGATAATGCGCATGGTGGGACGCCCTCTGGTTGTGTTGAAAAAAGGCCCCCGTGAGGGGGCCTCCAGAGTCAGCCATCAGAACGATTGGTTGGAAATGGCCAGCGAGTTGCTTTGTTGGTTGCCCACACCGGCAGCCACGTTCACGCCGAGGTTGCCACTGCCGCCATTCACCGAACCACTCAGGGTTGCAGTGTTGGTCACAGGGTTTGCCCAGCCATTTGGGGTCAGGATTTGATAGGAGACGGTGTTGCTCAAATCCCATGTATTGCTTTCGCTGTAGCCCTTAACTTCGTGCTTGGTAGAAGCGGACGATTGCTCGCCTGATTTGTCGTACGAAGAGTCAAACGATTTTGTAAACGAAGAATCGAACGCTTTTTCGAACGAAGAGTCGGTCGAATTGGAGTGCTCTGTATCGACAGATGCATCGAGCGAAGCGTTAAGCGATGCGTCGAAAGAAGCGCTGTGAGTGCGATCTCCATGGCCATAATTAACGGTAACGGATTTGGAACCATCCGCCGCTGCTTCCAGGGAAGCGACTATAGAAGCATGGCTGGTAGCGCTGCTATCGGTGCCTTTTGAACCGCTTGCATCGAAGTGACTGGCACCGCTGGCGTCATAACTGCTGGCACCGCTCTTGGCCCAGTTGCTGGAAGCGCTCTTATCAATGTTCAGCTCGGAGTTATGGCTGAAAGAGGCACTGCCGCTTTTGGTTGTGGTCAGCGTCACCGTAGTCAGCGCGACGTTCTGATCCGCCCTGTTGTTCACGACCAGACCAGGACCGTTTTGTTCAGCAGAGGCGGTGGCTGTTGCATTGCCAAGCGGAGCATTGGAGTTGGCAATTGCCATGGTGTTTTTCTGTTGGTTGAGGTCGCCACCAGCAATGTTGATCCCCATGTTGCCGTTGCCGCCATTGCCCGACTGGCTCATCACCGCAGAGGCTGTGGTGTTGTAGTTGTCGACCTTGTTGTTGTTGCTGTACTGCTTGACGGTGGCAGTGGCAGTGGCAACGCCGAACACGAAGGAGTTATCGAGAGCGGAGGTGGCGCCAGCGTTCGCGATGGCAGCAGCGTTGTCCTGTTGGTTACCGTCGCCTGCCGCGACGTTGATGCCGACGTTGCCGCTGGCGCCTGTGGCAGAGCCGCTCATCTCGGCGTTGTTCACAGTCCCTTGGTTAAGGATGCGGTTGCCGGTACTGCTCTGTTTGTCGTTGGCATTGGCAGTCGCGTAGACAGGGATTTTGGTAGGAGGAGGGGTGTGGTGACCGTTGTTATTATGGCCATGGTGGTCATCGTTACGACGATCGTTGCCAGCTTGTACAGCAACAGCCATGAGCGCAGCAATTGCGAAAACCAGAGGCTTGAGTGCCATCGAAGGTTTCATGGTGATTCTCCGTACTTATTTTAGGTTAAGTGTTGTAACTACCTTTTTTGGGTCAGTCCGCGACCCGTACGCTCAGGGTATTGGCCATTCGGTTTCCTACCCCGGCGCTCTGATTCAACTGGATCACCCCACGGCTACCGGTGAAAGCCTGGTCACTGGTAGTGACCTGGCGGAGGCCTGGTGCAGAGGCAGTTGGATCGGAGTTGTTGAGCAGCGCCACGTTCTGTTGCATGAGGACGCTGTCGTCGATACTTTGCGGTTGTTTACTGATGCTGATCCGCAGGGCATTGGCTTGCTGGTTGCTGGCACCCGCGCTCTGGTTTACGCCCAGAACACCGTTGCCATGGCTGAAGGAGTCGCCTTGAATGCTGGCTCGAGCATCCATCCTGGGGTCGACCTGCGTATTCAGCCGTTGGCGAATCTGAGTGGTCGCGCTGGCCGCATCGCCAATGGCGATGGCCCGGGCGTTGGCCTGTTGCTGCTGATCGCCCGCGGCCTGGTTGACCGCGAAGTTGCCTTGGTACTGACTACCGGACCCGTTGATGTCGGCGTTATTGATGATGGGTGGTTGAGCAAAGCTCGACGCACTGCAAAGCATGGCGACAATCAGCAGTTTGCGATTCATCTCATTGGCCTCCCGTGATGATTTTCAGACCGCCCAGGCCTCGCTGAACGCTTGAATTGACCAGGTTGGAGATGCCGTTGCCCGAACTTCCCCGTCCGGCGGGGAGGTTGGAAATCTGATTCTGGGTGGTGATATTGCCGCCCAGATTGGTGTTGTTTAAATTGACCAGGCGTGTGATACCCGCACCACTGGCGACGTTGGCAAAATCGCCGTCGTTCAGTTCGCTCGTCTGATTGAGAATTAGCTTGGAGGGGTTGGCATTGGCGGTCGTGGGGTTAGGGTCGGGAGCTACCGGCGCTTGCACTGCGTTTCGCGTCTGGACATCACGTTTGATAATAATGATGCCGTTGTCCGCCTGAACGGGGCAGACGCTTGAGCCGAGTGCGATCAGCAGGAAGCTATAGATGTTGTTATGAAATTTCCCCACGGCGGCAATTCCTTCTGTAAGAACGCTGGCCCTTGTCAGGGTTGCGAGGAAGAGAGCAGAAGGTGTGCCGGTTCTTGTTTTTCTTTAAAAAACAATTACTTGTATTTAATTGTCGAGGCGGTCAAAAAAATTTTGTAACGCTGCTGAGACACACCCACGCAAAATCACCGTCCATTGCTGGCGCAATTGCTCGTTACGGGGTGTTGTAGGCAATTTGTATCAGTGGCGTAACATTTTCTTGGAGGCGGGCACGGGCAGCTTTAGCCCGCGGGTTTTCGCAGGGGAGAGTGTTTCAGGAATGGACATATATGACGCCTGTCAGGGACTGAGCAAGCGTGTCACAGCCTCGAATACCGCATCCTTGCGTTGATTCCAGTCACCTTGCACAACCTGGTAAGGCTGACGATGCAGCTCAAGCCATTGGTGGCTGGCCTGGAAAAACGCCTTGCGTTCTGCCAGCTGCGGTTGGCAACGCTGGCCATCGTCATGCCAGGGCACCGATTCGGGGCTGAGCAACAAATGCAGGTCGTAATGCCTGGCCAGCAATGCTTGCTCGACCCACATCGGGCAAGCGTTAAACAAGGTGCGGCTCCAAAGGATATTGCTCAACAGATGCGTATCGAGAATCAGCAGTCGCGGTTGTTTGGCTCGTGCTTCATCTTCCCAAGTCAGCTGGCCAAGTGCTATTGGCGTAATATCGTCGTAGCAAGTTACACGGGCTTCAGTATCGATGAAATGCCGAACATACTCGCCGACCAAAATGCCGCCAAAGTTGGCGCGAATCTCACTCGAAAGCCAGCTCTTGCCGCTGGATTCGGGCCCGGTCAGTACCAGGACTTTCATGTGCGTAGCGCCGGGTCGGCGCGCCATTCACGCCAGCCTTGCACGGCAATCACGGCGAACAACCCATAGAGCCCGGCGGTCAGGTACATGCCCTTATAGATGAAGAGCCCGACGAAAATCACATCGAGGGTGATCCACAGTGGCCAGCATTGAACGCGCTTTTGCGCCATCCACACCTGCGCCACCAGGCTGAAGCCAGTCAACGCCGCATCGAGCCAGGGTTGGGCGGCATCGGTCCAGTGCGCCATGGCCGCGCCGAGCATCAGACTGCCGACGGCACCAATGGCCAGGCCTGACACGACCGATTCTCCCTTGAGCTGGCTAACCCGCCGCCCCTGTCGCGCAGCACCCGCGCGCGTCCATTGCCACCAGCCATAGAGTTGCAACGCGGCGTAGATCACCTGCAACAGCATGTCCGAATACAGCTTCACTTCAAAAAACACCCAGCTGTAAAGCGACACCATGACCAGGCCAATCGGCCAGCACCAGGGGTTCTGTTTGACCGTCAACCAGACGGCAATCACACCGAGGGAGGCGGCAAACAGTTCAAGCCCGGACATGGAGGTTCCTTGGGGAAATCGTAGAGGGGGGCGGATTGTACCGGGATTGTGGCGAGGAGGCTTCTGTGGCGAGCGAGCTTTTGTGGCGAGGGGACTTGTCCCCGTTGGACCGCGGAGCGGTCCCAAAAGATCGACGACTGCTTCGCAGCCGAACGGGGATAAATCCCCTCGCCACAGAGACTGGTGTCTGGATTACACGCGGAACTGCTTGAGCAAACCGTTCAACTGCTCGCTCAGATCCTTGAGCCGCACGCTCGCCATACTCGACTGTTCCGCCGCCAGCGCCGTGCTGTGGGACAAACCGGCGGCCTGGGTGACGTTCTGGTTGATGTCCTCGACCACGTGGGCCTGTTGCAGGGTGGCGCTGGCGATGGAGGCGTTCAGGCCGTTGAGGTTGCGCAGTGCCTGGCCAATGGCATTCAGGCTCGCACCGGCCAGGCCGGCTTGTTCGATGGTCAGCTGCGATGCGCGACTGCTGTCGCCAATGACCTTGACCGCCGCTTCGGAGTGGCCTTGCAGGCGTTCGATCATCGACTGGATCTCGGCGGTGGACTTCTGCGTGCGCTGGGCCAGCAGACGCACCTCATCCGCCACGACGGCAAACCCGCGACCTTGCTCGCCGGCCCGGGCGGCCTCGATGGCGGCGTTGAGGGCGAGCAGGTTGGTTTGCTCGGCGATAGAGCGGATCACTTCCAGCACGCTGCCGATCTGAGTGCTTTCGGTGGCGAGCGTACGGATGACTTCCACAGCCTGATCAATGGTGCCGGACAACGTGTCGATCTGTTGCAAGCTGCTGTCGATGTTGACCTGGCCCTGCTGCGCCTGGGATTCGGCATCGCGCATTTCGCTGGCCGCTTGCTCGGCATTCTTGGCGACATCCTGCACGCCGTACGTCACTTCATTGATGGCCGTGGCCACCAGCTCCATCTGCTGGGATTGCTGCTGACTGCGTTGCTGGGCCTGCGCGGCGTCGTTGCCCAGCTCGCTGGACGACTGGCCCAAAGCGCTGGCGGACACCTGCAATTGACCGATCACCAACCGCAGTTTGGCGGTAAAGGCATTGAAGTGGCGGGCCAATTGCGTCACTTCATCCTGGCCATGGGTATCGAGGCTGCGGGTCAGGTCACTTTCACCGCTGGCAATGTTGGCCATGGCGTTCACAGTTTCCTGGAGCGGGCGCACGATGCTGCGGGCAATCAGGATCACCAGCAGGGCCATGATGGCGGCAATCACCAGCCCGACGACGGTCGCTTTCCAGACCTGGGCCATGAACTCGGCTTGCATGTCATCGATGTACACGCCCGAGCCGATCACCCAGCCCCATGGCTCGAACAGTTTGACATAGGACGTTTTTGCCACCGGCTCGCTGGCGCCCGGTTTCGGCCAGCGATAGTCGATTGCGCCGGCGCCCTTGGCTTTGGCGAGGGCGACCATTTCGTTGAACAGCGCAAACCCGTCCGGGTCGCGAATCGCCGAGAGGTTCTGGCCATCGAGTTTCGGGTTGGCCGGGTGCATGATCATCACCGGCGTCAGGTCGTTGATCCAGAAGTAGTCGTTCTGGTCATACCGCAGGCCGCGAACGGCGGTCATCGCCTGTTTCTGCGCGGCCTCGCGTGTGAGCGTGCCGGCAGTTTCCAGGTCATGGTAATAGGTCAGAATGCCGCTGGCGGTCTGCACCACGTGCTGGGTTTTCTGCGCCTTGGCGTGATAAAGGTCTTCGTGGATCTGCTTGAGCATCAACACGCCCAACGTCAAAAGCATCATGACGGCCACGATCAAAATGAGCCACAAGCGGCGGCTGATCGACATATTTCGCAAGCTGTTCATAACGCTGTCACCCCGGTTTCTTTTTCTTGTAATAAATGATCGCCGGCATCCAACCACACTTTGCCGATCGGGCATATCCGACCCAAGTCCAATAACGTGGCAGCGTTATTCAGCCTTGTCTGATAGGATTTCGGCCCCGCACGGAAAAACCTGAATCCAAGTCGATGTTTCACGGAATTTTTACGGTTCCGTCCGGATTCTGTGCGCGCGGGTCTTTTGGCTACGCTGACTGTTCTTGAAAAAATATTAACGGGGCATGCCGTTGCGCATCGCCTTTTGGGGGATTGATGGATCTTTGGACCGCCTTGCAGGCATTGATACTTGGCGTTGTAGAAGGGCTGACGGAGTTTTTGCCGATTTCCAGTACCGGACACCAGATTATTGTGGCCGACTTGCTCAATTTCGGTGGTGAGCGGGCCATGGCGTTCAACATCATTATTCAGCTCGGCGCGATTCTCGCCGTGGTCTGGGAATTCCGGCGCAAGATTTTTGATGTCGTCATTGGTTTGCCGACGCAGCCAAACGCCCGGCGCTTTACTGCCAACCTGCTGATTGCCTTCCTGCCGGCGGTGGTATTGGGGGTGATCTTTGCCGACCTGATCCACCATTACCTGTTCAACCCGATCACCGTGGCCACGGCATTGGTCGTGGGCGGCATCGTGATGTTGTGGGCCGAGCAGCGTCAGCACGAAGTACACGCCGAAACCGTCGATGAGATCACCTGGAAAGATGCCTTGAAAGTTGGCTTCGCTCAGTGCCTGGCGATGATTCCGGGCACCTCGCGTTCAGGCTCGACGATCATTGGTGGTTTGCTGTTCGGGCTGTCGCGCAAGACCGCCACCGAGTTTTCGTTTTTCCTCGCGATGCCGACCATGGTCGGCGCGGCGGTCTACTCGGGCTACAAGTATCGCGACCTGTTCGTGCCGGCTGATTTTCCGGTGTTCGCCATCGGTTTCATCACCGCGTTCATCTTCGCGATGATTGCCGTCAGAGGCTTGCTCAAGTTCATCGCCGGCCACAGCTACGCGGCGTTCGCCTGGTATCGCATTGCGTTTGGTCTGGTGATCCTGGCCACCTGGCAGTTCGGCTGGGTCGACTGGACTGCGGTCAAGCCATGAATGATGCCGGCAGGAGCAGCAGCCCCGGACGCAATTCCGGAGGGCAGATCCAGAACCCCAGGCTGAAACTGCTGGTGTTCGCGGCCGTGTGCGCGCTGCCGTTGGTGGGCTCGTTGTCGTTCTGGCTGCGCGGGATTTCGCTGATACCCCTGGCGGCCTACGGCATCGTCAGCGTGTTGGCGTTCTTCCTTTATTGGAGCGACAAGCGCAAGGCCCGCACCGACACCTGGCGTACGCCGGAGAACGTGCTGCATGCAGTTGAACTCGCCGGCGGCTGGCCGGGCGCCTTGGTCGCCCAGCAGGTGTTCCGGCACAAGACGCGCAAAGTGTCGTTTCAACTGCTGTTCTGGATGATCGTGTTGCTGCATCAAGTGTTCTGGATTGATCAGCTGTTCCTGGGGGCAAACCTGTTGGCGCTGTTCTAAAGCAGCAGTCCGACCTGCGTGCGTTTGGGCAGCTTGCTTACCACCAGTTGATGGGAGCGTTGTAACAGGCTTTGCAATTCTTCGGCGCCCAGCGGGTAGGGCGTTTGCATGATGATCCACTGGGCCCGCGCCAGGTACGGCGCCGGGTGAACGCCCGGGCGGTCGCAATGCCCCAGAAACAGGTCCTTGTCGACCTTGAAGGCGAGGGATTCGCCCCGCAGGTTCTGCAGGGCGAACATCTTGTTTCCGGCAATCGAAAACACCCGCACGCCACCCCACTTGTAGTCTTCCCGCGCCCCCGGCAGCGCCAGGCAGAACTGCGCGACATCCTCTTCGCTCATGCGTCCAGCCTTCATATCAATCGGTCCCCACAGGCATTGAATGATTCGATCAAATGGTCGAGCCAGGCGCGCACCGCCGGCATGACCCCGCGCCGGTGAGGGTAGACCGCTTGCAGCCAGCCGCCAGGCAACGACCAGTCAGGGAGCAATTGCACCAGCGCGCCGCTTTCCAGTTCCTGCTCGCAATACATCATCGGCAGCATGGTAAAGCCCTGGCCGGCGAGTGTGCAGGCCTTGCGCACGATGAAGTCGTCGATGCCCAGTCGGGCTTCGAGCGCAAGTTCATGGCTTTTACCCTGTTGATCGAGCATGCGGATATGCACCATGCGGTCGGCTTCAAGGGCGCCAAGCACCGGCAAGCCCTTGAGGTCCTCGGGATGATTGATCGCTCGCCCATGGAGAAAGTCCGGACTGGCCACCATCAGCATCTGCGCCTGACGCAGGCGTCGGGTGACCAGCAACGGGTCTTCATCTCCCAATTCACGCACCCGTAGCGCGACGTCGACGCCCTCGGTCACCAGGTCGACCCGGCGGTTGAGCAGCATCACTTCCAGTTGAACCTGCGGGAATTTTTCGAGAAACCGACTGATCACCGTCGGCAGCATTTCGTGAGCCAACCCGACGGGGCAGGACACCCGCAAGCGTCCGCGGGGTTCGCTGGACATGCTGGCCACGGCTTCATCGGCCATCTCGGCTTCCAGCAGCATGGCCTGGCAGTGCCGCAAATAACGTTCGCCCACGGCGGTCAACTTCAGTTGCCGGGTGGTGCGTTGCAACAGGCGCGCGCCAAGGCGCTCTTCCAGCTCGGCGATCCGCCGCGACAAGCGAGACTTGGGAATCCCCAGCACACGCCCGGCTGCAGCGAAACCGCCGGCTTCGACCACCTTGGCGAAGTAGTAGAGGTCATTGAGGTCTTGCATGGTATTAACCCGATTGTTCTATCAGTGAGACGAACTATCGCATTGTTGCAGTCTAATCAGCTATTGGTTTCGTGTGTAGGATTGTCTCCATCAGATCGCCCCGTGGCGATCCTCACCTGGAGATCCCACATGAAACTGCTGCATATCGATTCGAGCATTCTTGGTGACAACTCGGCTTCCCGTCAGCTGAGCAGTGAAGTCGTCAAAGCCTGGCAAGCCGCCGAGCCGAGCGCCGTGGTGACTTACCGCGACCTGGCCAGCGATGCCATCAGCCATTTCTCCGCCACGACCCTGGTCGCCGCCGGCACCGCCGCCGAACTGCGCAATGCCGCCCAGCAGCACGAAGCCGAACTGAGCGCCTCGACGCTGGCCGAATTCCTCGCCGCCGATGCCGTAGTCATTGCCGCGCCGATGTACAACTTCACCATCCCGACCCAACTCAAGGCCTGGATCGACCGCATCGCCGTTGCCGGTCAGACCTTCCGCTACACCGAAGCCGGCCCTGAAGGCCTGTGCGGTGGCAAGAAAGTCGTGATCGTGTCGACTTCCGGCGGCTTGCATGCCGGTCAGGCGACTGGCGTGGCTCACGAAGAGTATTTGAAAGTGCTGTTCGGCTTCATCGGCATCACCGACATCGAATTCGTCCGTGCTCACGGCCTGGCTTACGGTGACGAAGTGCGCACCAAAGCCATGAACGACGCTCACACGCAAATCAGCGAGCAACTGTTCGCTGCCGCGTAAGGCTTGCGTAAAGGTGTAAATCAGCTCGAGCCACACCCCAAAAAACTCTGTATTCTGAACACGCAAGTGTCAGATGCGGAGTTTTTTGTTTCTGACTATTTCTACTGGCTTTTTCTAGTTGTGTCTTCAATCGTTCAAGTTGTGGCCCAGGTTATGCAGTCGAGGGTTGATGTCCCCGTTCTGTCACGACCAGGGTGGCCGCCATTGCTGGTACAAGGCCGCTTCCTCGGTAGTCGATGGAGAACGGGCTTTCCGGTCAAGTAACCAAAGGTGGGGCATCCCATGGTGCGTCTTTGTGCAACGTTACTGATTTGCCTGCTCAGCAGCCTGAATTCAGTGCACGCCGCGCCTGCGCCACATCCTCACTGGAGCGTCGGCTTCCATGAGATGAGTTTTCTCGACCCGCTGGACCTGCAACCGATGCGCGCCATCGCGTTCTACCCCTCCAGCGACCGGGAACACACCAGCCAACTCGAGGGCTACACGGTCGAAGCGGGCGAAGACACCCGCGTCGCCATCGGCCGTTTCCCGATGCTGATGCTGTCCCACGGCAACACCGGCACGCCGCTGGCCCTGCATGACCTCGCCACGTCGCTGGCGCGCAAGGGTTTCGTGGTGGTGGCGGTGATTCATCCCGGCGACAACTCCAAAGACCACAGCCGCCTCGGCACCTTGAGCAACCTGTACGGTCGGCCGATCCAGATTTCCGAAGCCATAACCGCCACCCTGGGCGACCGCATGCTCGCGCCGTTCGTCAATGCCGACCAGGTCGGGGTGATCGGTTACTCGGCGGGCGGGGAGACGGCGCTGATTCTGTCCGGAGCGACGCCTGATCTGGACCGGTTACGGCGCTACTGCCAGGAACGCCCGGACGACCGCGATGCCTGCAACACCCAAGGCGAGTTGATCGTCGACCGCGATGACCTGCAACCGGTGGCGGACCCTCGGGTTCACGCGCTGCTGCTGATGGCGCCGCTGAGCCTGAAGTTCGGCCGTCACACCCTGGCCGACGTGCATGTGCCGGTGCTGCTTTACAGCGGCGACGGCGACAAACTGGTGGCCTTCGACAAAAACGCCGCGGCGCTGGCGCGCAAACTGCCGATCGCGCCTGACTTCAAGTTATTGGCCGGGGCAGGGCACTTCGTGTTCATGGCGCCGTGCAACGAAGAACAGATTGCCGCCATGCCGGCGCTGTGCACCGATGCCGACGGCGTTGACCGCGAAGACATTCACCGAAACATGATTTCCGAAGCGGGACGGTTCTTCTCCCATGCGCTGGGCGTGCCGACCCGTGCGGGGATGCAAACCGCTGATCAATGATCTACCCAGTGGGAACCAGCCCCTGTAGCGAGGGAGCTTGCTCCCGCTGGGTCGCGAAGCGGCCCCAAAAGCTTTGCGACTGCTTCGCAGCCGAGCGGGAGCAAGCTCCCTCGCCACAGGGGCTGTTCCACACTGATTACGGGCGTCAGGCCATTGCCCGACGTTTCAGCAACAGGGTCAAACCCAGGCCAGTGATCGACAGCAACGCCGCACTGAAGAAAATCCACGAATACCCCAGATTCAACGCCACCGCGCCCATCACCGGTCCGGCAATCGCCAACGCCAGGTCGAAAAACACCGCGTAAGCACTCAACCCCGCACCGCGACTGGAATTGGGCACCTGTTTGATCGCCTCTACCCCGAGCGCCGGATACACCAGCGACAAACCGAACCCGGCCAGGCCGGCACCGACCAGGGCAAAACCGGTCGAAGGCGCGAGCCACAGCAGTACCAGGCCCGCCGTTTCAATGCTCATGCAGGCAATCGCCGAGGTGAATCCACCGAAGCGGCTGATGGCCGAAATAAACAGCAACCGCGCCAGGATGAAGCAGATCCCGAACACCGTCAGACAGTAGGCGGCGCCGGTCCAGCCACGGCTGAGGTAGTACAGGGTAATGAAGGTGGTCAAGGTGCCGTAACCGATAGACGCCAGGCTCAGGCTCGCGCCGAAGGGCGCAATGCGCCCGAACACCGCCCAGAACGGCAGGCGTTCACCGCGTACCACCGGCACCGACGGTTTGTTGCGGATGAGCACCAGCGCCAACGCTGCCAGCAAGGACAACGCGATCCCCAGGCTGGCAAAACCATATTCCGTGACCATCACCACGCCCAGCGGCGCGCCAATGGCGATGGCGCCGTAGGACGCGATGCCGTTCCAGGAAATCGAGCGTGCGGTGTGTTCAGCGCCCACTTGGCCCATGCACCAACTGATGGTGCCGACGCCGATCAAGCCCTGTGCGATACCCAACAACAAGCGGCCTGCGATCAGGATCAACAGACTCGTCAGCGGAAAGCTTTGCAACAGCGTCGACACCAACGTCAACACGCCGCTCAACACAATCCCCGACAACCCGTAAACAATCGCTCGCTTGGTGCCGATGTTGTCCGACATGCGCCCGGCCATCGGGCGGCTGAGCAGGGTGGCGAGGTATTGGGAGCCGATGGTCAGCCCGGCCACGACCGCACTGAAACCGAGCTGCTCATGGACATAACCCGGCAACACCGCAATCGGCAGGCCGATGCAGAGGAAGGCAATAAAGGTATAGAAAACGATGGAGACGATCTGCAGGGTGATCGCCATGGAGCTTTGCGGTGGCAGTGGCTGCGCAGACATGAGGGCTCGTTCGCGGGCGGCGGTGGGAGTACAGCATCATGGCGCGGGCTGCGAATAAAAGGAAGCAGGCTAACGATAACATCAAAAGATCGCAGCCTTCGGCAGCTCCTGCATTGGAATACGTCCCCTGCAGGAGCTGCCGAAGGCTGCGATGTTTGATCTTCAGGCAATAAAAAGCCCCGTCACCAGGACAGGGCTTTCCATTGTCAGCCAGTGTTTAGAACACTACACCTTGGCTGCGCAGGTAATCATCATAAGTACCGCTGAAGTCGATCACGCCGCTGGCGCTCAACTCGATGATGCGGGTCGCCAGCGACGACACGAACTCACGGTCGTGGCTGACGAAGATCAATGTGCCCGGATAGTTTTCCAGCGCCAGGTTCAGCGCCTCGATGGATTCCATGTCCAGGTGGTTGGTCGGTTCGTCCATGATCAGCACGTTCGGCTTTTGCAGGATCAGCTTGCCGAACAGCATGCGACCTTGCTCACCACCGGAGATGACCTTGACCGACTTGAGGATCTCGTCGTTGGAGAACAGCATCCGGCCGAGGGTGCCGCGAACGATTTGCTCGCCGCCCTGAGTCCATTGGCCCATCCAGTCGAACAGGTTGCAGTCGTCTTCGAAGTCGTGCGCATGGTCCTGGGCGTAGTAGCCCAGTTCCGCGGCGTCGGTCCACTTCACGGTGCCGGCGTCCGGGGTCAGTTCGTTGACCAGGGTGCGCAGCAGGGTGGTTTTACCGATACCGTTCGGGCCGATGATCGCCACGCGTTCGCCCGCTTCAACCTGGAAGCTGAAGTCCTTGAACAGTGTCTTGCCGTCGAAGCCTTTGGCCATGCGCTCGACGATGACCGCCTGGCGGTGCAGCTTCTTGGTCTGTTCGAAACGGATGAACGGGCTCACGCGGCTGGAAGGCTTGACCTCGGCCAGCTGGATCTTGTCGATCGCCTTGGCGCGGGAAGTGGCCTGCTTGGCTTTCGAGGCGTTGGCCGAGAAGCGGCTGACGAACGATTGCAGTTCCGAAATCTGTGCCTTCTTCTTGGCGTTGTCCGACAGCAGTTGCTCGCGGGACTGGGTCGCCACGGTCATGTATTCGTCGTAGTTGCCCGGGAACAGGCGCAGCTCGCCGTAATCCAGGTCAGCCATGTGGGTGCACACGCTGTTCAGGAAGTGACGGTCGTGGGAGATGATGATCATCAGGCTGGAGCGCTGGGTCAGAATGTTTTCCAGCCAGCGGATGGTGTTGATGTCCAGGTGGTTGGTCGGTTCGTCGAGCAACAGCACTTCAGGATCGGAGAACAGTGCCTGAGCCAGCAAGACCCGCAGCTTCCAGCCTGGGGAAACCTCGCTCATCGGGCCAAAGTGTTGCTCGATGCCGATACCCAGGCCCAGCAGCAGCTCGCCAGCGCGGGATTCGGCGGTGTAGCCGTCCATTTCGGCGAACTCGGTTTCCAGCTCGGCCACGGCCATGCCGTCTTCTTCGGTCATTTCCGGCAGCGAGTAGATACGGTCGCGCTCGGCCTTGACCTTCCACAGCTCTTCGTGACCCATGATCACGGTATCGATCACGGTGAATTCTTCGTAGGCGAACTGGTCCTGGCGCAATTTACCCAGGCGCACGTTCGGCTCGAGCATGACCTGGCCGCCGGACGGCTCGAGGTCGCCACCGAGGATTTTCATGAAGGTCGATTTGCCGCAGCCGTTGGCGCCGATCAGGCCATAGCGGTTGCCCGCACCGAATTTGACCGAAACGTTTTCGAATAGCGGCTTGGCGCCGAACTGCATCGTGATGTTAGCTGTAGAGATCAAAGGTTTTTCCTGCGAAGCATTCAGAGTAGCTAGGGTTGCGGCAGTACCGATTCAGTACCCGTTTCCGGTTTTCGAACCACAGGAAATGCATCCCGGTCAGAAGCGGAAGGTCCATCTGGCAATAAGTGGACAGCAGCATGTGGAGCGCTTGGCCCGAGTCGAAGTGCGCTGAGACGGGGTTCATTCCCGTCATCAACCAAGGGGGGCGCGTAATGTTTGGCGGCGATTGTACTGGTCTGGCTCTTTAAACGATAGGGCATTGAGGCCGCACGGGTGCTTTGGCGGTACCAGCGGACAGATTTTCACATCTGAACGTTAACTATTGGTTACAAATCGTGGCTAAAATGCCATCTTTCGAACTGATGCCGACAGGCACGGACGCAGTTTGTTCACTTCTGACGTGTGACGATTTCCGTGAAACTCATCATTGCCGCTGTTTATGCTGTATCGATTGCGTACGTGCACCTGCGCGGTCGGGTGCGCCACAAGTTGGGCCGCCAACTGAGCGATCACTCGACGTTTCTGGCGCCGATCAATTGCTTCCTTTATCTGTTCTCGAAAATTCCCAACAAGCCTTACCTCGATCCAGCCGACTTCCCTGACCTGAGCCCATTGCAGACGCATTGGGAAGAAATCCGCGCCGAAGGCCAGAACCTGCTCCGGGCGGGTGAAATCAAGCGTTCGAACCAGTACGACGACGTCGGCTTCAACTCGTTCTTCAAGACCGGCTGGAAACGCTTTTACCTCAAATGGTATGGCGACAGTCATCCTTCGGCGATGAAACTCTGCCCGCGCACCACAGAGCTGGTGCAGAGCATCGGCTCGATCAAGGCCGCGATGTTCGCCGAGTTGCCACCGGGTTCGAAACTGGTGCGTCACCGCGATCCGTATGCCGGTTCCTACCGTTATCACCTGGGCCTGGAAACGCCGAACGACGCGGGCTGCTACATCAACGTCGATGGCGAGAATTATCACTGGCGCGATGGTGAAGCGGTGATATTCGATGAAACCTTCATCCATTACGCTGAAAACACCACGCAGCAGAACCGCATCATTCTGTTCTGCGACATCGAGCGACCGATGAAGTACCGCTGGGCGGCGGCGTTCAACGGCTGGTTCAGCCGTCACGTGATGTCGGCGGCGGGCGCACCGAACGATGTGGGTGACAAGACCGGCGGGATCAATCGCCTGTTCGCCAGAATCTACAAGATTCGCCTGCGCGGCAAAGCGTTGAAGAAGCGTAACCGCAAGCTGTATTACCTGGAGAAGTGGGCGATTTTTGCCGGGTTGCTGGCGGTTTTTGTCTGGATTTGAATTCAGCGTTGCCGCTCATTACGCCATCGCGAGCAGGCTGGCTCCCACAATGAAATGCGTTTCAACTGTGGGAGCCAGCCTGCTGGCGATGAGGCCGGTAGATTCTCCGAAAAACGCTCAGTCACCCTGTCATCGATCAACCACTTGACCGTTTCGTAGCTTTTTTCGCCGCCGCCGGTTTTTCCGCTGACTTCGATTTGGCAGCCGCTTTTCCACCAGCCTTGCCCCCCAAACTGCGCTTGAGCAATTCGGTCAAATCGATAACATCCGCCGTCTTGCGCTCTTCCTCGCCGGTCGCTGTCTCGACATCCTCGATCTTTCCTTCATTCGCCTTCTTCTCGACCAGCGCCATGATCTTGTCTTCGAAACTGTCGCGATAATCGTCCGGGCTCCAGTCGCCGCTCATGTCCTGCACCAACCGTTTGGCCATGTCCAGCTCACCCTTGGCCAATTCCGGTTTGGTCACCTCACTGCCCAGTTCAAGCGTATCGAGGCTGCGTACTTCCGCTGGCCAGCGCAGCATCACCAACACCATCGCCGAGTCCAGCGGCATCAGCGCGGCCAGGTGCTGACGGGTATGCAGAACGACATGGGCGAGGGCGACCTTGTTGGTTTTGCTCAGGGTTTCGCGCAGCAACGCATAGACTTTGCCACCGCGTTTGTCCGGCGCAAGGTAGTAGGGCGTGTCGATGTTTTGCAGGGGAATCTGGTCGGCGTCGACAAAGGAAAAGATATCAATGGTTTGCGTGGATAGCGGATGCGCCGACTTGATCTCTTCCTCACTGAGCACTACATAGCGACCCTTTTCGTACTGCACACCCTTTACGATGTTTTCCTTGGTCACTTCCTTGCCGGTGACCTTGTTCACGCGTTTGTAGCCCACCGGCTCCATGCTGCGGCTGTCGAGCCAGTCGAAATCCACCCCTTGCGAAGACGTCGCCGAGACCAGCGCTACAGGGATATGCACCAGCCCGAAACTGATTGCGCCTTTCCAGATTGCACGTGCCATGGTCGTCTACTCGCGAGTGATGATCAGGTGACCCGTGGCTCGGCGCAAAAGTTTCAGCGGCGAGTGGCCCAGCCCCGCCGGGGAATCAACTTCGTGTTACATCTTGTCGGGGAGGTTTTGGTTAACAAATCCGAACCCTGGGCGTAGCGTGCTATCGAAAGCGCTATCCACGTAGAGAGGCTGCCCATGAACCGATTAGTGCCTGGCATCATCGCGATGGCTTTGAGTGCCGTACTGAGCAACGTGGCCCTGGCTGAGGGTCCGTCGCCTGCATTCCCTTTGCTGTTGGCCCAGAGCCCGACGGGCGCCGCCAGCAATCCTTACAACAGCCCGATCCGCCGGGCCAACCCCAACAGCATGCAAGGCACGCAACCCAGCGCTCCGGTCATTCGCGGGCCCAACACCGTGCCGGTTCCGCGGCCGCCGACTTTGGACAACGGTGGCATCGGCAACCGCTATCCCCAGGATCGCTCGGCGCCTGTCAGCCCACCGAAGTTCATCCCCAATCCGCCGCACCGAGACGCAGACACCAGCAACCGTTGAGCGGCAGGACGTTAATCCTGCCAGCCATCCAGACGACAAAAGGAATCGTGCATGTTGCGAACATCCCTCCTGGCCACAGTCTGTGCCAGCGCATTGATCACCGTCGCGGCGCCTGTTTTTGCCGCGTCCGTACAGGAGCTGAAAAGCGAGCAGGGCACCCTTGAGGTGACGACGATCGTCAAGGGGCTGGACCATCCGTGGGCCTTGGCTTTTCTGCCTGACAGACAAGGGATGCTGGTCACCGAACGGCCCGGCAACCTGCGCGTGGTCAGTGCCGATGGCAAACTCTCCGGGCCGCTCAGCGGCGTACCGACCGTCTGGGCCAAGGGCCAGGGCGGTCTGCTGGATGTGGTGCTGTCGCCGGACTTCAAGCAGGACCGCACCGTTTACCTGTCCTATGCCGAAGGCGGGGGTGAGGGCGGCAAGGCCGGTACGGCGGTCGGTCGCGGGCAATTGTCGGAAGACCTGACCGCCCTGAGGAATTTCAAAGTGATCTTCCGTCAGGAGCCGAAACTTTCGGTCGGCAATCACTTCGGCTCGCGCCTGGTGTTCGACCGCGATGGCTATCTGTTCATCACCCTCGGCGAGAACAACGACCGGCCTACGGCCCAGGATCTGGACAAGCTGCAGGGCAAGGTGGTGCGGATCTACCCGGACGGCAAGGTACCCGACGACAACCCCTTTGTCGGGCAATCCGGCGTACGCCCGGAAATCTGGTCCTACGGCCAGCGCAATCCGCAAGGTGCGGCGCTCAATCCCTGGACCGGCGTGCTCTGGGAAAACGAGCACGGGCCGCGAGGGGGCGACGAGGTGAATGTCATCGAGCGCGGCAAGAACTATGGCTGGCCGCTGGCGACCCATGGCATCAACTACTCCGGCCAACCGATTCCGGAAGCCGAGGGCAAGACTGCCGAAGGCACTGTCGCGCCACGGCACGTCTGGGAAAAATCCCCTGGCCTGAGCGGTATGGCGTTTTATGACGCTGACCGCTTCAAACCCTGGCAGCACAACGTGTTTATCGGTGCACTGGTGACACAGGAGCTGATTCGCCTGCAGTTCGACGGCGACACAGTGGTTCACGAAGAGCGCTTGATGGGCGAGCTCAACAAACGCATTCGTGATGTGCGGCAGGGGCCGGACGGGTATTTGTACGTGCTCACCGATGAGGACGACGGCGTGTTGTACAAAGTCGGATTGAAATAACACACACAACCCCTGTGGCGAGGGAGCTTGCTCCCGCTCGGCTGCGCAGCAGACGCCTGCAAAAGAAAGGGGCGCTTCGCACCCCGGCGGGAGCAAGCTCCCTCACCACAAGGTTACTCACGGCAATATAGAATCACCGCCGCCCGAAGTTTTCCCCGCCCGAAACTGCTCATCTTCTCGAACTCCCCATGGCTGACCGGCAGATGCTGGCAGTCCATTGGCTGACGATGCTGGCTATGGTCGACATCCGGGTCATGCAGGTAGACAAACTCTTCATCACAATCGGTGACGACCACCCAGTGTGGCGATTTGGAGCGGGTCAGCCGATAACTGCTGATCAGCACTAGCGGCTGCCCGCCATCGGCCAATAATCGCGGCAGGTCCAGCGTCCCGCCGAGCACCTGTTCGACGTCAGTGGCGTCCAACTGTGCCGCGAACTCATCGTGCACCAGGCGCATGACGTCTTTTTTATGCTCATCGCGCACGCCATCGAGAAACAGCGGCCCCGCCATACTCACTTGCAAACGCACGCGAAACCCGCGCCGCGCTGCCGCCAGTGCCAGACCTTGAGGGCTGCAACCGCCGTGGCCCGAGGTCATGAACACGGTGGTCGCCTCGCGCCAGATCTGCAGTTCTTCACGGCGCTCCAGCCCGCGATCGGCGTGCAGGGCGCCCATGGCCATCAGCAGGCACGCCGGGCCGCAGGTGAAGTCGGTGGTCTGCGCATACCACGGCACCTTGATGCTGCGGGCATCGCGATGCTGAAGAATGCGTTTCTCCAGGCGCAACGCATCGGCGTGGTCCTGATAATAGTCGTGGATCAGTGCGAAACGTCGATAACCGTTGCGCTCATACAGGGCAATCGCCGAGGGGTTGTCGATCCGCACTTCCAGTCGCAAGTAAGCGCAATCATGCTCAAGGGCGCACGCCTCGATGCGCTCAAGCAATTGCTTGCCCAGCCCGTTACCGCGAGCCTGTTCAGCAATGGCAATCGAGTAGAGCCGCGCCAGTGACGTGCCTCGGTGAAACAGCACCACCGCGTAACCCAACAGTTGCCCGTCGCGTTCAGCTACCAGCAGCTGTCCGTGAGCCCGCGTGATCATCCACTGAAAACTGCGGCTGGTGAGCCGGTCCGTGGTGAAGCATTGCTGTTCGAGTGCCAGCAATGCAGGTAAGTCTTCAACTACCGCCAAGCGAAAGACAGGGTTCATATGACCGCCGTAAAAGTTGCGTAACGAAACGGGACTTTCGAAAAAGTTCGTGCTTAATAGGAAAGGTCTTGTTCTCCAACGGATCAATCACTATGTCAGCGGTACAGGGTCATTGGCGCGAAGTATCCGAGCAAACTTTGCCGGCGGCAACTTATTTAAATGACACGGTTAGAACTTCCAGCCAGTTGATTATCATTGTCGAACGCAAGGAAGACTGGGCGTCCTACTTTCCCAGCGAAGACATCGTCACGGCTCAGGAATACCTCGAACAGACCCGCGACAGCGAGCAGGGAAAACGGGTCCAGGTGATCAACCTGTGCCGCAGCTACAAGTACCTGGGGCACGGCTATTACTGCTCGCTGCTGGCCGAGGCGCGGGGGCACAAGGTCATTCCTTCGGTGCGGACCATCAGCGAACTGACCAAGAAATCCCTCTACGGCCTGGCCCTCGATGATTTGGACAAACCGCTGGAAAAAGCCCTGAGCAATCATCTTTACAGCGATACCGAAGGCTTCACGCTGACACTTTACTTTGGCCGAACCAATATCGAACCGTTACAGGATCTGGCGCGGCAGTTATTTGAAGTATTTCCGTGCCCAATATTATTGGTGGAGTTCCGTCGAACTAATGGCTGGCACATTGAAGGCGTCAAATCAGGTGCACTGCACAAGTTGCGCGAAGATCAGGAAGATCAGTTTGCCAACTCGCTGGACAGTTTCAGTCGCAAGATCTGGCGCATGCCCCGTTCGCGACGCTTGGCCCGCTATGACCTGGCAATTTTGCACGATCCGCAGGAAGCTCTGCCGCCGTCCAACCCCAAGGCGCTGGACAATTTCGTACGCGTCGGCAAGACATTGGGCATCGACGTGGAGCTGATCGAGCGCAAGGACTACGCGCGCATTGCCGAATACGACGGCCTGCTGATCCGCGAGACGACCAGCGTCGACAACCACACCTACCGCTTCGCCAAGAAAGCCGAGAGCGAAGGGCTGGTGGTCATGGATGATCCCGCGTCGATCCTGCGCTGCACCAACAAGGTCTACCTGACTGACCTGCTAAAAAGCCATCAGCTGGGCATGCCCGCCACCGAAATCCTCTACAAGGAGCGACCGGAAGACTTCGAACGGGTCGGTGAGCGGCTGGGGTTTCCGCTGGTGTTGAAGATTCCCGACGGTTGTTTCTCTCGCGGCGTGATCAAGGTTGAAAGCCAGCAAGCCTTGCTCGAGGCGACAGCCGAGCTGTTCGAACATTCGGTGTTGTTGCTGGCTCAGGAATTTTTCTACACCGAGTACGACTGGCGCATCGGCGTACTCAACCGCAAACCGATCTTTGCCTGCCAGTACTTCATGTCCAAGGGGCATTGGCAGATTTACAACCACAAGGCCAAGGGGCAGGACATCAACGGCGAATGCCGCACCCTGGCAGTCCATGAAGCGCCGCGCGCCGTCGTGGAGCTGGCGGTGAAAACCGCCAACCTCATCGGCGATGGCCTCTACGGCGTCGACCTCAAGCAGTCCGGCGACAAGGTGGTGGTGATCGAGGTCAACGACAACCCGAACATGGACGCCGGCATCGAAGACGCCTACTTGCAGGACGATTTGTACTCGCTGGTACTGGAAGAGTTCGTCCGACGCCTGGAACTGAAACGTCGCGGTCAGGCCTGGTGACCGGCCGATGATCAAGAGCTTTCAACTGACCCACGGTGCGCTGCAGGCGGTCGAACGGCTGGACGCCGAAGTGATGCTGTTCAGCAACCCCGACGCGGCCGAGCGCGACTTGCTGCACAGCCATTTCAAGCTCGATGAACACGCGCTGGCCTCGGCGCTGGACCCGGACGAGGTGTCGCGGATCGAGTTTCACCCCGACAATTTGTTCCTGATCTGGAAGCGTCCGGAAAACTATTCCGGCGCAGGCAGCCTGGCGTTCGAAGTGTCGTCCTGCGGTTTGCTGTTTTGTGACCAGCGTTTGCTGGTGATCGCCACCGACGATTCGCCGCTGCACGGGCTCGGCACCCGGCAGAAGTTGAACACGCCACTGGATGTATTGCTCGACCTGCTGTTCAACAACATCCATCACTACCTGGGCCACCTCAAGGTGATCAAACTGGTCGCGCGGGAGTTGCAGCAGAAATTCAACGCGTCGATGCAAAACCAGCACCTGATCCAGATGTTCAACCTCAGCGAAAGCCTGATCTATTACATCAACGCGATTCACAGCAACGGCGCGGTCCTGACCCGGCTACGCAACCACGCGGAAAAACAGCGTTTCAGCGCCGAAGCCATCGGCTTGATCGACGACCTGATCATCGAAAACAACCAGTGCTACAAACAGGCGGAAATCTACTCCACGGTGTTCTCCGGGCTGATCGATGCCCGGGGCAACCTGATGAACAACAGCATGAACAACCTGCTGCGCAAACTGACGCTGATCAACGTGGTGTTCCT
Organism: Pseudomonas fluorescens NCIMB 11764; assembly: GCF_000293885.2. Taxonomy (NCBI): domain Bacteria; kingdom Pseudomonadati; phylum Pseudomonadota; class Gammaproteobacteria; order Pseudomonadales; family Pseudomonadaceae; genus Pseudomonas; species Pseudomonas fluorescens. The sequence goes on from NZ_CP010945.1 coordinate 4,505,402, forward strand.
GCCGCTGAACCTGATTGCGAGCATCGGCGGCATGTCCGAGTTCAGCATGATGACGGCGGGCACGCCGTGGTGGGTGTCGTATCCGTTGTTTCTGACGGCGATGATGCTGGGGGCGGGGGTGATGGTGTTGGGGCTCCGGCGGTTGGCGAAATGAATTTGGCGTCAGGGATGCCGCCTTCGCCGGCAAGCCGGTCTCCCACAGTCGTCGGGGTGATAAACACAGATCCCCTGTGGGAGCGAGCCTGCTCGCGATAGCTATGTCATTAACCCCACGAATCCCGAATCAGGCCACTTGTTCGGCGTCGACAGACTTTTTTCTGTCCTGCAACCCACGAACCACGAGGTACAACAACGGCCCAACCGACACAAAAACCGCAGTAAGCAAAAGATAGGGAATGACGGACAATGCCGACCGCCCGCGTTTACGCGCATCCGTGTACATCCACACCCCGGCCAGCGTCGCCAGCAGGTACAGATCAACCACCACCTGCGCCGTATCAGGCCGCGACATCAGGCTGATGCCAAACTCGATCAACGACTGTTCGGCCTGGAGCATCACCGAAACGGTGTAGCCGGCGAAAGCGAGCAGGGCAATCAGGGGCAGGGCGACAGCCTTCATGGTTTCCTTCCTTGGACAATGAGCAGAATCACGAGCCTACAGAAGCCGCAGGAAATTGACCATTGACTTGCCCTCGGCGCCCGGCTAATTTCCAGACATGACTTCCACCGTATTGCGCTGCCAGCCAAGCATTATTACCGCCATTCCTCATTTGGCGGGCTAGCTCACGACTGCAGCACCCAACCCGCCCTAGAGGCGGGTTTTTACTTTCTGTCTCCAGGGTTTTAAACCAACACACGGCGTGGGAGCTGCCGTGTACAACAGGAGACGACCATGGATAGCACACCCGCCCAGCAAACGCTGCTGGAGCACTACGTCAAAAAGATCCTTGCTGCGCCCGTGTACGAACTGGCGGTGCGCACGCCATTGCAAGCGGCGCCGGCATTGTCGGAAGCCTTGGGCAACCAGATCCTGTTGAAACGCGAGGATCTGCAGCCAACCTTTTCCTTCAAGATCCGTGGCGCCTACAACAAACTGGTGCAACTGAGCGACGCGCAAAAGGCCCGTGGCGTGATCACCGCGTCTGCCGGCAATCATGCACAAGGCGTGGCGCTGGCAGCGCGTGAGTTAGGGATTGCCGCGACCATCGTCATGCCCGCCACAACGCCGGAATTGAAGGTGGTCGGGGTCCGCAGCCGGGGCGCCGATGCCGTGCTGCACGGGGAGAGTTTTCCGTTTGCCTTGGCTTACGCCTTGAACCTGGCAGAGCAGACGGGCCGCACCTTCGTCTCGCCCTTCGACGACCCGGACGTGATCGCCGGGCAGGGCACCGTCGCCATGGAAATCCTGCGCCAGCACCAAGGGCCGCTTGACGCGATCTTCGTGCCGGTGGGCGGTGGCGGTCTGATCGCGGGCATCGCCGCGTACGTCAAATACCTGCGCCCTGAAGTCCGCATCATCGGCGTCGAGTCGGAACATTCCGCGTGTCTGTTGGCGGCCCTAAAGGCCGGCGAGCGTATCGTCCTGCCGAACGTAGGCACATTCGCCGATGGCGTCGCCGTGGCGCAGATCGGCGCTCATGGTTTCGAAGTCTGCCGGTTTTGCGTCGACGAGGTGCTGACCGTCAGCAACGACGAACTCTGTACCGCGATCAAGAACATCTACGACGATACCCGCTCGATCACCGAACCTTCCGGCGCGTTGGCCGTGGCGGGCATTAAAAAGTACGTGGCGCAGACGGGCGTGCGTGGTCAAACGTTGGTGGCCATTGATTCCGGCGCCAACATCAACTTCGACAGCTTGCGCCATGTCGCCGAACGCGCCGCATTGAGCGGCGCCCCGGCGTGAGCGGGCGCAGGAGGCAAAGCAATCACCCAATCTCCCACAGGTTTTGCATTTGATGGTTATTCCTGAACAGCCTTTTCGACCTTGCTGGACGCCGACCAGACCCGATAACGAACCTCAACGTCCTTGGGCACATAAAGCACGATCGGCAGCTTACTGTTGTAGCGCAACATGAAGCCGTCGCCGACCACCGGGACGAAGTCCTGTTTGCTTTTGCCATCGGGACAGGCCATCAGCGTACTCATCGGGCCGATCACTTTTTCCAGGCGGTAGAACGGGTAGCCCCATCCCTCGAGGTTTTTCTCATCGAGCATGCCGCCCAGGCGCTGACGATTGCAGTCCACGGTCAAGGTCTTGCCGGCAAGAATCTCGACCTGGTAGTTGCCTTCCTGCTCCTGTGGCGCCAGGTGAATGACTTGCCGTGTAAAGCCGCTTTCGGGCTTGGGGAAGGGGGCAACGTCTTCAAGTTTCGCCGCGTGAGCGACGGTCGATAGTCCGGCAACTATCAGCCCAACGGTAGTGATGCAGGTCAATGAACCCATGATGCCTCCTTGCGTGTGAGTAGGGTCAGCGGATACTGGATAAAACGGCCGCATTTTTACTGTCGTGCGTCGTCAATGCAAACCGGTCCTCGCCAAAATTGCAATTTGCATCGCCCGAAACCGGCTTTCTTGCATATTGCATGAGGCTGTTTGCAGGCGAGTTGGCTAAACCATTGATTTGCCGATGAGCTGCAGGGCGAAATACCAGGCATGTTTTATGCTGTAGCTGTTCCTTAAAGCTGACCGGTTTTTTTACAGAGTCAGTGTTCGCTGTTTGATGGGCTGTCTCACACTCAGGAGAGGGTCGCCATGTTTCTTTCTGCCTTGGAACTCCGCAACATCGTAGAAAGCAGTTTTCTGCCGAAACGTTGTCAATGCACGCTCTCGCCGGACCTGAAAATGACCGTCAAGGTGTATTCGGACGGTGAAACCGATCAATTGGAACTACTGAAAACAGGCATCGATGCCAATTCGCTCAATGGATGTCGGGAAATAAAAGACCTGATCAATGAATTGCGCTCCGACATGGAGCATCAGGCCAACACCCAGACGCTGCACCCCGACAGGCAAGCGCTTTAACTCGCCGTCGTCACATTCCGGGTCTGGCAGTAACGCCAGACCCGCGCTCGTTGTTTCCGATCAATTCTGATAACTGCACGCATCGGACAGTTTGCGATACGTGATCTCTGCGGGTTTGCCTGCCGCATCGATGTACTTCATGTCCGCCGTGATGACTTTGCATTCCAGGGTAGAAGGTTCGGTCAGCGCAACCACCTTGGTGATGTGCAGCGGCATGCCGTATTCATAGGGCACCGCTTGCGAAGAAGCGGTGGTGTTGGCCTGGGCCAGCCCGGCAAACCCGGTGCAGGCGAGGGCGGCGGTAACCAGCAAAGTGCGCATGTTCATGAGCGATCTCCAGTGCAGACGGAAAGTCAGCTCGACGTAACGGGCGTCGAGCCTGCCGCACTGGGCGTCAGAAGAACCTGAGGGCGTGCGGTCCAGTAAAGTTTTGGACCGCAGCGTTAAGCGATGGTTAACCGGGCTGAAGGCCGTCTGTCGCGTGTAATGCTGTTCACTTAAGAAAATCTTCAGGCAGGCAAGAAACCTGTGGCGAGGGAATTTAGCGAAACGTCGCACCGCCCCGTTGGGTCGCGAAGCGGCCCCAGCATTCCGGCCAAAAGGTTTGGCGACTGCTTCGCAGCCGAACGGGGATGAATCCCCTCGCCACAAATGTGGGTGCCCGCGCTTGAGTGAACAACTTTACCCGTCCTGTAGGGATACCCTGTCAGGCGATTCGTTGGGGTAAGAATCGTTGATAGCTTCGGCTTCGTCCTACAAGGATGGATGCTTTGTCGACTTTCGGCTGATGGGGCGTTGCGATTACTGTTTGGGCTCGCTGCAAAATCAGCGAACAGGTTTGGTCACCTGATAACACTTGTGCATAGATGTGCGATCATTCGCGCCGCGGACTTTTGAGTCTTGCAGTGCGTTGCAATGGTGGCTGTGTGCAGGACGCCTTCGGGCGAGCCGTTTGAGTGTTACCGGTTGACCAAGCCTGTACACAGCCGCCTCCATCGTTTGGTCACGGTGCTGGCGATTACTAACTAATACTCGAGTAATTACCATGCCAACGATAAATCCTTTCCCCGATCGCTACCGTCCAATCAAAAGCAACGTCACCGTTTCATCCCCCTTGGTCATCGACACAGAAGCCAACCCCCAAGACATCCTCGAAGCCGCCCTCCAGCGCATCCGCGCCTCCAGTGATTTACTGGAAACGCTCCATATCCAATGTTTCAAGGATGGCGACGTGCAGGACATTCCGCACATCACCCACGCGCTTTATCTGCTGACGCAGGATGGTTGCGATTTGCTGAAGGTTGCGCAGCAACGAATGCTGAGTTGGAAGGCGCCTGCCTGACGTCGCACCTGCAAAATGAGCCTGCCTCCTGTGGGCAGGCTTTGAATCTAGATGTCCGACAGCGGCGTAGTCGAAGCAGTGAAGCTCCTGGCGTACTCAACCAGATCCTTGGGATAAACCATGTGATCAATTTTGCTGTCGTCTATGCCGTATAAAAAGGCAATGGCACCGGCCTCGATAGCCCAATATCCAACGTAGTTACCGTCCTCTCCTTGGAGATGGGTGTCGTGCCAAGGTGCTTGCTCGAAGGCTGAGTACCACTGTTCGCAATACTGCTGAAGCAGATTTGATGCCTTTTCTTTATCTTCGATGTAGATCGCCTGAACGAGAGGCGAATATACATCGTGATACCACTGGTCTACATCGTGTCTGTTAGGCAGTATTTTGCAAAGTAAATCTTCATATAACGTGTCGTCGCCCACATAGCCTGCATTGTCGATTAACCTTACGAATCGCTTAAGCAGATCAGCGCGATGTAATAGGGCGCAAAAGCCAATGACTTGTATGCACTCTTCATATTCGTGTGGCCAATCGTCTATGGAGAGTGGCGATATGTCAGGAGATTGTTCAGACTTTGCTAGTTTTGCCTGTCTGATTTCATACTTATCAACTAGGTCCTCAAGCAGAAAGGCTAGAGATGGTATTTCTTCTCCTGCGGTGTATGCCGCCAAAAGCTTGCGAAGAGCTAATCGTTGAAAAAATCTTGAGCGAAGTGTGGCCTCTCCCTCGGGGGAGTCGGATTTAAAAGTTTTAGTCGTGAAAAACTCAGTCGCCTCGTCATGTTCTTTTAAAAAGATTTCGTAACGGTTTTCACTAAAATATCGTTGTCTGGTTTTCATCGTTTCAAGCGTTGATCCATATAAATTGTGTTTCTCTCCTGCCGCAGCGGAGACCATCTGCGCGATGGGCGGCTTTCCGCCCATCTGTCTTAGCTCTACACAAGCGATCGCGAAAATTATTCTTCAGCCGACCAATACCAAATAGTGTCGCCCCAATGGGAGTCACTGAACCCCGGCATTACCTCGCCTTGATTGAAGTAACGGCGAGAATCAGATTTTGCTGGAGTAAACCAATAGCCTGTTTTACTGCACGGTTTTCCCGCTTCGATACGACCAATTTGCGTTGTAGCGGACTGTGAGTTAACCCGGGCATACTCCACCAGATCCTTCGGGTAGACCAAATGATCCAACTTGCTGTCATCAATGCCGTACAAAAAAGTAGCTGCTGCGGCCTCAAAGGCCCAATAGCCGACGTAACTTCCATCGTCGTCTTCAATATCTAAATGACTGTCGTGCCAGCTGGTTTGCAGTTTTGCAAAGGCGGGATACCACTCCTTGCAATATTGCTTTAGTAAGTCGCTGGCCTCTTCTGGGTCGGTTGCGTAGATCGCTCTAATAAGCAGTGTGTAGTGATCGTGATACCACTCGTCTAAATCTGCGCGTCCAGGGAGATGCTTGCGCAGCAGGTCTTCGTAAAGGGTATCTTCCTTGGCATACCCTGCACGGTCTAACAATGCGACAAAGCGAGTCAACAGGTCCGTACGATGCAACAGAATGCAAAGGCTTATTACTTGAACGCACTCTTCATACTGTCCAGGCCAGTCGTCGATGGCCAATGGTGAAATATCCGGTTCACCTTCCTCGTCAGCAAGTGCTTGCTGATAAATTTCGTAGTGTTTTATAAGTTTTTCTAGTCGAGGTATAAGGCTCTCAATGGGTTCTCCAGCGGTATAACTGATCTGTAAAGCGTTAAAGGCTGCATCTTTGAAGTATCCAGTACGTAAGGATTTCTCTTGGGCTGGAGAGTCTGCCTGCATTGTTTTACCAATCCAATCCAACGCAACTCAGTCGTATCGTAAAGATTTATAGATTTTTGATAGTAAGAATCAAAAATAAATTTTTGTCGTCTGTTCATGCTGTTCGTTTGGCCTCTTCCTTAAGAATATCCAATTCACCAAATTTCTTTCTGAGCGAAGCCAGCCGCTTGTTGACGGCCACACGTACTTCCTCTTCGTCGTAGTGAAAGCCGGTATGTTCACGGTGTGTTGCTTCTGCTGCACTTGCTAATTGTGCTTGTGCTTGTGCATGTGCATGTGCATGTGCATGTGCATGTGCTTTCGAACTTAAACTAGAATGATAAAGTGGTGTGAAAAAAAGATGTCGATTGTACGACATCATAATTTCTTCTTTTAAAACAATATCCTTAATTGCAAGCGGCAATTTGTCATTGATCCACACACGACTCATCTGCACAAAATACTTTTTCTTTTTGCCGCTTTTTTTAGCGCCATTCGCGGCTGGTTCTGGTTTAGGGTGGGGCTGGGTAGATTTGCCACCCGCTTTTCCTCCCATTTTGCCCCCTGCCTTCTTTTTTGCTGGTTCTGTCTTGGTGCCTTCTGCATCAATGATAGGTTCGAGTAACTCGGAAGGGTCAACTACACCTGAAAGGCCCAGTTTTGATGCGATTTTTGGTTTGGTACCTTCAATCTGCAAAAATTTTGGAGCATCTTCTCGCTTGCTAGCCTTGGCTTCGACGATGGCAAACTTCTTGTTACCGTTAGTCGCTGGGTCTGCTCGCCAAATTGAATCAATACCGGTGTCGTTAGCACCATCGGTCAGTTTGTAAAGGACATGTCTTGCTTTCGGAAGACCACCTTTTGACAGTTTGCCAAAAGTGTTGCTGTTTGGATTTCCACTCAACCATTTGCCGTCCGCACCTTTATCGTGCCCATCCCATTGTTTTCCCCAACCAAAGGTCTCTGCACAAATATAGTCTGCTATATGCTCACCACATACTCCCAGCCCTTCGTTAAGAATGTCAGCGGTCTGTATGCCTAGTTTGGAATTTGCGGGCTTGTTCGAGTGTCCTGCGCTTGGATCATCTTTACCATGTGTTGCAACTGTCGCATCTTTACTTGCGGGCTTATCTGCTTTCTTAGGGTGGGTGGAACCGGAAGATGCCGCAGAACTATTACGCTGCATCCCTTTCCATTTAACCAACCGCTTCTCAACAATCCCCACCATGGCCGGCATGTTGTCGCGGGAGGCGGCGAGGACAGTGACGACGGATATTTTCGCCCAGTTAGGAAGGCTCTGGAATGTAGAGGAGCCTTTCACGCCGGTAATGATCTCGTCGAGTTCAGCACGCAGTTTTCCTGCATCGAATATCTGTTTCTCCAGCCAATCGGGACTGGGTAAGTGCGGGGGTTATGGTGAAATGAAGTTCCATGAGTTGAGTTCGACGTCCGTTTCTGAAAAAGGCACTGGCTTAAATATTTGTGATTTTATGGATGACCGTTTCCGACGGGCCATAGTCGCAATCTGCCGCAACGCTTCTTCGCTCAGGGTCACGAATGAACACTGAGCGGAGTTATACAGGGTCTATTCTTCGCCCGACCAATACCAAAGTGTATCTCCCCACTTCGAGTCACTGATGCTCGGCATAGTTTCACCTTGCTGGAAGTGGCGTCTTGAGTTTGCTTGAACCGGTGTGAACCAATAGCCCGTTTTACTGCAGGGGTCACCGGCAACAACTCGATTAGTCTGTGAGCCCAATGCACCCTTATAGTTTCTAGCATATTCGACCAAAGCTTTCGGATAAACCATATGGTCTATTTTGCTGTCGTCTATGCCGTACAGAAATGCAATAGCTCCCGCCTCTATTGCCCAGTATCCGACGTAATTTCCATTTTCTCCTTGTAGATGCAAGTCGTGCCATTGTGCTTGTTTAAATGCGGGATACCATTGGCTGCAATATTTTTTAAGAAACTTGGCTGCCTCCTCTTTGCTGCCTGCATAGATTGCCTGAACTAAAGGCGAGTAGAGATCGTGAAACCACTGATCAACATCGTGCCTGTTGGGCAGCAACTTGGTAAGTAGATCTTCATATAGGGTGTCATCACCAGCATATCCCGCGTTGTCTATTAACGTTACAAAGCGTTTAAGTAGGTCGGTGCGGTGTAGTAATATACAAAAACCTATGACCTGCACGCATTCTTCATATTGGTAAGGCCAGTCGTCAATTGCTAGTGGGGATATATCAGGAAGGTTTTCGTGCTCCTGTAACTTGGTCTGTCTTATTTCGTATTTTTCAATAAGATCGTCAAGCAGAGGTATTAAATAAACTATTTCTTCCCCTGCCGTGTAAGCAGCCAAAAGTCTGTCCAGTGCAAGCCTTTGCAAATGCCTTGAACGAAGTGCTGCTTCTTCCTCGGGAGAGTCGGATTCAAAAGTGTTTGTCTTCAAAAATTCGAGTACTTCATCATGCTCTTTTTGGAAGTTTTTGTAGTGGGTTTCACTAAAAAATTTTTGTCGTTTTTTCATTTTCGGTCACGCCTCAATTTTCAGAGAACCTAATACGCCGTATTTTTTGGCTAAGGATTTTTTCCGCTTTTTTCATCGGACGAGGTTCCCCCCTTCGCATCCAAGGTAATTAAAGGGCCAGCTCTGACCTACTTCCAAGAGTCGTACGGCACACCAAACTTCTCGACATAGGCTTTGGAAGCCGCTGAAAGGGGCCGGTGGTGACCACCAGACTTACCTTCATACGGGCCACGCGGATCAATCACGGCTTTTACCGTAGTTACCTCGATCGGTGTCATGCAAGGGCCGCCTACCCAGACTCTGGCGATACCTCCGGGGACCAGCCTTATGCCGATTGAATCACGATAACCTGTGATCCATTTCCCATCGGCCGCGCAGAACACTTTCTCCCCCTTGCGCATGATCTCTCGAGTGGCTTCGGGGATTTTTATCACCATCAGGTAGGTTTGCGGTTCGACCAGCGATTGCCAGCGGACATAGATCTGTTGGGGCAAGTCCGCCCCTGTCACACGTTTTCCGCCTCCGGCAGGCCCTCTTTTCGGCCAACCACGTGGATTGCCGGCGTTGTTGGGAGGTGCTTGCATTGACGCGATGCCACTCGCCGCACGTTGAAACACATGGTCCTGAATGTCGACGACATCGGCTGTTTCGATCCAGACCTCCATGTAATCAGGAGCCGAGAACCCCAGAGTCCATGCTTTGTAAGGCATTGAGCTACTGCTAGCAAATGTGCAGCCACTGAGCAGAAAAACGACAAGAGCGATACGGATAGAATTACTCATTAGGATGCACCGTGCGCACAGAGTTTTCGTCTGGTCGATTAATGAAGACGATATTCAGATCGCTATTATTTCGACTTTTAGCGGCGTTCCAGTTATCGGAGATATGAACGTAGCGTTGGAACAGCAGTTCCTCCTCCTGCGGAGTCAGCCCTGTTGTTTTGCTTTTCCCCTGAGCGTAGTCCATCATTTTTTTGGAGATGGGAACAAGTTCCGCAGGCAGCGCTAGTCGCGGTTCGCCTTCGTCAATCTCGCCAAAGGGTACTCCGTTTTCCACAGCCAGTTCGCGCATGATCCGAAAGTAAATCAAGGACAAATCACTGCGGACTTCGCGTTGGCTGCTGACTGCGGCATAAACGTGTTTCATGTTTTTGCGATTGTCTTTGTCGGTGCTACGAAACGGCACCTCCCACGTCCGGATCTCCAACGAAAGATTATATTGGGCCAGTTGATCTTGAAGCCGACTCAAGTCTTGCTGGGCACGTTTGTAACTGTTGGCTTCAGCGAAAGACGTCCTTTCTTCGACCGCGCTTTGACGCGGTTTACTGAGCAGGATGCGCTCCATCGCTTTGGGTAAATAGCCGCCACCCAGGTCCGAATGCACACCAGGCAGGACAATATCGGCCGACCCAAGACTGTTGAGGGCAAAGTTGTAACGGCGTTCATTTCGAGCGACCAATTGAACGACTTTCTTAGCCGCATCTGGCGCCAGATGGATATTGATCCCTGGGTTATAAGCGTTATTACCAGTCCAGTCCCCCACCAGCGGATTGGCAATAGCCGCAACCGTGTCGTAAACGCCAATGAAATTTATGGACACATCAGAATGCGGCGTCCAGGAAAAGCTGTCCGACAATATCGGAGTACCCATCGGCAACACTTTTGCGAGGATACTTTGGTTCCCCTTTAATACCTCATTGGCAAAATCCCTTGCCGCTGCGGAGCCACGGCTGAAGCCGAAAATATTGAATTCGATTTTCGCCACGCGCTTATCGGGATTGTTGTCCTGAAATGTTTGGATAGCCTTGAGAATAAGCGGCGGTGTTTCTTCCACTCGCGCCCGGACGCCCTGCACACCTATACCTGTGCCTTGCGAAAAAGTGGAATCTTCTGCGGTACTGCTGGTACCGATGCCATCCACATAAACTCGCAGGCTGGCCGTCTTGGCATCGATTGGCCTCGCTATGTTCGAGTGGTCTTCATAAAGTTCATAGAGCCGGGCCACGTTGCTGACATCATTGCCATAGCTGTTGTCCGGTGAACTCCCCTTGCCGTCATAACCGTGAGCCGCACAGAACTGACGAATATCTTCAGCTGCTTCCTCCAGGTTCACGTCCGGCGCAAAGCAGCCAAACACACGCTCGCTGTTGTTGCGGTTGTTGCCCGTCCCATCGAAGAACATCCCAACCCGTAAGGTGATGTCTTCCAGCTCGACCTCTTCTTCCTCTTCCTCAAGCTCCTCTTCCACCGCAGGTGGCGCCGAATCAGGGGCGGCGTTAAATTTTCCAACCGGTGGGCTGCTCAATAGTTGCCCCGCAATGGCGGCTGCAGCTGCACCTGGAATAAGCGGAGCAAGGATTCCAATCCCTGTTCCCACACCCGGCGCACCCCCCGAGTTGGCTTTCACCTCAGCACCACTAATGGTCACGCCACCCGCATCGACCTTGACGAAACTCCCGCCAGCCTTGGCCGTCAGTTCCATCCCGCCTTCAACCACGACCTTGTTGCCGGCGTTATAGTGAATCTCCTCACCAACTTCAACAAACAGCGCTGTGCCGACTTTGACGTGCTGAGTCACGCCCACAGTAAGGTGATCGTCCGCCCGCGCTTCAGTCTTGCGATCCAGATGCGTGATCCGGTGCTCTTCAACCTTGAACTCACTGAAAACCTTGGCCTCAACCGTGTCATGCCGCTCGTTGCCGATGCGGATTTTCTGGTCGTGTTCGATGTTTTCATCCCAGTCGCGCTGGGCGTGCAGGTAGATCTGTTCCGCGCCTTTCTTGTCTTCGATGCGGAACTCGTTGTAACCCTTGCCGCCCGGTGAACTGAGGGTCTTGAAGGTGCTGCGGGTCTTGTTCGCCGGTAGGTCGTAGGGGACGACGTTTTCCTTGTGGAACAGGCAGCCGGTGATCAGCGGTTGGTCGGGGTCGCCTTCGAGGAAGGTGACGAGGACTTCCATGCCGACGCGCGGGATGGCGATGCCGCCGTAGGCACTGCCGGCCCAGCCGGTGGCGACGCGTTGCCAGCAGCTGGTGGTGTCGTTGGCCTGGCCGTCGCGGTCCCAGTGGAATTGCACTTTGACGCGGCCGTATTCGTCGCAGTGGATTTCTTCGCCGGACGGGCCGGTGACAATGGCGGTCTGGCTGCCGAGGACTTTCGGTTTCGGGTGTTCGAGGGCAGGGCGGAAGTGCGCGTCCCACGGGGTGGCAAGGAAGGTGTTGCGGTAGCCCTGATGGAAATCGTCTTTGTTGTGGGTGACGTCGCTGGTGACGTTTTTGCCGAGCACTTGCGGCTGCTTGCCTTCGTGCACGACTTCGAGCAACAGCCAGAGGTCGTTCCACTCGGCACGCGGGTGTTCGCTCAGGGCCACGGCATCAAACCCCAGACCAGGGCCAGTAAAAACAGAGGAGGGAAGTGAAGGCCGACACGATACGAAACGATAACTGCATGGCGGATCCTTGCGGCAGTGAGGGAGGCGCCAAAGCATAGCGCCTGATCCCTCACAGGAGTACCGCAAAGTGCAAAATCAGGCCTTTCAGTCAGTTCTGATAACTGCAAGCGTCAGAAAGCTTCCGATAGCTGATTTCTTCAGGCTTGCCTGACGTATCGATGTACTTCGGTCCGAAGTAGATTGTGCGCTAACCTCTGAGGACAAACCGATCGCGAAGAGGGCTACGAAAAAATACGCTTTCATAGTGTTAATAGTTCATAGCTTGTCAGGGAAGAAGGATAGTGGTGGGCGGGTTGCTTTCCATTCCGTCAGGGTTTTTTTTGATTTTTCGATCTGTTCCCCAGTCATTTTTGCCGCGATTTCCGGGAGTTCATCTTGTGCAAATTCTCGCATGCCGCCCCCACCGTCTAGTTCAAGCACCCAGGAAATGGATGCATAGGCTGTTACTAGATCCTCCTTAAAGCCGTATTCCGGCGATTGTCCTGCTAAGTAAGAGCCATAACCATATACAGCGCTGACATATCCAGTCATTGCTGCTTTTTCATTCCACGACCTGAATTGCTCCCAGTCCTTTTTTCGACCCTGAATCGCGGCATACGCCAACATACCTTGAGGGTTGCCACCCTCCGCAGATGCCTTCATCCAGCGTTCGACCATCTCCGCGCGTTTTGAAGGTGTCAGGAAGAAACCTTTACCTTCACGGTAATCCGCCGCTAGATAGTACTGCGCTAGCGCAAAACCTCCGTCTGCGGATTTTTCAAACCATTTGTCGTCTCCGGTTATCCGGTACATCAAATACATAGCCTCGGCGTCACCTTTTTCAGCTTCTTTCGTAGCAGCCTCTAAGGCACTTTTGGACCACTCGTTTGGCGATTTTTTTTCACCTGAGCAGTTGTTCATCTCAACGCAGAGATCGTTATTGCGCTGAGACAATCTTATCATTGCATATATATCACCTTGGCGAGCAGAGGCTTCATACGCGCTCTGAGCTTCTGGAGTTATATATTTGTTATTTTTGCGTAACGCTTCGCCCAAGTAGTACTGTGCTTCACGATCGCCACCTTCCGCTGCTGCCTTCAGATAGGGGACTGCAGATATGGCTTTGAATTGATTGTAAAGCTCAATACCCTTTTCCTTTGCTTTCACTTGCTGTGTCGATACTTCTGCCTGCGCCACAAAGCTAAAGAATAGGGTTGATAAGGCAATGCAAACGGCATTTTTCATTTTTAACATGTTTAGTTGACTCGATTATAAAGGGCCGGAATATTTCATGGTGGTCATCGGGATATAGCTATTTTCCCGAAAGTCCAGCTTGCAGAACGCGTCTATACGCTGACCCATTTTCTTCACATTTGATTTATAGCGGGCCCGAGCTTTAACGCCTTCCGCACGTTCCATGCTAAGTACAGGAACTGCCATAAAATTATCTAGTCTGTATCTATTCTCACAATACGCTTGCCCGGACTCTTTAGGTGCGACGCCTAGTTTGTTCATGCATTTACAAGCGTCCTCAAATAGCTGTTGAGCTTTGGTTAACGCTTCTGCGCCATCCGCCGTTGATCCTACCCAATAAATCACTCTGTCGAGAGCTCGTTGTTGGAGCAAACGTGCTTCCTGTTTTACGTACTTACGATCGGTACTTTTACTTTCACTTGTGTCTTGGTTCGTTGAAATTACTGAAAACTCTTCCGGCTCAGAACTGAGCGTCATAAGGAGGGGGCCCAAGGCCGCGGGAGTTGCTTCCATAAACCATTTTTGCAATTCGGCTTGATTTTCATATTCAATAATAGTGTCTGCAATGGGCCCTCCCTTTCCACTACTGGTCATCGCGTCATATAGATTCATAATAACGTCGATGCCCATCATATAGATCATTGCCACATCCAACCCGACCGCACCGAGCATGTTTAGTGCAGAAGCCTGTTCAGCAGCCTCTGGAGTAATCCAGCTAATAGAAGCGCCTTTAGCTTTATACAGCTCACGTCGATAAATATTGATAAGCTCTACAACAGCCTCGTAACCTACCTCAAATTTGAAACTACCACTTGCACCCGGCCCAAGAACAACCGTTGCTTTAAGATTGAGAATGAATTTACCCTTATCCAGAGAAACTCCAGCATTGCCCTGCAAGCCCGCGCCATAGGCAGCACCTAAAGATCCGCTGAGGTTGGCAAGCGTTAGCCATTGGCTAGCGCTCGTAGCCTCCTTGCTGTTATTGATTCCGGTGGAGGGTCCTGCCCGCAATACAGCCAATGCTTTAGGCGGAGCCCAATTCAAAGCCCCTGTCAGTTGGATACCTGCTTGCACGCCGGCGAACAGATTGAAATTGGCCTTTATGCCATTTTCAATTTGTACGTTGGCGGCCTTGCCGGACATGACTTGGCCACTTGATTTGGTATCGACAGCCGTGAGCGCCTTGGACTTGTATTCAAGGTCTGGGGTAGGGCTGGTATCACCATTGTCGGCTTTGGTTTTGATCGTTTCTTCGTGGGTCTTCCGTTCGGCCTTTGCTTCGGTATCTTCGCGCTGTGCCGGTTTGACAGGGCTGAGTGTCGCGCCATATTTGGTATTGCCGCCTATAGGGACCAGCTCAATACTACCGGCGAGCATGAGCGACGCACCGGCGTATCCCCACGCACGGGCACCGAAATGGAAGGACATACGGCCGAGGTTCAAGGTCTGAAGTTGAGGATTACCTTCGAGATAGTAATCGACCGTCACATCCTTGGCTTTTTCGCGAGTCGGCATGTCGATTTTAAGCAGTTCCACTTCACCTCGAGCCAAGTCAAAGCTCAGTGACGCACTGGCCGACGTCTTGAAGCCTTCAGCGGCAGAGAAGGAGGGACCTTCCAGTTTCACTTCGCCATGCAGTTTTTTTTGCGGCGGCGCAAGGCAGCGGACAAACTGCGCCTGCTGGCTCTTGTCGAAAAGCCTCACTTCACCACGAACACTCTTTTTGAATACGACCTGCTTTAGATGCTCGCCCCATTCTTTTCGCGCACCGGCATCCTCAAGCTGAGTCACTTTATAGCCGTTGGTTTGCAAGAAGCTGTAAAACTTGTCGATATTGAACCAACCATTGGTATCAAACCAATCGCCGGCTTGATCTCCAATTTTTAGCGCGCCCTGGCTTGCCAGCCACTGGCCAAATACCTTCTGCGCGCTGTTTTTATTTGCACCACCGTCACCATTTTTTGGGATGCCTTCAAGAATTTTTTTTGCGCTCTTGCCGGCTTTTTTCAAGTCTTCCTCAAGAAGGTTTGGCGCCCCCTTGAGGTTGAGCAAACTGAACCACTTCAACGGCGTGCCGCTTGTAGCCAGTGTGCTGACCTCTCTTAGCGGAAAGCCATCTTTGACAAGCCGATCAACCGGCTGAGGCTCAAACTGTTCAGGCTCCCATAATAAGTGACGTCGAATAGGGTCAGCAGCGACTTTTTGTTGAGCCTTTTCGTGTAAGCCCTGTTTTACAACTTGCAAACGGTCCCATTCGGCACGTTCGGCTTCGACCAGACCGGCAGGTGCCTGGGCATTTTGACCCGTCGCTTCGATCCAGTTTTTGTATTTTTCACGCAAGCGGTTATTGATTTCCGATTGCTGTTTTTCCGTATCGAGAAACAACTTGAACTGCTCGATACCTGTAGTGATGTCATCGCCACTGATCAATGCGTACTCAGGTAAGGCGATCCCGTATTCCGCTACTTTGATAATCGCGTCGGTGTATTCGTGATAGGCAAACGACTTGGCTTCGCCATGCTTCCACGCCAGGTAGGCGTATGTATCGCCTTCGCAGGTGTATAAACACTTCTGCAGTTCATCACGCTTTTTCTTGTCAGTTTCAAGGAGCTTGGCGATATCTTCCTGAGCCTGTGGCTTGATGCCACCTTCACTGATCAGCGCCTTGCGTTTCTCCAGGTAATTTTGGACGCGAGCGCGAGCCTCGATTGCCCCGGCAGCGAACAACGTACCGTTCTCGTACGTATGACCCTTCTTTTCGGCGGCGGCAATAGCTGTTTTTTTTAGCGCCAACCACTCGCTGCGTAACTTGCGTAGCTCGCTGTAATCATCCCGGATACGGTTCTGAGTATCGATATCCGACTGAAGCTGATCTATACGTGAGCGCTGAGTATCGGTTTTCGGCGTTTCGGCCTTTGGTGCGTCCTTTTCTTTTGCGCGTTTTACTTCTTGGCGGCTGCGAAGGACCATTCCTGGGTCCATTTCGATATTCGGTTCCTGAGCTTCAATCTCCTCCATTCGCTGGCGCTGTTCGCCCTCGAGAAAATTACTCAGTTTTGGCTCAAGGAAGTAATTCAGTAATCCGCTGTCATCTAATCCCTTGAGGCGCTCATCGCGGGATTTACTCGGGGCAATTTGATTCTCCAGAGCGTGCATCGCCTCCTTCATCGAGGAGGCGGCGCGCTCGGGCAGTAACCAAA
Organism: Pseudomonas fluorescens NCIMB 11764; assembly: GCF_000293885.2. NCBI lineage: Bacteria > Pseudomonadati > Pseudomonadota > Gammaproteobacteria > Pseudomonadales > Pseudomonadaceae > Pseudomonas > Pseudomonas fluorescens. The sequence continues at coordinate 4,521,973 of NZ_CP010945.1, forward strand.
ACTCTTCTTCGTCAGTTGCATAAATTGCGGTGCCGTACGTGTTGGAACAAGGCTTGGGCTGATCCTTGAAGCTGGGGGCGCACGTTTCTGTAAAGTCTTTTTTCGGCCCCAAGTCAATGGGCTTAGGGCCAGGCGCACTTGCACTTTCGGCCGTTGGAGCAGGTTGGGAAGCTGCCGTTGAAGGGGCCGCTGGTTTTGCAACCGCTTCAGCCTGAGCACTCTTGGGAACACTAAGATTCCAACCCGGTTTAATCGCACTCGGGTTGGTAATGAATGGATTCATCTGGCGCAGTTGCGCAACATTGGTGTTGTAGCGAGTAGCAATCTGGCTGAGCGTTTCACCAGGATTGACTGAATGATTGGTAATTTCCATGGTGCTTCCGTTCTGTTGTTGCGTCGGGTTCATTGGGGATTGGCGGATGCTGTTTGCATCAGCTGTTCAACCTTGATGAATGACTCTTCCCTGGATTGCAGGATGGCCATTGCTTCTGGCCGTGTTTCAAGCCGCGGTCCGTCGACGACGGAGGCGAGCTTGAGCAAGTGATCACCTTCGTAGATGTTGTTTTTGAGCAAAAGGTCCAGGTTCTCGGTAATTTCATTGATCCGGTCATCACCGGGCTTACCGAACGCTGCATATTGCTCATCGACCCAGTACAACCACCCCAGCCGCGCTTGAATCTTTGCTGCGTTGTCGGGAAGGTTGAACGCCGGGCCATCGCCACGCCACTTCAGTTCCGACTTCGCCGTCCAGGACAGCCACGCGCCGCGCTCTTTGCCGAAGTGTCTCGGGGCAGGGCTATACACTGCTTGCCAAGGACCGAACAATTGAATGGACGTGTCGCCTGCGGTGTAGGCCAGCGCAGCCCACAGGCTAGGTTTATGATAACTCAACAGGCTTTGGCCGCCGGAACCGTCGTTGGCTCGTAGCAACCAGCGCGCGTGTGCGAGTGCCTGAGTGGCGTCTTCTGCGACCAGGGCAATGCCCGAGTGATTTTCTTCGCACAATCGCGTGGCTTCGACTGCCAATCGGCTGCCCCAAGGTGCTGTGAGCCAGAGCGGACCGTCATTGGCGATTTCCGCAAAGTCAGTGCTGCTGTACAAGGCTTGAGCATTCATCGGTTCGCCGATGCGATACAGACGCGACATCGCCTCGGGTTGGCGTGCGCGATCGATGATGAAACACAGGACCTGACTGGACTGTTCCCTGGGCAGCGACTCGAATCCGTAACGAGGTGCGGCCAGCAGGGTGTTCATGGCGGTTACATGCATGTGCAATCCTTACGGCTGCAGGCGCCGTTGCTTTGTTTGCCGCACAACGGCGTAATACCCGATTCGTTGAGGCGGCTGGGGAGAGGCGCTTTGCCCGCGACATCCGCATCCGCCGCTTTCATCGGCCCCGGCAACAACGGCGCGGCAGGCGTACCCACCCCAGGCGAGCCCCCGGTATTAACCTTCACCTCAGCCCCACTGATCGTCACACCCCCCGCATCAACCTTGACGAAGCTCCCGCCAGCCTTGGCCGTCAGTTCCATTCCGCCTTCAACCACCACCTTCTCGCCAGCGTGGTAATGAATCTCCTGACCGGCCTCGACAAACTGCGCCGTCCCGACCTTCACATGCTGGGTCACCGCCACCGTCAGGTGATCATCCGCCCGCGCCTCAGACTTGCGGTCCAGATGGGTAATCCGGTGTTCTTCAACCTTGAACTCGCTGAAAACATTGGCCTCGACCGTGTCATGGCGTTCATTGCCGATACGGATTTTCTGGTCGTGCTCGATGTTTTCATCCCAGTCGCGCTGGGCGTGCAGGTAGATCTGTTCCGCGCCTTTTTTGTCTTCGATGCGAAATTCGTTGTAGCCCTTGCCGCCCGGGGAGCTGAGGGTCTTGAAGGTGCTGCGGGTTTTGTTCGCCGGCAGATCGTAGGGGACGACGTTTTCCTTGTGGTACAGGCAGCCGGTGATCAGCGGTTGGTCGGGGTCGCCTTCGAGGAAGGTGACGAGCACTTCCATGCCTACTCGGGGGATGGCAATGCCGCCGTAGGCGCTGCCGGCCCAGCCGGTGGCGACGCGCAGCCAGCAGCTGGTCTTGTCGTTGGCCTGGCCGTCGCGGTCCCAGTGGAATTGCACTTTGACGCGGCCGTACTCGTCGCAGTGGATTTCTTCGCCGGGCGTGCCGGTAACGATGGCGGTCTGGCTGCCGAGGACTTGCGGTTTCGGGTGTTCGAGGGCAGGGCGGTAGTGCGCGTCCCACGGCGTGGCGAGGAAGCGGTTGCGGTAGCCCTGATGGAAATCGTCTTTGTTCTGGGTGACGTCGCTGGTGACGTTTTCGCCCAGCACTTGCGGTTGTTTGCCTTCGTGGACCACTTCCAGCAGCAGCCAGAGGTCGTTCCATTCGGCGCGCGGGTGTTCGCTCAGGGCCATGAAGTGGCCGCTGACCAGTGTCGGTTGATCGCCTTTGCCTTCCGCGAGTTTGTAGTCGCTACGGTGGCGCTCAAGGGCGCGGGTTGCCAATTGCTTGCCGCGGGCACGGTCGGTGAAACGGCCGGGGTAGTCGTAGTCTTCCAGGTCCGGGGAGAATGCGCTGGAAGCTGCGCCTTCCGGGAGGATGCGGGGTTTTTCGAAATCGTAATCACGACGGCTGACGCGGGTGGTGCGGGTTTCCAGGCGCAGGTTGAAGCGCTTGATCACCGGTTTCTCGGCGGCCATGCCCGAGTCTTGCTGATAGGCCACGGGCGCCAGTTTGCGGAATACCGTCTGGTCGTCGCCGAACACCAGTTTGTGGCCGCTGTTGCTGTGCTGGAAATGGAAGTGGATGCCTTCTTCTTCGCACAGGCGCTGGATGAAATGCAGGTCGGATTCGTCGTACTGCACGCAGTAGACGCGCTCCGGGTAGATCGCGCCGAGCTGGAAGCTGTAGGCGTCGGCGAGGATGCCACGGGCTTCGAGCACCTGGGCGATGATCTTCGGCACCGTCAAGTGCTGGAAGATCTGCTGGTCATGGTTATGCCGCAGGTACGCCAGTTGCGGCACCAGGCTGATGCTGTAGCGGGTCAGGCTTTTGCCGGAGTCGCCTTGCTCGATGCGATAGACCAGCCCGTGAATGATGCCTTTGCCGGTGGCGCCGAAGGTCAGGCAGCCGCGCTTGTGCAGCAACTCTTCGAGCTTCAGGTCGGGGCGTGCGCTGACCAGTTCGATGTCAAAACAGAAGGGCTGATTGAGGGCTTCGCGACCGACGAAACTGAGTACCTGAAGGTCAACGGAAACGCCTTCCAGCGTGAGGGAAATATGGGTTGCGTTTGCGTCCAGCATGCCTTGAATTCCGTCCTTTGGATAAGCAGATGCGGATGGTGCAGGATTAAACCTGCTGGTTCAAGGCGCAAATGCCGTAGGCGGTGAGGCAGGGCTGCATCGGGGAAACCCTTAATGGCGCAGTTCAGGCCAATGGAAACGGGCGTTTTCGTTGGCCGGGCGGGCGAACGCTTCTTTGCCGGTGCACGCATTCGTTTTCAGCGCCTGACAGAAAGCCATCGCTAGCAGGCTAGCTCCCACAGTAGATCTTCGGTGAACACAGATTTTGTGTTCGGCATCGATTCAATGTGGGAGTAGCTAACCTGCTAGCGATGAGGCCCTCACATTCAGCGCAAATTCAACTGCTGCCGATATGGCAAATCCGGCCCGGTCTTGCTGCACGTCAGCGCCGCCGCCTGTACCGCAAACCTCAACATCCCGTCGATCTGCTCGCGCGCAAGCGATTGCACACCTTCCACCGAATCCAGATGCTGCTCGGTCAACCACGTAATCAACGCCGCCTGGAACGTATCGCCAGCCCCCACGGTGTCGGCAATCTTCACCGAACAGGCCGGCACCGACCACGAGCCATGGTGGCGGCTGAACACCGTCGCACCCTCGCCACCACGGGTCAGGAATACCAACTGACAGCGATGCTGCAACCAGCCTTCAATCACTCGCTGCGGATCCTGCTCGGGATATAACAGGCTCAAGTCCTCATCGCTGACTTTGATCAGGTCGGCCAGCACGACCAGCGTGGCCACTCGCGTACGCCAGAGATCGATGTTCGGTTCAGGATTGAGTCGCACGTTGGGATCGAGACTGATCAGACGCTTGCCACTCTCGCGCTGGACCAAGGCCAGCAACGTGTCGGCAATCGGCTGCACCACCAGCGAGAACGAGCCGATGTGCAAGCCGCGCACTTCCGCGCCCAGTTGCGGCAGATGTTCCGGTTTCAACTGTCGGTCCGCGCAGCCTTCGCCACGAAAACTGTAATGCGGCGAGCCATTGGCGCCGACCGCGACCATCGCAAGGGTGGTCGGTGCCGCGAAATCCACCAGGTAATCCGCACGCACACCTTCATTTCGCAGCACTTGCTGCAAACGCCGGCCAAGGTAGTCGGTCGATAACCCGGCAAACAGCGCCGCATCCACACCGAGCCGGCGCAAACCGACCGCGACGTTGAACGGCGAGCCACCGGCAATCGCCTTGAAATTCACTGTTGAAGCCAGGCCGCTGGCGTCGTCTTCACTGAAGAAATCGAACAGCGCTTCGCCACACACCAGGTACATAGTTGTTCACTCTCTAAAGGGTTGCGACATGCTGTTGATAGCGTTCATAGGCCTGCTGACAGGCTGCCACGTTTGCTGCGATCGGCAAGGTTTCGCTGGCGAGGTCGAGCTTCACGCAACGCTCGCACAGGTCCGCCAGGCTGTCTTCGTGGCCGTTTGCCCAGGACTTGCACCACGCGGCCTGAATCGCCGCGCCGAGGGCGGCGGCTTCGCTTTGTTCGGTGCAGATCACTGGGGTGTTCATGATGTCGGCGACGATCTGCCGCCATACCGGACTTTTCGAGCCGCCGCCGATCAGGCAGATGCGCAGGCTTTGTAAGCCATTCTGGCGCAGCAGGTCCAGCCCGTAACGCAAACCGAACGTCGTGCCTTCGACCACGGCGCGACACAGGTTGGCTTGCGTCAGGTTCGTCATGGTCAAACCGAGCAAACTGCCGGTGGCATGGGGCAGGGCGGGGACGCGTTCGCCGTTGAGAAACGGCAGCATGCACACGCCTTCGGCGCCGATCGGCGCTTGCGCAACGAGGTGGTTGAATTGCTCGATATCCAGCGCGAACAAATCTCGAATCATCCCGGTGGCGTTGGTCAGGTTCATGGTGCAGATCAGCGGCAACCAGCCACCGCTGGAGGCACAGAACGTCGCGACCGAGGCGTCCGGGCTGACTTTGGGTTGATCAGCATAGGCATACACCGTGCCTGAGGAACCGAGGCTCATGGTGATCGCGCCGGGTCGGATGTTGCCGGTGCCGATAGCGCCCATCATGTTGTCGCCACCGCCGCTGGACACCAGCGCCTCGGGGTTGATGCCCAAGTGTTCGGCGATGTCCGGCAGGATCGTGCCGACCGCTTGATGGGCGTCGATCAGCTCCGGCAGCGCGGCTTGCAAACGCCCGCTGGGGTCGATGTCGCGCAACAGTTGCAAGTCCCACTGGCGAGTGCGCACGTTGAAATAACCGGTGCCCGAGGCGTCGCCGTACTCGCTGCAACTGCGGCCCGTGAGCCAGTGGTTGAGGTAGTCGTGGGGTAACAGGATGCGGGCGATCCGGGAAAAAACCTCCGGGTACTGTTCTTTGGTCCAAAGCAGTTTTGACACCGTGTAACCTGGTGCGATGACCACGCCGAGGCGTTCCAGCGAGCCTTTTTCGCCGCCGAGATGAGCGAGCAGGCGCTCGTTTTCCGCGGTAGTTTCTGTGTCGCACCAGAGTTTGGCGGGGCGTAGCACCTGGCCTTGATCGTCGAGCAGGACCAGACCGTGTTGCTGGCCGGAGACGCCAATGCCGAGGATCTGCTGGCCGTCGACGTTGGCAGCAAGCAAGGCTCGGCGAGTCGCTGAAGTGAACGCTTCAAGCCATTGCGATGTGTCCTGCTCGCGGCGGCCATTGGTGCCGCTGATCAACGTATGCGCGGCGGCGCCCTGGCCGAGGACCCGACCGCTGACCGCATCGAGGACGATGGCCTTGGTGCCTTGGGTGCCGCAGTCGATGCCGAGGAATAATTGTTGGTTTGCCATGGGCGGTCCTTGCTGTGTCAGTTCGATATCAGCGTATTCAACATGTCGGGAGGCTGTCAGGCAGCCATCGAGGGCAGTAGTTTCACCATTAAGCCAGCACCCGCTCCAGCGTCCGCGTCACACCCACCTCTCGCAAGCTATTGCAGCACCATTCAAACGCCGCCACAAACTCGGCTGAATGCGGAATCGCCGAGCCAAAAATTTCCTCCACCGCCAGTAACCGCTGGGTAATCAACGCATCATCCGCCACCAGCGCCTGGCAAAACGCGGCGCGCGGATCGGGAATCGAGTAGGTATCACCATTCTCATCCACCCCCTTCAAATACAACGCCCAGGCCGCCACGACCAACGCCGCACGTTTGGTCTCCCGGCCATCGGCAATCAGTCGGTTGATCGTCGGAATGGTGAACTTCGGAAACTTCGACGAACCGTCCGAACACACTCGCTCCAGCTGATCGGCAATCGCCTGATTGGAGAAACGCTCGACCAGTGTGTTCTTGTACTCGGTCAGGTCGATCCCGGGAACGGACGACAGCTGCGGTGTCACGTCCAGGTCCATGTAGGCGCGCATGTAGCGCACAAACAGGGGGTCGTTCATGGTCTCGTGAACAAAGCGATATCCCTTCAGGAACCCGAGATACGTCAGTGCCAGGTGACTGCCGTTGAGCAGTTTGATTTTCATCTCTTCGTACGGCGTCACATCATCGGTGAATTGCACGCCGACCTTCTCCCAGGCCGGACGCCCGTTGACGAACTTGTCTTCCAGCACCCACTGCACAAACGGCTCGCAGACCACCGGCCAGGCATCGTCGACGGCATGCTTGTCGTGCAATTGCAGCTTGTGTTCGGTGCTGGTCATTGGCGTGATGCGGTCCACCATGGCATTCGGAAAGCTCACGTGCCCGGCGATCCAGTCGCGCAAGTCCGTATCGCGTAAAGCGGCGAAGGCCAGCAGGGCTTTGCGAGTGACCGCGCCGTTGTGCGGCAGGTTATCGCAGGACATCAAGGTGAACGCCGGGATGCTGGCTGCGCGGCGTTTGGCCAACGCGGCACAGAGGAAACCGAACACCGTTTTCGGCGAGTCCGGGTGCGCCAGATCGTGCTGGATCTGCGGCAGGTGGGCCATGAATTCGCCGTTGCTGTCGTCGATGCAGTAACCGCCTTCGGTGATGGTCAGCGAGACGATACGGATCTCGGGGCTGGCGAGTTTGTCGATCAGCGCTTGCGCGCCGTCCTCGGCCAGCAGCATGTCGCGGATCGCGCCGATGACCCGGACTTCGGTGTCGTCGGTGTCACCGAGTTCAAACAGGGTGAACAGGTAATCCTGCTCCTTCAGATCATCCCGGGCGCGGCGATCTTCAGCGCGCAGGCCGACGCCGCAAATCGCCCAGTCCAGGCCTTCGCCCGTGTTCATCAAGGCGTCGGTGTAATACGCCTGATGGGCGCGGTGAAAACCGCCGACGCCGATGTGCGCGATGCCTTGGCGGGTGTCGCTCAGGGCGTAGGCGGGCAGGACCACTTCGGGTGCGAGGTGCTGCAGGTTCTGTTTATTGAGTTTCATCACAGGCTCTCTGAAGTCAGGCCGCAGCGCGCAACGGACGGGTCAACGCCACGCCGTCGGCATCGAATAAATGGCAGTGCTCGGCGTCCAGGTGCAGGCTCAGGGTTTCGCCGTAGCGGCTGGCGAGGTCGCCGCGAACGCGCATGGTCAGCGCTTCACCGGACGCGGTCAGCACGTGGCAGAAGGTGTCGCTGCCCAGGCGCTCGCTGACGTCGGCGGTGACTTGCAAGGTACAGTCGCCGGTTTGCGCCAGTTCCAGATGCTCCGGGCGAATGCCCAGGGTCACCGCGCCGCCGACGCTCAGGTTGGCGCCGCTCAATGGCAAGGTGATGCGGGTGCCGGCATCGAGCGCCACTTCGCAGCTTTGGCTGTCGACACGGGTGACTTTGCCCTTGAGGAAGCCCATTTTCGGCGTGCCGAGAAAGCCTGCGACAAACAGGTTGGCCGGCTGGTGATACAGATCCAGCGGCGAACCGACCTGTTCGATCTTGCCGCCATTCAACACCACCACTTTGTCGGCCATGGTCATGGCTTCCACCTGGTCGTGGGTCACGTAGATCATCGTGGCTTGCAGCTCCTTGTGCAGGCGCAGCAGTTCCAGTCGCATCTGCACGCGCAGGGCAGCATCAAGGTTGGACAGCGGTTCGTCGAACAGGAAGATTTTCGGGTTGCGCACGATGGCGCGGCCGATGGCCACGCGTTGACGCTGGCCGCCCGACAGCTGTTTCGGTTTGCGCTCCAGCATCGGCCCGAGCTCGAGGATACGCGCCGCTTCGCCGACTTTTTTCTCGACTTCGGCTTTGGGTACGCCCGCCAGATCGAGGGCGAACGACATGTTTTTGCGCACGCTCATGTGCGGGTACAGGGCGTAGGTCTGGAACACCATCGCCAGGTCTCGCTTGGCCGGGCTGACTTCGGTGATGTCGCGGCCATCGAGTTCGATGGTGCCGCCGCTGACTTCTTCCAGGCCGGCGATCAACCGCAGCAGCGTGGATTTACCGCAGCCTGACGGGCCGACGAAGACCACGAATTCCTTGTCGTTCACTTCCAGGTCGATGCCTTTGATGATGGAAAAGCCTTCGAAGCCTTTTTGCAGATTCTTGATTTTCAGGTTGGCCATGGTGGTGGGCCTCCGCTTGTTATTTTTAAGATCAAAAGATCGCAGCCTGCGGCAGCTCCTACAGGAGATTTATGCCGATACGACGTCCCGCGCAGGAGCTGCCGAAGGCTGCGATCTTTTGCTTTCAATGTTCATTTCACTGCACCAAACGACAGGCCGCGGACCAGTTGTTTCTGGCTGATCCAGCCGAAGATCAGGATCGGCGCGCAGGCCAGCGTGGACACCGCCGACAACTTGGCCCAGAACAGGCCTTCGGGACTTGAGTACGAAGCGATCAGCGCGGTCAGTGGCGCGGCTTTCGACGAGGTCAGGTTCAACGACCAGAACGCCTCGTTCCAGCACAGGATCAACGACAGCAGCACTGTGGAAGCCAGACCGCCCTTGGCGATCGGCAACAGCACCCGGACCATTTCCTGCCACAGCGTGGCGCCGTCGAGGCGTGCGGCTTCGAGGATGTCTTTGGGGATGTCCTTGAAGTAGGTGTAAATCATCCAGACCACGATCGGCAGGTTGATCAGCGTGTAGATCACGATCAGCGCGATCCGCGTGTCGAGCAGGCCAAAGCTCTTGGCCAGCAAGTAGATCGGCATCAGCACGCCCACCGGCGGCAGCATCTTGGTGGAGAGCATCCACAGCAGTGTGCCTTTGGTGCGCTGGGTTTCGTAGAACGCCATCGAGTAGGCCGCAGGCACCGCGATCAGCAGGCACAGGGCCGTGGCGCTGAAGGAGATCACCACCGAGTTCCAGGCAAAACTGAAGTAATCGCTGCGCTCGTTGATGTGCAGGTAGTTCTCCAGCGTCGGCGTGAAGATGAACTGCGGCGGCGTGGCGAACGCGTCGATCTCGGTTTTGAAGCTGGTCAGCACCATCCAGAAAATCGGGAAGAAGATCAGGATCGCGATGGCCCAGGCCAGGGTGCCAAGCAGCAGGCTTTGCAGGCGACGGGATTGTTGAAGGGTCATGGCGCAGGCCTCAGGCTTTGTCTGTCAGGTTTTTGCCGATCATCCGCACCAGCACGATGGCCGCGATGTTGGCGATCACCACCGCAATCAAACCGCCGGCGGACGCCATGCCGACGTCGAACTGCACCAGCGCCTGGTTGTAGATCAGGTAGGCGAGGTTGGTCGAGGCATAGCCGGGGCCTCCGTTGGTGGTGGTGAAGATTTCGGCGAACACCGAGAGCAGGAAGATGGTTTCGATCATCACCACCACGGCGATGGGACGCGCCAGGTGTGGCAGGGTCAAGTGCCAGAAGATCGCGATGGGCCCGGCGCCATCGAGGCGCGCGGCTTCTTTCTGTTCCTGGTCGAGAGACTGCATGGCGGTCATCAGAATCAGGATCGCGAAGGGCAGCCATTGCCACGAGACAATGATGATGATCGACAGCAGCGGGTAATGCGCCAGCCAGTCCACCGGTTGTGCACCGAAGAGTTTCCAGACGTAGGCGAGAATCCCCGACACCGGGTGGAAAATCAGGTTTTTCCAGATCAGCGCACCGACGGTGGGCATGATGAAGAACGGCGAGATCAACATCACCCGCACGATGCCGCGACCGAGAAACTCACTGGCCTCCAGCAACGCGCTGATCAATACCCCGAACACCACGCTGATCAACAGCACGCTACCTACCAGCAACAAGGTGTTGGTGGCACCGGGCATAAAACCGGAGTCCGTCAGGAAGTAGGTGAAGTTCTCAAGTCCCACGAACTCGTTTTCACCAGGATTGAGCAGGTTGTAGCGGATCATCGAAAAATACAGCGTCATGCCCAACGGCACGATCATCCACAGCAGCAACAACGCCACCGAGGGGCTGACCAGAAACCAGCCGGGATTGGCCAACCGGCTTTTACGCACCGGCTGGGGAATGTCCATGTGAGCTTTGGCAGTTGAAGTATTCATGGCGTTAAAACCGATTGGGAACAGACGATGAAGATCAACTGTGGGAGCGAGCCTGCTCGCGATAGCGATTTATCAGCCAACACTGATGTTGAATGTCATGGCCTCATCGCGAGCAGGCTCGCTCCCACATTGAAATGGTGGGGTTACTTGGGATAACCCGCGCGCTTCATCTCACGTTCGGTGGTTTGCTGGGCGGCGGTCAGGGCCTGATCGACCGTGGTCTGGCCGATCAGCGCGGCCGAGAACGACTTGCCAACCTGGGTGCCAATGCCCTGGAACTCAGGAATGGTCACCAGTTGAATGCCGATGTACGGCACGGGCTTGAGCGTCGGTTTGCTCGGGTCCGCCGCTTTCAGCGATTCCAGGGTTACCTTGGCGAACGGTGCGGCGCTCATGTAGGCGTCGCTGTAGGTCGAGGCCCGAGTGCCTGGTGGCACGTTGGCGATGCCGTCCTTTGCTGCAACCAGTGCGCCGTATTCCTTGGAAGTCGCCCAGGCGCTGAAGGTTTTTGCCGCGTCCTTGGCCTTGGAGCTGGTCGGAATTGCCAGCGCCCAGGAATAGAGCCAGGCCGAGCCTTTATCGGTGGTCTGGTGCGGCGCGTAGGTGAATCCCACGTGTTCGCTGACTTTGCTCTGGGTCTTGTCGGTGACGAACGAGCCGGCCACGCTGGCATCGACCCAGATCGCGCACTTGCCACTGTTGAACAGCGCCAGGTTTTCGTTGAAGCCGTTGCTCGACGCGCCCGGCGGACCGGAATTCTTCATGGTGTCGACGTAGAAGTTCAGCGCGTTTTTCCACTCGGGGCCGGTGAATTCAGGCTGCCATTTCTCATCGAACCAGCGTGCGCCATAGGCGTTGGCGATAGTGGTGATCAGCGCCATGTTCTCGCCCCAGCCGGCCTTGCCGCGCAGGCAGATGCCGTACTGCTCTTTGTCTTTATGGGTGAGTTTGCCGGCGAATTCGCCGATCTGTTCCCAGGTCGGACGCTCGGGCATGGTCAGCCCGGCCTCCTTGAACAGGTCGGTGCGGTAATAAGTGATGGAGCTTTCGGCGTAGAACGGCAGGGCATACAGCGAACCCTTGACCGACAAACCTTCACGTACCGAAGGGAAAACGTCGTCGAGATCGTAAGTGGCGGGCAAATCCTTCATCGGTTCCAGCCAACCCTTGGCGCCCCAGAGTGCCGCTTCGTACATGCCGATGGTCAGCACATCGAACTGCCCGCCCTGAGTGGCGATGTCGGTAGTCAGGCGTTGGCGCAGGACGTTTTCTTCGAGCACCACCCAATTGAGCTTGATGTCCGGGTGCTCGGCTTCGAAGGTCTTCGAGAGCTTTTGCATGCGGATCATGTCGCTGTTGTTGACGGTGGCGATGGTCAGGGTTTGCGCGCCGAGGCTGACGCTGCTGAGGGTCATGCAGGTGAGGGCTAGCAGAGCTTTTACCGAAGGTTGCATCGTGCACTCCTTTTCTGCACCCGGTGGGGACAGAAGGACAGTTATTGTTTTTGTGTCTTCCGAGGCAGGAAGAATGTGCGCTGATTACAGCCTTCAATTGAGGATGAGACAAATCATTCATCGCACTTGAATCGATACTTTTTTGCACTGGCGTTTGCAGAAGCAAACGAAGGGAAGGGCTTTTCAGCGCTCTGGCGCTATCGAATACGTACAGGTTCTGGCTTCAACGCCGCACCCACAGGGTTGCATGTGCTAGCCCAGATTCTGCTCGGTCAACCGCTGCACCGCCAACCGCCGATAGTGCGAGGGCGTCATGCCTTTCAATTGCTGAAAGCGTCGGTTGAAATTGGAAATGTTGTTGAAGCCCGACTCGAAACACACATCGGTCACCGGTTTATCGCCATCGGCCAGCAGCTCGCAGGACTTGCTGATGCGCAGGCGGTTGACGAACTCGATGAAGCAGCGCCCGGTGGCCTGTTTGAACACGCGGCTGAAGTACGTCGGCTTCATGCCCAGGTGCTCGGCGACTTCCTCCAGCGGCAGTTCACGGGCGTAGTGGGCAAAGATGTAATCCACCGCCCGGTTAGTGCGGTCGATGTTGTGTTCGTCCGCCAGTTGCGGGGTTGTCGCACCGGACAGCAGTTGGTAATCGTCGGAAGCGGCGAGCAACTCCAGCAAAATGAAAAAGTGCCCGAGCCGGGTGACGCCCTGGGTGTCGGCAATGCGCTGCATCAAGGTCATGGCCTGGCGGATGGTGCGTTTGCAGCGAAACTCGATGCCGTATTGGGCACGCTCCAGCAAGGGCGCAAGCGACTTGAGCTCGGTAAACACCTGATGGCCACTCTCGAACAACTCGTCGGTGAAATTGACCAGCATGTCGCGCTTGGGCACCACTTCGTCCTCGGCCACCTGGCTGATCCAGTTGTGGGGCAGGTTGGGGCCAGTGAGAAAGAGTGTTTCCGGGTAGAAATTGCCAATGTAGTCGCCAATGAACACCTTGCCGGAACTGGCGACGATCAGGTGCAGTTCGTATTCCTTGTGAAAATGCCAGCGCACCAAGGGGCAGGGGAAGCCGTGCTGGCGATAGATGATCGACAACCCGTTGTGGTCGTCCATCAGTTCGTAGGAAGGATCGGTGACTCTGGCAGTCCGGGTCATATCAGGGCGCTTTTTTTGTTATTGCGCCCTGATCATGCCTCTTTAGGGGCCGACATTACCAGCTTGCGGCATGTTGACCCGTGTCATGCCCCCACGGGCTCATGCAAGGCGCTGCCATAAACCGCCTTCATGCTGGTGGCGCTCCAGCAATAACGCACGATATCTGACTCGTCGAAAAAGTCGGTGCTGATGAGGCTGCAACGCGTCACCCAGTCCCGGGTCGGGTTGAACCAGTCATTGATGTGGTTCTTGATGTCCTGAGGCCCGCCCAGAAAACCGTAACTGGTGGCCGACAACGACCAAAGAAAGGTCTCGAAAGGCGCGTCATGCAGGGTGCTGGAAATGTGGCGTTGCAGTTCCGTTGTGTCAGTGAAGCGATCGCCGCTCCATTTGTGCGGAATGCGCGGCCAGAAGTAATCATCGTCCAGCCCCGTCACTACGTGCGCTGCCAGTACCAGTCTGCGGCGGGTACTGATGTGTTTGAGTTCTCCCACCGTTTTCCTGGCGTCGGAGGGCGGTATGACTCGCTGATGGAGCCGATTCACCAACAGATCATTCAGTTTCCTATGGTCAAAGCGCTTTGTGCCGTCGCCCATTTGGTGAAAGTCGAAGACGATGAACTCATCCGGATTTTGATCAAGGAACGTCAATGTCGCGTCGATCAGCTCATCGAGAACGCGATGGGACTGATAGCCATTGTGATGAAAGTAGAAGATCGATTGATCGTGCCCTTCGGTGTAACCGAGACGGATATCAAATGCCCGTGCCCCGTTGGCCAGCTGCCATGCAAATGAATCGTTTTGACACGTGGTCCAGTTGCCAATCAGAACATCATAGTTGGGGGCTTTTTTGTCCATGCCGCTGTTATGAGTACAGGGCCAGATCAAGTCGGTCAACTTCAGACGGTCAATGTCGAGAACGTTGCTCATCCATTTCTTTTTGTCGAGAATGCCTTGTAAAACTTGGGTCATTGTCTTTCCTGATAGTAACTTCAGCCCGTCCGTGGGATGAAGTGGATATATGTAATTTCAAGCATAGAAGTGCGGTCCGACATTGCCAGTGACGGAAACATTTGCACAAGTTAATGGCTGTAGGCGTTTGCCTTGATCAGGTTGGCCGTCCGGCAATGGCCTACCAGATTCGACGTTTCAAAAAAATCCGCATTGATAATACTGCTCTTCAGAACCCAATCCCTCGCCGCAGGGTCGAACCATTGATCAAGCTGCTCGCGGATGTTCACCGGACCGCCCGCTGCATGGTAACTGGTCGCGGAGAGTGACCACGGCAGATTGCCGGATGGCGGGTATTTCATCACCCGAGTGATATGCGCGTTGAGCTCACTGATGCTGGTCGTCCCGATCCCGCTCCATTCGTGCTGGATGGACCGACTGAACAAGGTTGCATCGAATGCCGGGTGATATTCGGCCGCAACCAGCACACGCTGGGCATGACTGGCCCGTTTCAATTGACCGAGGGTCAGGCTCGCATTTCTGTAAGGAATTATCCGATCACCCAGATGTGTCATCAGCAGGCGGTTGAACTCCTGATAGCCAAGGCGCTGGTCGCCTGTATTCAGCTGATGAAAATCGAGAACGATGAATTCTTCGGGATTTTCCTGCAGAAACCGGATCACGCTCGTGATCAGGTTTTCCAGAGAGCGGGAAGAGCGAAAACCGTTGTGCTGAAACCAGAATGTTCCGACACCATTGCTGCCGATTTCATACTCAAGCCGCAAGTCGAGCGCACGTGCGCCGTGGGTCAATTGATAATAAAACGAATGGGTCTGACAAGCGGCCCAGTGACTGATGCCCGGCGCCGCATAGGAAGCCTTTTTATCCACGCCGGCATTATGGGCGCCGGGCAAAACCAGTTCCGCAAGCGAAAGTGCATCAATAACGGGAAGTTGGGTCATCCAGTTGTGGGCTGTGAAATATTGAGTGTCATAGGGAAAGGCGGGCAGAAGTCGATTCATATCGTTATTCATAGTGCGTCCTTGCACAGTGGGTTAATCGTCAGATGAGACGATTCTAACGATCAAGTGTCTTCTTTAGTTCGATTTTTCGCTTCAATCCATTGCGCCATGTATTGAGTGCTTTTGTGTTGATGGTGACGCAACATGCTGCCGGTAAAGTTGTCCCGTCTAAGTTGCGCCAAATGCTGTTGGCAATACTCGAGTCGTGCAATCAACGCCGGACCGTGAGTGTGTACCTGGTAACGGTCGGCGAGCAGTTCCAGGCCAACAGTCTGGGCGTTCGACCATTGCGCCTGGTCTTTATAGAGTTGCACCGCACAATCCGCGAACTCGCGCGCCGTACGGGTCACCGCGCCCGGCCAAGGGCCGTTGCCATGCATGGCTTCGGCGCCGATCGGTGTGGTGACATTTGGCGTACCGCAGATCATTGCATCGACGATCTTGCCTTTGATACCCGCACCGAAACGCAAAGGTGCCAGGCATACCCGCGCCGCCGACATCACTTGCAACGCATCTTCCGCCCAGTTCATGACATGGAAACCCTGGGCCGCATTATGCAGGGCCGTCGCTTTGGGCGGCGTATAGGCCCCGTAGATGTGCAATTGCGCAGTGGGCAACTGCTCGCGAATCAGCGGCCAGATCGTGGTTTTCAGCCAGAGCACCGCATCCCAGTTGGGCGCATGGCGAAAGTTGCCGATATGGATAAAGTGCCCGCGATCTTCGAACGGTGCGGGCGGGCTGTCGGGTACATCGACCATCAGCGGGCACCAGTGCAACAGGTTGCGTGGCACGTTGAACTGCTCGACCAACAGCTCGATTTCCATTTCGGAAATCATCAGGTTCAGGTCGCAGCGATACAGCGCCGCAATCTCCCGTTTGGCCAGGTCGGTATCGGCCATCAGCTCGAATTCTTCACGCAAGGCCGGCGCGAACAGTTCACTGAAGTCAGTGTCATTGTCACTGGCTTTCAACCGGTCCTTGAGTCGTTGATGCCGCGCATGGCGCAGGCTCTGCAAATCCTGCGTGCCGAGCACACGCAAGGCATCAGGGCAGTGCTTCTCGACACGCCAGCCGAACTGTTCCTCCATCATGAATTGTTCGAACAGCACGATATCCGGTGCCAGTTCGCGGACAAATGTGTCGAAACTGCTGTTGTTCAGTTCGATAGGCACTTCACGAATGCCCAGCGCCGTCAGATCCTCCTGATGCTCGCCAGCACCGGCCGGGCTGCTGAATGTCACGTCCCAGCCTTGTTGCAGGAAAACTCCGAGCAGTTGCATCACATACCCGCCGGCGGCTGAAGAGCGAGGCTCGGGCCAGACGTAGCCGATAACCAGGACTTTGGTGGCGCGGGGGGGAGTCATGAGGGGTGTTCCTTGAGGCAGGTAGAGAGCAAGGTGTACGAGGGGCAGTAATTAAACCATAGGCCATGTGGTTTCGGTGTTTGAAGCGTACTGAATGGGTGGACGCTCCCGAGCAGGAGCGTCGTGCTGGACAATATTGGCAGGACGTTAATTAGCCGTCTTTACGATTACGCGGTTTTCAGCCCGTTGATGGCAGCAGTCCATAGTGGACCCGTTGGGTCCGCCCATCCTGTGTTGGGGGGCGTCACACTGTTGTCGGTAGTGATGATCATCTTACCTTCGTTTGCCCAGGTCGCCATTTGGGCTTTGAGTTGCGTTGTGTAATCACGTGCACGACAACTGATTCCTGCCCATGAATCGGTGATATACGCGTTGTCGAACTCAGGCTCGGTAAAGTGGCGCGTTACAGGAGTAGGCCCCGACGGTCCGCCTACCATTGTGAAGGCATGGCCGTTCATGTGCCAAACTCTGGCGGCCCCGCCATTCCTCTGAATGATCTCCATGGACACTTTGGCCATATGGTCACAGTTTCCGGCACCGGTTTTGAGTAACACCTCAACAGTATCGGGTTTACCCCACCTGGAGTACTCCCATAAAACGACCGGCTGGGTGAGCTCCACCCGCTGTACATCAATGGGATCGCCGGAGTTGCGCTGATTAAACGGTCCAAGCCCGGTCGCCTCAACTTGTTTGAGCACCTGCTCTTTTGCGTAATCCGCGTATAAACGGTTTTTACTGGCTTGCGCTAACATGTTAAAGGCAGGAGGCTTGGGCATCGTTTCGATTTTTATCGCTGGAATGACAATCTCGACATTGAAGTTTCCGATATTATTTTTCAAGGCCGTCACGACAAGGTCACGCTTTTGTTCATCTGTTAATCGTAACATTTTTCTTTTGAAATCTGCCAGATCTGCAGGGCTTAGTTTGTTGGTTGCCTCCAGGTCGCGATACAATGAATCTATAGTTGGCAATAGGATGAAATCGTTTTTAGGCAGGAGTTGGCCATTAGGCAGGAGCTTGGCTGCGGCCTCAATAAAAGGGTCCTTGAGTTGGTGATAGTCCGTAATAAGGGCCTTTCCAAGGCCCGTATCTGAGTGGCTGATACGTGTAAATACGACGTTGTTGGTTGTCCTTCCGTCATATTTGCAAAAGTAAAATAGCCCAGTGTCTACTTCTGCCACTAAGTAGGTGTTCTGGCCACGTACAACAAACGCTCTTACTTCACGAGCATCAGAAAGTCCATGAATAATATCGTTAATTTTGACGACGCGGGTCGCAGCGTTAACGTCGTTATCGATATATGTGCCTGCAAATCCGAAGTGGTCATTTTTAATGATGCTGCCTGTAGTGGTCGCTTTGAATTGTAGAGGCACTGTCAATTCTTCTGGTCTGCAGTTCGTGTAATCGTAATTACACTTGTATATACGTCGCTCATGAACTACCCGGGGATCGACGCCTTGTTCTGCCGGTCGCGGATACAGACGCTTATGTTCAAGCGCTTGTGCTCTTTTTCCCGCGACGGAGCGGACGCTGGAAATCATTTTTGAGAAACAGTTACTTGTTGCTCGCTTGGATCTACCCCCACTGCAAATCGCCTCGAATCCCTCAAGGTCCTTGAAATAAGCCGGTGATGCTATGTCGTTCAGGGCTTCGGGATGTTTCGGGTCAAACCGATAAACCTTATCGCCCACCACAACATCAACCCCCGTTGTACGCTGTATGACGTGCGATTCGGTGTCGAAAAGTCTTGAAGGTGTGAGAGGGTTTGTCCCGTCGCTGAATGTTGTACGTTGCAAAGGGATGGAGCTGTCGGGCATGAAGTTTTCCAGCGGTGGACCGTAGGGCCGGCTGCGGGTCGTATCAAACGCGTACCATTTGCCGTCTTTAAATAGCGCCGTGATGGGGGCGGCCTGACTTCCGGATGCTGCGGCTTTGAAGGTTCCGCTGGTAATGTCCGCGCGTTTTGACAGGTCAGCCGAGTTTATGGCCTTTGAAATGCCGAAGAGTTTTCTGCTCTGACCTATTCCTATTCTGGCTGCGCGATAAGCGTCCACACCCAATTGACACACCGAGTTTATTGCGGTTCTTGCGAGTTTCCCTAGACCATCGAACGGATTCGCCGAGGAGACCAGGGTGCTGCTGGCAATCCAGGTGGTCTTCAGGGCTTTAGGAATGAAATTTGCGCCGGACTTTACAACTTTAGCGATTTTTCCAGTGGCGCCAACGCCTGGAATAACGAAGCCTAATACGTCTAGCTCGCAGTCCAGGACTGCGCCTCTAACGTTACCTTGCATTGCATTCTCGATGCATGATTTGAACGGTACCAAGCCCAAAAGGAACTCGTTGATCACGCGGTCCGTTTCAGCAATTTGCTCTGTGTCGGTGATGCCTCTGGCAAGTGAATACAGCTCTTCGCGCCCGGGCATGAAGTGTTCTTCAACCAATGTAGAAGCCATAAAGCGCACGTTAGTGTCAGAAGCATGCATGTTCGCTACGGTAGTCACGTCAAAGCTGCCCGGTTTGAACCACACGCGCTTTTCCTTGGGAATGAGTTCCTCTATTATGACGGCTGAGCTGACCCCACTCTGTGGGGGGGTGCCGTCTTTATAAGCGCTCCAGTCGAAATTTTGCGATGTTGCAACTTGCGCTTTTACAATTCTGGGGTTATTGGTGGCGTGTACGTTCTGTATCTTTCCATCCAGAGGCAAGTTATTAGGAAGGTCTGTTCGTTTACGGATCTGCCCCGCGGAGGGGAAAATTTCATAGTAACAGATTTTTTGTCCGAGTTTGGCCTGAACCAATATTCCCTTGTGGGCTACCAGGGGTTTTATTATCTCTTCTGTTTGTTGGTTTAAAGGTACCGTCGCTGCGCTCCTCAACGTAAAGTAACGCTGTTTACCATATTGTAGGATCTTCCGGTCTTCCGACGGCAAATTGGAAAATAACTCCATAATTGCCGTTTTTGAGCCAGTGCGAGCATTGGTAAAGTAGTCAGTAAATTGTTTTTCAAATATTGGCCCAACCGGCTTCAGCAGGCTCAGCCTGGACCGGAATTGAGCGAACGGTAAATCGTCACTGGTGGAGTAATACTCAAAGGACGTCAGTTTTTCATTGATGTAAAGGTCCAGCATTGAATAATAAATTTCTGTTTCGGATCCCGGCCGGTCGGCTTTTAAAAGCACTTTTTCTTCGAACGGATAGTCCTTGCCGAAAACCCGAATCAGTTCTGCCCGTGCGATCTCTGTTCTTGAGGGCATGGGCGCTGTCAGGTATTCCTGAGCCTTGGCGAGTTGATCTGTATTTTTCTGAAATTTTTCACGAGCAATCTCAAGTTGCTCTTTTGAATAGATATCAGTCGGGCTTTGCTGGATAACTCCTTGGGATATCGCCCAATCAATAAGCGGATCCACAGACGACATTTGCGCTGCGATTTCCTCACCTACGTTAATCGGCTCGGTTGCGCCATACGCCATGACTTGTGCAAAGGTCATTTCGGGCACAGTGCCGGGGCTGATCTGTTCAATTCTGGCTGCCGCCATCCGCAGCGTTGCCCAGGTGTGGGACCCGCAGACCAGGTTGTCAGGCATGCTCCTGACAAGAAATTCTGGTGCGTTGGCCAATAACAAGTGGTGCGCGGCGACGGGGGCCATTCTCGAGGTGACTTTGCCGCTGGCTGCAAGATGATTTGCAAGGCGGGTGACAACTGTCGACGGCTTTGTGCCCCAGTTGGCCTCCTGAGTCAGGTTGTATCCACCCACATGGTTACGCGGCTCGCCTGGCGTGGCATCCAGTTCAAGTAACAACGCTGTCATCACCCATTCTTTTTCGCTGGAGGGTGTCGTAATTGCCCCAAGTTTCGCCCCCAGCGCACGGCCCCACCTATCGGCGCTCTCGCTGTTCAGTAGCTGGTTCAATACGTGTGCAGGGTCGTTGACTGGCAGGCCTAGCCATAGATGGTCATACAAGCTGCCGACCAAGCCTGGCTTGAGCTGACTGGCCGTTTCGCTGATGAGTTGTCGTTGTGCAGGCGATGGAGGGACAGGGTTGTTCAGCGCGCCGCGGAAGTTACCATTCTCTGGGCCGGCAGGGAGGTTGAAGGTCACCACTTCAATCAGGTTGCGGACCTCCGCCACGGTTGTAGGCAGTTTCCATGGTATGTCGCTGATGAACCGGCGCACGCTGATCGCGCGTCGGGCTTCTGCCGGGTATTCATTGGCGAATGATGAATCTGGATGCACGGACATGGAACAATCGTTGAGGTCAAGGATTGTCCAATCAGTTTTGTCTTTAATAAGGGCAGCCAAGCTCCCCACCAGATAACTATGGGTGTACAGATCACCCAATTGTTGCTTCATGCGTTTAGATGATACTTCCGATCTGGGGTCGTCAGCGTTTACGGGCGAAAACGCCTGGGCGGCATTCAGTTCACTGATGCGCAGTCGTGCGTCAGTGACGGTCGGAGGCTGAGTTTCGCCATGAAAATCTCTGATAAGCGACAAGGGTGCTTGTGAAGATAATGGACTAAACATCCGTTCATTTTTTGGGTTAACGACTTTGATCGCCCTGAGTATTGGCCCGGCAACATCAGCCCATCCGGAGTGGTCAGTCAGCGAACACCCGTAAGCCGTGCCTTTTGCGACACCGGTCAGGGTACCGTCCATGGGGTTTACTCTGACTGTACTAACGTCCAGACCGACCTGAGTGATCCACTCTAAAAAAAACGGGTTTTGGAAAGCCCCGACAACATTCGACCAACACCGACCAAAGCTTGAATGACTCGGCACCGAAACGTGTGGGGCGAGAGTCGGCTCCTCAACAGAACGCAGCAACGCCTCGGTGTAGCGGGGAATCAGCTCCCTGTCGCCCGCGGCCCGCGAAGAGTCCATCCAGGTCACATTGCGTTTTCTGCGCAGCAAACCGATCACTTGCGTTGCAGCGTCAATCGGCGAATCCGCCGGACTGTTATCGACGGCTTCGTACGCATCGATATCCGGGTTTTTTGGTTCTTCCATCTTTTGAAGGTATTCAGTCAGACGCGCGACTTGAGTCGAATCGTTTTCTTCGAGGTCAAGAGTCGGTTCAACGTCATCGCCTTGAAGGTCGGCTGACACGAGCACCGTTTCTGCGTCGCGCTTGACTCTTTTAGAGCCCGACGGGGAATCTGCTTGAACAGGCGCCTCGTGATCATGGGTGGCTATCTGCGCGTCATGAATCAACTCGAAATAGGTTTTCTCGGGCGCCTGCGAGCTTGGCTGTTGTAACAACAGCGCAACCTGATTGATCAGTTGATCGTCATTGAGCAGGTTCTGCTCCGGGGATTCGTACATCAGCTCGAGGATGGCGTCTGACAGGGAGGGCTGCCCGTTGGCGACGGGGGCTTCCAGAATCCTTTCTACTTCATCCTCCAGCAACTCCTGATGCAAGGCTGGACTTTCAATATCGAGGGTGATTTCGCCAGGAGAATGGTCGGGGAACAGCTGACAGTACTGGTTATAAACAGCCGAGGCGGCCATAAAGGCGGCAGTGACGCTTGTCCCCGGATTATCCCTGGCAAGTTGAGTGGCTGCCGCTCCAGCCCCGAGGGCATGAGTGGCAAATTGAGTTGCTGCAGCACCAGCCAATGGCGCATTACTGGTAATGAACTCAGAGACTCTTGAGAGTGCTTCGTAGAGGTATGGGCCGAGTTTTTCCCACAAGGAGGGGACAGACTCAACGGTTCGTCCATAGACGGCTTGTTGTCCCAAACTGGACAGCATCGCGCTCTGTTCTTCGGATAAGGTAATGACCGAATCTGCGGCCGCGGCTGACGGAAACACGAGGGGGTCTTTGATTGTCGCCAAGAGATCGCGAACCGTTTGAGTCAACTGCTCCAGCGTGCCCATCTCTGGCGCTGCGGAGGGCGCCGCCGGGGATGCATCAGGCGTGGGCGATGACGCAGAATCCGTCTCGACAGGGTTGCGGTCGTCTGAGCGGGAGGCGGTTTGGAGGTTCGAGGATGCGAAAAAGTCATTCACCTCAGTTGCGGCTTTTTCTGAGGTGGCAGGCAAGGGGGGGATGGATACAGGCTGAACGTCTGTCGGGATGATATCGCTGGGGGCGGTCGGCATTACCGGATCCGCGACCCGATTGAGCGCATAAGACAAACCTGCTCGAAGGGCTGTGTCTCCCCCAAGTCCATTAACTGCATTTAATGTATACACGAGTGCTTGCGCGAGACTTCCGTCATGTCTCAGCGGTGTGGTGCCTACGTCGTGATGAAAACGAGACTTCGTTTCGACTTCCTGCATGTCCAGGAGTAGCCGGGATTGCCGTGGCGCTACTTCGGAGCCTGGCTCAGACTCAACACCAAAGAGCATGTCACGAGCGGCCAGTAACCCGGAATTTGCGATGTTTACACCGAGTTTTCCGAGCTCGACAGTATTCTCAAGCCAACTCCGCTGAGGCTGGTTGTCGATAATTTCAATCGCCATTAACTGCTTGTGCAGCTTGTGTACTGCGCCCGGAAAGCTTTCCGACCAAACATGGCGCATGCCCGGGGTGGGTTCCTCTATTTCTTTGACAAACTCGGAAACGAATTTAGCCATCAACATTTTGACTTGCTGTGTCGAGGGGCGAGCCTCATTGAACTCCTCGAATGCCTCGCTCAGGACCTTCAACTTCCCCTCATGAAGGGACGAGACCGCTTCTTTCGTGAACGTTCGCAATGCCTTCCAAGTGTCATTGTCGAGCAATTCGCCGTCGGCGATTTTCTGATTTCGCTGCGACCGGGTTAATTCCAGTTGCGTCTGGATAAATCCATGAACACTTTTGCCTTTGGTGTCATGGGGAAAATTGAAGTTTTCTCCGAGCGAACCGGCCCATTTTTCAGGGGGCAGGCAGCAGATGGTTTCTGCGAAGTCTTCTCGAGAGAGCCCGGCCGCCGGGATGATCCAATCCATGACGGCCGGTACGAGCAATGGCACCAGCGATTTACCCGTGTCAGTTTGCAGAATGCCGGATCGGAGTATTTGTATAAATTCTTTCTCAGAGACAGGTTGGTTTCGCAATTGACTCTGGATCGATGACCATTTCCTTTCAAGAGAAGACTGGTCAAATATTGAGCATTGTTTCAAACCCTCTGCGGTGCTGTTGGTGCCTGAGTACACCGGAGGTGGGATCGGAGCGTCCGGATCAATGGGGGGAGTACTCCCTGACCTGACTTGATCAAACGGTACTTCGAATGCTTTTACTGTCGGGCTGGACCGCGTTTTCGCTTCGGAGAATCTGTTGCGGGGCAGGGGAGGTGCTGTTTCAAACGGGGTCGCAGAAGTGGAGCGAGCTGTAGCGGTTGCATTGGCCGTGTGCATGAGGACTCTATCTATACGCGGAATGAGAAAAACCTGGACTGCCCTCGGTAACAGGCAGTCAAGGCATCGGGCCGCGAAAGATAGGCGATCTGTCTATTTGAAAAATGATGAGACTATTTGTGAATCATCGGGTTTTATCCATACGTGTTCTTCGCAATGAACACCCCAACGCATGGCTCAGCTCTTCATTTGCCGAGAATGCCTTTGACCTTGTCCCGCAACTGGTCAATGGAAAACGGCTTGCCGATCACATGCATCCCTTGAGGTACTTCTATGCTTTCGGCATAACCGCTGGCAAACAGGATCGGCAACTCGGGGCGAACCATGCGTGCCTGTGTGGCCAGTTCACGACCATCCATCACCGGCAACCCGACGTCGGTCATCATCAGGTCGATGTGCTGATCTTCATCGTTGAGAAACTCCAGCGCCTGTTCGCACCCGTCAGCCTCGAGCACCTTGAATTCCAGTTCATCGAGGACATCGACTATCAGCATGCGCACGATGGCGTCGTCTTCGACGACCAGGATTATGGATTTATCGGCGGACATAAGGGGGCTCTCAACAGTTGAATTCGCGGTGGCCGGTCGATCAAAAACACCGGGCTCTAGCATGAGTAAGTGAAGGAACCCGACAAGTTCCCGGCCACGCCATAAAAAGAATAGCCGCATACGGGCCGGCAAGGATAACCGCTCCCATGTGCTGGAGCAGCTGAATGTAGGATTTTGCGCGAAAACACGTCAGAAAAATGGATCAAACCGGCGGATTTGGGGCAAACTCCTTGGTTTTCAACAGTTCGACAAGGCCTCCCCATGACCACCGCGTCCTCGGTTGACGAGCAACGATTCCGTAAACTCCTGAGCCGCAACGTCAGCCTGCCATTGGGCGTCGGCGTACTCAGTGCGGTGTTCTTTGTTTCGCTGATCACTTATTTGCTGTCGGTGATCCAATGGGTCGAGCACACCGACCGGGTGATCAATAACGCCAATGAAGCGGTGAAGCTGACCGTTGATCTTGAAACCGGCATGCGTGGCTTCCTCCTCACGGGCGACGAGAAGTTCCTCGAACCCTACGAAACCGCCCGGCCGAGAGTCGCGGTGGCGGTCAAGACCTTGCTTGAACTCACTGCGGACAACTCGGTACAAACGGATCGGCTGCAAAGGCTCCAGGCCTTGCAGAATGAGTGGGCTACGTATGCGCAAAACATGATCGACCTGCAGCGCGCCGGCGGTGATTACCGCAGCGCCGTTCAGGCCGGGCGCGGCAAACGCCTGACCGACGAGATCCGCAAGCAATTCGAAGATGTGATCGACATGGAGCAGCAGTTGCGCACCGCGCGCAACGAAGAAGTGCGCCGCACCACGATCTGGAGCATTAGCCTATACCTAGTGTTCATCCTTGGTATCAGCGCGTTGCTGGCTTATATCGGCCGACGGGATTTGCTCAACCTGTCGCAAAGTTACAGCGCCACACTGGCCGCGCAACAAGCCAGTGCTCAGCGCCTGGAACAGCAGGCATGGCTGCGTAACGGTCAGACCGAGCTGGCCGAGCAGGTGCTGGGGCAATTGTCCCTGAATATGCTGGGTCGCAATATTCTGCAGTTTTGTGCGCAATACCTGGGCACGGCCGTCGCGGCTATTTATGTGCGTGAAGAACACGGCGGCCTCAAGCGGGTGGCGTCCTACGGCTTTTCCCGGGAGCAGGAAGAACGCAATCAGCAGATTTACAGCGATGAAGGGATTGTTGGCCAGGTGGCGCAACAGGCGCGCCTGATCCGGCTTGACCACGTTCCGAGCGACTATTTCAAAGTCACCTCCGGTCTCGGTGAAGGCCTGCCGCACAGCGTGCTGGTCGTGCCTACCAGCGATGACGATCGGGTCAACGGTGTCATTGAACTGGGCTTTTTGCGTCCGTTGAACGACCGCGACGTCGAACTCCTCGAGCTGATCGCCGGCAATATCGGCACTTCGATCGAGGCAGCACGCTATCGCCAGCGCCTGCAGGAGGTGCTGGCCGAAACCCAGCAGCTCAATGAAGAGCTGCAAGTCCAGCAGGAAGAGCTCAAGACGGCCAACGAAGAGCTGGAAGAGCAATCACGGATTCTCAAGGAATCCCAGGCGCATCTGGAAACCCAGCAGGTCGAGCTGGAACAGACCAACGAACAGCTCGCCGACCAGGCGCAGATCCTCGCCGAGCAGCGCGATGCCATGGACCTGAAAAACACCGAGCTCAATCAGGCCCAGACTCAGCTTGAAGAACGCGCCGAAGAGTTGCAGCGCTCGAGCAAATACAAATCCGAGTTCCTTGCCAACATGTCCCACGAACTGCGCACACCGCTGAACAGTTCGTTGATCCTGGCCAAGCTGCTGGCGGAAAACCCTCAGGAAAACCTCACCACCGAGCAGGTCAAGTTCGCCGAGTCGATCTATTCGGCCGGTAACGATCTGCTGAACCTGATCAACGACATCCTCGACATTTCCAAGGTCGAGGCCGGCAAGCTTGAGGTGCGTCCGGAGAACACCAGCGTCGCCCGTCTGGTCGACGGTTTGCGCGGAATGTTCCAGCCGATGGCCACGGACAAGAAGCTGGATTTCCAGGTTGATCTGCAACCCGGCGCGCCGACGATGATCTTCACTGACCGTCAGCGTCTGGAGCAGGTGATCAAGAATTTGCTATCCAACGCGGTGAAGTTCACCGAGCAAGGTTCGGTCAGCCTGACGGTGGCCAGTCAGCCAAACGAAGGCGTGGCGTTTATCGTCCGCGACTCGGGGATTGGCATTGCCGCGGATCAGCAGGAAAGTATCTTCGAAGCGTTCCGCCAGGCCGATGGCACCACCAATCGTCGTTATGGCGGCACGGGGCTGGGCCTGTCGATTTCTCGTGACCTGGCGGCCTTGCTTGGCGGTTCCATCAGCGTCACCAGCGAACCGGGGCAGGGCAGTGTGTTTACCCTGGTCTTGCCGCAGCAGTATGTTGAACCGGGCGACACGCCGATCGAGCCGATGAAGGCTTCACCGGTGGTCATGACGCCGAAAATCGCACCCGCTGCGCTGGCGCCGCTGATTGCCGAAGTCGACATCCCGCGCTTCAACGATGACCGCACGAATGCGCCGTTCACGACGCGCTGCATTCTGGTGGTCGAGGACGAGCCGAACTTCGCGCGCATTCTCTACGACCTGGCGCACGAACTGGGTTACCAGTGCCTGGTGGCCCATGGCGCCGACGAAGGCTACGACTTGGCCAGGGAATACATTCCCGACGCGATCCTGCTGGACATGCGCCTGCCGGATCACTCAGGTTTGACCGTGCTGCAACGTCTCAAGGAACACGCCGATACCCGACACATCCCGGTGCACGTGATCTCGGTCGAAGATCGCGTCGAAGCCGCCATGCACATGGGCGCGATCGGTTACGCGGTCAAGCCGACCACCCGCGAGGAGCTCAAGGACGTGTTCGCCCGCCTCGAAGCCAAGCTGACCCAGAAGGTCAAGCGCGTGCTGCTGGTGGAAGACGACGATTTGCAGCGCGACAGCATTGCCCGGTTGATCGGCGACGAGGACATCGAAATCACCGCCGTCGGCCTGGCGCAGGATGCGCTGGACCTGCTGCGCACGACGATTTTCGACTGCATGATCATCGACCTGAAACTGCCGGACATGCTCGGCAACGATCTGCTCAAGCGCATGTCGACCGAGGATATCTGTTCGTTCCCGCCGGTGATCGTCTACACCGGGCGCAACCTGACCCGCGACGAAGAGGCCGAGCTGCGCAAGTATTCGCGCTCGATCATCATCAAGGGTGCGCGCTCGCCGGAGCGTTTGCTGGATGAAGTCACACTCTTTCTGCACAAAGTCGAATCCCGGTTGTCCCATGAACGGCAGACGATGCTCAAGACCGCGCGCAGTCGTGACAAGGTCTTCGAGGGTCGCAAAGTGCTGCTGGTGGACGACGATGTTCGCAACATCTTCGCCCTCACCAGCGCGCTGGAGCATAAGGGTGCAATCGTGGTCATTGGCCGGAATGGCCGGGAAGCGATTGAGAAATTGAATGAAGTAGAGGACATCGATCTGGTGTTGATGGACGTGATGATGCCGGAGATGGACGGTTTTGAGGCGACGACCTTGATTCGTCAGGACCCACGCTGGCGCAAGCTGCCGATCATTGCGGTGACGGCCAAGGCCATGAAGGACGATCAGGAGCGCTGCCTGCAGGCCGGTTCCAACGATTACCTGGCCAAGCCTATCGACCTGGATCGCCTGTTCTCGCTGATTCGCGTGTGGCTACCGAAGATGGAACGCATTTAGTGGAACGCATTAGTTCAGTGGAGCGAAACAGCGAAATCGAATTGCGGTTGTTGATCGAGGCGATCTACCTCAAATACAGCTATGACTTTCGCGATTATTCTGGCGCATCGATCAAGCGTCGCGTCCACCACGCGTTGAGCCAGTTCGAGTGCGCCACCATTTCGGCGCTGCAAGAGAAAGTGCTGCACGATCCAATGGCATTCATGCAGCTGCTGCAATTGCTGACGATCCCGGTCAGCGAGATGTTCCGCGATCCTTCGCATTTCCTCGCCATTCGCAGGGAAGTGGTGCCGCTGCTCAAGACTTATCCCTCGATCAAGATCTGGATCGCCGGTTGCAGCACCGGTGAAGAGGTCTATTCGATGGCGATCCTGCTGCGCGAAGAAGGCTTGCTCGATCGCACCATTATCTACGCCACCGACATCAATCCGCGTTCGCTGGACAAGGCCAAGCAGGGGATTTTCTCCATGGAGAATGTCCGCGCCTACACTCACAACTACCAGCAGGCAGGTGGCCAGCGTTCGTTCGCCGACTACTACACGGCGGCGTACGGCTACGCGATTTTCGACAAGAGCCTGTGTGAGAACGTGACCTTCGCTGACCACAGCCTGGCGACCGACAGTGTTTTTTCAGAAACTCAGTTAATTTCGTGTCGTAACGTATTGATTTACTTTAATAAAAAGCTTCAGGATAGGGCGTTCGGGTTGTTCCACGAATCCCTTTGTCATCGTGGTTTTCTGGTGCTGGGCAGCAAGGAAACCCCGGAGTTTTCGGCCTTCGGCAACCAGTTCGAGCCTTTGGTCAAACAAGAACGGATCTACCGTAAATCATGAACAACGCAGCGCAGTTGTCTTCTGTGGAGGCTATCGTGATCGGTGCATCAGCCGGCGGCGTCGAGGCGTTGCTGAGTATCCTCAGCCCGCTGCGTGAAGGCTTCGTGCTGCCGATCATTGTGGTGCTGCACCTGCCCGACGAGCGTCGCAGTCACCTGGCCGACGTGTTTGCCCGACGCGTGGCCATGCGTGTTCAGGAAGCCCGTGACAAAACGTCGATCGAAGCCGGGACGCTGTATTTCGCCATGCCCGGCTATCACTTGTCGGTGGAGCAGGACCGCACCTTTTCCCTGAGCCTGGAAGACCGCGTGCATTATTCGCGGCCTGCGATCGATTACCTGTTCGAGTCAGCTGCCGATGCCTACGGCCCGGCGCTGGCCGCCGTCCTGTTGACCGGCGCCAACCGCGATGGCGCAAGCGGCATGGCCAGGGTCAAGCGTCGTGGCGGCCTGACCATCGTGCAGGACCCGGATGAAGCCCAAGTCGCGACCATGCCCTTGGCGGCGCTGGATACCCATCAGCCAGACCATGTTCTCCCCTTACGCGGCATTGGCCGTCTGCTTGTCGAGCTGGAACGAATAGCATGCTAAGTAACATCCAAGCCAAACTGCTGATCGTCGACGATCTGCCGGAGAACCTTTTGGCGCTCGAAGCGCTGATCAAGCGTGAAGACCGCATGGTCTACAAGGCCTTGTCCGCCGACGAAGCCTTGTCGCTGCTGCTGCAGCACGAATTCGCGATGGCTATTCTCGACGTGCAGATGCCTGGCATGAACGGCTTCGAACTCGCCGAATTGATGCGCGGCACGGAAAAAACCAAGAACATTCCGATTGTGTTCGTCAGTGCCGCCGGCCGTGAACTGAACTATGCGTTCAAAGGTTATGAAAGCGGTGCCGTCGACTTCCTGCACAAGCCGCTGGATATCCACGCGGTCAAGAGCAAGGTCAACGTGTTCGTCGACCTGTATCGCCAGAGCAAGGCCATGAAGCAACAGGTCGAAGCGCTGGAGCAGAGCCGCCGCGAACAACAAGCGCTGCTTGAACAGTTGCAGAGCACCCAGCAGGAACTGCAGCAGGCCGTCCGCATGCGCGATGATTTCATGTCGATCGTCGCCCATGAAGTGCGCACGCCGCTCAACGGTCTGATCCTCGAAACCCAGTTGCGCAAGATGCACCTGGCCCGGGACAACGCCGCGGCGTTCACCCTGGACAAGATGCACGCGATGGTCGACCGCGACGAACGGCAAATCAAAAGCCTGATCCGCCTGATCGAGGACATGCTGGATGTGTCGCGCATTCGCACCGGCAAGCTGTCGATCCGCCCGACACGCTTCGACCTGTCGGCATTGGTGCGCAACTTGCTGCAAAATTTCGCCCCGCAGATCGATGCCGCCGAATCCTCGGTCACGCTGGACGCCGAGCAACCGGTGCAGG
This sequence comes from Pseudomonas fluorescens NCIMB 11764, assembly GCF_000293885.2. Classification (NCBI taxonomy): domain Bacteria; kingdom Pseudomonadati; phylum Pseudomonadota; class Gammaproteobacteria; order Pseudomonadales; family Pseudomonadaceae; genus Pseudomonas; species Pseudomonas fluorescens. The sequence continues at coordinate 4,552,503 of NZ_CP010945.1, forward strand.
GCAACTGGGATGAATTTCGCATTGAACAGGTGATTTCCAACCTGCTGACCAATGCGTTGCGTTACGGCGCCAAGAGCCCGATCAGCGTGAAGGTGTACAGTGAGAACGATCAGGCGCTGGTGGAAGTGCGCGATCAGGGGATCGGCATCGATCAGGAAAACCAGAAGCGTATTTTCCAGCAGTTCGAGCGCGTGACGGCCAGGCATGCCGTGGCCGGGCTGGGCCTGGGGTTGTTTATTTCAGAACAGATTGTGACCGCCCATGGCGGTTCCATCACCGTCGAGAGCCGGATTGGCGAAGGCGCCTTGTTTCGCGTTTGTCTGCCGCTGTAGGAAAACAGCCGGATAAACGCAACCTCTGATCGACCCCGGGGTCGTATCAGCAGCTATTGACCGAACAAAGGCTTCCCATGAGTGAAGATGCACAAGACGTCGTACTGATCGTCGAAGATGACCCCTCGATTCTGATGGTGCTGTCGGCCTATCTGTCGGGTGAGGGCTACCGGGTGTTGCAGGCGGAAAACGGCGAGCAGGCCTTCGAGATCCTGGCGAGCAAGCCGCACCTGGACATGATGATCACCGACTTTCGCCTGCCGGGCGGGATCTCTGGCGTACAGATCGCCGAACCCGCCGTGAAACTGCGACCGGAACTCAAGGTGATTTTCATCAGCGGCTACCCGCAGGAAATCCGCGAGACCGACAGCCCGATCACACGCAAGGCGCCGATTCTGGCGAAGCCGTTTGATCTGGATGTGTTGCAGGAGATGATGCAGGAGATGCTGTCGTAGTCGTCTGTTGTATGCGTACCTGTAATTTCTGACAGTTGACGATAGCCCTGCAGAGGCGAATAAATGTTTCGGCAAACTATGGCGTGTGTCTGCATGCCAACGCCGGGACGAGCCGTCATGCACCGACAAACGCCGATAGTCACAGTCACTGACCCTCTTCGCGTTGTTGTACGCGATATTGCCTATCATCGACGGTCTGACAAAGACGCCCCTCAGGCACGCATTACCCACCAGATCCACGACACCCTCAACCGGGTTAGCTTCAGCCGCGATCCGCGGCTATTTGCGCTCTTTGAAAGCGGTGCATCCCAATCAGCCAACCAAACCACTGTCTCCAGTCTGACTGGAAGGACATTGCTCTCCATCAACACGGATGCGGGCTGGCGGCTAACCCTGTCAGGTGCTGCCGGCCAAAGACTGGAAGACTGGGACCAGAAACTCAACCATCTGCGTACTGCCTACGATTCATTAATGCGCCCCGAGAGCGGTTTCGTATTGTCGGCGGGTGAAGAGCGGCGCACGGCGTGTTTTGCCTATGCTGACGCTTCTCTCGAATCCGCCCGACACAATCGCTGCGGCCAATTGATCCGCCACGACGACAGTGCTGGAACACGGCGCTTCTGTGAATACAGCCTCCTTGGCGCCCATCTTGAACAGGCCAGAAGTTTTCTTGAACACCTAGGGATGCCCGATTGGCCGGAAGACGAAGCTGAGCGCGACAAATTGCTTGAGCCTCAAAGAGCAACCACCCGAATGAACTACAACAGCGTCGGCGAACTAGTACGCCATGTAGACGCCTTGGGCAATGAGCAATTCCAGCGCCAGACAGTGGCCGGAAACCTGTACGAAACACGTATGACGTTGGCCGGTGCCGATGAAGATATCACTCTGGTCGGTGACATCCGCTACAACGCCTTCGGGCAGATAGAGCAGCAAACAGCCGGCAACGGTGTTGTTACCCGCACCACTTTCCATCCTGAGAATGGATGGCTGAAAACGCTGCGTGCGCAAGTTGCGAATGAGCCGCCGTTCCAGAATCTGGCATATGACTACGACCCGGTAGGCAATCCGGTGCGCATCAGTGACGCTGCACAGCCGGTCCGCTATTTCCGTAATCAACGCGTCGCCGCCATCAATACCTACCAGTACGACACGCTTGGCCAGCTCATTGGAGCCAGTGGTCGGCAGCGGGTCCAGGCGCCGGGAGGTCCTCATTTGCCAGCGTTCATCTCGCCGCCGGACTCGAGACAGCTGGAAAATTATCTTCAGACGTTTGATTACGACGCTGGCGGCAATCTGGAAGTGCTGCACCATCATGCAGAGAGTGGCAACCGGACAGAGCGAACGGCCGTTGCAACCTTGAGCAACCGAAGCCTGCCGTGGGGTGAGGGTAGTGAACGACCAGGAGACGATGAGATCGATGCCGCTTATGACGTCAACGGCAATCTCAAGACTCTTCCGCGAGGGCAGACGCTGCAATGGGATACATGTAACTGCTTGCGTCAGGTTGATCGGGTGATTCGGGAAGAAGAACCCGACGATGTGGAAAGCTATATCTACGATGGAGACGGTCAGCGGGTGCGAAAAGTCCGCATAGCCTACACCGGAACATTGAATCGTACCCACGAAACTCGCTACCTGCCCGGCGTGGAGATTCGTACAACTCCCGATGAAACCCTGCATGTCATCAGTGTTCAGGCTGGCCGATGCACCGTTCAAATCCTGCATTGGGAAAAAGGCCAGGCTCGGGGTATTCCTCAGCATCAGCTGCGCTACTGTCTCGCCGATCATCAAGGCTCCAGCTCGCTGGAACTGGACGAAGATGCCGCACTTATTAGCCAGGAAACGTACTACCCCTACGGAGCCACAGCCTGGTGGGCTGGAAGGGAAAACGTTGAGGCAAGTTACAAGACGATCCGTTATTCCGGGCAGGAGCGAGACGAAACAGGGCTGTATTACCATGGTTTTCGGTATTACATACCGTGGCGACAGCGCTGGTTGAACGCGGATCCGTCCGGGGTGGAGGATGGATTGAATCTGTATCGGATGGTGGGGAGCAACCCTATCCGCTTTGTGGATGCGCAAGGACTGGCGGGTGACGATCTATCGTCGATGGAGCAGGGTGGGTCAGCTGCACATAGAACATCCACTGTCCAATGGGTCGGAGCTCATGTTGCCAATATGGCCCGCGGGGGATTAGCCACTTCCACGGGCGAACTCGCCCGGTCAGGGGTTACAACGCTGTTGGAGGCGACAGCGGGTTCAACAGTACGCGGTGCGAATGCAGTGGTTAGCGCGGTAGCACATGGTTACGCTGGCGGTGGTTTGGCGGAAAGCTACATAAGAGTTCATCGATTCAGGAGTCGGTTTGCGACCATCCCCATAAGATTCGCGGGTTTCGTCGGAGGTGCCGGTGTGGGCGCGACAGTGGGCTATCTCAGCCCAACCCCTTTGGGAGACCTGGCGAACATCGCCAGTCGTACCATCGAGTCGGGGATGTCTCGCATGACTTCCGGGGTGGGGGCATCGATTCAGTACACCACTCCATCCGGGGGCTGGTCGGTGGTGTTTGAGGGGGGGGCGAATCTCGCATCTGGCATTGCTGAAGGCGCCTATCTTCCAAGCCTGTCGGGACTCCACCCTGTTTTAAAAGGGTTTATCAACGGAGCGCTTAAGCAGCTTACGGGCGCCACTATTCGCAGTTTGGGTAACGTAGATGCCAGTTACACTCCGAGCAGCGAATTTAGTCTTCCAGACTGGGATGAAATAGATGTGGGATTAAGAGATTTTGCACACGCTACTTTTATGGATATTACTTACTCGAATTCAATGGAGTGGATAGTCATTGGCATTGAGGGCAATGGCCATGAAAGTTTTGCGCAGTCGTATCCAGTCACGGATAGCATTTTGCATACGATCAATCCGATAGCCGAACTGGATCCCCTGATAGGACAGCGTGTCAGGGGCGGATACAGTCAACAAACCGTTGCCGAAGTGCCACGAAACCGGAAATTCAAGGCAGTGGTCTAGCATTCAGTTTGGATGGTGACCCGCTAAATCAGTTCATGGCAGATCATGGCAAATCATCTCCCGCACCTTCGCCGTCAACAGGTCGAAGGTAAACGGCTTGGTGATCATCTGCATGCCAGGATCGAGGAACCCGCCGCGCACCGCCGCGTGTTCTGCATAGCCGGTGATGAACAATACCTTGAGATCGGGCCGGTACTGCCGACCGATTTCTGCCAGTTGCCGACCGTTCATGCCGGGTAGCCCGACGTCGCTGATCATCAGGTCGATACGCTGTCCGGAATCCAGAATCGGCACCGCGCTGTCGGCATCGCCGGCCTCGACGAAAGCATAACCCAGGTCACTCAGCACTGTACTGACCAGCACCCGCACGGCCGGGTCATCCTCGACGATCAGCACTGTTTCGCCGTTCTGCGCGAACAGCGCGTGCTGCACGTCTGACGGACAATCCTGGGGCAGGTCACCACTGAAACGCGGCAGAAACAGACTCACCGTAGTGCCTTCGCCCACTTCACTGTGAATGGCGACGTGGCCGCGTGATTGTTTGCTGAAACCGTAGATCATCGACAAGCCAAGCCCGGTGCCCTGGCCGATCGGCTTGGTCGTGAAAAACGGATCGAAAGCGCGGTTGATCGTGCTTTGCGGCATTCCGCAGCCGCTGTCTGTCACGCTGAGCACCACGTAATCGCCGGGTTCCAGGTTGCTGTGGGCTTCGGTGAAATCGCTGTCCAGATACCGATTGCCGGTGCTGACCACCAGATTTCCACCGTCGGGCATGGCATCCCGTGCATTGATCACCAGGTTGAGCAGGGCGCTTTCCAGTTGATTGGGGTCGGCCTCTGCCACCCACAATGGCTCGTTGAGCTGCATGTCCAGGTGAATGCTTTCATTGATACTGCGCTGCAGCAACTCGCCCATGGACACCACCAGGGTGTTCATCGCCACGGGTTTGGAGTCCAGCGACTGACGACGGGAGAACGCCAGCAAGCGGTGAGTCAGGCCTGCCGCGCGGTTGGCGGAGGTCACGCCCAGGTCGATCAGGCTGTCCAGATCCTCGGTGCGTCCGCGTGCCAGGCGTCGGCGCAGCAGTTCCAGACTGCCGATGATCCCGGTCAACATGTTGTTGAAGTCGTGGGCTATGCCGCCGGTGAGTTGACCGACCGCTTCCATTTTCTGCGATTGGCGCAGGGCTTCTTCGTTGTGGCGCAACTGTGCGGTGCGCTCCTCGACCTGCTGTTCCAGGGTTTCGAGGGTGGTTTGCAGGCGCAGTTCACTTTGACTCAGATCGATCAGCCGATCCCTGGCTTCATACTGTCGTCGGCGACCGCGCAACGCGGTGGTCACCAGACTGATCAGCGTCACCGGATGAAAAGGGCGTTCAAGGAAGGTGACGTTGCCCAGTTGCGGGCCGAAGCGTGAGGCGGGGTTCTGTTCGGGGCCGCCATGGTAGGTCATCAGAACGATGGGCAGGTCCGACCATGCGGGCTGTTGCTCGATCAATGCGAACAACGGTTCGACATCACTGCCCAGCAACGCCTCGGAGGAGATCAGCAATAATCCGGCGCCATGCTCCAGTTCGGCGCAAAGGCCGACCAGGTCACGGGTGATGACGCCGGCATAACCCGCTTCATTGAGCATCATCAGGGCAATCTGGCTGTCACGTCCCAGTGGCGCGAGGATGATCGCGCGTTCGGACGTCGCTTCCTGGACCATCACGGAATTTCATCCCCGAGCAAAGGATTGCTCGCACCCAGATAAGTCGGGACGCCGCGCAATACACCCTGGAACGCGTCCAGCGGTTCGCCGATGGTCATGCCCTTGGAGCTGATGCGGTATTCGCGAATGGTCGATTCATGGCTGCCGGTGCGTTTCTTGATGATCGAGATCGCCCGGCGGACCTTGCCCAGCGCTTCGAAATAGCGCAACAAAATGACGGTATCGGCGAGGTAGGTAATGTCCACGGGCGCTTGCATGTCACCGACCAGCCCATGTTGGGCTACGGTCATGAAGGTCGCGGCGCCCCGGCGATTGAGGTACAGCAACAACTCGTGCATGTGCAGCACCAGAGCGTTCTCTTCGGGCATTGCGGCCTGATAGCCATTGATGCTGTCGATCACCACGGTTTTGATATCGCGCTCATCGACGCACCGACGAACCCGGTAGGAAAGCTCGCCAGGGGACAGCTCGGCGGCATCGACTTGTTCTATATGCAGGTTGCCGGTGTCTTGCAGGGCCTTGAGGTCAATCCCCATGTTTTTCATGCGCTCGAACAGCAGGCCCAGCTCTTCATCGAAAATGAACAGTGCGGCTTTCTCGCCCCGGGCCACGGCGGCGGCGGCGAAGATCATCGAGATCAGTGATTTGCCGGTGCCGGCGGGGCCAAGGATCAATGTGCTCGAACCGGTTTCTATACCGCCGCCGAGCAGGGCGTCCATCTCCTTGATGCCGCTGGTCAACTGCTGGCGGATATACCCTCCACGGTGTTCGGCGGCCACCAGACGCGGGAACACATGTACGCCGTCGCCCATGATGGTGAAGTCATGGAAGCCGCCGCGGTATTTCTGGCCGCGATACTTCACCACGCGGATGCGCCGGCGCTCGGCGCCATAGTTGGGGGTCAATTCTTCCAGGCGAATCACGCCGTGCGCGACACTGTGCACGGTCTTGTCGAGGGACTCGGTGGTCAGGTCGTCCAGCAACACCACCGTGGCGTCATAGCGCACGAAATAGTGTTTGATCGCGAGGATCTGGCGACGGTAGCGCAGGGAGCTTTGTGCCAGCAGCCGGATTTCAGAAAGGCTGTCGAGCACGACGCGAGTCGGCTTGACCCGCTCGACCACTTCGAAAATCTGCTTGGTGGCTTCACCCAGCTCAAGGTCCGAGGAATACAAAAGGCTCTGCTGATGCTCGGCATTGAGCAGGCTTTCCGGCGGCGTCAGCTCGAAGATGTGGATGTTTTCATCCAGCTCCCAGCCATGGGACAACGCCCCTTGACGCAGTTCGCGTTCGGTTTCGGACAGGGTGATGTACAACGAGCGCTCTCCGGCTCTGGCGCCGGCCAACAGAAAATGCAAAGCGACGGTGGTTTTGCCGGTTCCGGGCTCGCCCTCCAGCAAAAACACGTGACCGCGGGACAATCCACCGGCCAGGATGTCATCCAGACCTTCGATGCCGGTGGCGGCTTTTGCACTGAACAACTCGTTAGATGTAGACAAAAAATGCCCTCTCATGACTAGGGGAAGCGAGGCAGCAGGCCTGAAGTGCCTGAATGGACTGCCTGATCACTTGACCATTGGCCGCGAAGAGCGTTCAACACTTTTTGGGGTGGGGATTGTGCAAAAGCAAAAGATCGCAGCCTGCGGCGGATGCGTTCATCCGCAGGCTGCGATCTTTTAAAGACCTTGTTGAAGTGCCGGGTCGTCGGGGTTGAGTTGTTCAAGTTGGGCCAACAGGATCTGCACGTTTTGCAGCTGCCCGCTTTCTTTCCAGTAGTTGATCAACAAGACCCGGGCCTTGCGGTCGGCGGGGTGGCGCTGGACGATTTCCTGCAATTGTTTCTGCGCCGCTTCAAGCTCTTGCTCGTCATGCAGCGTCGTCGCCAGGTCGTAGCGATAATCCTTGTTGTCCGGCTCGAGTTCCACCGCCTTGGACAAGCCGAGCAGGGCGAACTCACTCTGACCGTGGTGCAGCAACCACATCCCCAGGGCATGTTGCAGGTAGGCGGAATCGGGCTGGGCTTTCAACTGTTTGGCCAATAGCAGCCGGGCGGCTTCGCTTTGTCCTTGCCGGTCCAGCACTTCGATCTGCATCACCAGTGCGGGCAGATTGTCGGGGGCCAGGCGCAAGGTGTTTTCAAGCGCCTGTTGCGCCGCTTTGAATTCAGCATTGTGCAGGTGCAACCGGGCCAGCTGATACTGGTTGTCGGCGCTTTCAGGCGCTTGGGTGAGCGCCTGTTCCCACGCATCGATGGCTTGCTGCAACGGTCCGAAATACAAACCGAGGTCGTCCGGCGACAACCCCAGCAGCGCGTTCACCGCAGCAAACCGGACACGTGGTTCGCTGTCATCGAGCAACGGGCCCAACAGCAGGCTGCGCTGACCGTTGGGGACCAGCCCGCTGATGCTTCTGATGGCGGCGATGCGCACATCGGCCGAGGGATGCTGCAGGTCAGCGTCCGCCAGTTTCAGGGCCACGGAACTGGGGTAGTTGGGCAGCTCGGCATGCAGCCATACGCGGCGTTTGGGGGAAATGTCAGGACGCCCCAGTTGCTGATAAAGCACGCGCGCGGCGCCCGGTTGACCAGCCCTGGCTTGCGTCAGTGCTTCGCTGTAACCACGCCTGATCGCTTCAGGCACCACAGGGGTCGTACTGCGCAGGAAGCCCCACGCAAGGCCGATGGCAATCAGTACGCAGAGGCTGATAAACAAATAACGGCGGGACTTGGGCATGGAAATCCGAGGCTGAGGCACTAGCAAATGAGTGTCAGCTTTGATCAGTCTGGGACGGGAGTCAAACCTTGGTCGGTTAAACGACTTAACAAATGTTCTGACCTCGCACACATACGGGCTTTTTTTACAAGATGTTTTCGGGGCGGCTATACATGCTTTGCGTCTGATCCAGTCGAGACGGAAAATCGTTCATGCCTCACCTGCGCAATGCAACACAAGTCAGTTCTGCGTCGCCGAAATTTCCATCTGCCAATGACGCAACGGTGAAAACACCAATCTCCACCGCGCTTCTGCTAGCCGGGAATAGTTCTCGGGTCATGGACAACCTCAATTTCTCTTCCGCAGCGCCCACTGCATCGAACGCAGACATTCCGCCACCGGTACTCGCGCGCGGTACATTCAGTTCATCTGCGGGGGCTTTTCTTGATCAGATCGATCTTGAGTGCCAGTGGTCCTTACTCAAAAACCAGCTGATGACGAAAACGCTTTCCGAGCAGGAAGCATTGGCGGTCCTGAGCAGCGGGATCTTGCAAACAGAAACTGGCAAAGCCATTGCCGGACTGTTTGCTGACGCGATGTTGCGTTCGGTCCGGCCACTTGGTTCGCTGGATGACGTGCGACTGAAAGAAATTATCGACGTGCTGTGCCACTTGCCACCCGACAAATGGCAGGCCGCTTTGGGCGAAAACGTAAGGTTTCCGAGTGGACAGAAAACCGAAGGAGAGACGGGATTCATCCAGTCACAGCTGGATCGCTCGAGTGAACTGCGGGACGAGCGGATTGCGAACGAAGAGATGCTTGCGGATGTTCACTGGGAAACCCTGAAAAATCTCACGGCACAGGGCCGGCAGTACATTCGCTCAAGCGATGGCGCACTCGACAGTGCGCTGATGATGCTGGAAGACGCGTCAGACCTGCGGCCTCCTCCATGGGATGTACATGCTCAGCTGGAAGCGTTTATCCGCCATCTCGAAAAGGGGGATGTAAAGCGAATACGTTGGACGGAGCACTATGTGACAGAGGTCAAAGCCCTGCGCGATCAAGTCAAACCCGGCGATGATGCAGAGCTGACCTGGCTGGAGTGGCTGGTCGGCCCCAGTTGGTTGGAAGGTGTGTTCGGACGCCCGATTTCGTTTTCAGCGTTGATGAACTCAACACACACGTCGGTAACGCCTCCCTTGTCTAATGACGGCTCGGATGGGTTGCTGAAGAGCCTGCAGAGCTTTGAGCGCAGCGCAGACTTCTACTCCAGCGTCACCGGAAACGGCCCGCGTGTTCCCGACAGCTTGGTCGGCAAACTTTTATATGTCTGCAATGCGCTGGACATCTTTAACGCTTTAAGACTGGACAGTAGCCATATTTCAACCAGCCGGCCCACCTTTGACGCCGTGAAGTTGGGCAGTACCCCTGTAACAGATCGGCCCGCTGCGAAGCCAGACAGTGGTGCCTGGAAAAATGGCGCGTCCGACTTTTCCAGATCGCCGCTCGAGCCAGGTCCGGAACGACCGCCGGCCATCGCGCAGCTCGGACGGCTAGCGGCACAAGTGGACGAAATTCTGGATCAGTTCGCCCGAAAAGCAATGCCTTGGGGCAGTGCTTATGCCGATGAACAGATCGAGATGGAAGCCATGCTTGAACCTCTCCGGGTTTACCAGCCTACAACCGAAACCTTGAATGATCAGCCCGCGGGTTCGCCCGGCCCCTTCCTGTCCGAAATGCAAGTTGTCGGGGGGCAAATGGCGAGCTGGCTCGGCCGAATGAGCAGCAGTTTAATCAGCACGGGAGTTGCGGTTCTCGGTCAAACGGGTGACTTGATAGAGCGAAATCCAGGTCGGGCTACGGGCGTGTTTGCTGCATACGTGGCGATCAGTAACTTCTACGCAAGTTGGTCACTACCTGAACCAGAACAGGCGATTGATCCTTTACAGGGGGTTGAACTCGATCCGGGTGCTGTGCCGAATGAAGAAGCGGTGTTTGATGAATATGTTGTCGAAGGTGTAGAGGATCTATTTGGGGATCTGCCGGAATTCGCAAATGAAGTAAAAAAATGGATCAGCGAGTCCGACTACCCTGATCCCGCCGACGATCCACAACTGGTCGAGAACCTTGAGGCACTTTTGCAGCGGCCTGTACCTGGCAACCAAAATGTGACCTATCAGGATTACCTCAATGAAGTCACTGTGTTGGCGGCATTAGATGCAAATGTTGAGTTTGAGGCCGATCCGGATAATGGATCAACGACCGAGGCCGCCGTTACTGCTGATGCCGCTCCATTAATGGGCGATATGCCGATAAATGTTCGTAAGAGACGCAGTTTGGGGATGAGTTCCGAAATGCAGACCTCAGAAAGCGGCGTAACTGCGCATGCGTCTGCACACTGGCTCATTCAGGCGGGACAGCGCGCATTAGACGCCGAGATTGCCATAAAGCCGGGTGAGGAAATCGCACCCGGTGTCACGATCAGTCAGGCGGCAGATTTATTTATCAAGGATTATGTCGAACTGCAGTTAGTATTGGACCCGTCTTTGTTTATTTTGTCATCTGTACAGCAGGTCGTCGTCGACTCGGATTTGCCTCCTGATTTGAAATCGAAAGTAAATCAACAAACAAAGTTCAGAGTTGACTACGACACGCCACGTCCGCTGGCGAGCAAGGGTAACTATTATCAAAAAGTAGCCCGCAGATATAAGATGTTCAGCTTGGCCGAATTGATGATGGGGCGACACGAGAAAGAAGCGCAATCACGCGAAGAGATGAAAATTAATTGGCCTTCTGGATTTACAGAAGGTTTCAAAAATGCCGTGAGGAAAAGTAACCTCTGGGAAGACTATAAAAGCCGTTCGGAAAAAGTTTTGTCTCAGCCAAAGTCTTTCGAGTTATGGAAGGCGAATCTTAAATACAAGTTGCAGCAGGTCGTCAGCGACTGTCTCGAAGGTGCGCACATCTCAGTGCAAGGTAAAGAAGTCGCCAATCAGTATGTGCGCGGAGAAATCCCGATAAGGCCCATCGCTATAAAGCACGGTAAATACAGCGATATGCTTCCTGTTTCGAACGCTGTTTTTTTGTCCAAGGGGAGAGGCCCAGAGGGATTGTTTGTTTTCCTGAGTGGGAATGAAACGGTGATCGAGAGTCCTGCTGAACTGTTTGAAAAGGACGGAAAATCAATAGAGGAATTTCCGGAGTTAAGAAGTGAACTGTCAAAACGAATCCCCCTGAAAAACTTGTTGTCCCGTGATGATGATGATTTTCAGCACAGTCAAGGGCGATTTGTCTGGGGGTGGAATCCCTTGAATATGTACAGCGATTATAAATGGCCTTATACGCCAATTATATTTGGCCGAAAGGACGGCGCCACCCGTTATGAGGACGAACACGATGCCTTTAAAGAATTGTTCAAGGAAGTGGTTGATAAAGCCAAATCTGATATGGATACGATGACTTCAACATTGGAAGAGCGGACAGTCGATAAATTGCTGGGTATTTTGGCGGATGCATTGGCTGGTTTTACCATCATATTGGCGATGCCAGGAGCTCCGGTCGCAGGTATTGCCTTTATGATGGGTGCTAGCGCCTCTGGGGCTCAATACGTGCGGGGGGCGGTAAATGATGACCCTCTGGAAGCAAGTCGACATAAAGCCAATGCAATAAAGGGAATGATTGGCCAAGTCGCTGGACCGTATATCGGTAAAGTACTGGGGAAAATATTCTCCAGGGTGGTGGACTCCCGTATTGCTGGGAAAATTGGTGAGCGCTTGAAGTTTGACAAGGTTTTCCCTAAAGAGCTTTCCAGGCACTTTCCAAAATATGGGCACCCGTCTTCACCGCTCTCGGCCAATGCTAAAAAAATAGAAAAATGGATTGCTCCCAGAGTCAGGAATCCGTGGATTATTCAGGACAAGGTAAATCGAAAGTTAACCAGTAATGTGGTTGTAGGTCGATTGAAGTCGTTGGGCAAAGGACCTGAGGTTGCACAAAGACTGATGGACCGTTCGCGTGTCTTGTATTTTGCCGGCCCTAAAGAAGGCTATGTGTATAGAGGATTTACCATGCGCGGAGACATGCGGTCGCCCCACGAGGTATTTGCCAAAGGCTTCAAGAGTGGAAACAATTCAGGGGTGAAAACATCAGGTTATTACGACAGCAATGGTATGGGTGCCTATCACCAGGGAGGAAAGCAAGGGGGGTATACCTATCTGATTGATGGCAGAACCAAGAGTGGGAGTGATGTTGTAAGAAATGATAATTGGAAAGCTGGCTCTCAATCACGGTTGGGTTCAAATCCGTATCAAGTCACTTATGAGAATAATATTCCGGGATCGAAGATACTAGGTGCCTACGATCGTGCTGGAAAATTCATACCCAATCCGAGCGCGCTGGATCGCGCCATCTTAAAAAGCATACCCAATCCCTTTGCGGAGTCGGTTCCTTTTCCGATAAAAAAACCTGTTCAAGATAACAACTCCAAACCTGCACAGATCAACTCCCCACACATGGAAAAAGAAGTTAAACAAAACAGTACAGCTCAAAGCTGACCGGGTGCTGCGCATTCTCACTGTTGATTGGATTGTGCAGCGCGCAAACTCATCCGGCCCGCCCATCCAGTGACTACGCTTGCAGGAGATGACTCGATGAGCACTCCCATGCAACCGCTGCTTCAATACTTCAAGGCAATACTCAACCCTGGTCCGGGGGTAGTGCTGTTTGCCTTGAGAACCATCGCGGCCGGGCTGTTGACGCTGTACCTGGCGTTTCTGTTCGACCTCGACCAGCCCAAGTGGTCGATCATGGCCGTGGTCATCGTCAGCCAGCCATTGGCCGGGATGGCGTTGGCCCGCAGCTTCGGCCAGGTCATCGGCACGACCCTGGGCGCGATGGTGGCCGTGGTGATCATGGGGATCTTCCCCCAGGCGCCGCTGCCTTTTCTCATTACGCTGTCCCTGTGGCTGGCGCTGTGTACCGCCGGTGGCACCTTGTTGCGCTACACCAGTTCCCAGGCCTTTGTACTCAGCGGTTATACCGCGGTGGTGGTGGGACTCCTGGCGGTCCCTGATCAGGACGGCACCTTCCTGCTCGCCGTGACCCGCGTGACCGAAACGTTGCTCGCGGTGGCCTGCGTGTGTGTCGTCAGCCTTCTGACTGCGCGCCCGGAGGCCGTGGCCAAGGATTACTTTGCCAGGATCGATCAGGTGATCAAACTGCTGGCGACCCATGCCAGTGCTGCCATTCGTACCGAGGAAAGCGAGGCCGATTTCCATCTTCGGCAAATGCAGCTGCTCGGTCAGATCAGCGCACTGGAAGGGGTACGGCGGCATCTGTATTACGATGCGCCGCGTTTGCGCAGTGCCGATGACCTGGTGCAATTGCTCGGCAACCAATTGGTGCTGCTGACCGCTCGGCTCACCGCGTTGCGCCATCAGAGGCAGTTATTGCTCGAGCGTCTGGAAGGCGAGATTCCCCAGGAGGTTCAGCGTTTGCTCGCCGAAGAAGTGTTGTTCCTCGATCAACTGGCGCAGTTGGGGCGCGCGATGCCTAATGAGCAACGGCGCCAATTCGCAGCGTTGCAGAAGCGCTTCGATGATCTGGCCTACCGTTCGGAGCAACTCATCGAGCCGTTTTCGGCGACCTTGCGTTCGCTGTCGTGGTCATTGCGCTGGGAACAGGCGCGTCTGTTGCAGCAGTTTGAAACGATTCTGGAACTGAGCGATGCGATCCAGAGCGGGCGCAAAGCCAGCAGCCTCTATCGCGGGCAGAAGAACCCGCTGCACATGGACTACACGCTGGCGGCGACGAACGCGATCCGCGCCTTTTGCGCACTGATGGTGGCCGGTCTGATCTGGATCGAAACCGGTTGGGACGGCGCACGGGGCGGCATGATCGTTGCCGGGATTCTCTGCTCGCTGATGGCCACGTTTCCGCGTCCTCTGCTGGCCGCCCAGAGTTTTGCCCGGGGCCTGGGACTGGCGCTGGTGGTGTCGGCATTTCTGCAATTTTCGCTGGTGCCGATGATCAGCAGTTTCGAGCTGTTGGCGCTGTTACTGGCGCCCTTGCTGTATGCCGTCGCAGTGGGATTGTCCAGCCCGCCCACCACGGGGACGGGGATTGGGCTCGGGTTGTCGACCTTTCTGTTACTGGGCCCGCAGAACACGGGGCTGGGGCAAAACACCGCGACCCAGTGGTTCGAATTTGCCGGCTCGTATGTCTGCGCCGCCGCGTTGGCGTTGAGTGTGTATGCCTTGATCTTTCCGTTCAGGCCTGTACTGCGCATTCGCCGGCTGCACCAGGAGAATTGCGAGCAGGTCTACGCCTTGCTGAAAATTCCGCCCACGGATCAAAACCAGTTTGCCTTCGAGAGTCGCATGGTCGACCGCCTGACCATGATGCTGGGGCTGTTGCCGTCCATCCAGGACAAGCCAGCGCGTGACTTGTTCGATGTCAGCCTCGGTTGCATGGCGCTGGGCATTGCGTTGAACCAGCTCAGGCAACAGGGGCAGGACAACGCGTTACTGAGCCCGGAAGTGCAAAACCGCCTGTTCGCTACGGTTAGGGAAACCGGGCGACTGGTCGCCGGCCGGGCCGACGTTGAAGTGGATCGCGTGCTCGATAGCCTGCATGCCCTGGGCGATGAACTGGATGCGCTGCATTCCGGCGTCCATGAGCATTTGTGGTCGGTGTTTCGCATGCGCGTGGCGTTATTGATCGTGGTGTCGTTCCTGGAGCGTCACCGTGGCCACTTTGAACCCGCAACGCCCACAGCAGGAGTACCTGTCCTTGCCGATTGATATGGAAATAGGCGGTGTCTACCTGCCGCCGATTGCTCAGGCGCTGCTGCTGGGCTTGCCGATTTATCTGTTGCTGGACTGGATTTTGCGGCGCCTCGGCGTGTTGCAGTTCGTGTGGCATGAAGCCTTGTTCGAGGGCGCGCTGTACGCCTGCGTGTGTGCCACGTTGATTCTGCTGATGGGAGCCTGATGCAGTGAAGAAAATCCTCGCCCGACTCACGACAGTGGCCGTGGTCGTGCTGGCCTTTGTGCTTGGCTGGTTCGCCTGGGAACATTACACCCGTGCCCCCTGGACCCGGGATGCCCGGGTGCGTGCCGATGTGGTGACCTTGTCCGCCGATGTCGCGGGGCGCATCGTCAACCTTGGCGTGCAGGATAACCAGCATGTGGAGAAGGGCCAGTTGCTGCTGGAAATCGATCCCTCGCGCTACATCCTGGCCGTGGAGCATGCGAAGCGGTCGGTGGAAGTGGCGAAGGCCGCGCTGGGGCAATCCGAAGCGACCATCGTGGCCAGCCAGGCGCTGCTCAAGCAGCGTCAGAGTGAGGAACGCCGTCGCCGTACACTCAAGGAGCGCGCGGCGATTTCCGGTGAAGAGTGGGAAAAATCCAGCACCGATGTCTCGGTGGCCCAGGCCGATTTGATGCGCAACCAGGCTAACCTGGGTTTTGCCCAGGCCAATGTGCATCTGGCCATCGCCGCATTGGCCGAGGCTGAGCACGACCTGGAGCGCACGCGGGTCGAATCGCCGGTCAGTGGCTACGTCACCAATCTGCTGACCCGACAGGGCGACTATGCGACCGCGGGTGGTCCGTTGGTGGCGCTGGTGGACAGCGATTCCTTTTACATCAGCGGCTATTTTGAAGAAACCAAACTGCCGCGAATCGGGGAGGGCGACCGGGTCGACATTGAATTGATGAGTGGCGAACGTTTTGGCGGCACCGTGCAAAGCATCGCTTTCGCCATTGCCGACCGGGAAAACCTGCCCGGCGGCCGTTTGCTGGCCAACATCAATCCCAGTTACACCTGGGTCAAACTGGCACAGCGGGTGCCGGTGCGGATCAAGATCGACGCCGACTATGCCGGCAAGGACAAACTGCGGGCGGGGACGACGGCGACAGTGACCATCCAGGAAAGCCACAATGCTCAAGATCACCGTTAATCCCCTGTGGGAGCGAGACTGGCTTGCCGGCCTCGCTCCCACAGGGGAATGCAACATAACTGCAGACAAAAAAAAGCCCCGCGACCGAATGAGGCGCGGGGCAAAAAAAGGGTTGGTTGCGGCCAACCAAAAGAGCTCTGTTACTGGCTGGCGACCGTCTCCGGTTGCCAGCCGCCGCCAAGGGCCTTGTAGATCGCGACAATGCCGCGATACAGATCGACTTCAGCCTGGGCCTGGGTATCTTCCGCCGCCAGACGTTCGCGTTGGGCATCAAGCAGGACGAGGAAGTCCGACGACCCTTCGCGGTAGCGAATTTCTGCCAGGTCGGCGGCTGCGCGGCTGGATTCACTCTGACGAATCAGAGAAATCAGGCGTTGCTGGCGTTTGCCGTAATCGCTGAAGGCGTTTTCCGATTCTTCCAGCGCCAGCAGCACTTGTTGCTCGTAGGTCGCCAGAGCGCCTTCGGCCTCCGCGTCGGCACCGCGCAAGCGAGCTCGAACACTGCCCAGGTCAAACGCTGCCCAGGTGATGCTTGGGCCCAGTGCCCAGGCGTTGGCCGCCGAGGAACCGATCTGCGAACCACGCCCGGCGGTAAAGCCGAGGAAACCACTGAGACTGACCCGCGGGAACAGATCCGCCTTGGCCACACCGATACGGGCCGTGGCCGAAGCCAGTTTGCGTTCGGCGCTGAGAATATCCGGACGACGCTGCAGCAGTTCGCCGGGATCACCGATCGGCAGCGCCTTGGCAATCGCTGGCAATTCTTTCGGACTCAGGTCCACCGTCAGCTTGTCCGGGCGCTCACCCAGCAACGTGGCGATGCGGTTTTTCTGCCGCACCTGTTCAGCCTGCAACTGCGGCACGCTGGCTTCGACGGCCGCCAGGCGAGCATCGGCGCGGACCACATCGAGCTGATCGCCGACGCCGGCATCACGCAGGCTTTCGGTGATCTTGCGCGACTCCTGCTGGTTGTTCAGGTTGGCCAGGGCAATCTTTTCCCGCAGTTGTGCGCCGCGCAGTTGACCGTAAGCATCCACCAATTCGGCAATCATGCTGACTTGCAGTTGGTACAGGTCGGCTTCGGCCGCTTGCTGTTCGGCGTCGCTGGATTCCAGGTTGCGCTGGATGCGACCGAACAGGTCCAGTTCCCAGGCCATGTCCAGACCCAGGTCATAGCGTTCGCTGTTGACCCGTTTGGTGGTCTGGCCCGGAATCTGACCTTTGCCCAGATCACTGCTGACGCGGCTGGTGATGGTCGGCATGGCGTCATTGCTGGCGTCATCGCGAATCGCCCGGGCCGCTTTCCAGCGCGCGAAGGCCACGCGCAAATCACGGTTGCCCTGCAGCGATTGCGTCACCAACTGGTTGAGGGTCGGGTCTTCGAACTGCTGCCACCAGATACCTTCGAAACGCGAGCGGTCGAAGTTCTTCTGGCCGGCAGCGCCATCGGTGGCGGTGGTGATGTTGGCCGGTTCAGTGGCTGGGGTCTTGTAGTCCGGGCCGACGGCACAGGCACTCAGGGCCAGTACCAGCAGGCTCGGCAGGAAGGCTTTCAGGCTCATTGTTGCGCCTCCAGTTTCAGGGCCTTGGCCGCTTTGCGTTTCTCACCGCGCTCCACAAAGTTACGAATCAATACGTAGAACACCGGTGTCAGCAACAGACCGAAGAAGGTCACCCCGAGCATCCCGGAGAACACCGCCACACCCATGGCGTGACGCATTTCAGCACCGGCACCGCTGGAGAACACCAGTGGCACCACACCCATGATGAACGCGAAGGAGGTCATCAGGATCGGCCGCAGACGCAGGCGGCAGGCTTCGAGCACCGCAGCCAGCGGGGTCATGCCTTCGTCCTGCTGTTTATCCTTGGCGAACTCGACGATCAGAATCGCGTTCTTGCACGCAAGTCCCACCAGTACGATCAAGCCGATCTGGGTGAAGATGTTGTTGTCGCCTCCCGAAGCAATCACACCCGTGATGGCCGACAGCAGGGTCATCGGTACGATCAGGATCACTGCCAGTGGCAGGCTCCAGCTTTCGTACTGGGCCGCGAGTACCAGGAACGCCAGCAATACGCAGAGCGGGAACACGAACAGCGCGGTGTTGCCGGACAGAATCTGCTGGTAGGTCAGGTCGGTCCACTCATAGGTCATGCCGTTCGGAAGTTCTTCCTTGAGCAGTTTCTCGATGGCCGCCTGAGCCTGGCCGGAGCTGTAGCCTGGGGCTGCTGCACCGTTGATTTCAGCGGTGATGAAGCCGTTGTAGTGCATCACGCGGTCCGGGCCCGAGGTGTCGCTGACCTTGATAAAGGTCGCCAGCGGGATCATCTCGCCTTTGTTGTTACGCACTTTCAGCTGACCGATCTGGTCCGGCTCGAGGCGGAACTGTTGCTCAGCCTGAACGTTGACCTGATAGGTGCGACCGAAGCGGTTGAAGTCGTTGGCATACAGCGAACCCAGGTAGATCTGCAGGGTGTCGAAGATATCGCTGACAGCCACGCCATGGGTCTTGGCTTTTTCCCGGTCGATAGCGGCATCGACCTGCGGCACGTTCACGGTGTAACTGGTGAACAGCGCGGCCAGTTCCGGCACGTTGTGGCTCTTGGTGATGATGTTCATGGTTTCTTTGTACAGCTCGTCGTAGCCCAGGTTGCCCCGGTCTTCGATCTGCAGGCGGAAACCACCGATGGTGCCAAGGCCTTGTACCGGCGGTGGCGGGAAGATCGCCATGTAGGCTTCCTGAATCCCGGCGAACTGACCGTTCAAGGCACCGGCAATCGCACCGGCGGACATGCTCGGGTCTTTACGCTCGTCGAACGGTTTCAGGGTCACAAACACAATGCCGGCGTTCGGGCTGTTGGTGAAACCGTTGATCGACAGGCCCGGGAACGCTACAGCGCTTTCCACACCAGGCTGTTTCAAGGCCAGGTCGGACATGCGTTTGATCACGTCTTCGGTGCGGTCCAGGCTCGAAGCGTCCGGCAGTTGCGCGAACGCCACCAGGTATTGCTTGTCCTGGCCGGGTACGAAACCGGTCGGGGTGTGAGCGAAACCGAAGAAGGTCAGCACCATCAGGCCTGCGTACAACAGCAGGGCAATACCGCTGCTGCGGATAACCCGGGCTACGGTGCCGACATAGCCATGGCTGGCGCGTTCGAAGAACCGGTTGAACGGACGGAACAGCCAGCCGCCCAAAAGCTTATCAAGCACTTTGGTAAAGCGATCTTTCGGCGCATGGTGGCTCTTGAGCAGCACGGCGGCCAGGGCAGGGGACAGTGTCAGCGAGTTGAACGCCGAGATCACGGTCGAGATGGCAATGGTCAGGGCAAATTGTTTGTAGAACTGGCCGGTGAGTCCGGAAATGAACGCCGCCGGGATAAATACCGCACACAGCACCAGCGCCGTCGCGATGATCGGTCCGGTCACCTCTCGCATGGCTTTCTTGGTGGCTTCTACGGGCGTTTCTCCCAGCTCGATGTGCCTTTCCACGTTCTCCACCACCACGATGGCGTCGTCCACCACGATACCGATGGCCAATACCAATCCGAACAATGACAAGGCGTTCAGCGAGAAGCCGAACAGGTGCATGACCGCAAACGTACCGATCAGCGAAACCGGCACCGCCACCAACGGAATGATCGAGGCACGCCAGGTTTGCAGGAACAGGATCACCACCAGAACCACGAGGATCAGTGCTTCGAAGAGGGTGTGAACCACCGCTTCGATGGAACCGCGCACGAAGATCGTAGGGTCATAGACGATGCTGAAGTCCATGCCTTCCGGGAAGCTCTTCTTCAGCTCCGCCATCTTGTCGCGCACTTCGTTGGAGATTTCGATCGCGTTGGAACCCGGACGCTGGAAGATCGGGATCGCCACCGCCGGTTGGTTGTTCAGCAAGGAGCGCAGGGCGTATTGGCTGGAACCCAGCTCAACGCGTGCGATGTCTTTCAGACGTGTGATTTCACCGTCGTCGCCGGAGCGAATGATGATGTTCTCGAACTCTTCTTCAGAAACCAGGCGACCTTGGGTGTTGACCGACAACTGGAACGCAGTGGCATTCGGTGCAGGCGGGGCGCCCAAGGCACCGGCAGCCACTTGACGGTTCTGCTCACGAATCGCGGTGACCACATCGGTGGCGGTCAGGTTGCGCGAAGCGGTCTTGTTCGGGTCGAGCCACACTCGCAGGGAGTAGTCGCCCATACCGAACAGTTGCACATCACCAACACCGCCCAGGCGCGCCAGCTCATCCTTGATATTGAGCAAGGCGTAGTTGGACAGGTAGAGCATATCGTAGCGTTTGTCCGGCGAGGTCAAGTGCACAACCATGGTCAGGTCGGGCGAAGCCTTGTCCACGGTGATACCGATACGCGTCACTTCTTCTGGAAGCTTCGGTTCGGTCCGGGTCACGCGGTTCTGCACCTGCACCTGTGCGTTGTCCAGGTCAGTGCCCAGCGCAAAGGTGATGGTCAGGGTGATCTTGCCGTCAGCGGTGGACTGCGAGGACATGTACAGCATGTTCTCGACGCCGGTGATGGCTTGCTCCAGTGGAGCGGCCACGGTTTCACCGATGACTTTTGGGTTGGCGCCCGGGAAGTTGGCACGGACCACAACGGTCGGCGGCACGACTTCCGGGTATTCGCTGATCGGCAACTGGAACAGCGAGATGGCGCCGGCGATCAGGATCAGCAGCGACAGAACCGCTGCAAAGATCGGCCGTGAAATGAAGAATTGGGAAAAATTCATCGGAGTTGTTGTCCCTTAACCGCGTGGAGTCGCAGCAGCCAGTTTCACAACCGAACCCGGCGCGGCCTTGGCAGGCGCGACTTGGGGCAGGTTGCTGGCTTCCAGCGCTTGTCGTTGTTGTGCGAGTGCCGCGAGGGTTTGTTCGCTGGCCATCGGGATCACTTCAGGGGTGACTGGCGAACCGGGACGTACCCGTTGCAGGCCCTTGACGATGATCGTGTCGTCCTTGTTCAGGCCATTGCGCACGATGCGCAGACCTTCGATTTTCGGACCCAGCTCGACCGCGCGGTAGGCGGTTTTGTTGTCGGCATCCATCACCAACACGAACTTTTTACCCAGGTCGGTGCCGACGGCTTCATCGTTGATCAACACGGCGGAGTAGGTGCCGCTGCCAACCAGTTTCAGACGGGCGTACAGGCCAGGGGTGTAAATGCCGCCGGTGTTGTCGAACACTGCGCGACCGCGGATGGTGCCGGTTTTCGGGTTGACCTGGTTGTCGACGAAGTTCATCACGCCCTGGTGCGGGTTGCCGTCCTCATTGGAAAGGCCCAGGTACACCGGGGTGGTGGCGCCGCGTTTGCCCTGGCGAGCGAGCTGGGTGTATTTGAGGAACACACGCTCGTCGGCGTCGAAGTAGGCGTAAACCTTGTCGGTGGACACAACGCTGGTCAGCGCGGTGGTATCGGCGGTGACCAGGTTACCGGCGGTGATTTCCGCGCGGCTGACGCGGCCGCTGATTGGCGCGGTGACGCGGGTGAAGCTCAGGTTAAGTTTCGCCAGATCCAGTTGCGCTTGAAGGGCACCCACTGCGGCGCGGGCTTCTTGTGCCGCACTTGTGCGCGAATCGGCCAATTCGGCGGAAATCGCGTTGCTGGTGCGCAGACGTTCACCGCGCTGGGCTTCATTTTCACTGCGGGTGGCATTGGCGCGGGATTGGGCAACCAGCGCTTCGAGGCGGCGGACCTCAGCCTGGAACGGGCGTGGGTCGATCTGGAACAGCAAGTCACCTTTCTTGACCAGTGCGCCTTCGGTAAAGGCCACATCATCGATCTGGCCGGAGACCCTTGGGCGAATCTCTACCGTTTCCGGCGCTTCAAGGCGCCCGGTGAATTCGTCCCACTCGTTGACCGGTTGTTCCAGCACCTTGGCGACACTGACTTTCGCCGCAGGCATGGTCGCGGCAGACTCCGGAGCCTTGCCGCAAGCGCTCATCACCAGCACGGCCAACATGGCCAAGGGGAAGCGCAAATGTTTGAGTGACTGTTCCATGGATGCATCCGCCAATGTATTGAGATGGGCGGATGATGCTCGGCGAGGTGGTATGGCACGAATCGAATGAAGCGAAGGTAACTATCATTCGGAATGATATAAGGTCGAAGCAAGCCCTCTAGCATGCGCCTGCCGTACGAGGGCGATCAATGTGCTTGACGGCAATTCTGTGTTGCCGGGAATGCAAGTAATCGGCGTAAGACCGAGTCGCTTCACTCGCGGGCAAGCCGCGCGCCTACAGTCAATTGCATACTCCTGTAGGCGCGAGGATTGCCGGCGAAGGGGACGTATACCCCAACAAAATGCCAGGCTCAGGACAGGCTGTCCGGATCCCCGAAAAACATCTGAATCCGCGACCTCAGCCAGCGTTCTCCTGGATCATTGTCCTGCGACCCACGCCATGCCATGTGCAATTCAAAGCTGCGCACCGGCAACGGCGGATCTTCCGCCCGCACACCGCCGGCTGCCGTCAATGCTTCCGCCGTGTAATCCGGCACGGTGGCGACAATGTCAGTGCCGCTGATCAGCGTGCTCAACCCGTTGAACTGGGGCACCGCGAGCACGACATGCCGTTTGCGTCCGAGTTTTTCCAGTTCTTCATCGATAAAGCCGCTGAGGTCGCCAGCGAAAGACACCAGCGCGTGGGGGCGTTCGCAGAAGTCGTCCAGGCTCAACGGCCCCGGCACCGTATCGGCACGCAACAGCTTGGGCAGGCTGCGACGCAGCACTTTGCGCTTGGCGTTGGCCGGCAAGTCGGCGGTGTAGCTGACGCCGATTGAAATCTCGCCCGAAGCCAGCAGGCTCGGCATCAGAATGTAGTTGGCACGACGCACCACCAGCACAATCCCCGGTGATTCGGCGCGCAGGCGTTTGAGCAGCATCGGCAGCAACGCGAATTCGACATCGTCCGACAGGCCGATGCGGAACACCGCAGTGCTGGTCGCCGGGTCGAATTCCGCCGCACGGCTGACGGCGGTGGAAATCGAGTCCAGGGCCGGCGAAAGCAGGGCGAAGATCTCCACCGCCCGGGCGGACGGTTCCATGCTGCGGCCGGTGCGCACGAACAACGGGTCATCGAACAGCCCGCGCAGGCGCGAGAGCGCCGCACTGATGGCGGGCTGGCCGAGGAACAATTTCTCCGCAGCGCGGGTCACACTGCGTTCGTGCATCAATGTTTCGAATACGATCAACAGGTTCAGGTCGACACGACGCAGGTCATTACGATTCATCTGGAGTCCTGGCAGAGTCATCAAGCTTGACGAGAGCGGCCATATGAGAACAATGGCCGGCATGAATATTACGGGGAAAGGCTGCTACTCTGCACCGAGTAATTCAGTTTTCCTACAAAGGCTGCTTCGGTTTCTTACGACATTTGAAGATGTCGCCGTCGCTGCGGAATCAATGACAGGCATGTCGACTATTAATAGCCACTGATAGTCTTGGGTAGAAAGCCCAGATAGAGTTCAGGGCATTAGAGGTTTCTTTGACGAGGTTTGCGATGTCCCGCACGATCCGTTTTCACAAGTTTGGTCCAGCCGAGGTGCTCAAATGCGAAGAGCATGCGGCCGCTCTCCCTGCGCCGGGCGAAGTGCAGGTGCGCGTCGAGGCGATTGGCATCAGCTGGTACGACATTCTCTGGCGCCAGAACCTGGCCTCGTCCCACGCTCGTTTGCCTTCAGGCCTCGGCCATGAAATGTCCGGCGTCGTGACGGC
Organism: Pseudomonas fluorescens NCIMB 11764; assembly: GCF_000293885.2. Taxonomy (NCBI): domain Bacteria; kingdom Pseudomonadati; phylum Pseudomonadota; class Gammaproteobacteria; order Pseudomonadales; family Pseudomonadaceae; genus Pseudomonas; species Pseudomonas fluorescens. The sequence continues at coordinate 4,576,427 of NZ_CP010945.1, forward strand.
GGTCGGCGAGGGCGTCGATGACCTGGCGGTCGGTGACAAGGTCGCCAGTTTCCCGGCTGAAAGCCCGAACGACTACCCGGTCTATGGCGAGCAGATCGTTTTGCCACGCTCGGCGCTGACCCGCTATCCGGACGTGCTCAACCCGATCGAAGCGGCGGTGCATTACACGCCTCTGTTGATTGCCTACTTCGCTTATGTCGATCTGGCACGGGTCAAGCCAGGGCAGTTCGCCCTGGTCACCGACGCCAGTCACTGTGCCGGACCTTCTTTCGTCCAATTGGGTAAAGCCCTGGGCGTACGGGTGATTGCCGCCACGAAGACGGCCGAAGAGCGTGAATACTTGCTGTCGCTGGGTGCCGAGAAGGTCATCGTCACCGAGGAAGAAGATCTGCTCATGCGGATCAACAAGATTACCGATAACCGCGGTGTCGATGTGGTGTTCGATGGTTTGGGTGGCCCTCAGATGTCTCTGCTCGGCGATGTGCTCGCACCTCGCGGCAGCCTGGTGTTGTACGGCCTGCAAGGGGGCAACCAGACGCCATTCCCGGCCTGCGCAGCGTTCCAGAAGAACATTCAGTTCTTTGTGCACTGCATCGGCAACTTCACCGGCAAGCCGGAACTGGGCATCATTCAGGATCAGGCCGCACTGCAACGTGCCTTGCGCGACATCAACCAGATGACCGCCGATCGCGTTCTACTGCCACTCAAGACCCGGGTCTTCCCGTTTTCCGAGTTTGTCGAAGCACACCGCTACATGGACGAATGCCCATGCCGCGAACGGGTCGCCCTGCAAGTCGAACCTGCGTAACACCCCCTCTGAAAAGTCCGTGCCCCGCACGGACTTTTTTTATGCGTACGGGAAAATGAAACGTCCCTGTCGATCAGGTCGGTTCAGCAACTGAACTGGTTTTTGCTCTTGATCTGTATCTTCTAATCGTCATCTAAGCCCTGATAATTGAATGATTACTTTCATCTCAAGGAAAGAGTCATGTCTGGGTATCGGTCTGATACTTTTAAATGCACATCGTTAATATATTTCCGACAAACCGTTGATCGTTGTGCAGTTGCCAAACAATCATCTGCGACTTCTTTCTTTATTTCTTGTGCTAAATGTCTGTGGGATGTTGTCGGACATTTCCTAGGATCTCCCTTCCAGCCCAGGAGCGCCGGTATTGCGGGGCTTTGCGGCGGCCTGTCTGTTGCCGGGACAACCGCACTGAGCAGGCATTTCAAATAATTACAGAAGCTTAAGTGTTAGCATTTGGGAACAACGTCCAGCACTTCAATCGTGGCAGCTAATCGATTTGCGCCGTGCATATCGTTGTTTGCTCACGGTTGAACTTATGAGTATCAGGTAGATAAAGATGACCCTTATCCATGACCAGGCGATGAGTTATGTCTATCAGCAAGTGCTGCAACGCTTGCTGAGTTTCTTTTCCCGGGCCGAACGCACAGCGTTGCAGTTGATGATTCAGCGATTAGTGGTCACCGCCGGCGGCATGGATCGCATTGGTGATTACAAGGTGCTGGCCATCCAGTCCGGGTCCCGGGACAGTTGCTACACCCTGGCACTGCTACGCGCCGCGCAGCTCAGTATTGCCGGCAGGGCACCTTCTACCTTCCAGCTGCGTGTGGCTTCATTGCGCATGAACGGCATCAGTTCGACGGTTCAAGACAACATCCATCGCAGCTGCAGCGCCTTGTTCCTCTACGATGATCCCAGGGTCGAAGTATTGATGGCCGATAATCGGGAGGTTTTGCCGTTCAGGCACCTGTCTCCAATTTCGGACGCGGGGCGCGAAGGCAATCGACTCAATCTGCTGATGGTGGGACATCGTCGGTCCCTCGACGGACCGGTCGATCTATGGGACGACGGGTATCTGGCCACTGGCGAATTCGTTGGGCAAATTGCCCGGTGGAACAACGGCGTCGATGCATTGATCAGCAGCGACTCACCGCGTCAGCAGAAACTGTTTATCGAGGGCTTGAAGCGGGCGGCGGCGAAGGCCGGGCTCACGACGTCCAGTCATTCTGGAACCGGTTTTGACACGCTGTTTGCAGTGCTCGACGAACTCGGCAGCGATTGTTACCGCACGTTTTATGACGGAGAGGGCCAGGCGCAATGGCGTCCGGCCGAACAGTTTGAAGCCTGCCGTCGCACCACGTTCATCGACATTCACGACCTGCTGGTCGGCAACCGGGAAGACCGATGGCCGCTGCTCACCGAATTTCTGGGTTTTCAGTCTGACGAACTCACGGCGCAGCTCAGTGACAACGACTACGTCAGTCCCTCTATCTCTGCCCATGTCCGGGGTTTGCAGGCGTGTTTCATGCACGGTGACAGCTATGAATCCGGCGTCGCCGACTACTTGCAGCGAGCCTTGGTGATGATGCGTCGCAAGCGGTTGCCGGAGCGTCTGTGCGAGCAAGCCGTGGAGACCTTTGGCAACCCGGCGAGGCTGTCCGATCAGCGTGCACTGGCTGCGGCCGAGGCGCAGAAAAGCCTTGGGTTGAACGAGGCGCAGCTGGTGTGCCTGCTCTTCGCGCCTTTTGTCGAAAACGGTGCCGGGCTTGAGCGTTTCCTGCGTCAGTGCCACCCTGGCATGCTGGTGGCAATGCCTGACTTGCACCGGGCGATGCAGGGCAACCCGGTGCCGGAACAGATTGTGCACTGGATGGTCGACGTCAGCGGGCTGCCTGTCAGCCTGATCGGCAAGCTGTACCGCATGGGGCCGACGCCTGACGTCGAGGGCAGGGTGACCGACGGGGAGCCGGCCGACGCGCACGGGCAATCCGAAGCCGCCAGTCATGACCATGATGCTGCGGTGGCGGGTGAATGGTCAGCGGGACATTGAAAGCACCTCGCGAGACTGACTTTGCCTATCAGGCGGTGTACCGATACTTGACCCACCTGATCAACGAGCCGGTCAGCGACACGAATGTTCGCTTGCCGTCGTTACGCCAGTTGGCGAATCGACTGGGCGTGTCGATCTCGACTATCCAGTACGCTTATTCGCTGCTGGAAAAAGAAGGGCGTGTCTATTCGGTGGCCAAGTCCGGCTACTACGCGTTGCCGGTGTCCTCGATCAATATGCCGGGCAGTGGCAACGACCTCCTCGAAACCGTCTATGTCAGCGCCAGACGCCCGGGTATGCTGGTCTTCAGTGCCGATGAGCCGGCGCTGCTGCAGCCTCTCGACAGTCCGTTGTTGCTGCTGGAACGCGAACTGCTGCGCCAATACCCGCGTCTGCCACAACCACCTTCACAACCTTGCGGCGAGCTCGAACTGCGCACCGCTCTTGCGGCGCGTTACACCACGTCGCCAGTGCGTTGCTGGCATGCCGATGACGTTTATGTTGGCGCAGACTTGCGCGGAGTCCTGGAAATATTGATCGCTGTGCTGGGTCTCAAGGACGCCGCGGTGGTCGTCGAGTCGCCGTGTGACTGGACGATCCTGCGCTTGCTTCAGGCCGCGGATGTTCAAGTGATCGAATGGCCAGTGCAAGCCAATGGCAGCCTGGACGTCGAGCGACTCAAGGAACTGCTGGAAACCCGGCCGGTGCAGCTGGTGATGCTGTCGTCGGGGTTGAGTGCGCCGCGGGGCAGTCTGCCGCCCGACGACAATCGACTGGCCATTGCGCAGTTGCTGGAACAGCATGGCAGTTGGGTGCTGGAAAACGACTGTTACGGCGACCTCGAATTCGAGCCAGGCGGCTTGCGATTCCGCGACCTGCTCGACCCCGGCCGGCTGATCGTGTTCTCCACGTTCGAGAAAATCATCGGTTCGGAAGCGCCGTACGGCTATCTGCTGTCGCGACATTTCAGCGAGCAATTGCAGCGGCACTTCCTGCTGCGCTCATTTCGCCTGTCGCCGATTCGCCAGAAAGCCATTGCCCGTTTGTACGGCAATGGCCGGATCGATCAGCACCTTCAGGTGCTGCGCAGGTTGCTCAAGGATCGCAAGGTGCACATGACGCAGCTATTGCAGGAGCGTCTGGGCGACGCCCTGCATGTCGTCGATCCTCAGGGCGGGGCGACGATCTGGGCACGCTCACTGCGTCAGGTCGATATGCGTCGCGTGTTCCAGCGCTTGCTCAAGCATCATGTGGTGATTGCGCCGGGCGAACTCTTCAGTCTGCAGGGGCTGCATACGCAGCATTTGCGCTTGAGTCATGCGTTCGGCGGAGATCATGACATCGGTGCTGCATTGAGCCTGCTGGGAGATGCCTTGCGACTGGAGTCGGTGGACTGAACACGGCCGTAAACATCGTTTGTGCCCATGGATCGATCCCATCGCGTTGCGGTCAAACTGCCAGTAAACTGCTGTCCTATTCCTGAACCACTCTATTCCAGAGGTTTTGCATGACACTCAGTCCTTTTGCGGGCAAACCGGCACCGGCAGAATCGTTGGTCGACATCCCGCGACTGGTCACGGCCTATTACACTGGCCAGCCCGATGCCGCCATCTCCACCCAACGCGTCGCCTTCGGCACGTCCGGGCACCGGGGCAGCTCGTTTGACCTGAGTTTCAATGAATGGCACGTCCTGGCAATCAGTCAGGCGATCTGCCTGTACCGCGAAGCCCAGGGCATCGACGGGCCACTGTTCGTCGGCATCGATACCCACGCGCTGTCCACCCCGGCCGGCGCCAGCGCCCTCGAAGTATTGGCGGCCAATGGCGTGACCGTGATGATTGCCGAGGGTGACGAATACACCCCGACACCGGCGATTTCCCACGCGATCCTCTGCTACAACCGCGGCCGCACCTCGGGGCTCGCGGACGGCATCGTCATCACGCCGTCCCATAACCCGCCGCAAAGCGGTGGCTACAAATACAACCCTACCAACGGTGGCCCGGCCGACACCCACATCACCAAATGGATCGAAGCCAAGGCCAACGAGCTGCTGGGCAACAAGCTCGCCGGTGTCAAACGCATCAGCTACGAACAGGCGCTGAAGGCCAGCACCACCCATCGTCATGATTACCTCAACACCTATGTGGCCGACCTGATCAACGTGATCGACTTCGATGCCATTCGCGGTGCCAAGCTGCATCTGGGCGTTGATCCGCTGGGCGGAGCAGGGGTTCGCTACTGGTCGGCGATTGCCGAACATTACAAGCTGGACCTGGACGTGGTGAACAAGCAGGTCGATCCGACATTCCGTTTCATGACGGTCGACTGGGATGGCCAGATCCGCATGGACCCGTCATCCAGCCACGCGATGCAAGGCCTGATCGGCTTGAAAGAACGCTTCGACGTGGCGTTCGCCTGCGATCCGGATCACGACCGCCACGGCATCGTGACCCCGTCGGGTGGTTTGCTGGCGCCGAACAGTTACCTGGCGGTATCGATCGACTACCTGTTCCAGAACCGTCCGCAATGGCGCGCTGATGCGGCCGTGGGCAAAACCGTGGTCAGCAGCGGTCTGATCGATCGCGTGGCCAAGCGTCTGGGCCGTCGCCTGTACGAAGTACCGGTCGGTTTCAAATGGTTTGCGGACGGGCTGTTCGACGGCTCGCTGGGGTTTGGCGGAGAGGAAAGTGCCGGCGCGTCGTTCCTGCGCAAGGACGGCGGTGTCTGGAGTACAGACAAGGACGGTTTGATCCCGGCGCTGTTGGCGGCAGAAATGACCGCTCGTACCGGTCGTGACCCAAGCCAGGCTTATCGCGCGTTGACTGACGAACTGGGCGAACCGTTCTCGGTGCGAGTCGACGCCAAGGCCAATCCGGAGCAGAAAGCCCTGCTGAGCAAGTTGTCGCCGGAACAGGTCACCTCGACCCAGTTGGCGGGCGAAGCGATCCAGAGCATCCTCAGTCATGCGCCGGGCAACGACCAGGCCATCGGCGGTCTGAAAGTCATGACCGAAAACGGGTGGTTCGCGGCGCGTCCATCGGGTACGGAGGACATCTACAAGATCTACGCCGAAAGTTTCGTCAGTGACGAACACCTGAAGCAGTTGGTGGCTGAAGCGCAAACATTGGTGGATGGCGCTATTTCCGCGAAGTGATCGAGTGCCCTGTGGTGGGGAAGCAAGCTTCCTGGCCACAATGGCTTATAAAAAATGGGCGGCCATTTCTGGTCGCCCATTTTTTTTGCCCTGCATTTACCCCATCAAGCCAGGTCCACCAACACAATCTCACTGTCCTCAATGGCCGTTACCCGCAACACCTGCTCATCGGCCACTGCAACACCGTCTCGAGCTTGTGCGCGCAACCCATTGACTTCAATCACTCCCGTGGCTGGCACGAGGTAAGCACGACGGCCGCTGTCCAGCCGATACTCGGCAGACTCGCCAGCCTTCAGGTTCGCGGCCACCAGCCGCGCATCCGCACGAATCCGCAGGCTTTGGTCGTCGCCGCTCTTGCCGCTGGCCAGCGTCACGAAACCTTCGCGCTGGCCTTTCGGGAACGGCTTGGCGCCCCAAGACGGTGCCAGGCCGGTTTCGTTCGGGATGATCCAGATCTGGAAGATTCTGGTTTCGGTGGCTTCCAGGTTGTACTCGCTGTGTGCGATCCCGGTGCCGGCACTCATGACCTGAACGTCGCCCGCTTCGGTGCGGCCTTTGTTGCCGAGGTTGTCTTCGTGGGTAATCGCGCCTTCACGAACGTAAGTGATGATTTCCATGTCCCGGTGGGGGTGTTTCGGGAAGCCGGTGCCGGAGGCGATCACGTCATCGTTCCACACTCGCAGGTTGCCCCAGTTCATACGTTTTGGGTCGTGGTACTCGGCGAACGAAAAGTGATGATGAGCATCCAGCCAGCCGTGGTGGGCGCCGCCCAGGGAGTTGAAAGGTCTGAGTTCGAGCATGATCGTCTCCTGAAATGGGTTTTTGATGGCGAGCATCATCCATCAGGGACTGATCGATAAAAAGCGTAAAAAATACCTCGGTATCATCGAATAAATTGATGTGAAATAGCCTCGAAACATTCTCACCCAGCCTTCACTTCATCGCATAAGCCAATGACCTGTAAGCATTTCACTAGAACTCAACGGCAAATGCAGACACCATAGTCATCAACAGCCTCACACCCTGGAGTCAGCCCGCGTGCCGCAACACACCCCCGATCTTCCTCCTGAACTTCGTCCCTTGGCCGAGATGCCGCTGCTCAAGCGTCTTGCGGCCCGGTTCTTCGGCCATGGCCTGACCCGGCTGCGCGCGCAACACCGCGCGTCATGGTTGCATGGCCAGGCGGATGGCTTCCGCAGTGGCCACATCGCGGGGGTGGATTATGGCTATAAGGAAGGCAAGCTCGAAGGGTTGGAGGAAGGTCGACAGGTGTTGCTGATCCGAGATTCGCGCTCGACCGAACACCGCCCACCCAGCGTCGACGACAACCTGTTCGATGATTGGCGCCTACCGCTGAGTGCTGACTTGAAAAAGCGCATGAAGGCTGACGTCGCCCGGTTTCTGCCAGCCCATGCCCAGCCCAGCGCTGCACAGTGGAAGATGATTTTCAGCGACACGCCATCAACATCGGTGATCGCCGGCGCGGGGGCGGGCAAGTCCACCACGCTGGTGCTGCGTATCTTGCTGCTGACTCACTACCTGGGTTTCGAACTCGACTCGATGACCGTGGTGACGTTTACGCGTGAGTCGCGCAAGGACTTCATCAATAAGCTGATCGAGCTGTTTGCGCTCTGGGGCCGGGAACTGAGCTTCAAACAAGCACGGGATCTGGTGCGGACCTTCCATTCGCGAATCCTGCCGATGGTGCGCAGTCTGCCGGGCTTCGAACGGCTACAAGCCTTCGAAAACCTCAGCCACCGCTCTCAAAATAGCGATGAGGAGGCCGACAGCAATCCGTTCGACCTTCGCATCAATGACGCCCAGCGTCAGCAGCTCAACGCCTGTTATCACAACCTGCACACCCGCGATGAACGTTTTCGCAATCTGATCACGCCGTTATCCCGCCATGCCTTGCAGCTCAAGGAATTGGAGCGCGATCACCCGGACGTGCAAAAGCGCATGGCCGTGACCGAACTGGCCGCGAAGCGTGATGAAGAGTTGTGCGATTTCATCGAGGACTTGTGGTTCCGCGCCGGTGCCTGGCCGATCAAGGGCATCGAGCCCAATCGTCAGTCGTTCGATATCAACGGCTCGACGTTTCACTGCCATGGCTACATTCCAAGCCTGGACGCCTGGGTGGTGCTGGGGTTCGATCCGCGGGAAAACCCACAGGTCAGCCGCCCGAATGCCAAGCTCAGCGTTCGTGCAGAGTGGGCTGTAAAGCGAACACTGTTTCAAGCTTTCTGTCGTAAGCCTTTGATATGGCTGGATAGTTACGAATCTTCAAAACGTGTTTTAGCCTCGCTCGCAGGGGATGCCAGCGCCGGGCCGGGGTTCGATTACAAGGTCAAGGGCGAACTCGGTTCCGCGCCGTTGCTCGACTGTTTTGTCGCAGCGGCTGGATTTATCGAGAACCTGGGCCTGGATGTTCCGGGCGCGGTTGGCCAGATGAGTTTCGCCAAGGACGACCCGGACCGTTTTTTCTTCGAAGCCTTGAGTCTTTACTGGCGTGCGCTGGAAGATCATCTGCTGGATCAAAAACCACCGGTGATGACCTACAACCGCATGTTTGCCTTGTTCAGCGAGCACTCCCCGGAAAATCAGAAGCTGCTGAGTGACGAATTGCTGCGACCGCTGTCGCACCTGATGATCGACGAATTTCAGGATGTATCGCCGCAGATCGTTTCCTGGATTCGTGCCAGTCTGGCGGAAATTCGCAGTCGTGGCCCGGCCATGCACGTCGGTCGCGGCGCCCAGCATTCGTCGCTGCTCTGCGTGGGTGATGACTGGCAGTCCATTTATGGATGGCGCGGCAGTTCACCCACGTACTTTATGGAGTTCAACAAGGAATTCCCGTCGCCGAGCACCACCAAGGTCATGCTCAGTGACAATTATCGTAGCCATCAGCACATCATCGATGCCGCCGAACATATCGTGCGCGCCGCGCCCGCCATTGCCGGGAAAAAGGCCAGGGCCAGTGGCGAGGCCAGGTCGTTGCTTCCAGTGAATGTGCTGGATCGCGACGATAAGGGCATGGCCATGCGGCTGATGGAGCACTACAGAAAGGGTGACTCAATCTTGATGCTTTATCGAAAAAGTAGCGATAAGTCATTGATAGAAGAGCATATTCAGTCTGTAGTTAATGTAGATTCTAGCTTGCCGTACGAGTCGCGTCGATTGAAGCAATTGACCTATCACAGCGCCAAGGGCCTTCAGGCCGATGCGGTGTTTCTGCTGGGAGATTGTCAGCACCTGACCAGTTCGCCTTACAAGAATCAGGTCTACCGCATGGCAGGTCTGGGCAAGGCTGGCGACAGAGAAGCTTACGATAACGCACAAAAAGACGAGATTCTGCGACTGGCCTATGTCGGCATCACGCGTGCGGTGAGCCATTGCTACTGGTACGTCGATGGTCAGGACACTCCGGCGGCGAACATGCCGAAGGCTTCCGATAAGATCGGCAAGGGCAAACCATTCTTTGCCGATCACCGCGCGGGCAAGGCTGTTTAATCAGCGGACAATAAAAAGCCCACCTGACGTGGGCTTTTTTACGGCTGACTCAGCCTTCAGGCATAACTCCTGAGGGCCGCAGGTGGAATGAAAGACTCAAGTTCATCCTCCACCGCTTCGATTATGCGTTCCACATCCGCGGCATTCATGACTGTTGCGCAGGGTATACCAGCGATGGCGATCATGGTCTCGCCACTGGCGCGGTCAAACAGACGGGCGATCATGCTGCCCGGTGCATCCATGCTCGCCTCAAAACCCATGGGATGAAAATGCCAGCGCATCAGCTGGCAGGCGTTTGGAAAGGTGACTTTACTGAACCCTTTATTCATATGTTGCCCGCCTTCTTCATCGAGCGCTTCCGTTAGCTCATGGTAGGAGGGAAGAGCCTTCATTGGCTCAACCGGTGACTGCATTTAAAAGTAGCATCCGGATGTGAAAATAATGTGGATTTTTCAGGCCGTTTAGCGATTGGTTCAGTTTTTTTTGATTCAGATCACAGCGCCACAATGATAGGCAAAAAGCCATTATCGAATCGACGTTGAAGCCGGGGCTGAATTTCGGCAAGCTTGCTTTTTTCTCATCGAGACCTTTATGCCCGCCGATGATGATGGTCCGCTGCAAACCCAGGCCACGAGCGAGACGGTCATGCGCTATCACTTGCGCTGGAAACACCGGGACCTGGACGGGGTCATGGCGCTTTATCACCCGGATGTTCAGTACAACGACTTTTTCCAGAACCGTGTGATGGGTCTCGACGAGTTGCGCGAGTATGTGCGCAGCAGCATGCCACGCGATCCCGATGAAGCGCTGGAGCACTCGGACCGCATTCGACTGGACGGCAACACGGCATTCATTCAGTACCGCATTACCCTGCGCGGTGGCGAAGGGTTGGTGTCCTTTCGTGCCAGTGAGGCGATTACCGTGCGCGACGGGCTGATCTGGCGGGTCAATGAGTACGCCTCGCTGATGCATGAGCGCCCCGTCAGCAAAACCGCCAACAATCAGCGTCCGGCCGCCAGTCGGCTCGGGTTGTCGCCGCGTCAGCTGAGTTTCATGGCGCAAGACCTGCAACAGTATTTCCAGCGTCAGCAGCCCTATCTGGACCCCGAGCTCGACCTGCAACGGGTGGCGAAGGAGTGCGGCTACAGTCGCAATCAGATTTCCTATCTGCTGAATCAGGTGCTGGGCCAGAGTTTCTATCGCTACGTTAACCAGGCCCGGTTACAGCATCTGCTCGCCACACTGGACACCGCCACGCCGCCGCTGCGGATCGATGAACTGGCGTTTGCCGCCGGCTTCAATTCGCTGTCGGCGTTCTATAGCTGTTTCCGTCAGCACACCGGCCTGTCGCCGAAGGCCTACGCTAAACAAATTTCTTTGCGTGCACGCGCGCAAGACAGCCTCTGAGCCCACGCACTAGGATCAACGCCATCGAAACTTGAGTGGCGGAGTCTTGCATGCCGGCGTGGCGCACTATCAGTTTGTGGATGGACCAGCTCGACGAGCCATTGTTGGCGCGTCCGGCGCTGGAACAGGATCTGGACGTCGACGTCGCCATCATTGGCGCGGGCTACACCGGCCTCTGGACCGCCTACTACCTCAAACGTCTGGCGCCAGGCCTGGACATCGCCATCATTGAAGCGCAGACCGCCGGTTTTGGTGCCTCGGGCCGCAACGGCGGCTGGCTGATGGGCAATATCCTTGGCGAAGACCGCTTGCTGGCCGATCTATCGGCCGAACAGCGCCGCGCCTCTTATGATCTGCTGCACAGCATTCCGGATGAAGTGGAGATTGTCCTCGAACGTGAAGGCATCGACTGCGATTTTCGCAAAGGCGGGGCGCTGTATTGCGCCGCGCGCTATCCGGAACAGCAAGCCAGCCTGCGGCACTATCTCGACAAGCTCTACCAACAAGGCCTGAGCGAAAGTGATTACCGCTGGCTCAGCCCGGAGCAGTTGGCGCAGCAAATCAGAATTGCCAAGCCATATGGCGGCATCTATGCACCGCACGTCGCAACCCTTCACCCGGCAAAACTGGTACGAGGACTGGCTCGGACGGTGGAGCGCATGGGCGTCAGGATTTACGAAAACAGCCCGGTCACCCATTGGCAATCGGGCAGCCTGCGCACGGCAAAAGCGACCGTGCGCAGTCGCTGGATCGTTCCGGCGGTAGAAGGTTACGCGGCTACCTTGCCACCGCTGGGCCGTTACCAGTTGCCGGTGCAAAGCTTGATTGTGGCAACTGAGCCGCTGTCCGCTGCCACCTGGGACGAAATCGGCCTGAGTCGCGGCCAGGCGTTTGGCGAAAGCAGCCGCCAGGTCACTTACGGTCAGCGTACGGCGGATAACCGTCTGGTGTTCGGTGCGAGGGGCGGCTATCAGTTTGCCGGCAAACTGCGTCATGACTTCGACCTGACTACCAGCGAAGTAGAACTGCGCCGTTACCTGTTCGGCGAGCTATTCCCGCAACTCAAGCACGTACGCATCACTCACGGCTGGGGCGGCAACCTGGGCATGTCCCGGCGGTTCAAGCCCCACATGTTGTGCGATCAAGCGAGCGGCATTGCGATTTCTGGCGGTTATGGCGGGGAGGGCGTCGGCGCCAGCAACCTGGGCGGGCGAACCCTGGCCGATCTGATCCTGCAGCGCGATACCGACCTGGTCCATCAGCCGTGGGTCATCCCTCAAGGCGGTCTCGATGCGCTCAAAGCCTGGGAACCGGAACCCTGCCGCTGGCTCGGCTACAACGCGATCATCCGCAGCTTCGTCCATGAAGACCAGACCCTGGCCAACCCGGCTACCGCGCCCTGGCGGCGCAAACTGGCCAGTGGGGTTGCCGGGTTCATGGAAGGTTTCATGCAGTAAAGCGCTCTCTACATCGAAAGGTATTCCCATGAGCATCACGCAATTCAAAAACACCGCCACCCTGAAGCTGGAGGAATCAAACCCGGTCGCCGTGCCGCTGGGCACCCCCGTGGCGGTGGCGTCCACCACCAGCGTCGAACGCGACGATGGCGTCGAAACCGGCGTCTGGGAATGCACCCCCGGTCGCTGGCGCCGGCAGATCGTGGCCCAGGAATTCTGTCATTTCATCCAGGGACGCTGCACTTTCACCCCGGACGACGGTGAAACCCTCTCCATAGAAGCCGGCGATGCACTGATGTTGCCAGCCAACAGCCTCGGTATCTGGGACATCCAGGAAACCGTGCGCAAGACCTACGTTTTGATTTTTTGATCCTCTGATTGCCTGCCAACAAAAAAAACCTACACAGGAATCCACTCATGATCCGAAAGACCCTGGCACTGGCCCCACTGGCGCTCGTCGTGTCCCTCAGCCACGCAGCCGAGACCGTCAAGATCTACAACTGGTCGGACTACATCGCACCGGACACCACGAAAAACTTCCAGACAGCGACCGGCATCGGCTTCAGCTACGACGTTTATGACAGCAACGAAACCCTCGACGGCAAGTTGATGACCGGTAAATCCGGCTACGACGTGGTGTTCCCCTCCAACCACTTCATGGCCCGGCAGATTCAGGGCGGGGCGCTGAAGAAGCTCGACAAGAGCCAGTTGCCGAACTGGAAGAACCTGAATCCGGTCTTGCTCACGGCCTTGCAGACCAACGACCCGGGCAACGAGCACGGCTTTCCATATCTATGGGGCAGCACCGGCATCGGCTACAACATCGCCAAGGTCAAAGCGGTGTTGGGCGATAACGCCCCCGTGGATTCCTGGGACCTGATCTTCAAGCCCGAAAACATGGCGAAGTTGCAGAAGTGTGGCGTGGCGATCCTCGACAATGGTCCGGAATTGCTCCCGGCGGCCCTGAACTACCTGGGCCTGCCGCATCACAGCAAGAACCCGGAAGACTACAAAAAGGCTGAAGCGCTGCTGATGAAAGTCCGGCCTTACGTCAGCTATTTCCACTCGTCCAAGTACACCAGCGACCTCGCCAACGGTGACATCTGCGTGGCCGTCGGTTTCTCCGGTGACATCCTGCAAGCCGAAAACCGTGCGAAGGAAGCCAGGAACGGTGTGGACATCGGCTATGCGATTCCCAAGGAAGGCGCCGCCATCTGGTTCGACATGGTCGCCATGCCCGTCGATGCCCCGGACGAAAAAGCCGGTTACGCCTTCATGAACTACCTGCTGCGCCCGGACGTCATGGCCAGCATCAGCAACTACGTGCATTACGCCAATGGCAACGAACAGGCTGACAGTCTGATCGACCCGGCGATCAAGAACGACACCAAGGTCTACCCGAGCCCGGAAATGATGGGGAAATTGATTGCACTGGAAGCGATGCCGCTGAATATTGACCGGATCCGCACGCGGGTATGGAACAAGATTCGCACCGGAAGCTGACAGGCTGGATCGAGACCATCGGGACAGGACGTCCCGTTGCACGATCAGCCAGTGGGCTCGACCGTGCAACTCATTCGTCCCGAGCCCGGCATCTGGAAAAAAGCATCGTTGCCGTCTTGCCAGAAGCTGTAGTTCCCCCGATTGTCCTTGGCGTTGTATCGGGTCGCGGCATCATCCGGCACCTGGATAAGCGTGACCGAGGTATTTGCCCATTTCAGGTAAACGACACGCGGCTCGACATTGAAGAAAGTGGCGCCAATCAACGCGCTGAGCCCTGCGCAACGCAAGGCTATGGGGCCATCGGTGAGTCTGCTCGGATCCCTGGTTCGCGCAATCGCCGAGCCCTGGCGAAGCTGATGCGCACGTTCGGCATAACGTCGGATCGTGCAGGCCTTGGGCTCTGCCCCGGCGCCACACTGATTGCGGGCGTCAGCCCAGAACCGCTGTTCGATCTCGACTTTTTCAGGACTCGGCACCGAATGAACGTCCGTGAGCGCCAGGCGATAAAGGCGCGTCAGTTCAATATCCATCTGCTTCAGTTGGGGGTCGCGACAGATAAGCTTCTCCACGGCGGCGGTGGCCCTGGCGCAATCGAAGCTGGTCGCCAGGACCGTAGAAGTCCCGGCCATGGCACAAAGGTTCGTCGCCGCGCACGCGCTGGCGGCGAGGAGGGCGGCCAAAAAGGGCGTGAGCATTTTCATGCAGGCTTCACCCGGATCATTTCGTGAGCCTCGTGAAGAACGATAACTCGGTATTTCAGTGTGGTCACATTCCTCGAAAAGTCTAATTTTTCACTGATCGAAGTGTACGAAACACAAGATGAATAGTCGGACGATTGCGCCCTGAACAACTTACCCTTATTTAATAATTAAATTATCGATTGTCCGACAATAACGCCGGCTCATTATTTTACATTCAATGTTTGATCAGCATGCCTATTGTTTCCGGGCACTTTCCCGATCACTCAAACTTGACGTCAAAAAAGGAGTGGACGTTTGATTTCCAATTGTGTCAGTTTTCTTTCGCCTTCATTGGGCGAGTGATAGGACGATCTCGCCAGAGATTGTCGCTATCTGACTAAAACTGTTCCATGGCAATACAAGGAAGTGTGTTTATGTCGAAAGTAAAAAGTAACGCTATCGAGAGTGCCGGGCTGGCCTTTCAGCCCTTGCAAGTATTGGCTGCCTCTAGTTCCGCGTTCAATCAGATCAATGGTTTCAGCCATCAGTACGACCGTGGCGGCAACCTTACGGTCAACGGCAAACCGTCGTTCTCCGTCGACCAGGCTGCCACCCAGTTACTGCGCGACGGTGCGGCCTACCAGGACAAGGACGGCAGCGGCAAAATCGAACTGACCTACACGTTCCTGACCTCGGCCTCGTCGAGCACCATGAACAAACACGGGATTACCGGGTTCAGCCAATTCAGCGCTCAACAGAAAGCCCAGGCCGTGCTCGCCATGCAATCCTGGGCCGACGTGGCCAAGGTGACGTTCACGGACAAGGCCACCGGCGGCGACGGTCACATGACCTTTGGCAACTACAGCGGCGGTCAGGACGGCGCGGCGGCATTCGCCTACTTGCCCGGTACGGGCGCAGGTTACGACGGGACCTCCTGGTACCTGACCAACAGCAGCTACACGCCCAACAAGACCCCGGAGCTGAACAACTACGGCCGGCAAACCCTGACCCACGAAATCGGTCATACCCTGGGCCTGGCCCATCCCGGCGACTACAACGCCGGTGAAGGCGCACCGACCTACAACGACGCGTCCTACGGGCAAGACACCCGCGGCTACAGCGTCATGAGCTACTGGAGTGAAAGCAACACCAGCCAGAACTTCAGCAAGGGCGGTGTCGAAGCCTATTCGTCGGGCCCGCTGATGGACGATATCGCAGCCATCCAGAAGCTCTACGGCGCCAATACGACCACCCGGACCGGCGATACCACCTACGGTTTCAACTCCAACGCCGGTCGCGATTTCCTGAGCGCGTCTTCGTCGTCGGACAAGGTCGTGTTTTCGGTGTGGGATGCGGGCGGCAAGGACACCCTGGATTTTTCCGGGTTTACCCAAAACCAGAAGATCAACCTCAATGAAGCCTCGTTCTCCGACGTTGGCGGCCTGGTGGGCAATGTGTCCATTGCCAAGGGCGTTACCGTCGAAAACGCCATCGGCGGTTCGGGCAATGATTTGCTGATCGGTAACGGTGTATCCAACGAGCTGAAGGGCGGTGCCGGCAACGACATCCTTTACGGCGCGGGCGGTGCAGACACGTTGTGGGGCGGCGCCGGTTCGGACACCTTCGTGTTCGCGGCCAGCAGCGACTCCAAGCCGGGTGCGGTCGATCAGATCCTCGATTTTGTCAGCGGTCTCGACAAGATCGACCTGAGCGGTATCACCAACGGCGCAGGCCTGCATTTTGTGAGCGCCTTCACGGGGGCGGCGGGCGATGCAGTGCTGACCACCTCCGGTGGCAACAGCCTGTTGTCGGTGGACTTCTCCGGGCATGGCGTGGCTGACTTCCTGGTCAGTACCGTTGGCCAGGCAGCATTCTCGGACATCGTGGCCTGATTCAAGGCAAAAGGAGGGCGGCGCCGAAAGCGCCGCTCTTTGTCCCTTGAGCCGCAACCCTGAGTAAAACGCCTTATGATCCCAGACGCTTTGACCTGCAAAGCAACCGCGTGGCTTTTCGCGACGCTCATGATGTTTTTTGGAGATGTAGCCATGGCAAGCAGCCTGAAGTTGGCAGACCCGTCGGAACTGGCGGGAAAATGGCGGGTGACGCAGCAGGGCAACCCATCGAACGTTTGCCCCCTGGAATTCAAAGCTAACCAGACCTTGGGCGACGGCACCGAGTGCCTCGCTGGATGGCTGGGAGAGCAGCCGATCGGTTGGTTTCCCGAGCCCGACGGCATCGCGCTCACCGGTAAGGAAGGGTCGAAGCTTGTGTTTTTCAGTCGTCAGCGTGACGGACTGTATCGAGGCACTTCGAAGACCGGACTGGTCATTGAACTTGAGCACCCGCTGCATTAATCGAAACCCTCCAAGTTGTTATTAAAGTGTAAGTAACAACCTCGCCAGGCAGGCGAGGGATAACACCTCAGGAAGAGCGCATGAAGATGGCTAAGAATTCGGTCACCGCACCGTTAATTATGGCGCTGGGCGACTACAAGAGCATTCTGATCAGCGTCGGCTGTTTTACGGCGCTGATCAACATTCTGATGTTAGTACCCTCTATCTACATGCTTCAGGTTTATGACCGGGTATTGTCTTCACACAATGAAACCACGCTGGCCATGTTGTCGCTCATGGTCGTCGGGTTCTTTGTGTTTATCGGTTTGCTGGAGATTATCCGCAGTTTCATCGTGATTCGTATCGGCAGCCAACTGGAGCGACGCTTCAACCTGCGGGTGTATCAGGCGGCTTTCGAGCGCAACCTGTTCAGGGGCGAGGGCAACGCCGGGCAGTCGCTGGGGGATCTGACGCATATTCGCCAGTTCGTTACCGGCCCGGCGCTGTTTGCCTTCTTCGATGCGCCTTGGTTTCCGGTGTACCTGTTCGTGATTTACCTGTTCAACGTCTGGCTCGGCGTGTTTGCCACGGCGGGCGCGGTGTTGCTGATCGGGCTGGCGTGTCTCAACGAGGCGATGACCAAGAAGCCGCTCGGTGAGGCGGCGGTTTTTTCCCAGAAGTCCAGCCTGATGGCCACCAGTCACTTGCACAACGCGGAAACCATTCAAGCGATGGGCATGCTCGGCGCCTTGCGCCATCGCTGGTTCCAGGTGCACTCGCGGTTCCTCGGCCTGCAGAATCAGGCCAGTGATACCGGCGCGGTCATCAGCTCCCTGAGCAAAACCTTGCGCCTGTGCCTGCAATCCCTCGTGCTGGGACTTGGCGCATTGCTGGTGATCAAGGGCGACATGACGGCCGGGATGATGATCGCCGGCTCGATCCTGATGGGACGGGTGCTGAGCCCCATCGACCAGTTGATCGCCGTATGGAAACAATGGAGCGGCGCGAAACTCGCCTATCGGCGTCTCGACGCGCTGCTTCAAGCCTTTCCACCAAGCGACGACGCCATGGCGTTGCCGGCGCCGAAAGGGCAGATCACCTTCGAACAGGTCAGTGCCGGTCCTCCCGGACAACGGGGCGCGACGTTGCACCTGGTCAGTTTCCAGCTCGGCAGCGGTGAAGTGCTGGGCGTGCTGGGTGCCTCCGGATCCGGCAAGTCGACGCTGGCCCGAGTGTTGGTCGGCGTGTGGCCGACCCTCGGTGGCACCGTGCGGCTCGACGGCGCCGACATCCATCGCTGGAATCGCGACGAACTCGGCCCCTACATCGGTTACTTGCCGCAGGACATCGAATTGTTCAGCGGCAGCATCGCGCAAAACATCGCCCGGTTCCGTGAGGCCGATCCGCAAAAAGTCGTGGAAGCGGCCCATCAGGCGGGCGTCCATGACTTGATCCTGCGCCTGCCTCAAGGCTACGACACGGTGCTTGGCGAGGATGGCTGCGGGTTGTCCGGCGGTCAAAAACAGCGCGTGGCGCTCGCGCGAGCCCTGTACGGAAAACCGAGCCTGGTGGTGCTGGATGAACCGAACTCCAACCTCGACACCGTCGGCGAAGCCGCATTGGCCGGCGCGATTGCGCAAATGAAAGCCCAGGGCACCAGCGTGATTCTGGTGACTCACCGTTCTTCGGCGCTGGCCCAGGCGGACAAATTGCTGGTCCTCAATGATGGACGTTTGCAGGCGTTCGGCCCGAGCCAGGACGTGCTCAAGGCGCTAGCCGGCGCTCAGGAACAAAAGCCCGCGCAGACACCCGCCGGGCTGAGCATGAGCCGGCAGTATCCGTCCTCGACAAGGAATTCGGGCGTATGAGCAACAACAGCGAAGCCACCCTGGAACACGATTACATCGCCGAGCGCCCTGAACGCGATGCGCGCTATTTCGCCCGCGTGGGCTGGATACTGGCGATTGTCGGTGCCGGCAGTTTCTTTACGTGGGCCAGCCTCGCGCCGCTCGACCAAGGCATTCCCGTGCAAGGCACGGTCGTGGTCTCCGGTAAACGCAAAGCCGTGCAATCGATGAGCAGCGGCGTGGTCAGCCAGATTCTGGTGCGCGAAGGCGAGGCGGTGAAGCAGGGCCAGCCGTTATTCCAGCTCGACCGCACGCAAGTCGTCGCCGACGTGCAATCCCTGCGCGCGCAATACCGCATGGCCTGGGCCAGCCTGGCGCGCTGGCAAAGTGAGCGGGACAACCTCAAGCAGGTGAGTTTTCCCGTAGCGCTGAGCAGCGATCCTGACCCGCGCCTGGCATTGGTGCTGGAAGGCCAACGGCAGCTGTTCAGCAGTCGCCGCGAAGCGTTTTCCCGCGAACAGGCCGCCTTGCGCGCCAGCATCGAGGGCGCCGGGGCGCAACTGGCCGGCATGCGCCGCGCCCGTTCGGACCTGTCGGCCCAGGCCAGCTCGCTGCAACAACAACTGGGCAATCTGCAGCCGCTGGCGGACAACGGCTACATCCCGCGCAACCGGCTGATGGAGTACCAGCGCCAGTTGTCGCAAGTTCAACAACAATTGGCAGAAAACATCGGTGAAAGCGGTCGCGTAGAGCAGGGAATCCTCGAATCACGCCTGAAGCTGCAACAACATATCGAGGAATACCAAAAAGAAGTCCGCACTCAACTGGCCGATGCGCAGCTCAAAAGCGTGACCCTCGAAGAGCAACTGACCTCTGCCGGATTCGACCTGCAACACAGCGAGATCATTGCCACAGCGGACGGCATTGCGGTCAACCTCGGGGTGCACACCGAAGGCGCCGTAGTGCGTCAGGGCGAAACCCTGCTGGAGATCGTCCCGCAAGGCACCCACCTGGAAGTCGAAGGACACCTGCCGATCAACCTGATCGATAAGGTCGGCACGCACCTGCCGGTGGACATTCTGTTCACCGCGTTCAACCAGAGCCGCACACCGCGCGTACCCGGCGAAGTCAGCCTGATTTCCGCCGACCAGATGGTCGATGAGAAAACCGGTGTGCCGTATTACGTGCTGCGCAGCAGTGTCAGCGATCAGGCCATGGAAAAACTCAACGGGCTGGTGATCAAACCCGGCATGCCTGCGGAAATGTTCGTGCGCACCGGCGAGCGTTCACTCCTCAACTATCTGTTCAAACCGCTGCTCGACCGCGCAGGTTCCGCGTTAACCGAGGAATAAGGATGTTCCGCTGTATGAATAAGCTTTCCTTCTTCGCCGCGAGTCTCGCGTTACTGACCTGCAACGCTTCAATGGCCATGGGCCCGTTCGACATCTACGAACAAGCGTTGCGCAATGATCCGGTGTTTCTCGGCGCCATCAAGGAACGCGATGCCGGCCTGGAAAACCGCGCCATCGGCCGCGCCGGGCTGTTGCCACACCTGGGTTACACCTACAACAAGGGCCGCAACACTTCCAAGGTCACCTACATCAACGAGCGCGGACAAAATCAGCGCGATGATCGCAACTACAGCAGTTATGGCTCGACCTTGACGCTGCAACAGCCGTTGATCGATTACGAAGCCTATGCGGCGTACCGAAAAGGCGTAGCGCAATCGCTGTTCGCCGATGAAGCCTTTCGCGGCAAGAGCCAGGAATTGTTGGTACGCGTGCTGGAAAACTATACCCAGGCGCTGTTCGCCCAAGACCAGATCGACATTGCACTGGCGAAAAAGAAAGCCTTCGAACAACAGTTCCAGCAGAACGAACACATGTTCCGCCAGGGTGAGGGCACGCGCACCGATATTCTCGAGGCCGAATCCCGTTACGAACTGGCGACCGCCGAGGAAATCGAGGCGCACAACGAGCAGGATGCGTCCTTGCGAGAACTCGGTGCGCTGATCGGTGCGCCGGCCATCGACATCGCCGATCT
The DNA here is from genome assembly GCF_000293885.2 of Pseudomonas fluorescens NCIMB 11764. NCBI lineage: Bacteria > Pseudomonadati > Pseudomonadota > Gammaproteobacteria > Pseudomonadales > Pseudomonadaceae > Pseudomonas > Pseudomonas fluorescens. The sequence continues at coordinate 4,597,216 of NZ_CP010945.1, forward strand.
GGCGCCGCTTGATCACGACTTTCAGACCTTCACCCTGCAACCCGCCCGATACAACACCTGGCACGAGATGGCCGTGGCGAATAACCCGAACCTGGCGTCGCAGCGCCAGGCCGTGGAAGTGGCGCGCTACGAAGTCGAACGCAATCGCGCCGGGCACCTGCCGAAAGTCAGTGCCTACGCCTCGGTGCGGCAGAACGAATCGGAAAGCGGCAACACTTACAACCAGCGCTACGACACCAACACCATCGGCATCGAGGTCAACGTGCCGCTGTATGCCGGCGGTGGGGTTTCCGCCTCGACACGCCAGGCCAGCCGCGCCATGGAGCAGGCGCAGTTCCAGCTTGATGGTCAGACCCGGCAGACGCTGATCGAGCTGCGCCGGCAGTTCAGCGCGTGCCAGTCGGGGGTGAGCAAGTTGCGGGCCTACCAGAAAGCCCTGGCGTCCGCTGAAGCACTGGTGCTCTCGACGAAGCAGAGCATCCTTGGCGGTGAACGGGTCAACCTCGATGCGCTCAATGCCGAACAGCAGCTCTACACCACACGCCGCGACCTGGCCCAAACGCGGTACGACTATTTGATGGCCTGGATCAAGTTGCATTACTACGCCGGAACCCTGAGCGAGCAAGACCTGGCCAAAGTTGACGAGGCGTTTGGGCAAGGCCCGCCGTCACGCCGCAAGGATATCTAGAGCAATGCAGAGTCTTGAGTCAGGGAAACCTGTGGCGAGGGCACAGCGGTACAGCATTCCAACAACAAGAGAGGCTTTACCATGGGTGTGTACGACTACAAAAACTTCGGCACGGCAGATTCAAAGGCGTTGTTCACCGACGCCATGGCGATCACGCTTTACTCCTATCACAACCTCGATAACGGCTTTGCCACCGGTTACCAACACCACGGCTTTGGCCCCGGTTTGCCGGCAACGCTGGTCACCGCGCTGATTGGCGGCACCGACTCCCAAGGCGTAATCCCCGGCGTGCCGTGGAATCCGGATTCGGAAAAAGCCGCGCTCGACGCGGTGCAGAAGGCTGGCTGGACGCCCATTACCGCGACTCAATTGGGTTATGACGGCAAGGTCGATGCCCGCGGAACCTTCTTCGGCGAGAAGGCCGGGTTCACCAGCGCCCAGGTCGAAATCCTCGGCAAGTACGACGCTCTGGGCCATCTCAGCGAAATTGGCATCGCCTTTCGCGGCACCAGTGGTCCTCGGGAAAGCCTGATCAGTGACTCGGTCGCCGACGTGATCAACGATCTGCTCGCCGCATTGGGGCCGAAGGATTACGCGAAGAACTACGTGGGCGAAGCGTTTGGCGACTTGCTGGGCGATGTCGCGGCATTGGCCCGTGCCAATGGCTTGTCGGGCAAGGATGTGCTGGTCAGCGGCCACAGCCTCGGCGGTCTGGCGGTCAACAGCCTGGCGGACCTGAGCAACGACAAATGGGCCGGGTTCTACAAGGACTCCAACTACATTGCCTACGCCTCACCGACCCAAAGCAGCACCGATAAAGTGCTCAACGTCGGTTATGAGAACGACCCGGTATTCCGCGCGCTCGACGGCTCATCCTTCAATCTGTCTTCAGTGGGCGTGCACGATGCTCATCAGGACTCGGCGACCAACAACATCGTCAGCTTCAACGATCATTACGCCTCGACGGCGTGGAATGTGCTGCCGTTTTCCATCCTCAATATCCCGACCTGGATTTCTCACCTGCCCACGGGTTACGGCGATGGCATGTCCCGGCTGATCGAGTCGAAGTTCTATGAACTGACCAGCAAGGACTCGACCATTATTGTCGCCAACCTGTCTGATCCGGCGCGCAGCAACACCTGGGTCCAGGACCTCGATCGCAACGCAGAGACCCATAAGGGCAGCACCTTCATCATCGGCAGCGACGGCAACGACCTGATCCAGGGCGGCAAGGGCAACGACTTCCTGGAAGGCCGCGATGGCAATGACACCTTCCGCGACGGTGGTGGCTACAACATTGTGCTGGGTGGCAAGGGCAACAATGTGCTGGACTTGCAGCAGTCGGTGAAAAACTTCGATTTCGCCAATGACGGCGCCGGCAACCTGTATATCCGCGATGGGCAGGGCGGTATCAATATCACCCGCGACATTGGCAGCATTACCACCAGGGAGCCGGGGTTTCTCTGGGGACTGTTCAAGGATGACGTGAGCCACAGCGTTACGGCCAACGGTTTGGCGGTGGGAAACAACCTGACTCAATACGCCTCGACGCTGAAGGGCGGAGCGGGCGCCGATACGCTAAAGGCTCACGCGAGTGGTGATTGGTTGTTTGGCCTGGACGGCAACGACCATTTGATCGGTGGTCAAGGCAACGACGTGTTTGTCGGCGGCGCGGGGAATGACCTGATGGAATCGGGCGGCGGGAGCGACACGTTCCTGTTCAGTGGCGCGTTTGGCCATGACCGGGTGTTGGGTTATCAGGCGAATGACAAACTGGTGTTTCTCGGGGTTCAGGGGGTGGCGCCGGATGATGATTACCGGGCTCATGCCACGGTGGTCGGGAACGATACGGTGCTGACGTTTGGCAATGATTCAGTGACGCTGGTCGGGGTCGGGCTGGATAGCCTGGGCGGTGTTGTTATTGCCTGAAGCTGATGTGACGTCTGCAAGGGACACATCGCGGGCTTGCCCGCGATGAACGATAACGCGGTCTTCAGTCTTCCTTGCGAACCGTAGCCACTTCATCAACCTTGACCTTCACTTTCGTCCCGGAAATATCTTCAAATTCGTAAAAACCTTCCGTGTTATTGGCTTTCGGCATGTCCTTGGTCAAATACTGGGTGCCGTTCTGCAGTGTCACTACCGTTGGCGTCGAGCAACCAGCAAGGGCCAGCAGCGCCGCCATAGCCAGGGGCAAACCCAGAGTCTTGATATTCATAACCACCTCTCATCCTCCAAAAAACAGCGCGACTGCTGCGAATCCTTCAATCGTCACTGTACCTCTAACGCGGTTGGTACGATGGATCGCGGGAAAGTTCGACAGGCAGTCGAAATAATCCCGATCACGCCGCCGCTTATCCTTTTCCGTTTGCACCGGACAGGGCGTTGCTGGTATCTGTACGCATAACCAGTATTCGCTCCCCATGGCCCTGTTTTCCTGTGACCCAGAATCCGCTCGACGATCCGTTCTATTACTTGAACAACTTCACGCAAGTGCTTGATTGGCTTGAGCACCGCTATGCCGATGTGCTGACGGTCGAGGAGCAAACCTTCATCCGTGAATTCAACCGGTTGCCCCGCGAGTCCAGGGCGCTGCTGGTACGGATGGTGATGCGCAAGGGGATTCATTTTCGGGCCGGCAAACTGCATTACCTCGAGATTGGCGACATCGCCAGCGCCGCCGGGCCATTACTGGAACTGGGCTGGATCGATGAGCAGGCGCCGCTGTCACTCGAAACGCTATTCGACGTATTGCTCAAGGCGGAAATCGTGCAGTGCTTCGGCACCGTCATTGATCAGCCCAAAGGCAAAAAGACCGAGTGGCTCCCGCCCCTGAGCGAGCGATTTCCCGAAGCACTCAGTTTTAGCCAATGGTGCGCCCCCCTGGAAGACCGGTTGTTCAGCCTGACCATCATGGGTCTGTGTGATCGTCTGCGCCTGATGTTCTTCGGCAATCTTTACCAGGACTGGTCGGAGTTCGTACTGGCCGACCTCGGCATCTTTACCTACGAAAAAGTCGAGTTCTGCGCGGAATCCCGAGGCTTGCGCAGTCGCGAGGACGTGGATGCCTGTTTCTTCCTTCACGAATGCCAGCAGCGATTGGAAGCGGGCGAGGCGGTGGCGGGGATTGTCGAGCAGATCAACGGGCTGACACTCACCAATCCCTGGTTGCAGAAACGGCGCGGCAAGCTGTTGTTCCAGATCGGTCAGCACTGCGAGCGCGTGGCGGATTTTGCCAATGCGCTGGGGATTTACCGCAACTGCACGTGGCCCGGTGCGAGGGCGCGGTTGATTCGTGTGCTGGAGCGCTGTGGCGAGTATCAACTGGCCATGGAACTGGCCACAGTGGCTGGCCAATCGCCGGAAAGCGCTGCCGAACAACAGCAACTGCTGCGCGTATTGCCCCGGCTGCGGCGCAAGCTTGGCGGGCCGCCAGCAAAACGTTCGTCCCCAAGGGAAATGCTGCGCCTGGAGCTGCAACTGCCCAGAGTCGATCCCGCGCTATCGGTGGAGTTCTACGTACAGGCGCATCTGGCGGAGGATTCGGCACCGGTGCACTACGTCGAAAACAGCCTGATCAACTCGCTGTTCGGGTTGCTGTGCTGGCCGGCGATCTTCGCGCCCTTGCCCGGGGCGTTTTTCCACCCGTTCCAGCGTGGGCCGGTGGATCTGCTTAATGAAGACTTCCATGCACGACGCGCCGATCTGTTCAAGGCCTGCCTCGCCGAGCTCGATGACGGGCGTTACCTCCAGACGATCCGGGAACGGTATGCCGCCAAGTGGGGCGTGCAATCGCCGTTTGTGTTCTGGGGCGCGTTAACCGAAAACCTGCTCGACCAGGCGCTTGATTGTCTGCCGGCCGAGCACCTCAAACACTGGTTCAACCGTTTACTGCTGGACATAAAGGCCAACCGCGCCGGCATGCCGGACCTGATTCAGTTCTGGCCGCAGCACAAGACCTATCGCATGATCGAAGTCAAAGGCCCTGGCGATCGCCTGCAAGACAACCAGTTGCGCTGGCTCGAGTTCTGCCATGAACACCAGATGCCGATTGCCGTCTGCTACGTGCAATGGGCGGAGCAGAGCGCTTGAGCTACAGCATCGCAGTGCGGGCGTTGTGTGAGTTCACCGCCAAGGTCGGCGACCTCGACCTGCGCTTCACACCCTCGCCGACTGCGCTGGAAGGCATCGTCGGCCACCGGACGGTGGCGTCCCGGCGCAGCGACGGATATCAGGGTGAAGTCGCGCTTGAAGGCCAGTATCAAACGTTGAAGGTCAAGGGCAGGGCGGACGGCTACGATCCGGTGCAAAACTGCCTGGAAGAAGTGAAAACCTACCGCGGTGACCTGAGCAAACAACCGACCAACCACCGTCAGCTGCACTGGGCGCAGGCCAAGGTCTACGGCTGGTTGATGTGTCAGAAACTGGATCTGGCGCAGATCAACCTGGCGCTGGTGTACTTCGACATCGTCAGCGAAAAGGAAACCTGTCTGGTCGAAGCGTTCAGCGCTGAAGAACTGAAGGGGTTTTTCGAGCATCATTGCCAGCTGTTCCTGCGCTGGGCTGAACAGGAGATGGCCCATCGCGAAGCACGCAACGGCGCGGCTCAGCAACTGGCATTTCCCCATGCCGATTTTCGTCCGGGGCAACGGCATCTGGCGGAGTCCGTGTTCAAGGCCGTCAGCACCGGCCGTTGCCTGATGGCCCAGGCGCCGACAGGTATCGGCAAGACCGTCGGCACGCTGTTTCCAATGCTCAAGGCCCTGGCGCCGCAGCAGCTGGACAAGGTGTTTTTCCTCACGGCGAAAACCCCCGGGCGCAAACTGGCGCTCGATGCGACGCAGGTCATTCTCGACAGCGCGACTGCGCCACCGTTGCGTGTTCTGGAAATGATTGCCCGGGACAAGGCCTGCGAGCATCCGGACAAGGCCTGCCATGGCGAATCCTGCCCGTTGGCCCAGGGTTTCTATGATCGGTTGCCGGCTGCGCGCCAGGCCGCCAGCGAGCTGTCACTGTTGAATCAGAACGCCTTGCGCGACGTCGCCCTGAAACACAGTGTCTGTCCTTACTACCTGAGCCAGGAAATGGCCCGTTGGGCCGACGTGGTGGTCGCTGACTACAACTACTATTTCGATTTCAGCGCGCTGCTGTTCGGGCTGGCCCAGGCCAACAACTGGAAAGTCGCGGTACTGGTGGACGAAGCCCACAATCTGGTGGAGCGCGGGCGGCAGATGTACAGCGCCAGCCTTGACCAGTCGACGCTCAACGGTGTGCGCAAAACCGCTCCCGAGCCATTGAAGAAAGCCTTGCAACGGGTCAATCGTGAATGGAACGCCCTGCATAACCTGCAACTCGCGCCATACCAGGCCTACGACAAACCCCCGGAAAAACTGCTACAGGCATTGTCGTCATGCAGCGCGAGCATCGGCGACTATCTCAATGATCATCCCCAGGGCCTGGACAGCGCCTTGCAGAATTTCTATTTCGACATGCTGCAGTTCTGTCGCGTCGCCGAGCTTTTCGATGAACAGTTCCTGTTCGACATCAGCAAACGCGACCTTGACCGCAAACGCAACCTGTCGCAATTGTGCCTGCGCAACGTGGTTCCCGCCGGTTTCATCCGACCCCGCCTGACGGCGGCACGCAGTACCGTGCTGTTTTCCGCGACGTTGAGCCCTCGTCATTACTATGCCGATTTGCTCGGGACGCCCGCGAGCACAGTCTGGATCGACGTCGAGTCACCGTTTCACGCTGACCAGTTGAAGGTCCATATCGTCAGCCAGATTTCCACGCGGTTTGTCCATCGACAGTCTTCTCTGGCGCCGATCGTCGAACTGATCGCCAGGCAGTTCACCCAATGCCCCGGAAACTACCTGGCGTTTTTCAGCAGCTTCGATTACTTGCAGCAAGTGGCGCAGTTGCTGGCCGAGACACATCCACACATCAATCTCTGGTCGCAATCCCGAGGCATGGGGGAAGGGCAGCGTCAAGACTTCCTCGATCAGTTCACCGCGCACAGCCAGGGCATCGGCTTCGCGGTGCTGGGCGGGGCGTTTGGTGAAGGCATCGACTTGCCCGGTGCCCGGTTGATCGGCGCCTTTATCGCCACCCTCGGACTGGCGCAACTCAACCCGGTCAATGAACAGCTGAAACATCGTATGGCGGCGATTTTCGGAGCCGGTTATGACTACACCTACCTGTTTCCCGGCGTGCAGAAAGTCGTTCAGGCAGCAGGACGCGTCATCCGTACCCAACAGGATCAAGGGGTGGTGATGTTGATCGATGATCGCTTTGGCGACAGCAAGGTCAAACAGCTGCTGCCGCGCTGGTGGTCGGTTGCCCCGTCGATTTTGCTCTCTGTCGAGTAGGAACTTTTACCCAAAAAAACATCGACATACCTTGAAAGCTCTCACCGTTTGAACAATGGGTGAGTCCACGCTTTATTGATTCGGCAAGCCATCACTTTCAAGCCCGACTTTGATAAGGAAATCAAGGCATGTCAGAAGCAAAAATGTATGAGTACACCCCCGACCAGATCACGCAGGCATTCGATGAAATCATCGCGACGATTTTCAGCGGTATCACCGTCGAAGCTGTACCCAAAATGCTGGTCGTGGCTGGGATCGAGGCGTCAGGCAAAACGTACTTGCTGGAAAAGAGCCTGTTGCCTACTGGCCGCTATAAAAACTACGTGCGCCTGTACCTGACCGAGTACAGGAAAAAGCACCCTCAGTACGCGCAGATAATCAAAAAGGGCGTTTTGCATGCTTACGAGCACACTGAGGAGTTTGTTCGGGAAGTCTGCGCAAAGATCTTTGCGCAGGCGTTCGACAGTAAATACAACATCATCATGGAAAGCGCCTTCGACAGCCTGGATTTCGCTGCCTTTCCGCCGTTGGCGACCGCTGCCGGGTATCAGTTCGAGACTCACATTGTTGGCTGCACTCAAGAATTCGCTCATGTATCGAGCATTAAACGAGGGCTAAAGAGCCTGGAAGTGCAGGACCTGGAAAGATTTCTCACGGCGGAGAAGCTGGATATCAGCACAGGCCTTTCGCAAGCGATCATTCTGGCCTTCGAAACGGCGGCAAAAGCGGTCAGCGGTTCGCAAATGTTTGTCTATGAGCGTGGATTCGGAGCGTTGAACGAACGTATCCTTCGTGCACATAGCGCCTATATCAAAAACAATGATGGTTCCGTCACCACAACGACTACCGGGATGAATTTTACCTATAGCATCTACTCCAACATTATTCAGAACCTCGTCTTCGCAAGAAACGATCGCAACGAAATAATTAAAGAATGCCATTTGGCATTGCTCAAAGCCTCTACCCATGCCGCGGACGTCCCACAATTTGTCTATAACGACTTGTACGCCTACCTCGTCAGGTACGTGTATCGATAGCTTCGGGGAGGCAAGCGTCTTATTGCCGGCTTCGTACCATCCTGATTTGTCCCATACTCCAAAAAACATTCCTGACGTGAGGGCTCAATGAGCGAAGATCGAACCAAGGCCAGCACCATCGAGGACGGGCGTTTTCGCCTGTTGATCGACGCGGTGATTGACTACGCGATCTACATGATTGATCCCGACGGCATCATTACCAGCTGGAATGCTGGCGCCAAGCGCTTCAAGGGGTATGAGGAAGCCGAGATTCTCGGCCAGCATTTCTCGCGTTTCTACACCGAAGAGGATCGCCTCAAAGGAATGCCCCAACGGGCGCTGGACACGGCGATCCGCGAGGGGCGGTTCGAGGGAGAAGGCTGGCGGGTTCGCAAGGACGGTACGCATTTCTGGTGCCATGTAGTGATCGATCCGATTTTCGATGCGGCGGGCACCTTGTTGGGATTTGCCAAGATCACCCGGGACCTGACCGACCGCAAGATGGCCGAAGAAGTCCTCAAACAAAGCGAGCAGCAGTTCCGGCTACTGGTTCAAAGCGTCACGGACTACGCCATCTACATGCTCGACGCCGATGGACGCCTGACCAACTGGAACCCTGGTGCCCAGCGCATCAAGGGGTACCTGCCCGAAGAAGTCATCGGCCAGCATTTTTCGATGTTCTACACCCCGGAAGATCGCGAAGCCGGCGAACCGAAACGCACGCTGGACATTGCGGTACGTGAGGGGCGATTCGAAAACAAGGGCTGGCGGCTGCGCAAGGACGGCACACGGTTCCTGGCGCATGTCGTGGTCGATCCGATCTGGGGCGAAACCGGCACGTTGCTCGGTTTCGCCAAGATCACCCGTGATATCACCGAAGCGACCCACGCCCAGCAGGCCCTGGAACAAACCCGCGAGGCGCTTTTTCAGGCGCAAAAGATGCAAGCCATCGGGCAACTCAGCGGAGGCATTGCCCATGACTTCAATAACCTGCTGACAGTGATCCTCGGCAATCTGGAAATCGTCCGCAAGCGCGTGGGGGACGATCCGAAAATCACCCGGTTGCTGGACAACGCCACTCAGGGTGCCCAGCGCGGAGTTTCGCTGACCCAACGCATGCTGGCCTTTGCCAGGCGCCAGGAACTGAAGACCGAGCCTGTCGACATACCGATGTTGGTGGAGGGCATTACCGGACTGTTGCGCAGTTCCCTCGGGCCTTCCGTGGTGCTCGAAACCCGCTTTTCGCAAGCGCTCGAACCTGTGCTGGCCGACGTCAACCAGCTCGAACTGGCGGTCCTGAACCTGGTGACCAACGCCCGGGATGCAATGCCCCACGGCGGGAAAATCCTGATCAGCGCCAAGTCTGAAGAGGCCGGGGATCACTCTTCGCTCGCGCCAAAGTCAGGCCGCTATGTCTGCCTGAGCGTCGTTGATACGGGGGAGGGCATGGATGACGCCACTCTTTCCACGGCGATGGACCCGTTCTTCACCACCAAGGGGGTGGGCAAAGGCACGGGGCTGGGATTGTCGATGGTGCATGGCTTCATCGAACAATTGGGCGGGCGATTCATTCTGAAAAGCCAAGAGGACAAGGGAACCACGGCCGAACTGTGGATACCCGTCGCCACAAACGGTTTGGCTGCCAAGCCTGCCCAGGAGGACGCCGCGCTGCCGGTGCCGCGCCTGTGCGTGCTGGTGGTGGACGACGACAATCTGGTGCTGACCAGTACTTGCCTGTTGCTCGAAGATTTGGGGCATCGGGTGATCAGTGCAGTCTCCGGGGCTCAAGCGCTGAAGGTGTTCGACAGCGAGCAGACCATCGATCTGGTCATTACCGACATGGCCATGCCACAAATGGATGGCGCGCAACTGGCGCAGGCAATCCGAAGCATCAAACCGGACCTGCCGATCATCCTCGCCACGGGTTACGCGGAGCGGCTGGAAGGCTTTGCGACCAGACTCCCGCGCCTGTCGAAACCATTTACTCAGCTGAATCTGGTGGAGGTCATTGCCTCGACGATGAAATGACTCATTGTCCGGTCGCGGAGCCTACGTTCTTTTTGAACCCGCGCAAGTTCATGGCACACAGGCAAAATTGCAACACGATCAACGCGTAGGCCTGTGTGTGATAGCCCCAGATCACCCATAAAATGTTGCTGAGGATAAAACAGATGAACCCCCAGACCCGGCGCCTGGGGTTTCGTGAACCGATCAGCCAGGCCGCCAGCACCGTGACCAGCATTGCTGGCCATTGCACCCAATCAAGATCGTCCATTGCAGACCCCTTGCAGTTTCAATCCAGCTGAACTTGTCAGTAGGCGTTTCTTCTAAAGGTTTTCCATTCTGTGTGTGACTCCCTTGCCAAGAATACTGACTGAAACCCCAGCCGAAGAAGCCTTGACCGAACACAACGCCAAGATGTTCGGCTCGCCCAAGGAACGTCTGGATTTCTACCGCCGGGAAATCCAGTACGAAACCAGCATTCTGGCCAATCGCACCGATGCCTACCTCGCGGCGCAATCGTTTCTGGTGATTGCCTTCGCATCGTGCATGTCCAACCTTAATCCCGAGTGGGGCAAACTCTTCACCCTGGTGGTGCCGCCGTTTCTGGCGCTGCTGGGGCTGCTCAGTTCACTCAACGCCTGGCCGGGCATTCGCGCGGCGTATGACATCATCGATCACTGGCACTTCAAGCAGAGTGAACTGCTGCGCAGCGAACCCCTGATGGGACTCGCTTACGACGAGTCGCCGTTGTTCAGCGAAATGGAGTCCTCCCACAAGGGCTATCGCAAGTCGCTGTTGTTCTCGGTGCGCACACCCTGGATTTTTGCCACGTTCTGGGTATTGCTGGGCAGTTACGCGGTTTTTATCCAAGTGACCAATCCGGGCGCATAAGACGCAAAAGTAAAAAGGCCCGGCAAGCGCCGGGCCTTTTTTTGCCTGTCACTTTGATCAGGCTGCCAGATTGGCTGCACTCATTTCTTTCTTGTACTGAGCCTTAAGACTCTCCATTTGCGCCCCCAATTCTTCGAGGGTGGCTTTGCCCAGCAGTTTTTTGGCCTGAGGAAACATTTCCGTTTCTTCCTCTTCGATGTGGTGTTCCAACAGCTCCTTGACCACTTTCACGCGGCCGGCGAACTCCACAGAGGACGGATCGGTGACTTTCAAGTCAGGCAGCACCAGCGAGTCAACGGTGCGGTGTTCTTCCTTGGCTTCGTAATACATGACGTCCTGTTCCTTGCCGCCCGCTTTTTTATACGCGGGGTACAAGACTTCCTCTTCGAGACGGGTATGGATAGTGATCTCCATTTCAAGCTTGGCCAGCAGCTCGGTGCGTTTCTTTATACCGCGTTCAGTGGTTTCGCTCAGTTGGGTCAGGATGCCCTTTACGCGTTCATGGTCGGCTTGCAAAAGGTCAATGGCGTTCATGGTCGATTCTCTCGAATAGTCACGGGGATGAGCGCAAACGGTCTCAAGGCCGAAGGTCGCTCATAGTCCTGGAGCATTTGTCGTGCCGACTGGCCATTGAAACAAGTGCCTTTAAAATCAATAGCTTGAAGTCGCTGATGGCGAACTGTAGTCATGCAGGCTGCATGAGTCCGGATTTTGACTCATGCAGTTCGCGGCTTTCTTTTTACAGCCCAATCCACCCGGTTTTTTCAGTGCGACCACTGATCAGATTCGCCACTCACGCAACTGAACTCGCCGTGAACCCTCGCTCCCTTAATACAGACACCGATGCCTTTCTTTATCGAACAGCGAGGATGCAGCCCGGGTTGAAGCATTGCGATCTATGGCGCCGGACCGGTGGGTTTGTTGAGTGCGGCCTGCGCAAAAATGCTCGGTGCCGAGCAACCCGGTTCCAGTGATGTACCGCTGACCGAGAACCTGGAAACCACCCCGATACCGGCACTCTAGATTCGCCCCGTTGTGAACGCGGGTTTATGTGGCGAGGGAGCAAGCTCCCTCGCCACACCGGTTTGCTCCGACTGCTCGCTTTAGCTCAAGTCTTTTGTTTTTTGCGATGCTCGTACCACGCCAGCATCGGTTGCGTGCTGATGCCATGGATGAGGATGCTCAGCGCAACCACCGACAACGTGAGGTCAGTGCAAATAGCTGCGATTGAAGGCGCGAGCCCATGGTTAAGGGCATAGAAAAGGTAATACAGGCTACCGATGCCGCGAATGCCGAACCAGCCGATCAACAGGCGCTGGCGCCCGTCCAGCAATCCACGCCAGGGCAGGGCGGCGACGCTCAGCGGTCGGATCAGACAAAACAACACGCCGCCGATCAGCAGCGCTCGCCAGTCCCAGTGCCCAATCAGCACGACCCCAAGCAGCGTCACCAGAAACACTTCCATGGCGCGTTCGACCAGACCGCCGAAGGCGAGCATGTCGCCCATCATGATACCGGCGGCGACCTGCGTGTCTTCAAGACCTTCGGTGTCGCCATGAACGGCCTGGTGCGGTTCGACATTCTGATGGCCGACCACCGGCTGAACTCGATGCTCGGCGGGCAGTTCGTCGTCGCCGGTGGATTGGACTTCCACATGGCGAAGCCCCAGGCCCGCGGCGAACACGGACAAAAAGCCGTAGCCATGAATCGATTCGGCAGCGACGTACGCCAGGGCGATCAGCGCGAGGGCCAGGTAGTCGTTGGGGGAAAGAGTGCTGTCGTCATTTTTGATCCGCAGTACCAACGTCAGGCGACCAATGCCGCGCCCCATCGCATACCCCGTGAGCAAGCCGGCAGGGACGGCCCAGAGCAGGCTGCGCAAAGCCCAGTCGCCCAGCCAGCCGGGGTTGCCGTCGTGTTGCAACAACAGCAACCCTAGGATCACGAACGGAAAGGCAATTCCGTCGTTGAGCCCCGCTTCACCGGAGAGGCCGAATCGCACACTGTCGTCATCCCGGGCGTCGTTGACTTGCACCAGCGCGGCGAGAACCGGGTCGGTGGGTGCCAGTATCGACCCAATCAACACGGCCGCGCCCCAGGACAATTCGAAACCGTAGTGCAGCAGCAGCGACACGCCGGTAATGGTCAACACCATCACCGGGCCAGCCAGTCCCACGGCGATGCGCCAGTTTTTGTCCTTGAAGGGCGAGCGCAATTTCAGGCCGCACACAAACAACGAAAAGAGCACCGCGACTTCCGTCAGGTGCTCCATCCAGGTCGAGGCGTCGTTCATGTCCAGCTTCAACAGGCCGAGTGCTGCCGGCCCGATAGCGACTCCCAGCATCAGGCACACCGCCGAGGTGGTCACCGGCATCCAGCGCAGGTACGACGACGTCAACGCCAGTGTCAGCAGCACCGCACCCAACACCGCCACCCAGAGAATGAAGCTCATGCGCTGTACTCGCCGGACAGGTGTTGCGATGTTGGGCCGTGGGCGATCAACCGACAGTCGCGCGCAGGTATTCAGGTGTCAGGACGTTGAACCACACCAGGATCATTTCCACCAGGACAGTGACCAGCACCAACAACCCGACACCCCACACGCAGGCGGCATTCAGCAAGCCCTGTTCCTTGCGTTCGTGCATGAAGGTCGGCATGCCGACAAACAGCAAAAACGTCGAGTAGATCGAGGCCGCCCCGAGCACGGCGATCGCCAGCCAACGACTCGGGTACAGACCGGCAAAGCCTGCAAGGAAAAACGGGGTGACGGTATACGCGGCAAAACCGATGCACTGGTTGACCGTCGGCCGGGCATCGAACGTACGGGACATCCAGCGTATGAACAGCCCCATCAGCGCCACGCCGGCGACAATGGTCACGTAAAGCAGCACGCATAATTGCAGCGCGCTACTGCTGCTGAGCTTCACCGTTTCGTTTTCGGCCAGGCTCCATCCGACGTAGGTGGTCCCGATAAACAGGCACACGGCAGGGATCAAGGCGAGCAGCAACAAATGAGCGAGGTAGTGGCGCGGGTGGGCTTCCTCTTCCTTGCGGATATCCGTCCACGCGAAATTCGGTTGGGTAAACAGTTTGACGATAGGTGCGGACATGACGACCTCCTGATCGGGGGCGGCCCCGTGACAGGGGCCCCTAAACGTATTGAGGGGCGCGCATTGTCAGGGGTTCACTTTTTCTGGCCGCCGCCGTGGAGTGTGCCGATAGAGGGAATGTTTGCTCGCGGGGAAGGTCAACCGAGCAGCTCTCTGTCGGGAGAATTGCCATGAGCGTCAGCCAGTCCGTGGTCGAGTATTTGCGGCAAAACGATTTGCTGCTGACTACTGCGGAGTCCTGCACCGCCGGAAAAATCGTCACGCTTCTGGCGGAGGTGCCGCACAGCGGTGAGTTGATCGAGAGCGGCTACGTGGTCTATTCCCCCGAAGCGAAACAACGTTTGCTCAACGTCAGCCCTTCGACGATCGAAACGTTCAACCTGACCAGTTGTGAAGTCGCCCGGGAAATGGCAGAAGGGGCACTGCGCGACAGCACCGCCAATGTTGCCGTGGCGACCACCGGCATCCTTGGTCCGGAAGACGTCGATGGCATACCGGCCGGCACCATTTGTTTTGCCTGGGCCTATCAGACCCGTCATGGGCGCAGTGTCTTCAGTCAGCAGGAGCGGTTTTTCGGCACTCGGACTCAGGTGCAACTGATGGCCGCAGAACATGCCCTGAAGCTGCTGCCGGACTTCCATCGGCGTGCGTTGGCCGGTGAGCGAGGGGCAGGAGAAAGTCATGGGCGATGAGTGTTCCCTGACCAATTCGATGCCGGTCATCGTCACGTTGATTGCGATTAATGCCGAGCTGTCGAGCCCTGAGCCGCTTCTGTGGCGAGGGAGCTTGCTCCCGCCGGGCTGCGAAGCAGCCCCCAAATCCGACATCCAATGCCATTTTTGTAAGCGCAGCGCACTCAAGCGCGAGCAAGCACCATGTTGTTCCTTCAAAGCATCGGTTTGCCACCGGTAATCCCATAGCGCTGACCGGTGATGTAGCTGGCCTCATCCGACGCCAGCAGCACATAAATCGGCGCCACTTCGACCGGTTGTCCCGGCCGTCCCAGGGGTGTCTGCCCACCAAAATTCTGCACTTCCTCATCCGGCATGGTCGAGACGATCAACGGTGTCCAGATGGGCCCCGGCGCTACGCAGTTCACCCGGATGTTTTTCGGCCCCAGCATTTGCGCCAGGCCCGCTGTGAAATTGGCAATCGCGCCCTTGGTCGTGGCGTAGGGGAGGAGCGTCGGCTTGGGCATGTCCGAATTGACCGAGCTGGTGTTGATGATCGAACTGCCGGGTTTCATGTGCTTCAGCGCCGCCTGGCAGATCCGGAAGATGGCGGTGATGTTGACGTCGAAGGTCATCACCCATTCTTCGTCCGGGATGTCCTCGAAGTTTTCGTGGGTCATCTGGAACGCGGCGTTGTTGACCAGAATGTCGATACGGCCAAAACGCTCGACGGTTTTATCGACCAGCGCCTGGCATTGCGCTTTGTGCGCGATGTCGCCGGGCAGCAACACGCACTGACGCCCGGCCTGTTCGACCCAGCGCGCGGTTTCCTGCGCATCTTCATGTTCGTTGAGGTAGGCCACGGCGACGTCCGCGCCTTCACGGGCGAAGGCGATCGCGACTGCGCGGCCGATCCCGCTGTCGGCGCCGGTGATCAGGGCAATTTTGCCGTCCAGGCGGCCGGAGCCTTTGTAGCTCTGCTCGCCACAATCCGGATACGGGTCCATTTTCTTCTGGGAGCCGGGGACCGGCTGGCCCTGTTTCTTGAAAGGTGGTTTTGGATAGTCAGTCATCGGAAATCTCCGTTCTCAAGGCAGAAGAGTCAAAGGGTGGACCCCGCTCTTTTGTCTTGAGTTCGGTTGGATTTCGGACGGTTGCTGAAACCTTCAAATCAACCCGACCTCCTGTGGGAGCTAGCCTGCTAGCGATGGCGTCGGATCAGTCAGCGTCTATGTCGACTGACACTCCGCCATCGCTAGCAGGCTAGCTCCCACGGGGGGGATTGTCTTTACCTTCAGATGGAATCAGGCCTTGAGATTGATCAGGCTGCGCTCCATCCGCGCAATCCCTTCTTCCAGCATCGCGCGCGGACAACCGAAATTCAGGCGGACGAACTGTTTGCAGTCATCGCCAAAATCCAGGCCTGGGCTGAGCCCGACCTTCGCCTGTTCAAGGAAGAACTGCTGCGGATTATCCAGACCCAGCGCCGAGCAATCGAGCCACGCCAGATAAGTGCTCTGCGGTACGTTCATGGTGACGCCCGGCAGCCGGGTGCGAACGGCATCGACCAGGTAATCGCGGTTGGCTTGCAGGTAACCCACCAGCTCGGTCAGCCACGGCCCGGCTTCGGTATAAGCCACGCGTGTCGCTTCCATACCCAGCGGGTTGACGCTGTCGACCATGCCGCAACGGGCGTGGTTGACTCGCTCACGCAAAGCCCGGTCCTGAATGATCATGAACGAGGTCTTCAGGCCGGCGATGTTGTAGGCCTTGCTCGCCGACATCAGCGTAATGGTGCGCCGGGCGATTTCAGGACTCAACGACGCGGTGGGAACATGTTTGCGCCCGTCGAAGCACAGTTCGGCGTGGATTTCGTCGGAGATGATCCAGGCGTCCTGTTCGCGGCAGATGTCTGCCACCGCTTGCAGTTCGTTCCGTGGGAACGCCTTGCCCAGCGGGTTGTGCGGATTGCTCAGCAGCAACGCGCCGCCACCGGCCAGCGACTGGCGCAAGGTATCGAGCGGCGTCATGTAGGTGCCGTCAGCCTGTGTGTCGAAATTCAGTTCAACCTTGTTCAGGCCCCAATGGCCGGGGGCATGCCGCAGCGGCGGGTAGTTCGGAACCTGGACCACGACGTTCTGTTGCGGTTGCACCAGTGCGTTCAAGGCCATGTTGAAACCCGACTCCACACCCGGCAGGAAAATCAGTTCCTGCGGCTCGACGCGCCAGGTGTATTTGTTCCAGAGGTCGGCAACGATGGCGTCGCGCAAGTCGTCCTGCGCCACGCTGTAGCCGAGCAATGGATGCTCCAGACGTTTTTGCAGGGCCTGGATAATCACCGGCGGCGCGGCGAAGTCCATGTCGGCGACCCACATCGGCAGAACCTCGGCCGGGTAGCGGCTCCACTTGGTGCTGCCGGTGTTGTGGCGGTCGAACACCTGATCAAAATCGAAAGTCATGCTCATCTCATAAAGGCCGGGATTAATTCGGCAGACATGATAAGGCCAAGCCCCTGTGGGAGCGAGCCGAGTGGAGAGGGGATTTGTGGTGAGGTTTTTTGTGGCGAGGGGATTTATCCCCGTTCGGCGGCGAAGCCGTCGTAGATCCTGTCAACCCGGTATGACCGAAAGAATGCAGGGGGCTGCTTCGCAGCCCAACGGGGATAAACTCCTCGCCACAAAGGCTCTCCCACGGCGGAAAAACCTGGGCCGGCGGTCGGTTTTCACACAGTCTTCGACTGCATTGTCTAGAGTTTGAAGTGTCGGTAGCTACGCTGCCGCCGCCGTGATTGCCCCGAAAAACCCGGCACAAGTACCGGGTCTTCACCTGATCAGGAGTGCACGATGGATCTCAACCGTCGTCAGTTCTTCAAGGTCGCCGGTATCGGCCTTGCAGGCTCGAGCCTGGGCGCGCTGGGCATGGCCCCGGCGCCGGCCTTCGCCGAGCAGGTGCGCCACTTCAAGCTCGCCCACACCCATGAAACCCGCAACACCTGCCCGTACTGCTCGGTAGGCTGCGGCTTGATCATGTACAGCCAGGGCGATGCCGCCAAGAATGTCGCGCAAAACATCATCCACATCGAAGGCGATGCCGACCATCCGGTCAATCGCGGCACGCTGTGCCCGAAAGGCGCGGGCCTGCTGGATTTCATTCACAGCCCCGGCCGCCTGCAGTATCCGCAGGTGCGCAAGCCGGGCAGCACGGAGTGGACGCGCATTTCCTGGGATGAAGCGCTGGATCGCGTCGCCGACCTGATGAAGGCCGACCGCGACGCCAACTTCATCGAGAAAAACGCCCAGGGTCAAACGGTGAACCGCTGGCTGACCACTGGTTTTCTTGCGGCTTCGGCGGCGTCCAACGAAGCGGGTTACATCACCCACAAGGTCATTCGCAGTCTCGGCATGCTGGGGTTTGATAACCAGGCGCGTGTCTGACACGGCCCGACGGTGGCAAGTCTTGCCCCGACGTACGGCCGTGGTGCCATGACCAATACCTGGACCGATATCGCCAACGCGAATCTGATCCTGGTGATGGGCGGCAACGCAGCAGAAGCGCACCCATGCGGTTTCAAATGGGTGACCGAAGCCAAGGCGCACAATGCCGCGCGGCTGATCGTGGTCGACCCGCGATTCACCCGCACTGCGTCCGTGGCCGACTATTACGCGCCGATTCGCACCGGCACCGACATCGCCTTCATGGGCGGGCTGATCAATTACCTGCTGACCGAGGACAAGATCCAGCACGAGTACGTGCGCAACTACACCGACGTGTCATTCATCGTCAAAGCCGGGTATGGCTTCGAGGACGGAATTTTCAGCGGGTACGACGTGACCAAACGCGCGTACACCGACAAGTCCGGCTGGGGTTATGAACTCGGTGAAGACGGCTTCGTCAAGGTCGACCCGACCCTGCAAGACCCGCACTGCGTCTATCAATTGATGAAGCAGCATTACAGTCGCTACAACATCGAGCTGGCCAGTCAGATTTGCGGCATGCCCGTGGACGCCATGCAAAAGATCTGGGAAGAGATCGCCACCTGCTCGCAACCGGGCAAGACCATGACGATCCTCTATGCCTTGGGCTGGACGCAGCACTCGATCGGTTCGCAAATCATTCGCAGCGCCGCCATGGTGCAGTTGCTGCTGGGCAACGTCGGCATGCCGGGCGGGGGCGTCAATGCCTTGCGCGGGCACTCCAATATCCAGGGGTTGACGGACCTCGGGCTGCTGTCCAATGCGCTGCCGGGCTATCTGACGTTGCCGCAGGACGCGGAGCAGGACTACAACGCCTACATCACCAAACGCACGCAAAAACCATTGCGGCCGGGGCAGCTGTCCTACTGGCAGAACTACAGCAAATTCCACGTCAGCCTGATGAAAGCCTGGTACGCCGGCAACGCTACGGCCGAGAACAATTGGGCGTACGACTATTTGCCGAAACTCGACATCCCCAACTACGACATCCTCAAAGTGTTCGACCTGATGGGGCAGGGCAAGGTCAACGGTTACATGTGCCAGGGCTTCAACCCGATTGCCGCGTTGCCCGACAAAAATCGGGTGATGGCGGCGCTGGCCAGGTTGAAATGGCTGGTGGTGATGGACCCGCTGTCCACCGAGACCTCGGAATTCTGGCGCAACGTCGGGCCGTATAACGATGTGGAAACCGCCGGCATCCAGACCGAAGTGATTCGCCTGCCTACCACCTGTTTCGCCGAGGAAGACGGCTCTCTGGTCAACAGCAGTCGCTGGCTGCAATGGCACTGGAAAGGCGCCGACGGCCCTGGCGAAGCGCGCACCGACGTGCAGATCATGAGCGAGCTGTTCCTGCGCCTGCGTCAACGCTATCAAGCCCATGGCGGCACTTATCCCGACCCGATCCTCAAACTGTCGTGGCCCTACAGGATTGCCGACGAACCGGCGCCGGAAGAGCTGGCCAGGGAGATCAACGGCTACGCCACCACCGACTTCACCGATGCGACGGGTGTGGCGATCAAGGGCAAGGCGCAACTGGCCGGCTTTGGTCAACTCAAGGACGACGGCAGCACCGCGTCAGGCTGCTGGATCTTTTGCGGCAGCTGGACCGAGGCCGGTAACCAGATGGCCCGGCGCGACAACAGCGATCCGTATGGCATGAAACAGCACCAGGGCTGGGCCTGGGCCTGGCCGGCGAACCGGCGGATTCTCTACAACCGCGCCTCCTCCGACCCGCTAGGCAAACCGTGGGACGAGAAAAAACGCCTGGTGTGGTGGAACGGTAAAGTCTGGGGCGGCACCGACGTGCCGGACTTCAAGGCCGACTCGCCACCGGAAGCCGGGATGAATCCGTTCATCATGAACCCTGAAGGCGTGGCGCGGTTCTTTGCCGTCGACAAGATGAACGAAGGCCCGTTCCCGGAACACTACGAGCCGTTCGAGACGCCCATCGGCATCAACCCGCTGCACCCGGAAAACAAGAAAGCCACCAGTAACCCGGCGGCGCGGATCTTCGATTCGGTATGGGATTCCCTCGGCGTGGCCAAGGATTACCCGTACGCCGCCACCAGCTACCGGCTGACCGAGCATTTCCACTTCTGGAGCAAGCATTGCAAGCTCAACGCCATTTCCCAGCCGGAGCAGTTCGTCGAGATCGGCGAGGTGCTGGCCAAGGAAAAAGGCATCGTTGCCGGTGACCGGGTGCGGGTCAGCAGCAAACGCGGGCATATCGAAGCGGTGGCGGTGGTGACCAAGCGGATACGCCCGCTGCAGGTCAACAATCAGGTGGTGCACCAGATCGGCATCCCGTTGCACTGGGGATTCACCGGGCTCACGCGTCACGGTTACCTGACCAATACCCTGGTGCCGTTCCTCGGCGATGGCAACACCCAGACCCCGGAATCCAAGTCATTCCTGGTCAACGTGGAGAAAGTCTGAATGGCCAGCCAAGACATCATTGCCCGCTCGGCCACCACGACGGTTTCGCCGTCAGTGCGCAATCAGGAGGAAGTGGCCAAGCTGATCGACACCACCAAGTGCATCGGCTGCAAGGCCTGCCAGGTCGCCTGTTCGGAATGGAACGAGCTGCGCGACGACGTCGGTCACAACCTCGGCACCTACGACAATCCCCAGGACCTTAGCGCGGAAACCTGGACCCTGATGCGTTTCACCGAGCACGAAACCGACGCCGGCAACCTCGAATGGCTGATCCGCAAGGACGGCTGCATGCATTGCGCCGAGCCGGGCTGCCTGGCGGCGTGCCCGAGTCCGGGGGCGATTATCAAGCACGCCAACGGTATCGTCGATTTCGATCAGGACCACTGCATCGGCTGCGGTTATTGCATCACCGGCTGCCCGTTCAACATCCCGCGGATCTCGCAAAAGGATCACAAGGCCTACAAGTGCACGTTGTGCTCGGACCGGGTCGCTGTAGGCCTGGAACCGGCCTGCGTGAAAACCTGTCCGACCGGGGCGATTGTGTTCGGCACCAAGGACGACATGAAGGAACACGCCGCCGAACGCATCGTCGATCTCAAGAGCCGCGGCTTCGCCAACGCCGGGCTGTACGATCCCGAGGGCGTGGGCGGCACGCACGTCATGTATGTGTTGCATCACGCCGACACGCCGGTGCTCTATGCCGGTCTGCCGAATAGCCCGACGATCAGTCCGCTGGTGGAATTGTGGAAAGGCGTGAGCAAACCGTTGGGCTTGCTGGCCATGGGGCTGGCGGTGTTGGCCGGGTTCTTCCACTACGTGCGCGTTGGCCCGCAGATCGTCGAGGAAGACGAACTTCCGGTCCTCAAAGACCCTGCGGTGCATGAAGTCGATCCGGCGGTGCACACCTTCGATCCGCGCGGGGAGGACAGACCATGATCCGCAGACAGATCCTGCGCTACACCTCGAACCAGCGCACCAATCACTGGCTGGTGGCGATCTTTTTCTTCATGGCGGCGTTGTCGGGGCTGGCGTTGTTTCATCCAGCGTTGTTCTGGCTCAGTCACCTGTTCGGCGGCGGGCCATGGACGCGCATCCTGCATCCGTTCATGGGTGTGGTGATGTTCGTGCTGTTCCTGGGGCTGGTGATTCAGTTCTTTCGGGCGAACTTCTTTATCAGCAATGACCGCTTGTGGCTGCGCCGCGTCGGGCGAGTGATCCAGAACGAGGAGGAGGGCGTGCCGCCGATCGGCAAGTACAACCCGGGGCAGAAGCTGCTGTTCTGGACCTTGCTGCTGTGCATGCTCGTGCTGCTGTTCAGCGGGCTGGTGATCTGGCGGGCATATTTCAGCGAGTATTTCGGCATCACCTCGATTCGCTGGGCGATGTTGCTGCATGCCTTGGCGGGATTTGTATTGGTGTTGAGCATCATCGTGCACATCTACGCCGGTATCTGGATCAAGGGCTCGGTCAGCGCCATGGTGCATGGCTGGGTCAGCCGTGCCTGGGCAAGGAAACACCATGAGCTCTGGTACCGGGAAGTCACGCGCGATGAACACCCCGAACGGCCGGTCAGCAAAAAAGGATAAGCCCCTTGGCGACAATTCTTCAGCCTGGCGAGATTGAAGCGGCGGCGAGTTCTCCGCCGTTTCTGCACTTGCCGCCGAACAACCTGTTCGCGTTGCGAGCACAGCGACTGGAACGGTTGGCTGAGGGGCATCCTTTGGCCAATTACCTGCTTCTGGTGGCAGGCCTGTGTGGTGTTCAGCAGCAGTTGATGGACGATCCCCCCGTCGCTACGTTGCCGGACCCCGAACGTCTGCGGGTTTGCCAGCAGCATGGCTTGCCGCCGTTTGCTGCCGACGGTCTGGTGCGCGAGGACGATTGGTTGCCTTGGCTGCATGCGCTGTTGCAGCGTTATCGGCCACCGTCGCAAATGGAAGTCGAGAGCGCGATAACCTGTTTGCGAAATGCCAGCGTCGGCCAACTCAAAGCCTGGGCAATTGCTTTGGTCAGCGGCCAGTTTGCGTTGCTGCCGGCGGAGTTGGTGCCATTTCTGGGCGCCGCGTTGCAGGCCGCCTGGAGCCATTGGTTGCTCAGCACGCCTGATCTGGCCTTGAAACCCGGCGACAGTCTCAGCCAGTGTCCGGCCTGCGGTTCTCCGGCGATGGCCGGGGTGATTCGGCATCGCGGCAAGCACAACGGCTTGCGCTATCTGGTGTGTTCGCTGTGTGCCTGTGAATGGCATGTGGTGCGGGTCAAATGCGTGTATTGCGAGCAGAGCAAGGGTCTGGAATATGTCAGTCTTGATGATGATCGCCATGCTGCCAATCAGGCGCCGTTGCGCGCCGAGGTTTGTCCCGGTTGTCGCAGTTACCTGAAATTGTTGTATCTGGAAAATGATGCTGAAGCTGAAGCGCTGTCGGGGGATTTGACCAGTCTGATGCTGGACATGCGCCTTGAGCAGGAAGGGTATCAGCGGGTGGCGCCGAATCTTTTGTTTGCGCCTGGGGGGGATTGAAGCTTTCTTGCAGGGGCCTCTCGGGGACATCTCCATTTCTTCGGTAACGGCCGCCGATGGTTCCGCTCTTACAGCGGGTTACTTGGAAAAGCGCCAACTAACCAAGCGTTTTTGCCCCGTTCGTTCGGAACCCGATCTCCCGTGGGAGCTAGCCTGCGTGCGATGATCGTTAACGATAACGCGGGCGATCTGAATCAACGCGGTGGGTTTACACAGCTAGCTCCCACAGGGGATTGTTGGCGGGCATGACACGGGTGTTTCCCACCAATGATCCTGACAAACTTCACGCCGGCTATCAGGCTGCCTCGCTTTTGCTTTTGATCTTGATCTGCCCCGTCGGAAGGCCGAGCGCAGGTTCTGCGCTCAGTCCAAAAAAAAGGTCGGCTATCAGGCCGCCATCGTACGAGCGCCAGGCATACGCAAATTCATTGCGGGAGCGAGCCCGCTCGCAAAGAGTCCCAGCGACTACACTCAGGCGGTCAGCCGTTTACGGGAGCCCCTGATGCCCTCCAGATCCGCCAACCCGGCCTTGCGATTGCCTTCCATCGACAGTTTGCTGCGCCATCCGGCATGCCAGCCACTGTCCGAGCGCTATGGGCGCGAAGCGCTGCTGGGCAGTTTACGGCAACTGCTGGATGACCTGCGTGAACCGGTCATTTCAGGGCAACTCGACGCCATCGAAATCACCCCCGACACGTTGGCGGGCAGGGCTGGCGAACGCCTTGCCCGGCAGCATCGCAGCCATGTCCGTCGCGTATTCAATCTCACCGGCACCGTGTTGCACACCAACCTCGGTCGCGCGTTACTGCCGCAGGAAGCGATTGACGCGGTGCAGATGGCCGCCCGCTATCCGCTCAACCTGGAATTCGACCTGCACAGCGGCAAGCGCGGCGACCGCGACGACCTGATCGAAGGCCTGATCCGCGAACTGACCGGTGCCGAAGCGGTCACCGTGGTCAACAATAACGCCGCCGCCGTGCTGCTGACGCTCAACAGCCTGGGCGCGCGCAAGGAAGGGATCATTTCCCGGGGCGAACTGATCGAAATCGGCGGTGCGTTCCGCATTCCCGACATCATGGCCCGGGCCGGGGTGAAGCTGCATGAAGTCGGCACCACCAATCGCACCCACGCCAAGGATTACGAAGCCGCCATCGGCCCGCGCAGTGGATTGGTGATGCGCGTGCATGCCAGCAACTACAGCATTCAAGGCTTCACCACGAGCGTGCCAACTGCCGAATTGGCGGAGCTGGCGCACAAACACGGTTTGCCGCTGCTCGAAGACCTCGGCAGCGGCAGCCTGCTGGACTTGACTCGCTGGGGCTTGCCCGCCGAACCGACGGTGCGCCAGGCACTGCTCGACGGTGCAGACATTGTCACCTTCAGCGGCGACAAACTGCTCGGTGGCCCGCAGGCCGGGCTGATCGTGGGTCGCAAAGACCTGATCGCGAAGATCAAGAAGAACCCCCTGAAAAGGGCGTTGCGCGTCGACAAACTGACCCTGGCCGCCCTCGAAGCCGTGCTGGGGCTTTACCGCGATCCGGATCGCCTGGCGGAACGCCTGCCGAGTTTGCGTCTACTCATCCGCCCGCAGACAGACATCTTCGCCCAGGCCGAGCGCCTGCAACCATCGCTGGCCAGGGTGTTGGGCGAGGGCTGGCGCGTCAGCGCAGTGCCATCGCTGGGCATGATCGGCAGTGGCAGCCAACCCGTGGCGCGCCTGCCGAGCGCGGCACTGTGCCTGCGACCGGAGGTCAGCAAGCGCCTGCGCGGTCGGCGGTTGCTTGAGCTGGAGGCTGCCTTCAGAAAGCTGGCCATCCCCGTGCTCGGTCGCCTCGATGATGACGCGCTGTGGCTGGATCTGCGGCAACTGGACGACGAGCCGGCATGGCTGGCGCAGCTCGATCAACTGCAGGTGACCGGGTGATCGTCGGCACCGCAGGGCACATCGATCACGGCAAGACGTCCTTGCTGCAGGCCTTGACCGGTCAGGCGGGCGACCGTCGCCGGGAAGAGCGTGACCGAGGCATGACCATCGACCTCGGTTATCTGTATTCGGCGCTCGAACCCGGCGCGGCCCTGACCGGTTTTATCGACGTGCCCGGTCATGAACGCTTCACCCACAACATGCTGGCTGGAGCGCAAGGCATTGATCTGGCGCTGCTGGTGGTGGCCGCTGATGACGGCGTCATGCCCCAGACCCGGGAACACCTGGCCATCGTCGAACTGTTGGGCATTCCCCGGGCGCTGATTGCGATCACCAAATGCGACCGGGTCGATACTTTTAGAGTGCAGGCCGTGCGCGAACAGATCGCCGCTTTGCTCGCGCCCGGTCCTTATGCCGGCGCGCCACAGATTGCGCTGTCGAACACGACCGGCGAGGGTATCGAAACGCTGCGCCAGGCCTTGCTGGATGAGCAAAAAGAAGTGCTCCAGCGCCATACCCTCGGCGGATTTCGCCTGGCAATTGATCGGGCTTTCAGCGTCGCTGGTGCGGGAATTGTGGTGAC
Organism: Pseudomonas fluorescens NCIMB 11764; assembly: GCF_000293885.2. Taxonomy (NCBI): domain Bacteria; kingdom Pseudomonadati; phylum Pseudomonadota; class Gammaproteobacteria; order Pseudomonadales; family Pseudomonadaceae; genus Pseudomonas; species Pseudomonas fluorescens. The sequence goes on from NZ_CP010945.1 coordinate 4,622,898, forward strand.
CGGCACGGCGTTGTCCGGGCAGGTGGCGGTCGGCGACACACTATCGCTCGGTCCACAGGGCAAACCGGTGCGGGTGCGTGGCCTGCATGCGCAGAATCAGGCAGCCGACAGCGCCACGGCGGGCCAGCGAGTGGCGTTGAACCTGAGTGCCGAGCGCCTGTCACTGGAGCAGATTCACCGAGGGCACTGGCTGCTGGCCGAGTGGCTGTATGCGCCGACCCAGCGGCTGGACATCGACCTGCATCTGTTGATCAGCGAAGCCAGGACGTTCGAACATTTTCAGCCTGTGCACGTGCACCTCGGGACTCAGGACGTAACGGGGCGAGTGGCGTTACTGGAGGGTTCCAGCCTGGCGCCGGGTGAGCGCATGTTCGCGCAACTCCTGCTCAATGCCCCCGTGCAGGCGGTGCACGACGACCCTTTGATCCTGCGTGACCAAAGCGCTCAGCGCACCCTCGGCGGTGGCCGGGTGCTGGACCCGTTCGCGCCATCGCGACAGCGCCGAAGCCCAGAGCGACTGGCGCAATTGCAGGCGCTGGCCTCGACGACACATCTGGAAGAGGTCTTGCCGGCGTTGCTGGCCAACAGCGACACCGGGCTAGACCCGCAGCGTCTGGAACGTCAGTTCAACCGCCCGCGCAGCACCTGGCATTTACCCGAGGATGTCCGCCTGATCGATACGCGCCAGGGACAACTGTTGTTCAGCTCACTGCGCTGGGAAACGCAAAAAGCACTGCTGCTGGAACATCTGGCGCGCTTTCATCAACTGGAACCGGATCAAATGGGCCCGGACCGGGATCGCCTGCGCCGGTTCGCCGGCACGGCGCTGGACCGTGCGACGTTCGTCAGCCTGATCGACGAACTGCTGGCCGCTGGCACTCTCGCTGCCAGCGGACCGTGGCTGCACTTGGCCGGTCATCAAGTACGCTTGAGCGCGGAGGACGAAGCCCTGTGGCAACACTTGCAACCGTTGTTCGAACAGGCCGGATTCGATCCCCCGTGGGTGCGTGACCTGGGTTTCGATGAGGTGACGGTGCGCTTGCTGCTGCGCAAGATGGCGCGCCTGAGCCTGGTGCATCAAGTGGTCCGCGACCTGTTTTATACAGACGCAATGCTGCGTCGTATGGCGGCTATGCTCTTGCAACTGGCGGCGCAAAACGAGGTGATTCAAGTCACGGCGTTTCGCGATGCGGTGGGCCTGGGGCGCAAGCGCAGTATCCAGATTCTCGAATACTTCGACCGGCTGGGCCTGACCCGACGCTTTGGCGACAAACGTCATATCCGCCTCGACAATGCCCTGGCGCAACGGGCAGAAAACTGACTTCAAGGAAGGCAATCGCGCCCGGTGGCGCGGCCGGGCTTCAAACCCGGTTGGGGACGGCATCCGTTCCCGGGCAGGTTCGACTCCGGCTGCCTTCCGCCAATTTCCCTTCACAGATGCCCGAAGTTCAGCGGGTACTGGATGACCACGTACACCCGGTCGATGTCATCGCCTGCCTGGGCGGTGTTGGCTCGATGGGACACATGGGACAATTGCAGGGACAATCCTTTGGCCGTGCCGGACTGCACGACGTAGCGCAGGTCTATGTCGCGCTCCCAATGCCGGCCGCCATCGCCTTGTTGCGGCATGTAGTCACCGACGGACTCATCAAAAGGGTTGTAGGCGCCGCCCTTGGGCGCATGGGTGCCGTCGATCTGGCTGCCCATGACGTAACGCGTCATGAAATTCAGGCCGGGAATCCCTAAGGTGCCCAAATCGAGGTCGTAACGTGCCTGCCATGAGCGTTCATTGGCGCCGTTGAAGTCGGCGTACTTGATCGAGTTGGCCAGGTAGATCGAATCGCCGCCGACAAAATCGAATGGCGTGTCGCCCGTTATTTTTTGATACGCCAGCGTGAAGGCATGTGCAGCGACGGTGTACTTGCCCGAGAGACTGAACGCGGTGTTATCGATGTCGCCGGCCAGCGCTTTGCCGGTGTCCTGCGTATGGTAGAGATTGGCGTCGAGGAATACCCCGGGCTGCTTCAGGTGCAGGTTGGCGTAATACTGACGCCAGGTGTCGCTGAGTTCGGAGGCGTAGAGCGCACCGCCGACGGGGCGTTGGGTGAACAGGTCGGTGCCGAGAAATGTAATGCCGCCAGCCTCTGTGTTGGCGCCATAGCCATAGAAGTCGCCTTTGCCCGACGAACTGTCCTGGTTCTTGAACGCCGTGAAATGACCGGCCACCAGATTCAGGTCGTCGACTTCGCGGCTGTTCAGCAGCAAGCCTGTGGCGTACTCCGGTTGCAGGCGTTTGTCCGCGGTGTCGAATACCGGGGTTTCGACCATCATTTCACCGAAGGCCAAGGTGGTTCGGGAGGCTCTGATTTTCAGCGCGCCACCGCCACTGGAGTAGTTGCCTTCGCTACGACCGTCATCATTTACGGGCAGCAATCCAGTCCCGGAATGCCCCTTGCCGCCATCCAGTTTCAATCCCAAAAAGGCATGAGCATCCAGGCCAAACCCAAGCGTACCGGGTGTGAAACCGGATTCAAAAGCGCCGATAAAGCCTTGAGCCCATTCCGCTTTATAGCTTTTGCCTGTCGGCGAAGGGGATCGGTAATCGCTATTGAGGTAAAAGTTGCGGCTGAGCACGTCAAGCGTCGCGCCGTCCAGAAACCCTTGTGCGGGTTCATCAGCCAGGGCTGTTCCGGCGAACAGCATCGATAACCAGAAGGGCAACCCGGCGCGAAGATCTTGCTTGCGAAACTTCATCGTCAATGACCACGCACCAGCGACTGCGGAATGTCCACAGTCGCTTGCTATTAAAAGGAAACCGCTTAGTGGCCTTCCGAGGCCCCGAACATGGTCTTGGCGTAAATCAGCCCCAGACCGTAGGAACCACCGTTGGCAATCGAGGTTTTCACGGTTTCGTCATAGGTCTCGGTACGTGCCCAGTCGCGCTGCAGTTCAAGCAGGTATTGCAGCGAGGTCATCGGCCGCGCGCCGATCTGGATCATGCGCTGCATGGCCATTTCATGAGCTTCGGTGCTGACGTCGCCACAGGCATCGGCAATCACATAAACCTCGAAACCCTGGTCGATGGCCGACAGCGCCGGGCCGACGATGCACACGGAGGTCCACAGGCCGGCGAGGACGATTTTCTGTTTACCGATTTTGTTGACTTCGACGGCGATGCGTTCGTCTTCCCAGGTGTTCATGCTGGTACGGTCGATGACGTTGTGTTCCGGGAATACCGATTTGATTTCGTCGAAGATCGGGCCTGAGAAGCTCTTCTCGGCAACCGTGGTGAGGATGGTCGAGACCTTGAAGCCACGTGCAGCCTTGGCCACCAGCGCGGCGTTGTTGCGCAGGGTCACGGCGTCGATCGACTTGGTCGCAAAGGACATCTGCGACTGGTGGTCGATCATGATCAGTGTGTGGTCGGTCGGGGTCAGCAGGGTTTTGCCGGGAACTGCTTTTGCGATAGCCATGGCGAGGTCCTTACGGGTGAGTGAGGAGGCCATGGTTGCGTAAATTCATTCGGGGATATTGAACCGGTGTGCTGTGTTTTGACTTTCTTGCGGGGCGGGATCACCGCGCCGCCCCGCGCAATAAAAGCTATCGCACGGGACAGTCCATCATTGCATCACGTACCGACCGGGGGCCGATTCAAGTGCAGGATACTGCGCATTGCCGCTGTGCGGCGCCGAAGGCTGGCGTTCGCCGCCGTGTTCGGCGAGCCAGGCGAACCAGTCGTTCCACCAGCTGCCGGGATGTTGCTCGGCATTCTTGAACCAGGTATCGGGGTTTTTCGTGACCCGGTTATTGGTCCAGTAATGGCGCTTCTCCTTGGCGGGCGGGTTGATGACCCCGGCGATATGCCCCGAAGCGCCCAGTACGAAGCGTTTGGTGCCGGACAGCAGTTCGGTGCTGGCATAGGCGCTTCGCCAAGGCACGATGTGATCGTCATGGGTAGCGAGGATGTACGCCGGCGCGTCGATGGCGCGCAGATCGAGCCTGGCGCCGCAGCAGTCCAGCTCGCCGGATTTCAGATCGTTCTGCAAATAGGTGTGGCGCAAATACCAGCAATACATCGGGCCGGGAAGGTTGGTGCTGTCGTTGTTCCAGAACAGCAAATCGAGAGGGATCGGCTTCTGGCCCTTGAGGTACTTGTCGACGTTGTAGTTCCACCACAAATCATTGGGGCGCAACAGCGAGAAGGTGTTGCCCATGTCCTCGCCCTTGAACAGGCCGATGGGGCCGTCAACGCCACCGATGGTGCGCTCGCGGTAAGCCACCAGTTGCTCGTCGACGAAGATGTCGATAGGGCCGGTGTCGAGGTAGTCCAGGAACGTGGTCAACAGGCTCACGCTGCCGATTTCGCGATCACCGCGGGCCGCCAGCACCGCCAGCGCGGTGCTCAGCAGCGTGCCGCCGATGCAGAAACCGACGCAATTGGGCCGTTGCTCGCCGCTGATTTCACGGGTCACTTGCAGGCCTTTGATGATGCCGGTTTCGATCAGGTCGTCCCACGTGGTGCCTGCATGTGCCTGATCGAAGTTGCGCCACGACATCAGAAACACTGGATGACCTTGTTGCAACAGGTGGCGAACCATCGAGTTGTCCGGGCGCAGGTCAAGGATGTAGTACTTGTTGATCGACGGCGGGACGATGAACACCGGTCGCCGGTATTGGGTGTCGCTTTGCGGGTAGTACTGAATCAACTGGAAGAGGTCGTTCTCGAATACCACTTCGCCGGGCGTGCTGGCCAGGTCGACGCCAACCTTGAAGGCGCCGCTGTCGCACTGGCGCATCTTGCCTTCCTGCAGGTCGCTGGCCAGGTGCAACAGGCCCGTGAGCAGGCTGGCGCCTTGAGTGTCCGCGGCCCGCTGCAGGGCATCAGGATTGCTCACCAGAAAATTGCTCGGCGCGCCTGCGGCGATGGCTTGCTCTACGAGGTACAGCAGGCGCTGGCGGGGTTTCTTGTCTTTGATCGGCAGTTTGTCGAGCAGTTTGAGCAGGAACCCGGCGTTCAGCAGGTAAAACGCGGCGAGGGAGCCGAACAGCGGCTCGCGCCAGTTGCCACTGGCAAAACGTCGATCCTCAAAGGTGAAGGGCTGGCCGCTCATCAGCCGGTGCCCGAGGTCCGCCCATTGCAGCTGATAGTCCGACTGGAGGCTGTCCAGGGTGTCGCGCGGCAAGTCGAACCACTCGTTGTATTCCTGCCCGGTAAACCACGGATTGGTGCTGACCCATAAACGTAATTGTTGCACTGCAAAGGAGGCAATGAACGGAACCTGGCCGGACCAGAAGGTATTGAAGGTGTGCGCGTTATTGTCCATGGAACTCCTTGCCCACATCAGTAAACCGGGCAGAAAAAAACCGCGGTGCCGGAATTCGGCACCGTGTCAGCAGTCAAGCAAGCAGTCCTGTGTTTCTTCTTATCGTTCGATGACCAGACTGACGCCTTGGCCGCCGCCAATGCACAACGTGGCCAGGCCCTTTTTGCCGTCACGGCGAATCAGTTCGTGCACCAGCGACACCAGAATCCGCGCGCCCGACGCGCCGATCGGATGGCCCAGCGCAATCGCGCCACCGTTGACGTTGACCTTGCGGGTGTCCCAGCCCAGTTCCTTGCCAACTGCCAGTGATTGCGCGGCGAACGCTTCGTTGGCTTCGATCAGGTCGAGGTCGTCCAGGCGCCAGCCTGCTTTCTCCAGCACCAGACGGGTGGCCGGAACCGGGCCGATGCCCATGATCGACGGGTCGACGCCTGCGCTGGCGTAAGCCTTGATGCGTGCCAGCACCGGCAAGCCGAGGGCCTGGGCCGTGGTGGCGCTGGTCAGCAGCAACACGGCGGCGCCATCGTTGAGGGTCGACGAGTTGCCGGCGGTCACGCTGCCGTCTTTCTGGAACGCCGGTTTCAGATTGCTCAAGGCTTGCAGCGTGCTGCCCGGGCGCGGTTGTTCATCCGTATCGAACACCAGCGGATCGCCCTTGCGCTGAGGGATCAGGATCGGCGTGATTTCACGCTTGAAGTAGCCTGCTTCGATGGCGGCAGCCGCTTTCTGTTGCGAGGCGGCGGCGAAGGCGTCCTGGTCTTCGCGGGTGAGGCTGTACCGCGTGGCCAGATTTTCAGCGGTGATGCCCATGTGGTAGTCGTTGAAAACGTCCCACAAACCGTCCTGAATCACGCTGTCTTGCAATTGCGCATGACCCAGACGCAGCCCGGTGCGTGCCTTGGGCAGCACATAGGGCGCCAGGCTCATGTTTTCCTGGCCGCCGGCAATCACCAGTTCGGCGTCGCCGCAACGGATCGCTTGAACAGCCAGTTGCACGGCCTTGAGGCCCGAGCCGCAGACCTTGTTCAGGGTCAGGGCCGGGGTAGTAAAGGGCAGGCCGGCCTTGATCGCCGTCTGGCGTGCCGGGTTTTGTCCCGAGCCTGCGGTGAGGACCTGGCCGAGGATCACTTCATCGATCTGCGCGCCGTCCAGACCGGTTTCTTCCAGCAGACGGCGAATCACTGTGGCGCCCAGCTCGGTGGCTGGAATCGCGGACAAGGCACCCTGAAAACTGCCAATGGCGGTACGAGTAGCGGCAACGATTACGACTTCGTTCATGCATGACCTCATTAAAATTTTGTCCAGCGGGAGCAGGGCGTCCGTGCCCTGATCGATCTACTGCATGTTCATGCCGCCGTTCACCGAGAAGTCGGCGCCGGTGCTGTAGCCCGATTCATCGGAAGCCAGCCAGGCCACGATCGAAGCGATTTCTTCGGGTTGGCCGAGGCGCCCGACCGGGGTGGCCGCAATCATGGTGTCGAGGATGTCCGGGCGGATGGCGGCGGTCATGCTGGTCTGGATGTAACCCGGCGAGACGGTGTTGACGGTGACGCCCTTGCCGGACACTTCCCGCGCCAGTGCCATGGTGAAACCGTGGATGCCGGCTTTGGCCGCGCTGTAATTGGTCTGGCCGAACTGGCCGCGTTGACCGTTGATCGAAGAAATGTTGATGACCCGTCCCCAGCCCTTGGCCAGCATGCCTTCGATCACCTGTTTGGTGGTGTTGAACAGGCCGCTGAGGTTGGTGCCGATCACCGCGTTCCAGTCTTCGGGGGTCAGTTTGCGAAAGGACGCATCACGGGTAATGCCGGCGTTGTTGACCAGCACGTCCACCGCTCCGAATTGTTCGTGGGCCGTCTCGAAAGCCTTGCGCGTCGACTCCCAGTCGGTGATGTCGCCGTAGATGCACTCGAACTGGTAACCCGCTGCCAGCTGGGTGGCAATCCAGTCGTTCTTGCGGGCGGAATCGGCGCTGCAACCGACGATGACCTTGAATCCTTCTTTGTACAGGCGCTGGCTTATGGCCGTGCCAATCCCACCCATACCACCCGTGACCAACGCAATACGACCAAGCGACTTCATAAGCTCCAATCCTTTTTTGTTTTTGCGCTGCAAGATGGGCGATTGTTCGGTATTGGCAAGGGATGCGGAAGTGTTGGGAGGTGACGGTGTGGTGTCCAACGGTGCCATGCGCGGTTTGGCGACTCCGATGCGACGAATGGCCTGAAACAGTGGCTAAAGGTGAGGACTACCTATACTGGGATCAATATTGGCAACGACATCACCCGTTAGAATTTTGATTCATCGCAGATCAGTCATGGCTCCGGACAGGATGTCCGGCTCCACAGGTCATTGAGGACGCCATGTATAAAATGAGTTCAGGCTATGCCAGCGTGCTGGTAAATACGCTCTCGGCTCAAGGACTGGATGTTGCCAGTCTGTGTCGGGAGGCTGGACTAGACATTGATCTCGCCAATAAACCCGGAGCGTTTTGCGAGCGAAAGGCCATCTATCGACTCTGGGAACTGGCCGCTGAGGCCTCGGGCGATCCGGACATTGGCCTACGGGCCTATGGCAGTTTCCACCCCGGCAGCTTTCAGATCGTGGGCTACACCATGATGTCCAGCCTGAATCTGAAAAAAGCCCTTGAACGCCTGGTCCGTTTCAGTCCGTTGATTGGCACCGGGTTCAGCCTTTTCTTTACTTCGGAACAGCAACATTACCGTCTGTCCGGGCTCGACCATCAACAGCAGGGGTCGGTCAAGCCGCGGCAATACACCGATGCCGGGCTGGCATCATTGCTGGGTTTCTGTCGCAAGCTGTCGGGCGGCAACGCACCGCAACCCTTGAGCGTTGAGTTCACTTATCCCGAGCCCGAAGACATCTCCGAGCATCAGCGGCTGTTTGGCTGCAATCTGCAGTTCGACGCGGCTTACGACAGCATTTTGTTTGACCGGGAGGAGCTGATGCGGCCTTTGAGTATGGCCAACGAAGCGTTGGCGGTGCTGCATGACAGCTTCGCCGAGGCGCAGCTGGACCTGCTGTTCGGTTTTTGCATTGTCGGCCGGATTCGCGCGCTGATTACCGAGCGCTTGAGTCAGGGGCAGGGGCAGTGCGACATGGAATCGATCGCGGCGGCGTTGAACATCAGCAAACGAACACTGCAACGTGCGCTGGAAAAGGAAGGGACACAATTCAGGGACGTGCTGAACGCGGTGCGTCGACAACTGGCGGATTTCTACCTGCGTCATTCTCACTTCAACATGAAGCATGTCGCGTATCTCCTTGGTTTTCATGATCACAGCAGCTTCAACAAAGCCTGCAGCCGCTGGTTTGGCATGACGCCGGGGCAGTACCGGTCCGATGAATCGTTTGAGATCGAGGAAGCCGCGCCGGTGTGACTTTCCCTGCGGGGGCGGGGTTGTGTGGCGAGGGAGCTTGCTCCCGCTCGGCTGCGAAGCAGTCGCAAGGATTTTGGGGCCGCTTCGCGACCCAGCGGGAGCAAGCTCCCTCGCCACACACAGGCCCGCTCCCACAGGTTGCTCATCAGGGTGCGGGAGGTTTCTTCGCGCCTTTTTTGCCCTTTGCGGGTTTGTGCGTTTTTGCCGGCGTTACTGGCGCGATCGGTTCAGGGCTAACCACTGGAACCGGATCGGCTTCGTCGGGTGAGCGGGTCAGGCTGAACCCCGGCAGCGGCACATCGAGCAGCGTGTGCAGCTCGCACCAGAACGGGTTGTCCGCACCGTTGGTCTGCAGTTCCGGCAGCAAATTGGCGACAGCCGCCAGCACTTGTTGGCGTTCTTCGACCGCACCCAGCATCAGGGGCAGGCTGTCCAGGCTTTCCTGAGGGTGGGTGGCAACCAGCAGTTTTTGCAGACGAAGGGTTTCACGGAGGTCCAGCGGCTCGGCGCTGTAGTCCTGCAGCAGCACTTGCAGTTGCAGGATCAGTTTCTCGACGCTTTGCTTGCCCGGTTCATCGCCGTCGCGGCCCAACAGGAACAGGATCCGGATCAAGGCTTCCATCAAACCACCAAGGGGCAGGGCGTCCTGAAGGCGTTCGGTCAGGGCTTTATCATGCTGCCTGGCATGCGCCTGGAGATCTCGCCCCGGAGTATTGCCGGCGAGGCTATTGAGGACGCCATACACGCCATAAAAACTCATCTCCTGAGCGGCATCACGCAGGTCCCGATAGCCGTTCAAGGCGTCCTGTATCTGGTTGGAAAACAGTTCCTGCCAGGCCAGCAACGGATTGGACGGGCTGGCGGGATGTCGCTCCTTGTTCACTTGAGCGGCACTGCCCGCCAGCCACCAGAGCGCCGGGTTCATACTGTTCCACATCACCTGTTGCTGGTGAAACGGGTGGGCCTTGCGCATCAGTTCGGCGGTCGGCTCGTTGATCAACTGACGCAACCACGGCCGTACAAATCCGTCATAAAGCGTGTTGTTGAAATCAGAGGCACGTTCGACCAGTGCGAACTCGCGATCGTCGTCACGGGGCGGCTGCACTTTACCGTGGATGTCGGCGATACGCCTTCGCTCGAAACGCACGGCGTACGGCGTATCCGAGTTTTCCGGCAGGTCATCGATGAGCATTTCATAGAGTCCGCCCGGCAACTCATTGATCGCGTCGACCGCGCCCAGCAACTCACGGTGTTCACGCCGCGCCACTTCACCCGACACGAAGATGCCCAGGTGACCGATGCTCGCGTGCCGCAGGTAAACGATTGTGCGACCGGCATTTTGCAGGGCGAGATCGCTGGGATAGACGTCGGTGATCCAGTCCAGCGCCTGTTGTGGCGAGGTGATGTTGTCGCCATAGGAGCAGAACACTACCACCGGCACTTCGATGCGTTTAAGGTCGAGCCCGCTGCTCTTGCGCCCGAGGCCGCCGGACAGCTGATTGCCGATGAACAGGTCGTCGACAATCATTTCGATCTCTTCGCCATTGAGCAGGGTCGGGCTGCCCCACCAGCGTTCGAAGTCCAGAAAGCGCGGGGCTTCGCTGTCGACTTCGCTGAACAGGTGGTAGTACTTGCCCCACCAGGTGTTGGCCGGGTCGAGGCTTTCGAAATTGCTCACCAGCCAGGTGCCGTCGAAACGGTCATTGCCCAGGTCGCTGCCCAGGCGCGCCATCCAGCCGCCACCCAGCAAACCGCCGGTGTAGCGCATCGGATTGCGCCCGTTGACGCCGGCCCAGTACGACAAAGGTGCACCATTGACGATGATCAGTCCTGGCAGTTCCGGGCGGGTCGCCGCCAGGCCCATCAATGCCCAGCCGGCCTGGCAGTTGCCGATCACCACGGGTTTTGCGCTGGCGGGATGTCGCGCGCTGACTTCTTCGAGGAACCGCGCCTGGGCTTCAACGATGTCCGCCAGGGTCTGCCCGGGGCATGGCGAATGGCTGAACGAGATGAAGTAGGTCGGATGGCCGGCGCGCAGGCTTTCGCCGATGACTGAATCCTGCTTGAAACCGCCAATCCCCGAGCCGTGACCGCCGCGTGGGTCAATGATGATCACCGGCTGTTTTTTGCTGTCGAGCCGTTGCCCTGGCCCTGCGAGGATCTGCAGCAACGAGTAGTTGACCGGGCGAAGCAGGTCTTCGCCGGCGATCAGGGTTTCATGATTGAACTTGAGCAGCAGCGGATACCCGGCGCGTTCGTGGGCCAGGGTGTTGTCGCCACGCTGACGCAAGGTGTCCCAGAACAGCACGCTGCGTTGGCCCAGGTCGGTGAGGTATTCCTGCCAGTCAGCGGCGTTCGGCTGGGTGAGTAGCCCAAGGCTGGAAGGCGCGTAGGTTTTGGCCTGGCGCTGTTGCACGGCGTCGAGAACGTTGAGGGTGTTGAGGCGCTGGAGATGGTTCAGGTGCTCGAACAACCCGGACGGGGCTGAAAGCCCTTCATCTTGCAGCGCAATATTTTCTTCCTGACCCATCGTGAACTCCTGACGCCATGCGTGGGAATGTTGCCCTGACTAATAGAAGCCAAGCCGGCCATTCGATTTTCACGAGTGTATAGGGAATATCAGTCGAGGAAGCGAACTTTATTGTGCGCTGCACAAAATAGCCATTGCCAAATGGTTTTGTGCACTGCAATATCAATTCGGCGCGATGACTGGCAGGATCGCTATCGCGTCCTCAGGCCCATCCGGGCCTTCCCGTACCAGGAGATCCAAGCATGTCTTTTTTCAACCCGGAAAATCTGCAAACCGCTCAGAAAGCCAACCTCGACCTGCTGCAGCAAATCAGCGGCAAAGTGTTCGCCAGCGTTGAACAGCTGAGCCAGCTGCAGTTCAAGGCACTGCGCGACTCCACCGAAGAACATTTCGAAGGCGTTCGCAAATTGCTCGCCGTGCGCGATGCCCAAGGCTTTGCTGACTTGCAGGCATCGTTCACCCAGCCGAGCGCGCAAAGCGAACGCCTGGCCGAGTTCAATCGTCAGGTTCAGGCGCTGATCGTGGGTACGCAGTCGGACATCGCCAAACTGACGTCGAGTCAGGTCGAGGCTGGCACCCAGCAGGTGAATGAGTTTGTTGAGTCGATCAGCAAACATGCACCGGCCGGCTCCGAGCCTGTAGTGGCTGCATTCAAGTCGGGCCTGGCGAATGCCGGTACGGTGTTTGAAAGCGCACAGAAAGCCGTGAAACAGGCTTCCGATGTGGCTCAGAGCAATTTTGACGCCGCCACTGCCGCTGCCGCCAAAGCGGCGCCAGAAGCCAGCGCCAAGACCACCAGCGGTAACAAGTAAGTCAAATCAGGCCGGCGGCACAAGAAATGGCGATGGGTTTATTCCCCATCGCCATTTTTTTTCGGCCCGCTATCGGTGCCGGGCTTGGCGCCAAACATGCCGAACAGGTTCTGGGTATTGAGGTACAAGGCCTTGGACTGGTCGACATACTGGCGCATCAGGTCCTGCATGACCGGCGCCTGTTGGTGCATGAAGTCGCTCCACGCTTCGGACGATTGCGCACCGGTCTGGGACTGGATGTCGATGACGGTCTGGATACTTTTGTCCAGGTAGCTGCCCAGTACACCCTGATACGGACCGTAGAACTGGATAATCCCCATCAGCATGTCGCTGGTGAATATCGGCTCACCGCCGCTTTCGGCTTCCAGAATCACTTGCAGCAGGATGCTGCGCGTCAGATCCTCGCCAGACTTGGCATCGACCACCTGAAACGCAATCTTGTCGACGACCAACTGGCGTATGTCCGCCAGGGTCAGGTGACTGCTGGTGTGGGTGTCATACAGTCGGCGATTGGGATACTTCTTGATCAGGCGGGGGGTGTTCCGACTGTTATCTGGCATGCGGGGCGTCTCGTGGCGAGCCTGGTTTTCAGGCATCTTAACCTACAATGGCTGCGGCCGCGGGATGGTGTCGGGGGAGGGATACCAGGTTCAACATCTTCAGTGCTTCTGTAGCCGTCTTCGCGAGCAAGCCCGCTCCCACAGGGGACTTGCGAACACTGAAGATCCAATGTGTGTGCGGGCTTGCTCGCGAAGAGGCCCGCAATCACAGCGAAAATCCGAAAAAAAAGAGGACTGCGCCGCAAAGCGAGTCCCCTTTGTGAAACCTGAATCGGTTACCAGATCGGCAACGTGTAGCTGACAATCAAACGGTTTTCATCAAGATCGCTGCCAAAATTGGTCGACCGAACGGTCGCATTACGCCATTTCACCCCGACGTTCTTCAACGGCCCGCTTTGCACGACATACCCGATATCGGTATCACGCTCCCATTCCTTGCCTTCCGGGCGGTTGCCGCCCAGGTCGATATTGTCACCGGTGATATAGCGGGTCATGAACGTCAGGCCGGGCACTCCGAGGGCGGCAAAGTTGTAGTCGTAACGGGCCTGCCAGGATTTTTCGTCCTTGCTGGCGAAGTCGCCGATCTGCACGAAGTTCACCAGGAACGCATCGGTGCCATTGACGTAGGCATACCCGGTGTCGCCACTCATGCCCTGATAACCCAGGCCGAACGCATGCCCGCCGAGGCTGTAAGTGAACATCGCACCGATGGCGTTGTTATCGACATTGCTGCCGCCATCATCGGTGGAGCGGGCGAAGCGCAGGTCGGTCTTCAACGACTGGCCGGTGGTGACCGGCAACACATAGGTCAGGTTGACCAGGTGCTGGCTGTAGAAATTGTCGAGGTGACCGTAGCTGTAGCCGGTGGCGAGGTTACTGGTCCATTTGTAGTTAAGGCTGGCGAAATCGAAGCTGTCGCTATCCAGATGGCGGCTGGTGATGCCCTTGGCGCCGGTACGGGTGATGCCCATGTCCTCGTAGTCCGAGGAGTCGCGCTGGTTGACCTGCGTCAGTCGACCGGCATCCACGCTCAGGCCTTCGATTTCCAGAGAGGTCAACTGACCGCCCTTGAAGGTTTGTGGCAACAACCGTGAATCGTTAGCCAGCACCGTCGGCAGCTTGGGCAGCAGCGTGCCGAGTTTCAGCGTGCTTTTCGAGGCGCGCACTTTGGCGGTCAGGCCCAGTTCACCGTACTCGTCCTGAGCGCCTTTGCGCGTATCGCGATGACGCTGGAGCACACCGGAACCGGCGCGATCCGGGCTGGAGTCGAGTTTGACGCCCAGCAGGCCGATCGTATCGAAACCAAACCCGATCATCCCCTCGGTAAAGCCGGATTCGTAGCGCAGCAGGAAACCCTGCGCCCATTCCTCCTGTTTCGATTGCGCCGCGTTGGCCTGACGGTAATCACGGTTGAAGTAGAAGTTACGCAGCTCGAGGCTGGCCTTGCTGTCCTTGATAAAGTCAGCAGCGGCGGGGGCCGAGAGGCTGATGACGCCACCGGCCAGCAACAGTCGGGTAGCGAGAATGCAGGTGTTGCGATCCATGTGAAGCCCCTTTGTTTTTATTATGGAATGACGGCTTGTGCGACCCTCGCCAACCGGGCGAGGGCTTATCAATAAAAAACGCGGACACCGAAAAGAGAGGAGCGTGGCGCCGCGTGCGGTTCAATCGTTAGAACTGCTCGGCACTCAGACCGAACAACGAGGCGCTGCCGGCGCGAATCGACTGCTCGAGGCTCAAAATGCGTGGCAGCAAGCGGTGGATGTAGAAGTCGGCGGTGGCGATCTTCGCCCCGTAGAACCCTTCGTCTTCGCCGCGTTTTTGCTGGGCCACCTGTGCCATGCGCGCCCAAAGCCAGGCGTAAGCGACATAACCGAACAGGTGCAGATATTCCACAGAAGCGGCGCCAACTTCGTTGCGGTTGGTCGCCGCCCGGTCCTGTAACCAGTCGCTGAGGTCTTCCAGGCGCTGCACGGCATCGAACAGTTGCGCGGAGTAGGGTGCGTCAGGCTGGTGGGCAAAATGGCGGATCTCTCCGGTGAACTGACGCAGCGCGGCACCGTTGTCAGCCAGCACCTTGCGCCCGAGCAGGTCCAGCGCCTGGATGCCGTTGGTGCCTTCGTAGATCTGGGCGATGCGCACGTCGCGGACCAATTGTTCCTGGCCCCATTCGCGGATGTAGCCATGGCCGCCGAACACTTGCTGGCCGTTGATGCAGCTTTCCAGACCGGTGTCGGTGAAGAAGGCCTTGGCAATCGGTGTCAGCAGGGCGACCAGGGTTTGCGCGGTGTCGCGTTCTTGCGCGTCATCGGAAAATTTCGCCAGATCGAGCTGCTGTCCGACATAACTGGCGAACGCGCGGCCACCTTCGGTCATGGCTTTCATGCTGAGCAGCATGCGGCGCACGTCGGGGTGAACGATGATCGGATCGGCGACTTTGTCCGGGGCCATGGCGCCGGTCGGGGCGCGGCTCTGGATACGTTCACGGGCGTAGGCCACGGCGCTCTGGTAGGACGCTTCGGCGCAGCCAATGCCCTGAATGCCGATGGACAGGCGTTCGTAGTTCATCATGGTGAACATCGCCGCGAGGCCTTTGTTGGCTTCGCCCACCAGCCAGCCGCTGGCACCGTCGAAATTCATCACGCAAGTGGCCGAGGCCTTGATGCCCATCTTGTGTTCGATCGAACCGCAACTCACGGCGTTGGCGTCACCGAGGGAACCGTCGGCATTGACCAGCACTTTGGGCACCACAAACAGCGAGATGCCTTTTGGCCCCGCCGGTGCGTCGGGCAGTTTGGCCAGCACCAGGTGGATGATGTTTTCGGTCAGGTCCTGATCGCCACCGGTGATGAAGATCTTGCTGCCTGTGATGCTGTAACTTCCGTCGGCCCGAGGTTCGGCGCGGGTGCGGATGAGCCCCAGGTCGGTGCCGGCATGGGCTTCGGTCAGGCACATGGAACCGGCCCAGCGACCTTCGTACATCGGCGGCAGGTACAGCTCTTTCAAGCTGTCGCTGGCGTGGGCATCCAGTGCCAGGCAGGCACCGGAGCTCAATGCCGAGTACAACGCGAAGCTTGAATTGGCGCCGTAAAGCATCTCTTCAAACTGCACCGCCAGCATCTTCGGCATGCCCATGCCGCCGTATTCGGCGTTACCGGACAAACCGACCCAGCCACCTTCGATGTAAGTCGCATAAGCCTGTTTGAAGCCGATCGGCGT
Source organism: Pseudomonas fluorescens NCIMB 11764 (assembly GCF_000293885.2). Taxonomy (NCBI): domain Bacteria; kingdom Pseudomonadati; phylum Pseudomonadota; class Gammaproteobacteria; order Pseudomonadales; family Pseudomonadaceae; genus Pseudomonas; species Pseudomonas fluorescens. The sequence goes on from NZ_CP010945.1 coordinate 4,638,744, forward strand.
CGTGACCTGGCCTTCATGCCACTGCGCGCCTTCTTCGTCGCCGCTGCGGTTCAAGGGTGCAATCAGGTGCGCGGTGACTTTCCCCGCTTCCTCAAGGATTGCGTCGGCGATGTCGGCATCGATGTTGTCAGCCAAGGCAGGCAGGCGCGCCCACAGGGCAGGAGCGTCGAACACTTCATGCAGGACGAAGCGCAGGTCGCGCAGAGGGGCTTTGAATTCGGGCATAACGTGAACCTCGACAGGACGGTTGTGCACGGCGCCGCAACCGGGCGCCGTGCCTTTCGATCAATGACTGGAAGCGGCGGCAGCACCAAGACCGGTCTGGGCGCGCACGAACTGGTCGGCGTAGGCATCGCGTTCCTTGTCGGCCCGCACGCTGCGGTCGAGGCGGGACACGACGACGATCACCAGGAACGCCAACGGCATGGAGAACAGCGCCGGGTGGTCGTAAGGGAAAATCGCGTGAGCATGACCGAGCACGGTCACCCACACGGCCGGGGACAGGATCACCAGCACCAGGGCGCAGATCAGGCCGGCGAAACCGCCGATGATCGCGCCTTTGGTGGTCAGGCCTTTCCAGTACATGGCCATGATCAGTACCGGGAAGTTGGTCGAGGCGGCGATGCCAAAGGTCAGGCCCACCAGGAACGCGACGTTCATCTTCTCGAACAGAATGCCCAGCAGAATCGCGATGACGCCCAGGCCCACGGTGGCCATGCGGGTCACGCGCATTTCCTGTTTCTGGGTGGCTTTGCCTTTCTTGAACACGGTGGCGTAAAGATCGTGGGAAATCGCCGAAGCACCGGCCAGGGCCAACCCGGAGACCACTGCAAGAATGGTGGCGAAGGCCACGGCCGAGAGGAACCCGAAGAACAGGTTGCCGCCCACCGCTTTGGCCAGATGCATCGCGACCATGTTGCCGCCGCCGATCAAGGCACCGCCGACTTCGCCGTTGACGTAGTACTGCGGATCGGTACCGATGATCACCATCGCGGCGAAGCCCAGGGTGCACACCACCAGGAAGAAGAAGCCGATGAACCCTGTGGCGTAGAACACCGATTTACGCGCTTCCTTGGCGTTGGGCACAGTGAAGAAACGCATCAGGATGTGCGGCAGGCCGGCGATACCAAACACCAGTCCGAGGGACATCGAAGCGGTGTTGATCGGGTCGGAGAGCATTGAACCGGGGCCCATGATGTTCCAGCCGCTGGCATGCGCCTCGACCGCTTTGGTGGCGAGGGTTTCGTAGCTGAAGCCGAACTGCGACATGGCCATGACCGCGAGGGTCGTGCCGCCGGCCAGCAGCAGCACGGCTTTGATGATCTGTACCCAGGTGGTGGCGATCATCCCGCCGAAAATCACATACACCAGCATCAACGCGCCGACGATCATCACGGCTACCGGGTAGTCGAGACCGAACAGCAATTTGATCAACTGGCCGGCACCGACCATCTGCACGATCAGGTAGCAGCACACCACCGTCAACGAACCGAACGCGGCGAAGATCCGTACTTTGTTCTGGTCCAGACGATAGGAAACGATGTCGGCAAAGGTGTAGCGCCCCAGATTGCGCAAGCGTTCGGCCATCAGGAAGGTGATGATCGGCCAGCCGACAAAGAAGCCGATGGTGTAGATGAAACCGTCGTACCCCTTGGCGAACACCAGGCTGGACAGCCCCAGCAATGTGGCGGCGGACATGTAGTCACCGGCAATCGCCAGGCCGTTTTGAAACCCGGTGATACCACCGCCGGCGGTGTAGAAGTCCGACGTGGATTTGGTCTGGCGTGCAGCCCACCAGGTGATCGCCAGCGTGCCGAGGACGAACAGGAAGAACATGCCGATGGCATGCAGGTTCAGCGGTTGTTTTTCTATGGTGCCCAACGCGGGTGCGGCGAGCACAGCGGAAGCCGGCAACAGGCACGCTGCGGCGAGGATGAGTTTACGCATCACTTACTCTCCTCAAGAATGGCGGCGCCCAGCGCGTCGAAGCGCGTGTTGGCGCTGTAGACATACCAGCCTGTCAACAGCCAGGAAAAAATGATGATCGCCGCGCCAACCGGCATGCCCAGGGTCAACATCCGATGCTCGCCAAGCGGTGCGTGCAGCCACTGCGGGGCAAACGCCACCACGAGCATGAACAGGTAATAAGTGCCCAGCACGGCAGCACTCAACGACCAGGCCAGGCGCGAACGGCTGCTGACCAATTGAAGGAATTTCGGGTTGGTCCGAATACGTTCACAGCGTTGGGTATCGGTTGCATGGATGTCGATCATGGTGCGCTCCACATTGTTGTTGTTATCGGTGTGAGGTGGCCGGCCGTACAGGCCGAATCCGGCGTGCACGAGCCCGAAGCGGCAGGTAAGGCACCTGCCGCCTGATAGGTGAAACGTGGGTGAGGGTTAGAGAGCCTTGGCCCTGTCGCGCAGCACGTACTTCTGGATCTTGCCGGTAGAAGTCTTCGGCAGCAGGGTGAAAATCACCGTGCGCGGGACTTTGAAACCGGCGAGGTGTTCGCGGCAGAAACCGATGATGTCGGCTTCGCGAACGTCCTGGTGATCAGCCTTCAAGGTGATGAAGGCGCAGGGCGTTTCGCCCCATTTTTCATCGGGACGGGCGACTACTGCGGCCTCCATCACACCTGGATGGCGGTAGAGCACGCCTTCGAGTTCGATGGTGGAAATGTTCTCGCCACCGGAAATGATGATGTCTTTGAGGCGATCCTTGATTTCGACATAACCGTCGGGATGACACACCGCCAGGTCGCCGGTATGGAACCAGCCACCCTCGAACGCTTCAGCGGTGGCCGTCGGGTTTTTTAGGTAGCCCTTCATCACGGTGTTACCGCGCATGAACACTTCGCCGATGGTCTGACCGTCGCGCGGGGTCGGCTCCAGCGTCTTCGAGTCGCCGACCATCACGCCTTCGAGCGTCGGGTAGCGCACACCCTGGCGGGATTTGATCTGCGCCCGTTCTTCCAGCGGCAGTTCATCCCATTCGGAATGCCAGGCGCACAGCGTCACCGGGCCATAGGTTTCGGTCAGGCCGTAGACGTGGGTGACCTTGATGCCCATTTCTTCCACGGCGCCAATGACTTTGGCCGGCGGTGCAGCACCGGCGACCATGGCGTTGACCGGATGATCGATGGCGGCCTTCGCCGATTCCGGCATGTTGACCAGCGCATTGAGCACGATTGGCGCGCCGCACAGATGGGTGATCTGGTGTTCACGGATCAGCGTGAGGATTTTCTGTGGATCGACCCGGCGCAGGAACACATGCACACCGGCCAGCGCAGTGATGGTCCACGGGTAGCACCAGCCGTTGCAATGGAACATCGGCAGGGTCCAGAGGTACACCGGGTGATTGCCCATGGCCCAGGTCATCTGGTTGCCCAAGGCATTCAGATAAGCGCCGCGGTGGTGATAGACCACGCCTTTCGGATTGCCGGTGGTGCCGGAGGTGTAGTTCAACGAGATGGCTTGCCACTCGTCCACTGGCCATTGCCAGGCGAATGCCGGATCGCCCTCGGCCAGCAGGGCTTCATAGTCCAGATCGCTGACGGCCTGACCTTCGCCGTACTCCGGGTCGTTGACGTCGATGACCAGCGGCGGGTGATCCAGCATGCCGATGGCGGCATGAATCACATTATGGAACTCGCGGTCGGTGATCAGCACCTTGGCCTCGCCGTGCTGGAGCATGAAGGCAATGGCTTCGGCATCCAGGCGCACGTTGAGCGGGTTGAGCACGGCGCCGATCATCGGTACGCCAAAATGCACTTCGAGCATTTCGGGGATGTTGGGCAGCATCACCGCCACGGTATCGTTCTTGCCGATGCCGCGACCGGCCAGCGCCGAGGCCAGGCGTCGGCAACGGGTGTAGGTCTGCGCCCAGGTACGGCGAATGGAGCCGTGGATGACGGCGGGGTAGTCTGGGTAAACGTTGGCCGTACGCTCAAGAAAACTGAGCGGAGACAGGGCGATGTGATTGACAGCCGAAGGGCTTAGCCCCTGTTCATAGATCGACATGTGCGGGTACTCGGTGGCTGATTGTTAGCTCTATCGGTGGCCCTTCAGCGTAGCCGCTGAGGTCACCTTTTATGTCCGGCCTGCTTTATATAACAATCCACCACAAATATGGAAGTACAACCTATAGCTTATAGTACATGTACTATATTTGATTCTTGCTGATCTAAATGACTGCAGTCATATCGCCAAGGCCGGTATATCCTTGGCTTCCCCCACCAAGCGGACCCGTGATGACCCTGACTCCCGTTCGATTGCACAGCTGGTTGCGCCTGCAGCGCGAGGGCGTTTCTCTGGCAGCCCGGGCCGATGCGTTGTGCCGTGCGTTGCAGGATTGCCCCGAGGTGCGTCGCGCGGTTTACCTGAGCTGGCAACCCCAGGCGCGGATCTACAGCCACGAAGGCGCGGCCCAGCATTTTCCACCGGGCCAGGGCGACCCGTCGCAGGCCAGCGATCAGTTGTTGTTCGATCGGCTGCTGGAAGCGGGGCGCCTTGATCTCGCGCAAGTACGGCGACTGGATTGCTGGTTGGCCGGCCGACTGCGCCGCGCCGCGATCAGCCATGGTCAGGTATTTGATCTGGCGTTGACGCCTGGGCAGGCGGGCCTGTTGCTGGTGGAAGTGTGCGAGGGCGTGAGTTTCGATTGGCTGGGTTGGGTGCAGGATTTGCTGACGACCTTGCTCAGTAGCGTCAACGGCATGCTGCGCGGCTCGCCGTTGTTGGGCCACGATCCACAGCCGAGCCTGTTACTCGATGCGCAGGGGCGGCCGCAGGAATTCAACGCGGCGTTGCTGGCGCTACTGGCCGAAAAGCCGCTGACCGACGTGCTGGGATTTCTGCCGGTCAATCATCGGGTGCTGGTACGTGCCTGTCTGGACCAGCAACGGGCCATTGAAGGGGTCGAAGCACAGTTCGAGGCGCAGATCCTGATCTGGACGTTCATTCCCGATCCCCAGGACAACCGCGTGCTCGCCCGTTGTCGCGACGCCACCACGCAAGTGCTGGCCGAACGCGAAGCAGCCCAGGCGCGGCGGCTGTACCGGTTGATCATCGAGAACACCACCGACCTGATTTCCCGGCACACACCGGACGGCTGTTTTCTCGATGCCTCGCCCGCCTCCTGGACATTGCTCGGTTACTGGCCGGAAGAATTGCGCGGAAAAATGGCCCAGGGCCTGTTCCATGGCCAGGAACTGGCCAGCCTGATGCAGCGCGCCCGCGATGCGCTTGAGCAGGATGGTTATCACACGATGACGTACCGCATTCGCCATCGGGACGGGCATTACCTGTGGTTCGAAACCGCCAGCCGGGCGATTCGTGAAACCTACACTGGCACGGTGGTCGAGGTGGTCAGCGTGTCCCGGGACATTACCGCCCGGGTGCAGGCCGAAGAGAACAAACGGCGCCTGGCCGAAGTCGTCGAGGCCAACATTGACCCGGTGCTGTTTATCGCCCCCGAAGGGCAAGTTACCTACCTCAACCCGGCGGCACGACGCATTCTCGGGATTGGCGAGCAACAGCCGATGCCGACCCTGGCTGAACTGTTCGCCAGCGCTGACCTGACACGCCTGCAACGTGACGGCTGGAGCGGCGCCGAACGCGACGGCGTCTGGAGCACCGATGCGCGTTTGCAACCACCGGGTGGCGGCGCGTCGGTGCCAGTGTCGCTGGTGCTGTTGGCGCACCGTTCAGCAGGTGGCGAGCGTTACTATTCCCTGGTCGCTCGGGACATGACCGAACGTGAATTGCGCGAAGTGCAACAACGTCGCCATCAGGATGAACTGGCGCACACCGCGCGCCTGGTCACCCTCGGTGAACTGGCTTCGGGTATCGCTCACGAAATCAACCAGCCGCTGGCCGCCGTGGTCAATTACGCCAATGCCAGCCAGCGCTATTTGCAGACCGTGGATTCCAATCCCCAGGCCGCCGCCCGGGTGGCACAAGGCCTGGAGCGCATCACCCACCACGCCACTCATGCTTCGGAAGTGATCCGACGTCTGCGGGCATTTTTGCGCAAAGGCCAGCGTCGCATGCAGGCGCTGAATGTCACCGATGTCGCCCGCGAAGCCGTGCGTTTGTGCGACTGGGAGGCGAGCAATTGCCAAGTGACAATCGAGGATCGACTGCCGGATAATCTGCCGCCGGTTTATGCCGACCGGGTGTTGCTGGAACAAGTCCTGCTCAATCTGCTGCGCAATGCCATCGATGCCAACCGCGAACAACATCCCGGCCAGCCTTCGTTGATCGTGATGACGGCGGGGCAGGGCAGTGCTGCCAGTGTGGACATCAATGTGCAAGACCAGGGCCCTGGCGTGAGCGAGCCGGAACTGGAGCAGATCTTTACCCCGTTCTATACCAGCAAGGCCGATGGCCTGGGGCTCGGCTTGTCCATGAGTCGCAGCATCATTGAAGGTTTCGGCGGCGAATTGCAGGCCCGGCGCCAACCGGTCGGGCTGCTGATGTGCTGTCGCTTGCCGCTTGCCGGCCCAACAAAACAACAACAGGAATAATGCAATGGCGGGTGTGACGGAGCACGTGGTGTATGTGGTCGATGACGATCAAGGCATGCTCGATTCGACGGTCTGGTTATTGGAGTCGGTCGGCCTCAAGGCGTTGCCGTTCACCAGTGGCGTCGAGTTCCTCAATGCCTGCGACGCCAGTCTGGCGGCCTGTGTCCTGCTGGATGTGCGCATGCCTGGCATGGGCGGCTTGAACGTGCAGGAAGAAATGCGTTTGCGCGAACTGAATTTGCCGATCATCTTCGTCAGCGGTCACGCCGATGTCCCGATCGTGGTGCGTGCGTTCAAGGCTGGCGCTCACGACTTCATAGAAAAGCCCTACAACGAACAATTGCTGCTGGACAGCGTGCAACAGGCCCTCAGCAATTGCGCGACCCACCGTTCGGGCAATCAAGGGCATGAAGCATTGCAGGCGCGCTTGCTCACGCTGACCCCACGGGAGCGGGACGTCTTGCTGCCGCTGGTGCAGGGTTATACCACCCGGGAAATCGCCGAACAATTGGAGGTCAGCGCGAAAACGGTCGACCTCTACCGCTCACGCGTGATGAAGCGCATGCAGGCCAATACCCTGCCGGACTTGGTCGGCATGGCCATTGCCGCCGGACTGGTTGATCCATTGAAACTGCGTTGAACCCTCGCATTTTCCGCCGAACGTCTATGCTGGGCTAACCGATCCTGTACCGTTGCAGTGATCAGGGAGGCTGCCATGGAACCCACGTCCTTATCCGAAACAAAGCTGACGCGCACGCTGCTCGATGTGTTTATCCGGGCCGGGCTGATCGCCGTTCTGGTGCTGTTCTGCTTCCAGATCTTCAGCCCGTTCCGCGACCTGATGCTGTGGTCGCTGATCCTGGCGATCACCCTTTACCCACTGCAAGAGCGGCTGAAGGGGCCGCTGGGGCAAAAGGAAGGGCGCATTGCGACGCTGATCATACTGGTCGCCATCCTTATCCTGATGGTGCCGATCTATCTGATGGGCATCTCGATTGCCGACTCGGTCGAGCACGCCATCAGCGTGATCAAGAACGGTGGTTTCCACATTCCGCCGCCCGCCGATTCAGTCGCCGAATGGCCATTGGTGGGCAAGCCACTGTCGGCCCTTTGGCTACAGGCTTACACCGATCTTCCGAGCCTGACAGAGAAGTACATTCCGCAAATCAAAGGCATCAGCCTCACCCTGTTGGGCAAACTCGCCGGTGTCGGCATGGGTTTCCTGATGTTCATTTTCGCCTTGATCATCGCCGGGATCTTCATGGCCTATGGTGAAAACGGTTACCGCAGCTCGGTCCAGATAGCCTCCCGCATCATCGGCCCGGAAAAAGGGGCGAAGATCGCCGGGCTTTGCACCGCAACGATTCGTGCGGTCGCACTGGGGGTGGTCGGCATCGCCTTCATCCAGATGCTGCTGGTAGGCCTGGGTTTCGTGTTCAAGGGGGTTCCCGGTGCCGGGTTGCTCGCACTGGGGGTGCTGCTGCTCGGAATCATGCAGTTGCCGGCAACCTTGATTACGCTCCCCGTGATTGCCTTTGTGTTCGCCACGGAAGGTGCCAGCACGGCGACGATTGTCTTTGCAATCTATGTCTTCGTTGCCGGCCTGGTGGATAACGTACTCAAGCCCTTGCTGCTGGGGCGCGGTGTCGATGTGCCGATGCCGGTGATTCTGATCGGCGCCCTGGGTGGCATGGTCACTGGCGGGATTCTCGGGCTGTTCATCGGCCCGGTAGTGCTGGCGGTCGCGTATCAATTATTCTGGCAATGGGTACGGGATCGGCCAGGGCCGCAAGAATGAATGCTCAGGGTGATGATCTGCTGAATCAGGTACTGACCGCCCACGGAGGGCTGGAGCGCTGGAACAGCTTCAGCCAGGTACGCGCCACCCTCGTGACCGGTGGCTCGCTCTGGGCAATGAAAGGGCTGACTCAGGCGACGCTTGCGGGTGACCTTTCCCGAGGACATCGCCACGCATTGCGCGGTGCAGGATTTCTACTTCGGTAAAGACTTTCTGCTACGTCGACACGACTACAACGTGGAGGTCAGCGGTGGCCTGCCTGCCGCCCAGTACGTTCATGGCTATGTCGAAGCCGACATCGACTATTCGTAATGCATTGCGGAGGAATGAATCATGACCGCGCATTCCTGGGAAAAACTCTACCTCGATGACCTGAGCCTGGGTCAGGAATTTGAAAGCGACCCTGTTCGCGTCCACCGGGAAGCGATGCTGGCCTTTGCTCGCGAGTACGACCCGCAACCCTTTCACCTGAGCGCCGAAGAGGCCGGGTTGAGCCTGTTCGGCGGCCTGGCAGCGAGCGGCTGGAACACCGCTGCCCTGACCATGAAAATGCTGGTGGCCAGCGTGCCTCTGGCGGACGGCATCATTGGCCTGGGCATCGAGCTGAGTTGGCCGACGCCGACTTATCCGGACGACGTGCTGCGCCTGTTCAGCACCGTGCAGGCCATCGAACCGTCCGCCACCAAACCGGATCGGGGCGTGGTGACGCTGTTCATGGAAACGTTGAACCAGAACGACAAGGTGGTACAGCGCGCCACCGGGAAGTTGCTGGTGTTCAGAAGACCGGCAGAGGATTGAAGTGGCACTCCGAAGGATTGGCAGTTGCATTTACCGGTCAGTCAGTAATCCGGGAAGCTAACGACACGGGTCAAGCAAATACAAGACCTTGGAAAATGCTCATTACCGCCCCCGTCATAGCCATCAAACTGCCGTTGATGGTTTGACGGGGGTCAGGTCTTTCAGAAACTGAACCGCTGCAAAATAACGCCCAGTCCGTCGGACATTGCCTTGAGTTCCTGGGTCGTTCGAACGATCCCGCCTTGGGCTGTGGCGTTCTCTTCCACACTTTGCGCCACTCTTTCGACGTTGCAGGCGACCTGTTCACTGGCGGCGCGTTGTTCCTGGAGCGACAACGAAATGAAACTGACGGCCGCAAGGGATTCGTCCAGTGCACCCTTGATCCTGCCCATGGAAAGGCCCGCGCTTTCGACCAGTTTCTGGCCATGGGTCACGCGCTCACAGCCAGCGGCCATGCTGTCTTTGGCTTTGACCATGCCGTTTTGTATGGCGTTGACCAAGGCCACGATTTCCGTGGTGGATTGGGCTGTGCGTGCGGCCAGGCTGCGCACTTCATCGGCGACCACGGCGAAGCCGCGACCTTGTTCGCCCGCGCGTGCCGCTTCGATGGCGGCATTGAGGGCCAGGAGATTGGTCTGTTCGGCGATGCCCCGAATCACCCCGACAATCAGACTGATGTCGTTAGACTGAACCGCCAGTTGATCGATGTCAGATGAGCTTTGTGCAACCAGATCGGCAATCTGATCCATTTCCTGGATGGATGCTTGCATGACCTCCATGCCTTCGCTGGTGATTTCGCCCGCTTTCTGCGCGGTGCTCTGTGCCTGTCGGGCATTGTCGGCAATGTGCGTGATGCTGACGGAAAGCTCTTCTACTGTGGCCGCCATGGAGGAAGCTGTCTCGCTTTGCAGGGCGGCGCTGCTCAATCCTTGTTCGGAAGATGCAGACAGTTGCAGTGTGGCACTCTCGATTTGCTCGGAGGCCTGGCTGATTTTGCCAATCATGTCGCTCAAGCTGTGGCGCATCGCCTGGACGGAGTGCAGCACCCCCGTCGACTGCTGTTGGAGATCAAACTGTGTAGCGGCCAGTTGCCCCTGGGCGATGTTCGAACTGATGACGGCAAGTTCTGCCGGTTCGGCACCGAGCTGGCGACTCAACAGTCGGGAGAACAAAAACGTGTAGGCCACGCCCGCGATCAGCGCCAATGCCAGAATCAACAGGCTGAACCGGAGACTGGAGATATAGGCGATCTGGTTCAGCTCGAACTGGTTCTTGGCCTCCACCAGCTGAACCTCGATCAACTCGGAAAACTTGGCTGACAAGGGATCGATCAGTGGATACAACTGCTCTGTTGCGAAACGTGCAAGCCCGGCGTTGTCGTTCTGGCGCAGCATGCCCTGCAAGTTTTGCAATGGCCCGTGGGTGGCTTCCATTAGCGGATTGATTTGCGCGATTAAACGGGTTTCTGCGGGAATCAGTGTTGTCGATTTGTATGCTTGCCACGTCTGATCGATTTCCCTCTGCGCTTGCTCTATCCGAGTCAATGATTCAGCGTAGGTAAAGTTTCCATTACGTGCCTTGTGGGTGGCATCGACGATGTCCACGGCGTACAGGTCAGCGATTTTTTTCAAGTCGCGCAGGGGCACGACTCGATCGAGATACACGGTTTCCAGACTGTGTACAGCGGATTGCATTCCCAAGAGTCCGAGCCCGCCGACACACAATAGACCCAGCAGCAAAGTGCTGGTGAGCACAAGCAGGTGAGTCCTGATCTTCCAGCTTTCCATAGTCCATAATTCCTGAGTCAGCTAAGCGATAGAGATCGAGAAGGTCAGCATCAGTTGCAATGAGGGCACATTGACATCATCCGCTGAGGCTCAGGAGAAGAACATCGTTTGACCGGCGTACATTTATGAATTTGCGACGTTTGAACACCCTAAGTCTCGAGCTTGTTCCACACCTGCCGCACGCGATTTGTTAACCCTGAGGGCTAAAGTCCCATGAGCGATTCGGATGCTCTGCCTCCCGGTCCTGAACCGGGTCGGATTACACGCAAGCACACTGGCGATCAAACCACCTGGCGCCGTTGGCTGCCGGGGCTGCAGACGTTGGGTCGCTATAAGATGGCATGGCTGCAGCACGACATTGTGGCCGGACTCGTGCTCACTACCATGCTGGTGCCCGTCGGTATCGCCTACGCGGTGGCATCGGGGGTGCCCGGCATTTATGGCCTTTACGCGACCATTGTTCCATTGCTCGCTTATGCGTTGTTTGGCCCGAGCCGAATCCTGGTGCTGGGGCCCGATTCCTCATTGGCTGCCGTCATTCTCGCGGTAGTACTGCCGTTGTCCGGCGGCGACCCGCATCGCGCGATTGCCCTTGCCGGCATGATGGCGATCGTCTCGGGGACCGTGTGCATCCTGGCGGGTATAGCGCGGCTGGGTTTCGTCACCGAGCTGCTTTCCAAACCGATCCGCTATGGCTACATGAACGGCATTGCACTGACGGTATTGATCAGCCAACTACCCAGGCTTTTCGGCTTTTCGATCGAAACCGACGGACCGTTGCGCAACCTGTGGGCCATTGCCACCTCGGTGATGGATGGAAAAACCAACTGGACCACCTTCATGATCGGCGCGGCCACCATGGCGGTCATCTTGTTGCTCAAGGACAAAAAACGCGTGCCGGGGATTCTGATCGCCGTGGCAGGAGCCACCGTTGCCGTTGGCGTGCTGGATCTTGCATCCTACGATGTGGCGGTCCTCGGTTCTCTGCCCCAAGGCCTGCCGGGGTTTGCCATCCCCTGGATCAGCAGTGCCGATATCGTTCCTGTGCTGATCGGGGGTTGCGCTGTTGCGCTTGTTTCGTTCGCCGACACCAGTGTGCTCTCGCGTGTCTATGCGGCGCGCACCCAGACCTATGTCGACCCAAACCAGGAGATGGTAGGACTCGGCGTCGCCAACCTTGCCAGCGGTTTGTTCCAGGGCTTTCCGATCAGCAGCAGTTCTTCACGGACTCCCGTGGCCGAGGCCGCGGGTGCCCGAACACAACTTGCCGGCGTGGTGGGAGCACTGGCTGTTGCTTTATTGCTGGTGTTTGCCCCGGATTTGCTGAAGAACCTGCCCACCAGCGCACTGGCGGCGGTGGTCATCGCATCGGCGATCGGCCTGATCGAAATCACCGACCTGCGACGGATTTATCGTATCCAGCGCTGGGAGTTCTGGTTATCGATCGTTTGTACGGCAGGTGTGGCCGTATTCGGCGCCATCGAAGGCATTGGCCTGGCCATCGTCGTAGCGGTGATCGAGTTTCTATGGGATGCCTGGCGCCCGTATTCTGCGGTCTTGGGGCGCGCCAAAGGCGTCCAGGGCTATCACGACATCACGCGTTATCCGCAGGCGAATCTTATTCCCGGTCTGGTGCTGTTTCGCTGGGATGCCCCGTTGTTTTTTGCCAACGCAGAACTGTTCCATGACCGAGTGCTGGACGCCGTGGCGACATCGCCCACGCCGGTTCGTTGGCTGGTGGTAGCAGCGGAGCCGGTCACCAGCGTGGATGTGACTTCCGCCGACATGCTGGCCGAACTGGATGAAACCTTGAACGCAGCTGGCATCACGCTCTGCGTGGCGGAGATGAAGGACCCCGTCAAAGACAAGCTGAAGCGCTTCGGGCTTTTCGAGCGGTTTGGTGAAGCTGCGTTCTTTCCGACATTAGGCGTCGCGGTCAGCAGCTACCTCAAGGTCCATTCGGAGGACGGGAAGGAAGGGCAGGGCGAGGATCGCGAGTAAATGATCGTGCGTGCACGCTATCGGGGCCGGCGCGGTAGTCCGGCCCCGACGTAATCGGGCTGGCGATCCCGGTTACTTACGCACGTTCTGGTACAGCATCAACCTTGAAGTTTCATGCAGGCCGCGGGTCAGCTGCACCAGGCGCTCGAACTCTCCGGGGTTTTGCCGGGCCACGTTGTCCAGCGGCGTCGGTGAGGCCAGGTCGTGCAACGTCGGCGAGCTGCCATCGTGCTGCATCTGCACCATGTAGTGTTGCGTGACGCCCGCAATCAACGGGAACGTACCTTCACGCAGCACCAGTGGCACCACGCGTTCACCCTCTGGCGCAGGCTGCTGGATATCACGCCCCAGGCCGCTGTTGCGAAACTCGAGGCCGGCCATGCCGGCCACGGTTGGCAGCAAGTCCACCAGGCCGACGGCTTCCTTGACGGTCCGCGTGCCGAGCAGGCCCGGTGCATGGATGATCATGGGCACCGCGTTGCTTTCCAGACCCAGTTGCTCATAAGCCGGTGCCAGGAAAGGGATCTGGGCGATACGGGTGTTGTGGTCGCCAAACAGCACGAAAATGGTGTTGTCGTAGTAGCCACCTTCCTTGGCGATTTCCATCAAGCGCCCGATGTTGAAGTCCAGCAAGCGCACGGCGTTGTACTGCTCGACACTGCGCGATCCTGCGGCCTGAACTTCCGCCAGGGTAGGGTGCTTGACCTCGAATCCGTCATTACTCTTGGGAATCGTAAAGGGGCGATGGTTGCCGGCCGTCTGCACATAGGCAAAGAACGGTTTGTCCTTGGGCAATGCCTGCAGGATCTTGTCGGTTTCCTTGAACAGATCCAGATCAGAAATCCCCCAGACATCCACGACCGGGGATTCCCAGTCCCGCTCCTCAAGCAAACGAACCCCGTCGATACTTTGCCGGATCAAGGCGTTCATGTTGGCCCAACCGGAGTTGCCGCCAATGGTGTAGATCTTCTCGTAACCGGTGAAGGCATTGATCAATGTGTGCTGTTTGGTGATCAGCGGATTACGCGTCGCGGTTTCCTGCCGAGTGACGTCTGGAACCCCACTGATGCTGGCCCAAACGGTTTTTGCGGTCCCGGTGACCGGTACGTAGAAGTGCTCGAAGAACCAGCTCTGAGTGGCCAGGCGATCGATATTGGGCGTCGGATTGATCGGGTTGCCATAGGCCCCGACGGCACTCGTGCCCAGCGACTCAAGCATCACAAACATCACGTTCGGCGGCCGTGTGCTGGATACTTTGTAGGGTTGTGGCGCTTGATGACGGACGAAATTCAGGGTTTGCGGGTCGGGCTGGTCGACCCCCAGGTACTTGGCAATCACGGCGTAGTGTTCACGCACCTGCGCTTCGTCATAGCGCGACTGGCCGACCTTGACCGTGTCATAGAGGAAAATCACCGGGTTCAGACCCAGCGCAGCGACCTGGTTATTGCCAGAGAAGAACGCGTCGCTCCAGCGCAACGGGACAGGGTTTTCAAGGTTCATGTTCTCGACACGCCCCAAAATGCCCAACAGCACCAACACGACCATCAACGCACCACCCCAGGTGGCGGAGAGCGGGTGAATGGCTTTGCGTGGGCGGTCCAGTGTCACGCGTTCCAGGCGCACCAGGGCCAGCGTCACCAATGCAACTGTTGCCAGCCACCCCAATGAAATCCAGATGACCGGGTAGGTTTGCCAGACCATGTCTCGGGATATTTGCGCATCTTCGATGAAGCGCAGCACGGTGGCGTTGATCCTCACGCCCAGGTAGGCGTAATGGCCAAAATCGACGATATAGATCAGCAGCAGGGCGCCCATGGCGACTGGCACATACACGCGTGCCAATTGGCGAAGCAGGCGGCTGCTGACGAGATTCCAACGCGGAATCCAGGCCAGCAACGCCAGTGGCAACATGACCAGGATGGCCAGGCGCAGATCGAAACGAAAGCCGATGCCCAGCGTTTCCAGGACTGCATGGTCGTCGCTCAATGCTTTGGCGTCGAAACCGGAAAAACCGAAAAAGAACACCACCCGTAGCAATGCAAACAGCACAAATACAATGGCTGTTGCGCCTAGCCAATAATGCAAACGTCTCGATTGCAGCCAACCCATCCCTGTTCCCCTGTTAAAAATGTCGTTGAATCTCAAACGGATCCGGACTCTTTCACTGAGCCACGCAGCGTGCTCAACCTGCCATACGACCAGCGCACCGCCAGCATCAGCAGTGCCGCGCAGCAATACAGGCCCAGCAGCGGATCAACCAGGTAATCCCAATAGTTATGCGAAGGTTTTACCCCGACGATGAAGGCCAGGGTCGCACTCGCGAGCATCACGACGGCCAGGTAACTGCGCAGGTAAAACAGACCTGCCGTGAGCAGTGCGACGAAGATCAGCAACGGACGCGGGCTGAAGCCAAACCGGTAAGGGTCCAGATAACTCAACCCCAGCGTTGCCGGGTAGAGCACCAGCGCCATCGCAGCGAAGATGATCAATACGCTGGTCGTGCTTTGCTGCGCAGGCGGCAGGAAACCCAGTCGCCGCAAACACCCCCACGCCATGAACACCAATGTCGTGACCGCCAGGTCATCAATGTGGCTGCGCAAGTACGCAGCCAACGACAAACCACCCAGCGGTATGAAGCTGGCTGCCAGCAAGGCGATCAACAGCGTGATCCTCGCGGTCGTCTTTAAACCGAAGGAAGGCAGCAACAGAAAGATGATCAGGGTGAAGCTGATATGGGCTTGCCACAGGTTGATCATTTGGCACGCTCCGACAACCATGCATCGTTGAAGGTGACGTGCTTGATGAAAGTGTTGTTCCAGGAATAAACCAGGTGATACATACCGTCGGGACTTCGGATGAAGTACGGGTATTCATATTCGAAACTGCAGCCTTGCGCCTTACAGACCCGGGTGTCGAGGTTGTTCAGGAACTGCGCCTCCAGCGGTTGGCGAAGTGCGCCACTGGATCCGCGAAACTCTCTGCCGATGATTTCCTTGTACGCCTCGGGTGAAAACGTATCGCCCTCCGGATCGGGTGATTTGTCGAGATCCCGCAGCGAGCGCCAATCGTCCATTTTTGCGTCGGTACCATAAAGACTCAGTTTGAAGCGGCCCTCCTGCAAATCATTGAGCGCCACCAGCAACCCGTGTTTGGGCGTTGCGATGGCGGCCAACGAGGAGTTCGGATTGGAGGGGTCGAGCGGATAAGGATCGCTCCAGGATTGCCCGGCGTCTTCAGTGCGGGCCGCCAGCACACGGTGATGGGTGTTTCCGGCATAGCGCAACAAGGCGATACCGCGCTGTCCATCCAGCGGAACGACCGTGGGTTGCAATGAGTTGTTGCCATGGCTGATGCGGAATTTATCGATCACATCACCGTCTGCGCTCAGGTACAGGTACTCGGCAAACTTGCCCAGAAATTCGTGATAGACCGGCAAGCCGATGGAACCGTCGGCATGAAACACCGGGGCGGAACGTACCAGGGTGCTGATATTCAGAAAGGGCGAGGTGATCAATTGGCGCGGCGCGGACCACTGGCGACCATAATCGTCAGAGACCATCACATTGACCGCACTACCGGCCCAGCCCCCCATGGACACCGACACGTAGAACAGCCAGAGGCGGTTGTCCGGTGCGAGCGCAATGACCGGGTTGCCCAGTTTGCGGATGTATTTTCCTGTGCCCTGTTGGGTCGAATCCCGCGTCGCCAATACCTGTTCCGCCCCCCATTCGCCAGTTACCGCGTCGAAGCGGGCAGAGCGCACCTGAACGTCGGATGCGCCTTCGCGGGTACCCGCGAACCAGACCGACATCAGACTGCCGTCAGGCAAGGCGGTTACCGCCGAGGAATGCACGAAGTCCACCAGGCCGGATGAGGCAAAACGACTGGTATAGATGGGTTTGGCAACTTGATCAGTCACCGCTCTTACGGGACTCATCAAGGCGAAGGATGAGTGCACAGGAGCAGGATGGGTGAACCATGCGACCGAAAACAGGCAGGAAAGGGCTAAATAGGCCCCGAAGGCAGGGAGGGTGGGTAGGTGGATGCGCATGATTAAGGCTGTGCATCTCATGGCCAATTCAGGCCGCTCAACCTATCACTTGTAGTTACAGGTTCGATGTTTTGCGAGCTGCTATTTTGTAAGCAAATAATTGTAGCGCGGATGCGTAGTCCAGAGCCTATATCTATCAATAGGTTACAACCGAGATTGGGTACCGGACCGTTAATCGTATTCCTGAACTGGACGGCGGATGGCGTCATGGCGTCATGGCGTCATGGCAAAGGTGTCCCCTCTGCGGCCGAAGGTCAGGAATGTGCTCGATGAGCCGATCAAGCTTGAGCATTGGCAGTTTTGAGACCCGTTAGCCAGAAACCAAGTTAGAGTGTTCATCAAAGTCCGTTCATAAGGTCCCTCCACTCGATTCGCGTAGTCGCGCCAAGCGCTTCCAGCGAACGAACCGGGCAAAAAAACCGAATCTCAATCATTATGTGAAGAATGAATCGTCCGCTGTTTGTTTCTCTAGATGGGCCCAAGGGAGCCGGCAAAACCACACTGTTGGAAGCCGTGACGAAAGTACTGAGGGCCGACAACAAAAAGGTGATCCGACTTTGCGAGAAAAAAAGCGATCCCTATAGGGGGGAAACAATGACCCTCGTTAACAAGCTCGTCAGAAATCCCACTCGGGATCTGGAGTTGAGGGTTTGTGAGCGCTTTGCGGATAGCCGTACCTGGATTTCCCGGCACGTGCTGACTAAACAGCCACCAGACAGCATCATCCTGATTGATCGGTGGTACCCGTCAGATGCGGCGTTTCGCCGGTTAGTCCCGTTTGCAGAAATTCTACAGTTGAACATTGACCGAAACGTGCGAGTGCCAGACCTGCATGTCGGGGTTGTCACCACTCCTGACATTTCGTGGGCGAGGGCGGCGGCACGAGGGCGCGGGCTGGGCAGTACCGTGATTCATAAGCTGGAAGAACATGTCGCTTGTACAGAGGCGTTCGAGCGAGCAATTGCCGACCACGGCTGGGTGTTGTGTCGTAATGAAGGATCGATCGAAGACGCAACGATGCAGGTGGTTTCCGAGATCTATAAAGTCCTTCGTCGCAGGGATTGCCCAAGTGATACATCCATCGAGTTGTCGCGTGACCCTTTCTGAAGGATGAGCTCGATTCGCAATGGCCTATGCCGAAGTGGCGCCTGAAGAAATCCGGCTAATTGCGAAGCAACCGAGCCGTAGCACTGACAAAAACCAGCAGCACACTCACGCAGCCAAGAGCGAATGACAAAGTGCTCAGATGGGCGACCGCCCCGATAAATACGGGTCCTACCAGAATCCCCGCGTAGCCCATCGAGATGACAGCGGGGATGGCTACCGCCTGTGGCATGCGTTGCTGGCGGCCTACAGCAGTAAAGAGCACAGGGACAATGTTCGAGCATCCGGCACCGACCAGCGCGTAGCCAATCAGGGACGCGGCCCAGCCATCGATACCAAGCGATACGAGCATGCCTGCGGCTGCGCAGAGTCCGCCAAGCGCAACGACGCGCACGCCGCCCAGTTTGCTGACGATGGCATCCCCTGTCAGGCGGCCCACCGTCATGGCAGCCGCGAAGGAGGCATAGCCCAAGCCGGCCATGCTTGGCTCTAACCCTCGGGTCGAGACAAGGAAAACTGCGCTCCAGTCGAGTATTGCACCTTCAGTGAGGAAGACGATGAAACAGAGCGCCCCTAAAAACAGCACGATACCCCTGGGCACCGCGAACAATGGCCCACCCCGTTCGGTGCCATAAGTCAGAAAAGCAGGCGCTGCCTTGTAGAGCGCTCCCAAAACGGTGGCAACGATGCAGAGCACAGCAATCAGCGGATGCAGGCCCAAGGTCAGCAGAGCTGTCATCGCCCCGGCGCCCAATATGCCTCCAACGCTGTAAAGGCCATGGAAGCCGGACTGAAGTGCCTGCCCGCTGTTTTTCTCGACGATGACGGACTGTATGTTCATGGCGCAATCCAGCATGCCCATGCTGGCCCCGAAAATAACGACAGCGATGACCAGGCCAGGCAGCCACGCCACGGTGCTCAACAGCGGAAAAACGGCGCACAAGACAATCGTCGCCCAGATTACGACCGGGCGGCATCCATAGTGTGCAGTGAGATAGCCCGCGAAGGGCATGGCCACAATGGATCCACCACCCAAGCCAAGCAGCAGCAACCCCAGGCCACCATCGTCCAGGCCCGCACGGGCTTTGACCAATGGGACCATAGGCGCCCATGCGGACATGAGTAAGCCCGCGATCAGGAAGGCGATGCGTGTAGACATCCGCTCGCTGTGGTTAGCCGTGGGGACCAATACCGGGGATGGCGCATTCATAATTCTCGGTATTCCTTATCGATGATGCTAGCCATCGTTTGCTCGGCCTGGACAGTGCGGATTCAGGTTTTTTTGCGGGCCCGATTTTCGGAAAACCTAGCGCCTGCGCTCATACGTAGCTCTATAGCTGCTTGGCGCCACGCCAAAGAAGTCCCGAAAGCGCATATGGAAGTTGGCGAAACTACAAAAGCCGGTCGCAATCGCGATATCGGTGATAGGCCGATTGCTCTGCAGAATAAGCTGCCGCGCCCGAGTCAATCTCAGTTCAAGGTAGTAGCGTGTGGGCGTGGCGCCCACGAAACGGCAGAAACGACGCTCCAGTTGTCGTCGGGAAATATTCACACACTCAGCCAGCTCGTCGATCGATAGCGGTTCTTCGATATTCTTTTGCATCAGTTCTAAAGCGAGCTTCAGGGTTTGGGGCAAGGTGGGGTCTGAGTCAACTATGACAGTCGATATCCCGGAGACTTCAGAGGTTTGATCGCAACTGAGTATTTCCTCGACAGCATGGGTCAGCGACACGCCTTGTTTAGCGGTGATGAGCTCCAGCATCATGCGTAACGAACTGCTGGCGCCGGCGCACGTGATGCGGTTGCGATCGATGACGTGCGTTCGACGAGAGACCAGCACCTTGGGGAAAACATCCTCCATCATCGCTCGCCCATCGGGATGGAACGCACACTCGACGCCGTCCATGAGTTGAGCTTCTGCCAGGAAAAATGCCCCGTTCCACAAACCGCCCATGGTCGCGCCGAGGGAGGCGGCGTTACGCAGCTTGCGCCGTAATAACGGGTCGCTGATCAGCTTCACTCGCAACCCACCGGCGACGATGAGAACATCGATGCGATCCGATAGTTGTAATAGCTCCAGGTCTGCTGAAATCGCAATTCCCAGATCGCTCATCACCAGACGGCCCCTGATGCCGACAGTCAACACTTCAAACGCCGGTGTATCGCTGATCAGGTTGGCAGTCACCAGCGCATCGATAGCGCCGGTAAATGACATCATCGAGAAGTTGTTCATCAGTACGAAAGCTACACGAGTCACCGCCTGCGGCTTTACTGGTTTCTGCGCCGTACAGGAGTAGCCCCTGTTCTTGTCTTTGAGCACGCTCTCGAATACGAAGGGCATAAATCCTCTTTGAAACCTGAACGAATAGCCATGAAACCGTTGTGCAATCTAGGCAGCGGTTTTTGGAGCGGACAACAACAACTCAAAGAATGATTGGCAGTCACCACTGCCGGGCAATGCTTCAACACTGTGCTTGATGGCATTGCTGAGTGTTGTCCCCAAGCTGTCATCAGCGAGTAAATGGTATTTGGCGATAAGTTCGTCACTCGACATAGGGTTGCCGGGGTCGCCCTTGGCCGTTGCGGTCGGGCTCGTAAGGCGCGTGCCGTCTTTCAGGGTAACCGTGACGCGGGACAGAATTTCCTCCGGGAACCTGGCGGACAGGTCTGGCGCCTCATGGAGGGTTATTTTCTCGCTGATACTCAAGATGTCTGGCGCGTGAATGGAATCCCCGGTGACCTCTTCAGGCCCCAGCTTCCCGCGAACGATCAGGGCAGCCAGGGGGAACGCCAGCGCATATTGGGCCTCGTCCGCATTCTTTGGAAAATGCCCCTGCAGGCACACAGACTCGTGGAAAGTTTCCACATCAATGGTCTCGATCAACGCTGCAGTGATGACCGGGTGTGCTCGCATCAAATCAGTCATGGCCGTGAGCGCCGGTTGCGCCCAGCGACAGACCGGCCACGGTTTGAAATATTGTTCGTCGATCTCCCAGCGGGTTCCGATGTCCTGCCAGAAAGTGGAAATTTCCAAAGGTTCAACGGTGGCGGCTGGAGCGCCTGTGACACCTACCTGTGCCATCAATAGTGCGTTCAGTCCGGCATACGCCCCGGCGCCGTGGGCATCACGCAACATCGTCGGGAAGCTCACCAGGCGCATCATCGGGCACCTCGGGCCGAAGTATTCCGCGATACCGAGCGCATGACGGAACGTCGTTTCATCAAGCTTCAGCAAGCGGGCGCCAGCACAAACGACCCCGATCCCGGAAAAAGCACCTGAGGCATGATATTCAGGGGCGGTGGCCATCAATGCCTGGCCCGCCCGTAACGCGGTCTCGTAACCGATGCACAGTGCGCTGAGAAATTCTTCGCCGCTGATGTCCTTGCCTTGACTGCGACAGGCGTCGACCAATGCAACGATGGCCGGGACCACGGTCGCACCCGCATGCCCCTTGGAGGTGAAGTGACCTTCATGTGCATCCAGGCTATCAACGCAGAAACCGCCCGCATACGCGGCACCCAATGGATGTACGGCTCTGCCGTCGAACCAGAGGCGGCTGGACAGCTTGTTGGCGGAGTAATGGGTGTCAGCGTAGGTTTTGAGCATCACGCTGGTTTGATTGTTGCGAGCTCCGGCGGCCACACCAATGATGTCGAGCAGGCAGGTTTTAACCAACTCGCGTGTATGCAGGGGAGCGTCCTTGTAACTGAAGTTCTGGACGAATGAATACAACTGCATTTCATGATTCCTGAATGATGAACACCGAAACAGATGAAAAAGTTGCCCGGGGGAGGGCAACCTTTTATGCAGATTTAAATGAAGGGACTAGTTTTTGGCGGTGGCGGTATTCGCCGCAGCGCGTGCGTCTGCCAGCCAGGTGTCATATTTCGCGCGATGGGCCGCGATCCATTCTTTGGCGTGACGAGTAATGTCGGCTGCACTTTTCTCACCATTGTGCATTTTGAGATTTTGCGCGCTTTCATCGTCGGTAGTGATCTGCATTTCAGACAGGAACTTCACGGCGGCCGGATTTTTCTCGGCGAACTCTTTATTGATGACCGCTCTGACACTGTCTACTGCGAACCCAAGGTTTTTACCATCGAAGGTCGTGTTGGTATCGTTTTTGCCACCTGGAAGATCCGTACGCGGCACGGTCAACCACACAACATCTTTACCTTCGACCAGAACACCGGAGATCCACTGAGGTACCCAGGTGTAATAGAGAATCGGCTTACCTTGTTTATAACGAGCGATGGTGTCCGCCATCAATGCGAAATAGGAGCCCTGGTTATTGGAAACGGTCTTCGTCAAGTCATAGGCTTTCATCTGGTGCGCAATGATGAGCTCACAGCCCCAACCCGGGTTGCAACCCGTGAGGTCGGCTTTACCGTCACCATTGGCATCGAACAGTTTGGCAATTTCCGGTTTCTGCAAATCCGCGAGCGAGGTGATGTGGTGCTCATCGGCCGTTTTTTTGTCAATCATGTAGCCCTGCAACACGCCCGGCATGATAGCGCCGGTTTTCACCATCACCTCATCGCCGCCAGCCTTCTCGTAGAAGGATTTGTGCAGTTCCTCCCACAGATGCACGGAGAAATCCGCGTCACCATTGGCAATCGCAACCATCATGGTTGAGTACTCGGTTTCCTTTGGCGTTTCAACGTCGTAACCCAATTCCTTGAGGCCCGCCATTGCAATTTCTCCGCGAAACCGCTCCTCGGCGATTGACGGAAAGATCGGGGTGATGGAGACCCCTTTTCCGGGCTCCTGCGCCGAGGCGGCCGATGCGAACACAGGTGATACCGCTAACACTAAAAGCGCCACAGAATGAATGAATTTCTGTTTTATTCCGAAGGTTGTGAAGTTCATTATCGTCTACCTTGGCTGGTTAAGAAGTTGGCATTTCTTTTGGTTCACAACGCGCCGCTAAGCGAATTAACTTTCTTTGGGACTCACTTCTATCTTTGTAATGGTGTTCTTTCTCTTCAGACGGTAAACGACACCCGCAGGACCGGTCTGGTACCAGTGCTCGCCTTTGGTTGCCCTGTTACTGCGTTCGCCCATTGCCTGGGTCAGGCGGTCGAGGAAAATCGCCAGCAGTACCAGGCCCAGTCCACCGACGGTTGCCAAGCCCATATCAAGGCGGCCAATCCCGCGAAGAACCATCATCCCCAAGCCACCCACCGAAATCATTGATGCGATCACCACCATGGAAAGTGACAGCATTAATGCCTGATTCAGACCGGCCATGATCGTCGGTGCAGCCAAAGGCAACTGGACCCGCCTCAGCATCTGGCGAGGGGTGCATCCGAAAGCCCGGGCCGCCTCAATCTTGTCTTCCGGTACCTGTCGAATTCCCAGATTGGTAAGCCTGACCAGTGGTGCTACCGAAAAGATGATCGTGACCAGCACCCCCGGTACGTTGCCTATACCAAACAGCATCACCACGGGTACCAGGTAGACAAATGCAGGCAGTGTTTGCATGGCATCGAGTACCGGCCGCAGCAGCATCTCCAGCCGGTCACTCCGGGCACACAGGACACCCAGTGGTATGCCGATAGCTGCACAGAAGAACAGTGAAGTGAGCACCAGGGCGAGGGTGACCATGGCGTCACTCCATACGCCGATCACTCCCAAGAGGGTCAGGGTGACGAAACAGAGGATTCCAATCTTTCTCCCTCCTACCTGCCAGCCCAGGAGCGTCGCAAAAATAATGAATATTGACGGAGGAATAGCCAACAATCCGAACTGAATACCATTAAGTACCTGGTCGATTGGCCATCTTATTGAACGGAATACTTCGCGAAAATTATGAACCAGATAATTCAGGGCAACTTCTACCCATTGGCCCAAAGGAACATTGATGGATTGAAACGGGTCTAGAAAACTGAATTCGTTCATGTCATCACCTGAGTATCCGAGCCTGGCAAGCCAGCAAATAGTGACTATTAATGTCGGCTCATTGTTTGAAGCAGCAGGCTCTTGGAGATCGTGCCTTTGAACACACCCTGGCGATCCAGCACAGCCACTGGATTAACGGCATCAGCCACAATGTGAAAGACGTCCTGCAGGAGTACATCGTCGCGCAGCGTTGGCGTGGATTGATCCATGGCGTACGGATGCTCTGCGCAGATCTTGGCAACATCGCCAGCCTTGAGGATCTTCGAGGCATCAAAGCCTTTGAAGAAAGCTCTGACGTAATCGTTCGCGGGATTGCAAAGCAGCGCTTGCGGGGTACCGATCTGTACAACCTGGCCACCCTCCATGATCGCAATGCGATGGCCGATGCGAATCGCCTCTTCAATGTCATGGGAGATGAAGATGATGGTGCGATGCTGTTCTGCCTGCAGGCGGATCAGTTCACCCTGCATTTCGTGGCGAATCAACGGGTCGAGTGCGGAGAAGGCTTCGTCCATCAGCAGGATGGCGGGGTCGTTGGCCAGCGCTCGGGCCAGGCCTACCCGCTGTTGCATACCGCCGGACAGTTGGTGCGGATAGCTGTAGGCGTGGCCATCGAGCCCCACCTGCTTGAGTGCTTCGAGCGCACGTTTATGCCGCTCACTTTCCTCGACGCCCGAGATTTCCAGGCCGAAAGCAACGTTGTCGATCACACTCATGTGGGGCATCAGGGCAAACGATTGAAACACCATGCTCATGTCTTTGCGACGAACGCTGAGGAGATCGGCATCCGACAGGCCGGTGATTTCCTGGCCGTTGAGATGGATGGTTCCGGAGGTGGGCTCGATCAGTCGATTGAACAACCGGACCATCGTCGACTTCCCGGAACCGGAAAGCCCCATGATGACGAAAATCTCTCCACGTTTTACGGAGAAACTGGCATCAAAAACGCCAACGACTTGACCTGTTTTGCTGAAAATTTCACTTTTATCAGCACCGCGAGCCAGCATCTCCATCGCGAGCTTTGGCTGAGCACCAAAGACTTTGTAAATGTTTTTTACCGAGAGTATCTCGTCACCAAGACTCATAACCCCTCCTGCTGCAAATACGACGTAAGATCAAGAATTTGGATATACGTATCTTGATCAGTGAAAACGGTGCTTATGGGGGCAGTCAAGCTGGGAGAAAGGTTGCGAGTTAGTCATTGTGACCATCCTCTTAATTATGTGATGTTTATTATTCTTGTTTTATCGGTGCTGAATTAATCAGTGCCTTGAGACCCAAGTTATTACCTTATAGAGTCAGCGTCTAACAACATTTCTTCCAGCCAATCAATAACGTCATGTTATCAATCATTTAAATATGTCAATTTGCGACTGCGATGATGCTAGTTGCGAAGGCGACTGCCGCGGGCGCTGTCTTAGCCCCTCTGTTTCGGCTACGCTCCAGCGTAGGCTCTAGATGGAACCTTCTCGCCGAACTCATCGCTCACGGCCCTCCAAACGGCCCCGAACCGGATATTCAATACTCTAGGTTATGGTTAAGCACATCGATCCAGACATGACGCTGCTGAAAATGCCGTCTCTGAAAGCAGTGAAGTCATTCGTAGCCGCCGCCAAATATCAGAGCTTTACGCGTGCGGCTGAAGCGCTGTGCGTTACTCAAGCGGCCATCAGCCGTCAGATTCGGGAGCTTGAGGCGTACCTTGGGGTGGATCTCTTCAAGAGGGTGGGGCGAGCAGTCGAGTTGACGGAAGCCGGGTCCATCTTTTTTGATGCGGCACAGCTATCTTTCGTCAATATTTCCCAGGCGGCGGAGCGCATTCGTACCAACAATGCGGGCAAGCGTACGTTGACGCTTTGCTGTTCTCCCGCGTTTTCGGCCCTCTGGCTCGCAGCGAAGTTGCCGGGTTTTTTTACCAGGAACGCAGACATCGACCTCAATCTGGTCACCACTCAAAACTTTTTGTCGATGGAGCCGGGTGTAACTCCGGACATCTTCATCACCAAAATGGCCAGAATTCAGGATGGCTACCGCAGTTATCCGTTGTTTCACGACGTCATCTACCCGGTGTGCACACCTCGTTACAAAGAGGAGCACCCTGAGCTGTCCAGCCTGGAAGGATTACGCGACGGGGTTCTGCTCAACCTCAGCCCCTATGGCAGATCCCAGGTAGCGGAGCACGTTGACTGGGGCGTCTGGCTGGCTTATCACGATGTTGATATCGAGAAACGCCCCCACGACAGCCCTCATGTTTTCAACGCCAACGACTACAACCTGGTCATCAGCATGGTGTTGACCCATCAGGGCGTAGCCCTCGGATGGAATCACCTGGTGGCAACCCTGATCGAAAACGGCACGCTGATTCGGCCGATCGAAGAGGAAGTGGTTCTTCATGAAAGTCAGCACTACCTGACATTTCGTGAAGACCGGATCAATGACGATGCCTGTTGCCGGCTACGCGACTGGATTCTCGCTCAGTTTTCCTGAGCTGTCTGGAAGAAAGGAACACGGCCAGCGGCTGAGCAGTCACTGGGGTGGCGGAGAGGAGAGGGGATTGAAGGTGTGAATCAAGATACCGGTGGTGATCATTCGTGGTTCTCACCACCGGCAGTGCTGCACTTAGCCGACAGATCTTAACGGGATCGTGTCATTGAGCTGCTCAAGCATCGTTTTGCAGTACCAGTCATCAAACTGGCACACACCAATTTCGCTGGCCACCGACAACGGACCTGGCTCGAAAGCTGGAGAGCTGACACCCACCTGTGCACCTTCAACCAAGGTGCGGTCCTGGTCATTGGTGGCAAGCCAAACCTTGGTCAGGCGATCGATGTCGTAGTCGACACCTTCCTGCGCGTCCTTCTTGACGAGCCATTTTGTAGTGACCAACGTCTCGCCCGGACCGATGGGCAGAACGCGGAAGCTCAGCGCGTGATCGCCCAGAAAGTGGTTCCAGGTTGATGGGTAGTTGAAATAAAGCAGCGCACCGATGTTGGCCTCACCGGTGGTGTCCAACCGGCCAGCGACCGCAGGCTTGCCATCCATTGTGTAGCTGACGGCCCCGGAAAACAGGGGAATGCGCGTCATTCGGAAACGACCTTCATCATCCATGACCAATCGGCTAGGCAGACCGGCCGCCTCGCAGCGATCCCAGTGCTCCTTGAGTTCGAGATCTTCATCGCCGCCGGCGCCGCCCACGGATGGATTGTCCACGAATGAATGCATTAATTCCGGGTGAGTAAAATCGCAGTGGTAGCACTCACGGTTGTTCTCGAACACCAGTTTCCAGTTGCCTTTCTCGATGATGTTCGACTCAAACGCGACTTTGCAGTCGTCCAGGTTATGAGGCGCAACGAAAGGGGTGACGGATTTTCTGAACGACGAAAAGTCTGGGGCGACATCTGCTACGCACACGTAGATGTACGTTTCGACGACCTCACAATGCACGGACTTCAACCCATGCTGAGACTTGTCGAAATCTTCCCCCATGTTCCCGGCGAACAGCAGGCGGCCATCCAGTTCGAATGTCCATTTGTGGTAAGGGCACACCAGCTTGGCGACCTTGCCGCTTGCTTCCGGGCACACCTTGGAACCGCGATGGCGACAGGCGTTGTGGAAGGCACGGATCTGCTTGTCTGCGCCGCGCACGATAGCGACCGGGTAATCGCCGATTTGCAGCGACATGTATTGACCCGATTTCTCCAGCTCAAATGTGTGCCCGGCGAAGATCCAGCTTTTGTGCCAGATCTGTTGCAGATCCTGCCTGTAAACGTCGGGATCGCTATAAAGGGCACCTGGCAGCGCGTGGTCAGGCTTGCGCTGCGCGATTAGATTTGAAACTGCCGATTTAGTGCTCACGGTCAACACACTCCAAAATACCAAGGGGGCGACACATTCAGCCTGCTCAGCGAGGTGAGGCCAAACGGTCCTGAGTTCGCAGTACCGTCTGTGGATGCAAGCCCATCAAACCGTGCTGCTGCTAGCCGCGATCCGGAACGTTTTGCCACGTCCAGGAAGCGTTTTACGAAAAATGTGCCTTCTTGGATGGTGGTGCCATCCGTGCACTCATCTCGATCGAATCCTTATTACGGCAGACAATTCCGTAATGCCGATGTTTGCGTCAATAGCAACATTTCTACAGCACCTTATTCAAGCCTGAGCAAACAGACTCTAACTAATGGAGCGAATGCTCGCGAAATTCACTTATCCAATTAGTCGGTAGAATATCGCTGTTGTAAGGCTACGACGGTAATCATGCATCAACAAGAAACATTTACTCTTATCAATGCATAAACAAATGTTATCGATTGAGGTCGCGGCCGCGCTGATTAAATTTCAAGTCATTGAAATAAAAGAAAAATATATTTTCAAGGGCGGGTGAAGCAACCATCTGGAACTGTAGGCGCGAGAAATACACTCTATTGACCACCTTCTTGGCCCATGCCAGTCTGGATTCAACAGTTAAGCAAAGTGCCGCAATTGATCTCATGTTTGAGCCTGGGCATCCGCCCCGTGAAAACATGAAGATTTTTATCGCGCCTAAAGGCATCCAGGCTAACGCGCTCGTTGATCTTCCACCTAACTCGCATTCGGAGCATTTATCTTGAAATTTGAAGGTATTTATACGCCAGCAGTAACTCCTTATAACTCTGATGGGGAGATTGACTGGAACGTGTACTCGGAAGTCTTGGAGTCGCTGATTGAGGCGAAGGTGCATGGCATTATTATTGGCGGGTCGACCGGCGAATATTATGCGCAGACGTCGGAAGAACGTACCGAGTTAGCGGCCTACGCCAAAGATGTGATCGGCACTCGGGTGCAACTGATCGTCAGTACCGGGGCGATCCGTACCGAAGACGCGGTTCAGTACGCCAAGGATGCCAAATCGATCAAAGCGGACGCCATTCTCGTCACCAGCCCGCCGTATGCGCTGCCGACCTCCCAAGAGAACGCGATTCACGCATTGACCATTGATCGCGCCGCCGACCTGCCGATCATGCTTTACAACTATCCGGGGCGCATGTGCGTTTCGATGGATGAAGAATATTTCACGCGTGTCAGCCAGTCGAAAAACGTCGTCGCCATCAAGGAAAGTTCCGGCGACATGGGCCAGGTGCATATGCTGGCCCGGCAGTTCCCCAACATCGCCTTGTCCTGCGGATGGGACGACCAGGCCCTCGAGTTTTTTGCCTGGGGTGCCCGTAGCTGGGTGTGTGCAGGTTCCAACTTCCTGCCCAGGGAACACGTGGCGCTTTATGAAGCCTGCGTGATCGAAAAGAACTTCGACAAAGGCCGTCAGATCATGTCGGCAATGATGCCGCTGATGAATGCCCTGGACGGCGGCAAGTTCGTGCAGTCGATCAAGTACGGCTGCGAAGTGGCCGGATTGAAAGTCGGTAACGTGCGCCTGCCATTGCAGCCCCTTGAAGCGGACGAAAAGCAGAATTTCGCGTCGGTCATTACTGAACTCAAACGTAACGTAGCCAATGTTTCTTCGGGAGCCAGCCATGGGTGATCTACTGAGCAAGGCCGAATACGCCGCTCTGGCCAAAGACATTTCGTTGCCATCCAAGGCGTTCATCAATGGCGCATTCAAGCCCGCAATGTCCGGCAAAACCTTCGCCACGAACAATCCGGCGACCGGTGACTTTTTGACCGACGTCGCAGCGTGTTCGTCCGATGATGTCGACTTCGCGGTGAGCAATGCCAAGGAGGCCTTTGAAGATGGACGCTGGAGATCTGTTTCTCCTCGAGAGCGCAAAGCGGTTCTGTTGAAGTTTGCAAACCTGCTTGAAAGCCATCAATACGAACTGGCCGTCCTCGAAAGTCTCGATAGCGGCAAACCCGTCAGTGAATGTCAGTTGGTCGACATTCCGGACACCATCCACACGATTCGCTGGCACGCAGAACTGATCGACAAGATTTATGACAACACCGCCCCGGTGGGCAGCGACGCGCTGACCATGGTGGTCCGGGAGCCGATCGGCGTGGTGGGCTGCGTATTGCCCTGGAACTTCCCGCTGCTGATGCTGGCCTGGAAAATCGGCCCGGCGCTCGCCGCGGGCTGTTCGGTCATCGTCAAGCCTGCTGAACAAACCTCGCTGACCACGTTGCGCGTCGCGCAGCTGGCGTTTGAAGCCGGTGTTCCCGCTGGTGTACTCAACATTGTCACCGGCACGGGCAAAGACGTCGGTGAGCCGATCGGTTTGCATAAAGATGTCGACATGGTCAGCTTCACCGGCTCCACCGCGACCGGCCGCCGCTTCCTGCATTACGCCGCCGATTCGAACCTGAAACGCATCGTCCTTGAGTGCGGCGGAAAAAATCCGGCTGTGGTGATGGACGATGCCCAAGACCTGGATCTCGTCGCCCAGCACGTGGTCAATGGCGCGTTCTGGAACATGGGAGAAAACTGCTCCGCAACCTCGCGCCTGATCGTCCACGCGTCCGTGAAAGACGAACTGCTGGAGCGCATGGGCGCCTACATCCGTGAATGGAAGATGGGTGACCCACTGGATCCGGAAAACCGCGTAGGGTCGCTGGTCAGCCCTGAGCATTTTGCCAAAGTGAAGTCCTACCTTGAGCACGCCGCCGCCGGAAAGCTTGAGGTGGTTTACGGTGGCGCAACCAAAGACGGTGCCTTTGTAGAGCCGACGGTGATTGACGGTGTTGGTCGAGACAATCGGCTGTTCCAGGAGGAGATCTTCGGCCCGATTCTTTCGGTCACCACCTTCAACACGATCTCCGAGGCCATTGCGCTGGCCAATGACACGGTCTACGGCCTGGCGGCCTCTGTTTACACCGGCAGCCTGCGGCGGGCAATCAAGTTGTCGCGGGAAATTCGCGCGGGCATCGTCACCGTGAATTGCTTTGGTGAGGGCGACGCATCGACCCCCTTCGGTGGCTACAAGGAGTCGGGCTTCGGCGGTCGGGACAAATCCATTTTTGCCCATGACCAGTACACCGAAATCAAAACCATCTGGATCGATGTGTCTGATCGGTCGGATGAAGAGACCGAAAAATGAGCACCCATACCATCAAGCGCCTGCCGGTAGACACCGGGGTTTCGGGTTGGGAGGCGATTTCCGCACGCACTGCGCCTGTCCGCATGCTTGATGGAAACGTGACGGCGGATTGGCTGATCATCGGTGCCGGCTTTGCCGGCCTGTCCGCCGCTCGCAGACTTTCACAGCTGCACCCGGGTGACAGCATTGTTGTTGTCGATGCTCATGAGGTCGCCAAGGGGCCGGCGGGCAGGAACTCGGGTTTCATGATTGATGTGCCGCACAGTCTGTCGTCCGGGGAATACTCCGTGGCGAGTGAGTCTGCAACGGCGCTGGAAATTGCGCAGAACCGCTTTGCGATTGCTTTTGCCGCTGCCGCCGCGCGGGAGTACGGCATGTCTACCGACACGTTCGACCCTTCCGGGAAGATCAACGCGGCCGCCACTGAACGGGGATTGAAGCTGAACGTCAATTACGCTCAATCCCTTGAACGCATTGGCGAGAAGTTCGAGATGTTTGATGCCGCGCACATGCGCGAAATCACCGGGTCCACCTATTACCACGGCGGAATCTACACCCCCGGCGCAGTGATGATTCAACCCGCGCAATACATCAGGGACCTGGCAGCAGGGCTCGAAGGTAAAATCACGCTGTTCGAACGCTCTCCGATTATTGAATTGACCAAGCAGGGAAGTGGCTGGAGCGCTCGTTCTGATAACGGGACGGTGTACGCGCCCAAGGTCATTCTGGGCGTTAACGGGCACATCGAAGACTTTGGCCATTATCAAGGCCGCCTGTTGCACGTCTTCACTTACGCGTCCATGACGGCCGCTTACAGTGATGATGTATTCAGCAAAGAGGTGCCGGGCAAGGCCAGGTGGGCGTTGTTGCCGGCGGATCCAATGGGCGCGACCGTTCGCAAGATCTCTTCAGACGGTCAATCGCGTATCGTCATCCGGACAAAGTTCACCTATGACCCGAGTATTCAGGTCACTCCAGAGCGGGTAGCTGCGGTGGCCAAAGAACAGCGACATTCCTTGGATGCGCGCTTTCCCGAATTGAAATCCACTGCGTTGGAATTCAGTTGGGCCGGCCGTCTGTGCCTGAGTCGAAACAGCGCGGCTGCATTTGGCGAGATTGAAGAAAACCTGTATTCGGCTTGCTGCGAAAACGGGCTGGGTACTGTGAAAAGCACCCTGGCAGGTGTGATGGCTGCGGAGTTGGCATCGGGTACGCGTTCGGAGTTTCTTGATAGCTTCAGTCACGCACCTGGCCCCAGCAAACTACCACCCCGGATAATAACGAAGCTGGGCGTCAGTTCGGTTATTCGCTGGCATGAGTTTTGGGCCGGGCGAGAAGGCTAGCGAATTCAAGTTGTCGGCTATTGACCGACTTCAAAGTCTGATCGGAACGATCTACGAAGGAAAACTTGATTGAAGAGCGACCGAACAAACAACACCGCGCACTTAACGACGCCCACCGTTATCGCCACTCCTGGGGTCACAAGGCCCCAGCTCGGGATATTTTTATGCCTGCTTTCAATGCTGATCTTTGCCAGCCAGGACGGCATAACCAAGGTGCTGGTCAAAGACTTCCCGGTCGCCCAATTGGTCATGGTGCGTTATTGGGTGTTTGTCGTTTTTGCTCTCGGATATGCCGCCTACCAAGGTAGGGTAAAGGCGTCGTTTCGCAGTAAGCATCCCTGGCTCCAAATCCTTCGAGCGTTGCTGGCCGTGGGCGAAACCATACTGTTCGCGGTGGGGCTACGACATTTGGGCCTGGCGGAAATGCACGCGATATACGCGGTATTTCCGCTGATGACACTGGCCTTGGCGGGAGCGTTGCTTGGGGAGTTCATCGGCCTTCGGCGCTGGGTTGCTGCCGCGATAGGGTTCACCGGCACACTGATCATCCTCCGGCCAGGCGCAGGCGTCTTTGAACTCGCGGCGCTGATTCCGCTGGTGGCTGCTTTGGCATTCGCGGTGTTCAACGTACTTACCCGCCGGATTAGCCTGCACGACTCCCTTGCTACGAACATGCTCTTTATGGCGTGTGTGGGTGCCCTGACGGTCACATTTGCAGGGCTGCCGGCATGGGTTTCTCCGACTCCAGTCCAGGGCCTCTTGATGGGGTTACTGGCATTGACGGGAGTAGTCGCACAGATTCTCTTC
The DNA here is from genome assembly GCF_000293885.2 of Pseudomonas fluorescens NCIMB 11764. Lineage (NCBI taxonomy): Bacteria > Pseudomonadati > Pseudomonadota > Gammaproteobacteria > Pseudomonadales > Pseudomonadaceae > Pseudomonas > Pseudomonas fluorescens. The sequence continues at coordinate 4,671,886 of NZ_CP010945.1, forward strand.
ATTCAAGCATTGAAATACGCAACCGCTTCTAGCTTGCAGCCTTTCAACTATGCGCTTCTGGTATTCGCCACGCTGATTGGTGTCATCGTTTTTGCCGAGCGCCCTGATACCTGGGTGTTTGTCGGCGCAGCGTTGGTGATTATCGGTGGTTTGTATGCGATCAAAGCGAAGACGTGAACAGGTAATACAGCGTTCAACTTAATCCTCTGGAGGCCGTCTGGTTCCGGCAACCTGCAACGGAGGAGGGCAAGTGCCTTCCGCCGTCGCCGGTCAGTCTGCTTCGATCAAAACGGCAGTGGCAGTTTCGCCGTTCGCCCCCCATCCACCACCAGCACCTGCCCGGTGATGAAGGCCGACGATTCGGAGGCCAGGAAAACGACTGTCCCGCCCACATCCGCCGGTAATCCGGTACGCCCGACCGGGTGAAGGCGCAGGAGTGCCTGGCGCGCCGCACGCGGATCGGCTTGAGCGGAAAGGTATGCATCACTCAACTCGGAATTTATCCATCCCGGAGCAATGGCATTGCAGCGAATGCCATCTCGGCCGAGATCGATGGCCAAGGCTCGGGTCAGCCCATGGATACCCGCCTTGGAGGCACAGTACGCGGCATGTTCAGGGTTGGCGCCTAACCCTTCGATCGACCCGATGTTGATGATGCTGCCACCGCCTCGCTGACGCATCTGAGGCACCAACGCCTTGCACAGGAATGCTGGCGCTCGCAGATTGACAGCCATCATGCGATCCCAGTCCTGCTCGGTCATATCATCGATGGACTTTTCGAACATGAACCCGGCGTTGTTAACCAATACATCGACTCCGCCAAGCTGCTCCTGGGCGACCTGAGCAATCAAACTCGGAGTCTCCATCGAAGCGAGATCAGCCTCGACGAAATAGACTTGAGGGTGATTTTGCAAGTCGGCGTCCAGTGCCTGGCGCTGAGCGATCAACACAGAAGCGCCTGCCTCCAGCAATTGTTCGGTGATGCCGCGGCCAATCCCTCTGCCGCCCCCGGTCACCACCACATTTTTACCGTTGAGCATCGCAACCTCTCCTTAGCCGGATACCGGCTTCGCGCCTGTGACTTCTACCGTTTCACCGGCGATGTACCTGGCCTCGTCGGACGCCAGAAATGCGATGACATCCGCAATGTCTTCAGGCTCGGCGATGCGGCCTAATGGCACGCTCTTGTTCAGTTCCTGTACGGCTTTGTCGGGATCCAGGCCTCGACGCTCAAAGCCGCTGCGTATCATCGGGGTATTGATTTCGTGCGGGCACACGGCGTTGACACGGATGCCCAAAGGGGCGCAATCGCGGCCCAGATTCTTGGTTAAAGCCGCGACGGCCCCTTTGCTTGTGCAATACGCCACATGGGCTGGACCGGGATAAATGCCCCAGACAGATGATGTGTTGACGATTGCGGCGCCTGGGCGATTTTTCATGTGCGGTATCGCGGCACGGCAGATGAAGAACACTGCATTCAGGTTTACGCCCATGGCGTCAAACCACATGTCGTCAGTCGTTTCCTCAATCGTGCCACGGGGAATAATGCCGGCATTGTTCAATACGATGTCGATTCCCGAAAAGATATCGACGGCAGTTTGGACAATCGCCTCGCAATATTCCTTACGGCGTAAGTCGCCAGCCACGTAATGCACTTCAGCGCCCAGGTCACGGACTTTGGCGGATATAGATTTGCAACCGGCTTCATCAAGATCAGATAACACAAGCTTTGCGCCTTCTCGGGCGAACAATAATGCTAACGCCTGTCCGACGCCCCCGGCAGCGCCGGTGATGATGACCACTTTATTATTAAACTTCATGACACCTACCTATTGTTTTTTTCGGTAGAGCCATTATTTGGTTTCATTGGTTCTAATCGTCCAGCAACTTTTTTATAGGGGCAAAGATAACTTTTTGTTATCTAAAAGTTGGAATCCGCTGGTAATCAAAAGTGACCCGTCGTACGGCTCGGGCGGTATTCATTGAGGCAGTCCGTTGTGAGACCGAATGCGAATCATCGTCTAAAAAATGTACACTGCTGTACATGCCGTGTACGCCGCGGCCCCTGAGGTGTACAGTAGGGAAGAATTCTTAAATGAAGGTGCAACCCGAATGTCACAGACAGGAAGGGCGAAAACCAAAGCGCAGGATGCAGGCTGGCGAGGGTCCGTCGATGGTTGGCTGGATGCTGCCTACGATGCTCTTAAAGAGTCGGGAGTGGAGGCTGTGCGGGTGATGCCGCTGGCCAAACGCTTGAACTTGTCTCGCACCAGCTTCTATTGGTTCTATGAAGATCGGGAACAGCTGCTGGCGGCGCTCCTCGCTCGATGGCGGGACAAGAACACCGGCGGTATGGTCAGCCAATGTGAGAGTTATGCGGAAAGTATTTCCGAAGCGATTCTCAACGTCTTCGAGTGCTGGGTGAACCCCGAGCTGTTCGATTCACAGTTCGAATTTGCCGTGCGCAGCTGGGCGCTGCAATCGGACGAAGTCAAAGCTGAAATCGCTCTGGCCGATGAGGCACGGATGAATGCCCTGGCCGCGATGTTCCGACGGTTTGGCTACGACGCCGAGGGGGCTGACGTTCGGGCCAGGACGATCTACCTCACGCAGATCGGCTACATCTCCATGAAAACCAATGAAGATATTGTCGTTCGATTCAGACGGATTCCTCAGTACGTGAGCGTGTTTACCGGCAAAGTACCGAAGAGGCGCGAGCTGGACCGCTTTTATGGAAAGTTCGGCTACGCAGAAAAAGAACCCGGCGTTTTCGTCCCCTTGGTCGAGACATTCGAGGAATCCACTGCCGATGGAGAATAGAACGCTGGGCATCATTGGCGGCACCGGCTGGCTCGGGCGTGCAATTGCCGAGGCGCTCCTTGATAACGGTTTCATCAAGCCTGACCATTTGTTGATCTCGAACCGCTCCGGCATCAGTACCTTCGAGCCTGGTGTGAAGCTGCTGTCCGACAATCAACAGTTGGTGAACCTCAGCGATATTGTCGTGCTGTCCATCCGGCCGGAGCAGTTTCGTGAACTGCAGATCAACGCCCGCGGCAAGCGAGTGATTTCTCTGATGGCCGGCGTTCCGGCGGCAGCCATCAGCGCGGCCACCGGTGCGGATGAAATAGTGCGGGCCATGCCGAATGCGGCCGTGGAAATCAGACAGTCGTACACGCCCTGGTACTGTGTCGGAAACTTTTTTGAGCGCGATCGCAACTGGGTGCAGCGACTGTTCGAGTGCGTAGGCTCGGCGGACGAAGTGCCTGATGAAGACTGCATTGATTACCTCAGCGCGTTGTCCGGGACTGGGCCGGCCTTTCCGGCAATGTTGCAAATGGCACTGACTAATCAGGCGGTGGCTGCGGGAATTCCTCTTGCCATCGCGCAGCGCGCTGCACAAGGCGTAGTAGTGGGGGGCGGCCAGATGCTTGCCCGCCGCGATCCGCGGCAAATGATCGAGTCGTTGATGGCTTATCGTGGCGTGACGGCCGCAGCGCTGCAGTCGATGGCCGATCAGGATATCGAATCCATTGTGGGGCGAGCAGTAAAGGCTGGCGCTGAGGTTGCGCGGCGGGGAATGTAGCTGGGGCAGGGGACATACAGTGAAGGCCCGCTGAAGGGCCTTCACTTTTGGACTTAGATTTCTTTCACCAGGCGCAAAGCGTCGTAGATGGCTGCGTGGGTGTTGCGAGCAGACACGGCGTCGCCGATCCGGAACAGCTGGAAGCGCCCTTCAGGATTGGTGACGATGTTCTGTGCCGTGCCGGCGATCAGGTCATGCTGCTCTACCGCGCCGCCATTGGTGGAGAGAGGACGCAGGTCGAAGTACAAATCGTCCAGGGGAAGGGTGCCGTGGTTGACGACAACCTGATCGACCACACGCTGCTTGTGGACCTTTCCGTAATCGCTGCCAAAGGTTGCAACGAGCCCGCCATCACGTTTTTCCACGGTATCGACCCGGTAGGTGACGGTGAAGGTGACGTCCAGGTCCTGCAGGCTTCGCATGTAGGGCACCAGATTCATAGCCATGACTTCAGGTGCAAACGAGCGGTCGGGGGTGACGATTTCGACTTTCGCACCGCTTTGCGCGATGACCTCGGCAGCCTGCAGGGCAGCATGGTCGCCAGCATCGTCGAAGATCAGTACGTTGCGACCGGGCTTGATGTCGCCGGAAATGATGTCCCAGGTTGAAACCACGAGTTCGTTGCCTTTGCGCAGCACCTCGGTATCAGGCAGGCCGCCGGTCGCAACGATGACCACGTCGGGCTCGAAGGCTTGCACAGTGTCGGCTTCGGCCCAGGTGTTGAAGTGGAACTTCACCCCCAGCCGCTCGCATTGCGCCATGCGCCAATCAATGATGCTGATCATCTCACGACGACGTTCGCTCAACGCCGTCAGACGAATCTGCCCGCCTGGTTGGTCAGCCGCCTCAAGCACTGTTACCTCATGGCCGCGCTCACCGGCGACCCGCGCCGCTTCCAGCCCGGCAGGGCCGGTACCGACCACCAGAACCTTGCGCTTGACGGCGGCTTTGGGAATGTCATGTGGCATGGTGGTTTCCCGACCCGTCGCTGCGTTGTGAATGCAGTAGGCCGCGCCGCCCTGATAGATGCGATCCAGGCAATAGTTGGCGCCCACGCACGGGCGAATGTCTTCTTCGCGCTTCTCGATGATTTTGCGCACGATGTGCGGATCGGTCATGTGCGCGCGGGTCATGCCCACCATGTCCACTTTGCCCGAGGCGATCGCGTAGCGCGCGGTGGCCACGTCAGGAATCTTGGCCGCGTGAAAGGTCGGAAAGCCTGTCGAGGAACGGATCTCGCCTGCGAAGTCGAGATGGGGTGAGTTGCGCATACCCTGGATCGGGATGACATCAGTCAGGCCGGCGTCTGTATCGATGTGACCACGCACGACATTCAGGAAGTCGACCAGTCCGCTGTCCTTGAGCATGTGAGAAACCTGCATGCCCTCGCTGGCAGTGAAACCACCGGGCAATTCTTCATCACCGGTGTAACGAACTCCCAGTAGAAAGTCTTCGCCTACCCGCTGACGTATGCCACGCAAGACGTCGAAGGTAAAACGCATGCGGTTTTCCAGCGAGCCGCCGTAAGGGCCGTCGAGGTCATTGGTCAACGGCGACCAGAACTGGTCCATCAAATGCCCGTAAGCCTGGAGTTCCAGACCATCGAGGCCTGCGGCCTTCATGCGTTCCGCGGCGTCTACATAGTCCTTGATGATCCGCTCGATGTCCCATTCCTCCATTTTCTTCGGGAAGGAGCGGTGCGAAGCCTCGCGACGGTGTGACGGCGACACCACCGGTAACCAGTCGGCCTTGTCCCAGCGGGTGCGACGGCCCAGGTGAGTCAACTGGATCATCACTGCCGCGCCATGTTCGTGGCATTCATCGGTCAGGTCCTTCAACCATCCGACTACTTCGTCCTTGTAGGCGAGCACATTGTTGAACACCGGCGGACTGTCTCGGGATACGGCAGCGGAGCCGGCAGTCATGGTCAGGGCGACACCGGCCTTGGCGCGCTCCACGTGGTAGGCGCGATAGAGATCCTTGGGCATGCCGTCCACAGGGTAGGCCGGTTCATGGGAGGTGGTCATGATCCGGTTTCTGAGGGTCAGATTCTTGATTTTATAGGGTTGCAGCAAGGGATCGCTGGACATCGTGGTGCGCTCCAAAGTGGGCTTCATCAGGCTTGGCCACTTGAAATTAGGACAAATGTACACCTGTGTCAACGCTTGGTGACACAGGTGTACATTTTGCTTGCGTGCCAAAAAATCCAGGATTAACATCCGTCAAAACCAAGACCGACTTGTTTGGATAGGAGAGGGCACGTGACAGAGTTATTTGATATTCGGCTGGCTAGTAAACAGACAGCTTTCACTGAAATTCCAGTCATCGATATATCGTCGCTCATACACGGCAACAATCCGCTGACGGTGGCAACCCAAATAGGTGATGCCTGCGAAAAGGTGGGGTTCTTTTATATAAAAAACCATGGCATTGACCAGCAACTCATCGATGAGATGTACACGTTAACCAAAAGATTTTTCGAACTTCCTTATGAGGAGAAAAACAAACTCAATGTCGTAAACTCCGGGCTCACGCTACGTGGTTATATACCGATGTATGCGGAGAACGTCGATCCGGCTAATACCCGCGATTTCAAAGAGTGCTTTGATTGCGGAGCTCATTACGACGAGGTCTCTCCCTTTTTTGGTCCTAATCAAATGCCGTCGGCACTGCCGCAATTCGAGAAGGTTGCCGAAGCGTATCACTCCGCTGTATTGGCGCTCGCAAGAAAACTCATCGGCGGGATAGCGCTGAGTTTGGGGCTGCCACAAGATTACTTTGAACATCTTCAACGCAAGCCCATCACTATTCAGCGAATTTTGCACTACCCGCCCCAGATCGGAAGGATCTCCCAGGAAGAGATTGGTATCGGGGCGCATACGGACTACGGTTTCTTGACTGTCCTGTCTCAAGACGCAGTTGGCGGTTTGCAAGTCAGGAACCGGGCAGGGGAGTGGGTTACCGCCCCTCCAGTTGAAGGCACTTTTATTGTCAACATTGGTGATCTGGTTCAAACACTCACCAACGATCGCTATACCTCGACAATGCATCGCGTCATAAATACCAGCGGTCTAGAGCGTTATTCAATACCTTTCTTTATTGATTTGGATTTCGATGCGGTTGTTGAGCCTGTACCAACCTGTGTAAGTGAGACTTTGCCCGCGAAGTACGAAGCCTACACGTGTGGCAAACACAAGTTTAAGCGTTTCGTTGATAGCTATGCGCATCTGCAAGAAGTCGAAAAGGCATGATCGCGCTTTAAGCTGTGCGAATGCCTTATTTAAGAGTTCAAAAATTATCATTGCAGCTGTGAGACGATTGTTCCACTGGGACCACAAGACTCACCTTGGTGTGCCTTGTGGTTTTTCAAGAGATATTCATCGCGATGAGACCGCTGCAGTATCGGAAATGGCTGCGGTTAAACGAGGCGCGTCGCTTGATGCTCAATGAACATCAGGATGTCTCCAGCGCGGCTTTTAAGGTTGCTTACGAAAGCTTCGCAGCTCAGTCGCGAATTCCATGATGTCGGTCATCGCCATCGTAAACCTGCGATTAGAATTGAAGGGATGATTCGTCGCCGCAGGGAGTAGCCGGTTGACGATTGCTCTGGGCGCCTGTCAACGAACGCTACGCCGAAGCTGCCCGGGGTGGGTGATCAGACGGTTTGAGCGTTGATGACTGGATCCGTGGGGAATGAGTTTGGGGATTGGTAACTCTAAAGAGCCCTTTGGTAGAAGTTCCATCCTAACATATGATTTAACATAATATACATTATGCGCACCTTTGGATAAGAGCCTGGGAGCCAAGAGACGCGCCTTTCAATGTGCTGAAAGCCCCCGACCACGCTCAATTCAGCCTACGGTCAATCGTTGATGTAATGTTCACGGGTCAACGAAGCGGGATTGCCGCTCACCAGGTTCAGCCTTTGATGTGTCAGAACAGCCCCTTTAAAGCTAGCTGGAAGCTCTTTGGAGAACCGGACAAAGCCTTCGTCAGACAACCAACGAACGCAACTCGTGAACAAAAACTCCTCAGCACTTGCCGCAACATATCCAGCTCCATCCCAGCTATTGCCTTCTCGATAGACAGTCTGATGATCGGCTGAGTCAGCTTGCAAGTGAACGGGCTCGGGGAAAGTTCAGCCACGTGCTAAACCGCTCAACAGGCGGAATTACAAATGCAGCAGCCGTCTTGGGCCTGAGCGAGGCCAGGCTAAATGAGCTTTGCGCGGACAATTCAATGACTACGAGGAAAAGGATCTGATCAAGTACCTAGAGAAACTCAACCACGGCGGGAGTTTCGCGGGCGGAAAACTGGAGGAATGAGAGTTACAGCCTTCTGCTTCTGCTGGCATTTAATACGATTAAGTTATAATTATGCTAAATGGTTCTTTAGTTTAGTTATATTGGAAATCAACCAGCCTCGGCGTCAGAAAAAGAACAAGCTCCGTACTGTTTGAAACGGTCGAGCTGCTGGTGAATAACCACTTAAAGGACGATGGTGAATCTAGCCTTGCGCTCGATGATTACCCTGGCTTAAAAGAGGCAGACGCTTCATCAAATCAGTGGTGATGTTTTGGCGCCCGTGCTGCAGTAATCGGTATTTCGCGGCCCTCCTCTTATGCAGTCTGTCGACGAATAGTCAGGATGGCTGCTCCGAAGCAGATGAACGTCGACTCAACTACCCAGCGGACCCACTGGGATAGCTCGGGTCATCACGCACTTGCCCAAGAGACCAGTGCGGCATACAGACTAAGAAACGTCACCAAGCCCAATCACGCGAGCTTTATGGCTCCGCCTTGGATATCGTCACGCGCCATTCGTAAGTCAATAGCGTCCTGGTTGAGTCGGTGAATCATGTTGAGCAACCGTTGACGTAGCACTTCGTCTTGAAGCTGCTCTACTGCGCGCATCATATCGAGCGCCGCTACCTCATTGTTAGTGGCGACGGAGTCGAGCAGTTTGCGCATGCTTCTTGATGGTTGATTCATCTCCAACTCCCTGGATTTCAGTGACGCGAATCATATGACCAGAATGTTTCATCGATATTTCAGCTGCACGAACTGGCTTTAATCACCGGCTCCGGCTCATTTGGCGCTAGCTGGAGGGGTGCCCTGTGAGGTGTCAATTACGCTTGTCGCGCCATCCCGTGATGTAGCTAAATCGCTACCATTAAGCAGGGCCTTGCCCGAATGAGCGATCACAACAATCAACATCAGGTGCTACCGCTGAATGAGGCACGTAACGAAGCTCAAGCGAGCCCGTCCCTCTCCGGTCAACCGATTAGGTCGAGAACACATGTCGTATCTACCCTCAGTCCAGGTCCACAGAGACAGGGAACACGACGATATCATTCTGCATTCAACCGGGTCGTGAAATACCGTGGTGGCGCAATTTGCGATAGAGCGTATTGCGGCTGATCCCCAAGCGAGCAGCAACGTGGGCGATATGCCAGTGTTCCGCCTCAATCAATGTGAGCAGTGTCTGCCGCTCGGATACGCCCAGCGGATTTTCTGCCAGCGCAATTGTCGCTGGCACTACCGGCAGCAACTCCTCCAAATCATCCAGGGTCACACGCCCTTCCAACGCCAACGCTACCAGTGTGCGCAGGCACGTACGCAGCTGCCGGACGTTGCCCGGCCAAGGCTGCGTCAGCAGACGCTCTCTGACGCCAGGCTCTAGCCGAATTCTGCCCCCTGCCCCCTCATCGCGCAGCAATAGGTCGAGTAAAAGCCCCTTGTCTGATCGTTCGCGCAGCGGTGGAAGGTGCACGGCGAACCCCGCAATGCGGTAGAACAGATCCTCGCGCAAGCGCCCTTCGGCCACGCAGACGTGTAGATCCTGGTGGCTGGCACTGATGAGGCGAACATCGAGCGGACGTGCCGTCGCGCCGCCTAAGGGCACCACCTGACGCTCTTCCAACACGCGCAGCAGGCGAGTCTGTAAAGCCAGTGGCATATCGGCGATCTCATCAAGAAATAGTATGCCGCCATGGGCCTGTTCCAGCTTACCGATCATTCCGTCCTTGCGTGCGCCGGTGAAGCTGCCACCGCGATAGCCGAACAGCTCGCTCTCGATCAGCGCTTCTGGAATGGCCGCGCAATTTATCGCCACAAACGGCTGGCTCGCTCTGGAGCTGGCGCGATGCAGCGCCGCAGCAAAAGCCTCTTTGCCGGTACCGGTTTCGCCCTGTAAAAACACCGGAACGTCACGCTCCAAAACACGCAATGCGCGAGCAAAGCCGCGTTGCAGGCGCGGGTCTTCCAGGCACACATGCACGTCGTTAATTTTGGGGATTGCAGGAGTGACTAAAGGCACCTTGCGTAAGGGTTCTCGCAACTGTCCGTAGAGCAGGCGTCCGTCCAGCAGCCGCATTGGCCAGCAGACACTTGGCTGCGAGCTGGCCTGACTCATCACCTGATCGAGAGGTGTCTCCAGCAGCATCGTCAGAGATTGCCCAACCACCTGCTCACGGCTGAGGCCCAGCAGCTCGAGCGCCGCATGATTGACTGAACAGATACAAGCGCTTTCGTCAAAACTGAGCAACCCCTCCCCCAACAGCCCGACGTAGCCGGACTCCGGGTGGAAGCGCAGCAAGTATCGCTGCGGATCATGCCCCAGGAAATAACAGCTCTCGATCATATGGGCCGTCAGGTTGGTCAATGCCATTGCTTTGAAGTGCTGCTGAAGACCTTGTTCCTCTCGCACAGAAGAGAGGTTAAGAACGGCGAGCAGCTCTCCGTTCGCATCAAATATCGGGCTGGCCGAACAGGTTAAGCCGGCATGCTTGCCACGGAAATGTTGATCACGACGGATAGTGACATGCTGTCGCTCGACCAAGCAGGTGCCGACACCGTTGGTACCCTCGCAATCCTCGCTCCATATCGAACCGAGCCATAATCCGGAACGCTGAAATTCGGCTCGTTCGGATTCGTTAAACACACTGTCGATCGCCACACCGCGAGCATCGGTGAGTAGCACCACGTGGCCATCACGTCCGAGCTGTTGGTGCAAGTTGCTCATCTGCCAGTGCGCCACAGCGATGATGTGTTCCAGTGGCGCGCGGTGATCCTGCAAGCGTGGATGCTCAACCACGTTAGGTGCGCGGCGACTGGCAGGATCGAGCTGATATTGATCCAGGCACCGGCGCCAGGATCGTGTGATGGCCAAGTCAGCAATAGGGCCATGGGTGGCGTGAGTGCCCTGCACGGCTTGCAGCACTTGTTGTGCATGGGCGTTGATCAAGGCCGGCTTCATTGTTCTTGTTCTCCGTTACGGTCAGGACACGGGTCTGTTTGCAGCTTATATGAAAAGACCGGAACCAGCGCTTTTTGCACCGAGTGACACTCTGTCATCCACCATTTCCAGAATCGTGACAGATCTCCGAATCCAAGGCTGAGCAACACCGCAGCAGCCGCTCTGCAATGGGGCTTTCGCGAAGGTGGCCCGAGCCTTGCTCAGGGGCAAGTTGTACAAAAACAACAAGATCGGAGAAGCCCAATGAACATCGCTGTTGAAACACCTCTGCACACGCCAACTGCTCAACTCGCGGCTTGGGTCGAAAACCTCGGCGAGCGTCTCGCCCAACGTGATGTGGACGGCGTACTGGAACTGTTTGCCGAAGAGTGTCACTGGCGTGACCTGCTACTTTTCAGCTGGAACCTGGTGACCCTCGAAGGCAAGCCTGCCATCCGAGACATGCTCGAAGCACGCCTCGACCAGACTCGTCCTGAGCGATGGAAACTGGAAGGTGAAGCGACGCTGAATGACGGTGTGCTCGAAGGTTGGATCAGCCTGGAAACCGAAGCGGCGCGAGGTAAAGGCTACGTTCGCCTAAAAGACGGTGTGTGCTGGACGCTGTTGACAGCCATGCGCGAGCTCAAAGGCTTTGAAGAACCCAGTGGCCGCCGTCGTCCAATGGGTGCAAGTCATGGTCACACCCACACCGACAAACGCAACTGGTTAGAGCGTCGCCAAGATGAAGAAGCTTCGCTAGGCATCACCACCCAACCTTACTGCCTGATCGTTGGTGGCGGCCAAGGTGGGCTGGGGCTCGCTGCGCGGCTCAAGCGAATGGGCGTGCCAACTCTGATCGTCGACAAAGCCGAGCGTCCTGGAGATCAGTGGCGCGGTCGCTACAAGTCGCTGTGCCTGCACGACCCTGTCTGGTACGACCATATGCCTTACCTGCCCTTCCCCGATCACTGGCCAGTCTTCACCCCAAAAGACCAGATTGGCGACTGGCTGGAAATGTACACCAAAGTCATGGAGCTCAATTATTGGCCGCGTACCGAATGCGTAAGTGCCAACTTTGACGAGCAAAGTGGCACTTGGAAGGTTGAAGTGCAGCGCGATGGCGAGCATGTGACTTTACAGCCTACCCAGTTGATCCTCGCCACCGGCATGTCTGGCGTACCCAATGTTCCCACTTATCCGGGTGCCGAGGCTTTCAATGGCCAGCAGCATCATTCCAGCCGCCATCCCGGCGGAAACGCCTGGAGCGGCAAGCGCGCGGTAGTAATCGGTGCGAACAATTCGGCTCACGATATCTGCGCCGACCTTGTGGAGAACGGTGCCGAGGTGACCATGGTGCAACGCTCCAGTACTCACATCGTGCGCTCTGACAGCTTAATGGATCTCGTCTTCGGGGGGCTCTACTCCGAAGATGCCTTGGAGTCGGGTTTGACCACCGACAAGGCCGACATGCTGTTCGCCTCGATCCCCTACAAGGTAATGCCAAGCTTTCATCAACCAATCTTCGAAGCGATCAAGGAGCGTGACAAGGACTTTTACGAGCGCTTGGCCAAGGCCGGGTTCATGCTGGATTTCGGTGACGACGAGTCTGGCCTTTTCATGAAGTACGTACGCCGTGGTTCTGGTTACTACATCGACGTCGGCGCCTCCGAACTGATCGCCAACGGCACGATCAAGCTCAAGAGTGCTCCTGGCCTGGGTGTTGAACGCATCGAAGCGGATGCCGTCGTGCTCAACGATGGCAGCCGGCTACCAGCAGACCTGATCGTCTACGCCACAGGCTATGGCTCAATGAATGGTTGGGCCGCGAAGCTGATTTCCCAAGAAGTCGCTGACAAGGTCGGTCGCTGCTGGGGCCTGGGTTCCGGAACCACGAATGACCCTGGCCCATACGAGGGCGAACTGCGGAACATGTGGAAGCCAACACAGCAAGAAAACCTCTGGTTTCACGGTGGCAACCTGCATCAGTCACGGCATTATTCGCTGTATCTGGCGCTGCAGTTAAAAGCGCGCTTCCAAGGCATCAACACGTCCGTCTACGGCCTTGCCGAGAGTCACCACACTGGCTGAGTCAAATGGCGCTCAGCCGTGGTTGGGCGCCTCTCCACAATGCCCCGGACGGATTCGGGACGAAGCGCTGCGGGAGCGCGAACTGGTCGGCGACGCTGTGTATTTGATAGAAGAATTTGTTGGCAGCATGCGCTGCCTAATCCTATCAAAAAAGCCTCAAATCACGGATCGGATAGACGAGCTCACGGAAGCATGGAATAGCAGGCAGCTTGGTAACGCCCAGGAGAAATGAGACAGCTGCAATGCGCTTCGCGAATCAATCGTGGTCGGCCAACTGCGGAGTGAACCGCGCAGGGCATATGAAGACTTTGGGTCGAGCCGGGCTTAAGCCCGAATGAGCGATAGCCGATGTAGCTATAGCTCCGCAGCCCAGCAAATCGCCAATTGAATCAGAGATCAGATATTTGCGGGCCGAGAATTATGCAAAGGCATGGTTAAACGGTAGCGGTACCCAAGGCGTGCATTTACCGTCCATAAAGCGCTCAAATCACGTAAGGCTCGAACAGCCTCCGGACATTCACCCGCGCCTTCAGCTTCGCGGCCAACAGGTACAAACCTACCACCTTGCGATGCAGAAACAGCACATCCACAGGTGGCGTGTGCCAGAAGTCGCGGTCGGCACCTAGTTCCCAACCGGTATCACGTAGGCGTACGGCCAGGTCAGACGTCGCAAAGTCATAGGCACCTTGATGCCTCAGTGGTTCGCAGGCCTGTGTAATGAGCTCAGTGAGTACCGCTCGGTGTTTGGGCAGCGTTTCAGGCTGAAAGTAGCCGACGTCCAGCGCGGCATTGGTGATGGCGGCACGGTCTTCATGCAGGCCTCCAATCAACAAGCGGCGATAAGCCTCGGTAGTGTTGCGGTCATAAAGTCGCGTGGCGCCGAAGTCCAACAACACCATCCGTCCTGAGCCTTGCTGATAACGGTAATTGGCAAAGTTAGGGTCGGTCTGCACGCACTGGAACTCGAACACCTCGCGCAGAAACAGGCCGAATAGCAACATGATGATCCGGTCGCGCTCTGCTTGGGGCGCGTGCTCTAGTGACTCCACCGCTACCCCGTCAACGAAGGACATCACCAAAATATTCGGCGTGCTGAACTGGACATACGCACGAGGAACCAGAAAGTCAGGACTGTCCGCCAACAGTTGATCAAAGCGCTGTAAGTGATCGGTTTCTTTCATGTAGTCCGCTTCATCCTGTAGCTGACGCTTGGCCTCTTGGAGCAATGGGCCGACGTCCATGCCCTTAGGCAGCATCCCGGACATGCGCAGCAAGGAAGCAACGTTATCCACATCGCTGGAAATACTCTCGCGCACGCCAGGGTATTGCACCTTGATCGCCAGGCGTTGGCCGTCCTTTCCTTTCGCAACATGAACCTGGCCGATGGACGCTGCCGCCAATGGCGTGAAGGAAAACCGTTCGAAGCGCCCTTCCCAGCCCTTGCCCCAGCTTTCGTTAAGGACTGCCACCAACTGGCTCATGGGCATAGGATGAGCGTCGCAACGCAGACGAGAAAGGATTTCGCTGAACTCGCGCGGCAACAGATCACCTGCATCCATCGATAACAACTGCCCAATCTTCATGGCGGCGCCACGCAGTTGCGACAGTTGCTCGACCACCCGATGCACATTGCCCGACGTCAACAGCAGTTCGCTGAGCGCCGGACGTTTGCCCTGAACCCACTGCCGAGCGCCTTCGGCTAGCATGCCGCCCGCGACGCCCGAGGCCAAACTGCCTAAACGCATCAACCGCGATAAGCGGCTGCCAGGCACGGGCAACGAGCCGGGCACACGAGGCTTCATGAATGAAGCGCCTCAACGATCGCGGCAAGCAGCAAGCAGACGCTCGCCACGAGGGTAAGCCGTAATCGCATCGGCAGGTACCAGGCGGGCAAGCTCGTAACCCGCAACAGCTGCCTGTCCTGCCGAAGGTGGACAACAAAGCCGATGACCAGCAGCAAGCAACCCAATGGCATTGGCAGTAACGTGGCAATCCAAGCAATAAGCGCAGGAATGACACTCCAGATGAACCGGTCGCTGCCCTGCTCGGCGCTCATGTCTTTCACTGTCATGGCGAAGCCCCAGTGTAAGGCGCCGACGAAGCTCAGGATGACTGCGCCATAGTTAACAAGCGCCATCGCAAACAACGGCCGATAGTCGAGAGAGAACGGGATCAGCAGCGCCAGAAAAATAAACGGCAACAGACCGCCATAACCCAGCAGGCTGACGTGCTTTGGCAGAGAGGTTGAAGGCAACGCGTTCATTTGTATTCCTTGCAGTGAGCGACACTCAAGACTGTAGGCCCAAAAGCCCCGCTTGGGCGAGATTGATGGCGATCCGAAGCTGAGGTCAACGTAATGAGTCGCTTTGTAGAATTAGGTCATTGCCCCATTGCTTTTCGGGCAATCAGGCGACGCCATATGAGGCGCTTCGCATCCTTGAGATCATGCTCAGTGCCTGCATTTACCAAGTCGACAGCACCTTAGAACCCTTCCAGCCTTCAGTTCTTCGTGAGCGGTTTTTTAAAACGTGCCAATGCAATCAACAGATTCTTGAAACCAAAATTAATAGGAAAACCGCGCCAGCAGTGCTTTGCCTGGTCGTCCAAGATTGCTTGCAGTAAGTCATGACGCGATGTGGCTGGCGACGCTGTATGAGATGAACAGGCGCTAGAACACGAAAATCACGACTACAAATTTTCGGAGATGTCTGGTCGTTTCACCATCGGTTTTAAGCATACGAGCCCGGGCTCTCGCTGACGAATCCCAGTCCTTCATCGGGCCACCTAGCTTTTACGAACCGATCCGCTCGCCATCTTGGTGCATCACCGAAACCAGACTGTGACTGCCGTGGCTCGACGTTGAGAGAAGCGATAATACCTATACAAAAATAACTTTGTGTATAGGTTTTCTGCAATCTGTGTCACTCTGCCATCAGTCAGCTATCACCAGCGGCTCACGCTCGTACCTCGCCGGGCTCTCGTCACTTTCAAATGGGCGGTAGAGACAAGTAGCCCTTAACACGGACAGCAAAACAGAACCACCACGTCTTGCCCGTACAGGGTCTATCTAAGAGCTCAGCCGATGAAAAACTCCATCACACTAGCCTCGCGCATAGGCCTTGGTTTCGCCGTAATTGTGTCGCTGCTCATACTAATCACCGCCGTGGGCATCCAACGTGTGGGCTTTATCGACTCCACCCTGGAACACGTAAGCGAAAATGCGGCCAAGATTCAACGTTACGCTATTAATTTTCGCGGGAGTGTACACAACCGAGCCATTGCTATTCGGGACGCAGTGTTGGTGGATAGTGATAAAGACTTAACCGTCCACCTCAATGAAGTTATCAATCTAGAACAGGCCTACTCCGATTCAGCCATGCCAATGGATCAGCTATTTGCAACTGCAGGGGTAACATTGCAGGAGCAACAGCTGTTACTGGCGATTAAAGATATTGAAAAGCAAACGCTAGCTTCCACCAAGTCGGTAATTGCTTTGCGTCGCGCCGGAGATATTTCAGGTGCACAGGCTTTGCTGCTGCGCCAAACCTCCGGTGAATACAGTGAGTGGTTGAAACGCGTGAATGCATTGATTGACTATGAAGAAGCCTCGATCAAAAGCCAACTCAGTGCGGTACAAGCCACCGCTAGTGAGTTTCGAGGACTGATGCTCATGGCCACCGGGATAGCGCTGCTGCTGAGCATTATCCTGGCGATCTCAATTATTCGCTTCGTCAAGTCAACGCTGGGTGCTGAGCCGACTCTGGTTGCACAGGCTATCCAGCGATTGGCGGCAGGTGACTTGCAACAAATCATTGTTACCGATTATCCGAACAGCGTGATGGGCGTCCTGAAAACTGCCCTAAGCCGTTTGGCTGATACCATTAGTGAAGTACGCATTGCGGCCCAAGAGGTCAACAATTCATCTAGGCAACTATTGACCACATCGTCCACCAATAACAATCAAATCAGCCTGCAGAACCGCGAAGCCGAACAGGTGGCAACTGCAATTACGCAAATGGCGGCAACGGTCAATGAAGTTTCAGGTTATGCATCTCAAGCAGCGGACGCAACGCGTCTAGCCGATGCGGAAGTTGTAAGCGGTAATCGCGTCGTTGCGGACACCACTCTCGCTATCGAACAATTAGCGAACACACTGGTTGAAACCACCCATACGGTAGAACAGGTGTCCAAGCGTAGCGAAGAGATTGAAATAGTGATCGAGGTAATCAATTCAATTGCAACGCAAACTAACCTGTTGGCGCTGAACGCAGCCATCGAAGCGGCCCGAGCAGGTGAGCATGGCAGAGGGTTTGCAGTTGTGGCCGATGAAGTGCGCTCTCTAGCTAATCGCACTCAGGAGTCGACGCGGGAAATTCGAGAAATGATAGGCACACTGCAGAGCGGTACCGAAACGGCTGCACAAACCATGCGTAATAGTTGCGAACTGGTAAGCCACACCGTTGCGCAAACCCGCAACGCCCAGACGGCGCTATCTAAAATCAGCCAGCAAGTCGGCGCCATAAACCACATGAATGCCCAAATCGCCAGCGCATCTATCCAGCAAAGCGTAGTGGCCGAAGACGTTGCGCAAAATATCACGCGCATCCATAGCTCAACGGTGCAATCAGCAACGGGCTCTCGTGAAGTTGCAACGGCCAGCCAGGAGTTAGCGCAGCTTGCGGATCGTCTTACCCAGAAGGTCGCATTTTTCAACTTGGCTTAGGGCGGGCCCATTGTCAGTCCTTTTCTTTCAGCATATCTTGTGCAAAACCTATACATGGCGGCTGAAAATGTACAATAAAAAGGATTGGCCACTGACGCTGTACTTTGACGGTCAATGTCCGCTGTGTGCGCGCGAAATCAAGATCCTGAATCGACACGCCGCAGAGAGTCGACTGCTATTTATTGACATCAGCAGCGGAGCGTTCGACGCCAAGGTACTCGGGTTCACGTTCGAGCAAATGCAGTCCTCGCTGCACGCCCGTTTCGCCGATGGCCGCTGGGTAACCGGTCTGGACGCCACCTTGTGGAGCTGGCGAGCCGCGGGCTTGGGGTTTTGGGCTGCGCCATTGACATGGCGTGCCACCCGACCGCTGCTTGCTTTAGGTTATCGCCTCTTCTGCCGCTTACGCCCCCATTTGGCGTGGCTTCCTCACCCTGATGGCCGCCGTCGCTGTGTCGATGACCGTTGCGGTGGGCCGGAGTCAAAACCCGCACCAGACGAGCAGCCCACTTTGAAAACAAAACAGACCTAGAAAACTTCGCTTTCCCATCGGGCCGACGCAGAACCTGAGCAACAGATGATCTGGCGAACTCCTTGTTATCTGGTGCGCAGCAGGCACTCCCCTACTGCCAAGGATTGCCGCCTCTTTAAGCACAGCATGGCTGCGAGGAATCAAAATGAACCCATCAATAGCCAAGCATTACCGTGAAATTCTCATCGCTGTAGGCGAGAACCCTGAGCGTGAAGGACTGCTGGACACGCCCAAGCGCGCAGCCAAAGCGATGCAATACCTTTGCAACGGCTACACGATGAGTCTGGAAGACGTGACCAACGGTGCCCTGTTCGAATCGCAAAACGATGAAATGGTCATCGTGCGCGATATCGAACTGTATTCATTGTGTGAGCATCACCTGCTGCCCTTCATCGGCAAGGCTCATGTCGCGTACATCCCCACAGGAAGGGTACTGGGTCTATCAAAGGTCGCCCGAGTCGTCGATATGTTCGCCCGCCGCTTACAGATCCAGGAAAACCTCACAAAACAAATTGCTGATGCCATCCATCACATCACCGATGCGGCCGGCGTGGGCGTGGTCATTGAGGCAAAGCACATGTGCATGATGATGCGGGGCGTGGAAAAGCAAAACTCTGTGATGACGACCTCAGTGATGCTGGGGGCCTTTCGCGAGTCATCCGCTACGCGTCTCGAGTTCCTGCAACTGATTGGGCGACGCAGCTAAGGCCCCAAATCCGCACAAGGCGTGGGAGAGGCGAAATGAACAGTTCCTTTGAGATGAACTCACTCGGCTACGGCTACCGTGCCTTGGTGATAGGAGCCAGTGGAGCGCTCGGCGCGGCGTTTTGTGAGTTGCTCAACGAAGATCCAAGATGCTCGGTTGTTCGTGAGCTGGGGCGCAATAGTGCTCCAGGATTGGATCTGGAAAAGCCAGACAGTATCGCCAGCGCAGCCGCCGAATTAGCCGAAGAAGCCCCGTATCAGTTGATTTTGCATGCTGCCGGTCTGCTACATCGCGAAGACATCAAGCCTGAAAAAAGTTACACCTCTATTGAAGCTGATGCGCTTCAGGCGATATTCCAAGTCAACGCGCTCGGGCCTGCGCTGGTTTTGCGTCACTTTCTACCCTTGCTAGACCCTCGCGGCGCAATGGCGGTGCTCTCCGCCAAGGTCGGCAGTATTGGCGATAACCGTCTGGGCGGCTGGTATGCCTATCGCGCCTCCAAGGCAGCGTTGAACATGTTGATTAAAACGGCTGCGATTGAACTGGCACGAACACGCCCTCAGACCCGTTTGCTGAGTCTTCATCCAGGCACGGTCATTTCGGGCCTGTCCCAGCCCTTTAAAGGCGCTTCTGCCGCCAGGCCTGCAAGCCTCGTTGCCCGCGAATTGTTATCACTGATTGACCGCTTGGCGCCTGCCGACAGCGGCAATTTCTTTGCTTATAACGGAGAACGCCTACCGTGGTAGGCAGGGAGTGAACCTTGAATCTGCAAGCGTTGACCGAACGGGCCGCGAATGGCGAAGTACGAGAGTTGGAGCTGCTGTCTCTGGAAGGCGGTTTTTATCTGGCGCGAGTCGGGCTGGATCACGGCCAGTTCACACTGCTGGACGACGAAGCAAAGCCTATGCGCCTTCGCTCCATCAATCACCTGCGTGAGTTGTTGCAGTTTGTGCCGCCTTTCCCCTGCGTGCTTGTGCAGCAGTGCGTCCATGACGAGATGTGCGGCTCACGTGAAGGGCGCATTGAGCCGTTACGCATTCCATTCTCGCTGACTGCGCCTTGGTGAGTCATCTTCCGTTGGACTCTTTCGAATGAACAAGACTCACCGACTATGCCTGGTCTTGGGCGACCAGTTGTCTTTTGACCTGGCCTCATTGAAGGGGCTGGACAGCGAGCGCGATACGGTTTTGCTGGTCGAAGTGATGGAGGAAGCCAGCCATGTGCCCCATCACCCGCAAAAAATCGCACTGATCTTCAGTGCGATGCGCCATTTTGCTGAGGCGTTGCAACAGCGTGGCATCCGCGTGCAATACGTCACGCTCGATGATCCGCAAAATAGCGGATCGGTACCGGAAGAGTTACGGCGCTGGCAATCACTGCTGCAACCGGATGAGCTGCACCTGACAGAATGCGGTGACTGGCGCCTGGAGCAGTCGCTGAAAGATTGTGGCTTGGCGATCCAGTGGCATACCGATACCCGTTTTCTCTGCACCCGACTCGAGTTTGCGTCCTGGGCCGAAGGCAAAAAGCAGCTGCGCATGGAGTTCTTCTACCGTGAGATGCGACGCAAGAGTGGTCTGTTGCTCAACGGCGACGGCAGCCCGGTCGGCGGCGCCTGGAACTTTGATGCCGATAACCGCAAGGCACTGCCCAAAGGCGTGAGAGCTCCCTCGCCAGTGCGATTTTCAGCCGATGCAATCACCCAGGAAGTGCTTGAGCTGGTCGCAAAAAACTTCTCCAGCCACTATGGCGCACTCGACACTTTTGATTACCCGGTAACCCACGCCGATGCCCAAGCGTTGTGGGATTACTTCCTCGATTGGAGCCTCGCTGCTTTCGGCGACTACCAAGATGCGATGGCCAGTGATGAACCTTTTCTGTTCCATGCGCGGATCAGCGCCGCACTGAATATTGGCCTGTTGGATCTACGTCAATTGTGCAGCGACGTCGAGGCTGCTTACTGGGCGCACAGCATTCCATTAAACGCAGCCGAAGGCTTTATCCGTCAACTCATTGGCTGGCGTGAATATGTACGCGGCGTGTACTGGCTGAAAATGCCCGACTACGCCGGCGGCAATCTGTTTGGCAACAGCAGGCCGCTTCCAGAGTTCTATTGGACTGGCGACACCAAGATGAACTGCATGGGCCAGGCGATCGGCCAAAGTTTGAAACATGCCTATGCCCACCACATCCAGCGGCTGATGGTGACCGGCAACTTTGCACTGCTGGCCGGCATCGCTCCGTCCCAGATTTGCGACTGGTACCTGGCGATCTACATGGACGCATTCGACTGGGTCGAGCTACCCAATACATTGGGCATGGTCATGCATGCCGATGGTGGTTACCTGGGCTCTAAGCCTTACTGCGCCAGTGGCCAATATATAAAGCGCATGTCTGACTACTGCCGTAATTGTGCGTACAAAGTCAGTGAAAGCACGACGGACGACGCCTGCCCTTTCAATTCGCTTTACTGGCATTTTCTAATACGTCATGGCGACCTTCTGCGCAGCAATCAGCGCATGGGCATGGTCTATAAAAACCTCGATCGTATGACTGAATCCAAGCAGCAAGCACTCTGGGATCGTGGCCAGAAACTGCTCGCCAAACTAGATGCCGGGGAGTCGTTTTGAAGAAGAGTGAACTACCGATCAAAACCTGTGCGGTCTGCGGATTGCCTTTCGCCTGGCGCAAGAAATGGGCGCGCTGCTGGGCTGAGGTGCGCTACTGCTCGGAGCGTTGCCAACGGCGCAGGAGCATTGAATGGTGAGAGAGCGTATGCGTTAACCACTCGGGTGCAGGGTGCGTTTAGCTAGCGTAACGAACGTCCTGGCTGGCCAAATCCTGCGATTTACTGCTGCTTTTGCATACTGCGGTCTGCGTCGTAGCGGCCATGATTCAGGTCGTATTTGGATGCACCCCAATCTTACCGGTCAGTATAGTTAGCTCCGTCCCTACGCCGGAGTGCCTTAAATTGGACAATACCCGTGAACGCTTGATTGACTCAGCGTTGAAGCTGTTTCTGTCGCAAGGTATACACATTACTGGTGTGATGGCCATCGCCGCGATGGCGGGTGTTACCAAGATGACGCTCTACAGCCATTTCCCCTCCAAGGATGCGCTGATAGTGGCTTGCCTTGAGGAGCGTGACCGACGCTGGCGTGAAGAGGTAGCGCGCACCTTGGCAGGGCATCCTGACCCGGTCAGTGGCATGCTCGCTTTTTTCGATTTGTATCAACGTTTTCTTTTACAAGACAGCGAACGCGGGTGCCTGTTCGTCAACAGTGCGGCTGAATTCCCCCAGTTTAGCCACCCTGTACATTTAGCAGTCAGCAGGCATAAGCAAGGGATACGCGACAATCTTAATGCCTTGGCCGTGAGCGCCGGTATAAGTGACCCTGACGTAGTTGCTGAGGGGCTGTTTATCTTACTGGAGGGCAGTTTTGTCAGCGGCACCATGGGCCAGGACGTGCGGGTATTCGACACTGCCCGACACGTAGCTCATTGCTGGATCCGGAAGCAGGCCCAACAGGAGCATCACGTATGACCCTAGGCCTATTAGCGGCCATTGCCGCCACTTTTTCCTGGTCGCTGCTCTACATCTTTCCGGGGTTGGTCGGCGATTACAGCCTTTTTGATCTGGCTGTGGTGAGCTATTCCTTTGCCGGTTTAGGTAGCCTGCTTGTGCTGTTTGTTTACCGCTGCGAAGTTCGGCAGTTGCGACTGAGCGACTGGGCCTGTGCCGCACTGCTGGGCTTCTTGGGATACATCGGCTACTTCTTCCTGATCACCACTGCGGTCTTGGCAGCTGGGCCGGTGATCCCTCCGGTAATGATGGGGTCAGTACCGATTGTGCTCGCGATTGCCGGCAACATGCGAAGCTCCAGCGTACCCTGGCGCGCCATTGCCGGGCCGCTGCTGGTGGCGGCATTGGGCATAAGTTTGGTCAACTTGAGCGTGTTTGATTTTAGCGCCGCAAAGGTGGTGCTCCCGACCCATTCGATATTGCTGGGGCTGCTCGCATCGTTAATGGCAATTGGATTTTGGACTGGCTTTGGATTGTTAAATGAAAGTGCTTTGGCTCAGCGTCCAAGCATGTCACCCATGTTGTGGTCAGCCATGCTGATCTTCATGTGCAGCGTCGAGATGCTGGCGTTCATACCCGTTGGTCTGCACTTGAACCTGTCCCACTTCGCTAGCCATCCGAGCGGGTTAGCAGGTACTCAGGCGCTAATAGTCTGTGGGTTGATTCAGGGGTTAGGGGCCACCCTTGCAGGTGCCTGGGCATGGTCGATTGCAACTCGACGTCTACCTCTGGCGCTCAGCGGGCAATTGATCGCCAGCGGAACCATTTATGCTACTACGATGGGCCTGCTGATCAACCAACGCTGGCCCTCTCCTATGGAAGCGCTTGGGACAGGGTTGCTACTGGTAGGAGTGGTATGGGCAATTCACGCCTTTTATCGCAGGCAAACACGCCTCGCGACGCGTGGCGGGATAACTGACCTTGGCCAGAACTAATTCGACTGCGCCGGTATGGGCATTTTAAAAAAGTGCGTTACGAGCCAACAAGTCAGCGTCTGAAACTCAAGACTGTTATTCATTTTCCTTCCATGCCTGATGGTATCGAAGCGATTATGTCGAGGTCGCTTGCTTCCTCATCTGCCCCCTTAACCGTAGATACGAATATTATGGGATGAAAGAATCCGTAGGACTCGATGATCCTCTTGAATAGCTAGGCCCTGCTGGCCCGAAGCATCGACTATAAGAAAAATGGCTCAACACGCTACCTACTGCTAACCGTGCTTCATGCGATGAGAAGCATGGTGCACCGTCATCAATTGTCTCAGCTTCAGTCCGTCCCGTTCTTGAAGTGGTCTCCTTTTGCCGGTACTTGTAGGGCACCAATCTTCAGCAGGGAACGCACCATGCACCCAAGATTCAGAGTCATCGAGACCACCGGCATGGAAGATGGCGCTAAGCGATACAGAGTCGTTGATCTCGTCGAAGGAGGCTCAGCTAGCAAGCACGGTGTCTTCAAAATCAGGACGGATGCGGAGGCTGTTTGTTCGTTCCTGAATGCCGAGCCTCATCAGCGTGATGTAACTCATAAGTCGCTTAGTCTTTGACCCGCTTGTCCATTCAAAACGGCACAAGTCTCATGCAGCAGGGGATTACGTCATCCCTACACCCCTCCGACCAAGTTGCTTGACTCCATACATGGCCTGGTCCGCCGCTTTAAGCAATGTGTCGAGATTCTGGCCATGAATAGGACACAGCGAAACTCCGACACTGCACGATACCGATAGCTCTCCTGCACTTGTCACGACTGTCTGCGCGATGGTGTCGAACACCCTCAATGCCTGCGACTCAGCACTCTCGGGGTCAGATAGTTTAGAGATCAGCATCACGAATTCGTCGCCACCGTACCGGGCAACGGTGTCACATGAGCGGGTGGCTTGAAGCATGCGGTGTGCGACCGCTCGCAGAACCTGGTCGCCTACTTCATGGCCGTACTTGTCGTTGATTTCCTTAAAATGATCCAAGTCGATCAAAAGCACAGCAAACGGAATCCCTTTAGCCTCCCAATCCGAGAAGGCCTGGGCAAAACGTTCGGCGAACAAGTAACGGTTAGGCAGTTGCGTGAGCACGTCATGTGTTGCGAGGTAGGCCGAGCGCTGGTGCTCAACTTCAGCCCTTTCTAACGCCTTGAAATGCCGAATCAATACCATCGGCATCAACACCAGTGCCCCGGCGAGGACAAAAAGTATCATCAACATTTCTTTGGTGAGGACATCCCCGACACGGAGTTGCCGCTCGAAGACCAACGTCATTGGCTGCGATGTACTGCGGATCTCGACTCGGTCAGCCAATTGCGGCAAGAAGAGGCGATCTAGAAAACTTGCTTGTTGAACCGGTGTTGAAAACACACTGCTTTCAGTCCCAGCAGCGGTTTTCAGGACTGCACTGATGTGAACCAGGGGATCCAGGTTTGCATTATTCACTGCATCCAGTAGCGCGCCCGTTTTGATCAATAGCAAAGACACCATCGTGCTGCCAAAAAAATTGGGGCGGGTGTTCTCTCGCGACTGTTCAGGCCGAATGACTGACTGCATCAGAATGTATGCGTTGCCACCCTCATACATTGTAAAAACGGGTGATACAACGGGCTTCTGATTATTGTGGGTCCGAGCCAGCGCATAGGAGAGATAGGCCACGGTTTCTAATCTGACGCCATAGATCGAACTGGATTCAGGGAGTAACGGGTACATGAACAACACCGGCCAAGTCTCGCTGAGATACACCTGATTTTGGGCAGGTTGCTGGGTGAGGCTCGGGAAGTCTTTGAGTTCAAAGTCTGGCCGCCAGGTACGGCGCAACAGATCTTCAAACGCAGCCTGTTCGGCGATGGGTACTGCCCTAGCAGCCTCGAGCATGTAAATATGAGGGTAAGCTGATAAAACGGCTGCCGCATAACGGGCCGCAGCTTCAGTATCGCTCTGATCCACGGCTTGGAGAAATGCTGAGAAACCTGCCAATACAGCTTCATTGGTATCAAGCTGATTTCGCACGACGCCGGAAATATTCTGAACGTATTCCGAGAAACGCGTTTCCCTGCTTTGGGTCTCTGACTTCAGTAGCAACATGGCCGAAAAACCAACCAGACCGACAGCAAGAATAATGAAACCTGCCAGGGAGCTGCGCCGCCTAGTAAGCATCACTTTAACTTTTCCAAGGCGCAGAGCGAGAGCCGAGCCTTGGCAAGCACCGTTGAAGCTAAAAGAGATCGCGGGTGAACGACCGATAAATGCCGATTTGAAGGTCGCTGAGCATTGAAAACAATTCCAAAGGAATCAGTTCCGATACGATTTCTGCTCTGCACTGCGACTACCCCTTTCGCATGTGATCGAAAGAAAAATTTTCGAGCCCCATTTGCTGCTTCCTAGATGTTCACCACTGCAACGAAACTCACTATAGGGCAATTTGCCAGCATTCGCTGTGTCGTGTGCAATAACTTCGGTTCGAGCTCAGGCGTTTATAAGGGGAAACTCCAAGTGAAAGCTCGTACCTGCGTCAGTGCTGTCAACGGTTATACAACCGCCATGCAGTTGCATAATCGAACGAACGATGGCCAATCCCAGACCACCGGAATCGTCGGGTTGATTACGTGATGGGTCACACCGGTAAAAGCGCTCAAACAATCGTGGAAGATGTTCTGCCGCAATCGGCTCGCCGTGGTTGTGCACCGTGATGTCGAGACGGTGCTCCAAAACCCTGCTGCTGATCGTCACTGCAGAGGTAGGAGTTGCGTAGCGCAGCGCATTCGCCAGTAAGTTAGCAAGTGCTCGACGGATCAAGCCTGGATCACCCAGCAATTGATCCTGGGTCTGGTTTATCAGCTGTACATCTCGTTCTTGCGCTACCCCTTCGAAATACTCACAGAGCTGCTCGATCAGATCGTGCAGGTTGACTTGCTCGAATTTTACGCAAGCGTTTGGCTGCTCGGTGCGAGCGAGAAACAGCATGCTGTCGATCATGCGGGCCAACCTTTCATACTCTTCCTGATTGGAAACCAGCAGGTTCTGATAGTCCTCTATAGAGCGACTGCGCCTCAGGGTTTGTTGGGTATGTCCCATCAGGTTGCCTAGTGGGGTTCGCATCTCATGGGCGAGGTCTTCCGAGAAACGTGAAAGCTGGGCGAATCCGTCCTCAAGACGTGCAAGCATCTGGTTGAGGGCATTACAGAGCGGTTTGAGCTCATTCAGCTCACTGAACTCATCCAGCCGCAGATGCAGATGCTGCACATCGATTGCGGCAGCGCGATTGGCCAGCAGGCGCACAGGGTGCAGGCCTCGTTGACTAACCCACCAACCGAATGCAAAAGCCAATAGCGCTCCGACTGACATGGCCAGCCAAAGCCTGAGTCGGTAAACCCCCAGCATCTGCTCGCGCTCACCCAACAACTTGCCAGCGATCAGGGTCAAGCCGCGATCACCCTGCATGACATCCTGCCAGGCAAGCCGCACAGGCTCGGAAGAGTGATCCTCAACAAGGCGCGCCTGATGGGCAGCCGGCAACTTTGGAAAGGTCATACCCACCGGGTTGATTTCGATCAACACCTTGCCGGTGTCATCGACAATCCATAGCAGACTGTCGCGATTGCCCAACATGTTTTCGTAGAGCTTGGGCCGACCTCGCAGTTGCTCGATGCTGTCGCTATCGCTGATCAATGCTTGCATTCGCTCCAGGCGTCCCAGCAGGGCCTGGTCGTCGCGCCATGCAATCTCTCGCTGTAACGATTGATAAAGATAAAAACCAATGGAGCCCAGTAATAGCACGCTGACCAGTGCGAACATGATGGCCAGGCGCAGGCTCAGAGTGCGCGGATATAGATTCAGGATTGCACCTCGAGCATGTAACCGATACCACGGACTGTGTGTATCAACTTCAGCGGGTAAGGATCATCAACCTTGGCCCGCAGTCGGCGGATGGCGACATCGACCACATTAGTGTCACTGTCAAAGTTCATTTGCCAAATCTGTGAGGCAATCAGCGAACGCGAGAGCACCTCCCCTTCACGACTAAGCAGCAAGTGCAGTAGGGCGAACTCCTTGTTGGTCAGGGTGAGGCGCTCGCCGCTGCGCGTTACCCTGCGTCGCAACAAGTCCAGACTAAGGTCACCAGCCACAAAATGCTCCACCTCGCGAGGCGGACCACGGCGCAGCAAAGTGCGTACGCGTGCCAACAACTCGGCATAGGAAAAGGGTTTCACCAGATAATCATCAGCCCCCAACTCCAGCCCTTTGACCCGATCATCAACCGAATCACGTGCGGTAAGAAACAGTACCGGGGTCTGGCACTTACGCCGGATGATTTGCAGCAATTGCCAGCCATCCAACCCCGGCAACATGACATCCAGAATGATCAGATCGAACTCACTCTCCTGTGCCAAATGCTGGCCATCAAGGCCGTCAAGAGCGATCTCTACCGAATAGCCCGATTCAGTCAGGGCTTTGCGCAGGTAATCCGCCATTTTCGTTTCATCTTCAACCACCAGGATACGCATTTTTTCCTCCAGGACTGGCGCACAGGCTAGCCCGCTTCGCTGATTTCTCACATTACATATTGGTAATCAGGAGGTAATCATTCTGACGGAGCGAGCTGGTCATGATGTCTCGCAATGACCCAGACAGACTCAACCAACCAAGGGAACAGCATGCGTACAAGCCTATCGACTTCATTGCTGATCACACTCGCAATGAACTCTGCGTTCGTCGTTGCAGCTCCGGATCAGGTTGCGCAGCGCCAGGACGTGTCACTTGCAATGGCCAACGATTTGCTAACGGCCGCGCTGACCGCCTGTCACGCCGATGGCCGCACAGCCGTTGCCGCAGTTGTCGACCGTGGCGGCAATCTGGTTGCCGTGCAACGCGATGACAATGTCGGCCCGCACAACACGTTAGCCGCGCAACGCAAAGCCTATACCGCCCTGTCGACCAAGACTTCGACGCGGGTGTTAGCTGAGCGCGCTCGCGCTAATCCAGATGCTGAAAACCTCAACACCCTCGATGAGTTGTTATTGCTCGGTGGAGGCGTGCCATTGAAATTCGATGGTCAGGTCATCGGCGCCATCGGGGTGGCCGGTGCAGGCGGCGCTGCAAACGATGAAGGTTGTGCAGAGGTCGCTATCAACAAAGTTTTACCTGCCGTTAAAAACTAAGGACATCACCATGACTGTATTGAAGAGTTTCTTCGCTGGCGCTGTATTGAGTGCCCTTTCAGCGTTTGCATCAGCGGCAACGAATCCATTGAGCGTGCATGTACTCAATTTGCAGGATGGCCTGCCCTCCCCTGGAGTCAATGTCACGTTGGAAAAACAGGATGGGAAAGACTGGGACATGCTCAACAGCGCGAAAACCAACGAGCAAGGTCGTATCACCGGGCTGTATCCGGAAGGTCGGGGTCTGGAGAAAGGTACCTACCGTGTCACCTTCAAGACTGGCGAGTGGTTCAAGTCGCACAAAACGTCCAGTTTCTTTCCGGAGGTACCCGTCATTTTTGAGGTGGACGGTACCGTACCTCACTATCACATCCCGTTGCTTCTGAGCCCTTACGGTTTCTCCACATACCGAGGAAATTGATCGTTAAGCGATACCAATGGATACCGTCCGAAGGTGAAGACAGCCGCCCCTAATCAAAAGGGCGGCACTGTCGCTTAACTTTTCGGCATCAAAACCTTCAGCGATGACCACGCTCACTCCTCAGGCTTGGCTCACGTTACAGGTGATGCCGGTGACAGTGAACGAGCCCCATGAAAGACAGGACACCGTTTCCCCCTTACGATAAGGGATAGGCAAACGGTTATGTTTATGACTAACAGCAACGATAAGAGTGGGGAGCTTTTGGGCCAGGAGCGGCGGCGCCGCTGGAGCCCGGAGCAAAAACTGGCCATGGTTCGCGAGAGCCTTGAGCCAGGACAAAGCGTTTCGGTGGTGGCTCGGCGCAACGGCATCAATGCCAACCAGCTGTTCCTGTGGCGCAAGCTGTATCAGGACGGCAGCCTGTCGGCGGTCAGTGCTGGTGAGGCCGTGGTGCCTGCCTCCGAGCTGAGCGATGCGCTCAAGCAGATCCGTGAACTGCAACGGATGCTGGGCAAAAAAACGATGGAAGCAGAAATCCTCAAAGAGGCCGTCGAGATCGCCCGGTCGCGAAAATGGATTGCGCACTCACCCTTGTTGCCGGGGGACGACCAGTGAAGCTGGTCAGCGAATGTCTCGGTGTGGCGCGCTCGCAATTAACGGTTCGAATCAAGCAATTGGTATCGCCCAAAGTACGGCGAAACAGGCCTGTGAACGACGCTGAGTTGGTGGCCGAAATCCAGCAACAGGTCAGCGAACTGCCCAGCTATGGCTACCGTCGAGTCTGGGGATTGCTGCGTCGCGCCCGTGAAACCCAGTTGCTACCCGCGATCAACGTGAAGCGGGTTTACCGGGTGATGCGTGATCACAACCTGCTGCTTGAACGCCGGATCAAACAACCCGGCGTGCCGCGTCGGCACGAAGGCCGTATTGCGGTGCAAACCAGCGATACGCGTTGGTGCTCGGATGGCTTTGAATTCCGTTGCGAGGACGGCGCCAAACTGAGCGTGACCTTCGCCCTGGACTGCTGTGATCGCGAAGCCATCGGCTGGGTCGCCAGCCCAACCGGGTACAGCGGCGATGATATCCGCGACTTGATGCTGGAAAGCGTGGAGAAGCGCTTCGGTGATCAACTGCCTGCAACGCCGGTGCAGTGGCTCAGCGATAACGGTTCGGCCTACACCGCCGAACAGACGCGCCTGTTTGCTCGACAGATCGGCTTGCAGCCGGTGACCACACCGGTGCGCAGCCCGCAGAGCAACGGCATGGCCGAGAGCTTCGTGAAGACGATCAAGCGTGACTACGTGGCGCACATGCCCAAGCCGGATCGAGAAACGGCGCTGCGCAACCTGGCCATTGCCTTCGAGCATTACAACGAGCAGCATCCGCATAGTGCCTTGAGCTATCGCTCGCCGAGGGAGTTCAGGCGCTTGGCCGCAGCATCAAGTTAACAGGGAGTTGGTGTCCGGTTTTGTAGGGGCAAGTCCAGACAGCACCTTTCTGATCCTTGAACATGAATAGCGGGCCACTCATCCCCCCCTGAGATACCTCTCCATCGCCGCAGCGGACTGGGATAATGCACCACGGATGCCGGAATCGTTCCGTCGCGGATTCCGTAGTACTTTCAGCGGGGCTGATCATCTACGCCAGTCGTTACAGTGCACAAAGCGCTACGCAGTTGCTGGATTCAGGACTGGCCGACCTTGTCGCTTTTGGCCGTACGTTATACTGATTACTCCGTGTATGGCGGGTAACCGCTAAAAATGAGATGTCACTCACTGGGGCTCTGAAAATGATCGACGCAGAACTGCTGAAACTGGTGGTTGAAGCATCCAACGACGGCATCGTGGTAGCAGAGCAGGAAGGCGACGAAAACATCCTGATCTATGCCAACCCCGCCTTTCAGCGCCTTACGGGGTACAGCGTTGACGACATCCTGTACCAGGACTGCCGCTTCCTGCAGGGTGATGACCGTAATCAAGCTGGTTTGACAGTAATCCGCGAGGCGATAAGGAACATGCTCCCCTGCCGCCAAGTCATTCGCAACTATCGCAAGGACGGCAGCGCCTTCTGGAACGAACTGTCGATCACCCCAGTGTTCAACGACACCGATCAACTCACCTACTTCATCGGTATCCAGAAGGACGTCAGCGTCGAAGTTGAGGCCAAGGAACGAGTGCGTGAACTGGAAGCTGAGGTCGCACAACTGAAGACTCAACTGGCTCAATTTCAATCTAAAGCCTAGATGGATCCGCACTTGATGGGTTAACGATCCAGTATCCACTCGTAAAAACGTCCCTGTTTCTGAACCAGGGACTGGTGAGTTCTCACTCGCAATGATCCGCTAGAACTCGTACACAGCCGTAATCGTAATCAGATGGTGCACAAGGTCATGACCCATTCCAGCTATCCGGCGATATGCCAATGGCCTGGCCTTTCGCCAAGTTTGGCGTATGCCTATGCCCTACGTCATCGACAGACAAGACGTGGTGCGTAAGGATGGCTGGGCTGCACGGATGTTCTGGTATAAAAGCTCCTGAAAGTAATCGCTCAATCCGAGTCACTATTTCAACTCTGGCGTAACTAGCATCGGGCTTAAGGCCAGCCAGCATCTGCGCGTTTGATTTCTTCGCTAAATAGTAGGCTCACTACAAGACAGCAGTCCAAGCTAGCGTCAAGGCGCCTTGTTTTCGATCAGACAATTACCGCCATCCACCACCAGCACTTCACCGGTGATATAGCTGGCTTCCGGAGACGCCAAAAACGCCACTGCAGCGGCAACCTCTTCTGGACGACCGGCGCGGCCGATTGGAGTGTAGGTACCGGCGCGGCTTTCTTCCTCTGTCAATGCCCCCGTATCAATCCAGCCTGGGGCAACGCTATTGACGGTGATGCCCCGTTTACCGACTTCCAGCGCCAGGCCCATATTCATCCCGACCATCGCTGCTTTTGCCGCACTATAAGCCGCCTCACCTGGATTGCTGCCGCGTGTACCTGACGTCGAACTGATGTGGACTATGCGTCCGTAACCGCGCGTCTTCATCCCAGGTAACACCGCACGAGTCAGCAAAAAAGCGCTGGTCAGATTGCGCGCCAGAGATAGATTCCAGGTCGCCAAATCCATGTCAGCCACTTGAACGAAGGGTTCCGGGCTGCCGACCATAGCCATACCGGCGTTATTGACCAAAATGTCGAGATGACCGAACTGCTCATAAGCCCAATCGGTCAGCTTCTTGACCTGCAATTCGTCAGTCAGGTCGGCTGTCATCGCCCGAGCGTCTATACCCTCAGCCTGCAACTCGGCGACACGTTGCTGGATCCGCGCACTGCTGGCAGTGATCAAGACTCGCACGCCTTCGCGGCCCAAGCGTCGGGCGATCGCCAGACCAATACCACTTTCACTGCCCGCACCGCTGACCAGAGCGACTTGACCTTGCCACATTGGAATCGCCATTTCTTATCTCTTTGTAATCACAAATTTAATGCACGATAGCAAAACAGCCGATGAACGCCGGTGATTCGGGAATTTGTGATCAGGCCGGGTACCGGTTGACATTGGTTCCTGGAAGTCAGGCGGTGCTGGCTTTATGAGCGGAGCAGATTGCCCTTAATACGCTATGGACACTGGTGTCTTTAGGCGCTCACCACATTTTCGCCGGCATGGTGATCCTGAAGCTACTCTGGGTTGTGGCCGATGCGATGGTGGTGATGGCATCGCAGTTTGACGTGATTACTGTCTTGATCCTGTTTCCTTACCTTGTTTGGCTTTATATCGCAGCGGCGTTGAATCTTTCTACCTTAAGCAATAAGTGCTGATGCTCAATCCCGATAGGCTGGCTATTCAATGAAGTGCTGCGTGGTTGCATGGACGCAGGTTTGGTCAAAGGTGAAGGCTTTGCCGTAGACGCCAGCATCATCAAAGCGGATGCCATGGGTTGTTTATTCATCTGGCGAACCATTAGGTGTTTTAGCCCAGCAATGGCCAGAACCTAAATTGGCCGTGCCCCCCGCGAGCATCGTGGATCAATATTTCGGA
This sequence comes from Pseudomonas fluorescens NCIMB 11764, assembly GCF_000293885.2. NCBI lineage: Bacteria > Pseudomonadati > Pseudomonadota > Gammaproteobacteria > Pseudomonadales > Pseudomonadaceae > Pseudomonas > Pseudomonas fluorescens. The sequence goes on from NZ_CP010945.1 coordinate 4,704,928, forward strand.
AATATCGAGCCTCGCCTACTGTTCAGATATTGGTGTCAGGTAGATCCAGATGGGGTCTTTTCGGATATCAATGAGGTGTCCGCTGCATCATATGTCGGTTTGTCAGTTGTGATGAGCTTCTCGATACCCCAGTCACCAGGCAGGTGCCAATCCTCGCCGAAAAGTTCGGCCGGATGCATCGTACGGTCGGAGCCATTGCCACAGGCTAGGGACTTCGCCGGACAATACCGGTCGCACCCCCAACAGATCCGTTCGGGGTGTTTGGGGTTGATAGGGAAGTTCTTAGCCATGCCGATCTCCGGTCTTTGGGAGGCGTTCCTCCAACCTACAGCCCTTACACAAAGTCAGCCTTGATACGCATCAAGAATCGACATCGGGCGACTGCGCTCACCTCCTTCGCAATCCCGGGGCTAAGCTAACGCTTTAATAGACTTGGAGACGTCTCTCATGCTCAATAAAAATCCTTTCTCAAGCGGCCTATCAACTTGGAACGATCAAGATGCCGCAACATCTCTCGATGACAAAACGTTTACCGCTCCGCCCGCCTTGACGAACGCCGAACTGGTTCATCTGCGTGTCCGAGTGATTGCCCTTGAAAACCTGGTCATCGCCCTGCTGGCCACTGGCTCGGAACATCAGCTCGCCGTTGCTCGGGAGATGGCCACCTACATATCCCCCAGACCCGGTTTTACCCAGCATCCGCTGACCATTCACGCAGCCGAACAGATGACCCACACCGTCGAGCGCGCCCAGCGATTTCGCCAGAGTGATGTGCCATCGGTTTAATTGCTCGAAACTTGATGCCAATCATTATTGTTCGCAGCAAAGCTTCCTAGACTCGGGCTCCTACTCGTCAATGCCCAGGAAGAAATTATGCGTACCCCCTTGTCGCTTTCGCTTGCCCTGCTCTTGCTCACACCGCTGGCTCACGCCAAGGAATACCCGATCGGTGAGCCACAGTTGTGTCCTGGGCTGGAAGTCGGGGCGGTGTATTTGCAGCCAATCGAGATGGCACCTGCCGGAATGATGCGGGCCACCGCGGATTCCGATGTGCATCTGGAAGCCGACATTCGCGCCACGGCGGACAATCGACAGGGCTTTCAGGAAGGCAGTTTCGTGCCTTACCTCAATGTCTCGTTCAATCTGAAAAAACAGGGCAGCGAGAACGAACTCAAAGGCGATTTCCACGCCATGGTCGCCAATGACGGCCCGCACTATGGCGACAATGTAAAGCTGCTCGGCCCAGGCAAATATCAGCTGACCTTCACCGTCCTGCCACCCGGCGGTCATGGGTCCCTTGGCCGTCATACCGATAAGGAAACCGGCGTAGCCCCCTGGTTTGAACGCTGCGAATTGCACTACGAGTTCATCTACGCCGGCATTGGTAAAAAAGGCGGCTATTGAATGAAGCGCCTGGAGATTGCCTGGCTGATGCTTGCCGGAGCAGTGGCGCCGTTCACGGCCTATGCCGAATTACCCAGCTATGAACTCAGCCTGCGCGATGGCCACTTCACGCCTGCCCTGTTGGAGGTTCCGGCCGGTCAGCGCTTCAAGATCATCCTGAAAAATATCGGCCAAGGCCCAGCCGAATTCGAGAGCACGCCATTGCGGGTTGAAAAAGTACTGTCGCCGGGCGTGACAACCTTCGTGGTCATTCACCCGCTCAGGCCCGGCCACTACCCCTTCTTCGACGAGTTCAATCCACAACTGCCCGAGGGCGGCATCCTCGCGAAATAACCCGTTCAAACACGGAGTTTTCATGAATCAATCAATGTTCATTGTCTGGCGCGAAAGCGTCGAGGCGCTGCTGGTGATCGGCATTCTCCAGGCCTGGGTCAGTCAGCAGCATCAGGGTGATCGACTGGCGAAGTACTTGTGGGCAGGCGTCGTGCTGGGGTTGATGCTTTCGGGCCTGCTGGCGGTGTTGATTCTGTTTGCCGGTGAGGCCATGAGCGGTTCAGCCAGTGAATGGTTCCAGGCTGCACTTGCGCTGGTGGCCAGCCTGCTGATCGTGCAAATGGTCGGCTGGATGCACCGCCACGGGCGCACGCTCAAGCACGATTTGCAACGACACGCCGATAGCCACCTGGCTCGGCAAGGTGGCGCGGGTCTGTTACTGCTGGCCCTGCTCGCCGTCAGCCGCGAAGGCAGTGAAACGGTAGTCTTTCTCTATGGCTCCGGTGCTCAGTTGCGAGGTCCGCAGCTCGGTTTGTTTGCCGTCGGCGGCGCAATGGGGTTGGTGCTGTCGGCGCTGACCATTGCCCTGCTGCACAGCAGTCGCCGGTTCATCTCTTGGCAGCGATTCTTTGCCATCAGCGAAGCTGTTTTGCTGGTACTCGGCGCGGCGTTGCTGGTCAGCGGTACCGAGCGAATTGGCGGCCAATTACTCGCCATGGATTTACCGGAGGTGATGTACAGCCTCGTTGGTGATGCGCTTTGGGACAGCAGTGCCTTGCTCAGTGACAGCCATGGACTGGGTGGTTTTCTTGCCGGTTTTGCCGGTTATCGTGCGACGCCCAGCGGCATGACGTTACTGGTGCTGGCCGGTTATTGGCTGACCGTCGGCGGTTGGCTACGCCAGCGTGCTGTGGAAAAAGTCCCATGCCTGAGCTGAGTTGCCGCAATCAATGGCTGCAGCGCCTGGGCGACGGCATGCGTCGTCACGCGCCCGTCATCCGTGCCGTGCAGTGGGCCGTTGTTCTGTTCTATGCATTGCTGTTGGTGATCCCGGCGGTGTTGCCGCTGCCGGACAGCCAGGCACGGCTGTTCGATAACCTGACCCTGTTCGCGCAGTTTTTGTTCTGGGGCATATGGTGGCCGTTCGTGCTGTTGTCGATCGTGCTGTTCGGACGACTCTGGTGTGGCGTTCTCTGTCCGGAAGGCTCACTCAGCGAATGGGCCAGCCATTACGGCAAAGGTTTGGGTGTGCCGCGCTGGTTGCGCTGGGGCGGCTGGCCAACCCTGGCGTTCTGCCTGACAACCCTCTACGGCCAGTTGATCAGCGTCTATGACTACGCCCAGGCGGCGCTGTTGATTCTGGGCGGTTCGACCGTCGCCGCGGTCGTCGTCGGGTTGCTGTTCGCCCGGGGCAAGCGGGTCTGGTGCCGTTACCTGTGCCCGGTCAGCGGCGTCTTCGCCCTGCTCGCCCGACTGGCGCCCGTGCATTTTCAGGTCGACGAACAACGCTGGATGGAAAACGCTGCGCCACGCCTGCCGCCGCCCAACTGCGCGCCCTTGCTCGATATCCGTCGTATGCGAGGCGCCAGTGACTGCCATGCCTGCGGACGTTGCAGCGGACAACGCGGCGCGGTTCAGCTGATCGCGCGCTCCAGCAACCAAGAGATTCTTCATGCGACGGCGCAGACGCTTTCACCGTGGGACGCGCGCTTATTGCTGTTCGGCGTTATCGGTCTGGCCATGGGTGCGTTTCAGTGGACGGTCAGCCCATGGTTCGTCGCCCTCAAACAAACCCTCGCCCAATGGCTGGTCGAGCACGACCAACTCTGGGCCCTTGAGGACAACGCGCCCTGGTGGCTGCTGACCCATTACCCGCAGCTCAACGACAGCTTCAGCTGGCTCGACGGTTTCAGCATCGTCGCTTACTTGAGTTTGAGTTCGATGGTGTTGGGCACGGCGTTGATGATCCTAATGCGCCTGACGGCTCGACTGGCGCAAGATCCTGCACTGTATTGGCCCCTGGCGCTGACACTCACGCCCTTGGGTGGTGCGGGATTGTTTCTCGGGCTGTCGGCCACAACGGTGAAATTGCTGCGCTATGAAGGTCTGCTACTGGAGTGGGTACAACCGGCCAGGGCTTGTCTGTTAATGGCCGCGATGGGGTGGAGCCTGTTGCTGGGTTGGAAACGGCTGGACCGCGAAGGCCTTTCCCAGGTTCGTCGCTGCGCTGGCAACACTTGCCTGCTACTCGCCATCGGCTTGGTAGGGTTCGACTGGTGGTTGCAGTTCTGGGGCTGGTCCTGAGCGCCCTCATCCACAACCACCAACCCGAATTACCTAGACTTTAAAACGCGCCACCGTCTGGTGCAGCGCCCCGGCCATCTGCGCCAAATCGTGACCTGCGGTGTGAGTATGTTGGGCACCCAGCAAGACCTGCTCTGACAAGTTGCGAATCCCCATCAGATTGCGATCCACCTCACGCGCCACCAATGCCTGCTCCTCCGTAGCGCTGGCAATCATCATGTTGCGCTCGTTGATCTGCGAGATCGACCGGGTGATTTCATCCAATGCATCGCCCGACCGTTGCGCCACTTCCAGGGTGGCCCGCACCAGGTTGCTGCTGCTTTGCATGGCCGTCACCGCATGCCCGGTATCGAGACGAATGTTGCCGATCATCTGCTCGATTTCCTGGGTGGACTCTTGAGTGCGATGCGCCAGGGCGCGTACTTCATCGGCGACCACGGCAAAACCGCGTCCGGCATCGCCGGCACGAGCCGCTTCAATGGCCGCGTTAAGGGCCAGTAAATTGGTCTGCTCGGCGATGCTGCGAATCACGTCCAGCACCTTGCTGATGTCCTGCACCCGGCCCGCCAGTTGCTCGATGCGCTGTGAGGTGTCGGTGACCCCATCGGCCAGTGCGCCGATTGAAACCACTGTTTCCTGAACCTGTTCACGCCCGCGTTGCGCGGTTTGCTCGGACTGCCGCGAGGCCTCGGAGGTGCTGACCGCATTGCGCGCCACTTCATCGACCGCCGCGGTCATCTGGTTCACGGCGGTGGCCGCCTGCTCGATCTCCAGCCCTTGCAATTGCAGGTTGCTGCTGGTCTGGCTGCTGACCGCACTCAGCTCTTCGGAGGAACTGGCCACCTGGTCCACCGACATCGCGATGTGCCTGACCATGGCATTCAGACTTTGCTGCATCTGATGCATGTTCATCATCACGCTGCCGCCGGCACTTGAGTTCACGGGTACCTGAATCGTCAGGTCGCCTTGAGCGATCTGATTTAAAAACCGTGCGGCATCATCCGGCTCGCCGCCCAATGGACGGGTCACACTGCGCGTGACGATCACCGCCGCGGCGATGACAAGCGCCACACAGAACAAAAACAACCCGAGCATATTGCGCCGGGCATCGCTGTACAGTGCCTGCGCCGACTGCTCCCGGTCGGCGAATATTTTGCCTTGCAGCGCCATCAACTGATCCAGGCTGCCATAAACCTCGCGTTCGGCCGGCACGACCTTTTGTTTCAGCTGTGCCATGGCGTCATCGAAAGCCCCTTGCCGGATCAACACCTGCACTTGAGTGAACGCCGCCACGTAGGCTTCACGATTCTTCTTCAACGCGGCATAAGCGGTTTTGCCCTCTGGCAAATAGAACAATGGTTCAAGCGTATCGAGTGCCTGGGTAATCCGTTTCTTGGTAGCGTCGATTGACTGCTGCACCTGCTGATTATCTTTATCGATCAGTAGATCCCGGGTGTTCCTGGCGTTATCACGCACGCCGGTGGCGATGACCATGATCGGATCGATCTTCGGCCAGTCCTGCTTGACGATTACTACCGCCTGTTCCTTGAGCGTTGCCAGATCGTGCAACGCGTAAAACGCCATGCCCATCAGCGCCAACGGCGCGATGGCAAAGCCGATGACGATACGTTGTGCTGTCGTTAATTTGGCCATATCAAATGCTCCCTGTTTGATACCTGCCGATTGGCAGCGCATTTGAAAACCTAATGATGGATGTCACCGTTAAACGTTGATTCGCAGCCACGGTTACCCCCGTAACACGAAAGCGGGAAACAGCTCGCGCATGGTTTCCCATAAGTCAGGTAGCAAGGCTTGTGCCGAAACACTCGGCAGCAACGGATCGAACATCCGCTCGGTGCGGACCAACTGCACGGCGAAGCGTTTGACGCCGAGTTCGCTCAAGCGCTTGGCGAGGATCAGCAGACGCGCCGGTTCAAACAGATGCCAATGCACGGTGGTGCGACATTCGTAGTCGACACCGCTGGCCAGCAGATGCTCAAGGCTGCGCCAGTTGGCCGTTCCGCTGCCTTCGACCCGGGTGATCGCCTGGCAATCCTCGGGCAACGCCTTGACATCGAAACCGACCCAATCGGCCCCGGCCAGTGCCTTGGCGAACGCCGCGGGTTTGATGCCGGCGCTGTGCAAACCGATACGAAATCCCATCGCCCGCACCTCCTCCATGGCGCCGAGCAAACCGTCCTGCAGGGTCGGCTCACCGCCACTGAACACCACCGCATCGAGCAGGTCCTGACGCCGTTTCAGAAACGCCAGCACCCGCCGCCAATCCACCTCGTCTGCGCCTCGAGGCGGAATCAACTGCGGGTTATGGCAGTAACGACAACGCCAGGCGCAACCCTGGCAAAACAGCACGCAGGCGAGCTGTCCCGGATAGTCGATAGTGGTCAGGGGCACCATGCCCCCGACCCGTAGCGTTCGACTCACTGGCGCCCGGCCAGTGCCGCGCTTTCAGTGAAGTGCACCCGCTCGCGGTGCTCCGACTGTTTGCCTGGATTGAACGCCGACACAGGGCGGTGATAGCCCATCACCCGGGTCCAGACTTCGCAGCGTTGACGTTGAGCCTGGGGCAGTGTTTGCGATGCAGTCATGGTGAAGCTCCTTGCGGTTGAGTGGATCGAAATCAATGAACGGTGCCGAGCTTCTGTTCTTGCAGCAGCAAGACCTCGTCGCATTTGGGGCAGAACTCATGCTCGCCATCGAGGTAGCCGTGCACCGGGCAGATGGAGAACGTCGGGGTCACGGTCAGGTACGGCAGGCGGAAGCGGCCAAGGGCTTTGCGCACCAGTTGCTTGCACGCCTCGGTCGAGGAAATCCGCTCGGCCATGTACAGATGCAAGACGGTACCGCCGGTGTATTTGCATTGCAGTTCGTCCTGAAGTTCCAACGCCTCGAAGGGGTCTTCGGTGTAGCCCACGGGCAGTTGGGAGGAGTTGGTGTAATACGGCGCTTGCACGCTGCCGGCCTGGAGAATGCCGGGGTAACGCTTGAGGTCTTCCTTGGCGAAGCGGTAAGTCGTGCCCTCGGCCGGCGTCGCTTCAAGGTTGTACATGTGGCCGGTTTCTTCCTGGAACCGCAGCAACGTGGCGCGCACATGATCGAGCATCTTCAAAGCGAACTGGCGGCCCTGCTCGGTGTGCATGCCCTCCTCGTCGCCGGTGAAATTGCGCAGCATTTCATGCATGCCGTTGAGGCCGATGGTGGAAAAATGGTTGCGCAGGGTTCCGAGGTATCGCTTGGTGTACGGGTACAAACCGGCATCCATGTGGTGCTGAATCACCTTGCGCTTGACCTCCAGGCTTTCCATCGCCAGTTCCATCAGAGTGTCCAGACGCTGCAGTAAACCGCTGGTATCACCCTTGAACACATAGCCCAGCCGAGCGCAGTTGATGGTGACAACGCCGAGCGATCCGGTCTGTTCCGCTGAGCCGAACAAGCCGCCACCACGCTTGAGCAACTCGCGCACATCCAGCTGCAAACGGCAGCACATCGAGCGCACCTGATTGGGTTGCAGGTCCGAATTGAGGAAGTTCTGGAAATACGGCAGACCGTACCGCGCGGTCATCTCGAACAGACGATCGGCGTTTTCACTGTCCCACGGAAAGTCATGGGTGATGTTGTAGGTCGGGATCGGAAAGGTGAACACCCGCCCTTTCGCGTCGCCGGCCTGCATCACTTCGATGTAAGCGCGGTTGAGCAGCTCCATTTCGGCTTGCAGGTCACCATAGGCAAACGGCATTTCTTCACCGCCGATGACGGGTATCTGCTCACGCAAATCCTGGGGGCACACCCAGTCGAAGGTCAGGTTGGTAAATGGCGTCTGCGTGCCCCAGCGTGACGGTACGTTGAGGTTGTAGATGAACTCCTGGATCGCCTGGCGTACTTCCTGAAAACTCAGTTGATCCTTGCGCACGTAGGGCGCCAGATAGGTGTCGAACGAGCTGAACGCCTGGGCGCCGGCCCATTCGTTTTGCAGGGTGCCGAGAAAATTCACCATCTGCCCCAAGGCACTGCTCAAGTGCTTTGGCGGACCGGCTTCGACACGCCCCGGCACACCGTTGAGCCCTTCATGCAACAGGGTGCGCAGCGACCAGCCGGCGCAGTAACCGGCGAGCATGTCGAGGTCGTGCACATGCAAATCCGCCTCACGGTGGGCCTGGCCGATGGCCTCGCTGTACACCTCGTCCAGCCAGTAGTTGGCAGTGACCTTGCCCGACACGTTCAACACCAGTCCGCCCAGTGAATACCCCTGATTGGCGTTGGCCTGGACCCGCCAGTCTTCACGGTCCAGGTATTCGTTCATCGAAGTCGCCACCTCGACCATGGTCCGGCGGTCGCGGCGCAAGCGCCCGTGCTGTTCGCGGTAGACGATGTAGGCACGCATGGCGAGGAAATATCCGGCGTCCATCAACACCCGTTCAACGCGGTCCTGGATTTGCTCGACATGGAGTCTTGGCAAACCTTCGAGCCTGGCCAATACCGCGTTAAGCAAGCCTTCAACCTCAACCTCGGCGTACTCCCCCGTCGCCTTGCCGGCGGCGATCAATGCCTGACGGATTTTGTCGGCATCGAAGGCGACCTGACTGCCATCGCGTTTGTGCAAGCGGTTACATCCTACTGCGATCAGCGTACTTTGCATTCGGCCTCCAGATACTACATATAGATGTTTATAGACAAATAAACACAACATGCAGTGAAGACTACGGACAAAGGGCTGATCTGCAATTGATCGACATCAAGATTTCCCGGCGAAAAAACGTCCGATGACGGCAGAAGAAAATCTAATGTGGGAGCGAGCCTGCTCGCGATGACTGCAGCACGCTCAACATTGATGTCGATTGTTCTACCGCTATCGCGAGCAGGCTCGCTCGCACATTGATTTGCTGTGTTTTACAGATCAGCTCAACCGCCACTCATGTTCATGAACCGTACAATCTGCACCTCCCCTTCGGGGCTGAAATCGTGGCGCAACGGCTTGCCGCGCAAGGCCTTCTGCACAGCATTGATCACGGGCTGATCATCCAGCGGATAACGCCGCAGCAATCCTTTTAAATCCAGGGCATCGTCCTGCCCCAAACACAGCAACAGCTTCCCTTCAACGGTCATCCGTACCCGGTTGCAGCTGCCGCAGAAGTTGTGGCTGTTGGGTGAAATGAAACCGATCCGGGTCTCCGGATGGCGTTCCAGGCGCACGTAGCGCGCCGGTCCACCGCTGTTTTCAGTGCTGTCGAGTAACCGATGCTGGCTGGCGATCAGCGACCGAACCTCGTCGCTGGAACAAAACGATTCACCCCGGGAACGCCCGACATCGCCCAAGGGCATTTCCTCGATGAAACTGATATCGATGCGCTGGTCGATGGCGTACTGCACCAACGCCGGGACTTCATCAAAGTTGCGGCCCTTCATCACCACGCAGTTGAGTTTGATTCGCTCGAACCCCGCGTCCCGTGCTGCCTCGATGCCGTTGAGCACTTGATCGAGATCGCCAATGCGAGTGATCGCGCGAAACTTCTGCCCGTCCAGGCTATCGAGGCTGATGTTCATCCGCTTCACCCCGGCATCGACCAACGGCCGGGCCAGACGGCCCAGCTGCGAGCCGTTGCTGGTCATCACCAATTCGCGCAAACCGGGCAACGCGGCGATGTTGCGACAAAGTTCGACAATGCCCGGACGAATCAGCGGCTCGCCGCCGGTCAGGCGAATCTTGCGTACACCCAGGCCAACGAACAGCGTTGCCAAACGCTGCAACTCTTCAAGGGTGAGCACCTGCTGACGCGGCAGGAAGGTCATGTTTTTCGCCATGCAATACACACAGCGAAAATCACAGCGGTCCGTCACCGACATCCGCAGATAATCAATCTGCCGTCCAAAGCCATCCTGCATTACAGCGTTCATCACATCTCCCGGTTTACCTTGATGCTCACTGCACCAGCGGTGAGTCGGCGCCCTGCAGATGGATACCGCGAATATCCGCCGCACCGATCAGGGTTTGCAGGTATTGCACCAGGGCTTTTTGCCAGACGCCTTGCTGCAACTGCGTGCGAATCGCCGTCGACACCACTTCATAGGGCAACGGCATGCCTTCGATTCGCTGATCGACACTGACTACATGCCAGCCGTAGCGACTTTCCAGCGGTTTGCTGGCCAGGCCCGGTGCCAGAGTGAACAACTGACGTTCCAGTTCAGGCACGGTCTGGCCCTTACTGATCTGCCCCAAAGAACCACCCTGGGCCTTCGACGGGCAGGCCGAATAGTTCACCGCCAGTTCGGCGAAAGTGCCGGGGAATTCTTCCAGACGTTGCAGCAGGATTTCCGCCTGAACATGCGCAAGGCTGCGCGCCTCGACATCGTCCGGCGCACATTCGAGCAGGATGTGCCGCACCGCCAGCAACGGAGCACTGTGGAAGCGTCCGCGATTGTTTTCGTAGTAACGAAGACTGGTTTCCTCGTCGCACTGCGGCACATGCACCTCGCGTTCAAGCAACAAACGCGTGGCCGCTTCTTCTTCGTTCTCGCCAGCACCGATCTCCATCGATACGCCGAGTTCGGCAATGCGTTGCTGCAACAACTCGCGGATCACCAGTGCCCGGGCGGCCAAGTACACCGCTTCTTCGCGGCTTTCGGCCGGGTGATATTGCAGCTCCTGGGCCATCGCTTCCGGCGTGATCGACACCTCGTTGACGCTGATGATCGGCCACTCCTGTTCACTGCTGGCGATCAACTGCGCCGGGGCGTCATCGGCCCCTGCGGGCTCAACCGGCAGCGCTTCGAACTGCGCCTCTGCGACCGGCGCCATGTCGAGAACGGCCTCCGATTTTTTTGAAGAACCGCAGCCACCGCCGCCCCCATTACCGCCACCACATCCGCATCCACCTGACATGATTGTCTCCTCAGTACTTCTGACGAACGATTTGATAACGGCGCCCCAGGTACCAGATCGGTGCGCTGATCATGTGTACGAGACGGGTGAAGGGGAACAGCACAAACAGGGTCAAACCGAGAAACACATGCAGCTTGTAGATCAGCCCAACCGGCGCGATGGCCGCCGCTGCTTCCACCGGACGCAACAACACGGTGTTCTGTGCCCAATCGGCGAGCATCACCATCACCGAGCCGTCCATATGCGCGGTGGACGCAACGATCGTCAGCAGCCCCAGCAGCAACTGCGCCAGCAGCACCAGCAGAATCAGAATGTCCGAGGGGCTGGACGTGGCGCGGACCCGTGGATCGGTCAACCGCCGATTGACCAGCATCAGCAAGCCAATCAGGCACAACAGACCAAAGAAGCCACCGGACACCATCGCCAGCAACTGCTTGTTCTCAGTGCTGATCACGTGGTGATAAACCGACGCAGGGGTCAGCAGGCCGACAAAGTGTCCGGCCAGTACGAACAACACACCGATGTGGAAGAAGTTGCTCGCCACGCGCATGCCGCGCTGATTGAGCATCTGGCTCGAGCCGGCCTTCCAGGTGTACTGCGACAGATCAAAACGCGCCCAGCTGCCAATCAGGCAAATCGCCAGGGCGACGTAGGGATAGACCCCGAACAACAACAGGTTCCATTTAGACATTGCCTACCTCCTTGGCCGGCACGGCGGCCAACCCTTCATGCTGAAAATCCACCCAGTGCAACGGCACCGCGCTTTCTTCCCGGGCCTTGCCCGGTGCGCTTGGCAGTCCACTGCAACGGTCCTGCTGTTCGGCCTGGAGAAAGTCCACGGCCTCCTCTTCCCAGATCTTGTCGAGGGCTTCCAGGGAGTCGTCGCGCGGCTCCGCCGCCACCTGCGCCCGCAGGTCGGCCACCGCTTGATGCGGCTCGGCCCCGGCAATTTGCAGCAGCGCCCGGAAGCAGCTGGCATAGGCGCTTTCGCGCTCTTCCAGACGTGCGGCGAGCAAGGCCAGCAAGTGCGAAACATCCGCCAGGCCCTCCCGGGCCTCGATGTCTTCGCGGGTGGACAGGAACTCCAGGTACAGCGGGATGTAATCGGGCAGCTCTTTGACACCGATGGCAAAACCGGCTTCTTCGTATTGCGCCATCATGTCGACCATCGCCTGGCCGCGATCGCGGGATTCGCCATGCACGTGCTCGAACAAGAGCAGCGACAGCGAGCGGCCTCGACCGAACAGCGCACCGTAGTGTTCCTGCCCATCCATCAGGTCATTGGCGCAGATCAACTCCAACAATTCGAACAACGCACCCCGTTGCTTCGGGCTGATTTCCCGTGACTGGATGATCGCTTGCTCGAGTTCGTCGCGACCGCCAATCAGTGTCTCGGTCGGGTAATCGAGCAGCAGCGAAATCACTTTGAGAATTTGCATGCTCATTCCTCCCACAACTGGACGGTTTTCAGGATGTCGCGGCGGTTGGCTTTCTTCGCACCGAACATGTTGGTGTCGGAGCTGCCGCTGCAGCCGCTACCAAAGCTGAAACCGCAACCGGAGCGCTCGGCAAAGGCGTCGCTCATGGCGTCTTCACGGTGGGCGCTCGGTACCACAAAGCGGTCTTCGTAGTTGGCGATTGCCAGGTAGCGATACATCTCCTCGACCTGGGCCACACTCAGGCCGACATCCGCCAGCACCTGCAGGTCCTGCACGCCGTCGACTTGCTCGGAACGTTTGTAGGCGCGCATCGCCAGCAAACGTTTAAGCGCACGCTTGACCGGCTTTTCATCACCCGCCGTCAGCAGGTTCGCCAGGTACTTCAGGGGAATACGCAGGCTGTCGACATCCGGGATCACCCCGTTCATGCCGACGGTGCCGGCAGTGGCAGCGTTCTGGATCGGCGACAGTGGCGGCACGTACCAGACCATCGGCAAGGTGCGGTATTCCGGGTGCAGCGGCAGCGCGAGTTTCCAGTCCACGGCCATTTTGTAGACCGGCGAACGCTGAGCGGAATCGATCACCGATTGCGGTACGCCATCGGCCAGGGCCTGACGAATCACTGCCGGATCGTTCGGATCGAGGAAGATCTCCAGTTGTTTCTCGTACAGGTCCTGCTCATTGGCGGTGCTCGCCACTTCGCTGATGCGGTCGGCGTCATACAGCAGCACGCCGAGGTAGCGGATGCGCCCGACGCAGGTTTCCGCGCAAACGGTCGGCATCCCGGCTTCGATACGCGGGTAGCAGAAGATGCATTTCTCGGACTTACCGCTTTTCCAGTTGAAATAGATCTTCTTGTACGGGCAGCCGCTGATGCACATCCGCCAGCCACGGCATTTTTCCTGGTCGATCAGGACGATGCCGTCTTCTTCACGCTTGTAGATCGCACCGCTCGGGCACGACGCCGCGCACGTCGGGTTGAGGCAGTGCTCGCACAGGCGCGGCAAATACATCATGAACGTGTTTTCGTACTCGCCGTAAATGTCCGCCTGAATCTTGTCGAAGTTCTTGTCCTTGCGACGTTTGGCGAATTCGGTGCCGAGGATTTCTTCCCAGTTCGGGCCCCACTCGATTTTTTCCATGCGCTTGCCGGAGATCAGCGAACGCGGACGCGCGGTGGGTTGATGCTCGCCCAGCGGCGCGGTGTGCAGGTGCTGGTAATCGAAGTCGAACGGTTCGTAGTAGTCGTCGAGGCTCGGCAGGTCCGGGTTGGCGAAAATGTTCGCCAACACGCGGAATTTACCGCCGATGCGCGGGTTGATCGTGCCGTTGGCGTTGCGGATCCAGCCGCCCTTCCACTTGTCCTGGTTTTCCCATTCTTTCGGGTAGCCGATCCCGGGTTTTGATTCGACGTTGTTGAACCAGGCGTATTCCATGCCTTCGCGGCTGGTCCAGACGTTTTTGCAAGTGATCGAACAGGTGTGGCAACCGATGCATTTGTCCAGGTTCAGAACCATGCCGATTTGTGAGCGAATCTTCATCTCAGTTCTCCTCAATATCGGTCGGCAGCGGACGTGGCAGGTCATCGCCACTTGAACCATCGAGCCAGTCGACTTTGGACATTTTGCGCACCACGACGAATTCATCGCGGTTGCAACCGACCGTGCCGTAATAGTTGAAACCGTAGGCCTGTTGGGCATAGCCGCCGATCATGTGGGTCGGTTTGAGCACGACGCGGGTGACCGAGTTGTGGTGGCCGCCACGGGTCTTGGTGGTTTCCGAACCTGGCACGTTCACGATCCGTTCCTGTGCGTGATACATCATCACCATGCCGTCCTTGACGCGCTGACTGACCACCGCCCGGGCGGTCAGTGCACCGTTGACGTTGAAGCACTCGATCCAGTCGTTGTCCTCGATGCCGGCGCTTTTCGCGTCGTTCTCCGAGAGCCAGACAATCGGCCCGCCACGGCTGAGGGTCAGCATCAGCAGGTTGTCGCTGTAGGTGCTGTGAATGCCCCATTTCTGGTGCGGGGTAATCCAGTTCAGGACGATTTCCTTGTGGCCGTTGCTGCGCTTGCCTTTTACCCCTTCGATGGTGCGGGTGTTGACCGGCGGGCGATAACTCATCAGTTGCTCGCCGAACGCCTGCATCCACGGGTGATCCTGGTAAAACTGCTGGCGACCGGTGATGGTGCGCCACGGGATCCCTTCGTGAACGTTGGTATAGCCGGCGTTGTAGCTGACGTGATCGTCTTCGAGGCCCGACCAGGTCGGGCTGGAAATGATCTTGCGCGGCTGTGCCTGGATGTCGCGAAAACGAATCGCCTCGTGGGCCTTGGACAGCGCCAGGTGGCTGTGGTCGATGCCGGTGAATTCCGACAGCGCGGCCCAGGCCTTGACCGCCACCTGGCCGTTGGTTTCCGGCGCCAGGGACAGAATCACTTCTGCCGCATCGATGGCCGTGTCGATTTTCGGACGGCCGTGACTGATACCGGCATCGCCTTCTTTGTGATTGAGTTCACCGAGGAATTTCACTTCGTCTTCGGTGTTCCAGTTGATGCCCTTGCCGCCGTTGCCGTGTTTTTCCAGTAATGGCCCGAGGGACGAGAACTGTTTGTAGATGTTCGGGTAGTCACGCTCCACCACGTGCAGATTCGGTGCGTTTTTGCCTGGCACCGGTGCCACGCCGGCGCTTTTCCAGTCGGTGCCGCCAAACGGCTGGGCCAGTTCGCCGACGCTGTCGTGCATCAGCGGGATGGTCACCAGATCCTTTTCAACGCCCAGGTGCCCTTCGGACATGCTGGAAAATGCCTTGGCGATGCCTTTGTAGATTTCCCAGTCGGAACGCGATTCCCACGCCGGGTCGATCGCTGCCGACAACGGGTGAATGAACGGGTGCATGTCCGAGGTGTTCATGTCGTCTTTTTCGTACCAGGTCGCGGTCGGCAACACGATGTCGGAATAGACGCAGGTCGAGGACATGCGGAAGTCCAGCGTAGTGACCAGATCAAGCTTGCCGATGGCGCCCTCATCCACCCATTCGGCTTCTTCAGGTTTGCAATCGCCGACCTGGCCGATGTCTTCGTTCATCACCCCGTTTTTGGTGCCCAGCAGGTACTTGAGCATGTACTCGTGGCCCTTGCCCGAGGAGCCCAGCAGGTTGGAACGCCAGATGAACATGTTGCGCGGGAAGTTGACCGGGCTGTCCGGCTGTTCGCAGGAGAAGCGCAGCGAACCGTCCTGCAGCGACTTGACCACGTAGTCTTTCGGCTCCATGCCGGCCGCCGCCGCGTCACGGCAAATGTGCAAAGGGTTAGTGTTGAGTTGCGGTGCGCTGGGCAACCAGCCGGCGCGTTCGGCGCGGATGTTGTAGTCCAGGGCATGCTCGGGGAATTTTGATTTATCGGCCAGTGGCGAGAGCACGTCGTGCATGCTCATCTTCTCGTGGCGCCACTGCGAACTGTGAGCGTAGAAGAAGCTGGTGCCGTTCATCTGGCGAGGCGGACGGTTCCAGTCCAGGCCGAACGCCAATGGCAGCCAGCCGCATTGCGGACGCAGTTTTTCCTGGCCAACGTAGTGCGCCCAACCGCCACCGGTCTGGCCGACACACCCGCAGAGCATGAGCATGTTGATCAGCCCGCGGTAGTTCATGTCCATGTGGTACCAGTGGTTCATCGCCGCGCCGACGATGATCATCGAGCGGCCCTTGGTCTTGTCGGCGTTGTCGGCGAACTCACGGGCGATCTGGATGGCCTTCTCGCGGCTGACGCCAGTGATCTGCTCCTGCCAGGCCGGGGTGCCGGGCACCGAGGCGTCGTTGTAATCCTTGGCGACGTTTTCACCCCCCAAGCCACGGTCGATCGCCAGATTGGCGGCCGACAGGTCGAACACGGTGGCGACTTTGGCCACGCTGCCGTCCGCCAGCACCACGCTGTGAACCGGCACGCGGCGGTATTGCACGGCATCGCCGGCCACGTGCTGGAAGTGTTCGTGGGACTCGCCGGCAAAATACGGGAACGCCACTTCGGCAACGTCACCGCCAATCAGGCTCAGTTTCAGATCGATCTCACGGCCTTCGCCGCCTTCACGAGGCAGGATGTTCCACTTGCCCTTCTCGCCCCAGCGATAACCGATGGAACCCTGAGGCGAAACCAGTTCGCCGCTGACGTCGAGGGCGATGGTTTTCCATTCCGGGTTGTTTTCCTGGCCGAGGTTGTCGGTCAGGTCGCTGGCACGCAGGAAACGGTCCGGCTGGTAACCGGCGCCCGGTGCCTTGTCGACCATTTGCTTGAGCAGCACCAGCACCGGCAAATCGGTGAAACGCTTGGCGTAGTCGGTGAAATAGGCGCTCGGTTTGTCCAGGTGGAATTCTTTGAAGATCACATGGTTGAACGCCTGCGCCAGCGCCGCGTCAGTGCCTTGCTTAGGGTTCAGCCACAGGTCGGTGAGCTTGGCGACTTCCGAGTAATCCGGGGTGATCGCGACCGTCTTGGTGCCCTTGTAGCGGACTTCGGTGAAGAAGTGCGCGTCGGGAGTACGGGTTTGCGGGACGTTGGAGCCCCAGGCAATGATGTAGTTGGAGTTGTACCAGTCGGCCGATTCCGGCACGTCGGTCTGCTCGCCCCAGACCATCGGCGAGGCCGGTGGCAAGTCGCAGTACCAGTCGTAGAAGCTCAGGCAGGCGCCACCGATCAGCGACAGGTAACGCGAGCCTGCGGCATAGCTGACCATCGACATGGCCGGGATCGGCGAGAAGCCGACGATCCGGTCCGGGCCGTATTGCTTGATCGTATAGACGTTGGCCGCGGCAATGATCTCGTTGACTTCCTCCCAGTTGGAGCGGATGAAGCCACCCATGCCACGCTTGCTTTTATAGGAGTCGGCCTTGGCCTTGTCCTCGACGATGCTGGCCCAGGCTTCCACTGGCGCCATGGTCTGCCGCGCATCGCGCCAGAGCTTGAGCAATGGCTTGCGGATTTTCGGGTACTTGAGCCGGTTGGCGCTGTAGATGTACCAGCTGTAACTGGCACCACGCGGACAGCCACGGGGCTCATGGTTCGGCAGATCGTTACGGGTACGCGGGTAGTCGGTCTGCTGGGTTTCCCAGGTGATCAGGCCGTTCTTGACGTAGATTTTCCACGAGCAGGAACCGGTGCAGTTCACCCCGTGGGTGGAACGCACGATCTTGTCGTACTGCCAGCGCGAACGGTAGACGTTCTCCCAGTCACGCGACTCTTTGCGGGTCTCGCCATGACCGTCGGAAAACTCGTTTTGCTTGCGGTTGAAAAACCGCAATTGATCCAGTAAATGACTCACGGTGTAGTCCTCTCAGGCTTTGTCGCGGGGTCTGTGCCCCGCCCACGCAATGGTTGGATGCAGCTCGGCTCAGCAGGGTGTCGCGGCGCCTTTGCGCGCGTACCACCACCAGGTCACCACGATGCAGCTCAGGTAAAAGCCGACGAACATGTAGAAGGCCATCTCCGGGCCGCCGGTCTGGGCCATCGAAGTGCCGAAGGATTTGGGAATAAAGAACGCGCCGAAGGCGCCCATGGCCGAACTGAAGCCCAGGACCGCAGCTGATTCTTTGCCGGCATCCTTGAGCGCTTGTTCGCGCACGGCGGCTGGTTTGCCGGCTGAGGCTTTTTCATGTTGGGTGCGGAAGATCACCGGGATCATGCGGAAGGTGGAACCGTTGCCGACGCCGGTGGTGATGAACAGCAGCATGAACATACCGAGGAAGCCGTAGAAGTTACCGCCCTGGCCGCTTTGCGGCAGAAAGTGCAGAACACCGAACACCATCACGATCATCAGCACGAAGTTCCACAAGGTCACCTTCGCACCGCCGAGCTTGTCCGCCAGCCAGCCGCCCAATGGACGCACCAGCGCACCCACCAACGGGCCGAGGAAAGCGAATTTCAAGGCAATCACGTCAGGGAACGAGGTTTTGATCAGCAGCGGAAACGCGGCGGAGAAACCGATGAATGAACCGAAGGTCGCCAGGTACAACCAGCACATCAGCCAGTTGTGTTTGCGTTTGAAGATCACCGCCTGTTCGCTGAACGAGGCCCGGGCACTGGACAGATCATTCATGCCAAACCAGGCCAGCACGGTCACCAGGACAATAAACGGCACCCAGATGAAGCCGGCGTTCTGCAACCACAACTGGCCGCCGTCCGGTAGTGCTTGCGGCGAGCCGCCCATGAAACCGAACACACCGAAGGTAATCACCAGCGGCACACAGAACTGCATCACCGAGACGCCCAGGTTACCCAGCCCCGCGTTGAGGCCAAGGGCCGTGCCCTGCTGCGACTTGGGATAGAAGAAACTGATGTTGGACATGCTCGACGCGAAGTTGCCGCCACCAAAACCGCAGAGCAACGCAATCAACACGAACACGCTGTAGGAGGTGCTCGGGTCCTGCACGGCGAAGCCCATCCAGATCGATGGCAGCAACAGCGACGCGGTGCTCAGGGCGGTCCAGCGACGGCCACCGAAGATCGGCACCATAAAGGAATAGAAGATCCGCAAGGTCGCCCCGGACAGCCCCGGCAACGCCGCCAGCCAGAACAGCTGGTCGGTGGTGAAGGAGAAACCGATGGCGTTCAAACGCACGATCACCGTGCTCCAGACCATCCACACCGCAAAGGCCAGCAGCAACGCAGGAATGGAAATCCACAAGTTGCGCGTGGCGGTCTGTTTGCCGCTACTTCCCCAGAACGCGGGGTCCTCGGGGCGCCAGTCATGAATGACCGGGCCTTTGTCAGGCTTTTGCAGAACGGACATGTTCTTCTCCTAGGGCAATGCTGGAAATCGGGGACGGTGTCAGCAGCGGCGCTTTACCCAGCACCGGGCTTTTGCGTATTTCGCTGAAGTACATCCAGGTGAGGGAGACCCAGACCACGCCGTACATCAACATGAAGCAGGAAGAGCGCACGCCGGTGAGGTCCACCAGGGCGCCGAACAGGATTGGCAACACGAAGCCGCCCAGGCCACCGGCGAGGCCGACGATGCCGGACACCGCACCCATGTTTTTCGGGTAGTCATTGGCGATGTATTTGAAGACCGAGGCCTTGCCGAACGCGAAGGCGATGCCCATGACGAACAGCAGTACGGTGAACAGCGCGGGGTTGAGGCCGATGTGAAAATCCACCGGGCCGTTGATCGTTTGTACTTGCAGTTGGGTCTGGGGATACGAGAGCAGGAACAGGCAGATCCAGCTGATCCACAACACCCACCAGGTCACGCTTTGCGCACCCCAGCGATCCGACATCCAGCCACCGACCGCACGCAGCACGCCACCGGGCAGGGAAAAACAGGCCGCCAGCAGCGCCGCGCTTTGCAGGCTGAAACCGTATTCCTGCACGTAGTATTTGGTCATCCACAGCGCCAGGGCGACATAACCACCGAAGACGATCGAGTAGTACTGGCAGTAGCGCCACACGGCCGGGTCCTTCAGCGAACTCAATTGCTCACGCAACGTGGCGCCCGAAGCGCTGCGGTGGTTTTTGTTCTCGGCGCTGAGGAACCAGAACAACAGCGCGGTGATAAATAGGATCGCGCTGAAAACTTTCGGCACCAACTGCCAACTGCCGGCAGCGATCAATGCCGGGGCCAGAAACTTGGTCACCGCGGCTCCGGCGTTACCGGCGCCGAAGATGCCCATGGCGAAGCCCTGATTCTCCTTGTCGAACCATTTGGCGACGTAGGCGATCCCCACCGAGAACGAGCCGCCGGCCAGGCCGACGAACAAGCCCAGCACCAGGAACTGCCAATAGGCGGTGGCGTGACTGATCAGGTACAGCGGCGCGACGCAGGCCAGCATCAGCAGGAAGAACACGCTGCGCCCACCAAAGCGGTCGGTCAGCAGCCCCAGTGGCAGACGCACCAGCGAACCGGTCAGCACCGGCGTCGCGGCCAGCAGGCCGAACTGGGTTTCGTTGAGCTGGAGAAGGTCCTTGATCGGCACCCCGAGCACGGCAAACATCATCCAGACCATGAAGCAGACAGTGAAGGCCAATGTGCTCATGCCCAGCACCAGGCCTTGTCGTACACGGGGTTCGGTCACAATGCTCTCCAGTCAGTTAGCCATGGCGGCAGACTAGAGAGGCCAACCCCGCAAAAACTTGACCTACGTCAACGAAGCCCATGGGGGCATAGGCCTATGCTTGCGGGGTCTACCTCTAAGGAGGTAGTACAGAAGAACCCTGAAACCGTTTGTTTATCAGTGTCTTAAGGTTTTTCGCCACGGTTTTTGCTGACAAGGATCAGTCGACAACTCTTTAGAGGTAGCGCGCCCTGGATCGGCGGCAAAACCCTGACCTGGGGTTCCACATGCTCTGTTTTCCTGAAATTGTCCGGGACCTGCGCTGATGATGCGCTGGTTGCGCAGCTCCCTGCCCGCTCGCGCCGGGCTGGCCGTGATCCTGATCGCCGTGCTCGCCCTCGCCAGTTCGTTGAGTGCCGGACTGATCGCCTGGTTCAGCCAGGGTGATGCGGCTGCCATCAACACCGCAGGCTCTGTGCGCATGGAGACCTACCACCTGAGCTGGAAACTGGCCGCAGGGGCAACCGGCGAAGAAATCCTCGCCATCACCGACAGCCTGCAAACCCGTTTAAACAGCCAGTCACTCAAAGCCGTGCTGGAAGATGGCCCGGCCACCGCACTGCAGATCAGCTACGGGCAAATCCAGCAACAATGGAACGAGGATTTGCGTCCGGCACTGGAACGCGGTGATGCCGCCTATTTTCAGCTCCAGGCCCTGCCCTTCGTTGAGCAACTGAACCATTTCGTCGACCTGTTACAGCGCCAAAGCGAACAGAAGCAAGGCTGGCAACAAGTTATCCAGGGCTTGGCGCTGTTCACCACGATGATCGTCCTGCTGCTTGGGCTTTACGAACTGCAATATGGCGTGGTCACGCCCCTGAAAGAGTTGGTGGACGCGACCCAGCGTTTTCGTCGTGGCGATTTCAAGGTGCGGGTCAACCATCAGTCCCAGGACGAATTGGGCCAATTGGCCATGAGTTTCAACGCCATGGCCGAGACGATCGAAGACTCGCATCGCACCCTTGAGAGTCAGGTCCAGCAGAAAACCCTGAACCTGCAACAAGCCAATGCGGCCCTTGAATTGCTGTACCAAAGCAGTCGAAGCCTGGCTACACGCCTGGCCAATGCCGAAGGTTTGGATGAGTTGATCCGGCGCTTCCAGCAACGCCTGCCCGGCTTGCGCCTGTCGCTGTGCCTGCAAGGTCAATTGCAGGCCCCGGCCCAACAGTTGCTCGCCCTGCATGGCGCCAACATCCGCGAAGTCTGCGCCAGCAGCGATTGCGCCACGTGCCAGAAGCACCATAAAGCCAGCCCGCAAACCTTCAGCATCAGCAACCAGGGCAGCGAACTGGGTGAGCTCAAGGCGCATTTTGTCGATGGACACCCGACGCAAGCCTGGGAAACCCAACTGATCCAGGCCCTGGCCAACCTGATCGGCACCTCGCTCTCGCTCAAGCGCCAACGGGAACAGGATCATCGCCTGCTGTTGCTCGACGAACGCACCATCATTGCCCGCGAGCTCCACGACTCACTGGCCCAGGCCCTGTCCTACATGAAGCTGCAAGTCAGCCGCCTGCAGACCCTGATGCGTCGTGGCGAACCGGTCGAGACCCTGGAGAACGTCACCGCCGAACTGCGCGAAGGGCTGAACAATGCCTATCGCCAGTTACGCGAGTTGCTGACCACCTTTCGCTTGCAGATTCACGATGCGGGGCTGGTGCAGGAGCTCAAGGACACCGCCGAAGAGTTCTCCCGTCGCGGGGAGTGCCAGGTGCACCTGCACGTCGACGCGCTGGCCTTTCAATTATCGGCCAGCGAACAAATCCACATTCTGCAGATCACCCGCGAGGCACTCTCCAATTGCCTGCGTCACGCCCACGCGCAAAACGCCTGGCTGCAACTGCGTCAGGACGGTGAAACCGTGAGGCTGATCGTCGAAGACGACGGGCGTGGCTTCAGCGGCAACGTCGACCAACGCGAGCATCACGGCCTGAAAATCATGGATGAGCGGGCCCGCAGCTTGCGCGGTCAACTCGAAATCGTCTCCAGGGAGCCGCAAGGCACCCGTGTCCAACTGGAATTCCAACCGGAGTTTCTGGGACAAAAAACAGAAGGTAGCGTCACATGAACCCGTCCCTGCAACACACCATCCTGCTGGTCGATGACCATCCGATGATGCGTCACGGCATCCGCCAGATGCTCGAACTCGAAGATGATTTCCTGATCGTCGGTGAAGCCAGCAACGGCGAAGAAGCGCTCGGACTGATCGAGCCGCTGCAACCGGATCTGGTGTTGCTCGATAACAACATGCCGGTAATGAATGGCATTGAAACCCTGCGCCAGTTACGGGCGATGCACTACACCGGCAAGGTGCTGCTGTTTACGGTCTCGGATGCCGAAGACGATATTCGCGACGCGCTGCGTCTGGATGCCGACGGCTACCTGCTCAAGGACATGGAGCCCGAGCTGTTGATTCAGTACATCCGCAATGCCTTGAACGGCGAATTGGTGATCAGCCCGGGGCTGACCCAGGTCATGGCCCAGGCACTGCGCTCACCCCAGCGCCAGACCGTGGTGGAACTGACCGAGCGTGAACGTCAGGTGCTGAAAACCATCGCCAGCGGCTTCAGCAACAAAGTCATCGGGCACAAGCTCGGCATCACTGAAGGGACGGTCAAGGTTCATGTGAAAAACCTGCTGCACAAACTCGGCTTGCGCTCGCGGGTCGAGGCCGCGGTATGGGCCATGGAGCATCTGCGCAATGCCGGATGACGGGTATGCCTCTTTGGAGGTAGACCGGCAGAGGCATAGGTCATCCGGCCGACACTCTCTACTATGAGCGTCAGCGGAGGTACGCCATGCTGACCCACCCTTCCATCGTTTTAACGTTGCGCCGTCACCATCTGTTCAGCCAACTTCCGGAGAAAATCTTCGAGGAAGTCTGCGGCCTGGCGATGCTCAAGCGCCTGAGTTGTCACAGCACACTCATGCACCAAGGGGATCCGGCCAAGCGTTTCTTCCTGCTGGTCAGCGGCCAGATCAAGTTGTATCGGCTGACCGGCGAAGGCCAGGAGAATCTGGTGGAGATCATCCAGCCGGGCCAGACCTTTGCCGAAGCTTTACTGTTCAGCCAGGCCCGTCTCTACCCGGTCAGCGCCACGGCGCTGAAAGACAGCGTACTGGTGAGTATCGAGGGCAACCACTACCGCAATGCCCTGGAAGATCAGCCGAAAGTCTGCCTGGCGATCCTGGCGAGCATGAGCGTGCACCTGCACCTGCGTCTGCGCGACATCGACACCTTGACCATGGCCAGTGCGAGCCGCCGGGTGATCAACTTCCTGTTCCAGGAACGCAACCCGGTCAGCGGTTTGATTGTGTTGCAGGTGTCCAAACGCCTGGTGGCCTCGAAGCTGGGCATTCAGCCGGAAACCTTTTCGCGGATCTTGCACCGCCTGGTGGACAGCGGCCTGATCGCGATGGAACGCCGCAACATCAGCATCCTCGCCGAAGAGGATCTCGCGGCCTTCCAATAGTCGTAATTGACCGCCGTCAATGCGCAATGCCACCGCTCTTGCACACTGAAGATGTCCATCCATGGAGAGCGCTCATGTCCCGTTCAACCTTGCCCCTGATTTACTCCTGCTCAGGCTGCTCCAACGTTGCCCAACTGGCCAATACCCTGGCCGTGCGGCTTGATCGCAGCGGACTGGCGGAAATGTCCTGCATCGTCGGGGTCGGCGGGCACGTGGCGGCGTTGGTCAACAAGGCACGCTCGGGACGGCGGATTTTTGCTTTGGATGGTTGTCCGTTGCAATGCGTCGAAAACTGCCTGAAGCAGCATGGTTTGCACGCGGATGTGCATTTGATTCTTAGCCATTACGGGTTGCGCAAACGCTTTGGCGAGGACTGTACGGAGGCGCAGGGGGATGAGTTGTTTGAAGGGATCAAGCAGTTGATTGCCAGTGATGCCCGCCAGTCTGTGGAACAAATACATTCTAATGTGGGCGCGGGCCTGCTCGCGAAGGCGGACTGATATTCAACATTGATGTTGACTGACACACAGCCTTCGCGAGCAAGCCCGCTCTCACATTTTGACCGGCGTTTGCAGGTTGTACTGCGCCGCCAACCCCTTCCCTGCCCGCTCCAGATTGCGCCACAGCCACACAGGCAACACGTCGGGATCGAGGCTGTCGATCAGGTTCTTCAGCGCCAGCCCCAACTCCGTATCGCCCTCTATCACCAAACGCCTGCGAAAGAACAAAGTATCCGGATCCTCCTGACGACTCGCCAGCAATAAAAACTCACGCCAGTTACCACTGATGGTCACATGCGCGTTGGCGCGTTCAGCAATTCGCAACCCTTCACGGGTCAGCGTAAGAAACCAGGACAACCCCAGGTCCGGAATCCGCAAGCACAACCAGCGCCCACGCAACACTTCAAACTCGCCGTCGCGCAACGGCTCCGCGAGGCAGCGATTGAGCGCCTGCTGCAACGCCAGACGCTGCACGACAAAAGGCACCCGGCGCACCAACGGCAACAACCGGTCGGCGCCTTTGAGCAGCCACTTCTTCCGATTCAACACAGGCCGACCTCCTCGACGCGCAACATGCCGGCCTGGCCATGCCAGTAACCGTTACAACCGTCGACGAACACCGGCGGTGTCTCGCCCAGACGAACCCGTTGATAGGCGGCAATGACCTGCGCCATGCCTTGATAACGAGGGCTCAGTCGCAACAAATCAGCGCCGCAGGCCACCAGCCCTGCGTAATCTGCCAGGAGATTGGTCACCTCGGCCGACATCGTTTGAATGCCGTTAATGGTGAACAGTGCCTGCCCTTCCTGACTGGTCAGCGGCAGGCCGTCGGGGTAGTTGATGCAGCAAAACTGGCAGTCGTCCTTGGGCCGGTTTTCCGCCCGCGCGGTGAAGCAGCGTGCGGAATAGGCCAACGGCAAATGTCCATAAGCGAAGACCTCGACTTCCGGGACCTCTCGACCCAGTTCCCGCACCTGATCGAGCACATCGCTAATCAGCGTCGCCGAACACTCCACGGGCGGCACCCAACGGGTCATCCCGCCGTCCAGCAGTTGCGTGAGCGTATGCCCGTTGTACACATTCAGCGCAGGACCGCCCACGAACGGCAACTTGCGCTCGGCCAGAAACTGCACCGCGCCCATGTCGTTGGCTTCCACCAACAGTTGGCCGTTGTCGCAGAGCCGCCGCAGGCTAGAGAGTTCGGAGGCCGCTTCGATAAGCGTCAGGCTGGAGAGAACCAGTTGTGCCTGGCTGCATTCTTGTAACTCGCGCCCCAGCCCCAACCATTGATCCAATGAAAATGACCGGCGTTTCGAGCACACGGTTTCCCCCAGATAAATCACATCCAGGGGCAAGGCCGACATCTCGGCGTAAAAGTTGCTGAGTTGCGCTTTGTCCCAATAAAACAGGACCGGTCCAAGGCTGAGCTTCATGTCGCCTCCCTCATTGCCATGATCGATGGTAAGCACCCAAAGTGGTCTGGCTGCCTTCGGACAAACCGGCCAACACCCGTCGCCATTCTTCCTTGACCCGAAAACTGCCCGGCGAACCACGATGGGCATCCAGCGCCGCACGCCAGACACGGGTGACTTGTTCGACATACGCCGGGCTGCGTTGCCGGCCCTCGATTTTGACCGCCTCGACGCCGATGGCCGTCAATTCCGGCAGCAAGTCCAGGGTGTCGAGGCTGGTGGGTTCTTCCAGCGCATGAAAGCGTTTGCCGCCGACCAGGAAACGGCCTTTGCACAGGGTCGGATAACCGGCGGGTTCCTCAGGGGTGTAACGGTCGATCAGCACTTCACTGAGCCGTGCACTCAAGCCGTCGGCGTCTTCGCTCCAGCGCACCGCTTTGGCCGGCGAACAGACGCCACAGAGGTTCGGCGACTCACCGGTAATGTACGAAGACAGATGGCAACGCCCTTCAGCCATGATGCACAAGCTGCCGAAGCCAAAGACTTCGATGGGCACCGGGCTGCTTGCAGCGACCTGACGCACCTGCGCCAACGACAACACCCGTGGCAGTACCGCGCGACGAACTCCGTAGCGCTGCGCATAAAACTCCAGGGCCGCGGCATGGGTCGCCGAGCCCTGCACCGACAGGTGCAGCGCCAGTTGCGGATGCCGCTGGCTGGCGTAGTTGAGTACGCCGGGGTCGGCGGCGATCAGCGCATCCACACCAAAATCGGCGGCGCGATCAACCGCGCGCTGCCAGCGCTCCCAGCCCTTGGGTTGCGGGTAGGTGTTGACCGCGACATAGAGTTTTCGTTGATGCTGACGAATGTGGGCGACCGCCGCGTCGAACTGTTTGTCGTCCATGTTCAGCCCTGCAAAATGCCGGGCATTGGTGTCATCGCGAAAACCGACATAAACGGCATCGGCGCCTTGGCGCACCGCCGCTTTTAGCGCAGGCAGGTTGCCTGCCGGGCAGACCAGTTGCATGGGTAATCCTCATGGGAAAACGCGTCTGAACCCTCCCTCGATGCCTGTGATACAGCGATCGAAAAAGGCGCTGCCAGTCTAGCGAAACCGGCAGGCACAGCCTTGACGGCAATCAATTGCGATCAATGCATCAGGTCGGCGAAGGACAGGAACATCACGTTGTCGTGCTTGAGCACTTGCTGCTCGCACTCGATCACCGCCAGGCCATCGGCCCAGCACGCGGCGGTCAACATCGCTGAGCTTTGCTGGGGGTGCAGCTCCACGCTCAACTGACCATCAGCACCGGGTGTCAGCCGTGCCCGCAGGTACTGCCGACGTTTGTTGCGCTGCAACCAATCGAACCCGGCGGGCACGGCCAGTGGCGCCGGCAACACATCGCTGACGCCCTGGGCCCTGAGCAGGAACGGGCGCACCACCACCAACGCGGTAATCAGCGCCGCCGAAGGATTGCCCGGCATGCCGATCCAGGGTTTGCCGGCGACTTCGCCGAAGGCCAGCGGCTTGCCCGGCTGAATGGCCAGCCGCCAGAAATCCAGGCTGCCGAGTTCCTCGATCGCTTGTTTGAGGTGATCTTCCTCACCCACCGAGACGCCACCGGAACTCAACAATAGGTCGCATTCCGAAGACGCCAGGCTTAACGCATGCCGGCTGGCGGCCAACTCGTCGGCCATGACGCCATAGTCATGCACCTCGACCCCCCAACCGCTCAACAACGCGGCGAGGCAGTAGCGATTGCTGTTGTAAATCTGCCCGGGCGCCAATGAATCACCCGGCTCACGCAGTTCGTTGCCACTGCTGAGCAAGCACACCTGCAACGGTCGATAGACCTCGACCCGCCCGATACCAGCGCCAGCCAGCAATCCCACTTCTTGCGCACGCAGACGTTTGCCGGCCTGGATTAACAGGTCGCCCCGGCGAACCTCCTCACCTTCTTTGCGCACGTGATCGCCAGTATTGACGGGCGGGAACCACACGCGCTTGCCCTCGATCCGACAACGCTCTTGCGGCACCACGGTGTCGGCGCCTGCAGGTAATGGTGCACCGGTAAAAATCTGCACTGCTTGCTGCGCGAGCAACGGTGAGCACGCCGAATCCCCCGCTGCGATTCGTCCGCCAATCAACAACCAGCCACCCTCCGGTGGCAGGTCAGCGGCCCTGAGGGCATAACCGTCCATGGCGCTGTTGTCCCAGGCCGGCAGGTTGACGGGAGAATGAATGTCCGCCGCCAGCACCCGACCCAAAGCTTGATCCAGGTCGATCTTTTGCGCCAGGGGCGGCGGCGGTGCCTGGTCCAGCAAACGATTGATGGCCTCGTCCACCGGCATCAAGTGACCAAGGTCACACACCCGGCCGGTCATGAGCGGGTCTCGCAGGCGTCGACGCCCCGTTGCCCTTGCGGTTTCAAATGGGGGGCGAAATTGCATGGGCCGGTGCGGCTGTCCAGCTGTTCGAGCAGGATCTGGTTCCAGGCCGTTCGACACGCGCCCGGCGAACCCGGAACGCAGCACACCAGCACGCCATTGCTCATCCCTGCCAATGCCCGGGATTGCAGGCTGGACATGCCGATTTCCGCAAGGGACACCTGACGGAACAGTTCACCGAAGCCTTCCACGTGTTTGTCCAGCAACGGCAAAACCGCTTGTGGTGTGTTGTCGCGCGCGGTGAAACCGGTGCCGCCGGTCATCAATACCACCTGCACCTTGGGGTCGGCGATCCAGTGGGAAACCTTGGCGCGGATCTGATAAATGTCGTCCTTGACCAGACCACGATCGATCAATACATGCCCGGCCGTTTGCAGCAAATCCGTGAGGGTCTGCCCCGAGGTGTCAGTGTCAAAGGTGCGCGTATCGCTGATGGTCAGCACGGCAATGTTCAGGGGTTCAAACGTGCGTTGCGCCAGATGGGCCATATCCAAGCCTTCCCGTAAATGAGGGTATGGGGCAAAGCCTGAACTGGAATTCCCGATGAGCCTATTCCTCCAAGGAGGTACCTCTACAGGGACATATGAAGAACGTGTAGGCCACACGATACCTGTGGGAGCGAGCCTGCTCGCGATAGCGGCTTGTCAGGCAATATTGATGTCGACTGACCCACTGCTATCGCGAGCAGGCTCGCTCCCACATTGTTCTCCATCGCTGCGCGTTCTGCGGGTTCAAGGTGCCAAGCGGTTCCGTTGCCATACGCCATCGCGCAACCGGTAATCGAGACGGTCATGCAAGCGGTCGGCACGGCCTTGCCAGAATTCCAGGCGATCAGGCTGCAAGCAGTAGCCGCCCCAGTGCTCGGGCCGCGGCACGGCCTGGCCGGCAAACCGTTGGGTGGTTTGTATCAACAGCGACTCAAGCTCGGTCCGATTGGCCAATGGTCGGCTTTGCGGTGAGGCCCAGGCGCCCAGGCGACTGTCCTGTGAGCGGGAATCGAAGTACGCATCCGACAGCGTCGGGGCGAGCCTGGACACCTGCCCCTCGATCCGCACCTGACGCTCCAGCCCCGGCCAAAAAAAGGTCATCGCAGCATACGGATTAGCAGCCAATTGCTGCCCCTTGTCGCTCTGGTAATGACCGAAAAACGTGAAGCCTTCATCACTAAAGCCCTTGAGCAGCAGGACCCGACAGTGCGGGCGACCTTCACTGTCGACGGTCGCCAACATCATGCTGTTGGCTTCGACAGGCGCGCGCTCGGTGTCGCGGGCCAGTTGCATCCACTGTCGGAACATGGCCAGCGGGTCGTCCAGCGCCGCTTCGTCTTGCAGGCCAAAAAGGGTGTAGTTGCGGCGCATCTGTGCCAGGGAAAGCGGCATGAGGGTGATCTCCGAAAAGGTTCTGCCCAGCGTGCGAGACTTCGCGCAACAGCACCTTGATCACCATCAACACTGAGCATGCCCAGCCTTACTTGAGACGTAACCGCCGCGCCAGTTTGTGCAGGTTGCTGGGATCGATTTCCAGGATCCGCGCGGCGCTGGCCCAGTTATCCCCGGACAGGCTCAAGGCCTGGAGAATTTTCTTGCGCTGGTAATCGTCGACCGCTTCCCCCAAGGGCTGGAACGGTGCGTCAGCCGTTTCGTCCAGAGGACTTTCGACGACCACGCCCTGCCCGCCCATGGCACTGTCGAGGTCCAGAATCTCGGGTTCCAGCGTCATGATCAGGGTGCGACTCGTGCCGCGGCTGAGCGTCTTCAACGCGGCTCGGCTGATCACATGTTCCAGCTCGCGCACGTTGCCCGGCCAGCTGTAAGTCAGCAGCGCGCGCTCGGCGGCCGGCGACAGACGCAAACCGCGCAAGCCAAGCCGCGCCCGATTCAGCTCAAGGAAGTGCCCGGCCAGCATCAACACATCGTTACCCCGCTCGCGCAACGGCGGAATCGGCACCGGATAGACCGAGAGCCGGTGATACAGATCCGCCCGAAACAAGCCATCGCGGATGCTGTCCGGCAGGTGCCGGTTAGTCGCGGCGATGATGCGCACATCCACGTGCAACGGCTTGTCGGCGCCGAGGCGCTGGATCTCGCCGTTCTGCAGGGTGCGCAGCAGTTTCGCCTGCACAGCCAATGGCAATTCACCGACTTCATCGAGAAACAGCGTGCCGCCGTTGGCCGCATCGAAACGCCCGGCACGGTCACTGGTGGCGCCGGAAAACGCGCCTTTGACATGGCCGAACAATTCACTTTCCGCCAGAGACTCCGGCAAAGCCGCACAGTTGACCTGCACCAGCGGCTTATGACTGCGACGCGACAGACGATGCAAGCGCCGGGCGAACAGCTCTTTGCCGACGCCGGTCTCGCCCAGCAGCAACACCGGCAGCTCGGAATCGGCCAGCACATCCAGTTCATTGAGCAACTGGTGCAGCACTTCACTTTGCCCGAGGATCTCGCCTTCGTCCGCCGGTCTGCGTACGTCTTGAATATCGCTGCGGGACAAGCGCAGGCTGCGGTTTTCCTGTTCCAGTCGGGTGACTCGCACGGCGGCTTCGATCTGCAAGGTGCAGCGCTTGAGTTCTTCCCGCGCACGGCTGTCGAAGGTCCCGGCATGCAGCGCATCGAGGGTGATCGCCCCCCAGATCCGACCTTCCACATACAGGCTCACGCCCATGCAGTCATGCACTGGCATCGGTTCGCCGGCGTGATTGTCGAGCAAGCCATCATAGGGATCCGGCAGCCGACTGTCGGGCTCGAACCAGGTGGGTTCGCGCGACGCCATGATCGCCGCCAGCCGCGGATGCTGAGCGATGACAAACCGGCGGCCCAACGCTTCATGCACCAGCCCCACCGTCGCGACCGGCCTGAGGCTGTCGTCATCCAGACGCAGCAATCCCACGGCGCCACTGTTGAAGTACTCGCGCAGGGTCTGGACCAAACGTTGCAACCGCACAGCATTCGGCAACTCGACGATCAGGTCGGCCGCCAGGCTTTCACGCAGCATGGTAGTTATTACCCTCTATGGTTGGATTCACCCTAAAGCGTCCGGGTGTCTATCACCACAACTAAAAATTAAGCCATATTTTTCAATGCGTTAAATATGGCATGCCGGGTGCAATGAGCCTGGGGAACCGTTGAAATCCAAACAAGGAACCCCTGATGAGCCTGACTCTATTGGAACAAAGCCTCGGCCAACTGGCGTGCGACATTCCCGGCGCCACACGGATTTTTCACACCTTTAAACTGGACTTCTGTTGTGGCGGGCATAAAAGCCTGCTTGAAGCGGCCGCTGGCAAAGGCCTCGATCCGGCCCTGATTGCCGATGCGCTGCACCGGCTGCAAGACACCGGCGAAACCCAGCACGACTGGCGCAACGAACCCTCGGAGCTGTTGATCGCCCATCTTCTGGCGCGCTACCACGCCCGCCATCGCGAACAACTGCCGGAACTGATTCGTCTGGCCCGCCGCGTCGAACAGGTCCATGGTGCCCGCAGCAGTTGCCCCAACGGCCTGGCCGATCTCTTGACCGACATGCAACAAGAACTTGAAGGCCACATGCTCAAGGAAGAACAAGTGCTCTTCCCGATGCTGCAACAAGGCATCGGCCCTCAGGCCGCACCGCCGATCCAGGTGCTGCGCTTTGAACATGATCAACATGGCGAAGCACTGGAAAGGCTGCTTGCGCTGACCAACAACATCACCCCGCCGGCCGATGCCTGTAATACCTGGCGTGCCCTGTATCGCGGGCTGCTAGAGTTCCGTGATGACTTGATGCAACACATCCATCTGGAAAACAACGTGTTGTTCGTCAACGCACTTAAACCTCGCCATTGATCGATTGCGGGTCATACAAAACCAGTGACACAGCTTTCGCGAGCCGGCTCGCTCTCACAGGGAACGGTATCCCAATGTAGGAACGAGCCGGCTCGCGAATGGCACCGTTACAGGGTTACCGGTTCTCCAGCGCGATCAACCGTGCCAATAGAACATGGCCTTGGCCAGGATCACGATCAACACCATGTGCCCGAGGATGCTGCGGCGAATCCAAGTGGCGCGGGTCGTGGTCAGGCGTGCGCTTTTCAGCCAGTACGCCAGCAGAAAATAATGGCCGATGATGCTCAGGGCCAGGATGATCTTCAGGCTCAGCAACGTACCAAAACTGCTCGCCAGCGGCTGACTCAATACACCCCGGTGTTGCCACGCCAGGCTGATACCGGCGCCATACAACAGCAGCACCACGCCATGCAGCACCTTGCGCGAACGCACTGCAATCGCTTGATCGGCGCTCGTTTGCGCGCTAACCGCCACCTGCTGGCGGGCGTTGTGCCAGATCACCACCTCGAAAAACAGCGTGCCGATGAAGGCAATCGCCGCCAGCAAGTGGGTAACCAGTAAAAAGGGATACATCACCGGCAGCCTCCATCAGTTAGCGTGCTTAGCCCGGATGGCCGTCCACCCGGGACTGCAACAGCATCGGCCCATAGCGCCAGGCGTATAGCGCAAACGCCAGCACCCAACACAGACCGGCCAGCCACAACGCCGGCAAGGGGAAAAACAGGATCAACACGACCCGGCTCAGACAGGCCAGGTTGAGCAGAATGAACGCCAGGGTCATGCCCGACGGCGGCTCCAGCGCGCGGCCGGTATGCCCCAGGCTGACCCGTGCAATCATCGCCAGCACCAGGCCACCCATGGCGCCAATGGACAGGCAATGCACCGCCAGACTCGGATTGATCGGCACACCGAAATGCCACAGCGCCATCCCGAGACAGGCCACCGCCAACCAGGCATAAGCCAGGTACAACGACCACAACAACGGCACATGCCAGAGGGCGCGATCATGCCAGCGCACCAGGCGCACCAGATGCCCTGCGGCCAACACAGCGAACAACAGGCCCACCCAGAAATCGGGGGCAAGCGCAGGTCCAGCGGCATAGAGCAACGCCACCAGCGGTGAGCCAATCAGCAGCAGCCAATCCAGCCACGGCCAAGGGGTAACGCCCTCGACCTTGCCGAGGCCGCGCTGGATGAAGAACGGAATGACGCGCCCACCGATCAAACCCATCATTGCCGCCACCAGCCACATACCCGTCAACACGCCTTGACGCTGCCAGCCTTCATGACCTTCGACCAGACCATACAGGGACAACCCATCGGCCGCCGCTAACAGCAGCAACACCACCGCTATGGGGTAGTTACGTTTCTGCCGCACCTTCCACAAGGTGAATCCCATGAGCGCAGCCACCGCCAGCGGGAACGCCAGTTCCAGCACCGCGAGCACCGGCAACGGTGCATTGACCAGCCAGGCCACGCGCGCCAACAACCACAGCAGCGCCAGCATGGCCAGTGGTTGCCCGCTGATGCCGGGGCGACCGGTCCAGGTCTGCACCGCCGTCAGCAGAAAGCCGGCGATGATCGCCAAGCCGAATCCGAACAGCAATTCGTGTCGATGCCAGCCCAGCCAGCCACCCGCCGGCTGCCAGCCGGAAAGCTCACCACTGAAGGCGAACAGCCAGAGCGGAATGACCAGCACCGCCAGCAGGCAGCCGGCGAGGAAAAATGGCCGAAAGGCCAAACGCAACAGCGGCGCGATAGCCATCGCTTTACGGCGGTCAAGCACTTGCATAAAGCTACTCCTTTACCTTGCTGCTGACCTGACGCCAACCCACACGCGTCGAGGCAAGTCCGGAGGCAATCATCGGGTATTGACGATTAATTGCCTTTGTCGCAGATCAAGTGTGCAAGGGCCGTGCCCTGATGTTCATTCGCCCGCTGTGGTGAGAGGACCTGCCCCCTGCGGGACCAACCCAAGGGTAAAAATGACCATTAAAGGGTTATTTAAACCCTAAACCTCGTGGTCGTTTTTACCCTCCTATCTGACAACCCCAGTAAACAAAGGGCTCCAGGCATGGCCCGCGTCTTGCTCAATGGTTCAGAAATTAAGGAAAACCTGATCCTTCTCGATCTCCAGGAGTCGTCATGAAAAAAGTCATCCAGCCATTGGCCTGGTTTGTTGTGCTGACCTCGGTGCTGGCGTTGGCCAGCGGTGTCTCGCTGGGCCTCGTTTGACTTGATCGCCATCCCCTCCTCAAACCTCAGGATGAATTCTTATGGTGCTTCATCGCGTCCATCACCAGATTCTGCGCAGTCACCACTTGTTCGAGCCGTTGAACGAAGAACAGCTGGATGAGTTGATGAGTACCAGCCATTTGCTGAGCATCGACAAAGGCGAACCGTTGTTCCGTCAGGGCGAGCCGGCTGACTCGTTCTATTTCGTGATTGCCGGCGCGGTGAAAATCTATCGCCTGACGCCGGACGGGCAGGAGAAAGTGTTTGAGGTCATTGGTGACCGGCAAACCTTCGCCGAAGCGATGATGCTGATGGACACCCCGAACTATGTGGCCTCGGCCGAAGCGATCTGCCCCACTCAGCTCTATCGGTTATCCAACAGCACCTATATGCGCCTGCTGCAAAGTAACAGCCGACTGACCTTTGCGCTGCTCGGCAAGCTGTGCGTTCGCCTGCATCAACGGGTCAACGAAATCGAAACCCTGTCACTGAAAAACGCCACCCACCGGGTCGTGCGTTATCTGCTGACGCAACTGGTGCGCCAGCAAACCGTTGGCAGCCAATTCGAACTGCCAATGGCCAAGCAACTGATTGCCGGGCACCTGTCGATCCAGCCGGAAACCTTTTCGCGGATCATCCGTCGCCTGATCGATGAAAACATCATCACCCAGGACGGCCGCCAGATCGCCATTCTTGATCGTCTGCGCCTGGAACAGTTCGAGTGAGTGCCCTGCCCGTCTGTTTGTATTGCCAACGCGCCAACCCCGCACAAGAAACCGAGTGCCTCCAGTGCGGCATGCCCCTGCCGGTATTGGCCGCACACGCGGCGCAACGTCGGCTGCGCCGATTCACGTGGTTCTGCATTGGCCTGACGATCTTCTGCGTGGCGATGTTTTTCTGGCTGCCACGCGGCAGCAGTTGATGCTGCGCGCCCCCCTCAAGGTTGGGTCAACTGGCGGTACAGCTGCGGCAATCGCAGGGGTAATTGCTCGGGCTGACGGATCAAGGTGTAGCCATTGGCGCCGAACATGTAAGGCAGGTATTCCCCGGCCTCGCGATCAATCGTGATGCAGAACGGCGTCAACCCCTTGCGTCGCGCCTCCAGCACCGCTTCGCGGGTGTCTTCAACGCCGTAACGTCCCTCGTACAAGTCCAGATCGTTTGGTTTGCCATCCGTGAGCAGCAGCAACAGTTTGCTGCGGCGCTTGCTCTCGCCCAGCAGTTGGGTGGCCTGGCGGATGGCGGCGCCCATGCGCGTGTAATAACCCGGTTTGAGCCCTTGAATACGACCGCGGGTGTTGTCGTCATAACGCTGGGTGAAAGACTTGAGTTCCTGCATCCGCACTTGATGACGGCGCAACGAGGAAAACCCGTACAGGGCGAAATCATCACCGAGCACCGACAGGGTCTCACCGAACAGCAGCAAGCTGTCGCGGATGACATCAATCACCCGATGCTCATCGTTCAGGTGCGCGTCGGTGGACATCGACACATCGGCCAGCAACAGGCACGCCAGGTCACGGCGTGTCTGCCGTTGTTCCATGAACAAACCGCGTTCCGCACACTGGCCATGCTCGCGTTCAACGTGAAAATCCAGCCAGGCCTGCATATCCAGTTCAGACCCTTGGGGTTGCTGGCGTAACCATTGGCGGTCATTGCGCAGGTGCTCGAACTGGCGCCGCAGACGGTGCGCCGAAGCTTTCAGCCGTGGCGGCAGTGGCTGCGCCTCGCAGTCCCGGGGCACCATCATTTGCAGATTGACGAAGGCGTCTTGCATCTGCTGTTTGCGATAGTCCCACTCCGGCAACTTGATGCCCTCGCCCAGGGGAATATCGTCGACATCGGCCGGCGGTAAATCCAGGTGCAGCTTGAGGCCGCCGCCCTTGCGCAGACGGGTGCGCGACAGGCTCAACTCGTCGAGGTCCTCGGCGACTTTGGCCGCGTCCGGGTCCTCGCTGTCGTCCGACCAGCGATCCAGGTCCACGTGTTCGGTCCAGCTGAACAGGTTCTCCAGACGCACGATTAACAACCCGCCGTCACGGGTGCTTTCATCTATCCGCTTGGCGCGTTTGCTTGCGCCCTTTTGCTCACCGGGCGGGGTCGTCAACGATTCTTCGGACTCCTCCCCCAGGTCGGCAGCCTGAGGGCTCGCGAGGTTTTGCGGCGGGTACAACCACAGCGGCAACGGCCACGCGGCCCGTTCGCTGCGGGGGAAATGTTCGACACTGCCGGGCTCGCGCAGCGCCTGGCATAACGCCCGTTCCAGGGCCGCTTCGCCGCTACTCATTGTGGCCGGATCCGGGCGCAATTGCAGGTGAGCATCGACCAGACGTTTGTACCTGGCACGCAACGCGGGATAACGCCCTAACAGCAGTTGCGTCCAGCGTTGATTGTCCCGTCCCCAGTGCCGCATCTGGCCGGCCTGTGCCGCCAGCAAGGCGAGCCAACGATAGAGTTCTTCGTTCAGTGCGACTTCGGGAAACACCGCGAGGCTCGACGGCAGACGAAGGTTGCTCGCATCGCACCACGCCAGGGGCACTTGCTTGCAGGTGCCGGCGATCTGCTGCAACACGTTGCGCCGCAACAGCAGATCGCGGTCGCTGGCGGCTTCGACACCGATGCCACTGGCGCCGCCCATGGCGCGAAACAGCAGCGCCAGCGGACGTTGCTGGCTGGCCAGTTCGACGCGTGCTTCAGGGAAGTCCGGGCTGGCGCGCCGGGTGATGAAGCGATGCCAGACGCTGCCGACCCACTCTTCCAGTTCGACGGTAAAGGCCATGATCATTGCCCTTTTTGTAAAGCAAAAAAACGGCCCGCTGTATCAGCCGGGCCGACCTTTTCTAGCCTTGACAGCGACTCATGAAGGCACCACGGCCGCCGGGGCGCGCAAGGCTGCGCGGCCACGTTGTTTGAAGCTGAACAGGTAACAGAGCAGTCCCGCAAGGAAACCAAGACCGGCGCCAAAACGGGCCCAGAACAGCACCTGCAGATGTTCGACCGTGGCCATGAAGGGCAACGCGACACCATCGACCTGCCAGCGTTGCAGGTAGACCTGAACGACACCGGCTGCGGTGAGGAACAGCGTGATCATCACCATCGACAGGGTCATCAACCAGAAGCCCCAGATTTCGAAGGTCTGCGAGCGCTCATCGCCTGCTTCACCCAACCCGCGCAATCGTGGCATGGCGTAGCTGATCAAGGTCATCACGATCATCGCGTAAGCACCGTAGAAAGCCAGGTGGCCGTGCGCCGCCGTCAGTTGCGAACCGTGGGTATAGAAGTTGACCGGTGCCAGGGTATGCAAGAAGCCCCAGACGCCAGCACCGAAGAACGCTGTGACGACGGTTCCCTTGGCCCACAGGGTGGCGGCGCGGTTCGGGTGTAGCCGGCGGCGGTTCTTCACCATGCTGAAGGCGAAGATCACCATGGCCAGGAACGGCAGCGGTTCGAGTGCCGAGAAGATTGAACCGACCCACAACCAGACCTCAGGCGCACCGATCCAGAAGAAGTGGTGACCGGTGCCGATGATCCCGGTAATCAGCGCCATGGCGATGATCACATACAGCCATTTCTCCACGACTTCCCGGTCTACCCCGGTGATCTTGATCAGGACAAACGCGAGCATCGAACCCATGATCAGTTCCCACACGCCTTCCACCCAAAGATGCACCACCCACCACCAGTAGAACTTGTCGCGGGCCAGGTTGCCGGGGTTATAGAAGGAGAACAGGAAGAACACCGCGAGCCCGATCAACCCGGTCATCATCACCATGCTGACGGTGGTCTTGCGACCTTTTAGCAGGGTCATGCCGATGTTGTAGAGGAAGCCCAGGCACACCACCACAATGCCCATCTTGGTGATGGTCGGTTGCTCCAGGAACTCCCGGCCCATGGTCGGCAGCAATTCGTTGTGGGTCAGCCTGGCCAGGCCGGCATACGGCACCAGCAGATAGCCCAGGATCGTCAGCACACCCGCGGCGGCGAAGACCCAGAACAGGATGATCGCCAGCTTGGGACTGTGCAGTTCGCGGTCGGCCTCTTCCGGAATCAGGTAATAGGCAGCGCCCATGAACCCGAACAGCAGCCAGACGATCAGCAGGTTGGTGTGCACCATCCGCGCCACGTTGAAGGGAATGATCGGGAACAGAAAGTCCCCTATCACGTATTGCAGGCCCATGATCAACCCGAACAGCACCTGACCGAGAAACAGCATCAGGGCGAACACGAAGTACGGTTTGGCCACGGCTTGCGAGGCAAATTTCAGATGCGGATTAGCAATGCTCATCGCTTAGCCCTCCTTGTTTGGCGGCCAGCCATTGGTGTTGATGTTCGAGCTCCATTTGAGGAACTCGGCGATGTCATCCACCTCCTGGTCACTCAACTTGAACTGCGGCATCGCGCGCCGGCCGGGGACACCCAGTGGCTGCATTTTCATCCAGGCATGCAGAAAGGGTTTGAAGCCCGCTTCCCCACCGCGCCGCTGGAACACGTTGCCCAGCTCAGGCGCAAAGTAGGCGCCCTCGCCCAGCAGCGTGTGGCAGCCGATGCAATTGTTTTGCTCCCAGACCAACTTTCCGCGCACCACGGATTCGGTGAGCTGCGCCTCATTGCTGCGGGCCGGAAAGGTCTGTTCCGTGTGATAGGTCAAGGCCAGGAATATCAGGAAGAAGAAGATGCTTCCCCCGAAATAGATATTCCTGGCCATGCCTTTGGTGAAGGTCTCTGACATGGTCGCTTCCTCTTTGCTTGGCCCGTCCATGATAGGAAGCGAAGGGTTGAAACCTGCTTGATGGCGATCAAGAAAGACAGATGGTTTGGGTCGGGTATTACTGACAACGCAAATCGAATGGGAGCGAGCAAGCCCGCTCCCACATGAGTATTCCTTCAGCGGAACGACATCAGTGTCATCCCGATCACCGTCGCCAACACCAGCGCCCAGCTCAACATCAACCGGCGCCACAGTCGCGGCGCGTGGCGCATCTCCATGAAGCCATCGGTGATCAGCCACGCCTTGCCCACCGCCACAAGCAAGATGGCCATCGACAGCAGCGATGTCGAGCCAACGTGGGCCAACGCCACCGTGCACACACTTAACGTGGCAAGCGCCGCCCAACAGACGAGCAATACCCTGGAAACAGACATGAGAACCTCGTCAACTCAGCACGTAGACCAGCGGAAACAGCACCACCCAGATCAGATCGACCATGTGCCAATACAGCACACCCGATTCAAGCCCGCTGCGGTTGGCGGCGTTGTACAGGCCACGGCGACAGCGCTCCGCGAGCCACCCGAGAATGACCATGCCGAGCAGTACGTGGAGAAAATGAAAACCGGTGAGGATCCAGTAGAGGGTGAAAAAGGTGTTGTGCTCAATGCCCAGCCCCGAGGCCAGCAAGTGCCGGTATTCCGTGAGTTTCAGCACCACGTAGACACTGGCGGCGAGTAACGCCATCAGCAGGAAGCCCGCACCGTGACGCGGCCGTGAGCGCCTGACTTGCTCCTGCGCCAGCGCGGCGAACAGCCCCGCAGTGAGCAGACTCAGGGTCATCGCCAACCCGGTTGAGGTGTTCAGCAACAGGCGGCTTTCACTGAACATCTGCGGCTTGATCGCTTGGGTGACGGCGAACGCCAGGATCAGGATGGCGAACACCGACAGCTCGGCCAGTATGAAAAACCACATCGCCAGATCGCCCGGCAAATGCCTGGGCGCCACACCGCTGGACTCAACCGAAGTGGACATCAACCACGTCCATCAGCGCCGCAACTGTCAGCGGATCATCACTCAGCGGCTCGGCCAGGCAGGCCATGCAGGCCTCACGCGGGGTCATGCCGGAGCGGATCATGCGCGCGGTAAAAATCAGCAGCCGCGTTGAGGCGACCTCTTCCAGATCATGTTGATCGAGCCGGCGCAGCGCCTGGCCCAACCGCACCACTTGCGCCGCCAGCGCGTTGTCCACCTGGGCTTCCCGGGCCACGATACGTTCCTCGTCGGCCACCGGTGGATAGTCGAAACGCATCGCCACGAAACGTTGGCGGGTGCTGGGTTTCATGCCTTTGAGCAGGTTCTGGTAACCGGGGTTGTAGGAGACCACCAGCATGAAGGACGGCGGCGCCTTCAGCACTTCGCCGGTGCGTTCCAGGAACAGTTCACGACGATCATCGGCCAATGGATGCAACACCACCACGGTGTCCTGACGCGCCTCGACCACTTCGTCGAGGTAACAGATGCCGCCTTCACGCACCGCCCGGGTCAGCGGTCCGTCCTGCCACCAGGTGCCTTGGGCACCGATCAGGTGGCGGCCGATCAGGTCGGCCGCGCTCAGATCGTCATGGCAAGCCACGGTGTACAGCGGCAGTTTCAGCCGATGGGCCATGTGCTGGACAAAGCGGGTCTTGCCGCATCCCGTGGGGCCTTTGATCAGCACCGGCATGCCGTGTCGCCAGGCTTGCTCGAACAGCGCCTCCTCATTATTGAGCGGTTGATAGAAGGGTTCGCAAGACGGGTTACGGTCCATGGGCTGTCTGTTCCAAAAGCGGATTCAAGGAACACGCTACGGGCCCCTGCGACAACCTGGCAAGTGAGATGGCCGGCAAACTTGATCGTCGTCAAGCGAACATTGGCCTGCTCGGGCATAGCCTTGCACGGCACTAAGAACCTGCGTTCTGCGCTGCCGTTTCAGCACATCGCAAAGGTCTTGCCTGAGGAGAAATGGAATGCTGATCAGCAACAGAAAAATGTTTGCCCTGACCCTCGCCACATTGTGTTCGTCACTGGCCCTGGCGGTGAGTCATGCCGCCAGCGCTGAAGAGCCCGCCGCCGCTGCGGCCAATTCGCCCATGGTCAAAA
Source organism: Pseudomonas fluorescens NCIMB 11764 (assembly GCF_000293885.2). Taxonomy (NCBI): domain Bacteria; kingdom Pseudomonadati; phylum Pseudomonadota; class Gammaproteobacteria; order Pseudomonadales; family Pseudomonadaceae; genus Pseudomonas; species Pseudomonas fluorescens. The sequence goes on from NZ_CP010945.1 coordinate 4,746,089, forward strand.
CCGCCGGCGCTCCAGACATGAGCCAGGCCGAGTTCGACTCATCCAAGGAAATCTACTTCCAGCGCTGCGCAGGCTGCCACGGCGTTTTGCGCAAAGGGGCCACGGGCAAACCGTTGACGCCGGACATTACCCAGAACCGTGGGCAGCCGTACCTGGAGGCCTTGATTACCTATGGGTCGCCGGCGGGCATGCCGAACTGGGGGACGTCCAATGCGCTGACCAAGGATCAGATCACGGTCATGGCCAAGTTCATTCAGCACACGCCGCCGACGCCACCGGAATGGGGCATGGCCGAGACGCTGAAAACCTGGAAAGTGTTGGTCAAACCCGAAGATCGTCCGAAGAAGCAGTTGAGCAAACTCAACCTGCCGAACCTGTTTTCGGTGACGTTGCGCGATGACGGCAAGATCGCCCTGATCGACGGTGACAGCAAGAAGATCGTCAAGCTGATAGAGACCGGTTACGCGGTGCACATCTCGCGCATTTCTGCTTCGGGTCGCTACCTGTTGGTGATTGGCCGAGATGCCCGGATCGACATGATCGACCTCTGGCCGGTGGAGCCGACCAAGGTCGCCGAAGTCAAAGTGGGCATCGAGGCGCGCTCGGTCGAGACCTCCAAGTTCAAGGGCTACGAAGACAAATACACCATCGCCGGTTCTTATTGGCCGCCGCAGTTCACCATCATGGATGGCGAAACCCTGGAGCCGAAGCAGATCGTTTCGACCCGTGGCATGACCGTCGACAAACAGCAATATCACCCCGAGCCTCGGGTCGCAGCGATCATCGCCTCCCACGAATGGCCGGAGTTCATCGTCAACGTCAAGGAAACCGGCAAGGTGATGCTGGTCAATTACCAGGACATCAAAAACCTCACTGTCACCTACATCGATGCCGCGCCGTTCCTGCATGACGGCGGTTGGGACAGCACGCACCGCTACTTCATGACCGCCGCCAACAACTCCAACAAGGTCGCCGTGATCGACTCCAAGGAGCGCAAGTTGACCGCGCTGGTGGACGTCGGCAAAACCCCTCACCCGGGTCGCGGCGCCAACTTCAACCACCCGACCTATGGCCCGGTCTGGGCCACCAGCCATCTGGGTGATGACGGTATCTCGCTGATCGGCACCGACCCGACCAAACACCCGCAATACGCCTGGAAGCAGGTCGCCTCGCTCAAGGGTCAGGGCGGTGGATCGCTGTTCATCAAAACCCATCCCAACTCCCGTCATCTGTACGTCGATACCACCCTCAACCCGGATACAAAACTCAGTCAGTCAGTGGCGGTGTTCAACCTCGACAAACTCGACGCCGGCTACACCGTGCTGCCCATCGCTGAATACGCGGGCATCAAGCAAGGCGCCATGCGCGTCGTGCAACCGGAATACAACAAGGCCGGCGATGAAGTCTGGTTCTCCGTGTGGAGTGGCCAGGCAGACGAGTCGGCGCTGGTGGTGATCGACGACAAAACACTGAAGCTCAAGTCAGTCATCAAGGACAAGCGACTGATCACACCCACCGGGAAGTTCAACGTCTACAACACCCAACACGACATCTATTGAGCTCCATCAATGCAAGGAAACACCATGAAAAATACTCTGTTTTCACTGTTCGCCCTGACCGCCGCGCTGAGTATGCAACCGGCCATGGCCCAAGACGCGCTGGAGCTGTTCAAGAGCAAACCCTGCGCAGCCTGTCATTCCATCGACGCCAAGATTGTCGGCCCTGCGCTCAAGGATGTAGCGGCCAAGAACGCTGGCGTACCCGGAGCCGTGGACACCCTCGCGAGCCACATCAAGAACGGTACACAAGGCAACTGGGGGCCGATGCCCATGCCGGCCAACCCGGTGACTGAAGAAGAAGCGAAAACGCTCGCGACTTGGGTACTGACACTCAAATAACCGCCAGGAGGGCGTCTTGATGGTGTATCGACACGCTGTGATTCTGGCGGCCCTCCTCCTCATTTGCGCAACCGCGGTTGCGGCGCCGGACGCCCAGCGTCAGGCACAACTCGAACACTTGCTGACCCAGGACTGCGGCGCCTGCCATGGACTGCACCTGACTGGCGGGCTTGGCCCCGAACTGACGCGCGCAGCGCTGGCCGGCAAATCCAGGGACAGCCTGATTGCCACCGTCACCCAAGGCCGGCCCGGCACCGCGATGCCCGGTTGGGCTCCGCTGCTCAGCCCCGGCGACATCCGTTGGCTGGTCGATCTACTTCTCCAGGGATATCCCGCACCATGATCCGTTCAATCCTGCTGTCAGCGGCGACCGGGCTGTTGTTGTCCGCTTGCGTTCAGCCACCATTGCGTGGCACCGGCGACTTGGGACTGGTCGTGGAGCGCGCCACCGCAAGCGTACAAATCATCGAAAGCGACACCCACACCGCGCTGGCCCGACTCGAGGGTTTCGGCGACCTGTCCCATGCCTCGGTGGTGTTCTCCCGTGACCAGCGCTACGCCTATGTGTTCGGGCGCGACGGCGGGTTGAGCAAAATCGACTTGCTGACCTGGCGTATCGATCATCGCGTCATCCAGGGTGGCAACAGCATTGGTGGCGCCATCAGTCAGAACGGCAAGCTGATCGCCGTGTCCAACTACGTGCCCGGCGGGGTCAAGGTGTTCGATGCCGATACCCTGCAACTGGTGGCCGATATCCCGGCCACGCCACTGGCCGATGGCACCAAGCGCTCCCGGGTGGTCGGCCTGGTCGACGCGCCGGGGCAATGCTTTGTCTTCAGCCTGTTCGATACCGGCGAGATCTGGATCGCCGATTTCAGTCAGGGCAGCACGCCACAGATCAGCCGTTTCACCGGTATCGGCCAGCAACCCTACGACGCCTTGATCACCCCGGACGGACGCTATTACATGGCCGGCCTGTTCGGTGAAGACGGCATGGCCCAACTCGACCTCTGGCATCCAGAACGCGGCGTGCAGCGAGTACTCGGCGATTACGGACGCGGTCAGGCGAAACTCCCGGTCTACAAGATGCCGCACCTGGAAGGCTGGGCTGTCGCCGACAACCAGGCCTTCGTGCCCGCCGTCGGCCGGCATCAAGTGTTGGTGATGGATTCACGCACCTGGCAGCAGACCGCCGTGATTCCGGTGGCCGGCCAACCGGTGTTCGTCACGTCGCGCCCGGACGGTCGGCAGCTGTGGGTCAATTTCGCCTACCCGGACAACGATCGGGTTCAGGTCATCGACACCGAAACCCACGCCGTGGTCGCCGATCTGCGCCCCGGGCCAGCGGTGCTGCACATGGAATTCACCGCACGCGGCGACCAATTGTGGCTGTCATTACGCGACGGTGATCAGGTCCAGGTCTGGGATCCGTACCGCCTGGAGCTGCTGAGCACCCTGCCCGCCAGAGCACCGAGCGGCATCTTCTTCAGCAGTCGTGCGCAGAAAATGGGGTATTGAAATGGACCTTGAACGACTCAGCCGCCAACTCATCGACCGCTTTCAGCACGGCATGCCGCTGTGTCCGTCACCGTACAAGGAGATGGCCAGGATTCTCGGTTGCCGCGAGTCCCAGGTGATGGCCTGCCTGGAAGAAATGGATCAGGCCGGCACCCTCTCACGCATCGGCCCGGTGTTCGAACACAGCCGCGCCGGGGCCAGCACCCTCGCCGCCCTCGCCGTGCCCGCCGACCGCCTGCAACAGGTGGCCGATCGCGTCAGTCAGTACCCGGAGGTCAATCACAACTACGCACGGGAACATTTCTACAACCTGTGGTTTGTGCTGACCGGCCCTGATCGCCAACACATCGACCGCGTGCTCAAGGAACTGGAGGACGACACCGGCCTCATGCCGCTGGACCTGCCGATGTTGACCGCCTACCGCATCGACCTGGGCTTTGCCCTGGGAGAAAACTCATGACACCAGGATTGAACCCCAAACAAGCATTGGCGTTGCGCCAGCACCTCGAAGGCGGGTTGCCGCTGGTGTCGCGCCCGTATCAGGCTCTCGCCGAACGGCTCAACGCTGACGAAAACCAGGTACTCGAACAGATGCGCCAATGGAGCGAGCTAGGGCTGTTTCGCCGTATCGGCCTGGTGCTGCACCATCGAGCGCTGGGCTTTACCGCCAACGCCATGCTGGTGCTGGATGTTCCCGATGCGCTGATTGACGAAGTCGGCCAGCGCCTGGGGCGAGCGCCCGGCATCAACCTCTGCTATCAGCGGCCCCGGCGCCTGCCGCAGTGGCGGTACAACCTGTTTTGCATGGTGCACGGGCGTCAACGTGATCAGGTGGAGGCGCAGATCCAGGCGCTGCTGGAGGAGCATCTACTGAGCGACTTGCCCCATCAATTACTGTTCAGCACCCAGGTCTTCAAACAGTGCGGCGGCCGCTTTGCGCCCTCGCGCACCGGAGCAGCGACCCATGGATGACCTCGACCGCCGACTGATCAACCGTTTGCAATTGGGCTTGCCGCTGGTGCGCCACCCCTGGCGGGTATTGGCGGCCGAACTGCAGAGCAGCAGCACTGAACTGCTCGACCGATTGCACACCCTGCTCGCTGATGGCGTGCTCACACGCTTCGGCCCGATGTTCGACATTGAACGGCTGGGCGGCGCCTTCACCCTCGCCGCGTTGGCGGTGCCGGAAGAACGTTTCGATGACGTCGCCGAACAGCTCAATGGCCTGCCGGAAGTGGCGCACAACTACCGACGCGAACACGCCTGGAACATGTGGTTCGTGCTTGGCTGCGCGACCGAAGAAGGCATCGCCGAGACGCTGCAGCGCATCGAAACCCTGACCGGCCTGCCCCTGCTCAACCTGCCTAAAGAGGAGACTTACCATGTCGGTCTGTATTTCCCGGTCTGAAGACACCCTCGCCCAGCGTCTGATTGCGTTGACCCAGGCCGGTCTGCCGTTGCTGGATGACCCGTGGGCATGGCTCGCCGAACAACTGGGATTAAGCATCGAATCCACCCTGGACCTGCTTAAGCGCTTGCAGGCCGAGGGTGCGATTCGGCGCATTGCCGCCGTACCCAATCACTACCGACTGGGCTATCGCCACAACGGCATGACGGTCTGGGATGTGCGCGACACCGACATAACGCGCCTCGGCGCGCTGATCGGCGCGCAGCCTTTCGTCAGCCACTGCTATCGCCGCCCGCGCCGAACCGGATGGCGCTACAACCTGTTCGCCATGGTGCATGGCCGCAGCCGCGATGAGATCGACAGCTACCGCGAGCACCTGCGCTATTTGTTGGGCGAGGCCTGTGTTGCCGACGAGATGCTGGTGAGCAGCCGCATCCTGAAGAAAACCGGCTTGCGATTACCTGTCGCTTCGCACTGAACACGCCCTGACTCAAGGAGAGTTGCATGTTGAGGATCAGCCAATACTTGCGTGCGCTGGCAGGCCAGGCGCCTGCACCCAGAACCAGTCCACCGGGCAGTAACCGGGCGCCGGTGGTGATCTGGAACCTGCTCAGGCGCTGCAACCTGACCTGCAAACATTGCTACGCGACCTCGGCCGACAGTGTCTTTCGCGACGAACTGGATACTGCCGCCGCGCTGACCGTGATCGACGATTTGCACGATGCCGGGGTGAAGGTGTTGATTCTTTCCGGTGGCGAACCGCTGTTGCGCGAGGATCTGTTTGTGCTCAGCGCCTATGCCCGCACCAAGGGTTTCTTTGTGGCCTTGTCCACCAACGGCACGCTGATCGATGAGCAGAACATTACGCAGATCGGGGCAGCGAATTTCGATTACATCGGCATCAGTATCGATGGCCTGGAAGCCACCCATGACGCCTTCCGCCAACTCAAGGGCAGCTTCGCCCGCTCCATGCAGGCGATCCGGCTCTGTCGCGAACAAGGCATTCGCGTCGGGCTGCGCACTACCCTGACCCAGGAAAACCACCCGCAGTTACCCCAATTACTGGCGCTGATGCGCGAGTACGACGTGCAGAAGTTTTATCTATCGCACCTCAACTACAGCGGTCGCGGTAAACGCAGTCGCAAACTCGACGCGCACCAGCAGATGAGCCGCGAGGCCATGACGTTGATCTTTGAGCGAACCTGGGAAGACATCCAACAGGGGCGCGACAGCGATTTTGTCAGCGGCAACAACGATGCCGATGCCATTCTGCTGCTGCAATGGGCAGCCCTTCGTATTCCCGAGCATTACCCACGCCTGGAAAACATGCTCCGCGCCTGGGGTGGCAACGCCTCCGGCAACGGCATTGCCAATATCGACAACACCGGCGAAGTGCACCCGGACACCTACTGGTGGCAGCACTCGGTGGGCAATGTCCGCCGCACGCCGTTCCGCACGTTGTGGCTGGATCAGCCGGATGCCCTGCTGTTGCGCCTGCGTGAGCATCCCCGCGCTGTCGGTGGTCGTTGCGCGCAATGCCGCTGGTTGCCCATCTGCAACGGCAACACCCGCACGCGTGCCTGGGCCGAGGGAGATCTGTGGGGCCAGGACCCCGGCTGCCACCTCAGCGATGACGAAATCGGTGTTACGCCGTCAACGAACATCCCTTGCATCACCCACTGAATAGCCCGTCCGGCCAACCACCTGACAAAGGCTGGGGCCGGCCAACCTGATGAAGCACCAAGGACGCCCCATGCCTCCATCGATTGCGATACCGGCCACACTTGAGTCGCCGTTCCGGCCGGGCGAAGTCGCCCTGGTCGGCGCCGGCCCCGGCGACCCACGCCTGCTGACCCTGCGCGCCTGGAGCCTGTTGATGCAGGCCGACGCCGTGGTGTACGACCGGCTGATCAGCCCCGAACTGCTGACCCTGATTCCCCTCGCCTGCGCCCGTCATTACGTCGGCAAGGCCAGCGGTTGCCACAGCCTGCCCCAGGAACAGATCAACGAACTGCTGGCCGACCTCGCCGATCAAGGGCAACGCGTGGTCCGGCTCAAGGGCGGCGACCCGTTCATTTTCGGTCGCGGTGCCGAGGAGCTGGAGTACCTGCTGCAACGCGGCATTGATTGCCAGGTGGTGCCGGGAATCACCGCCGCTTCCGGCTGCAGCGCCTATGCAGGCATACCGTTGACCCACCGCGACCTGGTCAATTCCTGCCGGTTCATCACCGGCCATTTGCAACGCGATGGCGAATTGTCGTTGCCCTGGAGCAGCCTCGCCGACAGTAGCCAGACGCTGGTGTTTTACATGGGCTTGTCGAACCTGGGAATCATCGCTCAACGCTTGATCGAAGCCGGATTATCAGCCGACACACCGGCGGCGCTGATCAGCAACGGCACGCGACCCGACCAGCACGTCGCCCGCGGCAAGCTGCACCAATTGCCGACCCTCGCGCTGGATTGTCCACCGGGCATTCCGACACTGACGGTAATCGGCTCAGTGGTCGATATGTTTGATGCAGAACAGCTGGAATACCCGGCGCGACTCTACCCGACCCAAGCCCTGCTACGTCGCGCCAAGGTGGCGATATGAGGCGCATCGTCCTTGCCCACCTGTTAGGGGTCAGTGCGGCCCAGGCCGGCGCAGCAGTGCCGGTACTTGAACACGCGGCGCAACTCTATCAGCAGCATTGCCAGAGCTGTCACGGTATCAACCGTCTCGGCGGCGCAGGGCCGGCGTTGTTGCCTGAGAGCCTCAGCCGGATCAAACCTGATGAAATCCGCAGCGTGATTCAAAACGGTCGCCCCGCGAGCCAGATGACCGGCTATGCCAACGTGTTCAGCCCCGCGCAGGTCGACGCGCTGGTGGATTACCTTCAGCAACCGCCTGCCACCCCGCCCACCTGGAGCAATGACGACATTCTCGGCAGTTACTCGATGCTCGCGGACCTGAGCAAACTGCCCTCCACGCCCCAGCACGGCGCCGACCCGCTGAACCTGTTTGTGGTGGTAGAGGCTGGCGACCATCACATCGACATCCTCGACGGTGACCGCTTTGAGGTGCTCGCGCGGTTCGCTTCGCACTTCGCCGTGCACGGCGGACCGAAGTTCTCGCCCGACGGGCGCTTCGTCTACTTCGCCTCCCGTGACGGCTGGATCAGTCTGTATGACTTGCACAACCTGAAGCTGATCGCCGAGGTCCGCGCCGGCCTTAACACCCGCAACCTGGCGGTGAGCAAGGATGGACGCTGGGTGCTGGTGGGCAACTATTTGCCCGGCAACCTGGTGGTGCTCGATGCCCGCGATCTGTCGCTGGTCAAAACCATCCCGACCATCGGTCAGAACGGTACCGCGTCACGGGTCAGCGCGGTTTACTCCGCCCCGCCGCGCGACAGTTTCATCGTTGCACTCAAGGACGTGAAGGAAGTCTGGGAGCTGTCCTGGGCGGGCACACAGGATTTCGAACCCCGGCGGATTCCTGCCGGGGATTTTCTCGATGATTTTTCCTTTTCGCCGGACTACAAACAGCTGCTGGCTACGTCGCGCAAGGCCCAGGGCGGCCAGGTCATCGACCTCGACAGCGGCAAGGTGGTCACCGACATACCGCTGCCAGGCATGCCGCATTTGGGGTCGGGGACCTATTGGAAACGCAACGGTGAATGGGTGTTCGCTACGCCGAATATCAGCAAGGGGCTGATCTCGGTCATCGACTTCAAGACCTGGAAACTGATCAAGGAAATCCCGACCCTGGGGCCGGGTTTCTTCATGCGCAGTCATGTCAACTCGCGGTATGCCTGGACCGATGTGTTCTTCGGGCCGGACAACGATGCGATCCACCTGATCGACAAACAGACCCTGGAAATCGCCCACACACTGCGCCCGGTACCCGGCAAAACCGCCGCTCATGTTGAGTTCACTCGCGACGGCCGCTACTTGCTGCTGAGCATCTGGGCCACCGATGGCGCGCTGATCGTCTACGACAGCAACACCCTCAAGGAGATCAAACGTATTCCGATGAACAAGCCTTCGGGCAAGTACAACGTGGGGAACAAGATTGAGTTTGCCGAGGGGACTTCGCATTAGGCCTTGTGCCCCAATACCGAAATATACATCGCACTTGTGGCGAGGGAGCTTGCTCCCGCTGGGGCGCGCAGCGCCCCTACAAACCGTCACTGGGTACATTCAGATTAAACGCAGGCGCTGGTTTTACGACTGCTACGCAGCCGAGCGGGAGCAAGCTCCCTCGCCACAGGTTTGTCTTCGCCCTTTAACCCAAGGTGTATCCGTTATCGACTGTCCAGTCCTGACCGTAAACACCCCGAGCGCCCTGCGAGAGTTGAAAAACAATCACATTGGCCACCGCCCCTGCGTCGAGAAAGTGACCGGGCAACAGACGTTTACCCAGGGTGTCGGCGACGTCGCCGAGTTCCCCCTCGCTCAACCCCAGGTTGTCCCACATCGCGGTGGCGGTCGGTCCCGGCGAGACCAGATTGATGCGCACATCAAAACTCGCGAATTCCACCGCCAGCGTGCGTGCCTGAGCCGCGAGCGCAGCCTTGCTGGCAATGCAAGCGGCCAACCCGGGAAAGCTCGAGCCGGTCAGGAAGCTCCCGACAAACACCACCGAAGCCGGGCTCGCCAATTCACCGCGTAACGCCGCCAGGGTGTTCAACGCCCCGGCGCCGTTGACCGCCCACTGACGCTGGAAGGCCTGCATATCCAGGCTGTCGGCCATCTCGGCGACACCCGCGTTAGGCACCAAATAGTCCACGGGGCCCATCGCCGCAGCGCGCTCGGCCAGTTCGCTCAGGTCTTGCTGACTTGTGACGTCCCCGGCAAACCATTGCAACCGCTCGCCGTAGATCTGCTGCAAGGCCGGCAATTCACCGAGAGTCCGTGACATCGCCAGCACCTTGACCCCGCGCGGTAACAGCGCGGCGCACAGCGCCAGGCCGATCCCGGAGCTGGCACCTGTGACCACCGCCAAACGATCTTGAAACTCGGTTTTCATCATTTTCTCCTGGGCATCACGGATGCCAGCACTGGGGACGTAGCGAGACCTATCTTTGAGCAGGAGACGAAAAAACGACTTGACGGCGATCAGGCTTTTTAAACGACGTTAGCGTTGCTGCAGCAGTGCCGGAGTGATCTCGCTGAAGCGCAGCAAGCGACCGCCCTGTTCAGCGGCAAGCTTTTCAGCGGCCTCGCGACTTGAGAACGACGCCAGCACCACGCCCATGGCGCCTTTGAGTTGGGTGCCGACCACGTAGAAGGCGTCTTTGGCATCGATCAGGTGGGCGTCATTCGGCGCGTTCCACGGGCTGCGGCCCATGTCATGGACATACAGTTTTGCATCGCCATGATGGTTTTCCGGCTGCAACCACCAGCCGATCATTTCCGCCGTGGAACAGAACTTCCTGACCCCGGCCCGCTCGACCACTTCGCCCTTGGGCCCGGGGAATCCGTCGATAATCATCCCGCAGACATGGCATTCATCACTGGGATGAAAGGCTGCGGCGGCGTCGCTGTAAGTGGCTTGCACTGGGTTGTCACAGGCCGTCAGCAGGAGGCACATCATCAGGCCCGCCACTGCGCGCACTGTCGTCAGATAAAACGCATTCATCGTCAACTACTCCAAACCATCAAAGTGGAAATTCATGTCGCCCGGCGACGAAACAACAGCCAGGCCGAGCCCAATGGCACCGCCACCCACAGCGACAGGCATAGCCAGAGCATCGAGCCCGGCATCGGCAAATCGCTGCCCAGCGTCAGCACACCCGCGGTACTGGCGCCGGGTTCAAAGCCGGAGAGGTTGATCAGGCGATAGATGTCAGCGGGGTTGAGCAGCAGCAACCAGGGCAGCACTTTCGGGTTGAACTGCCCTTCGCTGAGCACCAACAGCGCCAGCAGAGCCAGGTCGAACACCAGCACGAAGAAGAACCACACGCCCAGCGCCAGCCCGGCCGCCGTGGATTTCTCGGCCGACGCACTGCTCAGCACATAGGCCAACCCCAGAAACCCCCAGCCCAATAACGTCGACGACGCCATGAACCGACCGAAGGCCCAGAGCAGCAGGCTCAGCTGGATATCGTCCACCAGCACCGCGATGGCCAGCATGGCGCAGCCGAAACCGATCAGCGTCGCCAGCGCCAGGATCAACCCGTGGCCGACAAACTTGCCGAGCAGAATCTGCCCGCGACCCAAGGGGTACGTCAGCAACAGCAGCAACGTGCCGCTCTCGTCCTCGCCGACGATGGCGTCATAAGCCAACAGCAACGCAATCAACGGCATCAAAAACGTCGCCAGACTGGCGAGGCTGGCGATGGTGGCCGGCACCGAGGTGAAACCCAACTGCCCGGAGGCCGCGGCGCCCAGCCAGGCGATGCCGATGGCCAGCACCGCGAACAACACACTGATCGCCAGCAACCAGCGATTGCGCAAACCGTCACTGAATTCCTTGCGGGCCATGTTCCAGACAGCGTTCATACGGCCTCCCCGATTGGCGTCGCACCGGCCCGGCTCATGTAGTAGCGGTAGATATCTTCCAGCGACGGTTGATGGATTTCCACGTCGGCCGGTTCGTCTTCATTGAGCAGCTGGCGCAACAGCCCGAGCTTGCTGCCATTGAGCGCGGCCACTTCAAGACCTTCGACGCCCCAGCGTTCGGTGAGGTGCCCGGCGTTGTTCCAGCGTTGCTGCAAGGGCCCGGCGTGCTTGAGGCCGTTGGCGCGAATCAGCGTCGGCAACCCGGCTTCCTCGCGCAAACTGCGTAGACTGCCCAAGGCCAGCAGGCGGCCCTGGGTCAGAATCGCGGCGCGGTTGATGTGCGCCTCGACACCGGGCAAGACGTGGGAACACAGAATGATGCTGGTGCCTTGGCTGCGCAGGCGATCGAGCAACCGATACAAGTCCTGAGTGGCGATGGGATCGAGGCCGACTGTTGGTTCGTCAAGCAACAACAAACGCGGCTCACCAAGCAGCGCTTGCGCCAGCCCGAGGCGTTGACGCATGCCCTTGGAGTACGTCTTGACCCGTCGATGCGCCGCACCGGCCAGGCCGACTTCCTCCAGCAGTGCGTCCACTTGGGCGGACGCGGCGCCTTTGAGTCGCGCGAAATGACGCAAAGTCTCGACACCGCTCAGTTGCGGGTAAAACGTGACGTTTTCCGGCAGATAACCGAGCAGCCGCCGCACGTGGGGATCGCAGGGCAAGCGACCGAACACCCGGACCTGCCCTGCGCTGGGCTGGAGCAGGCCAAGCACCAGTTTCATGCTGGTGGTCTTGCCCGCGCCGTTATGCCCGAACAAACCCAGCACTTCACCTTCCGCCAGGCTGAGGTTGAGCTGATGCAACACGGTGGCATGCCCATAGCGCTGGCTGACGCCTTCGATGTCGATGACGTTCATGAGTTGGGCTCCTGGGTCAGGGGTTGAGTGGATGATTTCATCAGCGGATGGCTGTCCAGCACCCCCGGCGATTTCATCACCGGAAAGGCCCGTTGCACCCAGCGCAGCAACTCGATCCCAGGGCTGTTCATCAGCAGCCGCACCTGCGGGTACAGCCAGAGCAGCCGGTCGACGTTGTCATTGGGTTCGTAGGCGATATCGCCGAGGCCGTCGTTGTTGCGGTCCCAGCCCAGGTAATCGCTCCAGTAGTTACCGCGGCCATCCACCGACCATTCCTGCAAGCGGGTGGCGACGTACTTGACCTGCCGCTGGTTGCCGACAAACGCGTTGTCGGCGATGCGGTTGTCTTCCGAGCCGGCGGTGAGATGGATGCCCACGGCGCTGCGCTCGAAGTGGTTGTGTTCGATGCTGTTGAACAGCGAGTTGTAGATGAACAGCGCCTTGCCCTCGGCGCCGCTGATCATGCTGTCGCCGGTCGAGCCGTCGCGCACGTCAGTGACGAAGTTGTCACGCAAGGTTGAGTAAGTGATGTAGTTCATCAGGATCCCGTAGTTCTGATCCTGTTCGGAGCGATTGCCGATCACCGTGAGCTTGCGGCTTTGCATCAAGGCGTAGCCAGTGCGGGTGCGGCGGGTGGTGTTGCCGATCAGTTGGTTATCGTTGGCGAACATGTAATGCACGCCATAGCGCAGGTCTTCCAGGGTATTGCCCTGCAGCAGGTTGCCGTTGGAGGTGTCGATGTAGATGCCATCGCGGGTGTCGCGCACCTGGTTGCCAATGACCTTGGCGCCACGCACCGCATACAGATGAATGCCGTTGCCGCGATCTTGCGAACGCATCGCCGGATCACCCTGAATACGGTTGTCGATCAGACTCACATCCTGAGTGCCGTCGACCCAGATACCGAAGCCCTTGCCCTGCAGCCGATTGCCTTTGATCACCGCACCATGGGCTTTGGGCTGGATGAACAGCGCCGCATTCATGGCGGTGAGGTCGTGTCCCCAGTTTAGAAAGGTGCAGCCTTCGATGGCGACATCCGGCGCGCTGATGATCACACCGTTGCCCTGCCCCTCCCCCTGAAATACCGCGCCGGGCTCGCAGAGAATCTGCATCGGTTGATCGACACTGAACGAGCCCCGGTATTCCCCCGCCGGCAGGTGCCAGCGTTGATTGGCGTCCACCCGCAGCGGCAACGAGGTGATGGGTTGCACCGCCAGCGCGCTGCCGGACATCAGCAGGAGCGCAAATGCCATGACCGTCACCGGGTTTCCCTTGCTATCAGTCATTGCTTCGCTCCTGTCGATGGGCAACGGTCAGGCCTTCTCGACCTTCATGCGGCCGACCATTTCCATGTGCAGCGCATGGCAGAACCAGCTGCAGTAGTACCAGTGCAGGCCGGCCTTGTCGGCGATAAAGGTGATCGACGAGGTCTGCTGCGGGCTGATTTCCATGCTCACGCCATGGTTGGTCATCACGAAGCCGTGGGTCACGTCTTCAATCTGGTCGATGTTGGTGATGGTCACCGTGACCTCGTTGCCTTGTTTGACGGTGAACTCCGGCAAACCGTAGGCCGGGGCCATCGAGGTCATGTAGACGCGGACTTTGTTGCCGTCGCGGATGACCTTGTTGTCGGTCTCCAGCTTGATCCCGTCTTTGGCGGCGATCGCCACCGTCTCGGCGAAAAACGGGTCGTTGCGGTCCCAGATCTTCTTGGTCTTGATCTGGTCGCGGCGGGCCATGACGCAGTCGTGGGGTTCGGCAAAGGCCGGGCCGTCATGCACCAGTTTCATTTCCTCGCCGGAGATATCGATCAACTGATCGTTTTCCGGGTGCAGCGGGCCGGTCGGCAGGAAGCGATCCTTGGAAAATTTGCTGAGCACCATCAGCCATTGGCCATCGGCGTCTCTGGTTTCGGTCAGCGAGGCATGGTTGTGGCCCGGCTGGTATTGCACGTCGAGTTTCTGCTTGATGTAGTTGACCTTCTCGCCGGTGTACGCGCGAATGGCCTCCTCCACGTTCCACTTCACCACCTGGCTGTCGATAAACAGCGTGGTATAGGCATTGCCGCGGCCGTCGTAGGTGGTGTGAAGCGGGCCCAGCCCCAGTTCCGGTTCGCCGACCACCGCATCGCGCGGGTCCTTGAATTTGTCGTCGAACAGATCATCCAGCTTCGCGGTGGCGATGATCGTGCAGGTGGGCGAAAGTTTGCCCGCGGCAATGAAGTACTTGCCATCGGGCGTCATATTGATGCCGTGGGGGTTCTTCGGCACCGGGATGTAGCGGGTGAACGTGCTGTCCTTGCCTTCGTTTTTACGACCGTCGACCACCGGCACTTTCGAGCCGTCCAGGGTGATGAACTTGCCAGCCTTGATCGCCGCTTCGATGCGCGGGATGTTGAACACCACCACCCAGTCGCGCTCGTTGCGCATCATGCCGCCCAGGTCGTAGGCCTTCTCCGAGTTGTAGCAGGTGGACGCCGCGTATTTGCCGGTGTAGTCGGCGTCGGTGTTGTCCAGGTTGCCATCGACAATGACCTGGAAGGCCATCTCCATTTTCTCGGCATCGATGGCGTTGAACATCGTGTAGCTGTTCTTGTCCTGCAGGTCGAAGGTGCTGCCGTCATTGGGGTGTGGAATCACGAATTCAGCATTGGCGAACACGTATTTTGTGTGCGGCACTTTTTGCAGGCGCAGCCCGTGAACGGCCTGCACATTGGGCACGGTGAGCATCTTGTCGCACTTCATGATGTCCAGACGGATACGCGCAACACGGCTGTTGGCCTTGTCATTGATGAACAGGTATTTGCCATCGTACTTGCCGTCAGTCATGGACAAATGCGGGTGGTGGCAGTCGCCATTCTGGAAATGCGCGCTGTCGCCCATGATCCGTTTGCTTTCGTTGGTCAGGCCCCAGCCAGTGGCGGAGTCGACGTTGAACACCGGTACACGCAACAGCTCGCGCATCGACGGAATGCCCATGATCCGCACTTCACCCTGATGACCGCCACTCCAGAAACCGTAGTACTGGTCCAGTTCGCCCGGCCCGACGTGGGTTTTCAGTTGCGCGTCCTTGGCCGCTGCCGCCCAGGTCTCACGGGTAAACACCGCGCCACCGATGGCCGTGGCACCGGCCAGTACCGCGCCGGTCACCGCGCTGGTGCCCAGGAAACCGCGACGACTGAGGCCGGTCGATTCCGGCACTTCAGTGGCTTTTTTGGATTCTGTGTCGTTCATCAGGTGTATTCCTTGAAGGATAAAAACGGTCGCAGCGCACAGGCGCTCGCGGGGTTCATTCCAGAGCGCTCACTTCCACGACAGGTATCAGTTGCACAGCGATGGGTGCCGGTTTGCCGCGCTTCTTGCGCTTGTTGATCAGTGGCGGACACTTGTTGTCGTTGTGGTAAGTCATCTGGCAATCGAGGCAGTAGTGGCACTCGTTGGCATTGATTCGGCCATCGGGATGAATCGCCTGGATCTCGCACTCCTTAGCGCACAGCTGGCAGGGTGTGCCACAGTCCTTGCGGCGTTTGAGCCAGTCGAACAGGCGAAATTTGCTCGGAATCGCCAGCGCGGCTCCCAACGGGCAGATGTAGCGGCAATAGACTTTGCGGGTGAAGAGGTTGATGACCAGCAGTGCCACCGCGTAGAGAACGAACCACCA
Organism: Pseudomonas fluorescens NCIMB 11764; assembly: GCF_000293885.2. NCBI lineage: Bacteria > Pseudomonadati > Pseudomonadota > Gammaproteobacteria > Pseudomonadales > Pseudomonadaceae > Pseudomonas > Pseudomonas fluorescens. The sequence continues at coordinate 4,761,979 of NZ_CP010945.1, forward strand.
TTGGCGGTCGAACCTGAGGGTGATCGCGGTCTTGAACGGTTCCACCTCGGCGAACAATTCGGCGGTGGACATCGACTCCAGGGAGAGGCCGAACAGCAGCAGCAAAATGATGTATTTGATGGCCCACAGCCGTTCATGCACCGCGAAAGGCAATTCGTATTGGGGGATTCTCAGCTTGCGCGCGGCTTCGTTGATCAGCTCCTGCAAGGCACCGAACGGGCACAACCAGCCGCAGAATACGCCCCGCCCCCACAGCAGAATGCTCGCAGCGGTGAAGACCCAGAGCATGAAGATCAGCGGGTCGGTGAGAAACAGCTCCCAGCGAAAGTGATCGAACAGCGCATGGGCGAAGGTCAGCACATTGACCACCGACAGCTGCCCCAGCGCATACCAGCCGAGAAACACCACGGTAAAGACCAGGTAACCTCGGCGCAGCCAGTGCAGAAAACGTGGCCGACGCGTGAAGGAGTCCTGCAGGAACAGGATCGCCATCAGCAGCAGTAATGCGCTGCCGAGCACGGTGATCTGAAAGGATTTCTGGTACCAGATGGTCAACCACATCGGCCGACCGGCTTCCTCGAGGGCGGCCAATTCTTCGGCGCTGGGCAGTGGCCGCTCAAGGTATGGCTCGGGCAGTTGATAAGGCAGTTCGAAGCTGCTGAAGGTGCTACTGAGCGGCCCGGTTTGACGACGCACCAGCAACTCCAGGGACCAGGGCGATCCCGGGTCGAACCGGGCCGGCTCGCGCACAATGAAAATCGACATTTCGGTGAATTCCGGCATGCCCTTGGCAAAGACGTCGGAGAGCCGCTGATGGTCCATGTCGCGAAAACTGATGACGTTGCCGAACTGGCGCAATTGCACCCGATCGAAAATCCCGCCGCGCACATACCCCGAGCCTTTATAGGAAAAAAGCCCACGACCCAGCACCACAATGGCCTGCTCGCCGGGCTTGAGGTCTTGCATAAGTAAGCGATATTGATTGTCCCCCAGCAGCGCGCGGCCGATGGTCGGCGGATTCAGGTCGGCGGTGTAGAGCTCGATAAAGGTCTCATCCACCTGATCGGCGGCGGCGTTTTCCACGCCTTCGGCGTCGGTGCCCTTGAAGGCGGCGTCGACCTGGCCACGGGTCAGGTTCAAGCGGCGGATGGCGCCGTTGCCGGTCAGTTGTTCCCAGGTGGCGGGTTCGAAAAAGTCCTGGCGCACGGTGGCAGGCATGCGTGCCACACCGCCCGTGTCCTCGATCAGCTTGAGCGATACGGCCACGTCGTGGGCGGCGCGCATGATGACCTCGTTGACCACCATCGCCGTGACGGTAGCCCCGGCAATCGCATCGACGGTGACGGCCTTCGGGTCGCTGGAATGGCCGACGACCACCCGCTGGCTGACCTTGATGCCCTTGTACCTGGCACTGAAGCCGTGAAGTTTTGCCTCAGGAATGCCGATCAGCAGAATGGGCTCATGGTGCTCCAGCACATAGGCATCCTGAATCGCACCAGCAGTGTCGAGGATCACCTGGGTATTGATCGGCTTGCCCGAGTAGGCAGGAATGTCCACCACGTCCAGACTCTGGAACACATAGCCGAGCACCTTGCCGGCGGCGGACAGCGTGCGCACCTTGAACCGGCCTTCGGGGGCGGAAACGGAATCGGTCTGAGGGAAGGTTTTCTCGATGCGCTGCTGCTCGATGTCGCCGTATTGCTTGGCTTGCACCGCCTCAAAGGTGGCGAGCATCAGCATTAGCATGACCACCAGCCCGACGCCCCAGGCGCGCAGGTTGCCGTGTATCGAAGGCGGATGGATTGTCATGGGCTCGCTGATTTCAAAAGGGCTTTCGGTCATGTTAGGGAGCGTTGCGCCCCCTGCCCTTGATTGAAATCAACTTGAGAAATTAGCCCATGAGGACAGGCGCCAATGACTCAAACCGTGCGTGAAAACAGGCCTTTTTGCTCACTACCCAGATAGGCGTCAAACGCCATCGCGGCACTGCGCATCATCAAGTGCCCCTGTGGTAACAGCACCAGTTCGTCGCAGTGAATCTGCAGCAGTCCGTCGCGAACATGTTCCTCCAGTTGGGCCAAGGCATCGGCAAAGTACTCGGTGAAGCGAATGTCATGACGCATTTCATAGCGGTTAAACGTAATACGGCCGTGGCACATCAGGTCGCTGATCACTTCGCGGCGCAGCAAGTCGTCTGCGCTCAAGCGGTAACCGCGATGCACCGGTAGCAGGCCTTGGTCCAGACGCGCGTAGTACTGAGACAGCTCCTTGACGCTCTGGCTGTAGCTGTCGCCGACCTTGCCGATTGAGGACACGCCGAGGCCGATCAAGTCGCAGTCGGCGTGGGTGGAGTAGCCCTGAAAGTTACGCTGCAGGGTGCCATTGGCGCGGGCCAGCGACAGCTCGTCGTCCGGCAAGGCGAAATGATCCATGCCGATATAGACGTAACCGGCCGCGGTCAGACGGCGGATGGTCAGTTCAAGCAATTCCAGCTTGCGCTCCGGCGGCGGCATGTCGGCGGGACGAATCAAGCGTTGTGCGCGAACCATTTCCGGCAGATGTGCGTAGCTGTAGGCGGCAATCCGGTCCGGACGCAGCGCGATGATCTTGCCGAGGGTGACGTCGAAACTCTGCACGGTTTGCAACGGCAGGCCATAGATCAGATCGACGCTGATCGACTTGAATTGCGCCTCGCGTGCCGCAGCAACCAGCGCATAAATCTGCTCTTCACTTTGCTGGCGATTGACCGCGGCCTGCACGTGGGGGTCGAAATCCTGAACACCGAAGCTCAGGCGATTGAAGCCCAACTGGCGCAGCGACTGGATCTGCTCGGTGCTGATGGTGCGCGGGTCGACTTCGATGGAAAATTCATGGTCATCGCTGTCATCCATATTGAACGCCTGGTGCAGGCAATCCATCAGGTCCGCGAGCTGTTCACTGGTTAAATAAGTTGGCGTGCCGCCGCCCAGGTGCAATTGCGTGAGTTTACGGGTGCTATCGAACAAGGCCGCCTGCATCGCAATCTCAAGCTTGAGGTACCGAAGGTACTCGACGGCGCGATGGGTTTTCTGGGTAATGATTTTGTTGCAGGCGCAGTAGTAACAAAGACTTTTGCAAAACGGAATGTGGATATACACCGACAGCGGTTTCGACGCGCTCGCCTGGTTGCTCTCGCGGGCGGCACGCTGATAGTCGTCAACGGCAAAGGCCTGATGGAACTGTGGCGCGGTTGGGTAAGAAGTGTAGCGCGGCCCCGGGCGGTCATACTTTTCGACCAGGGCGCGATTGAAATCAAAGGAAGGCTTCATGATCAATAAACTCGCAAATGGGTTAACACCTCGCACCGCCCACATCCTTTTCAAACAGGTTGCAGATGGCATCCACTTCCGGCCGACCGGCAGGGAGAATGCTGATGAAGCGGTCCGACAACTCAATCAACCCCTCACGACTCAATTGCTCCAGCAACGGCCAGACCGACGAGAAATACCTGGAAAAAACCAGCCCATAACGTCTTTCGATGGCGCGTATATCCAGTTCCAGATCACACGCCAGTCGCTCCATGACCATTTGCCTGATTTGCTCCCCTGCCTCGAAGCGCCAGCCTCGACACGTCGGCAATTGCCGCATGTCCAGTTGCTGCTGATAGCGTTCAATCTCGTCGGTGTTTTGCGTGTACAAATCGTCGATCTGGCTAATGGCACCCAAACCGAATCCAACATGATCGCAATAGCCGTGACGGGAGAAACCCTCACAGGTACGGCGCAACCGGCCTCGCTCCTGGGCGACGGCCAAATCATCATCGGGCCGGACAAACTGCCCCATACCGATGTAGTGATAACCCGCGCAAAGCAGTTGATCAAAGCAGATTTGGCGCATCGCGCCTTTATCGACCTGGCTGCACGGCGCTCTGACTTTGTCACCGGGCACCGGACGATAGCGCCGTGGTGGCCGGGCATAATCGAACACCATCAGCCGGTCTGGCTCCAGCTTGATAATGCTCGCCAGCTTCAACGCAAAACTGTCTGGCGTCTGCCAGGCATGGCCAAAACCCAGATCGACGTTGATGGATCGAAAACCAAAGGTCCGCACCGCGTCCATGAGCGACTGGATCGGCGCCGGGTTCTGGTAGCAGGCCACCGACCTCTCACAGTCGCTGTCGAAATCCGGTACACCGATGCTGACATGATTGAACCCCTGGTCGCGCAGCACGCCCATGGTCGCCCAATCGGTTTGATAGAGGTCCACCTCGACGCTGTAGTCGCCGCAATCATGTAAGAGAAAGTTGAAACGGCGACGCAAATGACTCATCAGCCGCCCTATGTGAGCAGTGGTGAGTGTTGCGCCGCCCAGATGAAACTGTTCCACCCGTTGCTGCGCATCCAGGTGGCAACCGACGAGGTCGATCTCCTGCTCCAGATGCTGGAGGTACTGCTCAATACCCTGGTGCTCGTCGGCGCTATCACGAGGGGAACAAAAGGCAAGCTTGAGGCTGGAGGGTAGCTGCACGTTCAGGGACAGCGGACGTCGCTTCTGGCGGCTGACGCGCAACGCGCGAAGCAGATCCAGTGATCCGATACCCTCATGGAATTTTTGCGTGTCGGCATGACAGTTGGGGTCGAGCACGCCCTGATCGCACCGGGCGACCAGCTCGCCGGGGTTGTGAAAGAAATCGAGCATGAAGGTCTCCGACACTGGCTGCGGGTCATCAGTGTCGGGGTTCAACGATCAATACGCCTTGATTTGCATCAAGCACAAGGCAACGTCTTGGAAGAACAGACCACCCGTCAAAGCCGATCACCAGGTCAGATAAAACATTCCCTTGGCCAGCAGCACGATAACGACCATGTGACAAAACAGGCTGCCGTGGATGAACTGCAGGTACCGCGGACTCATTCGGCCACGTTTGAACAAAAACATGGCCACCAGGAAGTGCAGCAGTACGCTCACGGCCACCGCGACTTTCAAGGCCAGCAAGGTGCCGAACGATGAAGCCAATGGTGAGGCAAGGACTGGCAGGTAGCGCAGCCAGACCATGCCGAGCCCCGCACCGAACAATACCAGCAGCACCCACGGCATCAGCGAGCGCGCTCGCCGGCCGATGCCTTCCTCCACCAGCAACATGACCCTGGTGGGTAGCTGTTTGCGGATACTTTCAAGGAACAGAACTTCGAAGAACACCGTACCGATAAAGATCAGGGCGGCAAACAGATGCAACGTCAGAATCAGCGGATAGATCATGGAGGTGTCGCCTTGAGTCAAGGCAACCCGTTACGCACGGGTATGTCGATCTCTGGAGACTACTGAGCCGTCGGCTCCATGTGGTTGACATCGATCAAGAAAGCCACAAAACCCACACTCAACGCACTACATCAGTATCGAACGCGCAGAAGTGGCCGTTTTTACCGTTGGTCAAGTGAAAACCTGATAGGCGTGCTGCCTAAACCATTACTGAAATGCCAAACGCCCGATGCGGTGCATCAGGCGTTCGGTTAAATCGGTGTAACACTCAATTAGCGCAGAGGCAGGCCCTTGGTTTCTGGCATGCGCAAATAGACCACGGCACTGATGGCGCTGATCACCGCCAGGTAGATCCAGAACAAGTGCCCATAGCCCCATCCGGCCATCGCGGCCATGAGATACGGTGCGGTTCCGCCAAACAGTGTCACTGATAATGCGTACGGCAAGGCGATACCGGTCACTCGAACTTCAGCCGGAAATTGCTCCGCCATGGTCACTGCAGAAGCTGCGCCGAAGCCTGTCATGATGACCATTGATATGGTTTGCAGGATGGTCACTTCCGTCAGACTGATACCGACATGCAACAGACCGAAACTTGGCCACGCCCACAGAACCGAAGCGACGGCAAATCCGATCAGAACCGGCCGGCGACCGAGTCTGTCAGCAAGTTTCCCGGCAAAAGGCATTAGCACCAGTGACACCCCTACCGAGATCACCCCTGCCAGCAATGTGTCACGGATCGACATACCGGTGATCAGGTGAACCTGCGAGGGATAGCTCACCATCCATACATAGTTGAGCAAGTTGCCGGCCATGGCGATGCCGATCACCCGCATCGCATCTTTTTTATGGCTGAAAAACAGATCACGCAGAGGCCTTTTTTTCATGTTGCTCGCGGAGCGCGCCTTGAAAATTTCAGTCTCGCGCACCGACAGGCGGATCCACAGCGCGATCACCCCCATCAGAGCGGCAATGATAAAGGCAACGCGCCAACCCCAGTCGTTCAACGCAGCGTCACTTCCCAGCGATGCCAGACCAAAGCCCAGAAGGAACGAAACCATGGTCCCGGCATTGATCGCGAACCATTGCCATGAGCCGGCGAAGGCGCGGCGGTGTGCAGGGGCTGACTCGATCAGGAACGCCGAAGCAGAGCCGAATTCCCCCCCAGCGGAAAACCCTTGGACCAGGCGCGCTAAGACCAAAATGATCGGTGCGGCAATTCCAATGCTGTCGTAGTTGGGGCATAGGCCGATGACCAGCGAGGCCAGCGACATCAGCAGGATAGAAAGCGTCAAGCCTTTCTTGCGGCCGTAGCGGTCGGCTATTTGGCCGAGAACCGCACCACCGATTGGCCGCATGATGAAACCAACGGCGAAAATCGCCAACACTGACAGCAAGTTAGTAAGACTATCCCCAGCGGGGAAGAACTGTCGGGCAAGGATGGAAGAAAACGTGGCGTAAATCACCCAGTCGGTATATTCGACTATGGTGCCGAGCGTTGCGGCGACAATGGCCTTTTTCTCGCCATAGGTCAGTTGCCGCCCCTGAACATTTGCACCGGCGCCTGATGCCGACTCTGGCGACAGTGCACTCATCAAACTATTGTCGTTACTCATTTCTACGGCTCCCGTGGGCGCTATTATTATTGACCTCTAGTCGCGGCCTCGTCTTGTCACGGGTTCATACTGCAATTTACCCGCGCCCCGGTGAATCGAGATTTTCGCCCTGCATCGTTGATTAAATCTCAATGCATAGGCATCTATTGAATATTTCAGGCTATTGAAAGTTGTTTGATATTTGCTCAATCGCCAACACCATAAAACTCAGTTGAGCAATATGAATCTGCTGGTTGTAATAGGTATTCGTAATGGAGTTTTAAACAATAAAGACGAGCCTCACTGCAGTTTCAGAGGAGACACACAATGTTTGTAAAAGTTAACAGCTTCGTCGATGGCCGTTCCATGGAGCCGGCTGACGGGCAGTATGTCGACAAGATCGATCCGCGCACCGGAGCCAAGATCAGTGAAGTCGCCAGCAGCGGGGCGAAGGATGTGGCTCTGGCAATCGAGTCGGCAGCCTCCGCGCTGCAAGGCTGGCGCGACATGCGCCCCGCCGAACGTGGGCGCATCCTCAATGAATTCGGGCGTATCATCCGTCAAAGCGAAAATACGCTGGGCGCGCTGGAAAAGGCCGATACCGGTAAACCCGGCAGCGAGATGGCGGCGCTGATGGACCTGACCGCCCAATACTTTGAGTTTTATGGTGGCATCGTCAACGTCATGGACGGGGACGTGATTAACCAGGGCCCCGACTATCACATCTATACACGCCGAGATCCCTTTGGCGTGATTGGGGTCATCCTGCCTTGGAACGCCCCGCTGCACCAGGCAGCGCGCGCTATCGCTCCCGCCCTCGCTACCGGCAATACCGTGGTGGCCAAACCCTCCGAACACACCTCTGCCTCACTGGTGGAACTGGCACGCATTGCCGTGCAAGCCGGAGTGCCTGCCGGAGTCTTCAACGTCATCGTGGGCAAAGGGAGCGTGATCGGCCCCGCCATGGCTCACAACCCGCATATCCGCAAGATTTCCTTTACCGGCGGTCTGCGCGCGGGGCAGGAACTGGGACACATTGCCGCTGAACGCATCCTACCGCTGACCCTTGAACTGGGCGGCAAGTCCGCCAACATTGTGTTCGACGACGCCGACCTCGATGCGGCCGCCAAAGGCTCGACCAAGGCATTTACCTGGAACAGCGGCCAATGGTGCGCTGCAGGCACGCGGTTGCTGGTCCAGGAGAATATCCATGACCGCTTCGTCGACAAGTTGGTTGCCGAGGTGGGTGCCCTGCGCGTCGGCCCGGAGGATGACTCGACGTCCGGGCCGATTACCACTCATGCGCAGTTCGAGAAGATCCAGAGCTACTTCGCCATCGCCGAACGCGAGGGGCTCAAGCCTGCAATCGGCGGCAAGGTGGCCGTACACGAGGGCTATGAAGAGGGTTGGTACATCGAACCGACGGTATACACCGGTGTGAACAACGATATGACCCTGGCACGCGAGGAGATCTTCGGGCCTATTGTCTGCGTCATTCCCTTCAAGGACGAAGCCGATGCGCTGCGGATTGCCAACGACAGCGAATTCGGCCTCGGTGCCGGTATCTGGAGCCGTGACATCGGCCGGGTGCATCGGGTCGCCGCGCAACTGGAGGCCGGCCGGATTGTCGTCAACGAGTACAGTGGCGGTTTCGTCCAGACGCCATGCGGTGGCTTCAAGCAAAGTGGCTACGGTCGCGAGCAAGGCATCGACGCCCTCTCCCACTATACCCAGCTCAAATCCGTGATCATTCGCCTTTAAATACTTTTCACACACAAAAAAAAGGGCACAGCCATTGGCTATGCCCTTTTCGTTTACGGTCGACGACTGTTTACCAGATCGGCAGGGAGTAGCTGAGGATCACCCGGTTCTCGTCGATATCGCTGGCAAAGTTGCTGCGCGTGCTGGCGTTTTTCCATCTAACGGCAAGGTTTTTCAACGCACCGCTCTGAATGACATACGCCAATTCAGTGTCTCGTTCCCACTCTTTTCCAGCCTGAACCTGGTTGCGCACACCCACCTGGTCGCCCGACAGATAGCGCGTCATGAAAGTCAGGCCAGGAATGCCAAGCGCCGTGAAGTTGTAGTCGTAGCGCAGTTGCCAGGAACGCTCATCTTGATTGCCGAAATCATTTATCTGTACCAGATTGATCAAATACGCGTCGGTGCCGTTGAGGTTGGCAAAGCCGGTTGCCCCGCTCATGCGTTGATAGCCAAGGCCCAGCGAATGGCCGATCGCGCTATAAGTGAACATCGCGCCGAGGGCAGAGTTTTCGACGTTGCTACCGCCCTCATCAAGGCTTCGCGCCCAGCGGATATCGGACGTAAGCGTTTGTCCTTCGGTGAGCGCCAACTTGTGGTTCAAGGTCAGGTAGTGCTGCCGGTAAATGCCATCAAGAGCGCCATAGTGGTAGGCCGTACTCAATGCTGGCGTCCAGCGATAGGTCCCCCCCGCAAAATCGAAGCGCTCACTGCTTGTCTTCCGGCCTGGCCGGATATTGCGTGCAGCGCCGTTAAATACCGTCATGGGCTCATTGTCGCTTGAGTTACGCAGGTTGATCCGGTCGAACCGCCCGAGATCGAAAGTCGTATTGCTCAGGTCGGCACTATTGAACCAGGCGCCGCGAAACGTCTGCGGCAACAAACGCGTGTCGTTGTACATCGCCACGGGCAGTTTGGGCGTCAGGGTGCCGGCTTTCAGTGTGCTTTGCGCCATGCGTAACTTGGCGGTCAGCCCCAACTCGCTATATTCATCCTGGGCACGGCCGCCCGGGTCGCGATCAGTAACGAGCAACCCTGTGCCGGTTCTGGATGGGCCCGAGTCCAACTTGATGCCGAGCATGCCCAATGCATCCATGCCAACGCCGATCACTCCGGGAGTAAAGCCGGATTCATAGCGCAGGAGAAAACCCTGGGCCCACTCCTCTGCCTTGCTTTGAGCCGCACCTGATTGGCGAAAGTCGCGATTGAAGTAGTAGTTGCGTAAATCCATGCTGGCTTTGCTGTCGGTGATGAAGTCCGCAAAAGCCGGCGAATGCACAGTGCTGACTGCGCCGCACAATGCCAGTCCTGAGGCGCGTTGAAAATGCTTGCGATGGCGCGTTTTGGCGATCTTCATGAATGGATCTCTTATTGTTGTCGGGAGCTGCATCACGACCAGATGGCGCGTGCGCGCCGATCGTAGAAATCGCAGCCCCCTGACGACAATCGAATAAAACGGGCGCCCACCTTGAGCTTTTATCAAGCGTTCACTTTATTGTTGGGATGCGCCGGGCAATTAAATACACTCCGCGTCCTCGTTTTTTCCAATACAGTAACTTCCAACAACAAGAGATGACTTCCATGGACCGACTGCCGCCACTGAATGCCATCCGTGCGTTTGAGTCCGTAGCGCGTCATTTGAGCATCACCCATGCCGCCGATGAGTTGAATGTCACGCCGGGTGCGGTCAGTCGGCAGATCCGCGCACTCGAGGAATTTCTCGGCCTCGACCTGTTTGTGCGCGGGCATCGGCAAATCACCTTGACCCATTCCGGCGAACAATATTTCCGTGCTGTGGCCAGGATGATCGAAGACTTGCGCGGCGCCACGAAGAAACTCATGTCGCCGCCTCTGCGTCGGCAAATCAAGGTGCGTGCCTACACCACGTTTGCCATGCAGTGGTTGATACCCAGGCTCGCCAGCTTTCACGCCGAACATCCCAAGATCGAGGTGCTGTTGACCGCATCGCTCGAGCCGGTCGACTTTCACAAGGAAGACATCGATGCCGCGATCCGTCTTGGTGCCGGCGAATGGCCCAATTGCAATTGTTACGTGCTGAGCGATAACCGTCTTGCACCCGTCTGCAGCCCTTCTCTTTTGCAACATGGTCCGGGCCTGAGTACACCCGCCGACATCGCGCAGTACACCATGCTGCACTCGATCGCCAGGCCCGAAGATTGGCGCTACTGGCTGGAGGCAAGCGGCGTGAGCCGTGACGTCGATGCGCTTGCCGGAATGTCATATCAGAGTTCTTCGATGGTCTATGCCGCTGCCGCTGGTGGCCAGGGCATTGCCATGGCGCAGTTGTTCCTGGTCGAGAAGGAGTTGCGTGACGGCACGCTGATCAAACCTTTCGATCAAGTCGTCGACATGGGCGTGTACACCTATTATCTGCTCACGCCAAGGCACCGCGAAGAGAGCGATGACACCCGGGTTTTCCGCGAGTGGATCCTCGAGCAGGCACGTTTGACCCGCGAAGGCGCTTGAGTTTTTATCAACCAAAACGCGCCAATAACTCCTTTGTCGCAGGGTAAACGGCAAACCTAGGATGGTGTCTTCCCAATAATAAGGACGACACGCGATGAGCCGACTTCCAACGCATTCAGACGCTGCATCCATCGAAACCATCGGTTTTATCGGGTTGGGCGCCATGGGCCAGAAAATGGCCCATCACCTGCTCGACAATGGCTATGACCTGAGTCTGTTTGACCCCAATCCGCAGGTATTGGCGCCCTTGCTCGCACGCGGAGCGCGCAGTCATGGCAGTCCCCGTGATGTCGCCAATCACGCGCGGATCGTGCTGATCTGCGTGCCCACTCCGGAGATCGTCGAACATGTGGTGCTGGGTGACAATGGGGTCATCCACGGCCAACAGGTGAAAATCCTGGTGGACCACTCAACCACCGGTCCGAGTATGGCCCGACGTATTGAACAGGCACTGCGCGATCATGGTATCCAGGCATTGGACGCGCCATTGGCGGGTGGCGTGACCGGCGCACTCAATGGCACCCTCTCGGTGATGGTGGGCGGTGACAAAACTGCCTACCAACTGTGTGAACCGGTATTCGCCTGTTTCGGCAAAAAAGTCGAACACATCGGCACAACGCCAGGCCTGGGCCAGACCTTGAAGCTGGTCAACAACATGATCGTTGGCGCCACGCTGGTCGCCACTAGCGAAGCAATGCTGTTCGGTATCAAGTCCGGGCTCGAACCCGGGCAAATGCTGGAAATGCTCAACGCCAGCACTGCGCGCAGCTTCAGCAGCGAACAGATACTGGCCGGCACCGTGATGCAGCGCGAATTCGATTTCGGCTTTCGCCTGGACTTGATGCGCAAGGATGTAAGACTGTTCCTCGCAGAGGCGGAAAACGTCGGCACACCGGCCTTCACCTGCGCCGTGGTCAAGCAGTTCTTTGATCAAGCCATGAGCGACGGTGACCCAGCACGCGACATGACCCATGTGGTCAAGGTGCTCGAGAAAATGGCCGGCGCAACCATCGACGGGCATACCTCATCCTAGGCTCACCCCCCTCCTTTTCTGGATGCAGGCAAGCTGGCTTGGCCCGCAGTTTTCAAAGCGTAAAATAAACCAGGCGGGCCGCTAAGGCCCGCCGTCATCTGTGCCTTTGAAGGTGCCCTCTGCGGCTGCTGGTTTGATTTTTTCTCAATTCAACCGCGTTTTTATATCGTTTGTCGCCCATTGAGGCGTGCCCGAACATACCTCCAGACGTTCGCAATCGAGCGCAATAAAAACAGGAGGTCACATGAACAGTCCGTCACCCGTCTGGGCATCCACTACACCGCCCCGGCTTGCTGCTTCACGACATTTGGGCACTGGCGAAATCTTCTTTCCTGCGGTCACTGCCGATTCGCCCCTGGCCGATCAGTTCCAGGACACCACCCTGAGCGTGGAAGGCCGCGTGTACAGCTTCACCATCATGCACCCCAGCCCCAAAAGTGGTTTGAATCCCTTCGTCCTGGCCTACGTCGACCTGCCCGGTCCTGTGCGTCTTTTCGGCCGCCTCAAAGCCAGCGGTGACCGTCCATTCATTGGCGAAAAATGCCGCGTGATTGCCGATGAGACTTTCGGCTACGTATTTGAATCCCTGGAGATACGTCCATGACCCAGATGCATGTAATGGGCGCTGCGATGACGCCCTTTGGCCGCCACATTGGCGTGATGGCGCCGGAACTTGCCCAGCGAGCGATCCTTGACGCGGTGGCCGATGCCGGCGTCTCCCTTGCAGACATACAGGCGGTCTATTGCGCCAATGTGCTGGGCGGGATGATTCTCGGACAAGTGATCCTGCGTGACCTGGGCCTCAAGGGCATTCCGGTCTACAACATCGAAAACGCCTGCGCCAGCGGCGCCACCGCCGTCCACCTCGCTCGGCATGCGCTGATGTCCGGGCAATACGAGCGGGTACTGGTGTTTGGTATCGAGCAACTGACGGCGTTGGGCGGTGGCACCATCCCCATGCAGCGCAACGATCGCATGACTGATCTGTACGCCACGGCCGGTATGGTCCTGCCGGCAGTTTATGCCATGCGCGCCACACGCTTTATCCATGAGCGAGAAGCCAAGCCAGCCGACCTCGCAGCTGTTGCAGTGAAAAACCGCCACCATGGTTCGCTCAATGAGTATGCGCAGCAGCGTACCGAAGTCAGCCTGGAACAGGTGCTCAGTTCACGGATGATCGCCGACCCGCTGACCCTGTTGCAGTGCTGCCCGTCGCAAGTCGATGGCGCCGCCGCCATGGTGCTCGGAACGCAGCCTGGGCCACAGGCCAAAGCTGTCAAGGTGTTGGGCTCGATCATTGTCTCGGGCATGCGCGAAACCGGTGATGACGACATTCTCGATGCCGAAATCACCGCACGCGCGGCGCGCCTGGCCTATGAGCAAGCCGGGGTTGCGCCCGCCGACATTGGCGTGGTCGAGCTGCATGACGCCTTCACAATCGCCGAACTGCTCTATTACGAAGCCCTTGGCCTGGCGGCGCCGGGCGAAGCCGTGTCGCTGTTGCACTCAGGGGCCACCGCGCTTGGCGGTCGCGTACCGGTTAACCCAAGTGGCGGTCTGCTGGCCAAGGGTCATCCGCTGGGCGCTACCGGCGTCGCGCAAATGGTCGAGCTGACCTGGCAATTGCAAGGGCGCGCCGGCAGTCGTCAGGCCGGCACACCGAAGCTGGGCCTGGCGCAATGCACCGGTGGCGGTATTGCGGGCGTCGATCACGCCGCCTCTGCCGTCCACATTCTGGGAGTTTGAGATGAGCACTCGACATTTCACTGCTACACAGGTCGCCGCAATCACCGGCGCCGCTCGCGGCATTGGTCTGGCTATCGCTGAACGACTGGCGCGCCAAGGCGTATTTGTCTATCTGTTGGACCGCGACGAAGCAGCACTCGCCGCAAGTGTTGAGGCCTTGACGGGGCATGGTTTGAAAGTCGCCGGCATTGCGCTGGACTTGACCGAAGGTGAGGCCGTCAATGCAGCGTTTGCGCGGATCCACGAAGCCCACGGGACGCTCGACTTTCTCGTCAATAACGCCGGTGTGGTCAGGGACAAGCGTTTCCTGAGCATGACTGAGCAGGATTGGGACCTGGTCGTCGATACCAACTTGCGTGCCCAGTTTCTGTGCTGCAAGGCCGCCCTGCCGTTGATGCTGGAAAAAGGCTTCGGCCGTATCGTCAACATGTCCTCCAGGGCCTGGCTCGGCGGTTTCGGTCAGGCCAACTACTCGGCGGCCAAGGGCGGCGTGGTGAGTTTGACCCGCAGCCTAGCCATCGAGTTTGCCGCCAAGGGCATCACTGTCAACGCGATCGCGCCCGGCATTGTCGATACCCCGCTGTTCCAGAGCTTCGCCCCTGAGGTTCAGGCAAAACTCAAGGAAACCGTGCCGGTAAAACGCATCGGTACCCCAGAGGACATCGCCAACGCCGTCGAGTTTTTCCTCGACCCGGCCAGTTCCTATGTGACCGGACAAACCTTGTATGTCTGTGGCGGACGCAGTCTGTCATCGGCCAGTGTTTGAGGTGAGCGCCATGTCAGTCTCAATGGAACTACAGGGTGCGATTGCGCTGATCACACTGGATCGTCCGCAGGCCTTGAATGCCCTCGATCTGGACTCGCTCCAGGTCCTTCGGGAGCACCTGGTGAATGTGCGCGATAACCCCGCGCTGCGCGTCGCCGTCATCACCGGTGCCGGCGAGCGGGCGTTTTGCGTCGGCGCGGACCTTAAAAGTACCCGTTCTTCGTCAGCCTCATATGCCCAGGCGCTGTTCCTGGCCAATGACCCTGCTGCCGATGCCGGTCTTTACATCCGCTTGATGGACCTCAGCGACCTCGACCTGCACAAGCCACTGATTGCCGCTGTCAACGGTCACTGCCTGGGCGGTGGCCTGGAGCTGGCGTTGCAATGCGACCTGCGCATCGCCTGCAGCAGCGCCTCCTTCGGGCTGCCCGAGGCTGCCGTGGGCTCTATCCCTGCGGTCAGTGGTTTGCACCGGCTGATGCGGGCGATACCGGCGGCCCCTGCCATGCAGATGGCCTTGACCGGGCAACGCATCGATGCACACCAGGCACACAGCATCGGCCTGATCTCCGAACGGCTGGACAGCCACGACGCATTGCTGGCGCGTGCCATGGAGCTCGCCGAGCGAATTGCACAGCAGGCGCCACTGGCCATACAGGCACTGCAAACCCTGTCACGCAGCACTGCGCACCTCAGCGACCGCGATGCCCAGCGGTTGACCGAGTTGTACTGGGGGGTGCTGCGCGATACCGAAGATCGAATCGAGGGCCGTCAAGCCTTCGCCGAGAAACGTGTACCGCACTACAAGGGCCGCTAGGTGGCCCGAGGAGAGATCATGCAATTGCACAATCCCTTTCTTCAGGGCCTGGGTGTCAAGTTGATCCGCTGGGAACCGGGAGAGGCCGAATTTCAGCTGCACATCGCCGAACAACATCTCAACCGTCAGGGCGCCTTGCACGGCGGGATGATCGCCACACTGATGGACGCGGCGTGTGGCTATGCAGGCTTGCACACTGGCGAAGGCGAAGCTGAGATCCATGGACTCACCGCAATGTTGAACATTGCCTACCTGCAACCGGCATTCGAAGGGAGCGTTAGCGCATTGGGCCGGGTTCGCCGCGCCGGCAGGAGCCTCTACTTCGCCGAAGCCGAGCTGCTGTCCGACA
Organism: Pseudomonas fluorescens NCIMB 11764; assembly: GCF_000293885.2. Lineage (NCBI taxonomy): Bacteria > Pseudomonadati > Pseudomonadota > Gammaproteobacteria > Pseudomonadales > Pseudomonadaceae > Pseudomonas > Pseudomonas fluorescens. Next base: position 4,777,771 of record NZ_CP010945.1, read on the forward strand.
CCGGCGTTCTTCTGGCCACCGCCCAAGGGACCTTCAAGAAACCCCGGGCGTCGATCCGCGGAGGTAATCATGTTACGTAACGCACTGGAGGGCCTCACCGTCCTCGATTTCACCCAGATCGCCGCAGGCCCGACGGCGACCATGCTGATGGCCGACATGGGCGCTCGTGTGATCAAGGTCGAACCCCGCGAAGGAGAGCTGGGTCGCACCCTGGGGCCAGCCTGGGTGGGCGAGGACAGTGCGCTTTACCACGCTTTCAATCGCGGCAAGCAATGCATTGGCCTGGACCTCAAGCACCCGGACAGCATCGAGGTCATCAAACGCCTGGTGCTGCAAGCCGATGTGCTGATCGAAAGCATGCGCCCAGGTGTGATGACGCGGCTGGGCCTGGGTTATGAAACCCTCGCCGCACTCAAGCCTGACCTGATCTATTGCTCGATCTCGGCCTACGGCCAGGAAGGACCCTATTCGGACCGGGCGGGTGTCGACGGGATTCTACAAGCGGATTCCGGCCTGATGAGCCTGATTGGCACGCCGGGCTCGGCGCCCTGCAAAGTGCAGGCTCCGGTGGTGGACGTGGTCACTGGCTACATGGCCTGCATGGCCGTATTGGCCAAGCTGCACGCCCGTCAGAGCGATGGTTTGGGCGGCCATCTGGATGTCAGCCTGATGAATTCGGCGCTTGCACTGCAACAGTCGTCCATCACCAGCTATCTGAGTGATGGAAAGTTGCCGACTCGCATCGGCAGCGGCGCACCCTACTCGGCACCCAACGAAGCCTTCCAGACTGCGGATGGCTGGCTGATGGTTGCGGCCTACAACGGCAACCGCTGGCCGACCCTGTGCAAAGTACTGAACCACGAAGAATGGATCACCGACCCACGCTACGTCAGCTCCGCACAGCGAGTCGTCCACCGCGCTGAGATGGGCGCCGCGTTGACTGACGTTTTCATCAGCAAACCAACGGCCCATTGGCTGCAGGTGTTGCATGAAGCGGACATTCTCTGTTCGAAGGTGGCCGACTACAGCGATCTGATGACGCATCCACAGATTGCCAGCAATCGCATGCTGGTTGAGCTCAACGATCCTGTACAGGGCGTCGTGCGGGTCCCGGGGTTCCCCATCAACAGCGTGCAGGCTGCGCAAACAGCCTATGGGCCCGCCCCGCAAAACGGTGAACATTCGCGCTCGGTGCTGCGCGACTTTGCGTTTTCCGAAGCACAGATTGCCGCGCTACAGGCATCGAAGGCATTGCACTGTAGCGACGCCCTCTGACGGCCAATGGCTGAAACCCGGGCCCTTTCATCGCAACGCGGTGGAGGGTCCCGGGTTTTTTCTTTTCTGCAAAACACCTGGTTGTTCAAGCTCGCGGCAAATATCGCGGAACCTGAAGCGCACCACTACGATATTTCGTACCGAGCTACTACGAAACTCCGTATTTATACGCAAATTCGTGATCCGGAGATGAACCCCGAGGGGCTTTCAAGACGTTTGAAATTTTAATTTATCGTTGTGTTTCAACGAGTTGATGATCGCAAAGACCAACAGGATTCAAGTGGCACACTTCTCGCTCCAGTCCCTGTAACCGATCGGCCGATCCCGGCCATCGATAACAGCAAGTACTACTGGAGACGACGACATGCCCAATGTGGACATTGCCCACTATCAAGACGGCGACTTTTTGGTCAACTACGAAGAAAAGGTCTTCGAGGACGTCAAGGCCGCACCCGGTGACAAGGCCCTGTTGACCTTCCACACGATCGCCTTCGAAGGCTCCATTGGCCTGGTCAACATGCTGCAAGCCAAGCGCCTGCTGCGCAAAGGTTTTGAAACCAAGATCCTGCTCTACGGGCCAGGCGTGCAACTTGGCGTGCAACGCGGCTTCCCCACCTTGGGCGCCGAGGCCTTCCCTGGCCACTTGGCCGTCAATAACCAGATCAAGGCATTCATGGCTGAAGGCGGTGAAGTCTATGCCTGCCGCTTTGCCTTGCAGGCGCTGTATGGGCAAACCGAAAAAGCCCTGATCGAAGGCATTCGCCCAATCAACCCTCTGGATGTCATGGACCTGCGTCTGCTGATGCGTCGTGAGGGCGCGATGATCATCGATACCTGGACTGCCTGAGTCGCGGCCCGCCCGCTCCGCGCAGGAAGCGGGCGGGCCTGCAAAGACCTTCAGCCTCCCTCCGCCGCCCCAAGGAATTACCCCATGCCCGTTATTCGCGCCGCCGCCGTGCAGTTCAGTCCCGTGCTTTACTCGCGCCAGGCAACCGTCGACAAACTCTGCCGCCAGCTGCTGGAACTGGGCCGCGAAGGCGTGCAGTTTGCTGTCTTTCCGGAAACCGTGGTGCCGTACTACCCCTACTTCTCGTTCGTGCAGCCGCCCTGTGCCATGGCCAGGCAACACCTCATGCTGCTCGAAGAGTCGGTCACCGTGCCCTCGGACGTCACCCGCCAGATCGGCGAAGCCTGCCGCGAAGCCAACCTCGTCGCCTGCATCGGTGTCAACGAACGCGATGGCGGCACAATCTACAACGCTCAACTGCTGTTCGACGCCGACGGCACGCTTATCCAGCACCGACGCAAGATAACCCCCACCTATCACGAGCGCATGGTCTGGGGCCAGGGCGATGGCTCCGGTCTGCGCGCTACCGACAGCGCCGTCGGCCGCATCGGCGCCCTCGCTTGTTGGGAACATTACAACCCGCTGGCGCGCTACGCGCTGATGGCCGATGCAGAACAGATTCACGCAGCGATGTTCCCCGGTTCCCTGGTCGGTCAGATCTTCGCTGATCAGATCGAAGTCACCATCCGCCATCACGCCCTGGAAAGCGGCTGTTTTGTGGTCAACGCCACTGCCTGGCTGGATGCCGGGCAACAGGCACAAATCATGGCCGACACAGGTTGTGCCATCGAACCTATCTCAGGTGGTTGCTTCACGGCCATCGTTTCGCCGGAAGGCAAGCTGCTCGCGCAGATGACCGAGGGCGAAGGGGTGATCATCGCCGACCTCGACTTTGCCTTGATCGACAAGCGTAAACGCATGATGGATTCAGTCGGCCATTACAGCCGCCCGGAATTGCTTAGCCTGCAGATCGACCGCCGAGTCACGGCACATGTGCATGAGCGTGGCGAGGCTTGCGAACATGAATAGCCCAATGATTGCCAGCGATCTGCTGGCCCAACTGCAATGCCATGGCGTTCGCTGGCAAGGCGCCGAAGGTCTGAGCCGCAAGGGTGGAGCGGGCCCGTCGGACCACAAGGCGCTGAGCCTGGGCGCGCACACCGCCATGGTGCCGATGCTCAACCGCGCCTCCCTGGACTCGCCCTACTCTGCCGAACCTGACGCCACCGGCGGCCAGGCGCTGATCTTTCGCGAAGGCTTGCAGGTTGGCCAGGTACAACTGCCGGGCGTGCCGAATTTCTACAGTTTGAGCACCGAAGACGGTACGCCGTACTGGAAGATCGCCACGTTGCACAGCAAGGACGTGTTGGCCACAACCGTGCTGCAACACTGCATCCGCATGAACGAAGCGGCCACTTCCTGCCAGTTCTGCGCCATCGACCAGTCCCTGACGTCGGGCAAGACCATTGCCCGCAAGCGCCCTGCACAATTGGCAGCGGTCGCAAAAGCGGCGGTCAAGCTGGACGGCGTCAAGCACATGGTGATGACCACTGGCACGCCGCAGACGCCCGACCGTGGTGCGGCAATCCTTTGCGAATCGGCGGCGGCCGTAACGGCCGCGGTCGACCTTCCCATCCAGGCCCAATGCGAGCCGCCAGACGACGATGTCTGGTTCGAGCGTCTCAAGGACAGCGGCGTGGTCTCGCTGGGCATGCACCTGGAGGCAGTCACCGACGAAGTTCGCCGGCGGATCATGCCGGGCAAGGCCGAAGTCCCGTTGCAACGCTACTTCAGCGCCTTCGAGGCCGCGGTCAAGGTCTTCGGCCATGGCCAGGTCAGCACCTACATCCTCGCCGGACTTGGCGACAGCGAGGAGGCCATCGCCAACATGTGCGAAAGGCTCGCACGCATGGGCGTATACCCCTTCGTGGTGCCCTTCGTGCCCATCGACGGCACTCCACTGGCCCACCACCCAAAACCCGACAGCGCCTTTATGCAACGGCTCTATCCGCGTATCGGTGCGAGCTTGCGCCGGCATGGGCTGCATTCGGACAACATCAACGCCGGCTGCGCCAAATGCGGCGCCTGCTCGGCCCTGAAACATTACGAGTGACAGGAGCCTGACCATGGCCGAACACGCATTTGCCTTGAGCGAAGACACGTTCCGGGATTTTCTCGCCGACGATTTGCTCGTCAAGCCAGCCAGTGAAACCTGGGAGCGCAGCGGATATTACGCACTGCGCCGCACAGTGTTCTGCGAAGAACAACGTTTGCTGGAGAAAGACAAGGACGAACGCGACTTTCAGGCCATTCCCATTGTTGCCATCGCCCACCACTGCGGCATGCCGGAACAAGTGATTGGCGCCGTGCGGATCTACCAGACCGAGCCCGGTGTCTGGTTCGGCGGTCGCCTGTGCGTGGAGCGGGCCTACCGCCGCCACGGCATGATCGGCAAAGCCCTCGTCAACGAAGCGGTATCGCGGGCTATCGACCTGGGCTGCCAGACCTTCCTGGCCACCGTGCAGGTTGCCAACCAGCAGTATTTCCATGGCTTGCACTGGCAGACGCTTGAGGCAATCGAGCTGCTTGGCCAGCCCCACATGCTGATGCAGGCAGACCTTGATTGCTATCCCTTCATGCGGCGTCAGGTTGCCTTGACGCCTCGCCGGAGCCGCTGTCATGGGGACTGATCTGCACACCCTGTTGGCAGCATTGAAGAACACGCCAGCAATGCGTTCCAAACAAGCTATCCAGCAACCAGCGCGATTCATGCAAGCGTTGACGTGCAGCGACGATGCGCGCTACGCGTTACCCGGTGACGACACCGCAGCCATCCGTTGTGGCGACCAATACCAACTGCTCGCCATCGAGGGCATGCTGCCGAACTTTGTCGCCCAGGCGCCGTGGTTCGCCGGTTGGTCGTCTGTCATGGCCAACGTCAGTGATATTACCGCCATGGGCGGTCGCGCCACGGCAGTGGTCAATGCCTATTGGCATCACGATGTCGAAGCAGCCGACAGCGTGCTCGCCGGCATTCGCGACGCCTGCAATGCCTATGGCCTGATCCTCGCGGGCGGTCACACCAGCCTCACCCCGGACAATCCGACGGCACTCGCCGTGGCGATCACTGGCTGGGCCCGGAGCCTGCTCTCGAGCCTTCATGTCGCGCCCGGTCAGGCCCTGGCCATGGTCGTGGACCTCAACGGCCAATGGCACGGCCAGGCGCCGTACTGGAAAGCGTTCGAAGGTGTGCCCGGCGAACGATTGCGGGAAAAGCTCGAAGTCATTCCGCGCCTGGCCGAGGCAGGCCTGTTGCTGGCCGCCAAGGACATCAGCAACGCGGGGATTCTTGGTTCCTTGCTGATGTTGCTGGAGCCGACAGGATGTGGCGCGCGAGTCGATCTCGGCGCCCTGCCCCGACCTGGGGATGCGCCTTTGGAACGCTGGCTGCAAGCCTTCCCCAGCTACGGCTTCCTGTTGACCCTCAAGCCAGAAGACCTGGCCACTGTGCAGGCGGCCTTCGCCTTTGAAGGTTTGCACTGCGCGCCAATCGGCACGATCAACGGCAGCGCCAGCCTCGACGTACAACTGGCCAACCAGCACGACGAATTCTGGAACTTGCGACGACAGCCCTTTACCGGTTTCAGCTACCCCAACCTGATCAAGGAGCACTGACATGCCCGCCGTCAACATCCGCTTGCGCTGGCCCGATGGCCAGGAGAGCAACGCCTACTCGCCGTCCACCACCATCTACGACTACCTGCAAGCGGGTCAAAGCTATCCCCTCGACGAATTTCTGCGCCGGGCGGAAACCGGCCTCAACAACGCCTCCGAACGGGTCAGGCAGGTCAAGGGTTTTTATTGCAGCGCTGCGATGGACACGCTCGGCAGCCTGCGCCTGAGCGCGAGCAAGTTCAATGCGCGCGAGGCGCAGGTCGAGGTACTGGAAATCAAGAACCAGGGCGCCGGGCAGGTTAACTACGCCGGATTTTCCGACATTTGAATCACGACTTCTCAGAGGACCACAGCATGAATCACTACAAAGCGATCGTCGTCGGCGGCGGCCAGGCAGGCCTTTCTGCCAGTTACTACCTGCAACAGCAAGACATCGACCACCTGGTGCTGGAAAAGCACACCCTGACCCACACCTGGCGCAACCAGCGCTGGGACGCCTTTTGCCTGGTGACTCCCAACTGGCAATGCGCCCTGCCCGGCTATCCCTATGCCGGTGACGACCCGCACGGGTTCATGAAAAAGGATCAGATCATCCGCTACCTGGACGGATTCATCGCCAAGGTCAACGCCCCGGTGCGTGAGGGCGTGACCGTACAACGCATGAGCGCCCGCGCAGAAGGCGGTTACCTGCTTAACACCAGTGCAGGCGACTTCAGCGCCGACCAGGTCATCGTCGCCAGCGGCGGCTACCACACCCCGATCATTCCGCGCCTGGCCGAACGCCTGCCAGCCGAGATCAAGCAAATCCACTCCGAACAGTACCGCAACCCCGATGCGCTGCCAGAGGGTGCAGTCCTGGTGGTCGGCTCTGGGCAGTCCGGCGCGCAAATCGCCGAAGACCTGCACCTGGCCGGCCGCAAAGTCTTCCTTGCAGTAGGCGATGCGCCGCGCTGCGCGCGCTTTCACCGCGGCAAAGACGTGGTCGACTGGCTGGCCGAGATGGGCTACTACGACATCGGTGTTGATGTGCACCCTCTGCGCGAGGGCGTACGCGACAACACTAACCATTACGTCACCGGCCGTGACGGCGGGCGTGACATTGACCTGCGCCGCTTCGCCAGCGAAGGCATGCAACTGTTCGGCCGCCTGGAAAGCCTGGACGGCACCACCCTGAAGTTCGCCCCTGATCTTGGCACCAACCTCGACGCAGCGGATGCCGTGTACAACCGAATCAATGCGAGCATCGACAAGTACATTGCGGAAAAAGGTATTGAGGCCCCCGCCGGCACGGTCTATGAGCCACTGTGGACGCCCGGGCAGGAAACCACCGATCTGAACCTGGCAGGCTCGGGCATCACCAGCATCATCTGGTGCATCGGCTTCCAGCCGGACTTTACCTGGGTCGACGTCCCCGTATTCAACGGCCGCAGCTATCCCGGCCATCAACGCGGCGTGACTGCCCGAAAGGGCCTGTACTTCCTCGGTTTGCCATGGCTACACACTTGGGGCTCGGGGCGGTTTTCCGGGGTGGCGCGCGATGCGCAGTTCGTGGTCGAGCATCTCGCTGCTTGCCGCTGACCTTTCGACTGGCATTTATCCGTCGGCCCTGCGCGGGCCGACGTCAGGGGTTTCGCATGCATAACGTCAGCCTCGAACAGACTTACCTCGCCAGCATGCCCAATCTGGCGTACACCGGCTTGTCCGAAAACTGGCTGCTCAAGGAATGCGGTCACCAGCACTGGCTGGCGCTCGCCGGACTCTACGACCGACCACTCCCCGATTTTGTCGACGCACAGGGGCGCACAGCCTATGCCGCCTTCACCCTGGTCAAAAGCCAGGGGCTGCAGTTGCAGGCGATCACCGAGAATCGCTCGTTCAGGATAGAAACAAAACTCGGCCGGGCGGGCCAAACCCGGCATTACAGCGAACATCGGCTGATGCTCGGCCAGCGTTGCGTCGCAGAAATCAGCCTGATGTCGGCCTTTGTCAGCCGCCATACGCCGGGGGACAACCGTAGCGTCGCCAAAGCCAGCCTCAGGGGCACAGCACCGATTGAGGCCACCCTCCCCACCTCCCTGCAAACCTTGCATGCGTTCGGCAAACAGCTGCGTAAAGGCGACTGGCTCAAGCACTTCGAGATCAGCCGTGCCGCGTCATCAGCAACATCGGTCTTCTCATTCACCCCTTGCCCCGACGTCGACTTCAATGGCGCCGAATTTCTTTACTTTGCCAACTTCCAGGCGCTGGTCGAGCGCGCCGAGTGGAGCGTACTGGGGCTGCGCCGCCCAGGTTTGGTAAGGCAACGTGAAATCCACTTCCACGGCAACCTCAACATTGGCGACAGCGTTCACGTTCATCTGCATACCGCAGAAGCTGGCCAACATTCACGGCATTGGTGCGAGGTTTTTCGCCAGTCCGATGGCTACAAGCTTGCCGATGTCTTTACCGAGAAAACCTGGCTTCGGGAGTGCACAAGGCCATGACTCGTTCTCCGTTGTACCGCGCCCCCGGCCTGCAACTCAAAGCGCTTTACCGACCCTGCGATCTTGCCGGCATCGAACATCTGGATAGCGATCCGGGCAAGCCGCCTTATCTGCGCGGCCCCTACGCCAGCATGTACACCCACAAACCCTGGACGATCCGTCAATACAGCGGTTTTGCCGACGCCCGGTTGTCCAATCAGCGTTTACGCCAAAGCCTCGCCGAGGGGGCCCAGGGACTGTCCGTTGCATTCGATCTGCCGACCCATCGTGGTTACGATTCTGACGACACTCACTGCAGCGCCGACGTCGGCAAGGCCGGCGTGGCCATCGACAGTGTCGAGGACATGCTTGAATTGTTCGACGGCATTGCACTGGACCGGGTTTCCGTGTCGATGACTATGAACGGCGCGGTTCTTCCAGTTCTGGCAGCCTTTATCGTGGCCGCCCAGGAGCGCGGCATCGCCAGGGAGCAACTGAGCGGTACCATCCAGAACGACATTCTCAAAGAGTTCATGGTGCGCAACACTTATATCTTTGCGCCCGAACCTTCGCTGCGGATCTGCACCGATGTCATCGAATACCTCGCCCGGCACATGCCACGTTTCAACCCCATTTCAGTGTCCGGCTATCACTTCCAGGAAGCCGGCGCCGATCCAATACTCGAATTGGCACTGACCCTCCTCAACGCGCGAACCTATGTCGAGCAGGTGCGACTTCGAGGGCTGGATATCAACGCCTTTTGCGCGCGAATGAGCTTCTTCTTTGGTGTCGGCAACGACTTCTTTACGGAGGTGGCAAAGCTACGGGCTGCGCGTGTTTTATGGAATGAGATCAGCGAACAGATGGGGGCCGACAAGCCGCGCGCCAGGGCCATGCGCATGCATTGCCAAACCTCCGGCTGGACGTTATGCGCACAGGACCCGATGAACAATGTCGTGCGCACGACCGCACAGGCCATGGCCGCAGTATTTGGCGGCACCCAGTCACTGCACACCAATGCCTGGGATGAAGCCCTCGCACTGCCCAGCGCAAGTTCGGCAAGGCTGGCAAGCAACACCCAACAAATCCTGCAAGAAGAAACCGGTCTGACCGATGTCATTGACCCTTGGGCCGGCTCCTACATGATGGAGTCCTTGACCGCGTCAGTGTGCCGCGAGGTTCGCGCGTGTATTGCACGCATAGACAGTGAAGGCGGCGTGGTCGCGGCGATCAATAATGGCTCGATCAGCACGATGATCCATGCCCAGGCAGTGCAGACACAAGCGCGGCTCGATACCGGAGCGCTACGACGGGTCGGAGAACGGACAGCCAGCCCGACATCGCAAGCCCTCCATACGGTCTATCCGGTGGACAGCTGCGCGGTGCGTCAGCGTCAGAACCAGCGACTCACGCAATTGCGTATCAGGCGAGACGAGGCGGCGGTACAGGCGCACCTTCAGGCGCTCACCCATTGCGCACGGAACGGTCAGGGCAATCTGCTGGAACTCGGCATTGCCGCGATCAGCGTCAGAGCGACCGTAGGTGAGTGTACGAAGGCACTGGAGAAAGCCTGGCCTCGTCACCGTCAGGCACCTGCTTTTCTACCCCGCGGCTATGGTGCCCTGCGTGGCCAATTGCCTGGTTGGTCGGCACTTTGTGAACGTACTTCACGCTTTTCGACACAGCATGGCCGGCCGCCACAGGTACTGCTCGGAAAACTCGGCCAGGATGGCCATGATCGCGGGATCCGCTTGATCGCCTCAGTGCTCGTCGAAGCAGGATTTCGGGTCACGATGCTGCCACTGTTCCAGAGTCCAGCCGAACTGCTGGCCTCCATGAACGCCGATGGGCCGGTCGATCTGATCGGATTTTCCAGCCTTGCAGGTGCGCACAACGAAATACTCTGCGACCTGCTCCTACAGCTGCATCGCCAGCGCATCGACGTTCCCGTCGTGCTGGGCGGGATCATTGCGCAATCGGACATCGCCTCACTCACCCAGCAGGGTGTGCGTGCCGTCTTCGGCCCAGGGGACGATGTGCTCAAAATCGCCAATCAGTTGATGAGCCTTGTCGAGCAACAATCTGTTCAAAGCCGCGCACGGAATGCGGCAGGATTCAGCGGCGCCGAAACAGCGGCCGGGGCTCAATCGCCAAGCGCCCATACTGCACGCTCATACCAGCCAGCCCCCTGAGGGCATCGTCAGGGGATTTGTCATCACGCACCGCAATTTGCTCGGTACTCAACGACGGGCGATCACTTTGCCCAAGGCTGCGCTTGCGCTGATATTCATTACAGATTCAGATCTCGTATAAAAACAGGATCAGACTCAACTGAACCTGTCCGGTAGGCGCGCCCTATCTGATATCTTTTTTTTAAACGGTTGCTCTGCCTGTTTTACCTCAAACAACTAGCACCTGACCTTTCACCGCTGGCGCTCATCACATCAATCTGCGATGGTTTTTTACGGCTCATCTGATGCTATCAATGAACCCCGAACTCCCGTAGATATACGAAAATTCGTAACGCCACGAGATGTCGTACCCATGAACGAAACCGACTCCATCACTGGCTGGGCCGACCTGGCCTACTCTTCACGACATATGGTTTTCGAGCATTGCGCCGAAGCCATTGCCCTGCTCAACCCCTTCTCCGACCGCTTGGTGGACCTGAACATCGCAACCTGCAAGTTGCTCGGTTACCCGCGTCAGGAACTGCTTGATCTGCCTGTGAGCAAACTGTTCGGTCATCAGTTGGCGGACTTGATCGTGTTTACCCAAGCCGTCATGGACAAAGGTCGCGGCTGGACTGAAGAACTGAGTTGCAACTGCAAGACCGGTGAGCGCATCGAATTGACGATTTCTGCCACAACCTTGCAGATCAAGGGCCAGCAGCAGCTTATCCTGGTACTGCGAGAACTGAGCCATGAGCAATACCAGCGTGACCAGGCCCACACTGAGCGCACCATGCGCGGCGGGCTGATCGAGTGGCGCAATATCCTCAACCTGTTCCAGGAATCGGAGCGTGATAACCAGTTACTGCTCAGTTCGGTGGGGGACGGTATCTACAGCATCAACACAGAGGGCCTGGCTACTTTTGTCAATCCGGCCGGGGCTCGGATGCTGGGTTGGGAGCCCAAGGACATGATCGGCAAGAACATCCACCGCATACACCACCACACCCATGCCGACGGCAGCCATTACCCGGTCGAGAGCTGTCCGATCTACAAGGCGGTGCGTGATGGTGTGGTTCATGAAGGACGCCAGGAGATCTTCTGGCGCCGCGATGGCAGTTCGTTCCCGGTGGAGTTCACCAGTACTCCAGTGATTTCCGATGGCCGAATCGTCGGGGCCGTGGTGGTTTTTCGGGATATTACCGAACGGCGCAATACCGAAAACCAACTGCAAAGTGCGCTTGATGAGCTGCAGGTACTGAAAAAACGGCTGGAAGAGCAAAACGCCTACTTGCAGGAAGAGATTCATATCGAGCACAACTTCCGCGAAATCGTTGGCCAGAGCGCCCCCATTCTAAAAATCATCAAGCAGATCGACGTGGTTGCCCCTACCGATGCCAGCGTACTGATCAACGGCGAGTCGGGCACGGGTAAGGAATTGATCGCCCGTGCGATTCATCAGGCCAGCCGTCGCAACGCAAGTCCGCTGATCCGGGTCAACTGCGCGGCAATTCCCACCGAGCTGTTTGAAAGCGAATTCTTCGGACATATCCGTGGCGCCTTTACCGGTGCTGTCCGCGATCGCGTCGGGCGCTTTGAACTGGCCGATGGCGGCACGCTGTTTCTCGACGAAATTGGCGAAATCCCCCTGGAGCTGCAAAGCAAGCTGCTGCGGGTTTTGCAGGAAGGCCAATTCGAACGGGTCGGCGAGGAGCGCACGCGCAAGGTCGATGTCCGGATCATTGCTGCCACCAATCGGGACTTGCGTCTGGAAGTGGCGGACAAGCGTTTTCGCGAAGACTTGTATTTTCGCCTTAACGTATTCCCGATCCAGTCTCCCGCACTTCGCGATCGTCCCATGGACATCGCGCCGCTCGCTGCGCACTTCCTTAAACAAACCGCAAAGCGGCTAAACATGCCTGGGCGTCGACTGCGCAACCTGGATATCGAGCGCCTGCAGCGCTACTCCTGGCCGGGCAATATCCGCGAGCTGCAAAACGTCATTGAGCGTGCGCTGATCACTTCAATCGGCGTAGACCTGACGCTCGATCTGCCCGAAGAGAACAAACACAGTCCTCTGCTGACTCAACCCTCCAGCGTCTCCCCCACGATCATGACCGATGCCCAGTTGCGCGAACTGGAGCGCAACAACATGCAGGCTGCGCTCAAGGCCGCTGACGGCAGATTGTTTGGCAAAGGTGGAGCAGCTGAACTTCTTGGGCTGAAACCCACGACGTTGGCTTCAAGGTTCAAACGGCTGGATATCAAACCCGGATAGCATCATGTCAGCCGCCCGCTTGCCTGCGATCCTCGCGGAGCTCAGCGCGGGCTGGGAGCAGCGGCTAACGGGTCAGGTTGTGTCGGCCTGAACACCAGACCCGAGGCAAACACTACGCCCAGAATGACGCCGCCAGCGCCAAGCAGTTGCCAGACATTGGGTGCTACACCCAACACCGAGGAAACCAGCATGGTGAACACTGGGGCCAGATTGAAAAAGATCGACGTGCGTGCGGCGCCGATGGCGTGGATGCCTTTGAACCACAGCAAGTACGCAATCAACGAGCCGCAGACCGCCAGGTAGATGACTGCACCATGAATGGACAGCGAAGCGGTACTGATGCTGGCAACCGGAGCCTCATAGATGAATCCCAGCACAATCAGGCCAATGACACCGAACAACATCGAGAAGGTTGTTGTTTCCAGCGGCGTTGCATTTTTGACAAAGCGCCGTGTGCCGACCATGTTCGCAGCCCATGCAATGCTGCCGGCCAGAATGATCGCATCACCGGTGGCCACTTTCAGCCCCAGAAGCACCTGGATATCCCCTCGGGTGATCACCAGGCCGACGCCCAGCAAGCCCAATACGAGACCTATGGCACGCCCGCGATCAATGCGATCGCCCTCAAGCAGAACTGCAAAGAGCATGGTCCAGAGCGGCGTGGTCGCCAGGATCAATGCGCCGTTGATGGGGGTGGTGCTTTGCAGGCCAAAGAATGTCGCGAGGTTGAACGCAGTGAATCCAAGCAGGCCCAGGCCGATAAAAGCCACCAGATTGTTCTTCAGCGTGCTCAGGCGCAACTTGCCGGCCAGACCGAAAATCAGTACGAGTAACAGGGTAGAAATCGAAAAGCGCTCAATGGAAGCGCTGATGGGTGCCATGCTCTTGATGATGTAGGCACCCGCGTTGAAGTTGGTGCCCCAGAAAAATGTGGCACCCACGATGCCGGCATACGCGAGAGGCGTTGATTTAGACATGGCTTTTTCCTCGTCAAGTCGTGCGATGAAAACCCGGCAGCACGCGGGGCTCTTTGCACCTGTTTGTCAGGTGTTGAAAGATTCTTGCAGACCCGTCGACGGGGAAAAATTCCCCATTTATTCACCTGTCATATGAGAAAACGCCCATGTTTGACTGGGAGGATCTTCGCTATTTCATTGTCTTCGCCCATGAACACTCTTTATCGGCGGCGGCACGCAAGCTCAAGGTCGACCATGCCACCGTGGCGCGCCGCATCAGCGCCCTCGAGGGCTCGCTTAACCTCAAACTGGTGGACCGCCGCCCTCGCTCGTACGTGATCACCGAAGACGGGGAACGTATCGCTCAGCTGGGGCGACGCATGGAAAGCGAATCCTTCGCGGTGCAGCGGACCGCGTTGGCCGGGCAGGAAAGCTATACCGGCGAAGTCATCGTCAGTGCCCCGCCAGCGCTCGCCTGTACCCTGATCGCGCCCCGCATCAATGAATTGCGCATGAAACATCCGCAGCTGTCCCTGCAATTGATCGGTAGCCTGGGCAGCGCTTCCTTATCACGACGGGAGGCGGATATAGCTGTGCGACTGAGCCGCCCCACAGAGCCGGACCTGGTGGCCCGCAAGGTTGCGACGTTGCCGTTCCACCTCTATGGCTCGGCGGACTATTTGGCCAACACCGCCGCGCAGGACCTGACTTTCATCGCCTACGACGAGACGATGGAACAAACACCACAGCAGGACTGGCTCCAGGCGCAAGCGGGTGATCGTCCTATCCTGCTGCGCAGCAATGACCTGAATATCCAGGCCACCTGCGCTCAAGCAGGCGCCGGTGTTGCCGCACTGCCCTACTTCCTGGGTCGCCACTACGGTCTGCAAGCGATGGAGACCGTGGGAGCGGATTTTGCGCGGGATGTGTGGCTAGTGGTCCATAGCGACATCCGCTATACCCCTGCTGTCCAGGCGGTAATGAGTTTTCTCGCATCCTGCTTTGATAACTGAACCCGTGCACAGGGACGGATGTGCATTTTTGCGGACGCTGCCCGCACTTTTTCAGGCTGGCGAAGGGAACTATCCAGCGGCAAAAATAGGATCTCGAATGCCCGATCACTCCATTCATACCCTTCGAGGATTTCAGTGACCGACACGCACCCAAAACCAACGGTTGTTGCTTCCGTTTTGTTGGCTATCGCACAGATTATGGTCTGGGGTGGTTCATTTTTTTTGATGGCGATGCTTGCAGGCCCGGTGGTCAAGGACACGGGCTGGTCACAGCAATGGGTGTACGGCTCACTGTCGCTAGGCATTTTAATTTCTGGGCTGCTGGCACCGATGGTCGGCCGCGGGATCGCCAGGATCGGTGGTCGACTGGTCCTTGCAAGCAGTGGCCTCATCATCGCATTGGGCCTGTTCTTGCTCGCCAGCGCCCCCAACCTGCCTTGTTTCGTTCTGGCCTGGGTGGTGATTGGTATCGGTATGGCGGTTGGACTTTACGACCCTTTGTTTGCCGCGCTGGGGCAACTCTATGGAGACAATGCGCGCAGTGCGATCACCCGGATCACGCTGATTTCGGGTTTCTGCACCACCATTGTCTGGCCACTGATTGCCATCCTCATCGAGCACCTCGGCTGGCGGGAAACCTGTCTGGTGTACAGCGCTGGACTTGCGCTGATGGTGCTGCCGATCTACCTGTGGGTGTTTCCCAAGCACGTCCCCGCCGTGCAAACACCAAAGGTGCACTCAGGCATCGAATATGCGCTATCGAGCGTGGCGCAGGAAAGGATGTTCAAGCTACTGACCGCGGGCTTCATCCTGGCCTCGGTGATCATGACCGCCATTTCGGTGCAACTGATCGCGATACTACAAGCGCAAGGCATCTCGCTCCCTGCAGCCCTGGGTATTGCCGCATTGCTCGGCCCCAGCCAAGTGGGTGCCCGCGCCATCGACCTGTTCATCGGCAAGCAAACTCACCCGATCTGGAGCGCGTTAGGCTCTTCGGTGCTCGTCGCACTGGGTCTGCTGTGCGTGATTATGTCTCCTACGATGGCAGCCGTAGGCATCGTGCTCTACGGCGCAGGTAGCGGCATTCGTTCCATAGTTCGCGGCACTCTGCCCCTGGCGCTTTTCGGTGCGCGCATCTACCCGATCATACTGGGCCGAATCGCTCGCCCTACATTGATTGCGCAAGCATTGACACCTTTGGCAGGCGGGTACTTGCAGCAGCGTTATGGCGCAACGGTGACCATGATAGTCCTGGGTGGCCTTGCGCTAGTCAACGTCGTTCTCGTGTTGATGTTGTTGATTCAGGTACGCAAGACGTCGAAGCCGGACGGCACGAGGGCCGCGACGATAGCGTCTGACTGACGAGTCCCTCATGAGACTGCCCGCGTTGAGAAGGACCATGGGCCTTGACGCTCACTCACGAACAGCATCAGCCTAGCGATCATCTTCATGAATGGATGCGGGGTGCCGGCAGATCGCATCCACCTCAATTGCCATATAGGGATGTAACGGCAGTTGCATCAACAAGTCGTGCAGTTCCTGCACGCTGTCAACGTCAAAGATGCTGTAATTGGCGTAGTGTCCGGCGATGCGCCACAGGTGACGCCACTTCCCTTGTTGTTGCAGGCGCTTCGCCAAGGCTACCTCGTCAGCCTTGAGCTGGGAGGCGAGTTCAGGGGGCATGTCGAATGGCAAATTCACGGTCATTTTCACATGGAACAGCATGATGCTCTCCTCAAGTTTGATGAACGATGGGGAGGGAGCCAACTGCTCCCACCCTTCAACCTCCAGTTAGCGGCAGACTCGCACTACCGCTGGCCATCAAGCGAACGCACGACCGCATCGCACGATAATAGTCGATGGGCATCCCCCTGTTCATTCGCGTGCTGCTGGCCCCATTCCTGAAGCGACGAAATCAGCGGCTGAAGACTCAACCCCAATGGCGTCAGCATGTAATCGACGCGTTGCGGCTCTTCAGGATAGGTTTTTCGCCAAACAATACCGTGTTCTTCCAGCGCCTTGAGCTGTTGAATCAAAACTTTCTGCGAGATGCCGGCAATTTGCGCCTCTATCTCACACGTCCGCTTGGGACCCTCCAGCAACACATGGATGATGACGGCTTTCCAGCGTCCTGAAATGATTCCAAGGGCACGCTCGATGGGTAGGCGGGGAAGCAATTTTGTCAGGGTCATAGGGCGATTAAATCTTGCATACCAAAGGGTGTGTAGATAGGAGAATAAGCGCTAACTAATCTGGTTCTCCAGTCCACTTTGGAGTTAATTCAGATGTCCTCCTTGTTCAAGGCTTATACACGAGGTCCCCTTAAACTGAAAAACCGCATCGTCATGGCCCCCATGACCCGATCGCGCACCTCCAGCGGGGATGTCCCCAATGCGCTGATGGCGGCCTATTATGCGCAACGAGTGAGCGCTGGCCTGATCATTACGGAAGCTACAGATGTCTCGGCATCTAGCAATGGCTATGCGTGCACCCCCGGCATTTATACAGCGGAGCAGACTCAAGGTTGGCGCCTGGTAACCGACCGAGTCCATCTCCACGGCGGAACGATTTTTCTGCAAATCTGGCATGTCGGCAGAATGGCCCATCATACAATGCTACCTAACGGAGAGGCACCGCGTGGTGCGACCGATGAGCGGGCAGCACAATCCCAAGTATTTATCTACGACAGTACCGGCAAGGCGGTTTTCGTTCCCGCGGATACGCCGCGCAAGATTGAGACCGACGAGGTCGCAGATCTGCTCGATGAGTTCACCCTCGCTTTCAGGAACGCAAGGGCTGCCAAGTTTGATGGTGTGGAAATTCACGGGGCCAATGGTTATCTCTTCGATCAGTTCATGAACTCGACCCTTAACAAGCGCTCAGATCAGTTCGGGGGGCAGACACCTCAAACACGCACGCGCCTGCTGCTGGATGTGGTCGATCTGGCGATTCGGGAACTGGGGGCCGGCAAGGTCGGCGTTCGCGTTTCCCCCTTCGGAAAATTCAATAGCATGCCTTCTGATCCATTCGTTGAAGAAACATTGCTGTACCTGTGCAGCGAGTTGAATCGCCGTGAGATCGCTTATCTGCATGTCGTTTACCAACCATTACCTGCAGGCAACACGGTGGACAGTGAGTTTAACGAAAAGAATCTCAGTGACGACTTGGTGCGCGAGGTGCGAAAAGCCTTTCAGGGGACATTGATCTGGTGTGGTGGTTTTGACCAAAACTCGGCTCAGGCGGCATTGGATGAAGGCTGGGCAGACCTGATTGCTTTCGGCAGACCCTTCATTGCCAATCCAGATTTAGTGGAGCGCATGACAAACAATTGGCCGCTCGCTGAAGCGCATCCTGACACCTTCTATACACGCGACGGTGAGAAGGGCTATACCGACTTCCCGTTTTTCCAGTAAGCCGAAAAGCGCCCGTCAAATCACATTTTGTGTGATTTGACGGGCGCAAACACGATCAGCGCGTCTATTGCGTCTGCATCAACCTTCGGCAAAGCATCGCGATGGATTCGGTGACGGACCGGTCCATTGCATTGACCGAACCCACCGTTTTGATGACACCCGAGATCATCGACAGTAAACACTGCGAAGTCAGGTCGATATTGCACACTTGAAACTGACCATGCCGAATGCCCTGAACAATGATTTCGCTGAGCGCCCCCAAGTATCGCCCATGAAGTGCAACCAGTCGGGTTTGCAATCCATCATCGACGTGGCGCAATTCACGCTCGAACAACCGTTCTTCATTGGCGAACGCTGAGCTGCGTTGTAAATGAAACAACACAAACGCATTGAGGTTTTCCAGCGCGCCCCGACGCTTGGGTTTGCAAACTTTCCAATCGTCGAGCCGCCGTTGCAGCACTGAGCTGAGCACCTGCTCGAGCAGCTCAACCTTGCCAGGAAAATGATAGTAGAGACTACCCGCGTGCACTCCGAGCGTCTTGGCCAACATACGCATCGACATTGCACTGTAACCACAGTCGAGCATCAAGAGCGTGGCCGCCTGCACAATGTCAGCTTCGCACAATGCAGGCCGTTGTTTGAAAACCGCGTTCATTCTCGATCGAACTCTGCTTATCCATTACGCATAGACAACCGCTTACGACCTTTCATGAGCCAGCACCTGACGCGCACGGCGCAGTACCGGCGCATCGATCATCTGGCCATCAAGTCGAAACGCTCCGCCTTCATGTTCAGCCGCGGCCAGGACTTTGCGTGCCCACGCCAACTCCTCTCTAACCGGCGCAAATGCTTGCTGGACTGCTGCCACCTGTGCAGGATGAATACACAGCAAGCCATCAAAGCCCATACCGCGGGCGCGTCGCGCAGCGTGTGACAAACCATCGAGGTCACTGATGTCGGGAAAAACCGTATCGACCGGTGCCGCCAAACCTGCTGCCGCGCTTTGCAATACCAATTGATAGCGGACATGGTCGATGATCGTTGCGCCTCCTTCGGTACCTTTGATGCCCAGATCCAGGGCCAGATCCAGGCCACCGAAACTCAAGCGTTCCACCCCGGGGCCGCCAACGATTTGCTCTAGCGCAAGAAGTCCCTGGGCCGTTTCGATCAGTGGCCACACGGGTTTTGCGCAAACGGATAAGGCCTCGACCTGATCCACACTTTCTGTTTTGGGCAGAATCACGCCGATGACCCCCGGATGCCGGGCACAAAATTCAATGTCGGCAGTATGCTCGGCATGATCAGGAGCATTAATGCGTACCATGACCCGCGCCTGGCAATGACTGCGTAGAAACTCCGCCAGGTTCTGCCGCGCCTGTTGTTTGAGCGGTTCTTCTACAGCGTCCTCAAAATCAACGATAACCCGCCCTGCTCCGCTGGCCAGCGCCTTGGCGAAACGCTCCGGGCGACTACCCGGAACGAACAGTGCGGTGACGATCGCAGGCCCATTTCGCTTGCTCATATAACCGCTCCCTGTTTCATCTTCGCGATTGCGTCGCTGGTGTACCCGAGCTCAATGAGTATGGCTTCACTGTGCTCGCCCAATGCAGGGACTGCGCCCATGCGCGGTTCGAACGCACTATTGATCGCCGGTGGCAACAAAGCCGGCAACACGCCTGCCGGACTGCCGATATCAACCCAGCGTTTGCGCGCCTTGAGTTGGGGATGGTTCCACAACCCACGCATGTCATTGACGTTGGCGTTGGCAATTTGCGCACGATCCAGCCGCTCGACGATTTGCGTTACGTTTAAATCAGCGAAGGTGTCGATAATGATTTGTCGCAGCGCCTTGCGATTAGCCGAGCGTTTGACGTTGGCGCAAAACCGCTCGTCCTGTTTGAGAGTCGGCATCAGCAGAACCTGATCACAAAACGCCGACCATTCACGCTCGTTTTGCAGGCCCAGCATGACCGCCCCGCCATCACCGGCAGGAAACGGACCATAGGGGTAAATCGTTGCGTGGGAAGCGCCTGCGCGTGGCGGCGGTGCCGCACCGTCGTAAGCGTAATAGAGGGGGAAACTCATCCACTCGGCCAGGCTTTCAAGCATGCTGACGTCAACGCGGCTACCCTGCCCCGTACGTCCACGCAACAGGAGCGCCGACAGAACACCGCTGTACGCGTACATACCCGCCGCAATGTCTGCAATTGAACACCCGGCCTTTGCCATCTCGTCCTGACCCGCACCGCCCGTAACCGACAGAAATCCACTCTCGCTCTGAATCAACAAGTCATAAGCCTTCTTGTCCGAGTAGGGACCGCCCTCCCCGTACCCGGAAATATCGCAGACGACCAGTTGCGGGTACTTTTCGTGCAGTGCTTCAAAAGACAATCCCATCCGCGCCGCTGCGCCTGGCGCAAGGTTCTGAACCAACACATCGGCTTTAGCCAGTAGCGCGTCGAGAACGTTGTCGGCGCCTTCCGCTTTCACGTCCAGCGCCAGGCTCTCCTTGGAGCGGTTGCACCATACGAAGTGCGATGCCAGACCGTTGGTGCGCGTGTCATATCCGCGTGCAAAATCACCGACATTGGGCCGTTCGACCTTGATCACGCGCGCGCCCATATCCGCCAGCTGACGCGTGCAAAAGGGTGCGGCGATCGCGTGTTCAAGGCTGACGACCGTGATGCCGTCCAGCGGGCGCGGTCTATCAAAGTGCAGACTCATGAACGGCTACTCCGCGAAGGTGGACAGGTCTTGGGCTTCACGCAACGCCCAGACACGGTCAATCAGAAGGCTAGAGTCTTCAAGCGTTCGGGCTGCGGAAAACGCCAGTAACTGGCGGAATTTTTCCTCCAGCTCAGGCCGGGATAACGTGTTACCCGGATCGCCCTTAGGCTCATCGCAGCGGCCAAAGAGAACGCGACCATCGGTTGTGGTGACCTCTACACGGCCCAGCCAACGCTGGGGATAGGCTTGGTCGACTTGCAGGTCGAGCTCCATGCTGACGTTTTTGGCGAACGCGGCGACCTCTGGATCGGTCAGCGCCAGCCGGTCGAACTCGGTTAGCCCAGCCTTGGCGTGTACCGCAATCAAACCCAGCACGGTGCCCATGGAAAACTTGGCCTGGTGCACGGTTTTTGGCAGGACGACTCGGCCCAGCACGTCGATGGCGGCTTGATGGACATGCGTGACCACCTTGGCGATCTGCTCGTGGGTCAGGCTCTGCTCACGCATCAAGGCCAGCAATGCATCCGCGGCGGGATGGGTGTGGCGACACGAGGCGTGGAATTTGAAAGAGGTTTCAAGCAATGCCCAACGACTGCCCAGGCCCAGTGATAATTTGCTCGGATCGGCATCGCTGGACATGCCTGCAGCCATGCCTTGATCACCCTCCAGAATATTGCGTGCCCCGGATAGACCTTCTTCAGTCAAGTACGCGGCGAGCAAACCGTCAGCAGCGGCTTTGGCCGTGTGCAGTTGCTTGGAGTCTGCGGCATCGCGCAAGAACTCCCACAACCCGGCGGCCTGGGTGCCTGCCGTCCCCAACAGGTTGATGAACTGCTCCTCGTTGAATCCAAGCAGCTTGCCTACCGCCACCGCTGACGCCAGCGTACCGACGGTCGCGGTGGTGTGGAAAATCCGGTAGTGCGAGCGCCCCAGGAACTCACCGATACGAATGCCGGCCTCATAGCCGGCAACCGAGGCCAACAACAGGTCACGGCCGGATTTGCCGCGCTCCTGCGCGGCAGCCAACACCGCCGGAAACACCACGGTCGCCGGATGCAGCACCGAGCTATTATGCAAGTCATCCTGCTCGACCAGATGCGATGATGCACCGTTGACCAAGGCAGCAAAATACGCCGAAGTGCCGCGACCATTGACCAGTATTTTGGCGTTACCGTGCGCCGGTCCCATCTTTTGCGCATAACGCTCGAACAGCGGGATCGGGTGCGCGCCCTGACTGGCAAACGCCGAACCGAGCCAGTCCAGGAACAAGTCTTCAGTGCGATCAAGAACACTGTCCGGGATGCTGGCGTACTCCAGTTCCGCGAGGAACTGCGCCAGTTGTTGTGTATGACTCATGACAGGCTCCTTAGAAACTGCGCGGCAGTT
This sequence comes from Pseudomonas fluorescens NCIMB 11764, assembly GCF_000293885.2. Lineage (NCBI taxonomy): Bacteria > Pseudomonadati > Pseudomonadota > Gammaproteobacteria > Pseudomonadales > Pseudomonadaceae > Pseudomonas > Pseudomonas fluorescens. The sequence continues at coordinate 4,799,974 of NZ_CP010945.1, forward strand.
CGAGCAGATGCTCGGCAACGTAAGACAGGATCAGGTTGGTAGAGATGGGCGCTACCTGGTACAGCCGGGTTTCGCGGAATTTGCGTTCCACGTCGTACTCGCAGGCGAAGCCGAAACCACCGTGGGTTTGCAGGCAGGCATTGGCGGCCTCCCAGGAAGCCTTCGCCGCCAGGTACTTGGCCATGTTGGCGCTGGCACCGGCATTGATGCCGCTGTCGTATTCCTCACAGGCACGCCAGCGCATCAGGTCTGCGGCTTCGATTTCGATATGGGCTTCGGCAATCGGGAACTGCACCCCCTGGTTCTGGCCGATGGGACGACCAAACACTACTCGGTCACGGGCGTACGACGCCGACTTTTCGATAAACCATCGACCGTCGCCGATGCATTCGGCAGCGATCAATGTGCGCTCGGCATTCAAGCCATCAAGGATGTAGCGGAAGCCCTGGCCCTCTTCGCCGATGAGGCTGTCGGCAGGAATTTCCAGGTTGTCGAAGAACAGCTCGTTGGTCTCGTGATTGACCATATTTGCGATCGGCTGCACGGTCAGGCCGTTGTCGATGGCTTCGCGCAGGTCGACGAGGAAAATCGACATGCCTTCGGACTTTTTCTTCACTTCAGCCAACGGCGTGGTGCGCGCCAGCAGGATCATCAGGTCGGAATGCTGGATGCGCGAAATCCAGACTTTCTGCCCGTTGATGATGTACTTGTCGCCTTTGCGCACGGCCGTGGTTTTGATCTTGGTGGTGTCGGTTCCCGTGGTCGGCTCGGTAACCCCCATGGATTGCAGGCGCAACTCGCCATTGGCGAGCTTTGGCAGGTAGTAACTTTTTTGGCTCTCGCTACCGTGGCGCAGCAGGGTAAACATGTTGTACATCTGTCCGTGAATAGTGCCGGAATTACCGCCGCAACGATTGACCTCTTCCAGGATCACTGACGCTTCGGCCAGTCCGAGGCCGGAACCACCATATTCTTCGGGGATCATCGCCGACAACCAGCCGGCTTGGGTCATGGCAAGGACGAAGGCTTCGGGAAAGCCTTTGCGCTCATCGATTTCGCGCCAATACGCGGCGTTAAATTCCCCGCACAGCGCTCGCACACCTTCACGAATGGCATTGAGTTCTTCATTGTTGTTTTGCATATCTATCGCTCTCAGGGTGCTTGGAAGTGAGTCTGCCCACTCAGTCGAAAACCAGTTCGGCGATCTGTGCCAGACCACCGTCATTGCTCGCCCACAGTTGCGCACGGCCAGGCGCGAGAACGGCTCCACCGACGTCAAACGGCTGTGGAGCAATCAAAGGGCGCACACCGCGGAAATTGAACGCGCGTGGTTGGGCGTAAGGATGGGCACGCAGGAACGCTTGCAAATTCAGCGTTGCGATCAAAGGACCATGGACGACTTTTTCGGGGTAGCCCTCGACATCCACCACATAAGGCACGTCGTAATGAATACGGTGACCGTTGAACGTGATAGCGGAATAACGGAACAACATCACGGCGTCTGGGAAGACGGTTTCGTGCCATTGTGTGACCGGCGCGGGGTCACCGGGCGCGAGGTTCGGCGCCGTCATTTCGCGATAGACGATGTCCTGCTCTTCGCGAATGCACAGTTGCCCGCCCTGGGAAAATTCGTGGCTTACCGTCACGAAGAGCAATTGCCCGCTACGACCGTTTTTCTCCTCGATGCGGGTAATGGTCGACAGGCGTGAAGCTTCGGTTCCAGCGCGTAGAGGCTGGATGAATTCGACCCGGCTGCCGGCCCACATACGATTGCGCCGGGCCGCTGGCGGCAGGAATCCACCCCTCGCCGGATGGCCGTCCTCGCCCAAACCGGACGGCGCGACAGGCTCCTGAAAAAAGCACCAGTGCCACAGTGCTGGAAGTGCCGCCCCCGGCTTCAGCGGTGGCACGCCGAAAGTCGCAGCCACCCGTTTAAGCAGACTGGCGCCCAAATCGTCGGTCGCTTCTTCGGTGTTGCCGAGCCACGCATTTAGGTCGTGATTACTCATCAAATTTGCATCCTCGGTATGTTGCGTTACGACCGATGATGCGAGTGGCGTGGTGTTCTGTGAATCTACTTTTCTTTAAGCCTTCGTTAAACCAGAATTAACACCAAAGACCATCAGAAGAGACTTGCGGCATGCACTTTGATTTGACTGATCTGCGCCTGTTCATTCACATCGCCGAAGCCGCCAGCTTAAGCCAGGGGGCTCGACGGGCATTTATGTCACCTGCTGCGGCAAGCGTACGTATCAAGGCGCTGGAGGCGCAGTTGAACAACCATTTGCTGTATCGAGACAGCAAAGGCGTCGAACTGACCGATGCGGGCAGCAAGCTGCTGCAACACGCACGGTTGATCATGCGTCAGGTGGGGTATTTGAAAACCGAGTTCACCGAGTTCGGCGCCGATTCATCCGGGCATATCCGTATTTTTGCCAATACAACGGCCGTCACGGAGTTCTTGCCCGAATTGCTTTCCGGATTCCTCGCACAACGTCCCGGCGTGACTGTGGACCTGCGGGAACGGTTGTCCCGCGACATCATTCGAGGCGTGCTCGATGGTTCGACGGACATCGGTATCATTGCCGGCCCGGTGACGGCGAAAAATCTGCAAGTGCTGCAATTCAGCACTGACCGACTGGTGCTCATAGTGCCCGAGGGGCACGAACTGACCCGGCGTAAACACATCAGGCTGCGAGATACCGTTGCCTTTCACCATGTCGGCATGCAAGAAGGCAGTACCCTTCAGGCATTTGTACGCGATAAAGCCGAATTGATGGGTGAAACTCTGGTCTGGCGAATTCAGTTGTCCAGTTTCGAAGCAGTCTGCCGCATGGTTGAAGCAGGCGTCGGTATAGGTGTGATTCCGGAGTCCGCCGCCCTGCGCAATAGCAAAACCATGAAACTGGCCATTCTGGAGCTGGACGAACCCTGGGTGGTGCGCGACCGCAGTATTCTCATACGGGACTTCGATGCATTGCCAGGATGCGTCAAAGCACTGATCAGTCTCTTGCGAGAGCAACAATGAAACCAGGTTGCACGGTTCATCCGGCCGCGCAGCCTTAGACCTCAGGTCAAACTGGTTCCCGACATCAAGCCTTCGGTCAGCAACGAAACCAGAGGCTGGACCAGATGCTGCGTGCGCAACTCATCACCGATCACCGCCACTTCCGTCGTTGGCAACGTCGGTAATTTTTCCGAGGGTTCGACAATCCGCATGCCTTCCTGCAGGAATGAAGTGCCCAGCGCGGTAATGCCGAGTCCGGCCGCGACGGCAGCCTGAACCCCAATCAGGTTGCTGGCAAGACAAGCTGAAGACCATTCACGTCGTACCGACGCCATCGCTTCGATCATGATTGCGCGGTAGGCACACGGTGGTCGCATCATCACCAGGCGAACCGGGCGCGAGGCTTCGATTTCATAGTCTTTGGCAGCGATCCACACCAGCGGCTCGCGCCAAATGATTCGACCACGCTGAGCGCTGTTGCTGATCTTGCGTTTGGCAATCACTACATCCAGCTGGCCGGCTTCGTAGTCGTTCAACAGGTCGTTACTCAGGCCTGTTGTGAGTTCAAGCTGGACATCGGGGTAAAGCTTGCTGAACCGCGACAACAGCTTGGGCAACTGAGTGGGCACGAGATTTTCCGAGATCCCCAGACGTAGCAGGCTTACCTCCGCGGGTTCCCTGATTTCCCGAACGAAACTGTCGAAGTGCACCATCATCTTGCGCGCGCCGACCAGCAGGCGTTCGCCGTCCGGCGTCAGGGTCAACGCACGGCTGGTACGTTCGAACACTCGCAGGCCCAGCACTTCTTCCAGGCGGATGATCTTCTGGCTGACCGCCGATTGCGACCGGGAAATCACGTCGGCCGCGGCAGTAAAACTGCCGGTTTCCGCCACGGCGATGAACGCCCGCAACAAATCGATTTCAACGTCTCCAGCTTGCATGATGAATTCGCCTTTCTACTAGATACCATTAACTTTATGCGTTTGAGTTCTTGATAGCAAACTCCGAATATCGGGTCATGAAGCCAATCGAGTTGGCCCGACAAACCGGATCAGGAGCGTGTGGATGAATGAATCAGAATCCAGGCCCTCAGTCATGAAAGTGATATCCAACGCACTTGTGCTTATGGCAGTAGCACTTGGATTCGTCATGGCCATGCTGGATGTCACTGTGGTGAACGTTGCGCTGTCGGATCTGCAACGCGAGTTCGTCGTACCCTTATCCTCCCTGGTTTGGGTCATTGATGCTTATACGCTTACATTTGCTTCATTCCTGCTGCTGGGCGGTGCGCTGGCAAACATGCTCGGAGCCAAGCGGGCTTACATGCTCGGCCTGGCCTGGTTCATTCTGGCCTCTTTAGGATGCAGTCTGGCCACATCTGCGCCGGAGCTGATCGTAGCCCGTTTCATGCAAGGCATCGGTGCCGCGCTGTTCATGCCAAGCTCCTTGAGCCTGCTCAGCGAAGTATTTCCTGATCGCAGTGTGCGTATGCGAATGGTTGGAATCTGGGGCGCCATCGTCGGTACGGCAGCAGGAACCGGACCATTTGTAGGCGGTGTACTCGTCAACACCCTGGGCTGGAGAAGCATTTTCTATTTGAATATACCGATCGGCATCATCGGTATTCTCCTGTCCCAGTGGACATTGTCCGCTTCTGCTCGCCGCCCGGTCAGCTTCAACCCCAGCACGCATTTGCTGATTATGCTCGCATTGGGCGGTGCCAGTTTCGTGCTCATTGAAGGCCCCACGCTCGGCTGGCGCGCCACGAGCAGCCAAATTGCACTGGCTGTTACGGTAGTAGGCGGATTGGCCGTGGTCTGGCGGGAAAAAGTCTCGGCAGCGCCAGTCATCCCGATCCAACTGCGGGGCAACAAAAATTTTTGGACCCTCAACGGGCTGGGGTTTCTGATCAACTTCGTCTTATTTGGCGAGATCTTCTTCATCAGCCTGTTCCTGCAACAGTTCCATCACACCACGGCGCTGCAAACCGGCACTTGGATGCTACCGATCATGGGCGTGGTGCCGATCATCAATTACGCCTCAGGACATCTTTCACACCGGTATGGCGAGCGTTTGGTAATGCTTTGCGGGCTAGGCATTGGGGTAGCAGGCGCCCTTGCCACGGCCTTGATCGGCGGTAAGGCGACCTATGTCTGGATAGCCCTTGGCGCAGCACTGTGCACGGGCGGCATGGCGTTAGCGATACCGGCAGTCATCAGCACAGTCATGCATGTGAGCGGTGCCCTTAACTCCAACGTGGCCGCCGCCGCGCTTAACGCAAACCGCCAGATCGGCGCACTCACTGGTGTGGCGGTGATCGGGATTTTGCTGCACGCCGTCAGCGACTGGAACCTCTCAATACGGTTCGCGTTTGCCCTTGATGCCTGGGTTCTGATCGCCGCACTGGCATTGGTTTATCGGTCAAGAACTCTGACCCACTGATATCTGTTTTGCGTCACCACTGAAGCGGGCTGTAAGGCCCCAAAAAACCGAGGAACCCAAGATGGCAGACAATAAAGCTGTAGAAATTGTTGAAAGCTTCTGGCGTGAAGTCTGGCAGGCGAGAGACCCGCAAGCCGCCGCACGCTTTGTTGCAGAAGACTTCATTATCACGTCGGGCGGTGTCGATATTGTCGGACGTGAAGCCTTTATTGAGTGGATTGGAGTTTTCCTGTCGAAGATTGAAGACTTCACGTTTGGCAGTATCGAAACCTTTCAAAATCATGAAGGTACTCGAGTGGCTTCGCGCTGGAAACTCGCTGGAAGAAACCAGGGGTTCATTGGCGGTCGTTCATGCCGCACACCTTTTGAAATGCTCGGTACCGCGGTTTGGGAGGTTCGTCCAGACGGCTTGCTGGCGCATAACTGGGTTGAGCGTAACTCGCTCGAAGTCCATCGCGACTTGATGGCTCTATAAGGTCGTCACACGACGGCACTTTTGTCTCGAAAACTCCCTCCGCTCTTGTCCACGCAACAAAGTTGAGGGAGTCATTTACCAATGAGGATACGTTAATGAAGAATTATCTTCCGTGGATGACGCTCGTCTGTGCTTTTTCTGTCATGGCTCAACAGGAGCACAATGAGGGTCCGATAAAAGTTGAGCAATACCACTATGGAATGCAATTGGATATCGCCAGCGTCATCTCCACTACGACGCCGGCAGACAAATGCAACGCATCACCGGTCACCATGATTTATCGCGACTCCGAAGGCCGTCTCAAAGGTCTTGAATACATCGTTCTGTCGTCGGAGTGTGCAGCTGCAAGCGGCTGAAATCACCTCGCTACCTGAATGAACTCCTACTCGCTTGCAGAAACAAGAACAAGAAAGCAAGCACCCTTCCCCCCCTTCTTCGACATCCCCCTCATTCCTTTCCATTCGATGGCTATATGGAACCGCGTTGTGTCCGAAACTCAAAGTGACCGCGATGTTCCGAGGGACACAAGCACAAAAAAATCGCCGAGCACAGCTCAGCGATTTTATCGTTCAATCCTGTTTGAACCCGCCGTTTTATACTGCCGGTACTTGCGCACCAAGAACCGGTTCCATGCGCGGGGTACGCACCATGCACATCATGATCAAAATCCCAAGCAGCAATAATCCGGTGACGGCGTAGAGCCCATAGGCAAAACTTCCGGTAGCTGTTTTGATGGCTCCCATCAAGTAAGGCCCCACAAAACCGCCCACCATGCCAACGGTATTCACGTAAGCAATGCCACCGGGCGCGGCGCCAGCCGGCAAGTAACTCATGGGCATGGCGAGGATTATCGGCATCGCCGAAAACACGCCGAGTGCAGCCAAGGTCAGCCCGACAATACTCAAGCCAAAATTACCTTGCACAAAAGGCAACATCCCGAAACCGATGGCAGCCATTAATGAGCACACTGAAATATGCGCGCGGCGCTCCAAACGTCGATCGGAATGCCGGGAGATAAGGATCATGCCAATCGTGGTGATGCTGTAAGGCACCATCGCCCACAGGCCGATTTCAGTCCCCGTGGTCAAGCCGGCTTCACGCAGCATCATGGGCATCCAGAAATTCACCGCGTTGTGCCCACAAACAATGGTGAACCAGGTTATGGCGATAAGATGGATAGTTGGCCCGCGCAACGCGCCGATAAAGCCGTCATCACGCGCTGGCTGGAAACTGGCCAGATGACCGATCACTTTGACTTTTTCATCGGCTCGCAACCACCTGCAGGTGGCGGGACCATCAGACAGCAACCACAGCGCCAAGACCCCCAACACAATCGAAGGAATGCCCTCAATGACAAACAACCATTGCCAGCCTTGCAGCCCGGCCGTGCCCTGGAATACGTCGAGAATCATCCCTGACAAGGGCGCTCCTGCCACGCCAGCGATGGCCGAACCGCAAAGGAAAATGGCGGCCATCTGCGCCCTTCGAGCCGGAGGAAACCAAAAAGTCAGGTACAGCAGTACCCCAGGGGCAAAGCCAGCTTCGAATGCCCCCAGCAGTAAGCGCATCAGATAAAACGAAGTTGGGCTTTGGACCAGCATGGTGCAGCAAGAGACAAAGCCCCAACCGATCATGATGCGGGCAATGGTGATGCGTGCACCGAGGCGTTTCATCAGCAGGTTGCTGGGGATCTCGCAGCAGATGTAGCCAAAAAAGAAAATTCCGGCGCCCATTCCGTATACGGCGTCGGTAAAGTTCAGGTCTGCTTTCATATGCAGCGCGGCAAAGCCAACGTTAACCCTGTCCAGGTAGGCGAACACATAACAAATGAACAAAAAGGGCATCAGCCGCCAGGCAATCTTGCGATAGACGGGATCGTTATCATCGATCTGCGGCGCAACGCCATCAGCGTTGGAGGGTGTGGAATGCATGGATTGAATCTCCTGCTGCTATTGTTATTGGATGCGGAAGAGTTACGTTGATGAATGTTTGTCTCTTTTGCAGTCAAAGCGGTTGGGCAAGTGCATCCAGATCCATGGAAGTTCGAATACGTACAAGCCGCGAACAAAATGAATAAACGTCAATTCATTTTAAGCTCGCGGCCGGGCCAGATTGTTCGCAAAGTGTTCGTATTAACTCGACACTGTAATCACCGGATAACGCGATGCCGTCATCGAGACTTTCAATCCGATGCCAATTAACGCTTTGGAACTTTTCTTAACCGTTATTTTTCAAGTCGGATCAGCGAATGAACTGGTCGGCGTAATCAGCACCCAACCCGACGGATTCGTAATGACGACGGGCACTTTCCAGTTTGGTGTATACGTCCTCATAGTCCAGCGCCTTGCCGTAAGGATCGACATAGACGTAGTTGCCGGTCACGTGAAACAGCGTGATCATTTCGGTCACGTCTTCCGGCACAACCAATGTATGGGTCTCTCCTGGTGGTTCGAAGGCATAGCTGCCCTCGGTAGCGACCCATTCGTGTTCAAGATAATGCCAATGGCCGCGCAGGGTAATCGCATGCACCGGCCCACCATGTCGGTGACGGGAAAGAACACCGGCACGACGCACGCGGGTCAGATTGACGAAGTAGCCGCCCGACAAACTCAGGATCAACGGACGAAACCATACGCCTTCAGCTTGTGGCACCCACTCTCGTTCGTCACAGTCAAGATTCAGTGCGCCTGGCAGCAAAAAATCCGCCGGCATTCCTGCCGGTTGATCAAACTGATAAGGCACTTTGGATTGATCGCCACGCGCGGCCGTCATCACGGGTCTAGCCAAACTTGTTTCTTGTGCAGTCATTTTCAGATCACCTCACGGTCAAGCATTTAGCAAATACGATATCGCTATCGCAAACATCATAAAGTTTGCATTTAACATGCGAACTCCCCCAATGAGCGCACCCAATAGGAGCGCACTCAAAAAAGATCAACTTAACTTTTCGCCGTGCGTCAGGTTATCGTCCAGCGCTGGTCTTTCACTCGATCGCTGAGAAAATCAATAAACACTTTTATCCGCGGACTTAAATATTTTCGATTCGCATATATCAGGCTCACCGATTCTTTTTCACCGGTATAGAACTCTGGCAACAGCGGTACCAGCCGCCCATGGCGAATATCTTCACCAATATGAAATCCCGCGAGCTTGACGATGCCCGCTCCCTGTAACGCCAAATCTCGTAGCAGGTCACCCTGACCGAACGAAGAGCGACTGCGAAACGGCACTTTGAACAAGCGCCCGTTTTCCTGAAATGACCACGCGCTCCATTGGCTTTCGAAGTCAAAGCCAAAACATTGGTGGGCCAGCAAATCCTGCGGATGAAGTAATGGCGCGTGATTAGCCAGATACTGCGGCGAGGCACAGATAATCCATTCGTTGTCGTTCAAGCGACGGGCAACCCTCGATGAACTGGGTAAAAAACCGCTGTGAATGGCGACATCGACACCTTGCTCAAACAGATCGAGGTATTGCGCCCCCAATTGAATATCAAGATCGAGTAACGGATAGGTTTCCAGAAACTGTGGCAGCCACGGCAGGATCTGGTGCTTTGCAAAAGTGGTCATCGTATGCACGCGCAACATGCCGCTGACCCGGGTGGGCAGACGTTCGGCTAATGAGTCAGCCTCGCTCATGGCATCAACGACCGCCAAGGCACTTTTCAGATAGACCGCTCCCTCTTCCGTCAGTAGCAATGCTCTGGAACTTCGAACAAACAAACGCACTTGCAAGCGTTCTTCCAGCCGTGAAATCAGCTTGCTTACTGCCGAGGGCGTCAGATGGCTTGCCCGGGCCGCCGCGGAAAAACTGCCGTGCTCGGCTGCGCGTATGAAGGCGAGCATTTGCGAATAGTTGTCCAGATCTCACCTCCCGTTTTTATCAGTTGTCAGCCGGTCAATGACCGGGGCTTGGGGATCATGGTGCTTAAACTATTACATCTCTGAAAGGCTGAATATCCTCAAGATTTCACACCGGCTGTGAATTTTGGTCACAGCGGTGCCAATTCATAGGTGGCGAAATAAAGACTGGCAGACAGGCCAGGATTTATTGGCTTAACCACTGGCTGCAATCTGATTTATTCGTTTGCCAAGGGCATTGGTCACTCAAATACTCAAAACGCAGAAATGCCAAAGACAATAAGAGAGACCCCACATGTCCAATACGCCACGTTCCCTGGCTACGCCTTATACGTTGTCGTTCAGCCAGGATTGCATGGATGGCCGGCTGGCTCCCTTCAGCGCGGAAGTCGAGTCCATGACCGAGTCGGCGGTTCGTCCGGTCATCCATACCAAAGATGAACTCAATCACTATGTAGCGCTGATCGAACGCCCCTATGCAAAGCTCAATCGGGTGATAGCACAAATCGCCGGGCTGTTGATTCTTGGGCAAGCCGATAATGGCTTCAGTACTTACGCTCAACTGGCGCGCACGCCGGAACAGGATCTGATCGAAGTTATGGATCTGCTGGGCAATCTCAATATCCCGGTGATGGCGTCAGCGCATTTCAACCACTTGTCGCACACGGCCAGCAGTTTGTTGCACATCGCCCGAGAACTGCAGCGAAACATCAGTAATGGTGCAGTACTCAGGGAGCGCACACCGGCCTTACTGAAGGGACTCAATAACACCAATGCCATGCTGCGCTGCGCATCCAATGCACAGTTGGGGCTTATGCCTGTCGATCTGCAAAACGCCTGTTTTTGCTGTTCGCAGCATTGATATCGCTTTCATTCAAACACTCATAAAAGAGGCTGTCATGTCCCCCTATTCGATCTGGATTCTCGAATTTGCCAATATTCCGAACTTTCCGGTCAGCGGCATCAAATACGGCGTACATAATGAAGGGACCCGCAAATTGCCCTATTGCTATGTGCTGATCAAAGGTAATGGCCGCACGATCATGGTGGACGTCGGTTACAACCATCGCGATTACGGCCAGGCATTGGCCAAGCAATTTGGGGTTGGCGACTGGCACTCGCCACGGGACGTTCTGGCCGAGTGCAATGTCACGCCTGAAGAGGTCGATACGGTGTTTGTGACTCATGCTCACTTTGATCATTTCGGCAACACCGATGCCTTTCCCAATGCACGGTTTTATCTTCAGGAGCGGGAGCTGTCGAAGTGGATCTGGGCCATGGCGCTTCCGGACCGTCTGAACTGGACCCGCACCGGACTCGATCCTTCGGACATTTTGCGAGCGGTCGATCTGGCGCGCCAGGGCCGCCTTATCTGCGTGGAAGGTGAGATAGAGGACGTAGCACCGGGTATCGATCTGCGCGTCGCGTTCGACAGCCATACATTCGGCTGCATGTGGGTTCACGTACGCAATGATCTGGCCTCCAGTTCACACAACAGTTGGGTGTTGGCCGGAGACTTGGTGTACGTGTACGACAATATGCTGGCCAACCCGAAAATAGACCAAGGTGATATCACCGGGACATTGGAATACCGGCCCGTCGGGCTGGCGCAGAACAGCAATACCAATCTTGTGCTTGCCACCGAGGAAATGCTCAAGGCCGTGGATTACGAGGCCAAACGGGTGATCCCGGTGCACGAGGATCGGTTGAGCGAGGTATTCCCTACCCGTGTCACCGATAAAAACCTGCGGATCATGCAAGTCTGCCTGGCTGAAGGGGAAACTTCCCGCGTCTGACCCTCGGGTGTTGAGTCTTGCAAAAGCCGTCTTGCGACGGCTTTTGCGTTTCTGGCATGGGGTTACTTCAGCGCCAGGGTGTAGCTGAATATCAAGCGATTTTCGTCTGTGTCGCGCGTGTAGTTAGAGCGCTGGGTCGCATTGAGCCATTGCACACCGACGTTTTTCAACGGTCCGTCCTGCACCACGTACGTGATGTAGGTGTCGCGTTCCCACTCTTTACCCTCCTGGCTCATGTTGATCACATTAGCCTGGTCGCCACGTACGTATAGGGTGGTCAAAGTCAGGCCCGGTATGCCCGCTGCAGCAAAGTTATAGTCGTAACGCGCGCGCCATGAACGTTCCTGGGCGCGCGAGAAGTTACTGACCTGTAGTTCAGTGAAAAGGTAGCTGATCGTGCCGTCGATCAACGGATAGGCGGTATCGCCCCACAATTTCTGATAGCCACCGCTGATGGTATGGCCATTGAGGGAGTACCCCAGATTGGTACTGAGCGTTTGGTTATCGACCTTGCCGCCCAGCGCCGCGCCCGTTTCACTGCCGTCAAAGTATCGAACTTCACCCAGGATCCGGCCCGGCCCCCATGGCGTGCTGTATTTCAACCCGGCGAACCCTTGCTGATAGATGTCCTGCAGTTGACCGTAATGCAGGCTGGCGAGCAGATCCGGAGTGACCAGATAATCGACTGCCGCGAATTTGAAATCGTCCGAGCGTGCGCTGCTTGCATACTGCCCAGACTGGCTGGTGATGCCCATTTTTTCGAAATCCGTGGAGTCGCGTTGCTTGACCCGACTGATATGGCCCAGGTTGAGGGTCATGTTTTGCACGGCCTTGCTGGTGAGTTGCTGGCCTTCGAATGTCTGGGGGAATGCACGGCTGGTGTTCGGTTGTATCACCGCGATGCCAGACGGTTGCAAACTGCCCACGAACAATTCATTGCTTTCAAACAACCGCGCCTTGGCGGTCAGTCCAAGTTTTGAATATTCGTCAGCGGCACGTTTGGCGAAGGGCTTGGCCGGATCGTCGGAATCAGCCTGGCGCGCCAGAATCCCGGTACCCGACCGCTCCGGTGCCGAGTCAAGTTTGATCCCGAGCATACCCATTGCATCGAGGCCGAAACCAAGCGGCCCTTCGGTATAACCGGACTGGTATTTGAGGATAAAGCTTTGCGCCCACTCCTCCGCTTTCGACGGCCCGGTACCGTCGCGGTAATCGCGATTGAAGTAATAATTCTTGGTGCTGAAATTGACGTGACTGTCTTCAATGAAATCAGCGTGTGCCAGCGCCGGCAGCCCGGCCAATGCGCCTGCCAGAGAGACAGAGAACAACTTCGGAGTCATGTTTTGTATACCTGTATTGTTGTTGTGGGGACTTCGGAAATGACTAAACAAACTCGAATGACGGACACGCAAAACCGACAAGCCAGAATAAAAGTCCGGCCCATTGGCATAAACGAATGTCTTGTTATGTATCAGCGATGCTGGAAGATCGGCGCTCGTTTCTCAATGAACGCGCTGGCTCCTTCCTTCTGATCCTGTGTCGCGAACAAGGAGTGAAACGCGCGTCGCTCATAGCCGAGCCCTTCGCCCAACCCGGTTTCGTACGCCTGGTTTACACATTCCTTCATCAGCAACAGACTGGGCAAAGAGCGCGCGGCAATGTTCTGCGCGATCGTGCCGACTTCAATCAGTAATTGCCCTGAAGCCACCACTCGTGAAACCAGCCCGATTCGTTCGGCCTCCTCGGCCCCGATTCGGCGCCCCGTCAGGCACAAGTCCATCGCTTTGGCTTTACCGACCCAGCGCGAGAGTCGCTGTGTTCCGCCGGCGCCAGGAATCAAGCCAAGGGAAATTTCCGGCAAAGCGAAACTGGCGTTGTCCGCCGCAATGATCAAATCGCACATCATGGCCACTTCACACCCGCCCCCCAGTGCGTACCCCGCGACTGCGGCGATCATCGGTTTGCGACACCGTGCGATCCGGTCCCACTCGCCAAGAAAGTTATCAAGGCTGGTTTGCGGAAATGTCTGGTCGCGGGTTTCCAGAATGTCAGCACCGGCGGCAAAAGCTTTGGCGCTGCCGGTCAACACCACGCAGCCGATCTGAGGATCTTTTTCAAAACAATCCAATGCCTGGGAAATTTCCGCGATCATCTGCGCGTTCAAGGCATTCAACGCTTCGGGACGGTCCAGCGTGATCCATCCGACCCGGGCATTACGGCTGGCGCGCACATAAAGCAGGTGGCTTAAACAGACCTCGTCTTGCATATCGTTCTCCTGATGCAGTTATTTCGTCAGCGTTGCCTAACGCGTGCGCTCCAGAATGCTGACGTAGTTGGCGACCGCCGCACCGCCCATGTTGAACAGGCCTCCCAGGCTTGGTGTGTTGGTCAGTTGCAGGCCAGGTGACTCGCCTGCCAATTGCATGGCGGTCAGCACGTGCATTGAGACACCGGTCGCCCCGATGGGATGACCTTTGGCTTTCAATCCCCCCGACAGATTGACCGGCAAACGCCCGTCAGGCTGCGTCAACCCCTCAAGAATTGCCTTGGCGCCTTGGCCAGGCAGCGTCAGGCCCATGGCTTCGTACTCAATCAATTCGGCGATAGTGAAACAATCGTGGGTCTCGACGAAGTTCAGGTCATCGAGCGTCAGGCTCGCCATGCTCAACGCCTTGTGCCACGCCTTGGAAGCACCTTCGAAACGCGTGATGTCGCGTCGGCTGATCGGCAGGTAATCGTTGACCTGCACCTGGGCTCGTATCGAAATACGCTGCTCCCTGCGCATCGCGACGTCATCGCAAGCCAACACCAGGGCTGCCGCGCCGTCCGACACCAGCGAACAATCGGTACGACGTAAAGGTTTGACCACGTAAGGATTGCTTGCGGATTCCTGACCGCAAAAACTCACGTCCAGGCTTTTCCGCAAGTGAGCCAATGGATTGATGCTCCCGTTGTGATGGTTTTTCGCCGCAATGCAAGCCAGCGCATGAGATTGATCCCCGTAACGGGAGAAGTACTGTTGGGTAATATCGGCGAACAACCCGACAAAAGACGCCTGCGCCCCGCCCTCCTCGGCGACATAACTGGCGGATACCAATGCCTGGCGCACCGCTTCCTCCGTGGCAGCCGTCATCTTCTCCACGCCCACCACCAAAACAATTTTCGCCTGGCCCGACGCGATCAGGCTCGACGCCTGGCGCACCGCTGCAGACCCGGTGGCGCAGGCGTTTTCCACCCTTGTCGACGGCGTAAAACGCAAACCGCTGTCGGCCTGCAAGACCAGTGAGGCCGGCGAGCCTTGGGGATCCATACCCTGGTTGAAATGCCCGATGACAATCTCGTCGATATCCCGAGCCTCCAAATGCGCATGTGCCAACGCGTCCAGAGTCACCCGAGTAATCAACGATTCCAGCGACTCGCCCGCAAGCTTGCCGAATGGTGTATGCGCCCAACCAATAATATTGCCGAACATAGCTGCCTCCCCGACAAAGCCTATTTTCAGTCCGACAATATTCTTAATCGTTACGCTCAATTCCCGCAATAGCTCATTTTAATGCTTGACGATGTATTTTCGGTCCGACAATAATCGATTCAATCTCAACGTCGGATGAACGTAGCTATGGTCGAGATCGGATTCACTCCCGCTGCCCGTCAGCGCTTACCCGAAGGTGTTGCCCTCAGGCCCAAAGAGGCAAGCCACGAGCTTGACTGGGTCACTATTGAGCGCTATCTCGCCAGCCAAAACTTGCGGATGGACCCTGGCCACGCACCGAGGCAACTGTCGGGCGGACTGGCCAACCTGAATTTTCTGGTGCGCATCAATCACACCTGGATGGTGCTGCGTCGTCCTCCCGCAGGACCGCTACCACCGGGCGCCAATGACATGCAACGTGAGCACCGGATTCTTTCCCGACTCTGGCGCGTATTTGCGCTGGCGCCACGCAGCCATCATTTCTGTGCCGACGCGGGCGTCGCTGGCGCGCCGTTTCTCTTGATCGACTACCGGGCCGGCTTGTCTTTGCGAGGCGACAGTGTTCACCCCTTGCCTGCCAGCGAAACCACCGGGCACCAATTATCAAACATGCTGGTCGATACGCTCGCTCAGTTGCATACCGTCGACCTGGCCAGTGTCGGGCTGGAAAACCTCGGGCGGCCGGAAGGCTTTTTCAGACGCACTGCGCAGGGCTGGATCAAGCGCGCGCAGTGGGTGGTCAATGGTGACTTGAGCCGTCCAGCGCAAGCGCTGGCGCAATGGTTAACCGACATCAAGGACCCGATCGCAGGCAAACCCGTGCTGCTGCATAACGACTTCAAACTCGACAACATTCTGATCGACCCGCAGACATTGCAACCTAGGGCCATTGTCGATTGGGACATGGGCACACAAGGTGACGGCCTGTTCGATCTCGCCACGCTGCTCAGTTACTGGGGCGAGCCCGACGACCCTTCCTGCATGCACCGCTTGGCGCAGATGCCAACGATGCAACCGGGCTTTTCCACCCGGCAAGACATTGCCACCACCTACAGCGCATTGACTGGACAAAGTCTTGACGACCTCAAGTCTTATCGCGTGCTCACCATGTTCAAACTGGCGGTTGTGTTTCAACAACTTCACCGCCGGTATTTGGTCGGCGAAACCAGCGACCCCCGTTACGCCGACTTCGGTCAACTGGCAGAAGAGCTTTTCGAATTCACCCTCGATATTTCCAACAATAAGATTTTCTGAGGATTTCGCCGTGGACTTCACGTTGCCTGATTCGCTCGCTCAATTGCGAGACAAGACCTGTACCTTCATTCAGGAGGTGGTGATTCCCTATGAGAAAGACCCTCGACGCAGCGCCCACGGGCCAAGCGACGAGTTGCGCAGCGAACTGATCACCCAGGCTCGTGATGCCGGCCTGTTAAGTCCACACGTAGACCGCGATCTGGGTGGTCTGGGGCTTTCCCATGTGGGCCGCGCCGTGGTTTTCGAAGCTGCGGGTTATTCGATGCTCGGGCCTGTAGCGCTCAATTGTGCAGCGCCGGATGAGGGCAACATGCATTTGATGCAGACCGTGGCCTCTGCCGAGCAAAAACAACGCTGGCTCGTGCCCTTGGCGCAAGGCAAGACGCGCTCCTGCTTTTGCATGACAGAACCGTCGCCAGGCGCCGGCTCCGACCCGACATTGCTGATGACTACAGCCATCAACGATGGCGACGACTTCATCATCAATGGCCGTAAATGGTTGATCACCGGTGCAGACGGCGCAGCGTTCACCATCATCATGGCCCGCACGATTGTCGATGACGTGGACGTGGGCGCCACGATGTTTCTGGTTGATCTGCCTAACCCGGGATTTCGCATCGAGCGCGCCCTGGACACCCTTGATTCGTCCTTCACCGGCGGTCATGCCGAAGTCGTGCTGGATAACTTGCGCGTATCCAGAACCGATGTACTTGGGGAAGTCGGCGAAGGTTTTCGCTATGCCCAGGTGCGATTGGTCCCGGCCCGTTTGACCCACTGCATGCGCTGGCTGGGAGCCGCGCAAAGGGCTCATGACATTGCCGTGGTCTACGCACAAAAACGTGAAGCCTTTGGCCTGCCCATCATCGCTCACGAAGGCATCGGCTTCATGCTTGCCGACAACGAAATCGATTTGCACACCACCCGTCTGAGTATCTGGCATACCGCCTGGCTGCTCGACCAGGGTGAGCGCGCAAGCGCCGAAAGCAGCATGGTCAAAGTTCATGCGTCAGAAGCGATCTGGCGAGTCGTCGATCGTTGCGTGCAGGTGCTGGGTGGCATGGGCGTCACAGCCGACACCGAGGTCGAGCGGATTTTCCGTGACGTGCGGGCTTTCCGTATCTACGACGGCCCGTCCGAAGTCCACCGCTGGAGCATCGCCCGTCGCCTGGGGAGGAAGGCCCAATGAACGGTGAAAACTCACCCGCGTTCGCCGTGTTTGCCGACCTCGCCGATAAAGTCGTGATCATTACCGGCGGTGGCCGAGGCCTGGGGCGAACCATTGCCGATGGCTTCGCCAAGCAAGGTGCCACAGTGGTGCTGGTAGGGCGCAGCCTTGAACAACTGAACATCGCCGTGCGCGAGATCAATGAAGCGGGTGGCAAAGCCGCCGCGTTCCAGGCCGATATCGCCGATGAAGACAGCGTGTCCGCCCTGTGTAAATCAGTGCATGACACCTATGGCCGGATTGACGTATTGGTGAACAACGCCGGTATCAATCCCTGGTATAAATCTGCGGAAAACACCACGCTGCAGGAGTGGCGGCAAATCATCGACGTCAACCTGACGGGAGTGTTCCTCACCTGTAAATATGCCGGCCAATTGATGCTCAACGCGGGCCAGGGCTCCATCATCAACATCACCTCCGTGGCCGGTCGCGTGGGCCTGGCCAAGACCACCGCCTACTGCGCGGCCAAAGGCGGGGTCGAGATGCTGACGCGCCAGTTGGCACTGGAGTGGGCAGCAAGAGGCATTCGGGTTAACGCCGTTGCACCCGGCTACTTCGCCACCGACTTGACCGAAGGCCTGCGCACGCATCCGGTCCTGGGTCGCAGAGTCATGGATCGCACGCCGTTGGGGCGCTTCGGCGAGCTCCAGGAAATCGTCGGCGCCAGTCTGTTTCTGGCCTCATCGGCAGCCTCGTATGTCACCGGTCATTCATTGGCCGTTGATGGCGGCTGGACCGCGTGCTGAGGGAGGCATAGACCATGAGCACTCCTGTGATGGCGCTCGAAGGCCTGAAGATTCTCGACCTGACCCGCCTGCTGCCCGGTGCATTCTGCACGCAGATCCTGGCCGATCTGGGGGCTGAAGTGATCAAGATTGAGCAGCCACTGAGCGGCGATTACAACCGCGCGTTTACCCCGCTGAACAAGGTCGAGTCTGGCTCCTTTCTCCTGCTTAACCGTAACAAACAAAGCATCACGCTCAATCTGAAAAGCGAACAGGGAAAGCAGATCCTGCTGGATCTGGCGCGGGATGCGGACGTGTTGATCGAAGGCTTCCGCCCAGGCGTGATGCGACGTTTGGGTCTGGCTTACGAGACGTTGAGCGAGATCAATCCACGGCTTATCTATTGCGCCATTTCCGGCTACGGCCAGGACGGTCCTGACCACCTCAAGGCTGGCCACGATCTCAACTATATGGCGCAGGCCGGGGCGTTGCAGTTGTTCGGCAAGGCTGGCGAGGGACCGATGGTGCCGGGCCTGTCGATTGCCGACGTCGGTGGCGGTTCGCTGATGGCGACCACCGGCATTCTGTCTGCACTGCATGCCCGTCACCGGACCGGTAAAGGCCAATTGGTGGACGTGTCGATGCATGACGGCGCGATTTCCTGGCTGGCCCTGCATGCCGCCGACTCATTGTTCGCCGGCATCGAACCCCGAGGCGGCGAGCGCCCGTTTATTGGCCAGGCGCCCTGCTACAACGTCTACCGCTGCGCCGATGGCAAGTACTTCGCGCTGGGCTTGATCGAGGCACATTTCTGGCTGCGGTTTTGCCAGCATCTGCAACTCGAAGAGCTTGAGAACGAGCAATGGCCAACCGGCGAGCGCTGCGTGCAGCAAAAGCAATTGCTGGCCAGCCTGTTTGCCAGGCAGTCCCGCGATGCCTGGGTGGAAACCTTCAATGACGTCGACCTGCCGGTCGGGCCGGTACTGGACATCGCCGAAGCACTGGATGCACCACACGCCAGACACCGACAAATGCTTCAACACATTGAGCATCCGGTGGAAGGTGTGATTCCACAACTGGGCTTCCCGGTGAAGTACTCCCTGACGCCTTGTACCCTCAGAAGCCCGCCTCCATTGCTGGGCGAGCACAATGAAACAGTACTCGGCGCCCTCGGCTACAGCGCCGGTCAAATCGATGCGCTTCGACAATCGCGGGTGATCTGAACCCGCCAGTGATTTTGACGAAAAACAATAATGACTCCTGAGGAGAAAAATCATGGCCCGCAATATGAGTCACTACGATCAGAGCTATCGGGATTTCAAATGGGAACTTCCGCCGACGTTTAACTTCGGCACCGATGTGGTCGATCGTTACGCTCGCGAAGCCGATGGTCCCGCATTGATTTGGGCGAATGCCGCCGGGGAAGAAATCCGCCTCTCGTATTCCGACATATCACAACTCACCGACCGATTCGCCTCAGTGTTGACTCAACGCGGCATACGACGCGGCGATCGAGTGCTTATCATGCTGCCGCGTATTCCGGATTGGCAGATCGCGATGGTCGGCTGCCTCAAGATAGGGGCGATTCCGATTCCTTCCGTGGAAATGCTCACCCGCAAGGATATTAATTACCGCGTCCGTCACGCCGACGTGCGCGCGGTGGTGGCCAGGGCTGAGCACGTCGAAAAGTTCGCCGATGTGATGAACGACGTGGCGGTCAAGTTATCGCTGGGCATCGCACCGGGTTTTGAGTCGTACGAGAACGCGATGATCAACGCCGACGGCGTCTTCGAGCCCGCGGTGTTGTCCCTCGATGAACCGGCGGTGCTGTATTACACCAGCGGTTCTACCGGCGAACCCAAAGGTGTGCTGCACCCGACCCGAAGCCTGTTTGCCTGGCGCGAAGCCGCACGGCACTGGCTCGATCTGGATCGCAACGATGTGATTTGGTGCACCGCCGACGTAGGTTGGAGCAAGGCTGGCACGTCCATCCTGTTTGGCCCATGGAGCGCCGGTGCCTGTACCTTTTTTTATGACGGCCCGTTCGATCCAGCACAGCGTCTTGCGTTGTTGGCCAAATACCAGGTCAGCGTCTATTGCGCCCCTGGCACCGAACTGTTTCGCGTGGTCGACGAGGATCTCTCCCGCTACGACCTGTCGCAGCTGCGTCACACGGTATCGGCCGGCGAGCGGTTAAACGCTTGCGTGGCAGAGAAATGGCGTAAGAAAACCGGGGTCCCGGTCATGGAAGCCTACGGACAGACCGAAACCCTGATGACCCTGGCAAACTTTGCCTGTGTTGCGACGCGCGAAGGATCGATGGGGCTGCCGATGCCGGGTAGCGACGTCGACATCATCGATGCCCAAGGCCGCCGACTGCCCTGGGGCAGTGAAGGCGATATCGCGATTCGCGTTCCTAATCCATTGCTGATGCTCGGTTACTTAAAGGACGAAGCGCGCACCCAAGAGTCGTACGTCGACGGCGACGATGGGCGTTGGTTCATTACGGGAGATATCGGAGCGCGAGACGCGGACGGTTACTTCTTCTACAGTGGCCGACGTGATGACGTCATCAACTCGGCGGGTTACCGAATCGGTCCAACCGAAGTGGAAAATGCCCTGCTCAGTCACCCTGGCGTTCTGGAATGTGCCGTGATTGGCGCGCCCCACGAGGAACGCGGTGAAATCGTCAAGGCGTTCGTGGTGCTGCGCCCCGGTATGGCGCCGAAAGATCAACTTGTCAGTGACTTGCAGGACCATGTCAAACACATGACTGCGCCCTATAAATACCCACGCGCCATTGAGTTCGTCGACGCGCTGCCCAAGACCCAGACAGGCAAGATTCAGCGCAGCGCACTCAGGGCACTTGAAAAAAAAGAGACTCACCCTTGAAGAACAGCCCATTCATGGCACTGCCAATTGATACCACCTCTACGGAATCCAGCTTCCGCGTGGTGGCCCGAACCATTGAACAGCAGATCCTCTCCGGGGAAATCAATCCCGGGGACATCCTGCCGGCTGAAGCCAGGCTAGCGGAACAACTGGGCGTAAACCGCTCGACCATCCGGGAGGCCATCCGGGTCCTGGAGCAGAACGGTTTTGTCAAACGCGAACCGGGGCGACGCAAGTTGATCACCTCGATCCCGCATTCCGGTGAGATCTCCCAGCGCCTCACCGCCACCATGGTGCTCAACCAGGTGACGTTCGAGGAGTTGTGGGAAGCGATGTACGCCCTGGAGCCGGCAGCCGCAGCTGCCGCAGCGGTACGTGGCAACGACGAGGATTTTGCCGCAATCGAGGTCAATCTCGCCGCGACGCGCCAGGCACTGGAGGACTGTGCAAGCCTGGTGGAACTGGATATCGAGTTCCACGAATTAGTGGCCAAGGCAACACGCAACCGGGCGATCCAAATGGCCAGGGCGCCATTGAGCACGCTTTTTTATCCGCCCTTTTACACGGTGATGTCGCAGCTCAATGCGGGTCAGCGCTTATTGACCGCTCACGAACATATTTACCAGGCCATTCGCGATCACGACACGGTCAATGCCCGGGGCTGGATGGAAAAACACATTCAGGACTTCGAACGTGGCTATGAGTTGGCGAACCTGAACATGAACAGTCCGGTGCATATGCCCGAACGATGAGGTCAGCATGAACACAAAGGCCTTTTCCATGAACATTCACGATCCGCAGCTCAGTACTCGGCAAGCCATCACGTCACGCCGTTCGGTACGCGCTTTTTTGCGCACGCCGGTACCACGCGAGACAGTCGAGCACGTTCTGGAACTGGCAGCCCGCGCACCAAGTGGATCGAATGTTCAACCCTGGCAGGTTTGGGTACTGACAGGCGCCCCGCTCTACGATCTCGGCCAGGAACTGCAAGCCCTGGCGCTGAATGCAGAGTCGGAGCACGCCGAAAACCCGCAAGTGCATCACGTGCGCGAACCGTACCGCTCCCGGCGTCGAAAAGTCGCTCAGGACTTGTACCAGGCCGTGAATATCAATCGCGATGAAATGCAAAAAATGCGTGTGCAAACATCACGCAACTTCGTTTTTTTCGATGCCCCGGTTGGGCTGTTCTTTACCATCGATCGGGATCTCGATAACGGCCGCTGGCTCGATTACGGGATGTTCCTGCAGACCCTGATGCTGGCGGCAAAAGCCCATGGTCTCGACACCTGTGCCCAGCAGGCCTTCGTCAAATACGAAACGCTGATCGCTCGGCGCCTGGGCCTGGATGACAACCAGAGGCTAGTGTGCGGCATGGCGCTTGGTTTTGCCGACCCGAGTGCGCCGTCAAACAGTTTCATTGCCGAACGCGCGCCGTTATCGGCATTCGCGCAGTTCGTCGTCACTTTGAACTGAACAACAAAACCCGGAGCTACAGGATGGATATCGACAATAAGGTTGTGGTGGTCGCCGGTGGCGGCTCAGGTCTTGGCCAGGCAACGGCCCAGGATCTTGCGGCGCGTGGCGCCCGCGTGGTGATCGTGGACCTTAACGAACAGGCCGTGCACGAGGTCGCCAGCAAAGTTGACGGCTTGGCAGTCATCTGCGACGTGGCGGATGACGAGGCGTCTCGGATCGCCATGCAGACGATTGTGGAACGTGTCGGACGACCTCACGTACTGGTCAATTGTGCGGGCATTGCCCCTTCCGCGCGAATCATTGGCAAACGGGGCCCGGCATCGCTCAGTGATTTCGAACGGGTCATTCGTATTAATCTGTTGGGCACCTTCAACTGGCTGCGTCTGGCGGCAGACGCCATGAAAGACAATACGCCCAACGATGATGGTGAACGAGGCGTGATCATCAATACCGCCTCGATAGCCGCCTATGAAGGCCAGATCGGCCAAAGTGCCTATGCCGCCTCCAAGGGAGCAATCGTCTCCATGACATTGCCCGCAGCCAGGGAGTTGGCACGTTTTGGCATTCGCGTGACGGCGATTGCGCCAGGCTTGTTCGGCACTGCGATGCTTGAGGCAATCGACGCCGACATCAAGGAGCGACTGATCGCTGATATACCGTTTCCTCATCGCTTCGGAAAACCGTCCGAGTTTTCCGCGATGGTCGGCGCGATCATAGAAAATCCGATGCTCAACGGCTCGGTCATCCGGCTGGACGCCGCACTGCGCATGCAAGCGCAATAAATTCCCCACGCTCCATATCGGTACCCGATGTGCACTTTCATTTGCGATCGCACAACAACTTGATCAATTAAAAAACGGCAACAGTAAATACCGCGGCATAAAGATGATCGCCAGTAACGTTTTCGCGCGCGCGTAAAAAAACACCGCAATAAATAACAGCGTTGATGCTCTCTCGTGCTTCCAATAATAATTTTCGGAGACAACATAATGCACTCTAACTCTACCGTCGGAAAATCCGACCCGCTTGATGCCACTTACAAAAAAATAACCTGGCGCTTGCTTCCCTATTTATTCATCGCCTATGTGTTTGCGTATCTCGATCGGGTCAATATCGGATTCGCCGCTGTGCAAATGAAAGCTGATCTGAACTTTACCGATGCTGTTTACGGGTTGGGTGCCGGCGTATTTTTTATCGGTTATTTCATGTGTGAAATCCCCAGTAATTTGCTGATGAACAAAATAGGCGCCCGCTTGACCATCGCCCGCATCATGATCTGCTGGGGGCTGGTATCCAGTTGCATGATGCTGGTGACCAGTCCGACGTCGTTTTATCTGTTACGGCTTTTATTGGGCATCTTCGAAGCCGGCTTTGCACCCGGAGTGCTGTTGTATCTGACGCTGTGGTATCCACCGGCACGCAGGGCACAGATGGCTGCTATTTTTCTCAGTGGTGCCGCAGTCGCAGGTTTGATCGGCGCGCCAATCTCCGGCTGGATGCTCGACGCGCTGGATGAATACGCCGGATTGCATGGATGGCAATGGCTGTTCATGCTCGAAGGTATTCCTTCGGTTTTTCTGGGCTTGATGGCATTGGTGATGTTGCCGGATCGCCCTGGCGCGGCAAGCTGGCTTACACCTGAAGAAAAAAATCGCATCAAGGCCGAACTGGTTACCGGGCAGTCAACAGCCCACCATGGTTTTATCGACGCGTTGCGCGATCCGGTCATTTATTACATTGCTCTCGCCTGGTTTACCGTGATTTGCGGTATTTATGCCGTGGCTTTCTGGATGCCCATGCTCATGCAGGACGCCGGGATCAAAACCTCCACTCAGATCGGCCTGTGGTCGATCATTCCCTACGGCTTCGCAGCCATTGGCATGGTGTTGATATCGCGTCACTCCGACAAAGTCATGGAGCGTCGATGGCATGCAGCGACCTGTGCCTTGCTTGGGGCGCTAGGCCTCGGTCTGCTTCCGTTTGTACACGACAATTTCTTCCTGACCATGGCAGCTTTGACCCTGGCCAGCACGGCGGTCTTCTCTGCCATGCCGATTACCTTGGCAATGCCCATGTGCTATCTGTCCGGCAAAGCTGCTCCGGGCGGTATTGCCTTTGTCAACACGATCGGTTTGTTGGGCGGCGTGGCCAGCCCTTACATGCTGGGCCTGATCAAGACCAATACAGGCAGTCTGGACAACGGGTTGTTTCTCATCGCGGCGTTGCTGGTAATCGGCTCGTTGCTGGTGGTGGGATTCGTGCGCCTGGAACCGCAAAACAAACCTGTAGTTGTCTGAGATGCTTTTCTGATTTCAGCCATTAGGTAACCGCATCGCAGGACGAGACTGTCTTATTTCAGTCAGTCTCGTCCTGCGCTTTTTCCGTCAATCAATTAGAACAGTGACTGGCTGCAATCAGAATTATGCGTTTGCCCGTTCGGCATCAAAATCAAATAATCAACTTATAGACAACCCATTATTTGCGCTCACGCAGGAGTATTCCTATGGGCTACACCATGACTGAAAAGATTCTGGCCCGTACCGCTGGGTTGGCAGCAGTCAACGCCGGCGATGAAGTTCAAGTCAAACCGGATTTCGTATTGGCATATGACTTTCCCGGTTATACCGATCGCTACTTCAAGGAAATGGAAAGCGAGTTTCAGGTTATCCAGGTAAAAGAGCCAGAACGCTTTGGCGTATTTATCGATCACATGGTGCCGGCCATTAATCCGGAAGAAGAAAACTTCCACAAGGAAACCCGGGACTGGACAACGCGTAACGGTGTGGAAGTATTCGAGCGTCGCGGCATTGGTCATCAGGTGGCGGCTGAAGTCGGTTATGCGGTGCCTGGCGCATTGGCTGTGCATTTTGATCCACACATTTCGCAGTTGGGAACGTTCGGTACATTAGCCCTGGGCATTCACCGCAACATGCTACAAGCCTATGTTCAGGATACGGTTTCCTTGCGAGTGCCGGAGACTGTGCGGATCGATTTCATCGGCCATTTGCAAGACGGTGTCATGGCCCGCGATGTGCTGAATCATCTGGTCAAAACCCTGGGCCCGAGCGCCTGCCAGTTCTGCGTGATGGAGTTGGGCGGTCGCGGGCTCGCCAACCTGTCCGTCGAAGGCTTGCAGACCATTACCGGCCTGGCGATGTTCACCGGTGCAATTTCCGCGATTGTCGCGCCTGATGCCGCGCGCCTCGACTATGCCCTGCCTCTGGCTCGAAAAGTTCTCGAGCCGGTATACAGCGATCCGGATGCCCGGTATCAGGCGATCCACACCATCGACTTGAGCGCTATCGAGCCGGTTATTGTCATTCCACCCAGCTCCGCCGGTACCCGCGATCTTGCCGAGTACATCGGTATGGAAGTGCAAGTCGGCTATCTCGGTTCCTGCGCCTCCGGACGCCTGGAAGACCTGCGCATCGCGGCGCGTATTCTTCGCGGCCGCACATTGGCGCCTGGCTTCACGTTGTATGTCGTTCCGACCAGTCAACACATCATGGCCGAAGCGGCCCGGGAAGGCTTGTTGACCACGCTGGTGGAGGCCGGCGCTTTTGTCTCGTCGCCCAGTTGCGACTACTGCTATGGCCGGATAGGCACCATGAATGCGGGGCAGCGTGCCGTTTCCACCGGAACCTTGAACGTACGTGGTCGGATGGGCAGTACCGACGCTGAAATCTACCTGTGCAGCGCCGCCGCTGTGGCTGCTGCCGCAATCGAAGGCAAGGTCGCTGACCCTCGCCATTATCTTTGAGGATTCGTCATGAGCCTGCTCAATCTACGCGGCCGTGTGGCTTACGTATTCGAAGAGGAAAATTTCGATATCGATCAAATTGTGGGTGTCAAGAATATCCGCACAAGCGATGCCGAAGCGTTGGCCAAGTTGGCCATGAGTGCTTACGACGAACACTTTGCGCGGGACATGCGACCCGGTGACGTGTTGGTCGGTGCTGCCAACTTCGGCTATGGGCATCCACACTACCCACCGATGATCGCCATGCGCCAATTGGGTATCACTGCGGTGATCGCCGAGTCCTTTTCGCCAGGTTACTGGTGGGGAGAAATGGCCGAAGGCTTTCCGCAAATCGAATGCCCGGGCATCACCCGACTGGTGAAGCGCTGGGACGAGATTGAAGTGGATTGGCAGCGCCTTCGGGTGATCAACCACAGTCAAGGCACCGAACTGACGTTCCGGCCCTTCAGCCAATCCGACCTGCATGTGCTCGAGGCCGGAGGGCTCATTCCCTACATCAAACAACAACGGCAATGCCGATAGACTTCCTCAGGAGAACCGAAATGCGCGCAAAGAACAGCTTTTACCCACTGACCGAAGCCTTCAGCGGCCCCAAGGCGCTAGTGATTCCAGGGGCCTACGATGCATTGAGCGCCATGCTGGTACAAGCGGCCGGTTATCCGGCGGTCTATGTCGGTAGCTATGCAACGGCGGCCGCCGGATTTGGCCTGGCGGACGTCGGCGTGCTGACGCTGGATGAGCTGGCCCGGCATGCCAAGTCGGTCAGCGGCGCAGTCAGCGTGCCAGTGATTGCTGATGCCGAGGGTGGTTTCTTCGACCCCGCCAATATCTGGCGCACTGTGCAGGCCTTCGAAGACGCGGGCGTGTCGGCTATTCATATCGAGGATCATGCCGGTGGCAAACACACCAATCTGGAACAGAAGCTGATTCCGTTAGAGCTGATGCTGCAACGTTTGCAGGCCGCCATGGATGCGCGACGCAACCCGGAATTCATCATCATCGCTCGAACCGATGCCATCTGGGCGACTCACAATGTCGATGAGTGCGTTACACGCTTGAAAGCGTTTGCGCAAATCGGCATCACGCACTTTTTTGCGAACGGTGCAGACCCGGCCACGTTGCGAGAAATCAAAAAGCAGGTGCCGGGCAACTACATCGTGATCAACCTGCCCAGCATACGCAATCGGGATGAGTGGGATGGCGCTGCCGATGTCGTGATCGATTACGCATTCTGCCTGCTGGCGGCGAGCAAGGCTCTGCAAGTGGCACTCGATCAATTTACAAGTAGCCCCGACGCAAATCGCTCGGACGCATTGATCGAAGACTTTGAAGCGTTTGAGCATCGTCTGGGCTACAGCGAGTTTACCGAGCGAGCGCTGCGCTACGCCCGTCACGATTAAAGCCGAACTCAATGTATTTCGAACGTGTCCAGTCTATCCGGCCTGCCGGAACACACTGATCGGCCATCCTGCGAAACCGCCCATGAATCTGATGGCAATACTTGTATTGTTTCTTCAATTGATGACATCGCCTCACGCTGCCCGACCACCGGAAATCGTGATGAGCAGAAGAAAAACCATTCCTTGGGCGGGACTTGCGTACCGGCGTCCATGCATTTCGACGATTATCTTCAAGAAAAAAAATTGATGGCTTTTGGCTTGAACGAAGCGCGCTGGCGCAACGTATTCAGCAATGGCTGTTCGGTACTCTTCTCATAGGATTCTCCGTAAGGCTGGCACTGGTAAAGCAAGCCTGAATCCCAATTATTGAAGAGCTGTTTCATTGGCGACTGTGGTGTTCGCCCATTCGCGTCGGAACCGGCGCGAAATCACCGCCTTAACAACTGGAGCACTTGATACAACCCCTTCGGTCAGGTCGGCTCAACCAGAGCGAGAGGCTCTCGGATGAGTCATCAATTCGGATAGAACTCGATTGGCGCCCGGAATAATACTGAAGTATGAGACGCCCATATACAGTGACTATCGGCTACAAACCTATGCACGACTGCTTATTTCCCTCTGGAAAGTTACTCTACTTTCAAAGGTTCCAGAGGACTTCATCGTGAACAAGCTACTGATGAAAACAATTGGCATTGTATCCTCCCTGGGTTCGATCTGTTTGAACTCGGTAGTCGTCAATATGGAATGTGAATCAAGCGTGAATGGCCCGTTTTTTGAAAACGGTTCCCGTGCCTGCAGCGTTAACAGTGCGCCAACACCATGGGAAGCAGACTCAAAGCATGCAGCCTTCATAGTCCGCGACGCTGATCGCCTGAGCCCCGGATCGCACCTGATGAGTCCGCGCAAGTTCTATGTTCATCACGGCATCTACCTTGGCGATGGCAAGGTCGCTCATTACTCTGGATTGAGTGCATCGCTGCAAGCCGGCCCTATCGAAGTCACTGACCTGGATCGCTTCGGCAACGGCAGTTCCATCTGGGTAGATCAGGAGCAGTGCGCTTTTTCCAGCGACGAGATCATTGTGCGGGCCATGTCGAGAGTCGGTGAATCACAGTACAAAATCCTGTCAAACAACTGCGAACACTTTTGCAATTGGTGTATCAACGGCAATAGCTACAGCGCACAAGTTACCGAGTACCTCCATCGCCCTTTCCGCTTGGTGCGCATACTTTTCTCGTCGAAGACAGGTTTGATTGCTTAGTTTGTCGTACGCTTCCCCAACTTTATGTTAGCTGTCTTCACTCATAGAAACGCGGGAGCGACGTCGTTTCCCGGCACGAACCAAAACGCTTTGCTTTCGGATATGGGTTTTGCTTGCTGCAATTTCGCCAGGGGTGTTCACTGCAATCACCCGTAACGAAATGCGTTCCCAGCAGGCCTATTGATTGATATGAAAATCTCAATTGAACCGACGGTAGCTGTAGAAAACCCCGCCCCCCCTACCCTTCATATGCACCTCCAGAGATTTGGCGCCGCCACGCTTTCAGCCGCCATCTTCATCATCGACACACTCACTTCCATCCATATCGCCATTGCGGTGCTCTACGTCGCCGTGATTTTGATGTCGGTGAACCTGTTTTCCCGGAAAGGTGTAATCGGCGTTTCGCTCTCCTGCTTTGGATTGACGTTGGCTGCGTTTTTTATTTCCCATGGCAGCGACTTCAATAGCTCCGCGTTCGCCCGTTGCCTGGTCAGCCTGTCCGCGATCGGTATCACCACTTTACTGGCACTGAAAAACAAAGCCGCCAATGACGAGTTGCAGGAGCAGGTGCGGATGCTCGCGCAAACCCACGACGCCATCATCGTTCGAGACATGAATGGCATCATCACCACGTGGAGCCCGGGCGCCGAAGCCTTGTATGGCTGGTCCAAAGCACAAGCTATTGGTCAGGATTTTCGAAAGCTCCTGCGGCCTCAACTGACGCTCACCTGGGAGCACGTGATGAACTCGCTGATTGAAACCGGCCGATGGGAAGGCGAAGTTGTGGAACACCGACGTGACGGAACACCCGTGACGGTTGTAAGTCGTTGCTCCCTGTCACGGGACGAGAGCAATCAACCAAAAGCGGTTTTGGCCACTCACAACGACATCACCGAGCAAAAAAGGGCCATCAATGCCCTGCGACGCAGCGAAGCGTTTCTGGCCGGTGCTCAATGGCTGAGTCAGACCGGGAGCATTGGTCTGAAAATCCCAAGCGGCGAGATGTATTGGTCCGACGAGGCTCGGCGGATATTCGAGTTCGGCGACGACGAGGAACCACTGCTGTCCAGCGTCCTGAAAAAAACCCATCCAGATGATCTGGACGTGGTCAAAGTATCAATCAAGCACGCCTATCAGAAAGAGCCTCACATCAAGGTGGACTACCGGCTTTTGATGACTGACGGGAGGATCAAGCATGTGCAAATGCTGGCTCATCCCGTCCAGGATGCCACCGGGAATTTTGAATACATCGGAGCACTGATGGACGTCACCGATGCAAAAATGTCTGAGGAAGCGCTCCACCGCTCGCAGACAGAATTGGCTCACGTGACCCGAATCACAACGTTGGGTGAACTGGCCGCATCGATAGCACATGAAGTCAACCAGCCATTGGCGGCCGTAACCACCAATGGCACTGCCGGTTTGCGTTGGTTGAATCGCGAGGTGCCAGACATCGACGAGGTGCGCAGTGCAATGGAGCGGATGATGAGCGAGACCCATCGAGCGAGCGAGGTGATTCGACGTATCCGCGCAATGTCACGCAAGACCGATCCTCAAAGCGTTCCGGTTGATCTCGTGGAAGTCATAGAAGAGTCATTGGCACTGGTCGACAGGGAGGTCAGACGGAACAAAATTGTGCTAGACCATCAATACGATACTGAGGGTGCCCAGATTATTGGTGACCGTGTCCAACTTCAGCAGGTCATCATCAATCTGATCATGAATGGTGTGCAGGCAATGTCCAATACCAAAGGTAAACATCGCACACTCCATTTGCGCCTCAGGCGTTCTGATGCGGGCGAACTGTGCGTTGATGTCAAAGACAACGGCCCCGGTATTTCGCCGCAAAGCATGCCTAAACTCTTCAACGCTTTCTACACCACCAAGCCCGATGGAATGGGTATGGGGTTATCCATTTGTCGATCGATCATTGATGCTCACGGTGGCCGCATCTGGGCAACAAGTGAGGCAGGTGAAGGCGCGGTATTCCACCTGTCCTTCCCCTCCAGCAATGAGGAGCCTGCGTGAACGCAGATATTACTTCCATGGATAAGGCCCCGGTTGTCTTTGTGATTGACGACGAGGCCCCCATGCGCGAAGCGCTCAGTAGTCTCTTTCGTTCGGTGGGGCTCCAAGTGCAGACGTTTGCCTCGCCGACAGAATTTCTACAACTACCCGATCCCGATGCGCCCAGCTGTCTGGTCCTCGATGTACGGCTTCAAGGCGCCAGTGGCCTGGAGTTCCAACATCAGTTGGTGGAATCGAAGATCGCGTTGCCCATCATCTTCATCTCCGGACATGGAGACATCGCCATGTCAGTCAAGGCGATGAAAGCCGGGGCCGTGGATTTTCTGGTCAAGCCGTTCCGCGATCAGGATTTGCTGGATGCCGTCGCCGCTGCTCACCACAGGGATGCCAAACGTCGGGAAATCGACCAGCAGGACGCCGAAATGCATGCCTGCTACCAAACGCTGACACCCCGGGAGCGAGA
Organism: Pseudomonas fluorescens NCIMB 11764; assembly: GCF_000293885.2. Taxonomy (NCBI): domain Bacteria; kingdom Pseudomonadati; phylum Pseudomonadota; class Gammaproteobacteria; order Pseudomonadales; family Pseudomonadaceae; genus Pseudomonas; species Pseudomonas fluorescens. Next base: position 4,831,510 of record NZ_CP010945.1, read on the forward strand.
GGTCATGGCCCACGCAGCCAAGGGCCTGATGAACAAACAGATTGCGGGAGAAATGAATCTGAGTGAAATCACCGTCAAAATCCATCGCGGGCATGTGATGAAAAAAATGCACGCAAAGTCGTTTGCAGACCTGGTTCGAACGGCACAAGCCCTGGGGATCGGACCAAAACGCTGAGCAACACATACGTGTGTATGATTTCTTTTAAGGCTATCGGCAAATAGAGTGGAATTGGCGCGATAGCTTTTCAGCTGTTTCGAACCCATTGATATCGCGCCAGGATCTGCGCGATGAATAAAATCCCTGTGATCTCCATTGTCGACGATGACGAATCTGGTCGAATAGCACTCAGTAGCCTGGTGCGTTCCATGGGCTGTGAACCCAGTCTTTTTTCCTGCGCCGAAGATTTTCTCGCCTGCGCCAAAAGCTACAGCACGGACTGCCTGATCTCGGACGTTCAAATGCCGGGCATGACTGGCCTGGACCTGCAATCTGAACTCCTCAGTAAAGGGCACGACATCCCCATTATTTTCATCACCGCATACCCGGAGGAGTTGGTTCGCAAACGTGCAAATTCCGCAGGGGCGATCTGCTTTCTCAGTAAACCATTTGATGGACAAGTCATGATTGACTGTATTGAGAAAATCTTGAGAAATAGAGAGACTGGCCTTGTCACAAATTGACAACCGCGAGGCGTCCAGCAAAGCCCAGCGGTTTAACGGCCAACATTAACTGTCTCTTTTCCGACGCCCAGCCTTAACCCACTCAACTAACACCTACATACTCAAGTATTAGCCCTTACCACTTACACCCTAGACAAACAAAACCTACGTAGAAGTGCCAAGCAAGTCATCATCAATCACTATACAACCAAGCCAACGACAGCGGCATTTCAATTAAATATCAGCCATCAACGCTGTTTAATTGATTCGGTTATTACCGCCCGCCTAGAGGCTCACAAGCAATGAGCCAGATGTCCTTTGAACACCGCTCTTTGCGCGCCGAAGCACAATAACGGGCCGCAACCCTTTTGGTGATGACGATGAATAGAAACGATCTTCGCAAAATCGACTTCAGCCTTCTGATCGTTTTCGAAACGCTGATGCACGAACGAAATCTTACCCGCGCTGGTGAGAAATTATTTCTCTGTCAATCGGCAATCAGTGCTTCCTTAAATCGGTTGCGTCAGTTTTTCGATGATCCGCTGTTTATTCGGATGGGTCGAACCATGGAGCCCACGAGCAGAGCATTTGAAATACAACTCACGTTGACTCCGGCGCTGGACAACATGGCGGCAGCGCTGAGCAATGTTAGCGAATTTGATCCAACGACCAGTACCAACGTCTTCAGAATTGGACTTTCCGATGATGTGGAGTACTCCTTGCTGCCAGGCCTGCTTCGCCAACTGCGTATGGAAGCGCCTCAAGTCAGTTTCGTCGTGCGCCGTACCGACCATTCTTTGCTGGCCAGCCAGCTGGCTACGGGCGAGGTGTCACTGGGCGTGTGCCACTCCCGGGAACTCCCCGCCAATGCCAAACGAAAATTTCTGCGCAGCATCCGGCCGACTGTTTTAAGTGCCAACACCCTCACGGGTCTACTGGACCTCAACGAGTACTGTAATCGGCCACATGTCTCTGTTTCGGTCAACGGTGAAGCGTCCGATTACATTGACCGGGCGTTGGGATCTCTGGGGCGGCAACGCCAGATTATCCTGGCAGTTCCGCAATACAGTGCGCTTAAAACACTGCTTGAGGACACGCAGATGTTGGCCGTCGTACCCGATTACGTGGCCAAGGCCATGATTCGACAAGGTGGTTTACGCGCGGACCCCGTTCCGATGAGTCTCCCGACTCTCGATCTATCCATGTCATGGAGCGCCACATTGGACAACGATCCAGGCGAGCGTTGGTTACGCTCGAGAATTACTGATTATTTAAGTGAAAAAAGTGGAACCTTGATCGAAATTAGTGCAAAAAAAGAAGCGGCTTAAGATTTCAGTTAATAATTAAGACCCACCAAGGCTAATTATTTCAATAATTGGCAGGGAAAATCACGACCTCCCTTAAACAATACGCAGGCAGCACAAAAGTTCAACAGTATTAGATTCATCCTATCTAACAGATAAATCGTTACTCCCTCTTATTCTTGGACGATGTTTAGCAAGACTTATAACATTGGTCATCGCAATCTCACACAGAGGCTTAACGCCGGTACTTGCACATGAAAGCACTCATCGAAGGCTTCATAAAGTTTCAAAAAGAAGTTTTCCCGCAGAGAACGGATCTTTTCAAATATCTCGCCACCACTCAAAATCCAGAAACGTTATTTATCACGTGCTCCGACAGTAGAGTCATTCCGGAACTGCTCACACAGCAAGAACCCGGAGAGCTGTTCGTTATACGCAACGCTGGAAACATAGTTCCCTCCTATGGGCCGCAGCCGGGGGGTGTCACCGCCTCTGTCGAGTATGCCGTTGCGGTACTCGGGGTCCGTGACATCGTCATTTGCGGTCACTCGGATTGCGGAGCAATGACGGCGGTTTCCAGTGGCAGATCATTGAATCATTTACCGGCAGTGGCAGCCTGGATGAGCTATGCAGAGTCCGCAAAAGTTATGAACGCGACCCGTACCCACGCATCCGATAAAGAACGTGTCAGCTCGATGGTTCGGGAAAATGTTATCGCTCAGCTCTCCAACCTGAAAACCCACCCCAGCGTCAGATTGGCTTTGGAACAGAAAAAACTGAATCTGCATGGTTGGGTGTACGACATCGAAACAGGGTCCATCGTCGCGCTCGATGGCAGAACCAACACATTCGTTCCATTGGCGGAGTTCCCGGAAACTACGGCATAGGACTAACCTGTTGCCTAAGCACATTGCCTGCTCGACCACGATGTCCCCACACATTCGGAGTGAAAATCATGGCTGAATCTGAAACCCGTCCCCCACTGCCCCCTTTCGATCGCGAATCGGCGATTCTTAAAGTCCGGCTTGCAGAAGATGGCTGGAACTCCCGCGATGCAGAAAAAGTTTCACTGGCTTACACCACTGATACCCAGTGGCGAAATCGAGTCGACTTCGCAGTAAACAGGTCTGAAGCCGCAGCATTCCTCACCCGAAAATGGAACAAAGAGCTGGACTATCGACTGATCAAAGAGTTGTGGGCATTTACCGATAACCGCATCGCGGTACGTTACGCCTACGAATGGCACGATGACTCCGGTCATTGGTATCGCTCATACGGAAACGAGAATTGGGAGTTTGCTGAAAACGGACTGATGGCTCATCGGTTTGCCTGCGTCAATGACATGCCAATCAAAGAATCGGAGCGAAAATTTCGTTGGCCGTTAGGCCGTCGCCCTGACGATCATCCAGGTCTTTCTGATTTAGGCCTGTAACCATTGGCGTTCGACAGACGATGTAGCGAAACGTGGTTTGGAGAGTAGTGCGCTCTTCACACGAAAATTTGTAAGTGTCAAAGGCAGACGACTGCAGGCCGTTACTCCCTAAAAAATTACGGCTGTGGAAGTAGATTGCGCCTGTCCCTGACTTTTCCCTCTGCGACTTACACAAAGCTTCGCCTCGTCGGCCAGATCGAGGCGAAAGCTTCACCCTCCCCACCGCAGCGCCAACAGCCTCGCCAATGCCTCTGGCAGATCGCTTAGCCAATCCCGGAAAGGCCGGACCGTTATCGATTCAGGATCATGGTCATGGGATTGCGTGGTCCAGACCACATCGTAACGAGCGAGGATCTCAATCATGTCGCTGCGTTGGTAAGCCTTTTCAAGGGCGGCCACCGCAAGTTCTCGAAAGGCTTGTTCGACCGCACCTGGCCATAACACCGCACCGACAGTGCTCGCCACCGTTCCACGCTGATGGATGCGGTGAGCGATCCCGGGAGCGAGTTTTATAGCCTCGCCTTCCTGAAGTAAGGCGATTCGCTGTCGACCGGCACGAATATCCAGTTCGCCCTTGAGCGCCACCACCAGTTTGGTTTCCTGACGATGCATCAACGGTAGGTTGTGAGCCTGTAAGGGCAACACAAAGCGCATCGCCGTGCCCGCCCCTCCAATGCTTGCCTGGGCTACGTCAATCCACACCGGAAAGCCGTTGGGGATCAATAGCAGCGCCTCTGAGTTTTCAACGTTCATCAACACTCCGACCTGCATCTATAGGAACCACCTATGCGCAGAATTGTATATCGGTCTTGGACGCTATGGAGCAAACGGCAGAAGATTGCTTCACACCCAAGCAACACCAACCTGGCAACCGCCACCAAGCAAACCCGATAGGAGAAACACCATGCAACAGTCCCACGCTTACAACGACACCAGCCTCGAGCTGACCGCGAAAATCCTCGACGCCAAGGCGCGTAAAAACCTGTCCTTCGAAGACGTGGCCCAAGGCACCGGCCTCGGTCTGGCTTATGTCACCGCCGCCCTGCTCGGCCAGCATCCACTGCCTGAAGCCGCAGCCAAAGTGATCGGCGACAAACTGGACCTGGACGCCGACTCGGTCGCCCGTCTGCAAATCATCCCACTGCGCGGCAGCCTGTCGGGTGTTCCAACGGACCCGACCATCTACCGCTTCTACGAAATGATTCAGATCTATGGCACCACCCTGAAAGCCCTGGTTCACGAACAGTTCGGCGACGGCATCATCAGCGCGATCAACTTCAAGTTGAACATGCAGAAAGTTGAAGATCCGGAAGGCGGTCACCGTGCAGTGATCACCCTCGACGGCAAGTTCCTGCCACTGCGTCCTTTCTAAGGATGCAACCGGACCTGTAAATCGGCCCGCAGCCTTGCGGGCCTGCTTCAAAAAAAATTCTTAACCCTTTTCGATCAATCACCACATTTGAATGGAGGATCCGTCATGAAAAAAATTCTGTTTCTTGCCCTGTCACTGACCGCTTCGCTGTCGGCCTACGCCCAGCCAGCCGTAGTCGCACCGGAGGCCATTCCATATGCGTATGGCATGCAGCTGGATATCGCCAAAGTCATTCACATCACCCCGACGGCGGATGTCTGCGGCCCGACAGCCGTGCAAATGGCTTACCGCGATTCGCACGGTGAAACCCACATCCTGGAATACAGCGTGATCGGTAGCGGCTGCACCAACTGACGGTCACTCACTCAATACTCAATGAAAGGTAAAACATCATGAAAGCGCTCATCGAAGGTTTTTTGAAGTTCCAGAAAGAAGCATTCCCACAACGCACTGACCTGTTCAAACACCTGGCCACCACGCAACATCCGGGCACCTTGTTCATCACCTGTTCCGACAGCCGCGTCGTACCGGAACTGTTGACCCAGCAAGAGCCTGGCGAACTGTTCGTAATCCGTAACGCTGGCAACATCGTGCCGTCCTACAGCCCTCATTCCGGCGGTGTGTCGGCCACCGTCGAATACGCCGTCGCCGTACTGGGCGTGACTGATATCGTGATCTGCGGCCATTCCGATTGTGGTGCCATGACCGCTGTCGCCAAGTGCAAGTGCATGGATCACCTGCCTGCGGTCGCCGGTTGGTTGCAGCATGCCGAGTCGGCGAAAGTCATCAACGAATCGCGTCCTCACGCCAGTGAAAGCGCCAAAGTCAGTTCCATGGTGCGTGAAAACGTCATTGCCCAACTGGCCAACATTCAGACTCATCCAAGCGTGCGCCTGGCTCAGGAAAAAGGTCTGGTGAATCTGCATGGCTGGGTCTACGACATCGGGACCGGTTCAATCGACGCCCTGGACGCCGACAACAAGACCTTCAAGTCACTGGTCAAGCATCCGAACACCGTTGCCGTTCATGCCCGTCCAGCAAAAGCTGTTGCCTGAATCAGCCGCTAATTTCCAGGAGTACTCAACATGCTTGAAGTCACTATGTACACCACCACGACCTGCCCCTACTGCCGCAATGCCAAGCGTTTGCTCGATACCAAAGGGGTGGCGTACAAGGAAATCGATGTGCGCTCAGTCGACGTGAAAAACGAAATGATCAGCCGAAGCGGTCGCCATACCGTCCCGCAGATCTTTTTCGGCAACTGGCACGTTGGCGGCTTCGATGACCTGGCTCAACTTGAAAGCGAAGGCGGCATCGACCCGGTACTCAACCCGCGCATGGCGGGATGAGCACCGATGACGCCAGCTCACAATTCCAGCACCAGGGGGGCATCGCCCTCCTTGGCTTGCGCTGGCACCGCACAGCAAATCAGTACTTCCCCTTCGGCCGGCATCTCAGCCGGCAGGTTCAGATAATGCACTTGGCCACTGACCAATCGGGTCCGGCATGTACCGCACGATCCGCCCCGGCAACTGAAGTCCGGGTTCAGGCCGCGGCTCTCGGCCAGTTCCAGTAAACTCCCACCACCCGGCTCCCAACGAGCTTCCTTCGCCGACGCCGAAAACAGCACTTTGACCGGGCTGCTTGCCGCGGGTATCTGCTCGACCGCCGGGGTTAAATGATCCCGTTGGCGAACCAGGGTCGAAGGACCGAAAGTCTCCGCGTGAATACGATCATCGCCAATACGCAACTGACGCAGGCCGTCGTAAAGCGCCTGGGTAAAAGCACCAGGGCCACACAGGTAAAAGTCGTAATCGTCCAGGGGCAGCAAAGCCTTGAGCAGTTCGACATCCACCCGCCCCGCCACCTCAAAATCCTCACCAACGCGAGCATGAGTTTCCGGCTGGCTGAGCAGGCGCAGCGCACGAATTTTATCCTTGGCTCGAGTCGCCAGTTCGTAAAGCTCATCGCGAAACCCGAGTTCACCCAGGCTGCGCGCACTTTGGATGAACCAGGTGGGTCGAGTGCGACGGATGCGTTCGCCTTCATAAATCACTTCGCGCAGCATCGACAGCAGTGGCGTCACGCCCACGCCCGCGGCCAGCAAAACCAACGGTCGATATTCATCGGCTTGCACCGTGAAACGCCCTTGAGGGGCGCGGGCTTCGACCAGATCCCCTACCTGAACGCGGTCGTGCAGATGCGACGAGATGAGTCCGTCACGCTTGACGCTGATGCGGAAAAAACTGTCCGACGGCGCACTCGACAGGCTGTAGGTTCTGACCAGAGGCGCCTGTCCTTCAGCAAGGCAAAAGCGAACCGGCAGATGTTGGCCAGCCTCGAACCGCGGTATGCCCGCGCCATCGGCCGGTTCAAAATAGAAGGAGCGAATGGAACTGCTCTCGTCAACGATCCGCGTCACCCTCAGCGGTCGCCATTGATCGCGCAGGTAATCGGCTTGCAATCGGCCCTCAGCTTGCTTCCAGCTGCCCGTCATCAGGCTGTTAGGTGAAAAACCTTCAAACCGCCAACGGAGGGCCAACACAGCCTGACGTCGAACCACCTGTTCCACGGTCAGCGTCCAGAGCCGTTCGGCCCCCTGAAAGGCGGCAATCTCCGGCCCCTCGAGGATGATCTCGGTACGCCCGCTGACTTGCAGCATGTCGCCTGTTTCAAAATCGATGAACACCAGCCCCGCGCGCGGGTTGAGCAGGAAATTACCCAAGGTGTTGAAGTGCAGGTTGCCGGCGAAATCGGGAATCGTCAGCACGTTGCCTTCTATCCTGACGAAACCTGAATTGCCACCTCGGTGAGAAACGTCTACCGAGCGCCGGGTTGCGTCGCCATCCAGGTCGACATAGCTGGCGATGAAAAAGGTATCGGCCTTGCTGATGGTCGCCTTCGCGGCTTCATCCAGTTCACTGAGGCATTCGACCGCCACGTTTGCCGAGGCTTGGCCAAGGCTGACCGGCTCAACGCCTCGCAACTGGATGTATTGCGGGCAGTTGCCGAAAGCGTGCACCACAGAAACGGCAAAACCGCCTGACGAGGCGGTACTGATGTTGCCGTTCATGCGATTGCGCCTTCGGGTCTTCAGGTCAATACCCAGCAGTCCCACCGCAGCGCCCTGCTTAAGGGCCGCCCGAACCGGATCACCCTCGGCGGGCAGGCGGTCGAGTTGCAGCATTCGCGGATCGGGAGAATGGATGAAGCCAGGGGGGCCTTCGATCAACGTGGCCCAAGGCATCCCTTGTTCATCGACCGCGCCCACCACCAGGTAAGGCAACTGGTTGTAAAACAATCGGTGCTGATCAGGCATGAAGTCACGCACGACCTTGCGTCCGAATATCTCCATTTGATCGGCGACGCCGACGCTTTCCTGCAATTCACGCTCACCCGCATGCCAAGGGGATGTTCCTGGCGCGTCCGACTGACTCATGATCACCTCTACGCATTCGTAAACAGGTGTCCTTCACCCGCCGCCCGGCGAGGAATGGTTGAATCCCCGGCAGCGGGGTAAATACGCCATTGCCGGTGATCATCAACTCTGCGTTTTGCAACCTCAGGAAGCTCGATACAGACCCTGCACGCACTCGAGCAACCCGGAATCGCCTAAGGGGGGTAGCGACCCCGCTATGGAAGCCCATATAGCTTTTTTCTGTCTTGATCAGTTTGACCAGATGGACGAATTCGCTCGCCTTTAACGTAGGCGCGAACCACTGCTGGACGCTTACTGATTTTCTCTAGCCAAGCGGCGACGTTAGGATAACCATCGAGCGTCATTCCTTGCTTGTCATGTTGCAGCACCCAAGGATAGATCGCCATATCGGCAATGGAGTACTCGCCGGCGACATAAGGCCGTTCGCTCAATTGCTGCTCCAGAACGCCATACAAACGTTCGGTCTCTTTACTGAACCGTGACACGGCGAGCGGCACATGTTCAGCGGCGTAATTCAGGAAGAACACTGTCTGTCCCAATATCGGCCCCAGGTTCGCCGCTTGCCAGAACAGCCACTGCATGACTTCAGCCGCCCCTTTCGCATCGGCGGGCATGAATTGCCCGCGACGCTGAGCCAGGTACAACAAAATCGCCCCTGACTCAAAGACCGATACCCCAGTCTCTCTGTCGACTATCGCTGGAATACGCTGATTGGGCGAAATCCGGGTGAACTCGGTGGAAAATTGCTCACCATTGCTGATATTGACGGGATGCGCGACGTAGGGATGTTCCGACTCCTCCAGAAAAATGGCGACCTTCTGCCCGTTGGGGGTTGGCCAGTAATAGTAATCGACAGCACTGGAAAGATTGAACATTGGGTTCCCCAATTCGGCAACAGAATGAAAACCTAGGTCACATACTCGTCAGTGCTCAGCTCAAGGCAGCCATGAACGCCGTCGGAGTTGGCGGATCATTTCAGGGCACTTGCGGCGTTTCGTACCAATCACGGCTGGGGGTGGCGAAGCGCATCTTCTTGCGGATAACAGCGGCATTTTCGACGCTGGTTATTTTTTCGAGCAGTACGAATGCAACTTCAGTGGCAGTCCCCGGCCCGCTTGACGTGATGATCTGGTCATCGACAACCACGGGGCGATCGACAAAGCGTGCACCGGTTTCCAACAGTTGGTTTTTCCGCTTGCCTCCCTCCTGGTGATAGGTCGTAGCGTTCCTGTCACGCAACACGCCGGCCACGCCGAGGCATACGGAAGACACGCACACGCTGGCGACGGGTTTACCCGCTTCGACGAAATGCCGGATGGTCGCCAGGAAGGGTTCACTCAAGGCTTCCTCGTAAAAACCCGACGGTTCAAAACCACCCGGCAGTGCCAGGGCATCGAAGCGGCTCACGTCCAGATCGCTCAATAAAAAACTCGGATTGAGCATGAGGCCAAAGGTGGTCACGATCTTTCTGCGAAGGCCGGCGTTGACCAGTTCCACAGGGTGATCACCCAGCAGGTTGGCCCAGCCAAGCACATCGGTAAAAGCGGCCATTTCCAGGGGCTCCACGCCGTTGGCCAGTAACATAAGCACGCGTTTCATCAGTCATTAGCCTCTGCGGTACAGCATGGAAGAGTGTGTGCTTATGCTCCGCCTTAAGCGCGATGTAGAGAACGACCAGAAAATACAATCCACTATTTCGCGCACTGAAATGCCCGAGCGGGCACACGCGAAGAAGACTGTTGTAGTCAAAGACGCGTCCCTTGGGACGATGGTGTCCAATCCGACAGTCGTTGCCTGCCTGTTTGAAACAGCTGCCACTGCCAAGTAATGGCTCGCAGTGACCTCCGCGGTTGGTGCGCTGCAAGCGTTCAAAGCACATCCGGCTGCATGGCCGGATGCTCGCGCAGGCCGTCGACGATGTGGTCAACAAAACTGCGCACCCGCATCGAGGCCTTGCGCCCTTCGCGGTACACCACGTGCACCGGCAGCGCCGGTAACTCATAGGGCTGCAACACTCGCCGCAATCGCCCAGTGTTCAGATACTCATACAACGGATAGCTCAGGCAACGGGTAATGCCGGCGCCATAAGCGGCTGCATCGATGGCCGCCTGTACCGTCGCGCAACTGATCCGTGTACGGGCTTTCAAGTGATTGATCTCACCGTCGTGCTGGAAGTCCCACTGGACTCGGTCTCGATAAGCATGGGTGGCGACCAGTCGATGATTTTGCAGTTCCTCGGGTTCGCTGGGCTCCCCGTGAGTAGCCAGATAAGCCGGGCTGCTGCATACCATCGAGCGTACGTAGCCCACCTGTCGTGCGATCAATGACGAACTGGGTAGATGGCCGACCAGCACCGCCACATCGATGCCTTCTTCATTCATGTTCGGAAAACGATCATGGTATTGCGCAAAGACTTTTACCTCCGGGTACAGGCTCATGTAGTCCGTCAGAATCGAGGTCATGACATAACGGCTGAACAGCAAAGGCATCAGCACCGTGAGATTGCCTTGGGCCTGTACATGCAAGCCCTTGGCCGAAGCCTCTGCGTCTTCGATGGCCCTGAGAATGCGTGAACAATCGACCATGAAACCGGCGCCGGCCTCGGTCAGCGACACCCCACGGGTGCTTCGAATCAACAGAGGCACGCCAAGACGTTCCTCCAGCCGTGCAATGGCGCGAACGACCGTAGGTCCGGACACATCCAGACGACGGGCCGCAGCAGCGAGACTGGGACGCTCCGATAACGCTTCGAACATCAGCATTTCATGGTAGCGATCCATCAGTTGGAACCCTTCACCACAGCCTTGAGCGCCGAGTCCTTGCCGAGTCGATCCGCGAGAAAATCCACGAAGGTACGAACCTTTGCCGGAATTCGGGTGCTCTTGAGGTAGACCACTTGAATGGGCAGCGCCGGTGGTTCGAAGTCCTCCAGCACCAGTTCCAGTTCGCCAGCCGCCACCTGGTTGGCCACCTGATAGGACAACACCCGCGTGACACCCCAGCCCAGGCTGGCGATATTGATCGCGGCCTGATTGGCGGTGACCACCAATCGCGGTTCGAATCGAAAGCTCAGGGCGTTGCCGTCGTTGACGAATTGCCAGTCGCTCAGCAAATGGCTGGCCGAAGACATGACGATGTTGGCGTTACTGAGTTCACCGGGATGACGCGGCCTGCCGTGGCGTTCGAAATAATCGGGAGTACCGCAGATCACCTGACGTACTTCGCCAACTTTGATGGCGTGCTGATTAGTCTCATGCAAGTGGCCGATGCGTATGGCCACATCGATACCCTCGTCCGTCATGTTCACGACACGATCCACCAGCAAGGCATTGAGGTGCACCGAAGGAAACTGGTCCACGTAGTCGGCCAGTAGCGGCGCGATGTACAACTCGCCAAACAGCACCGACGCGGTCACGGTCAAATGCCCGCACGGTATCGAGTAACTCCCGGCAGCCGCCTCCTCCGCCTCGTCGATATCACTGAGGATACGCCGACAATCCTCGAGATAGCGTTGACCCGCTTCGGTAAGATGCAGGCTGCGAGTGGTTCGAGAAAGGAGCTGTGTGCCGATTCGCTCCTCCATCGCGGCAATGGCACGGGTCACGCTGGGGGGAGAGATATTCAACAGCCGGGCGGCGGCGGCAAAGCCTTCTTCCTCGGCCACGGCCATGAATATCTGCATTTCTTGAAAACGATCCATAGTCGCCCCTGTCTTGATGAGAGGACAGCGAGGTATCTGGCCGCTTGCGCGGTAAGACCTGATTGCCAGTATCGTCGGCTACAGCGACTTTCGCACGCGCCGTCGGGCTGGCTGCATTTACGTAAAGCGTCCTGGGAAAACCGCGAAACAAATGAAAAGGAGCTGGCCGGAATTATTTTCCCGGCAAGCTCCTTCAGAATCGAGTCAAGCCTCTTGCAAGCCTACAGCAGTACGTTGCATGCCAACGAAGTTCGGCAAACCTTCGATGCTGCTCAACCAGGCACGGACATTCGGGTAGTCAGTCAGCGCCACGTTACCTTCCGGCGCGTGGGACACGTAAGTGTAGGCAGCAACATCGGCGACGGTCGGCTTGTCGCCGGCCAGGAATGTGCTCTGACCCAACTCTTCTTCCATGACCTTAAGCAGGGAATGAGAGCGTTTGATTGTATCTTCGGCGTCAAGACCGGCACCAAACACCGTGATCAATCGTGCGGCGGCAGGACCCGAACTGATTTGACCGGCGGCCACCGACAACCAGCGTTGAACTTTGGCTTGCTCTAAAGGATCGGTTGGCAGCCATTGGCCCTTGCCATATTTGGCGGCGAGGTAAACCACGATGGCGTTGGAATCTGCCAGGACGGTGCCGTTGTCATCGATCACCGGCACTTGGCCGAAGCGGTTGAGCGCCAGGAAGTCAGGCGCTTTGTGCGCGCCCTTCATCAGATCCACGAAAACCAGTTCGGTTGGCAGTCCCAGCAGGGACAGCATCAGTTCGACCCGATGTGAGTGGCCAGACAAAGGGTGACGATAGAGTTTGATCGCTTGCTGAGACATGACGTGCTCCGATAGTTGTTAGACTTCGACCCGGTGATCGCGTCGATGGAGTTATCTTCCCCTCCTCTCGTAAACAGCGGAATGACCAGCAATTACAATCCAGCATTTCATTGCATGTAATAATCATTTTTTTTCGACCCTGCTGCCCCTCCCGACACTCCCAGCATCAAGTCCATAAAGGCCACTGACGCCGCGCTGTGATAGTTGTTTTTACGCCGTAACAGCGCGGCTCCGCGCCGTGGCCCCTTGTCCAGCAGCGCGATCCTGCGCAGGGCTCGGTCCTGGGTAGCGATAGGCTCCGGAAGAATAGTGGCGACCGCCGTGTGCCGCATGACTTCCAGCAAGGTATTTACCGAATTGACCTCGATCACCACCTTGGGTGTGATCTGCGTCTTGGCGAAGTACTCGTCAATACAGATGCGGGTGGCGAAGTCGGGCGTCAGCAACGCAAAGTCCAGTTGAGCGACCTGCTCGGCGGTCAACGGTTTCTTGCAGTCGTATAACGGATGATCCCGCCCCACCACCAGCCCCAGGGTTTCTATAAAAGCCGGGATCGTTTCGATGTCCGGGTTTCTCACCTCATCAAACGCAATGGCGATATCCAGTGAGTCATCCGCCAGGCCGGTTTCGATATCGGCCATGGAGAGTTCAAAGATCTCCAGGTGGATATTTGGATAGAGAGCCATGTAGTCGCGCATCAACGGTCCTACCAGGTACGCCATGAACGTCGGGGTCATGGCCAGGCGCAGGGTACCGCGGGACAGATCCTTCACATCGTGCAACGCGCGCTTGCCAGCTTCCAACTCAACCAATACGCGACGTGCACATTCGATGTAAGCCTGCCCCGCATCGGTAGGTTTTACCGTGCGCGAGGTCCGGTCGAACAGCACAACGCCAAGGGTCTCTTCCAACTGTCGGATCTGTTGCGACAAGGTCGGCTGGGAAACATGCAGCGCCTCGGCGGCGCGGGTGAAGCCGGCGTTATCGGCGACAGCCAACAAATATCGCAAGTGTCGTAGCAGCATGGGATTCCCCCTCTATAGGCCGTGCTTATGCGTGCATTGTATATCGGTCCTGGACGCTATCGAGCAACCACCAGGACATTGCTCATACCCAGGCAACACCAGGAATGCCAAAGGTTATTCCGGCGAATTAATGTGCGACGCGAACAGCAAACTGGACACCAGTCGTACAAAAGCGTTTTTACACAACCTCTATCGAGGATGTGTAAAAACGTCATAGAGGGATTTTGAATCTCAGGTCCAAGCTTTTTGAAGGGTGACGTTCCGTCGTTGCGTCCGGCGTCATCGACAAGTAAGCACATGCCGTGAAAAAAATATGAATTGGCCGTCTGCTGTCATCTGCCAGAGACAGGTGTACGCAGGGTCACAAATTCTTCTGCCGAGGTCGGGTGTACACCGATGGTTTCATCGAACAGACGCTTGGTCGCACCCGCTTTCAACGCGATGGCCAGCCCCTGGATGATGTCTCCGGCGTCGGGCCCCACCATGTGCGCGCCCAAGACCCGATCAGTAACGGCATCCACCACCAGCTTCATCAACGTCTGCTCGGACGAGTCCGTGAGGGTCAGTTTCATCGGCTTGAATCGGCTTTCGAAAACGATCACATTCTGGCCATTCTCCAGCGCCTGTTCCTCAGTCAGCCCAACGGTTCCGATGTTGGGCTGGCTGAACACAGCAGTGGGAATGTGGCGGTAATCTACTGGACGATATTCTTCAGGCTTGAACAATCGACGAGCGACCGCCATGCCTTCCGCCGTTGCAACAGGGGTCAGTTGCACCCGTCCAATCACATCACCCAACGCCAGGATCGATGGTTCGCGAGTTTCAAAGTTGTCATTGACGTCTATGTAACCCTTCTCATTGAGTTCGACGCGGGTATTTTCCAGGCCCAGATTGTCGAGCATCGGCCGCCGGCCAGTGGCGTAGAAAATGCTGTCGGTCTCCAGTTGACGACCGTCGTTGAGTGTCGCCAGTAGACTTCCGTCAGGCTGTTTATCGATCCGGACGATATCCGTGTTGAATTCCAATTGCAGTCCGCGCTTGGTCAGCTCCTGCACCAGGTGCGTGCGAACCGCCTTATCAAACCCACGCAGGAACAGATCACCGCGATACAGAAGGCTGGTGTCGGCACCAAGGCCATTGAAGATGCCGGCGAATTCGACGGCGATGTAACCGCCGCCCACCACCAGTACTCGCTTGGGCAGTTGCTCCAGAAAGAAGGCTTCATTCGAAGTGATGGCATGCTCGCGACCTGGAATTTCCGGAATGTGTGGCCAGCCGCCAGTTGCAATCAAAATGCGTTCGGCGCTGAAACGCTGTCCATTGATTTCCACATGATGCGCGTCGGTCAGTCGTGCATGGCCTTCGAGTAACGTTACGCCGCTGTTGATCAGCAGTTTGCGATAAATACCATTGAGTCGTTCGATCTCTCGGTTCTTGTTGGAGATCAATTTTTGCCAGTCGAATTGCGCCTTGCCGGCCGTCCAGCCAAAGCCCTCGGCCTGTTCGAAGTCGTCGGCAAAATGCGATCCGTAGACCAGGAGTTTCTTCGGCACACAGCCGACATTAACGCATGTACCACCGAGGTAACGACTCTCGGCAACTGCCACTTTCGCGCCGAATCCTGCGGCAAAACGCGCTGCACGGACACCGCCGGAACCAGCGCCAATCACAAACAAATCAAAGTCGTAGGTCATCTCAATTCTCTGCAAGGTCGCACAACACATGTGCTGCCAAATATCGTTAAAGGGGAGAAAAACGAAGTTTCAATGCACGCAACATCGAGCCGCACCGTTCCAGGACCGAAGCCTTGTTCTGACGCGTGCCGGATCTGTACGTGACAGGAGCCGCGATGTATTCGCTAGCCAGCGCTCCCATCAATTGGGGCAGCAAAAAGCCGCCTTCGTATTCGGTAACGACCATGACCGGAGTATCCAGCCAAGGGTTACCGTCGCAGGAATGAGCGACATCAATCATGTGGGGACTCCCTGGATGGACACCGCATTCACCCGAACTGGGTCAATTGCTTCTGCGTTCAGTCTCACCATGTATGGGCAATTAGAGAACCAGCAGGGATGTCATGACTTAATTGTGCTGAGTGAAACAATCCTGCGAAGCGTTGTTCTGAACATACTGATCAGGCTGCCGTCAGCGTCTTATGCGAGGTCATTGACAGTCACAAATTCCACGCTAATCCCTCTTTCCAGCGACCATCCGACTATGAGGTCGCTGGAAAGACACGGGGGCTGATCGCGTGTTGTCAGGGTCGCTTAGCCGCCGCTGCACGCCGATCCCCAGACTTGATACGTCACGGTGTGACGCTGGCCCTGGGAATCGTCATACGTCAGTACCACGGGGACGATTCCGCAGGCATTACTGACATCGGTGATGCTGATGGTTTTGACGATATCAAGGGGCATTCCGGTCCGTGCAACCTCCTCAGCCGGTGCTGCCACGATGCTGCTGGAAACAATGGCAAACGTCAGAGCTATCACCGGTTTGGAAAAGTTCTCCAATAAGCGGTTCATGCGTGACTTTCCCGCAGCAGATTGCGAGCGGAGTCGGCCATCACGGCAAGAGAGCCGGCCAGCATCAGTACGTCTTTGAGCACCAGGCGACCGCCACCGGACAGGTAGGGAAAACCGTGTTGAGCATCGCCCAGAGCCCCCACCCAGGCTTCGGGCGTAGTGATCAGAAAGCTCAAAGTCACCAGCGGCGTACCGAAGGCCAGCGCACCACCGAGCAAGCCGGTGCGTCGTGAGATCGGGTTGGACAGCACCAACAAGCCAATCAGGAGTTCGACAATGCCCAACCCCGTCGAGAATCCGTAAGTGTTGTTGCCTGTCTGCCACGCGCGCTTCTCCACGTTCAGTTCACCTTCATGTGTCAGGTGAGCCTTGTACTCTTGGGGGTGTTCGTAGAAGAACGACATGAAGGGACTGTTGGCCACAAACGGTGTGATGCTATCGGCCTCGTATGGGACGAATTTGAGCGCGCCGATCCACAGGAAAACGATGCCGATTGCCAGTCGCATGAGCGAAGCGCCAAAGGTGTCCACTTTGCTGAGGAACCGTAACCAGGTTGTAAATGAGGTGAGCATGGGACTTCTCCAGAACATTGAATGTGGAGCCAGTCTGCTGGTTTTGAGACCCGTGCTTTTGTTCGTCATGCTCAAGTTGTTGCTTGATCGTCTCAACGTGACCTTCACGTTTCAATGACGTAAAAAAACCTCGGCACTTTGTAGTACCGAGGCTGCTTGGACGCGATGTCAGGCTAGTTTTTCAGCGCATCAAACGCTTCGAGCGTGCGTAGCGAATAGATGTAAGCAGCGCCCGCGTTCATCGAGATAGCCGTGGCCAGGGTCGCAGCCACCTCTTCGCGGCTCGCGCCTGCCTTGATCGCTGAGTTCGTATGTGCGGCGATACAACCATCGCAACGAGTAGTGACAGCGACGGCGATCGAGATCAACTCGCGTGTCTTGACATCAAGCACATCGTTTTCGGCAGCGGCTTCACCGAGTGCCATGTAGGCTTTGACCATCTTGGGGTTGCTCTTGCCCAGTGCGCCGAAGGCTTTCTGGATAGTGGGCAATAATTCGGACCAATTATTGAACATAGCGTAAATTCCTGAGCAGGTTGAGTGTACTGTTTCGACACACTCAGTTTTCTCCAGTGGCGCGATTCAGGTTTGTTCGATCGGCTCAGCTTTTATTGCGAAAGACTCAAAATGAATTCAATCGATAAACTCATCAGCTTGGCCAACGTGCGCGGCAGCCTGGATTTGCGCTGCCAGTTCGAGGGGGATTGGGCTCGCGAGCATGAGCAGGAAGCCTTGGGCAAGGCGCCCTATCACATCGTGTTGGCCGGAGAGTGCCAGGTATATTTTCCAGATGGCGAGCGTGTTTCCATGAAGACCGGGGACATTTTGCTGCTTCCACGGGGCGTGCCGCATGTCATGCACAGCACAGGCAAAACCGTAGCGCCGACCGTGCCGTACGTTAGCGAAGGTGGTGTCGTGCCGATGCATCGTATTGGCGGGGCCAGTCGCGATTTCGACATGCTCTGTGGCGGGTTTCACTTCAATCGCACGTCACTGCTCTTCGCTGCGCTGCCCGAGTATCTGGTCATCCCGCCCACCGCCAGTGGGCAGCTACTTGCGCTGGTGGAGATGCTGCGTGGCGAAGCGGATGGCGACCAGGTCTGCTCCAGATTCATGCTCGACGCGCTATCCCAGGCGCTGTTCACCTTAATCCTGCGAGCGCACCTGGCAAGCGATGGCCAGACCACTGGCTCATTG
Source organism: Pseudomonas fluorescens NCIMB 11764 (assembly GCF_000293885.2). Classification (NCBI taxonomy): domain Bacteria; kingdom Pseudomonadati; phylum Pseudomonadota; class Gammaproteobacteria; order Pseudomonadales; family Pseudomonadaceae; genus Pseudomonas; species Pseudomonas fluorescens. The sequence continues at coordinate 4,849,569 of NZ_CP010945.1, forward strand.
GCCTTGCTCAGCGACAAACGCCTCGGACGCGCCTGGCAGGCGATGCTGGCCGACCCTGCATTCGAGTGGACCGTTGAAGGGCTGGCGGAAATGGCGAGCATGTCCCGCGCAACGTTCCTGCGCGCATTTGCACGTGTGGCTGGCGCGTCACCCTGGGTGCTGTTGACTCAGGTTCGTATGGAAATGGCGTTCAACCTGCTGAGCCATTCCCATCTGGGGCTGAGCGATATTGCCGTACAGGTCGGGTACCAATCGCAATCGGCCTTCAGCAAGAAATTCAAGGAGTTTTACGGCGAGGCGCCAGGCAAACTGCGTCGCGGGATTTAATTCTACGGCAGGTCCATCGGCGACACGGCGGTCACGATCTTCAAGGAAACCTCCCCCGGCCGTATGCCTCTTCGCGCCGCCCTGGCAACAGGATTGTGCTAGACCTTAGATATGATTGCGCTGGCGTCGAAGTCGTAGGGAGGCCGCATCCAATGGCGCCAGGTGATCAGCCATTTGCTCATCAATGACTTGCAGTCAATCACAGATGCCACAGCAAGGCTTACCACCTTGTGCTCGAGCCTTTGACCATAGGGAGGTTCTGAGCGAGGAGACACCGCCGCTTTCCACTTGTCGTTACCTACCTGGGAGGAGCACATGTGAGTCGAGATTCCCTCTCTGATTCGCCTCTGGATAACGGACCAATAGTCTTCGTTGTTGATGATGATGAGTCCGTGCGCATCGCATTGAGCAGTCTTTTCCGCTCGATGGATGTGCGGGTCGAGACGTTCGCCTCCGCGGCCGAATTCATTCGCCGCCCCGACCCTCAAACACCGTGCTGCCTGGTGCTGGATGTCCGCCTACAAGGGTCCAGTGGCCTGGATGTCCAACGAGAGTTGCTTGAGTCAGCGAATAAGTTGCCCATCATCTTCATTTCCGGGCATGGCGACATCGCGATGTCTGTTAAAGCGATGAAGGCTGGCGCCCTGGACTTCCTGGTCAAACCGTTTCGCGACCAGGACCTTCTGGACGCAGTATCGGCTGCACTCAGGACAGATACAAAGCGCCGCGAACTGGCCAAGGAGGATGCTGGATTGCATGCCTGTTACCAGTCACTGACTGCCCGGGAACGCGAAGTCATGGCTTATGCCGTGAAGGGTCTGATGAATAAACAGATCGCCGGCGAGATCTGTATCAGTGAAGTCACTGTCAAAATTCACCGCGGGAACGCGATGAAAAAAATGAAGGCGAAGTCGTTTGCTGATCTGGTACGAATGGCTGAATCGCTAGGGATAGGAGGTAAGCACTGAATCAATTTAAGGCGTAAGTACTGTGTACTTGGAAGCAATACGCTCTTGGAGTGCCAGGCAAATGCCTCTATGCACCTGCCCCACCGTCCGCCCCCTCTCTTATTACTCCCACTCATACTCACAAATCTCGCCCAGCTGAACGCCGACAAATTGTCCAGCAATTAAAAAATCAAAATCTCGCCGTCCGCCATTAATACTCAAGTATTAGCCGCTACCACTCACGCGCTAAAAAATTCGACCTTATGTCGAAGTGCTTATCGGCTGCGACAGTCCTATCCTGTGTTCAAGCAAACGAAAACACCGAACGAGCAGACACCAGTGACAAAAGCAATCAGTCCCAATGCATACAGATCAATTCGGCGAACTTGAATGGAGGCTCAGACACTACCAACAGTTTTGACAATGATTACCGACTTCTAAAACAACACCAATCAATATCATCCGTTACATTATCTCGACTGGAGAAACGCCATGACACAGTCACACGTTTATAACGAAGTCAGCATTGCATTGACGACCGAAATCCTGCAAGCCAAAGCCAGCAGAAACCTGTCATGGCAGGACCTGTCAAACGGTACCGGGCTGGGCCTGGCTTACGTTACTGCAGCCCTCTTGGGTCAGCAACCGCTGCCAGCTGACGCAGCCAGAATCATCGGCCAAAAACTGGGCCTGAACTCCGAGAGCGTGGCTTTACTGCAAATCATTCCACTGCGTGGAAGTTTGTCAGGGGTCCCTAGTGATCCAACCATCTACCGTTTCTACGAGATGATCCAGATCTACGGAACGACGCTGAAAGCGCTGGTTCACGAGCAGTTCGGCGACGGCATTATCAGCGCAATCAACTTCAAGCTGAATATGCAGAAAGTTGAAGATCCAGAGGGTGGCCACCGTGCAGTGATTACCCTTGACGGCAAGTTCCTGCCGCTACGTCCTTTCTGACGGTATAACAGGCACAACAGGCCGACGTGCGGGCCAATTAAAGCCCTCTCAACGAGCTCACATCCATTAAACCGGAGATCACTTTCATGACTAAATTCCTGTTTTTCGTCTTGTCCGTTACGGCCTCATTATCGACATACACACAAGAAGCCAACGCAGATCCAACAGTTGACATATATAAATATGGAATGCATCTAGACATTGCTAACGTGGTCAAAACCTCACTGGCAGCTGATGTCTGCGGACCCACACCAGTGCGGATGACATACAACGACTCTGACGGTGAAGTACACATCCTGGAATACCGCGTCATTGGCACCGGATGCACGAATTGAGGTAACCATAGGAACGTGAGGATAATGAAAATAAAAAACACCTCATTGGCGTTTTTTTGAAAAGTCACTGCTAGCACACCCAACGACCTGCGCATTACCTGCTCGCCATACCCGCGTTGCTGCGTGATACAAGAAAAGATCACTCTGGCGAAAGCGCCAGGCCAGTAAGAGGGCAATAGCCTTTCAGCGCTTAAACTTCGGCTGTTTCACCCAGTGAAATATTAGATTGTTCTTTTTGGTCGTTCTCACGCAATTGATAGAAGCAGACCATGATCCGCGCAGTCGATCGATTCGTTACAGGTATAGCTGTCTGTGCTCGAAGATCCGTGGACTTCTGGATGGCGCAAAAAAGTGTCTGAAACGCTCCATAGACGTTGCGCCAACGCCCTCCCCATGAAGGCGCAGACAGTTCTGCACCCGTTTCAAATTTACCTGACTGCGTCAATCTTCTATACACAGGAACATTCGATGAAACAGTTATTTGCAGGGCTTGCGCTCGCAGCAACAATGATCAGTTCGACCGCTGCATTGGCCGCTCCGATCAAACCAACCGTTGTGTTGGTGCACGGAGCCTTCGCCGACTCCAGCAGTTGGAACGGTGTGGTAAGAATTCTGGAAAAGGATGGATATCCGGTAATCGCGGCCTCCAACCCTCTTCGCTCGCTCAAGGGTGACGCACAGTCTGTCGCGGATGTGTTAGCGAGCATCAAGACTCCAATCGTCTTGGTCGGGCACTCTTATGGCGGTCCGGTCATCAGCGAAGCTGCCTATGGAAATGCCAACGTCAAAGCCTTGGTTTACGTCGCTGCTATTGCGCCCGAGGCAGGTGAGTCCACCGCAGACCTGGCGGGTCGCTTCCCAGGCAACACACTTGGCCCAACCTTGGCGCCACCGGTTGAATTGGCCGACGGTGGTAAAGACCTCTACATCCAACAGGACAAGTTTCACGATCAGTTCGCTGCGGATGTGTCGAACGCCGACGCCAAGGTGATGGCTGCGACCCAACGCCCTGTGACCGCAGAGGCGCTCAACGAAAAGTCGAGCGAGCCAGCGTGGAAAACCATTCCTTCATGGTTCGTTTACGGTGACAAGGACAAGAACATCCCCGCGCAAGCCCAGGCGTTCATGGCTGAACGAGCGCATGCCAGACAGACCGTCGCGGTCAAAGGCGCGTCCCATGTCGTGATGGTGTCCAATCCGAAGATTGTTGCCAGCCTGATTGAAGCGGCTGCCACTGCCAAATGACGATTGCCTGCAACCGTCAATGGAACGGTCGTGGCACTCGTTCAATCAGCATCTGGCCGAAAGGCCGGATGCACTTGCAGACCTTCGACAAGGTCGTCGACGAAACTGCGTACACTCATCGTTGGAGAATTTGTGATGACTTCCAAATTGCTCGTTCTGACCGCGACCGCCAGTATTCTTTGCGGGCTAGCTTTCTCTATTGTTGCAAACGCTGATTCAACCCCCGGTACGGCCGCAGAGGGGTCGCCAGTGTTTGGGGTGACACTCCCACCGGGCTACCGGAACTGGCAATTTGTCAGCATTGCTCATGAAGAAGGTGATAAACCTGACATCCGTGTCATTCTGGGAAATGATGTCGCCATGAAAGCGTTCAGGGATGGGACACGGCCATTTCCAGATGGCACTGTCATCGCTCGACTCGCTTATCAATATGAATCCTCCGCGCAAAACAACGCTGTGTTTGGTCGGGACCAATCTTTCATCGCGGGCGAGCCCACGAACGTCCAGATCGAAGTCAAAGACTCTAAGCGTTACGCCAATACAGGCGGATGGGGTTACGGGCAGTTTGAAAACGGCAAGCCCAATCCCAGTGAAAAGATCGTCAATGGCTGCTTCGCTTGCCATACGAAATTGCCCACTGCGACGGACCTGATATTCACAAAGTATTCCGAATAACTGGCCGTCGCTGGTGAACAACCGTCACTGGACGGGTGCCCACCGATGCGAGTATTGCTTCAGTTATGCTGGCTCAATCGCCGTAGGCGTCAATCGGCACGGAAGTGTTGGCAGAGCGATTCTCGAAAATGCTCCAACAGAAAATCGACGAACACCCGTGTTTTGGCCGGCAAAGATTTTTTGGAAGAGTAGTAAACCGAGACCACGCCCAGATCGACATACCAATCTGGCAATAATCGAATCAGCTCACCGCGTTGCAAGCGAGGCCAGGCGCGATCCAAGGGCAGCAGTGCGACACCTAGCCCCATCACAGCACAGCTGCATAGCGCTTCCGGGTCGTTCATGATGGCTGCGGGTTTGAGATTGAGGTCGAACCGCCCTTCCCCAGCATCACGAAGCGTCCAGTTCAGCAAACGCCCTGAGTTGGTCGAACGCATTACGATGCCATCAACCCCCTGCAACTCGCTGGGCGTAGTGGGCAGCGGCTTGCCTTCCAGCCATGACGGAGCAGCGACAGCCACGAGATGAAGTTTGGCGAGTTCTCGTGCCACAACGCCAGGTGACAATTCCATGCCGCCACCGATAGCGACATCAAACCCTTCACCTATCAAATCCACGCGTCGTATTTCTAAATGCCAATCTGGCACCACCGCGGGGTAACGCTGCATGAAGGTCTTGAGCAATGGCAATACATAATCGTAAGCCAAAGATGGTGACAAATTGACCCGCAATCGTCCTGCGGGGACTTCTCTGGCTTCGCTTATCTGATTGATGGCCCCCTGGAGGGTTTCGAGGCCTTCTGCGACCTGTTGGTAAAACAACTCTCCCGCTTCGGTGAGGGTGATACTTCGCGTGCTGCGGTGGAACAACCGCGTACCCAGATTGGCTTCAAGGCGCGCCACATTCTTACTGACAGCGGCTGCGGAAATGCCCATGCGCCGTGCGGCTTCGGAAAAGCTGCTGGCTTCCGCGGCACGGGCGAAGGATTCTAGATTACCTAGAGTTTCCACGATCATCTCCAACTTTTGGTTGAAGCTGATTCTACCTATTGAAGACTAATTTATCTTTTATGCTTTGGTCATGATGGGCTTCCTCCTGGTTATCAAGATTGGAAGCAAAGCATCATGGCAAAATTTCTCGTTACTGGCGCGACAGGCAGATTGGGCAATGCTGTCTTGCATTCACTGGTACAAAAAATCCCGGCATCCGATGTTGTGGCAATGGCACGTGATATTGAAAAAGCCGCGCCCCTGGCTGCACTGGGTATAGAAGTGCGCTACGGGGATTACACCGATTACGATTCGTTGGTGGCGGCATTCGAAGGCGTCGAAAAAATCTACATGGTGTCAGCCGTAGCCTTCAGTGATCGTCTTGCCCAGCATAAAAACGTGATCGTTGCTGCCGGCCGGGCCGGTGTTCGCCATGTGGTTTACACCAGTATTCAACGGGTCAACGATGAGCTGGCTCCTATTGAAGGCGTGACTGAAAGCGATATCGCTACCGAACGATTGCTCAAGAGGTCGGGCCTCACGTACACGATTGTTCAACATCCCCTATACGCCGACGATTTGCCCTTCCTCACTGGCGCCGATGCGGCAAAAGAAGACTTCAGTGCCCCAGCAGGTCAAGGTCGAGCCAGCTTCGCCACTTTTGCCGAGCTGGCAGAGGCCGGTGCCGCACTGTTAACCGAAACGGGTTATGAAAACCGCACTTGCCTGCTGAATGCGGGACAGACGTGGTCATTCCAGGACATCGCTAACGGGTTGGCTCGACTGACGGAGAAGCCGATTGAATACCAACCCATTTCCGCTCAAGCATTCATCGCCGCTCGGGAGGCTGACGGCTGGCCAACCTCGGTCGCGAAATTCCTCAGCGGCTGGGGTAACGCCATTGATAAAGGCGCTTTCGACCAGAGCAGTCATACGCTTGAAAAACTGTTGGGACGCAAGCCGAAAGACCTTGAGGGTATGCTACGGGTCGCTTTCTCTCTCTAACTATTTGTTCTTCGTTCCTTCCCATGCTGCATAGCGTCTTGGTGGGAGGCTGCGTGTTGAGGCGGGTGAACTGCCGTCTCAACCCACAATACTCCCCTCAGCCCTCATTCTATTGTCAGTTGTTCAATCAATGCCGAATGCTCGGGAAACTCCGCACAGAGCTTTTGCCTGTTGCCGCTGCCGCCACGATGGGCACCATCAGCCATGAGCCGAGCATCAGATCTATGATCGCGATGCCCGGTTTGAAGCGCCATCCAGCGGCATGCGGCGCATTCATGGCTGCCGTTCCTTTTTGACGAGTCATATTGAATGTGATGCCGCGTGAAAGCTTAGCAGTCGGCTGATCATCAGGGCGTCTATGCTCTTGTGAACTTAATGGACCGGAAAACGTGCATGCATTTGACGCGATCAAGCCAACTGCTCCTGCTGGGTGTACTGGGCTTGAGTGGTTGCGTGCGCCTCGGGCCGGATTTTCAGTCACCGAAGCCAGCCTGGATTGACCACTGGAGCTCCCCTGCCCTTGAGCAATCCAGCCAGCGCAACCTGCATCCTGATCTGCGGCAGTGGTGGCAAGTCTTCGGCGATCCGGTGCTCGATCGTTTGATCGCCGAGGCGGACGCCCAAAATTCGGATCTGAAAATCGCCGGTCTGCGAGTGATGGAGGCCCGTGCCCAACTGGGCATCGCTCAAAGCGGGCGCTACCCGCAATTGCAGCAAGCCAGCGTCGACAGTCTGTACTTCAACCGCAGGCAATCCGGCGGAAGCAATCCGCAGGACAGTCATTTCTGGCAACACAGCGCCGGGTTCGACATTGGCTGGGAGCTGGATTTCTGGGGTCGCTTCAGCCGTGCCATCGAATCCGCCGATGCCGGTTACTTCGCCGCACAGGCCAACTACGAAGACGTGCTCGTCCTGCTGCGTGCCCAAGTGGCGGACACCTACTTTTCGTTGCGCACCACCGAGGCGCGTTTGCGTGTGGCGAAGGAAAACGCCAAACAGCAAAAGCGTAATTTCGAGATCACCGAAAAGCTGTTCAACAGCGGCCAGCAAGCCGAGCTCGACCTGCAACAGGCCAAGACTCAGTACCTGGGCACCCTTAGCACCATTCCCAACTTTGAAGACCAGGTGCTGCGTATCCGCAATGCGCTGGCTGTGCTGGTCGGTCAGCCACCCGGTGCACTGTCACAGTTGCTTGAGAATGAAGGACTGATCCCGCTGGTAGACCGCGCAGTGCTGCAGGATGTGCCCGCCAACCTCCTGCTGCGCCGACCTGATGTGCGCGCCGCCGAACTCAACGTCGCAGCCCAGTCGGCGCTGATCGGTGTGGCCGAAACCGAGTTCTACCCGTCGTTGACTTTGCTCGGCAGCATCGTCTGGTCGGCCGACACGCTGAACGGCACCTCCAGAAGCCTGGACTTCATCGGCGGCCCCAGCCTGCGCTGGAACCTCTTCGACCATGGCCAGATCAGCAACAACGTGCGTGTCCAGGATGCGCGGTTGCAGCAGTTGATCGAAGCCTACCGCGACAAAGTTCGCCAGGCGGCGCGCGAGGCTGATGATGCCGCCAGCGGATTGATCAAATCCCTGGAGCGCGAACGCATCCTGCGTGAGGCGGAAGTCTCCGCCAAGCGCTCGCTGGTGCTGGCCAACGCGCAATATCGTGAAGGTTATTCGGACTTCCAACGGGTGCTGGATGCGCAACGCGCCTTGCTGGAGCAACAGGACAATTACCTGGTCAGCCGCAGCAATGCCGTGAGCAATGTGATTGCCCTGTACAAGGCCCTGGGCGGTGGCTGGTATAGCGCGCTGCCGAAAATCGATGCGGCGACCCGCCGGCAAATGGAGCAACGTACGGACTGGGGCGATCTGCTGGATGAGCCTTCAGCTACACAAGCCAACAAGGTAAAAGACCATGAGTGAAGCCGCACCGCCCTCCCCCAAGGCACCCGAGCCGCCCGCCGATCCGGCGAAGAAAGGCATCAAATGGGTGTTGCTGGTCATCGTCCTGAGCCTGGCCTGGTATTTGTCGGCGGACCGGTTCACGCCTTACACCCAACAGGCCCGGGTAGGCGCCTTTGTCATTCCGGTGGCGGCCGAAGTGGCCGGCCGGGTCATTCGCGTCAACGTGCGCAACAACCAGGACGTCAAGGCCGGAGACGTTCTGTTCGAGGTGGATCCCCAGCCGTATCAGATCGCCGTCGACCGCGCACGCGCAGACCTCGAATCGACACGCCGACAAATCGGCGCCAGCACCGCCGGCATTGCCTCGGCACAAGCCAATCTGCGCGCCGCCCAGGCCAACGAACTCAAGGCGCGCCAAGACAATCAGCGCCTTGAGGGGCTGTATCGCGATGACCCCGGAACCATTTCCGTGCGGCTTCTCGAAGTGTCTCGGGCCAATCGCGAACAAGCCGTCAGCCAGGTCGCCGCCGCCCGTGCCGAAGTCCAGCGTGCGCGGGAGCAGGAAGGTGGCAGTGAGGAAGATAACGCTATGCTGCGCAGTGCCGCGACGGCGTTGTCGAAAGCCGAACTGGACCTGGCCAACACGCAGATTCGCGCACGATCGGCAGGCTTGATCACCGACCTGCGCACCGATGCCGGGCAGTTCGCCGCCGTCGGCAGTCCGGTGATGACCCTGATCGCCATCCACGATGTTTGGATCAGTGCTGACATGACCGAGAACAACCTCGGTCGGGTCAGGGTCGATACGCCGGTGGCGATTGTTCTGGATGCGCTGCCGGGCGAAGTGTTCGACGGGCGCGTGCGTAGCGTCGGTTACGGCGTCAGTGTCGGTCAGACGCCGGCACCCGGTACCTTGCCCAATGTACAGAACAGCCGCGACTGGCTGCGTCCAGCCCAGCGCTTCCCCGTGATCATTGAGTTTTCCGAGGAATCCAAAGCGCGGCTGCGCGACAGCCGTGCGATGCGTGCCGGCGGCCAGGCTGAAGTCATGGCCTTTCCTACCCAAGGCAATCCATTGAACCCGCTCGGTCGTCTGTTTTTTGGTCTGATGAGCTGGCTGTCCTATGCCTACTAAACGCACACCCAGGGCTCAACGCGCACTGCGCCTGGCCACGGGCACTGCGTTGTGTCTCGCCGGGAGTTTCGGTTTGGGCTTGCCGATTCCCTTTATCGCGCCGGTGCTTGCGTTGTTGCTCCTCGCCACCGTCAACCGGCCATTGCCGTTCAAGGCCGGAATTGTTCTGGCCGTCGTTGCAATGTTGACCACCGGAGTCGGCCTGTTGTTGATTCCGGTTCTGCGTTATTACCCGGTCAGTGGCGTGCTGCTGGTCGGCGTCTGTCTGTTCCTGGTTTTTCGTTTTGGATTGCGCGGCGGCAACAACCTGATCGTCACATTCCTGGTGATCGGCCTGACCATGATTTCTTCAGCCGGTGTCGCCGAGTTCGACCTCGCGGCGATGGTTATTGGCGCCCTGGTCAAAGGATTACTCCTCGCCGTTTTGATGGTGGCGGTGAGTCACTGGCTCTTTCCCGACCCGCCCAACGCGCCGTCGCCACCCCCTGCGCCGCTGTTACCGGCGGAAGAAGTCAGCCGGGTTGCGCTGCGTGCAACCCTGATCGTGTTGCCGGCGTTTTTGCTGGCAATGATCGATCCGGCGAGCTACTTGCCGATCATTCTGAAGGCAGTCGGCCTGGGCCAGCAGAGTTCCACCACGGCCCGAAATGCCGGTCGCGAACTCGTCGGTTCGACCCTGCTGGCCGGCGTGCTGGCGGTGCTGTTCTGGAGTGCGCTGAGCCTGTTTGTGCACCTGTGGATGTTTTTCCTGTGGATGCTGCTGTTCGGTCTGATCCTGGCGCGCAAGTTGTACGCCCTGAGCCCGACCCGGTTGAGTCCGGGGTTCTGGCTCAACAGCCTGATCACGATGATTATCCTGCTCGGTCAGTCGGTGCAGGACAGCCTTGCGGGCAAAGACGTCTACACGGCATTTGCCGTGCGCATGGGGCTGTTTATCCTGGTGACTCTGTATGCGTGCCTGATGGTTTATCTGCTGGATCAGCGACCGCCAAAACGCGTTCAGGGATTAACCTGATACCCCTTTCCTTGCAGGCAACTGGTGTAGGCCGTCGAACTGGTGGAAGCGGCGGTTTTCTGTTGCGCCCGGCGTTCCTGGCGTTGACGCGATCCCCCCACCACCGCACCGGCGGCCGCCGTCTCTTTGGCCCGGTTCTGCCGATAATCCTGCTTCACATCGTCATCCACACGGTCATAAAACTCATCGTGCTGGCGACCGCGAACCTGAGCTCCAGTGGCGCCGGCAGCGGCACCGACAGCCGCTCCTTTCAGGCGGCCACCGGATGCAGGCGGCGGCGTCGAAGTCTGACCCGCGGCGATGTTGTGGCAGGCCTCGATGTCCAGTTGGGTTTGTTGCGACGTCTGGCCCTTCAACGGGACCACCGTTTCGGCCCATGCCTGCGTGGCGGCAATCGACAGCGCGACACACAGACCAAGGGAAGACAAGCTGTTCATGATGACCTCCGAGGTGTCCTCAGCCTCCAGAGTGTAGATCACCCCCGCGCGCCCTCCCCCGACTTATGACTGACGGCCAGCACGCTTGAGCGTTTCACTCGGCAGCTCTTTGAACAGCGCGCGATAACTGCTGGAAAACCGACCCAAATGCCAGAACGACCATTGCATCGCCACTTCGGCCACAGTGGTTTCCGTGGCCGAGCGACTGAGCAGTTCGCGGTGAGCACTGTTGAGGCGGCGTAGGCGCAGCCAATGGGTCGGCGTCATGCCGGTGTACGCCTTGAAGGCGTGCTGCAACTGACGCAGCGACACCCCGGCGACCTGGGACAGTTCCAGCAAATTCAAGGTTTCTTCCGGGGAATCGGCCGCCCATTCGCCGATACGCTTCATCACCGCCCGCTCTTCGGCGCGACGCTGCAAACCGCCGCGGTCCAGGCACACACACGCGTTGTCGAGGATGTACAGACAGTCTTCCAGCAACTGCTGGGTCAACGCCTCTTTGCTCGGCGGATCGAGGGTCTGCGCCAGACGGGTCAAGGTTCCGCTCAACCAGCGACTGAACAGCGCGTTCTGCTCCGAGTTCAACGGTGCCATGAACAGCCCTTCGAGCCTGGCGACATTCAGCCCGTGCCGTTGAACGAACTCAGGCCCGAACACCACGGCAATTTCCTGATAGTTCTCCGGCGTGATCCAGATGTTGCGGCTTTCTTCATTCAACACGTACAGCGCGTTGTCGCTGCGATCGAAACAGAACGCCAGTGAACCCTCAGGCGCACTGAAATTCTGTTCGACCCGAGTGTTCATGTGTTCCTCGTAGATCTCTACGCCTTGCAGGTCCAGATACCGCACCCGCCCGGCAAAATGCCCCGGCGACATCTGCTGGTAATGCTGGACCCATCCCGGCGTGGCGCGGATTTGCTCGGCGACATCGGCGGTGTTGAACGCTTGGACCTGTAATGGATTGCACGTAGTCATGGGTGACCTTACGCACTCGTTTGGTGCGTTTTGGTGCTGCTGAAAGTGGATAGATGGAACGTCAAGGCTCGCCCAAGATAGTCGTCAACGCGTCCCAGGGGAAGTGTGTGGCGGATGAAACCACCCTCCCCGGCGTTAATAAAACCAATAACGAGGTCTTTATGAATGTCCCTTTCGATCAGCTGCTCACGTGGCTGAAAGATCACAAGATTACCGAAGTCGAGTGTGTCGTCAGTGACCTGACCGGCATTGCACGCGGCAAGATTGCACCCACCAACAAGTTCCTGCATGAGCGAGGCATGCGCCTGCCGGAAAGTGTGCTGTTGCAAACGGTAACCGGGGACTTTGTCGACGACGACATCTACTACGACCTGCTCGACCCGGCCGACATCGACATGGTGTGCAAGCCCGTTTCAGACGCGGTCTACGTGATCCCATGGGCCATCGAGCCTACCGCGATCGTGATCCATGACACCTTCGACAAATTTGGCAACCCGATCGAACTGTCGCCGCGCAACGTGCTGAAGAAAGTCCTGCAGCTGTACACCGATAAGGGCTGGAAACCGATTGTCGCGCCGGAAATGGAGTTCTACCTGACCCAGCGTTGCGAAGACCCGGACTTGCCGCTCAAGGCGCCGCTGGGCCGTTCGGGCCGGGCGGAAAGCGGTCGCCAGTCGTTTTCCATCGACGCGGCCAACGAATTCGACCCACTGTTTGAAGACGTCTACGACTGGTGCGAATTGCAGGGCCTGGACCTCGACACGCTGATCCACGAAGACGGCCCGGCGCAGATGGAAATCAACTTCCGTCACGGCGACGCGCTGGACCTGGCCGACCAGATCACCGTGTTCAAACGCACCATGCGCGAAGCGGCGCTCAAGCACAACGTCGCGGCGACGTTCATGGCCAAGCCGATCGGCGATGAGCCGGGCAGCGCCATGCACATCCACCAGAGTGTGGTGGACATCGCCACCGGTCAGCCGATCTTCGCCAATGCCGACGGGCAGATGAGCGAGCTGTTCCTGCACTACATTGGCGGCCTGCAGAAATACATCCCCAAAGTACTGCCGATGTTTGCGCCCAACGTGAACTCGTTCCGCCGCTTCCTGCCCGACACCTCCGCACCGGTGAACGTCGAATGGGGCGAGGAGAACCGCACCGTGGGCCTGCGTGTGCCGACCTCCAGCCCCGAGGCGATGCGCGTGGAAAACCGCTTGCCGGGCGCGGATGCCAACCCGTACCTGGCCATCGCTGCCAGCCTGTTGTGCGGCTACCTCGGCATGGTCGAGCGCATCGAGCCAAGCGCTGCGGTGCAGGGCCGGGCCTATGAGCGACGCAACCTGCGTTTGCCGATCACCATCGAAGACGCGCTGACGCAGATGGAAGAATGCGAAACCATCGGGCGTTATCTGGGTGACAAGTTTGTCCGCGGTTATGTCGCGGTCAAGCGCGCGGAGCACGAGAACTTCAAGCGAGTGATCAGTTCGTGGGAGCGGGAGTTTTTGTTGCTCAGCGTCTGAGCCCTGCACACATCTCCTGTGGGAGTGAGCCTGCTCGCGATGGCGTCGGCACAGCCAACCTCTGTATCGATTGGCCCACCGCAATCGCCAGCAGGCAGGCTCCCACAGGAATAGCGAAACACCTGAATAACCCAATAATTCCAAGAGGTGTCGATATGCGTCTATTGAAATCCGTGGTCCCGGTCGCGCTGGCCATGCTGGTCAGCTCCGTTGCACAGGCCCAGCCGACCGTCAGCGTCTACAACTGGACCGATTACATCGGCGAAACCACCCTCGCCGACTTCCAGGCGAAAACCGGGATCAAGGTGATCTACGACGTCTTCGATTCCAACGAAACCCTTGAGGGCAAACTGCTCGCCGGCCGTACCGGGTATGACGTGGTGGTGCCGTCCAACCACTTCCTCGCCCGCCAGGTTAAGGCCGGCGCGTTCCTCAAACTGGATCGCGCGCAGTTGCCGAACTTCAAGAACCTCGACCCGAAACTGCTGGCACTGCTGGAGAAGAACGACCCGGGCAACGAACACTCCGTGCCGTATCTGTGGGGCACCAACGGCATCGGTTACAACGTCGACAAGGTCAAACAAGTGCTGGGCATCGATCACATCGACTCCTGGGCCGTATTGTTCGAGCCGGAAAACATCAAGAAACTCAGTCAGTGCGGCGTGTCGATGATGGACTCGGCGGACGAAGTGTTCCCCGCCATCCTCAACTACATGGGCATGGACCCACGCAGCGAGAACCCGGAAGACTTCAAGAAAGCCGAAGCCAAGCTGTTGAGCATCCGCCCTTACATCACCTACTTCCACTCGTCCAAGTACGTGTCGGACCTGGCCAACGGCGACATCTGCGTGGCCTTCGGTTACTCGGGTGATGTGTTCCAGGCCGCCAACCGCGCCAAGGAGGCCAGGAACGGCGTGAACATCGCTTACGCGATCCCCAAGGAAGGCAGTAATCTGTGGTTCGATTTGCTGGCGATTCCCGCCGATGCCAGCAACCCGAAAGAGGCTCACGCCTTCATCAATTACCTGCTGGACCCGCAAGTCATCGCCAACGTCAGCGCCTCGGTCGGTTACGCCAACCCGAACCCTGCCGCCAAGCAGTACATGGACGCTGAACTGGTCAACAATCCCGAGGTTTACCCCCCTCAGACCGTGCTCGACAAACTCTACATCTCGACCACCCCGCCCCAGACCATCATGCGTTTGATGACCCGTTCCTGGAGCAAAGTGAAGTCCAACAAATGAACCCGTACAGCAACGAACATGCGCGCTCCTATTACGCCGCGTCGGCCAATGCGCTGGCGCCGTTCCCCGCCTTGACCGAAGACCTTGTGGCTGATGTCTGCGTGATCGGCGGCGGGTTTACCGGGGTCAACACCGCCATCGAACTGGCGCAGCGTGGGCTCTCGGTGATTCTGCTGGAGGCCCGACGGATCGGCTGGGGCGCCAGCGGGCGCAACGGGGGGCAGCTGATTCGCGGCATCGGGCATGACGTCAGTGGATTCACCAAGCATGTCGGTCACGAAGGCGTTCGCTACCTTGAGCGCGCCGGGATCGAATCGGTGGAACTCGTGGGCAAGCGCATCCGTGAGCACAATATTGATTGCGACCTGCGCTGGGGTTTTTGCGAACTGGCGAACACCCAGGCGCAATTCACGGCGTTCAAGGCTGAACGGGAAAGCCTGGCCGAGTCGGGTTACGTCCATGAAACCCGGCTGGTCGGGCCGGAGCAGATCCGAGAGCAAGTGGTCAATTCAGGCGTGTATGCCGGTGGCCTGGTCGACATGGGCTCGGGGCACTTGCACCCGCTGAACCTGGTGCTGGGCGAAGCGCGGCTGGCGCAATCGCTCGGGGTGCAGATCTTCGAGCAGAGCCCGGTGCTGGAACTGATCCATGGCAGCACGGTGCAGGTTCGTTGTGCCGGCGGCACGGTGCGTGCCGGCAGTCTGGTGCTGGCGTGCAATGCGCATCTGGACGAACTGGAACCGAAACTCAGCGGCAAGGTGCTGCCGGCGGGCAGCTACATCATCGCCACAGAACCATTGGCGCCTGAGGTTGCCGCGCAATTGATCCCGCAGAACCTGGCGCTGTGCGACCAGAAAGTCGGCCTGGATTACTACCGGCTCTCGGCGGACCGGCGCTTGCTGTTCGGCGGTGCCTGTCATTATTCCGGTCGCGATCCTGCAGACATCGCCGCTTACATGCGCCCGCAAATGCTCAAGGTGTTCCCGCAACTGGCCGATGTGCGCATTGATTATCAGTGGGGCGGCAAGATTGGCATCACGGCCAATCGCTTTCCGCAGGTCGGGCGCTTGCGCCAACACCCGAACGTGTTTTATGCCCAGGGTTACTCCGGCCACGGGCTGAACGTGACTCACTGGTGCGCAAAACTGCTGGGCGAAGTGATTCATGCCGGGCACAGCCAAGGCTTCGACGTGTTCAGCGCCGTGCCGCACATGACCTTTCCCGGTGGCCCAATGCTGCGTTCGCCGTTGCTGGCTCTCGGGATGTTCTGGTATCGGCTGCGTGAAATCCTCGGCTGAAACCGGAGCACAGACCTCACACAAAACCTGTGGCGAGGGGATTTATCCCCGTTGGGTCGCGAAGCGGCCCCCTGCATTCTTTCAGGTATCCCCCGGAAGCAGGTTTAGCGACGGCTTCGCCGCCGAACGGGGATAAATCCCCTCGCCACAAATGTTGATCTTCGCCCTCCGTTGACTCGCCAAATTGCCTTTCGATTTGCTCATTCGCAACGCACTTCTATATTGAGGAGGTGCTCTGACTTTCCTGTGTCCTGGCGAGTGCGGCCTATGGCTACGACTGACCAACTGATCATCTGCGAGCACTGCGACTGCGTGTATCAAAAAGTCACGCTCGCCAAACATCAGAAAACCCTGTGTACGCGCTGCGGTGGTGTGCTTCAGCGTTATAACGGCCTGACGGTGGAGCAGCGGCTGGCGTTGACCGTGACGGCATTGATGCTGTGGATTTTCGCCAATTTCTATCCGGTGATGAGCATCAGCCTTAAAGGCTTGAAAAACAGCGCAACGCTGTGGGATTCCATAATGGCCCTGACGCTGGGCCCGATTACCTTCATCGCCCTGGTGGCGGCCATTTCCATGATCATTGCGCCGATTTTCCAGTTGCTGCTGTTGATCTGGGTCTTGAGCTTCGCCCTCACCTCCCGTCGCTCACCGGGTTTCAGATTCTGCATGCGCTGGCTGGAAACCCTGCGGCCCTGGAGCATGCTGGAAGTCTGCCTGCTGGGGGCGATGGTCGCGGTGATCAAGCTCGCCGGGTTGCTCGACGTGCTGCCCGGCATCGGACTGTTCGCCCTGGCCATTCTCAGCCTGATGATGATCCGCATTGCCGGGCGCGATATACGTGAACTGTGGGATGTTTTATGACCACGCCTCCGGTCGCGAGCGAACTCAACCTGTGCCTTTGCCACAGCTGCGGCCTGGCCTGTGACATGACCGGCGAACCCCAAGAATGCGAGCGTTGCGGTGCACCGCTGCATCGGCGCAAGCCCAACGCACTGACCCGCACCTGGGCCTACCTGCTGACTTCGCTGGTGTTTTACATCCCGGCCAATGTGTTGCCGGTGATGAACACCAAAATGGTTGGCGCCGGCGCCGACAGCACCATCATGGGCGGTGTGCTGGATTTCTGGCAGCACGGCGCCTGGGACATTGCCCTGATCATTTTCATCGCCAGTATCGCGGTGCCGGGCGTCAAATTCGTCGCTCTGACGCTCCTGCTGGTGACCGTTCAGCGCGACAGCCAATGGGCGCGCAAGGAGCGGTCGAAAATGTACCGCTTCGTCGAGCTCATCGGTTATTGGTCGATGCTCGACGTGATCGTGGTGGCCCTGGTGGCTTCACTGGTCAAGTTTCAAGCCCTGGCCGATATCGAACCCCGCGTGGGCATTCTCTTCTTTGGCCTGGTCGTGGTGTTCACCATGCTCTCTGCCATGAGTTTTGACCCGCGTTTGATCTGGGACCAACACCATTCGAATCACGAGGAGGTCATGGATGAAGTCGCAAGCCACTGACGGGCCGCAAGCTCCCGGGCAGGCCCCGATCAAGACCCGTCGTTTCAGCGTGTCCTTGGTATGGATAGTCCCGATTATCGCGGTGCTGGTAGGTATTTCGCTGGTGGTGCACAGCATCCTGCAGGAAGGACCGACCATCACCGTCACATTCAAGACCGGCAGCGGCCTGACCGCCAACAAGACCGAGGTCAAATACCGTAACGTGGTGATCGGGCAAGTCTCCGAGGTAGAACTGAGCAACGACCAGAAAAGCGTCAACGCCACCATCAAACTGGCCAAGCAGGCGGAAAGTTTCACCCGCGAAGACTCGCAATTCTGGGTGGTGCGGCCCCGAATCGGCGCGGGCGGCGTGTCGGGTATCGATACGCTGCTGTCCGGGGACTACATTGGCGCCGACATTGGCCAGGCCAATGCGCGGTCGAAGAACTTCAAAGGCCTGGAAAATCCGCCGCCGATCACTTATGGCGAGCCGGGCAAGCGCTTCATGCTGAACACCCCGGACCTGGGTTCGCTGGACATCGGCTCGCCGGTTTACTACCGCAAGATTCCGGTCGGCCAAGTCGTCGCTTACACCCTGGATGCCGACGGCAAAGGGGTGAACATCGAAGTCTTCATTCACTCACCCAACGATGCCTTCGTCACCGAAAACACCCGTTTCTGGAACGCCAGCGGGATTGATGTGAATGTCGGCGCCAACGGTTTTGCAGTGAAGACCGAGTCGCTGTCCGCCATATTGGTGGGCGGCATCGCCTTCCGCGCCCCGGAGTACAGCCCCAACGATAAACCGGCCACCGAGGAAAAAGCCTTCGAGCTCTTCGAAGACCAGCAAACCGCCCTCGCCCCGCCCAGCGGCAAGGCGCAATACCTGAGTTTGCGTTTCGACCAGGCATTGCGTGGGCTGAAGGTCGGTGCGCCGGTGGAATTCCTTGGCATCGAGTTCGGCACAGTGGTGTCGGTCAATCTGGATTTCGATGCAAAAAAGCGCAGCTTTCCGGTCAACGTCGGCATCGTTATCTACCCGCAACGGCTCGGTCAGGCTCACGCCAAAATGCTTGAGGCGTTGAAGCACGACCCCAATGACGAAGCCGCCGGTGTCAGGCTTATGGGCTCCTTCATCGAAAACGGCCTGCGGGCTCAGGCCCGAAGCGGCAACCTGTTGACCGGTCAGCTCTATATAGCGCTCGACTTCTACCCTAAGGCAGAGAAAGTCGTGTTCGATCCAACCGCTCGGCCTGTGTCCATCCCGACCATTCCCGGCAGCCTTGAACAGTTGCAGGAAAAACTCGAAAGCATGGTCAACAAAATCAACGATCTGCCCATCGGACGCATTGCCGGCAACCTCGACAGCAACCTCGTCGAGCTGCGCAAAGGCCTCGCGCAATTCAACGCCAAGACCTTGCCCGGCGTGCAAACCACCCTGGCGGACGTCAGCAAGACCCTGCAATCGGCCAGCTCGACACTTGCCGAGGACTCGCCGCAACGCGAGCAATTGACCCAGACTCTGGAGGAACTCGGACGCATGTCGCGCTCCTTGCGTGAGCTCTCGGATTACCTGGGCCGGCATCCGGAATCGCTGATTCGCGGTCGCCCCGATAACGCCGCGCCGATGGACTTGAAGGCACCGCCGCGCAACTGACCAACAGGAGCAACACCCATGGTTTCCTCGCTGAAGATGACGTTGGTCACTGCGCTATTGCTGCTCGCCGCGTGCCGCAGTGAGCCGATCCAGTTCCATACCCTGACGCCGGCGCAACTGAGCGGGACGGCGCGCGCCAACGGCGGGGAAATCCTGATCGAAGGCCTCAGCGTGCCGCCGCAGGTCGATCGTCCGCAGATCGTCATTCGTCAGGGCAACAGTGGCCTGGCGATTCTAGAGACCGAGTGGTGGGCGGCGAGCCTGGTGGATGAGTTGCGCAGCGCCTTGGCCGATCAACTGGCCAACAGCAATCCCCAGCGCAAAGTGTCGGTGCGCGTGGAGGTTCAGCGCTTTGATTCGGTTCCCGGTCAATACGCGCTGATGGACGTCAAATGGCGCCTGCGCAGTCCCGGCGAAGGCGATACCACGCTGGTGAGCTGCCGAAGTACGTTGCAAACACCTTCAGGGCCGTCCATCGACGACTTGGTCCTTGCCCAGCAGAACAACGTCAAACGCCTGGCCGCGTTGATCAGCCAGGCGGCAGCCGGATCGAAAAAAGGGTGTCCGGCATCGCAATGAATTGACGTTTTTTTCTCATTCATCCCCTTACATTTGGCACCGTCTCAAACCTGCAAATGATTCGTATTGACCTACAATCATTGACGACCCAACGGTCTGTCCAGAGTGCACGAATCTTAAAATCACGGAGCCTCCACTGCATGAATCGCCCTGTCCCCTCTTTCCTGAAAGCCGCCTTGCTGGCCGCCGCCCTGTTCGGTGCAGGTCACGTTTACTCAGCCGATGCCGACGGTATCGTGGTCTACAACGCCCAGCATGAAAGCCTGACCAAAGCCTGGATCGAGGGCTTTACCAAGGAAACCGGAATCAAGGTCACAGTGCGCAATGGCGACGACACGGAAATGGGCAATCAGATCGTGCAGGAAGGCGCAGCCTCCCCGGCTGACGTGTTTCTGACCGAAAACTCCCCGGCCATGGTGCTGGTGGATAACGCGGGGCTGTTTACGCCCGTAGCGCCAACCACTCTGGAACAAGTCGACGCGGCCTACCGTCCGGCGCATGGCAAGTGGGTGGGCATCGCCGCGCGCTCGACTGTGTTTGTCTATAACCCGGGCAAACTGCCCGAAGCCGAGTTGCCAAAGTCACTGATGGATCTCGCCGCCCCGAAATGGAAAGGTCGCTGGGCGGCGTCACCGGCCGGCGCGGACTTCCAGGCCATTGTCGCCGCGGTGCTGGAACTCAAGGGCGAAGCCGCCACTCTCGAGTGGCTCAAGGGGATGAAAACCAACTTCACCGCGTATCGGGGCAACAGCTCCGTGTTGAAAGCAGTGAATGCCGGGCAGATCGACAGCGGTGTGATTTACCACTATTACCGCTTCGGTGATCAGGCCCGGACCGGCGAAAACAGCAAGGACACTGCCCTGCATTACTTCAAACATCAGGACCCGGGCGCGTTTGTCAGCATTTCCGGTGGCGGCGTCCTGGCGTCCAGCCAACATAAGGAACAGGCCCAGGCGTTTCTGAAATGGATCACCGGCAAGGATGGCCAGGCCATCCTCAAGACCGGCAATTCGTTTGAATACGCGGTCGGCAAGAACGCGCAATCCAACCCAAAACTGGTGCCCCTGCAGCAGCTCGACGCGCCGAAAGTCGACGCCTCGAAACTCGACAGCAAAAAAGCCGTTGAGCTGATGACACAGGCCGGACTGCTCTAATTGATGCCTGAAACATTACCGGCGGTCGTCGCTGAGGCGATACCCGCACATTTGCGCCGCCGCTCTCGCGGAGTGTTCGTGGGTCGCGGCGGTGCATGGGTGATCGGTTTGTCGGTGCTGGTTTCGCTGCTGGCGCTGCTGCCAATCGCTTTTGTCATCGGCGTGTCCGTGCAAACCGGCTGGACAACCTTGCTCGCACTGGTGTTTCGGCCACGGGTCGGCGAGCTGTTCATCAACACCGTATTGCTGGTGCTGATCACGATTCCCCTGTGCGTCGCGCTGGGCGTGACACTCGCCTGGCTGACCGAGCGCAGCGATCTGCCGGGGCGGCGCTGGTGGTCGTTGCTGGCGACCGCGCCGCTGGCGGTCCCGGCATTCGTTCACAGCTATGCCTGGGTCAGTCTGGTGCCGCCGATTCACGGGCTGTTTGCCGGGGTTCTGGTGTCGGTCATCGCCTACTTCCCGTTCCTCTACTTGCCGATTGCGGCGACGTTGCGTCGCCTCGATCCGGCCATCGAAGATGTCGCGCAATCGATGGGGCTCAAACCTTGGGCGGTGTTTTTTCGCGTGGTGCTGCCGCAGCTGCGTCTGGCCATTTGCGGCGGCGCCTTGTTGGTCGGGCTGCACCTGCTCGCCGAATACGGCCTGTACGCGATGATCCGCTTCGACACCTTCACCACAGCGATCTTCGATCAGTTCAAATCCACCTTCAACGGGCCAGCCGCGAACATGCTGGCGGGTGTGCTCGCGCTGTGTTGCCTGGCGATGCTGACCGTCGAATCGGCGGCGCGTGGCAATGCGCGGTATGCCCGCGTCGGTTCCGGGAGCGCCCGCGAACAGCAGGTCGTACGCCTGAAAAAGTTGCCGACCGTTCTCGCGCTAACCTTGCTGTTGGTGACCTGCGCCCTGGCGCTCGGGGTGCCGTTGATCACCTTGGGCAAATGGCTGATCGCCGGTGGCTCGCAGGTCTGGCAGATGGCCGAGCTGATGCCGGCACTGCAACAGACGCTGCTGCTTGGGGTTGCCGGCGCGGCCCTCACCACCTGCGCGGCGATTCCGATTGCGTGGCTGTCGATCCGCTCGCCGGGTCGGCTGCAACGGATCCTCGAAAGCTGCAACTACATCACCAGTTCGTTGCCGGGCATTGTGGTCGCCCTGGCGTTGGTGACGGTCACGGTGCATTTCGCCCGGCCGATTTATCAGACCACGATTACCGTGTTGCTTGCGTACCTGCTGATGTTTTTACCCCGTGCGCTGGTGAGTTTGCGGGCGGGCATCGCTCAGGCGCCGGTTGAGCTGGAGAACATCGCCCGCAGTCTCGGTCGCTCTCCCGGTCGTGCGTTGTGGTTGATTACCCTGCGCCTCGCCGCGCCCGGTGCTGCTGCGGGTGCCGCGCTGGTGTTCCTGGCGATCACCAATGAATTGACCGCCACCCTGCTGCTCGCTCCGAACGGCACGCGCACGCTGGCGACCGGGTTCTGGGCGTTGACCAGCGAGATCGACTACGCCGCCGCTGCGCCTTATGCCTTGCTGATGATCCTGCTGTCACTTCCGTTGACCGGGCTCCTCTATCACCAATCCAAACGAACGGCTGGCCGATGAACGCTCTTGAACTGCATTCGATCTGCAAATCCTATGGCGCGCATCGCGCCCTGGAAAACATCAGCCTGACGGTGCCCACGGGTAGCCGCACGGTGATCGTCGGGCCTTCCGGTTCGGGTAAAACCACCTTGCTGCGCATGATCGCCGGTTTCGAGTTTCCGGACTCGGGCCGCCTGACGTTCAATGGCCAGACGTTGGTGGACGACACCCACGAAGTCCCGGCGCATCAACGTCAGATCGGTTATGTCCCGCAGGACGGCGCCCTGTTTCCGCACATGACCGTGGCCGCCAACATCGGTTTCGGCCTGTCGACCAAGGGCGCCATCAAACACGAGCGTATTGCCGAACTGATGGACAGCGTGGCACTGGATTCCAGCATGGCCAATCGTTGGCCCCATGAGCTTTCCGGCGGCCAACAACAACGTGTGGCACTGGCGCGAGCGCTGGCGCAACAGCCGCGCCTGATGTTGCTGGACGAGCCATTTTCCGCGCTCGATACCGGCTTGCGCGCCGCCATGCGCAAACTGGTGGCGCGGTTGCTGGCGGACGCCGGTGTCACCACCATTCTGGTCACCCATGACCAGAGTGAAGCGCTGTCGTTTGCCGATCAGCTTGCGGTCATGCGTGAGGGGCGTGTGGTGCAGTCCGGTCATCCGCTGGACCTTTACCGCTATCCCGGTGACGAACAAACCGCAATGTTCCTCGGCGATGCCGTGGTCATGCCGGCCCGGATCGAAGCCGGCTGGGCGCATTGCGATCTCGGGCGGATCCCGGTCAACAATCATCGCAACAACCACTGTGCGCAGATCATGCTGCGGCCCGAGCAGTTGCAACTGGTCGGTATCGTTTCCAGCTCGGTCGAGACCGCCGGTTGTCGAGCCGTGGTGACCGAGCGCGATTTCAGCGGCAATACCTGCACATTGACCGTGGAACTGGAACCTCTGTCATCCACCGACCTGCCCGGTCGGTCATTGATGGTGCGCAGTTCGGGCCTGTACGCGCCACCGACCGGCAGTGCGGTTCACGTCTCGACCATCGGCCACGCCCATGTGTTGAGTGAATCTTAAAGGTCGAAGCGGTCTATCGCCCGCCGCCGCTCATTGTCATCGCGCACGTCGTAGTTGGCTGTCGTCTGGATATTGCTGTGATGGGCAAGTTTCTGCGCAATCGACAAGTCATGTTCCTCGATCACCCGGGTAATGAACGAGCGCCGAAAGTCATGGGGCATGATTTTCACCCCGACCTGCGCGCCGCGTTGCCGGGCGATGTAATAGATCGCGTGTTTGGTGATGCGCTCACGGGTGATGTGGCTGCCGCGGCGGATGCGATTGAACAGGAACGCATCATCCACCTCGCCTTCCTTGAGTTGCGAGCGTCGCAGCTCCAGCCAGGCATCCAGTTTGGCGAACGCCCAGGCCGGTGCGTATTTGATCAGCTGTTTGTTGCCTTTGGCGGTCACCCGCAGGCTGCGTTCGGTGAAATCCACCTGATCGAGGTCGAGGTTCACCGACTCTGATTTGCGCATGCCCGAACCGTACAGAATCCCGATGATCGCCGCGTCCCGCAGGCCTTGTGGCCGTGGATCGGCAGCACAGACTGCCATCATTTCCTGGATCAGCGAGCGGCGCAGATTGCGTCCCTGGGACAATCGTGTGCCGGCAATGCCCTTGACCGAGCGCATCTTCAGCAAGTGTTCCTGGCTGATCAGGCTCATGCGCCACGCTTCATTCATCACCCCGCGCACGGCGTTGACGTACAGCGAAGACGTGTTGGGCGCGTAGCCGTCCGCGCGCAACGCCGCCACCAGCGCGATCACATCCTCGGGCTGCAACTGGTGCCAGGGAATCTCCTCGACATTCATGTCTTCGAAGCCCAGGCGGTCGGCGGCGTCCTGCAACACATAACGCATGGTCAGTTGGCTGGACGGCGCCAGCCGCGCCAGATACAGGGGCATCGGATTGGTCTTTACAGCTGTTGAATCAGTAACAGGTAAGTCAATCAAAACAAAACGGCCTTGAGTGGAAACAGATCAATAAAACAACTAAGGATTGAAACAATCTTTATATAAAGCGGGACACTTCTGCAGGACTTTTCTACTAAAGAGCGCGATGAACGGCAGAAGCCTGAACATTGGCTTAATAACGTTCAGATAAACGATTCCATCGCCGTTTTTTGATGTTCCTTTCACAAAAACCGGCCTAACCTCATCTCTACCCGGCGGGCCTCGATAGGCTCCCAACCTGCCGGCCATGGCTGCAAAAGTCAAATAAGGCTCGTGCCCGACAGGTCACTAAACCATTGAAATCCCGTTTATTTCGGTACTTCCCCCGAAGGACGGCCTACGCCCCGAGGTTTTCCATGAGTGAGGCTTTTCTCCCCTTCTCCCGCCCCAGTATCGGCGATGAAGAAATAGCCGCCGTAGAGCAAGTATTGCGCTCCGGCTGGATCACTACCGGGCCGAAAAACCAGCAACTCGAAGAACACTTCGCCAACTATGTTGGCTGCCGCCATGCCGTGGCGTTGTCCTCGGCCACCGGCGCCATGCATGTCACGTTATTGGCCTTGGGCATCGGACCCGGCGACGAAGTCATCACGCCATCCCAGACCTGGGTTTCCACCGCCAACATGATCTGCCTGCTGGGCGCGACGCCGGTGTTTGTCGACGTCGACCGCGACACGCTGATGAGCAGCGTCGAACACATCGAAGCGGCCATCACCCCACGCACTCGGGCAATCATTCCGGTGCACTACGCCGGCGCGGCATTCGATCTCGATGCGCTTTACGCCTTGGCCGACAAACACGGCATCCCGGTGATCGAAGATGCTGCCCATGCGGCGGGCACCTTCTACAAAAACCGTCACGTCGGCGCGAAAGGCACGGCGATCTTCTCGTTCCACGCGATCAAGAACATGACCTGCGCCGAGGGTGCGATGTTCGTCAGCGACGATGAGGCGCTGGCCAACCGGGTGCGCATGCTCAAGTTTCACGGGCTCGGCGTCGATGCCTATGACCGCATGACCCACGGCCGCAAACCCCAGGCCCAGGTGATCGAACCGGGGTTCAAATACAACCTGGCCGACATCAATGCCGCCATCGCCCTGGTGCAACTGGAACGCCTGGATGAGATCAATGCCAAGCGTACCGCGCTGGCCAGACGCTATTTGCAGCGTCTGGAAGGCTCGCCGGTGCAACCGCTGGCGATTCCGCTTTACCCGCAGCAGCACACCTGGCACCTGTTCATCCTGCGCATCGATGCCGAGCGCTGCGGACTCGACCGTGAAGCGTTCATGCACGCCCTGCAGGCGCGGAACATCGGCACCGGCATCCACTTCATCGCCACCCACTTGCACACCTGGTACCGCCAGCGCTTCCCCAACATCTACCTGCCCAACACCGAATGGAACTCGGCACGCCTGTGCTCGATCCCGTTGTTCCCCGACATGATCACCGAGGACGTCGACCGTGTCGTCAGCGCCATCGAACTCACACTGGACACACGCCTGTGAAACCTTACCCGATCCGTTGCGTGTCGATCGTCATCCCGGTCTACAACGAGCAGGACAGCCTGCCCGAATTGCTCAGGCGCACCGAAGCGGCGTGCCAGCAACTGCACCACGACTACGAAATCGTGTTGGTCGACGACGGCAGCCGCGACAATTCCGCGCAGATCCTCGAAGAGGCCGCCAGTCGCGATTGCAGCCCGGTGGTGGCGGTCATTCTCAATCGCAATTACGGCCAGCACGCGGCAATCATGGCCGGTTTCGAGCAGTGCAAGGGCGATGTCGTCATCACCCTCGATGCCGATCTGCAAAACCCGCCCGAAGAGATTCCTCGCCTGGTGGCCCAGGCTGAGCTTGGCTATGACGTGGTCGCCACGGTACGTAGCAACCGTCAGGATTCGGCCCTGCGCCGTTGGCCGTCGAAGCTGATCAACCTCGCCGTGCAGCGTTCCACCGGCGTCGCCATGAGTGATTACGGCTGCATGCTCCGCGCCTATCGTCGATCGATTGTCGACGCGATGCTCGCCTGCCGCGAGCGCAGCACCTTCATCCCTATCCTCGCCAACAGCTTCGCCCGGCACACCACGGAAATCCTGGTGACCCACGCCGAGCGCGAACACGGCGAATCGAAGTACAGCCCCATGCGCCTGATCAACCTGATGTTCGACCTGATCACTTGCATGACCACCACGCCGTTGCGGTTGTTGAGCATTGTCGGCTTTGCCATGGCCGGGCTCGGCGTGGCGTTTGCCACCGTGCTGATTGTCTTGCGGCTGGTG
Source organism: Pseudomonas fluorescens NCIMB 11764 (assembly GCF_000293885.2). Classification (NCBI taxonomy): domain Bacteria; kingdom Pseudomonadati; phylum Pseudomonadota; class Gammaproteobacteria; order Pseudomonadales; family Pseudomonadaceae; genus Pseudomonas; species Pseudomonas fluorescens. The sequence goes on from NZ_CP010945.1 coordinate 4,876,340, forward strand.
TTCGGCGCCAGTTGGGCCGGTGACGGGATGTTCGTGCTGTTCGCCGTGCTGTTCGTGTTCACCGGCGGCCAATTCATCGGCATGGGCCTGTTGGGCGAATACCTGGGGCGCATGTACAGCGATGTCCGTGCGCGTCCGCGGTTTTTCATCGAAAAAGTCCTTCGCAGCCAGCCCGCCACACCCGTTCCCGTCATCACCGTTGACGGCCTCAATTCCACTTCTTCAGATCAGGTTCTCTCATGAGCGCAAAAGCCGTTGTTTTCGCCTATCACGATATTGGCTGTACCGGTATCGAAACCCTGCTCGACAGCGGTTATGAGATTGCTGCCGTGTTCACCCACGCCGATGATCCCAAGGAGAACGCTTTCTACGCCTCCGTTGCACAACTGTGCGCACGCCGGGGCATTGCGGTGCACGCCCCGGAAGACGTCAACCATCCGCTGTGGATCGAGCGCATCAGCCAGCTCACCCCCGATTACCTGTTCTCGTTCTACTACCGCCAGCTGCTGAGCGAACCGCTGCTGGCCACCGCACGCAAAGGCGCGTTCAACCTGCACGGTTCGTTGCTGCCACGCTATCGCGGTCGTGCTCCGGCCAATTGGGTGCTGGTCAACGGCGAAAGCGAAACCGGCGTGACCCTGCACCGCATGGTCAAGCGCGCCGATGCCGGTGCCATCCTCGCCCAGAAGAACGTTGGAATCGAGCGCAGCGACACCGCGCTGAGCCTGCACGGCAAACTGCGCGGGGCCGCTACCGACCTGTTACGCGACACCTTGCCCGCGCTGCTCGCCGGCAAGGTCAGTGAAACGCCGCAAGACGAATCCCAGGCCACGACGTTCGGTCGCCGCACGCCCGCCGACGGCAAACTGATCTGGCAAAAACCGGCAGAAGAACTGTTCAACCTGGTGCGCGCCGTCACCCAACCTTATCCCGGCGCGTTCTGCGCGGTGGGCGAACACAAGCTGGTTGTCTGGAGCGCCGAAGTGGTCAAGGGCAACGAAGGCCAGATGCCGGGGCGGGTCATCAGCGTCGATCCATTGCGCATCGCTTGCGGCGAAGATTCGCTGGTGATCAGCGCCGGTCAGCGCAACGACAACGGCTTGTACCTGAGCGGGCCGCAACTGGCCGGCGAACTCGGTCTGGTCGACGGTTCCGTGCTGCGAGGTGCCGAATCCGCACGCACGCCACGCCGCACACGCGTGCTGATCCTCGGCGTCAACGGTTTCATCGGCAATCACTTGTCCGAGCGTTTGCTGCGCGATGACCGCTACGAGGTGTACGGACTCGACATCGGCTCCGATGCCATCTCGCGTTTGCGCAGCCATCCGAATTTCCATTTCGTCGAAGGCGATATCAGCATCCATTCCGAGTGGATCGAGTACCACATCAAGAAGTGCGACGTGATCCTGCCGCTGGTCGCGATCGCCACGCCCATCGAGTACACCCGCAACCCGCTGCGCGTGTTCGAGCTGGATTTCGAAGAGAACCTCAAGCTGGTTCGCTACTGCGTCAAATACCACAAGCGGGTGATCTTCCCGTCGACGTCGGAGGTCTATGGCATGTGCCAGGACGACAAATTCGACGAGGACACATCCAGCCTGGTGGTCGGGCCGATCAACAAGCAACGCTGGATCTACTCGACTTCCAAGCAACTGCTCGACCGGGTGATCTGGGCTTATGGCCAGAAAGGCCTGAACTTCACCCTGTTCCGCCCCTTCAACTGGATGGGGCCGCGCCTCGACCGTCTGGACTCGGCTCGCATCGGCAGCTCCCGAGCGATCACGCAACTGATCCTCAATCTGGTGGAAGGCACGCCGATTCGCCTGTTCGACGGCGGTGAGCAAAAACGTTGCTTCACTGACATTGCCGACGGCGTGGAAGCACTGGCGCGGATCATCGACAACCGCAACGATGCCTGCAACGGCCAGATCATCAACATCGGCAACCCGGACAACGAAGCGAGCATCCGCCAGTTGGGCGAAGAGCTGCTGCGTCAGTTCGAAGCGCACCCGCTGCGCCACAATTTCCCGCCATTCGCCGGGTTCCGCGACGTCGAAAGCAAGGCGTTCTACGGTGCGGGTTACCAGGACGTGTCCCACCGCAAACCGAGCATCGACAACGCCAAGCGCTTGCTGGACTGGACGCCGACCGTGGAGATGAGTGAAACCATCGGCAACACGCTGGATTTCTTCTTGCGCGAAGCCCTGCTCGAAATCGCGGACAACGCTTGATGAAAGCGGGCCTCCGGATTGATGTCGACACCTACCGAGGCACTCGTGAGGGTGTGCCGCGATTGCTGGAAATGCTTGATGAGGCCCAGGTCAAAGCGACGTTTTTTTTCAGCGTCGGGCCGGACAACATGGGGCGGCACCTGTGGCGCCTGATCCGCCCGCAGTTTCTCTGGAAGATGCTGCGCTCCAACGCCGCCGGACTGTACGGCTGGGACATTCTGCTGGCCGGCACCGCGTGGCCGGGCAAGCCGATCGGCCGCGATCTCGGGCATTTGATGCGGCAAACCCGGGCGGCCGGGCATGAAGTCGGTCTGCATGCCTGGGATCACCACGGCTGGCAGGCCAATGTCGGACGCTGGAGCGACGCACAGCTGATCGAGCAGATACGTCAGGGCGTGGACACGCTGAGCGACACCCTCGGACAAAAAATCGACTGCTCGGCGGCGGCGGGTTGGCGGGCGGACGAGCGTGTGATCGAAGCCAAGCAGGGTTTCGGTTTTCGCTACAACAGCGATTGTCGCGGCCGCAGTCTGTTCCGGCCGACATTGGCCGATGGTGGTCTGGGCGTGCCCCAGATCCCGGTGGACCTGCCCACCTTCGATGAAGTGGTCGGCCCGGCCGTCACGGCCGAGGATTTCAACGGGTTCATTCTTGAACGATTCACGGCGCAAAACCTCAACGTCTACACGGTCCACGCCGAAGTGGAAGGGATTCTGATGGCCCACGATTTCCGTCAACTGCTGGCCGATGCGCGTCAGCGCGATATCCGTTTTCAGCCTTTGGGTGATTTGCTGCCCGAAACACTGGACACCTTGCCCGGTGGCCGGGTGGTGCGCGGCGCGCTCGACGGTCGCGAAGGCTGGCTGGGAGTGCAAGGCGTATGAGCAAACGCTGGGCATTGCCGTTGTTGCTGGGCCTTTGTCTGTTGGCTTATCTGCTGCCGATGGGCAGCCACGGTTTGTGGATTCCGGACGAAACCCGCTACGCGCAAATCAGCCAGGGCATGCTCTTGAGCGGCGACTGGGTTTCGCCGCATTTCATGGGCCTGCGCTACTTCGAAAAACCGGTGGCCGGTTACTGGATGATCGCCCTCAGTCAGGCGGTGTTTGGCAACAACCTGTTCGGCGTGCGTTTCGTTTCGGCCCTCAGCACCGGGCTCAGCGTGATGCTGTGTTACCTGATTGCCCGCCGGCTCTGGAACGAGCCGCGCAAGAGTTTTGCCTGCGCGCTGCTGTACATGAGTTTTACCGTGGTGGCCGGGCAAGCAGGTTACGCCAACCTCGATCCGCAATTTACCTTTTGGGTCAACCTGAGCCTGGTGGCTTTGTGGTTTGCCCTGGACAGCGTCAGCCGTGGCCGGCGCCTGATCGGTTGGGCGTTGCTGGGCCTGGCGTGTGGCATGGGGTTCCTGACCAAGGGATTTCTGGCCTGGCTGTTGCCGGTACTGATCGCACTGCCGTGGATGATCTGGCAAAGACGCTGGCACGAGTTGTTGCGCTACGGCGCGGTGGCGATAGCCGTGGCCATCGCCGTGAGCCTGCCATGGGCCTTGGCGGTGCATGCGCAGGAGCCCGATTACTGGCGGTTCTTCTTCTGGCACGAACACATCCGCCGTTTCGCCGGTGACGATGCGCAGCATGACGCGCCGTGGTGGTTCTACCTGCCAATGCTGGTGGCGTTCAGTCTGCCGTGGGCCGCGTTATTGCCGTCGGCACTGAAGCAGGCGTGGCAAACCCGTGGTCAGGCCAGCATCGGCTTTCTGCTGCTGTGGTTGCTGATGCCGATGCTGTTTTTCAGCCTGAGCAACGGCAAGTTGCCGACTTACATCCTGCCGTGCCTGTTGCCCCTGGCCTTGTTGCTGGGCAACGCACTGGCGGATCGCCTGCGGCTGGAGCAAGGCCTGGCGTTGGGCATCAATGGCTTGCTCAACCTCCTTCTGGGCCTGACCACCCTGCTCGCCCTTGTCTATCTGCAACTGAAAAACCCCCTGTACGACCACGAACTGCACAGCCTCGTGCTGGTGTTTATAGGCCTGATCGGCTGGATCATGGCCAACCTGCTGCAAGCGTTCCGACCGTTGCAATGCTGGGCGGCGCCGGCCTTCGGCAGTCTGTTGCTGATCGGTGTTCTACCGGCGGCGATGCCCGAAGCGGTGGTGGCCAACAAGATGCCCGACCAGTTCGTCCTCGAGCATGCACAGGAACTCGGCCAGGCCGAAACGCTGCTGAGCAACGATCTGGGCGCCGCTTCGGCCCTGGCCTGGCGCCTGAAACGCCCGGACGTGGCGTTGTACAACACGATAGGCGAATTGAAATATGGCCTCGCTTATCCTGACGGCGCGCAGCAGCGCGTCGACCCCGATCGCGTGCTGCAGTGGATGCGCGACGCCCGCCGGAACGGTTCGGTGGGCGTGCTGATGCGGGTCAAAGGGGAGGACGAGCTGCGTGAAATCGAACACTTGCCCAAGGATGGCAAACGCTATGAACAAGGCAACCTTGTGATTCTGATTTTTCCTCAGGGTGCGTCATGAGCCTGTTGCTGGTGTTGGCAGCCTGCCTGCTCACCGGCCTGGGCCAGATCGCCCAGAAATACGCCGTGGAGCACTGGCGCGGCCGGTCATCGGCTTGGGGCGAGAAACTGCGCTCGCCATGGTTGTGGCTGGCAATCGCAGCGTTGGGCGCGGGCTTGCTGGTGTGGCTGCTGGTGTTGCAACGCCTTGAAGTCGGCGTCGCGTACCCGATGCTGAGTCTGAATTTCGTGCTGATCACCCTGATCGCCCGCTTCGTCTTCCACGAACCCATCGACCGCCGTCACTGGTTGGGCGTGGCGCTGGTGATGGGCGGCGTGATTTTGCTGGGGCTGCACACATGAGCCTGCGCCGTGGCCTCACCTTCGCCCTCGGCAGCGTGCTGCTGGGCAGCGCCGCGCAGCTGGGCATGCGCTGGAGCATGACACGCCTGCCGTCACCGGAACACTGGCAGACAGCCCCGATTGATCCGACCGCTGTGGTCGTGGTGCTGGTCGCCATCCTCGCCTATGCCCTGTCGATGTTCAGCTGGCTCGCCGCCCTGCGCGATGTGCCACTGGGCCGGGCTTACTCGCTGTTGAGCATCAGCTACGCGCTGGTGTACCTGCTCGCCGTCGCGCTGCCGGCGTTCAACGAAGAATTCAGCCTTTCCAAAAGCTTCGGGGTGGCCCTGGTCATCCTCGGCGTCATCACCATCAACTCTCGACCTGCTCATGCGTCCAACCTCAGGAGTGACCTATGAAAATCAGTGTGTTTGGTAGCGGTTACGTGGGCCTGGTGCAGGCCGCTGTGCTGGCAGAAGTCGGCCACGACGTGGTCTGCATGGACATCGACGAGAAAAAAGTCGAGTTGCTGCAACAGGGCCACGTGAGCATTTTCGAACCGGGGCTCGCCAGCCTGGTGCGCGAAAGCCTCGACGCCAGGCGACTGCAGTTCACCACCGATGAAAAGTTCGCTGTGCAACACGGCCAGGTGCTGTTCATCGCGGTGGGCACGCCGTCCCGGGACGATGGCTCGGCGGACCTGCGCTACGTACTGTCGGTGGGCGAAGCGGTGGCCCGTCATCGCGAACACCCGGTGATTCTGGTGGAGAAATCCACCGTTCCCGTGGGCACCGGCGATACCTTGCGCGCACACATCGACAAGTGCCTGATCAAGGTCGGGCGGTTGTTGCAGTTCGAGATCGTCTCCAACCCGGAGTTTCTGAAAGAAGGCTCGGCCGTGGCCGATTGCCGGCGCCCGGACCGTATCGTCATCGGCTGCGAAAGCGATGAGGTGCGCGACGTCATGCGCGATCTTTACGCACCGTTCAACCGCAACCATGACCGGATCATGTTCATGGACCTGCGCAGTGCCGAACTGACCAAATACGCGGCCAACTGCATGCTCGCAACCAAGATCAGCTTCATCAACCAGATCGCTGAACTGGCCGAGCACCTTGGCGCCGACATCGAATCGGTGCGCCTGGGCATCGGCGCGGATTCGCGCATCGGCTATCACTTCATCTACCCCGGCTGCGGTTACGGCGGTTCGTGTTTTCCCAAAGACATGCGCGCCCTGATCCACAGCGCCGAAGAAGCGCATTGCTCCAGTGACCTGCTGCAAGCGGTGGAAGCAATCAACCAGCGGCAGAAACACAAGCTGTTCGAACGCATCAACGCGTTCTACAAGGGCGATCTGCGCGGCAAGACGTTCGCCGTGTGGGGCCTCGCGTTCAAACCCAACACCGATGACATGCGCGACGCACCAAGTCGCGTGCTGCTCGAATCGCTGTGGGCCGCCGGCGCCAGCGTGCGCGCGTTCGATCCGGAAGCGATGCAGGAAACCCAGCATTTGTACCCCGACGAAGCAAAGCTGATGCTCATGGGCACCCCGGAATCGGTGCTCGCCGGCGCCGATGCGTTGATCATCTGCACCGAGTGGCAGCAGTTCAAGGCACCGGATTTCAACCTGATCCAGCAACGGCTCAAAGCCCCGGTGATTTTTGACGGACGCAACCTGTACGACGCCGATCGCCTGGCGCGCAACGGATTCATGTACTTCCCGATGGGGCGCGGCGACTCGCGCAAGCTGCCGATTCCGTATCAGCAATGGCCGGTGGCTTCCGACGTCGCTTGATCGTTAACTCGCCGAGCATTTGTCAGCAGTCCCTGGGGGTAGGGCTGCTGGCACTGGTGTTGTTCAGTACCGGGGTTTGTCAGACGCATCCTGCGTTTTACGCCCTCGATACAGCGCAGTCCCGCGCCCGCCCTACAGCCCCCTCCTACAACCATGTGTCAGTGGTCCGCACCTGACCGTAGATTCCAACTTAACGGACTCGCCCTACGCCAAATAGCGATTCGTCTGACATTCATCAATGAGCCGATCCACGCAAAGTCCCGAGTCTTGAAATAGACACAAGGAAATGTGGATGTTCAGCGCCGTTAAACCCGTCGTTTTCACCCTCGACATTCAAGGTTTTCCCCGTGACCTTCAGGTACTCGAATTCCGCGCCAGGGAAGCGCTGAATCAACCCTACGAAGTCAATCTCGAACTGGTCGGCGAACGCCACGACCTGGACATCAAGTCGCTTCATCATCGCTCGGCTTTTTTGCGCTTCGGAGCTGACGGTGCCGGCATCCACGGGCAAATCCATGCAGTTGCCGAAGGTGATTCAGGCAAGCGCCTGACCCGCTACCAGATGACCCTGGTGCCGCACCTCAGCTATCTCTCCCATTGCCACAACCAGCGCATTTTTCAAAACCTCAGCGTGCCGCAAATCATTGCAAAGGTGCTGAAAGATCAAGGAATGCAGGCTGATACCTGGCGCTTCCAGCTGAATGCCGAGTACCGACCCCGGCTGTATTGCGTGCAGTACGAGACGGACCTGCATTTCCTGCAAAGGTTGTGCGAGGAAGAAGGTCTGCACTTTCACTTCGAGCACAGCGCCGAGGGGCATGTGCTGGTGTTCGGCGACGATCAAACCAGTTTTTCGAAACCAGAACGGTCAACCGCCTACAGGCAAGCCAGTGGCATGGTTGCGCAAGCGCCAGTGATCGACCAATTCAAGCTAAAACTGAATACCCGCCCGACCCATGTCAGCCGTCGCGATTACGATTTCGAAAAACCACGCGTGCAACTCGACAGCGAGTCTAAAAAACCGCTGGTGCCGCACCTTGAGGACTATGCGTTCCCCGGGCAATTCATCCATCGTGAGCGCGGTAAACAGCTGACCAATCTGGCACTGGAGCGCCACCGCGCCGATTACCAGCTGGCCAATGGACGCAGTGACCAAAGCGCCCTGCGCAGCGGTCACTTTGTCGAGATGACCGAGCATCCATGCCCTGAGCGCAATGGCCTGTGGTTGTTGACGCAGGTCGAGCATGTCGGCTTGCAACCCCAAGTGCTGGAAGAGGCGATGACCGACACCCGCGCGCAGGACGGTTTCAGCCAGGGTTACCGTAATCACTTCGTCGCCACACCGTGGGACGTGATATTTCGGCCAGCGCTTGACCACCCCAAGCCCCGTATGTCCGGCAATCAGCACGCCGTCGTTACCGGCCCGCCCGGTGAAGAGATTTATTGCGATCAGTACGGTCGAGTGAAAGTCCAGCTGCTGTGGGACCGCGACGGTCAGCAAAACGAACAATCGAGCTGCTGGCTGCGAGTCGCCACAGGTTGGGCTCATGAGCGTTACGGCAGCGTGCAGATCCCGCGCGTCGGAATGGAGGTGCAGGTAGGTTTTACCGACGGCGATCCGGACAAACCCTACGTCTTGTGCTGTCTGCCCAACGCCTCGACTCCGGTGCCACTGGATTTGCCCGCGGAACAGACCCGCAGCATTTTCCGCAGCCAGAGCAGTCCTGGCGGTGGTGGTTACAACGAGCTGCGCATCGAGGACAGAAAAGGCGCCGAGGAAATTGCCCTGCGTGCCCAACGCGATTTCGTGCAGCACGTTCTGAACGATGAGCGCATTCAAGTCGACAACCAGCGCAACGTGGTGGTCGGTGGAACTACCAGCCACGACCTGCGTGGCGAGGAACGCCATTTAACCCACGGCACCCGCCTGACCGAACTCAAGCAGGACGACCACCTGCTGGTCCTGGGGGATCGACATGTGCGCGTCGCGAATCAACGCCTCAGTGCGATGCAACAGCTTCACTTCAGTGCGGTGCAACAAGTCGTCATCAATGGCGGGACGCACCTCGCGATCATGGGTGGCGGTCAATGGCTGGTGTTGGGACCGGCGGGCATTTTCAGCAGCGTGCCGATTCTGGTGGGCGGCGCCCCACCCGTGAGCTTGCCAGCGGAGCCTCTGATGCCGGGCGCCTTGCCGTTGCTGAAAGTGACGTTTGATGCGGCCCAACAACGCCATGCATTGATTTCAACCCGTGCCTCGCGCTGCCTGATTTGCGAGGCCGCTCAAGCATGAACCTTTCGACCTCCTTGCCAAACGACCTGCCCTGGAGTGAGCAACAGGCTTTCCTGTTGCTGGACGGCGCAACCCTGAGCGATTTGCCGGAACGGTTGAAAAAACTCTGTCCCGGAGCAAGCACTGTTGCGCTGTATGACTGCGCGCCCTTCACTGCGCTGCGGGATATCTCGCCGATGCTGGTGGCGATCCAACAACCTGACGAACCGATTGTTCAGTTCTATCTGCAACAGGCGCATGAAGAGTGGGGCGTGCTGTTGTTCAGCACCGCACCTGCGCATGAGGTCGCCCAGCACTTGCGCAAACTGCTGACCGTTGAATTGCCTGAAGGTCTACCGGTGGTCCTGCGTCTGGCCGATGCCGCCGTGGCGCGAATCCTGTTCGGCAGCGGTGATCAGCGATTGTTTGGGCCTCTGTCCTGTGTGGTAACGGCCGATATCGTCGGCGCTAATTGGCATCGCCACCAACCCCGGTCGTCCGAGCGTCCTGACCTGCCGACGCCCTATCGCCTGAGCCCTGAACAGAGTTCGGGGCTGGACCACGCTGACCGGCGCCGCGTACTGCTCGAACTCGACGCTCATCTGCTCAGGCACTTCCCCGAACGCCAAGGCAGCGAAACCGTGGCCGAACGCTGGCCAATGCTCGAGCAACTGGAGGCTGAGGCCAGCACGCTGGGTTTGAGCAGCCAGTCCGAATTGTTTTATTACGCCAACGTCATGGCCTCGCTGGATGGCTCATCGCTCGATCAGCACCCGCACATCAACCGATTGCTGCATACGCCGTCGCTGCAATCCCCCGGCGAGCGCGTCGCGCTGGCCGCTGACCTCGCCCACCAGTGGGCCAGCCAACGAGGCCACCCATGACTTCACCCGCCAACCTCGCCGCAGCCGCGGCCTCCAAATCCCCCATCGGCTCTCTGGGGGCTTGCCCGCTGCGGCAGACCCACGTGCAATTGCTGCCCTTGCGTTACGGACTGGTGGAAAAGCCCCTCGACCCGAGTGCCGAACTGAAGCTGCCCTATGCCCTGACGGCCCGCCCGCTGGGCATTCGCCTGCTGCGCGATGGCTGGCTGTACATCATCGACAGCGTCACCGGCCACCTGCATGAATATCAGGTACTCAACGGACTGGTCAGCGCCTTGCTGCACAAGGGCGCCAAGGTCGCCAGCGATCAGCGCACGCCCATCGAAGAACGTCCTGCGTTGGTTTTTTCCAGGCGCAGCACCCTGCACGTGACCTTCGCCGAAGTGCAGTGGACGGCGGCCAAATGCGCGCAAGTGCTCGACAACCGCGAGGAACGCGAACACTTCATGCAAGCCGTCGACCTTGGCCCGGTGCATTGCCAAACCGGCGGCGAGCACCTGCTGACGGTCGCGCAAACCAAGCAGTGGCTGGCGGAGGTTGCGACGGACGCGGCCACTCAAAGGCAAACGGAGCAAAGTGCTGACGAACCGGACGCCGTTCTATTGCCTACGGTACAGGTCAGCGACGCCCCCGAGCACGAACGTGAACCCTACTTGTGGGAGCAGCCGCGGCGCTTTCGCGAGGCGCACATTGGCGAGTTGCTCGGGCGGGTGCGCCCGGCTTATCAGGACGACACCTTGTTCCTCGTGGTGCACGACGACCTCGGTGTGCTGCGTGATCTGGCCGAGTATCAGGACACCGTAGTCGGCTGGGTCGACGACTGGAGCAATGCCGACCACAACGAACGCAATTACCTGCTGGCGTGTTACATCGAATCCTTGAGCCAGCTCAGCCCGGCGGATGTCGGCTACCTGGCCGACGCCAGCGATAAACCAGCAGACAAAGCCTTGTTCACCGATCTGGAACAATTACCCGAACCGGACCGTGAACGCACCCGTCAGGCCCTGCTCGATTACTTGAACAGGGGCGGCAAGGTCGAGCCTATGGGCGTACCGGTGCCACCGAAACTGGTGCCGTTGCGCGATCAAGCCGTAGACCATGCCCGCGAGATCAACAGGTTCGACAGCCTTACACCCGACTTCACGGCTGAAAGCCGCGCCATTGAAGACGCAGACCGGCGTTACTACACGCGCCAGCATTTCGAGGTCGCTCCTGGCGATTTCGTCGAACGTCACCTGCAGACCCTGATCAACCTCGGCCAGGCGCACAACCGACGTATTAAGGACGTGCTCGAAGGCCCGATTTTCAGTGGCAAACGCGGGGTCAACGATTTCATCGACCGGGAGGCCATGGACACGGAGCTGTTTCAGCACCGCGACGACCTCAGCCGCTGGAACCGCCTGCTTGAGCGCATCACCGCCGACCGCACGATGCTGGTGTGTGCCGGGCGTTATCACCTTTCAGCCTGGTACTACGACGCGCACGAGCCATCGCAACTGGGCCAGGCCTTCACTGCCGAATACGCCTGCCTCAAAGACATTTGCCGCAGCGACCACGCCAGCGAAAAAATGCTCGGTTATCTGGAAGAACACCCGGAGTTGAGCCGGCCACTGTTCTACACCTTGCCCCTGCGCCTGCAGCCAGAACGGGCCGCGCAATACACGACGTTGTTCAACGCCGGCATGGGCGTGTTCAACAACCTGCCGCATTGGCTGGGCGAATTGCAAAAAATCGAACAACCGCCCCTGCCGGCCCTCGACGATCTGCCCGAGCATACCCGCGCCGTTGCCGACGCGGCCCAGCACAGCCTCAGCCCGGCGCTGAACCTGGGCCTGAGCCGGGCACTGGAAGGGTTTGACTTGTCGGCAGAGAAAATTCCTGACCTTGACGAACTGTTCCGGCGCCTGCCTAAAGCCTTGTCGCCACGAATACTCGATGCGGCAAAAACCACTGGCGTGACCTTTACTGTCGCCAGCCCGGCGGAACACGGCGCGCTGCAAACCGTGATTAAGGAAATGTTGAGGGAGCGCGATTACCTGAAAACCCTGACCCGTGAGCGCAACCAGATCACCCACAACAAAAACCGCCAAGGGCATAAAACGCCGAGGGCGGTTGAGTTGCAGGAAGAAATTGTGCGGGTGCGTGCACAGTTGACGCAGCTTGAAGGCCGGCTGGCGGGGGCGCTGAGCCCGATTGCCGAACTGCCGGATCAGTCGGTGCGGCTGCACGGCGCGACGCCGGCTCGGGCGGGAGTGACGGTGGTGTTTCCACCGGCCCAGCAGTTGGAGGTGCGGAGTTTGTTGAAGGATATTCGGTTGGGGGTTAGCTCGGTGCCGAATGGGAAATTGATTCGGAGCGAGGGGATGGGGTTGTTGGTGTTTTTGGTGCAGGGGGTGAATTTGGTTTCGGTCATCAGGGAACTGACTAATCAATCCAAGAACAAGCGAACATGGGCTCCCTTTGCCAGTGCATTGGCGGCTACTGGTGCAGCCGGGTTTACTGCGGCGCAAAGTCTTTCCGACACCGCGTTGAAGGCACGTAGCGCTGCACTCGTCGCGGGGCTTCAACACCACGCCTTGCAGAATGTGCACGTGCAGATGGGCAAGATGCATGTTGGGTTGGGTGGCTTTACTTACCTTTTTGGTTTTTTGTCTTCGTTGTCCAGCCTCATCAACCACCACCAGAACTCGCAACAGGCGACGCGTAGTGGCAATACGGCTGCGCAGAATAGTGCAGCGCTCGCGACAGTGGGCGCGGCCGGCATGACGACCGTCAATGCCTATGGTTTAACTCACACCGGTCGTGCTGCGTTTAACGTGTTGGTCGCAAAAAACAGCGCCGCAAGAACCGCCGCCTGGGCCGCTGCGGGCACACGCCTTTCCACGGTGTTCTTCCGCTTCAACCTCGCCGGCGCCCTGTTCACCGTGCTGGAACTGGGTGGCACCTGGCTGTACAACCGCTACAACATCAGCGCCCACGATAAATGGCTGAAAACCACACCGTGGAGCCTGGACACCGATAATCGCGGCGACCATACCCTGGATGAATATCAGCATTATTTGGGTTATTTGCTCAACGCTCCATATGCGCAACTAGGCCCGAATGAACATGACTCGTGGCTGAAAAACTTGCTGCTGAAAGCCAAACCCAGCGACATTCACTTGGTGCTGCCAAGGCTCAAGCTCAGTGATTTCCAGCCACCGTTGAGTGGACAACCGGCTCATCGTCTGGGGATCGGCGCCCACCGTCTTTCCGTTCCCCTCCACAGTCGTGGTGTACCGAGAGAACGCAAGGACGTCATCAGTGAGGAAGTCGCCAACAGCCTGCGGATCGTCCAAGCAGGACCCGACCGGCTGGTGCTGTGCCTGCAGTATCCCGTGGACCCAGACTCTGAATTGACCCCGGCGTCCGAAACGCTGGAACTGGCGGTCTGCATACAGACCTTGAACGCCAAGGGGGTGTGGGAATCGTTGACAGATGTTATTCACCTCAACCCGCACGGTAGGGACCATTTTCCTTCGTTGCCCCGTCAATCCGTTACTGAGCATCCACCGTTGTTGCTGGTTGATACCCATTTGCTGGAGCTGGCCGACCATGCCCACCAAGATTGATGTGCCTCTGCCTTCCCCGCACCTTGAGCAATCCCGAAAAGCCGGAGATGTTGAGCCGTTTCCCAGTGGGAGAATCACTTATCTCGCGCCGTTGCCATTGCCGACAGCGTTGCCACCGCACGGTCCGCATATCGGGGATCTGAATGAGGTGTACATGGACTTTGGCTTGGGTTCACCGCAGGTGTTTTCATGGCAGGTCGTATTAGGTTTACCATTCAGTGGTGCCTTCTCGATTGCATTTCTATTTCCGCTAATCGGCGGTTTCATGTTTTTTTTGTTCGGCATGGGGTGGGACGATATTTCTCACGCCATAGAGGGGATCTTCCATGAAACCTACGGACTAGCTCTGATAACGGGCTTCTCTGCCTGGATCATCCTCCTCTGCACTTGGCTCCACTATCACAACAAACGCGCCACCATCGTCCCCACTCGCTTCAACCGCCAACGCCGCGAAGTCTGCTTCATGCCCGAAGGCGCCACCGAACCGCTCTTCGTCCCCTGGGAATCCCTCTCCGCCTGGGTCATCGAAGCCCAAGGCGCGACCCAATACGGCATCCACCGCCAATACGGCATGGGCATCGGTTTCCAGCACGGCGAAACCCTGACCAGTGTCGAATTTCCCTGCTTCGGTCTTTCCCTCGCCATCAGCCACTGGGAAGCCATCCGCGGTTACATGGAATTCGAAATCCACGACCTCAAATCCATTCAGGACCCGCAAGACCTGCAAGGCCCCGACGATCCCCCCCACGAAGGCCTGCACACCTTCCACAACGCTCGCGCACGCATGCATCAGCAAATCCGCGACGACCAACGGGGTCGAGTATCTGGCTTCTTCTGGTACCTGTACCACGTCATGACCCTGTGGACGATTCCCAACCACCTGACCGAATGGGAAATCCGCCGCCTCCAGAAAATGGCCCCGCAGGCCATGCCCGAAGTGATGCGCCAGTGGTCCGAGCCGTTGCCAAAGGAACAATGGGCGAAACCGAGTGAAGAACTGCTACGCCTGAGCGATCAGGTCCGCACTCTGCATAAACGCCAACCGCGACGCCCGATCACCGAGATCTTTGCGCAAGTGCAGCGTTTAACTCCGACCGACAAACGTCGCACATGAGTTGTGTATTCAATGCCCGCGCCCACCGTCTTTCCGTTCCCCTCCACAGTCGTGGTGTACCGAGAGAACACAAGGACGTCATCAGCGAGGAAATCACGGATAACCTGCGCATCGTGCAAGCAGGACCTGACCGGCTGGTGCTGTGCCTGCAGTATCCCGTGGGCCCAGACTCTGAATTTACTCCTGCCTCCGAGACGCTAGAACTGGCCGTCTGTATCCAGACCCTGAATGCCAAGGGCGTGTGGGTTTCTCGCATTCGGGTCATTCGCCTGAGCCCTCGGGGTGAAGGCCGCTTTCCGGCGTTGGCCACTCAAACCGTTACCGAGCATCCACCGCTGTTGCGGGTTGAAACCCATTTGCTGGAGCTGGCCGACCATGCCCACCAACCTTGAAAGCGCCCTGCCTGCGCCACACCTTGAGCAACCCCGAAAAGCCGGAGATGTGGAACCGTTTCCCAGTGGGAAGATTACCTATCTTGCACCGTTGCCATTACCGACAGCGATACCGCCGCATGGTCCGCATATCGGGGAACTGAATGAGGTGTACATGGACTTCGGGCTGGGATCACCGCAAGTCTTTATGTGGCAGATGACTCTAGGCTTACCATTCAGTGGTGCTTTCATGATCACTTTCCTAATCCCACTAGCAATTGGCTGCATGGGCCTTATGTTCGGATATGACTTCGCATACACATGGGAGTTTGTCATTGATTTATTCTTCGCGATCTATGGATACGCCTTAGTTACCGGATTTTCCACGCTGGCAATCGGCCTCGGCGTCTGGCATCACAACCACAACAAACGCGCCGAAATCATCCCCACTCGCTTCAACCGCCAACGCCGCGAAGTCTGCTTCATGCCCGAAGGCGCCACCGAACCGCTCTTCGTCCCCTGGGAATCCCTCTCCGCCTGGGTCATCGAAGCCCAAGGCGCGACCCAATACGGCATCCACCGCCAATACGGCATGGGCATCGGTTTCCAGCACGGCGAAACCCTGACCAGCGTCGAATTTCCCTGCTTCGGCCTTTCCCTGGCCATCAGCCACTGGGAAGCCATCCGCGGTTACATGGAATACGAAATCCACGACCTCAAATCCATTCAGGACCCGCAAGACCTGCAAGGCCCCGACGATCCCCCCCACGAAGGCCTGCACACCTTCCACAACGCTCGCGCACGCATGCATCAGCAAATCCGCGACGGCCAACGGGGTCGAGTATCTGGCTTCTTCTGGTACCTGTATCACGTCATGACCCTGTGGACGATTCCCAACCACCTGACGGAATGGGAAGTCCGCCGCCTTCAAAAAATGGCCCCGCAGGCCATGCCCGAAGTGATGCGCCAGTGGTCCGAGCCGTTGCCAAAGGAACAATGGGCGAAACCGAGTGAAGAACTGCTACGCCTGAGCGATCAGGTCCGCACTCTGCATAAACGCCAACCGCGACGCCCGATCACCGAGATTTTTGCCGAGGTGCAGCGCTTGAATTCGACCGAAAACATCGCGCATGAGCGCTGAAAATCAAGATGGTATCTACCCCGTGACAGACTTGACGATTATTGTGCGCCGCGCCCTGGTTACCGACGCGCCCGCCCTCCCCGACATCGAACGTAGCGCTGCTCGATTGTTTCGCGGCGACCCTTCATTGGCTTGGCTGGCTGACAGCCCGGTGCCCGATGCCGAACACCATCAACAGGCAATAAAGACCGGACCGGTTTGGGTGGCGCAATCGGCCGAGGGTGCACTTGCAGGGTTTCTCAGCGCGGAGGAAGTCGACAACCAACTGCATATTCAGGAACTGTCCGTCAGCCAGCCCTTTCAGGGCCGGGGCATCGGGCGAAAGTTGCTGTTAGCCGCAGTTTCATACGCTCGCGGGCAAGAACTCGACGGTCTGACTTTGACCACATTTCGCGACTTGCCCTGGAATGAACTGTTTTATCGGCGCATGGGCTTCGCAACATTGAGCCCGGCTGAAACAGGACCACGATTAACCCGGGTATTAAACGACGAAATCGCTCATGGATTACCCGGTGGACGCCGTTGCGCGATGCGCTTCAGCCTTGAACCGGGGCCTTCAAATCAACCCCCATTGCCTGGGCGAACGCCTTGACCAGCGGACTGCGCACGGTGTTGTGTCGCAGGATCAGATTGAACGGCGTGCTGATATGAATCAGGTCGGGGCGTACCGCGCGAAATTGCCCTTGGGCGACCATTGAAGCGGCGTAATGCTGCGGTAGAAAACCGACGAAGCGCCCGGTCTTGATCAGCAACGCCACGGCTTCCACCTGGGTGGCCGAGGCCGAAAAGCTGTCATACCGGGCAAAATTCAATTTGTCGCGGTGGATCGCGTAGCGGTGGTTGATGCACTCGTAATCCTTGAGCACCTCGCTGTTGATTTCTGTCTCCGGCACCGCGAACAAAGGGTGACCCACCGCACAGTAAACCTCCGAGCGTTCTTCATACAACGCGTAATAATCGAACTCTTCACGTTTCTGATAAACAGGAACGATACCGGCCACTAACCGTCCCTCTACGACGCCTCTTTCCACTTCATCCAGCTGCGACGACTGAAGTTGAAACCTTACTTTCGGTGACGTTTCATTTATTCGTTTAAGCGCTGCAACTAACGGCGAATTAACATCGGAAATAGTATTGTCAATAACGCCCACACCAAGGTCGCCAACAAGTTCGTTCTGCGCTGAACTAAGCCGATCACGAAAGTTGTCGACCGAGGCAAATAAATCAATCGACGCCTGATACACCAGACGACCTTCTTCGGTCAGATGAAAACCCTCGCGGCCTCGGGTACACAGGCGCATGCCGATGCGGATCTCGAGGTCGGATATCTGTTTGCTGATGGCGGCCAGCCCCACATTCAGCTCGTTCTGCGCCGCGCTGAAACCACCGGCCTCGACCACGGCCTTGAACACTTTGAGCAGTTTGAAATCCAGTCCGCTGAGGGCCAACGGTGCCCGCTGCACCGGTTTTGGCGCGGGGTTTCCGGAATTGGAAAGTGGGGTTTCCATAATGCTTATTTACCTCTGGCGCGCTATTCAACAACCTGTGCCCAACAACAAAAACATAGCTGGCCAATAATAATGAACACAGAAAACCAGGCTTGGCAACCGCTAATAATCTCCGTACTTCAGTGCCAACTCACTGATTTCGAACCATTAAAAGCTGACACTTCGATCAGCTCTCGCATTGACGCAACTGCGCTTTTCCCCTGCCCTTGAATATTGAACAGGCCTGACCACGCCCCATTGATTTGCGGCGGGTGTTTGCGGCCCGGCACACCGATTTCAGTTCGCTTTACCGACGAGGAAAACAACAATGTCTCAAACCACCGACCGTCTCTGGGGTGCTCGCTTCAAAAGCGGCCCATCCGAAGCCCTGGCGGCCCTGTCCCGTTGCCCCGAGCGCTATTTTCGTCTCACCCCGTACGACCTCGCCGGTTCCAAGGCCCATGCCCGTGAACTGCAACGCGCCGGGCTGTTGAGCGAGCAGGAAACCCTGACCATGCTCGCCGCGCTGGAAGGTATCGGTGCTGACTTCAACGCCGGCAGCATCGCGCCCACCCTCGACGACGAAGACGTCCACACCTTTATCGAACGCTTGCTGACCGAGCGCCTCGGCGCCTTGGGTGGCAAACTGCGCGCTGGCCGCTCGCGCAACGACCAGACCGCCAATGACCTGCGTCTGTTCCTGCGTGACCACGTGCGCACCCTCGCCGTTGAAGTATTGGCCCTGCAACAGGCGCTGGTGGATCAGGCCGAACAACACATCGAAAGCATCTGCCCCGGCTTCACTCACCTGCAACAGGCGCAGCCGATCGTCTTTGCTCACCACCTGCTCGCTCACGCCCAATCGATGCTGCGTGACGTACAACGCCTGGTGGACTGGGACGTTCGCACCTCGCTATCGCCGCTGGGTGCCGCCGCCATGGCGGGTTCCGCCATCGCACGCCTGCCGCAACAGTCGGCCAAGGAAATGGGCTACAGCGGCGTCTGCGAAAACTCCATCGATGCCGTGGCCAGCCGCGATCACGTCGCCGAGTTCCTGTTTATCGCCAGCATGCTGGGCATCAATATTTCCCGCCTCGCAGAAGAATTCTGCCTGTGGTCGTCGCGGCAATTTCGCTGGGTCGCCCTGGATGATGCCTACGCCACCGGCAGCTCGATCATGCCGCAGAAGAAAAACCCGGACATTGCCGAACTGGCCCGGGGCAAGGCTGGCCGTCTGATCGGCAACCTCACCGGCCTGCTCTCGACGTTGAAATCCCTGCCGCTGTCGTACAACCGCGACTTGAGCGAAGACAAGAACGGCGTGCTCGACAGCGTCGACACCTTGCTGTTGGTGCTGCCGGCGATGGCCGGAATGGTCGCGACCATGAAGGTCAACGTCGAAGAATTGCGGCGTCAGGCACCGCTCGGTTTCACCCTGGCCACCGAAGTGGCCGACTGGCTGGCGATGCGTGGCGTGCCGTTCAAGGAGGCCCATGAAATCACCGGCGCGCTGGTTCAGGCCTGTGAGAAGCACGACATCGAATTGTGGGAAGCGTCCCCTGCGCTGCTGGCCGAGATCGATCCGCGACTCACCCCGGAAGTGCGCGACAGCCTGACCCTCGAAGCTGCCATCGCCGCTCGCAGTGGCTGGGGCGGTACCGCACCGCAGCAGGTGCGCGAGCAGATCGGTCGGTTGAAGACCGCCCTCGCGGCGCAGCAGCAATGGACCGAGAACTATCAGGGCTTCCGTCTCTAACGGCCGCCACGCATAACCCTGTGGGAGCTAGCCTGCTAGCGATTTGACTCTGTCTGACAAGCATTCGCTGATTGACACACCGCAATCGCCAGCAGGCTCGCTCCCACAAGGATCTGTGTTGGATTTGAAAGAACAGTACGGAGAAACAACATGAGCCAGACTCAGGCAGAACGACTCAAGGCGGAGCGCAAACTGGCGGAAAACCAGTTCGATATCACCCAGTACGATCACGTGCCACGGCGTTATTACGGGCGAATCTTTTTCGCCACCGTGATCGTCATCGCGATCTTCGGCCTGGTGCGGGCCTTTGCCGAAGGCAAGATCGAATGGTCGTATATCGGCCAGTTCCTCACCTCCCAGGCCATCATGTGGGGCTTGCTCAATACCATCGTCATGGCGGTGCTGGCGATGGGGCTGGGCATTGTGTTCGGGGTGATCACGGCGATCATGCGCATGTCGGCCAACCCGATCCTGCGCTACGTGGCGGTGACCTACACCTGGCTGTTCCGCGGCACGCCGCTGATCCTGCAACTGCTGTTGTGGTTCAACCTGGCGCTGATTTTCCCCACCATCGGCATCCCCGGCCTGTTCGAAATGGACACCGTGAGCCTGATGACGCCCTTCGTGGCCGCCCTCCTCGGTTTGAGCATCAACCAGGGCGCCTACACCGCGGAAGTGGTACGCGCCGGCCTGCTGTCGGTGGACACCGGACAGTACGAGGCCGCCAAGTCGATCGGCATGCCGCGCCTGCAGGCGCTGCGCCGGATCATCCTGCCCCAGGCCATGCGGGTGATCATCCCGCCGGTCGGCAACGAATTCATCGGCATGGTGAAAATGACCTCCCTGGCGAGCGTCATCCAGTACTCGGAATTGCTCTACAACGCCCAGAACATTTACTACGCCAACGCCCGGGTCATGGAGCTGCTGATCGTCGCCGGTATCTGGTACCTGGCCACCGTCACTGTCCTGTCCTTCGGTCAAAGCCGTCTGGAGCGTCGTTTCGCTCGCGGCGCCGGCAAGCGTTCTTGAGGAGCCCCACATGAGAAGCATCGTCAAGGCTGTGAGCCTGAACAAGTATTACGACCAGTTCCACGCGCTCAAGGACGTCAACATCGAAGTCGAGCAAGGCGAAGTGCTGTGCATCATCGGCCCGTCCGGCTCCGGTAAAAGCACCTTGCTGCGTTGCATCAATCAGCTGGAGAAAATCGACAAGGGCGGCCTGTGGGTCGACGGCGAACTGGTGGGTTACCGCATCGCCGGCAACAAACTGCACGAACTCAACGAAGCGCAGATCGCCCGTCAACGCCTGTCCACCGGCATGGTGTTCCAGCGTTTCAACCTGTTCCCGCACATGACTGTGCTGCAAAACATCATCGAAGGGCCGTGCCAGGTGCTCAAGCGTTCGCCCAAAGAGGCGCACGAAGAAGCCGTGGAACTGCTCGCCCGCGTCGGCCTGGCCGACAAGCGCAACAGCTACCCGATCGAGCTTTCGGGTGGTCAGCAACAGCGCGTCGCCATTGCCCGTGCATTGGCCATGCGACCCAAGCTGATGCTGTTCGATGAACCCACTTCGGCACTCGACCCGGAGCTGGTCGGTGAGGTGCTGTCGGTGATGCGCGATCTGGCGCAAACCGGCATGACCATGATCGTCGTCACCCATGAACTGGGCTTCGCCCGTGAGGTTTCCAACCGCATGGTGTTCATGGACGGCGGGCAGATCGTGGAGGCTGGAAGCCCCGAAGAAATACTAATAAGTCCGCAAAACCCACGCACCCAAAGCTTCATTTCTGCCGTTCGAACCTAAGTGCCCTTTGGCGCTCACAACACTCATAAGAGAACGACCATGAAGAACTTCGTTATCCCAGCAGTACTCGCAGGCCTGATGGCATCCAGCGTCAGCTTCGCCGCCGAATTGCCGGCCAGCATCAAGGAAAAAGGCGAGATCGTCGTCGCGATCATGCCGAACTACCCGCCGATGGATTTCAAGGACCCGGCCACCAACACCCTCACCGGCCTCGACTATGACCTGGGCAACGCCCTGGCCGAGCGTCTGGGCGTGAAGATCAAATGGCAGGAAACCGGTTTCGAGCAAATGATCAACGCGCTCACCACCGACCGCGTCGATATGGTGCTGTCAGGCATGACCGACACCGTCGAGCGTCAGGCCAGCGTGACCTTCGTTGACTACTTCACCAGCGGTCCGCAGTTCTACACGTTGCAGAAAAACAAAGACTTCAACGAAATCACCGACCTGTGCGGCAAGAAAGTCGGCACCAGCCGCCGTACCACGTTCCCGGCGGAAATTGCTGAATACAGCAAGGCCCACTGCGAAGCCGCGGGCAAACCGGCCATCGTGGTGGTCGGTACCGAAGGTTCGGCGGATGCCCGCGCGCAACTGCGTCAGAGCCGTATCGATGCGGCGATGCAAGGCAGCGAAACCTTGTCGTACCTGAAAACTCAAGAAAAGGACATGTACAAAACCGTCGGCCAGCCGATTTCCGTGCAGTTCTCCGGCATGGGCCTGAGCAAGAAAAAGCCTGAGCTGAGCGAAGCGGTGAAAGTCGCGTTGCAGAGCATGATCGATGACGGCAGCTACGCCACCATCCTGAAAAAATGGGACCTGGAATTGGGCGCGATCAAGACGGCGACCATCAACGCGGGCAAGTAATGCGTGCTCCCACAGAGGTCTCGGTCGATCGCAATGTTGTGACCAACCCATAAACCTGTGGGAGCGAGCTTGCTCGCGAAGGGGCCTTGTCAGCCGGCATTTAAGTTGAATGACACACCACTTTCGCGGGCAATCTCGCGCCCACAGGCGCCGGTGTTAACTGATAAAAGTTGGAGCGCTACTGATGTCCTCCTCACCCCAACCCACCTGGCCCGGCCAGCACACAGCTTGCCTCGCCCTGGCCTTCGACCTCGATGGCCCCACCGGCGATGCGATGCTCAACGGCACGATCTGGCACAAGCCCGAGTACTTCGGTTTCGGTGGTTACGGCCCTTACCGCGCACTGCCGCGGATTCTCGATCTGCTCGATGAGTTCCGGATTCCGACCACCTTCTTCGTTCCGGCCTGGGTCGTGGAGAACTGGCCGAAACAGTGCCAGGCCATCGTCGAGCGCGGGCATGAGGTGGCGTACCACGGCTACAAACACGAATCCTTTTACGCCCTGACGCTGGAACAGCAAAAGGACGTGATGAACAAATCCCGCGAGGTGTTCTGGAAATACCTGAACATTCGCGCTGAAGGCTTCCGCACGCCGTCCGGTGACTGGCGGGCCGAGACGCCGGCGATGCTGGTGGAAGCAGGCGTGGCCTATTCCAGTAGCATGCGCGGCGATGACCGGCCCTATCTGGTCAACGTCCCGGGGTTCGAAACGCCGCTGGTGGAAATCCCCGGCCGCTGGGAAATGGACGACTACGCCTCCCTCGCCTACACCCGTGCGCCGGACTTCCCCAGCGGGTTGGACCGCACCGCCAGTTATGAGCTGACCCTGGACAACTGGTGCCGAGAATACGACGGTGCCATGAATGAAGGGTTGTGCCTGACCACCCTGTTCCACCCCAAGATCACCGGCAAACCAGGACGCATCCTGTTGCTGGAAAAACTCTTCGAACACATGCGCCAGCGCGACGACGTGTGGTTTGCCACCTGCCGCGATGTCGCCCAGTGGTGGCTGAAGGAGCATCACCATGGCTGATTCCATTCTCTGGCCCAAAGGCTACCGCTGCGCCGTGGTGCTGACCGTCGATTACAACGACATCCACGGCATTCTCACCCAGGCGCCCGAAGTCGCCGGGCGCGACAAAACGCTGTCAGTCTGGCGTTACGGCACACAACGGGGCGTCGACCGCTTGCTGGGTCTGTTCGAAGAACTGGGTGTTTGCAGCAGCTGGTTTGTCCCCGGCATCGTTGCCGAGGAGAACCCGGAACACATCCGGGCGATTCAGGCGGGTGGGCATGAGGTTGCCTGCGCCGGGTATCGTCACCAGAACTACGACACCCTTGATCTGAAGCAGCAGACCGCCGAGATTGCCCGCGGCTGCGAAGCGTTGCAAGCGCTGACCGGTCAACGCCCGACCGGGTTTCGCGTTCCGGCCGGCAACGGTGCGCCGGGGTTCATCGAGGCATTACGGGATCAAGGCATTCGCTGGTCTTCCTCGTGGCGTGGCGATGATTTGCCGTTCGCTCACCCCACGGCGCCCGGCGTGATCGAGCTGCCATTGCATTACGAACTGGAAGACGAACCCTACTTCGCCTTCAACCTGAGCCCGGCGGTGCCGCCGGCTCAATCGCGGATCGCTTCCTACAGCCACACCCTGGGCAACCTGCAAATGGACTTCGCCGGGTTTCACCGCTTCGGGCTCTGTTATGTGCTGCGCCTGCACCCCGAAATCATTGCCACGCCGGGACGGATTGGCGTTTTGCGCGAATTGCTGCAGGGCATTCAGCAGCACGACGACGTTTGGATCGCCAGCGGTGCCGACGTAGCTCAATGGTGGGCCGAATCCGCGCCGCCCGTGGCCGAGGATCACCCGGCGTCGGTGTACGAGCGGCATTATCGGGATTACCTGCTATGACCGAACGCTTGCAAAGACTGGCACAGTTTTGCGTCGACACACGATTTGAACACTTGCCGCCGGCACTGGTGGCGCAAGCCACGCGGCATATTCTCGACACCTTTGGCGCTACGCTGGCCGGGGCTGGCAGCGATGTGGCAAAGCAGGCGCGGCAGGTGTTCGAGGGTGAAAGCGGCATCGCGCGGGTCTGGGGCACGGATGTGCGGGTCGGCGCCGCACAGGCCGCCATGCTCAACGGCGTCGCCGCCCATGCACTGGAACTGGACGACACTGGTGGCTGCGATCATTCCGGCGCGGTGGTGTTGCCGGCGGTGATGGCTGCGGTGTCGATGTCCGCTCGACCTGTCAGCGGTCGCGAGTTGATCACCGCCGTGGTCATCGGCTACGACGTCGGCCGCCGCGTGCTCGAAGCCTGCGGCGGTTACTCGGCGCACAACGGCGCCGGCTGGCACTCCACGGCGACCTGTGGCGTCTTCGGCGCGGCAGCCGCGAGTGGGCTCATTCTGGGGTTGAACGCCGGACAAATGGTGGCGGCACTCGGCATCGCCGGCAGTTTCAGTGGCGGATTGTGGGCCTTCATCCACGACGGCTCGCAAAGCAAAAAACTGCACAGCGGCCGAGCCGCCGAGGGTGGACTGCTCGCGGCGCGGTTTGCTCTGCAAGGCATCACGGGGCCGACGAAGTTATTCGATGACGTCTGGGGCGGGTTTCTAAAGACCCTGGCCACCGGGACGGCTCAACCTGAAGCGCTGGATGCGGATCTCGGGACTGTGTGGAAACTCGCTCGCTGTTCAATCAAGCCATATGCCTCATGCCGAGGGACACACTCGGCCATCGACGCCTTGGGACTGCTGCTGGAACGACTGCAGGTCAACGTCGATCAGGTCGAGGACATACAGGTCTCGCTGTGCGGTTTCCTGCAGGACATGTGCGGCGGTCAGGACGTGAGCACGCTGGCGGCCGCGCAGATGAGCCTGCCGTATGCCCTCGCCGCCCGGCTGGTGCATGGCCATTGTCGACTGGAAGCCTATGACGATGAACAGCGAGGCGATCCGCGGATTGCCCAGTGGATGTCGCGTATTCGCCTTGAAGTGGACCTGCGACTGTCAGAGGATGGCGAGCCCGTGGTGAGCGTGCAGACCGTGGACGGTCGGCAGGCCCGCCTTTGTGTCGATCCACCGTTGGGTGCGCCGGGTAATCCGTTGAGTGACGAGGCGCTGGAGCAGAAGTTTTTCAGTCTGGCCGGGCGGGTCATGCCGAGGTCGCAGGCTGAAGAATTGGCTGAGCAGTTGTGGCGGTTGGAAGAACTCGAATCGGTTCGGTCGCTGGATCGGTGGTTGACTTGAATCCTGCCTTGCCCGCGATGGCCGCAACTCGGTCTCACGCCGAACACTACAGAATCTGAATAAGGACATTTGCCCCACCGTGGCCACTTACTCGCTTGTTATCCGCCGCTTGATGATCGTCTCGCTGACCATCGTCGTCAGCCGCGCCATCACCAGCCCGTTGCTGACGCTGTTCCTGAGCAACAAGCTCGGCCTCAACCAACAGGACGTTGGCTTGCTGCTGGGCATCGCGGTGTTCATCGCCACCCTGCTCGCGCTCTACGGCGGGTACATTATCGACCGCCTCGAAAAACGTCGCTTGCTGATCCTCGCCATGCTCTCCAGCGCCATCGGTTTCGTGCTGCTGACCTTCGCCGAAAACCTGTATTTGACCACCCTCACCCTGGTGATCACTGAAACGGCGTCGGCGCTGTTCCTGATCGGGTCGAAGGCAATCCTCAGCGAAAACCTGCCCATGGGCCAGCGCGCCAAGGCCTTTTCACTGCGCTACACCCTGACCAACATCGGCTACGCCACCGGCCCGATGCTCGGCGTGGTGATTGCCGGGGTGTACCCGATTGCGCCGTTCCTGATTGCCGGCGCGATCGCGTTTTTCAGTATCTTTTTAATGAGCGGAATCCCCAGGGACTCGGCGCAGACGCCCGCGATCGGCCAGCCACAGAGTTTCCTGAAAACCCTGATCACCCTGAAAAACGACCGCACGCTGATCATGTTTACCTGCGGCTGTCTGCTCAGCACCGTCGTCCACGGGCGATTCACCCTGTACCTGTCGCAATACCTGCTGGTGACCCACGACTCCAAGCGCGCCCTGGAAACCATGGCCGCCCTGCTCGCTTGCAACGCCATCAGCGTGATCCTGCTGCAATACCAGATCGGGCGTTTCCTCAAGCGCGAACAACTGCGTTACTGGATTGCCGGTGGTACCAGCCTGTTCATCCTTGGCCTGATCGGCTTCAGCCTGGCTGACAGCCTGGTGTCGTGGTGCGTGGCGATGTTCATTTTCACTCTCGGTGAAATGATCATTTACCCCGCCGAATTCCTCTTCGTCGACACCCTGGCGCCCGAGGAATTGCGTGGCAGCTACTACGGCGCGCAGAACCTCGCCGCTCTCGGGGGCGCGCTCAGTCCAGTGATTTGCGGCTTCCTCCTGATGCACACGCCGGCGCCGACGATGTTTTATGCGCTGAGCGCACTGACGGCCATGGGTGGTTTCCTGTGTTTCATGAGTGGTCGTCGAGTCGCCTTACATCAAAATTAATGCACTCAAGCTGCATTAATATGAATTTGTCAGCATGTCGAATGAACGGCACACTGTGCCCTCTTCCTCCCCCAATAGTTGGAACACCTTCAAGGGCTTTCTGGGTATCCCAGCTAAGCCTTTTTTTTGCCTCGATTTTTTCAATGGGTCGTTTGCCAAATGCTTGCTCGCTGGTTACCTGCCGCCATCAATACCCGCCCCTCGGAATGGAGCCGCGCTGCCATCGGCATGGCGTTGGGCACGATGTTCAGCGTCTGGCTCTGCTCCCAGGTTTTCGGCATCGAAGTCGCGCAGCACCTGATCGGACCGCTGGGTGCGTCGGCGGTGTTGCTGTTCGCGGTGTCCTCCGGGGCGCTGGCGCAACCCTGGTCGATACTCGGCGGCTACTTGAGTGCCGGGGTGATCGCGTTGCTGGTCGCCCATGTGCTTGGACGCACACTCGGCAGCGCGTGCCTGGCCGCGGGCATGGCACTGATCCTGATGTGCTGGCTGCGCTGCCTGCATCCGCCGGCCGGCGCAGTGGCCTTGACGTTGGTGCTGGCCGATCCGGCGACCATCGCCCTGGACTGGAAAGCCCTCGCCCCGGTGATGCTCGGCGCTTCGACGATGTTGTTCAGCGCCCTGGTTTATAACAACCTGACGCGCATTCGTTACCCCAAGCGCGCCAGTGAACCGGTGGCCGTAGTGCCTGCCGATCATCCGCCGATCGATCGCCAGGCCATCACCGCCGAGGATTTGAAACTGGCCCTGGCGGAAATGGAGGCCTTCTTCGACGTCACGCCTGAAGACCTTGAGCAATTGATTCACGTCAGTGAATTGCATGCCAAACGCCGCAGCATTGGGGATGTGTTTTCTCGAAAGGGTTGAAGAAGATCTAAAGATCGCAGCCTTCGGCAGCTCCTGCGTTGGAACACGATCCGGCGCAGGAGCTAACGAAGCCTGCGATCTTTTGCTTTCGACCTAAGGTAAAAATGCAGACTCGTACTGCACATATCCCGGTTGTACATGGCAAATTTGCACTGGTACGATCCAGCATCGCTCGCGCGCAAGCGTCTCTATAAAGAACAATAAAAGCAGGGAGTTACTGATGACTGCTCAGGTTTCATCGAAGGGGACTTCGTCCATGGATGCCACGCAATATGAAGTGCTGGCCGAGGTTCGCAACCACATCGGTCACCTGACCCTCAATCGCCCCGCCGGTCTCAACGCGATCACCCTGGACATGGTCCGCCACCTGCACCGCCAGCTCGACGCCTGGGCAAACGATCCGCAGATTCACGCCGTGGTTTTGCGCGGCGCAGGCGAGAAAGCCTTCTGTGCCGGCGGTGATATTCGCTCGCTGTATGACAGCTTCAAGAATGGCGACACGCTGCACAAAGATTTCTTTGTCGAGGAATACGCCCTCGACCTCGCTATCCACCATTACCGCAAACCCGTACTCGCCTTGATGGACGGTTTTGTCCTGGGCGGCGGCATGGGGCTGGTACAAGGGGCCGACTTGCGGGTGGTGACCGAGAAAAGCCGCCTGGCGATGCCGGAAGTGGCGATCGGTTACTTCCCGGATGTGGGCGGCAGTCACTTCCTGCCGCGCGTTCCCGGCGAACTGGGTATTTACCTCGGTGTCAGCGGCGTGCAGATTCGCGCAGCCGACGCCCTCTATTGCGGGTTGGCCGACTGGTACCTGGACAGCAACAAACTGGAGGCGCTGGACGAACACCTCGATCAGCTGGAATGGCACGACACGCCGCTAAAGGACCTGCAGGGCCTGTTGGCGCAACTCGCGGTGCAGCAATTGCCCGATGCGCCACTGAGCAAACTGCGCCCGGCCATCGATCACTTCTTCGCCCTCCCCGACGTCCCGAGTATTGTTGAACAACTGCGCGAAGTCACGGTTGCCGACAGCCATGAATGGGCGATGACCACGGCGGATCTGCTGGAAAGCCGTTCACCGCTGGCCATGGCTGTAACCCTCGAAATGCTGCGGCGCGGCCGGCACTTGAGCCTGGAAGACTGCTTCGCCCTCGAGCTGCACCTGGACCGTCAGTGGTTCGAGCGCGGCGACCTGATTGAAGGCGTGCGCGCCTTGCTGATCGACAAAGACAAGAGCCCGCGCTGGGACCCGCCGACCTTGCAGGCGCTGGACGCCAAGCACGTCGCGAGTTTCTTCACAGGGTTTGACCGGAGCGGGAGCTGAGCCATGCACGATATCGAATTGAGCGAAGAACAAGTCATGATCCGCGACATGGCCCGGGATTTTGCCCGCGGCGAAATCGCGCCCCACGCGCAGGCCTGGGAAAAGGCCGGCTGGATCGATGACGGCCTGGTGGCGAAGATGGGTGAACTCGGCCTGCTGGGCATGGTGGTGCCCGAGGAATGGGGCGGCACTTATGTCGATTACGTCGCCTACGCCCTGGCGGTGGAAGAGATTTCCGCCGGTGACGGCGCCACGGGCGCACTCATGAGCATCCACAATTCCGTGGGTTGCGGGCCGGTCATGAACTACGGCACCGACGAACAGAAACAGACCTGGTTGCCGGACCTGGCCAGCGGCAAGGCCATCGGCTGCTTCTGCCTGACCGAGCCACAAGCCGGCTCCGAAGCGCACAACCTGCGCACCCGCGCCGAACTGCACGACGGCCAGTGGGTGATCAACGGCGCCAAGCAATTTGTCAGCAACGGCAAACGGGCGAAACTGGCAATCGTGTTTGCCGTGACGGACCCGGATCTGGGCAAGCGCGGTATATCAGCGTTTCTGGTGCCAACCGATACCACCGGTTTCATCGTGGATCGCACCGAACACAAGATGGGCATTCGCGCTTCCGATACCTGCGCGGTGACCCTGAGCAACTGCACGATTCCCGAAGCCAACCTGTTGGGCGAACGCGGTAAAGGCCTGGCCATTGCCCTCTCCAACCTCGAAGGCGGGCGCATCGGCATCGCCGCGCAGGCGCTGGGCATCGCCCGTGCCGCGTTCGAAGCGGCGCTGGCCTATTCCCGTGATCGGGTGCAGTTCGACAAGCCGATCATCGAACACCAGAGCATCGCCAACATGCTGGCCGACATGCACACCCGGCTGAATGCTGCACGGTTGCTGATCCTGCATGCCGCGCGCTTGCGCAGTGCCGGCAAGCCGTGTCTCTCGGAGGCTTCGCAGGCCAAGCTGTTTGCCTCGGAAATGGCCGAAAAGGTCTGCTCGTCAGCGATGCAGATTCATGGCGGGTACGGGTATCTGGAGGATTACCCGGTGGAGCGTTACTACCGGGATGCACGGATTACGCAGATTTATGAAGGGTCGAGCGAGATACAGCGAATGGTGATTGCCCGGGAGCTCAAGAACTACCAGGTGTGAAGCCTTAAAAGCTTCGCGGGCAAGCCCGCTCCCACGGGATCTCCGGTGTCCACAGATGTTGTGTACACAGGAGAACCTGTGGGAGTGGGCTTGCCCGCGATGGCGTCCGCAAGGACGCCGCATTACTTGCCGACGAACTCCGCCTCACGCTTGGCAATAAACGCCGCCATCCCTTCCTTCTGATCCTGCGTCGCAAATGCCGCATGGAACACCCGACGCTCAAAGCGCACGCCTTCCGACAGGCTCACCTCAAACGCGCGGTTGACGCTTTCCTTGACCATCATCGCAATCGGCAGCGACTTCCTGGCGATCAACGTCGCGACTTTCAGCGCTTCCTCCAGCAATTCATCCGCCGGAACGATACGCGCGACAATCCCGCAACGCTCCGCTTCCACCGCATCGATCAAACGCCCGCTCAGGCACATTTCCATCGCCTTGGCTTTTCCGACTGCGCGAGTCAGGCGCTGGGTGCCGCCCATGCCCGGCAGCACGCCGAGGTTGATTTCCGGTTGACCGAACTTCGCGTTGTCACCCGCCAGGATGAAATCGCACATCAACGCCAGCTCGCAGCCGCCGCCCAGGGCAAAACCGTTGACCGCAGCGATGATCGGCTTACGGCGGTTAGCCACGCGATCACTGTCGCTGAACAGATCATCGAGGTAGATCTGCGGGTAGGTCAGCTCAGCCATTTCCTTGATGTCGGCACCGGCGGCGAAGGCTTTCTTCGAGCCGGTCAGCACGATGCAACCGATGTTCGAATCCGCTTCCAGGCCATCGAGGGCGTGGTTCAGCTCGCTGACGATCTGCGCGTTCAACGCGTTCAGCGCCTGCGGACGGTTCAGGGTGATCAGGCCGACACGGCCGTGGGTTTCCAGCAAAATCGTTTCGTAACTCATAAATAACTCCTGTTTTGCATAACGCTCAATCTCTGTAGGTGTTTTTTAGAGACTGCGCGAAATGACCATGCGCTGAATATCACTGGTGCCTTCGTAGATCTGGCAGACCCGCACGTCGCGGTAGATCCGCTCGAGCGGGAAGTCGTTCAGGTAACCGTAACCGCCGAGGGTTTGCAACGCGGCGGAGCATACCTTTTCAGCCATTTCCGAGGCGAAAAGTTTGGCCATGGAGGCTTCTACCAACGCCGGTTTGCCGCTGTCACGCAATGCCGCGGCGTAATGCACCATCTGCCGGGCGACGGCGATCTGGGTTGCCATGTCGGCCAGACGGAACGCGACGGCCTGGTGTTCAATGATCGGTTTGCCGAAACTCTCGCGCTCACGTGCGTAGTCCCGGGCCGCTTCAAACGCGGCGCGGGCCATGCCCACCGATTGTGAGGCGATGCCAACGCGGCCGCCTTCGAGGTTGGCGAGGGCGATCCGGTAACCTTCGCCCTCCTCGCCCAAGCGATTGGCCACCGGTACTTTGACGTCTTCGAACAGAATCTGGCAGGTGTCGGAGGCATGCTGGCCGAGCTTGTCTTCGACGCGGGCGACTTTATAGCCTGGCGAATCGGTGGGCACGATCAGCGCGGTGATCCCGCGTTTGCCGGCACTCGGGTCCGTCACCGCAAACACGATCACCACCCCGGCGTTCTGCCCGGAGGTGATGAACTGCTTGCAGCCGTT
This sequence comes from Pseudomonas fluorescens NCIMB 11764, assembly GCF_000293885.2. NCBI lineage: Bacteria > Pseudomonadati > Pseudomonadota > Gammaproteobacteria > Pseudomonadales > Pseudomonadaceae > Pseudomonas > Pseudomonas fluorescens. The sequence continues at coordinate 4,908,011 of NZ_CP010945.1, forward strand.
GAGAACGTAGTGATCGCCCTCGAGACGGGCGCGGGTTTTCAAACCGCTGGCATCGGAACCGGCTTGCGGTTCGGTCAACGCGAAAGCGCCGAGCATCGCACCGCTGGCCAGCGGTTTCAGAAAGCGCTCTTTCTGATCGTCGTTGCCGTAGTTGAGGATCGGCACGCAACCGACCGAATTGTGCACGCTCATGATGGTCGAGCAGGCGCCGTCGCCCGCGGCGATCTCTTCCAGCGCCATGGCGTAGGCCAGGTAACCGGTGTCACAACCGCCCCACTGTTCCGGCACCAGCATGCCGAAGAAACCCAGATCGGCCATCTCGCCGATGGCTTCCTTGGGGAAACGGTGCTCGCGATCCCACTCGGCGGCGAACGGTTTCAGGCGTTCCTGGGCAAACTGCCGGGCCATGTCGCGGATCTGTTGTTGGTCGTCATTGGGAATCATGGTGAATCCTTAAAATCCGGGGTACGCCACAGAACTCTGTGGGAGCCAGCCTGCTGGATGGCTCCCACAGGGGTGAGGTTGGCCTAGTACAGGCATTCCACGGCCATTGCCGTGGCTTCACCGCCGCCGATGCAGATCGCTGCGACACCGCGTTTCAGGCCTTTCTGGCGCAGGGCCGAGAGCAAGGTCACCAGAATCCGAGCACCCGACGCCCCGATCGGGTGGCCCAGGGCGCAGGCGCCGCCGTGTACGTTGAGTTTCTCGTGAGGGATTTCCAGGTGGGTCATGGCGGCCATGCCGACCACGGCAAACGCTTCGTTGACTTCGACCAGATCGACGTCGTTCAGCGACCAGCCGGTTTTCTTCATCAACCGTTTGATTGCACCGATCGGTGCCACCGGGAACAGGCCCGGCGTGTCGGCGAATGCCGCGTGGCCATGGATCAGCGCAAGGGGTTTCAAACCGCGCTTTTCAGCTTCGGAACGGCGCATCAATACCAGCGCCGCCGCACCATCGGAAATCGAACTGGAGTTGGCCGCCGTCACGGTGCCGCCTTCACGGAACGCCGGCTTGAGCGAGGCGATCTTGTCCAGTTTGGCTTTCGGTGGCTGTTCGTCGTTGCTGATCACCACCTGCTCTTTCCCGACGGTCACGGTCAGCGGCACGATTTCGTCCTTGAAGCTGCCGTCCTTGATCGCCTGCTGCGCGCGGGTGGTCGAGGCAATGGCGAACGCGTCCTGAGCCTCGCGAGTGAAGCCGTTGGTTTCGGCGCAATCTTCGGCGAAGGTGCCCATCAGGCGGCCCTTGTCGTAGGCGTCTTCCAGGCCATCGAGGAACATGGAATCGAGCACACGACCGTGGCCCATGCGGTAACCGCTGCGGGCGCGGTCCAGCAGGTACGGCGCGTTGGACATGCTTTCCATACCGCCGGCCACGACAACATCGGCGCTGCCGGCGATCAGCATGTCGTGGGCCAGGATGGCCGCTTCCATGCCCGAACCGCACATTTTGTTCAGGGTGGTGCAGCGGGTCGATTTATCCAGCCCGGCACCCAGCGCAGCCTGACGGGCCGGGGCCTGGCCAAGGCCGGCGGGCAACACGCAGCCAAACAGCACTTCTTCAATGGCATCCGGCGCCAAACCTGCACGTTCAACCGCAGCACGAATGGCGGCAGCGCCCAGTTGTGGCGCGGTCAGGCTTTTCAGTTCGCCCTGGAAACCACCCATCGGGGTGCGGACGGCGCTGACGATAACGATTGGATCGTTGGCAATAGTCATGACAAATCCTCCTTACTTCGCGGCCATGCGCAAGGCGCCGTCGAGACGGATCACCTCGCCATTGAGCATGCTGTTTTCAATGATATGCCTGACCAGCGCGGCATACTCGCCCGGTTTGCCCAAACGTGGCGGAAAAGGCACGCCAGCGGCCAGGGAATCGCGGACTTCCTGGGTCATGCCGGCCATCATCGGGGTTTCGAAAATGCCCGGAGCGATGGTCATCACACGGATGCCGAAACGCGCCAGTTCACGAGCAGCGGGCAAGGTCAGGCTGACGATCGCGCCTTTGGACGCGGCATAAGCCGCCTGGCCGATTTGGCCATCGTAAGCCGCCGCCGACGCAGTGTTGATGATCACCCCGCGCTCGCCATCGGCATCCGGCTCGGTTTCGGCGATCGCCGCCGATGCCAGACGCAGCATGTTGAAGCTGCCGATCAGGTTCACGTTGATCACCTGGCTGAAACTGGCCAGCGCGTGCGGGCCGTTCTTGCCGAGGATCTTCTCGCCACGGACGATGCCGGCGCAGTTGACCAGGCCGTTGAGGCCGCCAAAGGCCTTGACCGTCGCCTGCACCGCCGCTTCAGCGGCCGCTTCGTTGCTGATGTCCGCGACCACGCTTTGCGCACCGAGACGTTCAGCCTGGGCCGCAACAGCGTCGGCGTTCATGTCCACCAGCATCACTTTGGCGCCGGCTGCGACCAGCATTTCAGCCGTGGCCGCGCCGAGCCCGGAGGCACCACCGGTGACGAGAAAAACCTTGTTTTCGATCTGCATCATTGTGTCCTTGGATTCAAGCTGAAGCGTTCTTCGCCGCGGCCTCTTGAGCCTTGGCGATTTCCTGGTTGCGCAAGATAAAGCGCTGCAATTTGCCGCTTGGGGTTTTCGGCAACTCGCTGACAAATTCGATTTCACGGGGGTACGAGTGCGCGGCCAGACGCTTGCGCACATGTTGGCGCAGCTCTTCGGCCAATTCGGGGGCGGCGCGGTATTGCGCGCTGAGCACGACGAACGCTTTGACCAGCTCGGTGCGCTCCGGATCGGGCTTGCCCACCACCGCCGCTTCGACCACGGCCGGGTGTTCGATCAACGCGCTTTCCACGTCGAACGGCCCGACGCGGTAGCCGGAGGTGGTGATCACGTCATCACTGCGGCCGACGAAGCTGATGCTGCCGTCCGGGTTCCACTCGACGGTGTCGCCACTCAGGTAATAGTTGCCAACGAAGGCCTTGGTGGGCGCGCCTTCGTAACCGGCAAACCAGCACATCGGCGACTGAGTGCGGTCGATGGCCAGGATGCCCGGCTGGCCGACGCCCAGCTCCTGGTACTCGTCGTCGAGCACCACGATGCGGTGGCCTGGCGAGGCAAAACCGGCGGCGCCCAGGTGAATCGGATGTTCGAGACCGTGGTGGTTGCACAGGACCATGCCCAATTCGGTCTGGCCGTAATGGTCATGAATCACCACGCCGAGGTTGTCGGCGAACCAGCGAATCACTTCCGGGTTCAACGGCTCGCCGGCACTGCTGACGATGCGCAATTTGCCCTTGATCGATTTGGCGAACTCGTCGCCACCGGCGATCAGCAAACGATATGCCGTCGGCGACCCGGTGAGGTTGGTGATCCCGTATTTGTTGATCACCCGGCAGGTGCTTTCGAGGGTGAACGGGCCATCGTAAAAGGTGATCGGATGCCCCATCGACATCGGCCCGGTCACACCAAAATAGATGCCGTAGGCCCAGCCCGGATCGGCGACGTTCCAGAATGCATCTTCCGGGCGCAAGTCCACGGCGTCACGGGTGTAGCTCTGAAAGGCGACGATGGCCTTGAGCGGCACGGACAACGCCTTCGACGGACCGGTGGTGCCCGAGGTGAACATCAGCAGGAACGGCTCTTCACCGATCAGCAGCACCGGCTCGCACTCGGGGGAATAGTTGGCCAGTTCGGCCCAGAAACTGAAATCGCCGCGGACAATGCCCTGGCCTTTCGCGCCACCGACGGTGACGATGGTCGGGCAGTCGGCAACTTCAGCGAGTTTGGAGCGGTTGACCGCGTCGGTCACCACCACTTTGGCGCCGGAACTGCTCAGGCGATGCTCGATGGCTTTGGGGCCGAATGCGGTGAACAACGGCTGATACACCGCACCGATGCGCCAGGTGGCGAACACGGTGATCAATAATTCGATATTGCGCGGCAGCAGGCCGGCGACCTTGTCGCCTTTCTTCACGCCCTGAGCCAGGAGGAAATTGGCGAAACGCGCTGCCTTGTCCTGCAGCTCGCTGAACGTGTACGTGGCGCTGGTGCCGTCGCGGCCTTCCCAGAACAGCGCGATGCGGCCTGGCAACGCATGCCGGTCGCAACACTCGACGCAGGCATTGAGGGCCGTCAGATCGCCCGCGAGTGCGGTATCGACGGTGTGCTGATAATTGAACTGTGACGTGGCAGACAAGTAATCGCGCATTGCCAGAATCCCTCTGTATTTTTATTAGGCTGGGGGGAACCGTAACCAACAGGGAAATACTCGCTCTGCGCGGGGGGTGGGGCAATGGTCAAAGCTATCAAGTTGTCTGACTGGTTTGGCCAAGAATTGAGGAATGCGGCGCCTGGGCGGCCGCCATCGCGGGCACGATCACTACAAAATCAGGTTCAGTCGGCCTCGTTCAGAATCAAACTCCGGTAATGCCCCGGATTCGACCCCGACCACTTGCGAAAAGCCTTATAGAACGAACTCGCATCGGCAAACCCCAACCGCGTAGCGATCTCGGCGAAGCTGATACTCGGTTCAGCCAGCCAGACAATGGCCAGTTCCTTGCGCACGCTGTCCTTGAGCCCCTGATACGTCTGCCCCTCTTCCGCCAGTCGCCGACGCAAGGTCGAGGCCGACATGCACAGTTGTTGCGCCAGAGGTTCGGTCTCTGGCCACTGTTCGGCGGGCAACTGCCGCAAATCGTGCTTGATCCGGCTCGCCAGGCTCTCCGGGTCGCGGTACTTGACCAGAATATTGGCCGGCGCATGGGCCAGGAATCGCTTGAGTTCTTCGGCGCTGCGTTTGATCGGCAAATCCAGGCAGTCGGCGGAGAAAATCATCCGGGTGCGCGGCCGGTCGAAACGCAGGTTCTCGGAAAACATCACCTGATAGTCGTCACAGAAATCCGGCTGCGGGCAGCGCAACTCGATGGCCAGAATCGGAATCCGTCGCCCCGCCAGCCAACAGGCAACGCCGTGAACGATCATCCAGTAGGTGAAATAGGTAAAGGCGCGACGCGGGTCCTGGTCGTCTTCCAGCAGCACGATCTCTGCGAGGCTTTGCTGGCGAACCAGCTGCGCGGGCAGGTGTTCGAGCATCAACGACAGAAACCCCAGCCCCGAGGTCAGGCCGGCAGCGAGGCTCGGCTGGACCATGGAACAGCGGCACAGAAACGCCAGACTGCCGGATTTGAGCTTGCGCGGGTCCATGCCAAAAAATTCATCGTCCCGACGCCGCGCCAGCAAGCGCCAAAGCCGTGCGTACGCGGTGGCCGGCACGCGGGCTGTGGTCGATTCGAGCAGCCCCGGATCGATGCCGACCTTGTTCAACACCTCGTCGGTGGAGGCGCCGGGGGCGCAACTTTGCAACAGCGCTTCACGCACCAGTTGAATGGAGATGGTGTCTTTTTCCGACATTGAGCGGGGTGTGCCCTGTTTTTATGAATGGTGCGCATATTAGCCCGATAAGATCAAAAGATCGCAGCCTTCGGCAGCGCCTGCATTTGGTATGCATTACCTGTAGGAGCTGCCGAAGGCTGCGATCTTTTGATCTGTTCAGCTTAGGTTCAGGTTAATGCCAATGATTGCCATTTGGTAATGAGTGTCATTATGTTACAAATTAGCACCCTATCTAATTCCCAGACGGTGCCGAATGCTTGTCCCTTTTCTGATCATGCTGCGCGAAGGCATTGAGGCCGCATTGATCGTTGGCATCATCGCCAGCTACCTCAAGCAAACCGGTCGCGGTCAATGGATGCCTGCCGTATGGATCGGCGTGTTTCTCGCCGCCGCGCTGGCCCTGCTGGTGGGCGGTGGCCTGGAGTTGGTCAGTGCCGAATTCCCGCAGAAACAACAGGAACTGTTCGAAGGCGTGGTCGGCCTGGTCGCCGTCGGCATTCTCAGTTCCATGGTGTTCTGGATGCGCAAGGTGGCGCGTTCGATCAAGCATTCGCTGCACGTCTCCCTCGATCACGCGTTGACCGGCTCCAGGCATCAAGTGACAGCGCTGATCGCCATGGTGTTTTTTGCCGTCGCCCGGGAAGGCCTGGAAACGGTGTTCTTCCTGCTCGCGGTGTTCCAGCAGAGCGAAGGGCCGGCCGCACCGATCGGTGCCCTGCTCGGCCTGATCCTGGCGATCATCGTCGGTTTCCTGATCTACACCGGCAGCATGCGCCTGAACCTCGGCGCGTTCTTCCGCTGGACCGGCCTGTTCATCCTCGTGGTGGCCGCCGGCATTCTCGCCAACTCGGTGCAGGCGCTGCATGAAGCCGGGGTCTGGAATCACCTGCAAACCGTGCTGTTCGATTTCAGCGCCACGCTGCCGATGGATGGCCCGCTGGGGTCAGTGCTGGCCGGCATGTTCGGGTATCAGGATGCACCGACTGTCAGCACCCTGGGTGCCTACCTGATCTATCTGGTGCTGGCGCTGGTGATGTTTTTTCTCCCCGCGCCTGCACCCGCTAAACACGCTTCTTCCGTTTCCAGTCAGTAAGGGCCTACATGTCAACGCCTACTCCTCCAGTGGCCTCCCCTCCCCGTGCCTTGCGCTGGGCGGTGGCCGGTTCGGTGATCGTGATGATCGCCGCCGGCGGCCTGTTCTACTACGCCTCAAAAATGGCTGCGGCCAAACGTCAGGCCAACCATGACGAAGTGCTGGTGACCATTCACCCGCACAGCTGCGAGCCGAATGCATTGACGGTGCCGGCCGGTCGCGCCAGTTTCCGCATCGTCAACCACTCGGACCGCGCCGTTGAGTGGGAAATCCTCGATGGCGTGCTGGTGGTCGAAGAACGGGAAAACATCGCCCCCGGCCTGAGCCAGGTGATCAACGCCAACCTGATGCCCGGCGATTACGCGATCACTTGCGGCCTGCTGAGCAACCCGCGCGGCACGCTGCATGTGACGCCTACCACCGCTTCCGATGCCGCGGCCAAAGCCAAACCGTCGATGGTCGCTTTCGTCGGGCCACTGTCGGAGTTCCGCGTTTACCTGAGCAGCCAAAGCACCGCGCTGATCAAAGCCGTCACCGCGCTAGAGCAAGCCATCGAAGCCGGCGACCTGAGCCAGGCGCAAGCGTTGTATGTCCCGGCCCGCACCGCGTATCAGCGCATCGCCCCGGCCGCACAGCGCCTCGCCGAACTCGACAACACGATCAACGCCCGTGCCGATTACTTTGAAAAACGCGAGCAGGATCCGGGTTTCAGCGGTTTCCATCGCCTCGAATATGCGCTGTTCCAGCAACGCACCCTCGACGGCCTGACACCGGTGGCTCAACGGTTGCTGACCGACGTCACCACGCTCAAACAACAACTGCTCGCCCAATCGCTACCGCCGGAACAGCTGGTCAGCACCGTGGTGCGCAACCTCAACAACCTGGGCGAAGTGCGCGCGAGCAGCGGTGAAGAAGAACGCTACAGCCGCACCGACTTGAACGGTTTCGCCGGCAACCTCTTTGCTGCCCGCAAAGTCGTCGACCTGTTGCGTCCGCTGCTGACCAAGTCCGCCGCCGAACTGCTGCCCACTCTCGACAACGCCATCGCCAGCCTCGATGCAGAACTTGACGGCTTCAAGGTCGAGAAAGGCTACGCGAGCTACGACAGCGTCAGCGCCGAACAGCGTAAACAGATCGCCGACATGGCCAAGGCGCTGGCCGACGCACTCGACGGCATCGATCCCGCCCTCGGCCTTTCCGGCCTATAGCAGAAGACGAACTTCAGATGAACGATTCAGAGCAATTCAACCTTCAGCGGCGCCGGGTATTGATGGGCATGGGCGTCGCCGGCGTGGCCCTGGCCGGTTCAGCCTTGAGCTGCCCGGCCCTGGCCGCCAGCCCCGCGCAAGTCACCGAAGCGCCGAGCAGCGACAAGACCGAGGACCGCCACGATTTCCATGGCCAGCACCAGAGCGGCATCGTCACCCCTCGACCGGCGTCCGGCATGCTGGTGTCGTTTGATGTGTTGGCCAGCGACCGCGAGGACCTGGAGCGGCTGTTCCGCACGCTCAATGAGCGCATCGCGTTCCTGATGCACGGCGGCCCGGTGGCGCAGGTCGATCCGAAACTGCCGCCGGTGGATTCAGGCATTCTCGGCCCGGTGGTGACGCCGGATAACCTCACCATCACCGTGTCGGTCGGCGAATCGTTGTTCGATGAGCGCTTCGGCCTGGCGAACGCCAAACCGAAACGGCTGATCCGCATGGTTGGCTTTCCCAACGATGCGCTGGAGGCCGATTGCTGCCACGGCGACCTGAGCCTGCAGTTCTGCGCCAACACCGCCGACACCAACATCCATGCACTGCGCGATATCGTGAAGAACCTGCCGGACCTGCTGCTGGTGCGTTGGAAACAGGAAGGCAGCGTACCGCCGCAGGCTCCCGCGAAACCGGGTGTGCCGGCACAGAGCGCGCGCAACTTTCTGGGCTTTCGCGACGGCTCGGCCAACCCCGACTCCAACGACGCCAAGGCCATGGACAGCATCGTCTGGGTCCAGCCCGGCAACGACGAACCGGCCTGGGCTGCCAATGGCAGCTATCAAGCGGTGCGGATCATCCGCAACTTCGTCGAACGCTGGGACCGCACACCGTTGCAGGAACAGGAAAGCATCCTCGGACGGATCAAAAGCACAGGCGCACCCATGGGTGGCGCTCATGAAACCGAGGTCCCGGATTACGGCAAGGACCCGGAAGGCAAGCTGACCAAGCTTGACGCCCATATCCGCCTGGCCAACCCGCGCACCGCCGCGAGCCAGGCCAACCTGATCCTGCGCCGACCGTTCAACTACTCCAACGGCGTGAACAAGAACGGTCAGCTGGACATGGGATTGCTGTTCATCTGCTACCAGGCCGATCTGGAAAAAGGCTTTATCACTGTGCAAACCCGACTCAACGGTGAACCGCTCGAGGAATACCTCAAGCCGGTCGGCGGGGGGTACTTCTTCACCTTGCCGGGTGTGACGGGCGACCAGGATTTCATCGGTCGCTCACTGCTTGACGCTGCCTCCCCAAAAACAACCGCATAACCACCCCGATACGGAACCGTCCCATGAAAAAGTCGCCCCTCGCGTTACTGCTGACCCTTGGTTTGCTCAACACCCCGCTTTCGGCTTTCGCGGCGACGGCGCCGCTGGAACTGGTGGGGCCGATCTCGGACTACAAGATCTACGTCACTGAACAATTGGACGAACTGGCCAGCCACACTCAGAAATTCACCGACGCCGTGAAGAAAGGCGACCTTGCCACCGCGCAAAAACTCTATGCGCCGACCCGGGTTTACTATGAGTCCATCGAGCCGATCGCCGAACTGTTCAGTGACCTGGACGCGTCCATCGACTCCCGTGTCGACGATCACGAAAAAGGCGTGAAGGCCGAAGACTTCACCGGTTTCCACCGCATCGAGTATTCGCTGTTCTCCGAGAAAAGCACCAAGGGTCTCGGACAATTGGCTGATGGCTTGAACAAGGATGTCAAAGACTTGCAAACCCGCGTGGCCGGCCTGACCTTCCCGCCCGAGAAAGTGGTGGGTGGCGCAGCGGCGTTGTTGGAAGAAGTCGCGGCGACCAAGATCTCCGGCGAGGAAGATCGCTATAGCCACACCGATCTTTACGACTTCCAGGGCAACATCGACGGCGCGAAGAAAATCGTCGACCTGTTCCGTCCGCAGATCGAGAAGCAGGACGCGGTGTTCATGGCCAAGGTCGACAAGAACTTTGCAACGGTGAACAAGACATTGGCCAAATACAAGACCAGGGATGGGGGTTTTGAGACTTACGACAAAGTGAAGGACAGCGACCGTAAAGCGCTGGTTGGGCCGGTGAATACATTGGCTGAGGACTTGTCGACGTTGCGTGGGAAATTGGGGCTGAACTGAGTTTCAACCCTTTGAAGGACGCTTCGCGGGCAAGGCTTGCTCGCGAAGCCGTCCAGGCGGGGTCAGCGCTGCTGAAGTTTTAGATCCAGAGGGATGAAACCCACAAGTGCAGGCCCGAAAGGCCTACCGCTATTGTCCACGCCATACCATTTGTTGTTCTGACGAATGGCCGTGGTGTTAGTGCCTCGGTGAATGCCTTGCATGAGCGCGTGATCAGCATCCACCCAACCCGACATTTTTTTCCCCGCCGCCCCGGCGGCTCCTCCGAAAAAGCCCCTGACTTGATTGAGGCCGGTTTGCAGGCGACCGAGGCCGTTTTGAGTGATATCGAATACACGACTGGTCAGCATTTGACCAAAGCGCCGCATGCCTCTTGCAGTGCCCGAGAGGAGATCAGGCAATCCGCTCAACGGGTTGATGACCGAATGGACTGAACCCGCGCTGATTTTCATTAACTCAAAAGCCTTCACCTTGACCGGTGAAACAGACTTGACCACGCCCACTGCCGTACTCACGCCACCGACCAATCCGGACAGGCTTGAAACAGCATCGGAAAAACACCCAAACACGCCATTGATCAAGCCCATGCGCGTCCCGGTGCTCAAATCGCTCACACAGCCGACGAAGGGAATCAGCTGCAGTGCAAAGCCTTTCAGGTTTTCCCAGAATTGCTTCTGCTTGTCCCGGGGTGTGAGTCCTTTGGCGCGATCCAGCAGAACCGCCTTTTGCCCCTGCAGAAAATTATCGTTGATCACCGCACTGATGATCCTCGCCAGCTTGGGCGAGAAGTAACTATTGGGGACGTATATTGTTTCATCCGCGTAACCCACCAGCGGCGTAGCGGCAAAGCTGTCACCCAATTTCTCGATGATCAACTTGGGTGATTTGACATGGGTTCGCGGTGCGGCCCCTGTTGTATATGCCAGAAAATCGAAGGGCAACTCAGCGCCTCGCTGAACGACTGCATTGACTGGAGAACCTTTACTGACTTTGACTTTTTCGACTGTCATCACGCCATTCAGCGGCAGCACATCGGGCAGGTCCGAACGCTTGATGATTTTCATCTGCGCCGGGAACACTTCGAAGTAGCTGATTTTTCCACCGTGCTCACAGCGTATCAGCGTGCCATATCCCCCCCGAGCCGCCGCCTGAAGCTCGCGTGTTTCATCCTCTTTTATCCTCCCGGTTTCTTCTCGCAAGGTGAACAGTTCGATGGTCCCCAGCTCAATACATTGGCGGTCTTGCAAAGGCAGTTCGGCGAACAGCAGTTGGGTTGGAGCGATAAACGCTTCAGAAAATCCGGCGAAATAGCTGTCCACGGAAGACGTTAAAAGCGTGTCGAGGTCTGGTAGTGCCTGGATTCTGGTTTCCCACACCCCTTGCGTCATCCCCATCCGGCTGGGCTGCCACCAATTTTCAGGGGTCAAGTCACCGGCCATGTACACCTCGACCAGATCGTGGGTGGTCCCTTTGGCGGCCTGGAGGTTCCAGCTGGCACCCAATAATTTTGACCAGAGTTTCATCGCCCCTATTTCGTGGTCACTGGCATCCGGAAATACCTTGCGTAACTCAATGATGGCCATGTCCCTGCGCGTTTGCAGCGGGCGGGAAAAGGTCTGCAATGCCTTGGCAATGTCAGTGCGCTGCCTGGCGAACATTTTGGCGGCGTATTCATAATCCCCGGGTGAATAGGATGACGTGTGCCTCTGTCGAATAACGCCGTTCATGACACCCCATGCCACTAAGATGTCGACACCGGCGCTCTGAAACAACAGGCGGCTTTCTTCGGTGGCTGGATCAAGCACTGCAAGCGCCATGAGCTGGTCGGCGGGCATCGCACGGGAACAGCCCTGATTCGTTGCTTCCACGATGGCAACGCCCAGGCGCAACGTCATCCAGTTGACCGTTCCCATGTGCACGTTGCTACCGCCAGGCACGAGGAACTCCGGGGCAACCTCGGCCAGGAACAAGTGCGCCACCAGTGGTGCAGTCAGCGCGCTGACACCCTTGTCACTAATCAAATGATTTTCGATATCGGCACGTATCGCACCCAGTTCACGCCCTCTGTTGCCGGGCTGATAAACATCGTAACCGGCAATGTTTCCGGACTTGCCAGGCGCGTCGGGATCAACGCTCAGTTTTATCGCCGTGCACAGGAGCTGCTGGCAGTGCTCCATGGAAGCCGTTTGCCCTTCGGTGGCTCCGTACCAATTGAGTTTTTTGACCAATTGCTGTCCCCAAGCGTCGGCACCATACGTGTCGAAAATCTCAGCGAGCAAATGGTGGGCATTGTTTCGCCGCTGTTCGACTGAGGTGCCGGTGAGCGGATAAGTACCCAACGCGTGGAAGATTGACGGCGACCCGTCCAGAAGTACTTTGGACAACTCAATAATCTGAGTCTTTTCAGCGTTTGATAGCGTGACAGGCGCAGTATTAGCCAACGGCCAGTCTGCCCCATAGTTGCCTAACGGTGGGGATGGCGGCATTGACGTGTTCAGCCAACCAATGATGTTACGCACCTCTGCGACATTTTTGGGCGCATCAAAGCCTCTGAAACGGATGACTTGCAGCAGGTCAGCAGACGTACTGGAGTACAGTGCGCCGCCGGATGTTCTGGCCTGCTCAAACAACTTGTCGAGCGCTGCCTTTAACGCAGGCCGTGCGTTCACAGCGCCAGTCAGATCAACCCAGATCCCCTCGGAGAACACCTGGATTTTTCGCTCAGCGAGCCTGACAGGGAACAGGCTGCAGTCGATTTTCAGAGCCTGGCAAAGTTCGATCATCGCTGGCAACGCCAGTAAATCATGCAGGTGGCGGCGTATTTCCTGGCTTGCCTGCTCAAGTGGTCTGCTGACAAAACCAGCCATGGTTTCCGACAAGGTAACGGGCGCGCTATCGGCCTTGTCCTTTACCACCCGTTCGAGGGCAGTGACCAACAGTGCGCACTCCTTGGCAACGTCAGCAATCTGTTCGACCTGTTCGATCGCTTTTTCCAGGCGCGCCTTTTTAGCGGTAGAGAACGCGGGCCACGCCGAAGTTTTCAATTGGCTGGCGATTTGTTGTGCGCTCACTGTCCGGGATGGCGGGTTTACCCCGTAAAACCCGAGCACAGTATCGCGAGGAATGGCGTTGGAGTCCGAACTCAAATGACACAACCCGAAATCGCCGGGGTCGAGCAATTTCAGGATCGGCAACAGTGATTTTGCCGCCGGCCACCACCCCGAATGATCCCACAGCCCGAATTCGTGGAGGGTGGTCAGGCCGTTTTTGGTGATGGCCCCTGTCACCCGGTCGTGATGGATGCGCAGCGTTGGCAAGGCCAGGCCTTTGGCAGTGAAGAACTCCAGAAGCGCGTTGTCGTTCACGGCTTGCTTGTACAGTTCGACCGATGAGTGGATCAGCGTCCCCGCAGGGATCACCACTGGCGTGTTCCGATTGGACTCCAGCACTGTAAGGACGTCACTGTGCAGCTGATGATCCGCGGTGGAGAGCGCGCCCGGATCATTCAACGTCTCCAACACCCACTCGGCGGCCCGTTTTGATCGTTGTGTACGTTCTGGCTCTGTCGTGCCCTCATCAATGAGTGGAGCAAGATCGTGGTGCTTGAAATAGTCATCCCGGGGGTGTTCGGCGACCTCGAGGATCAATTCAGCGCTGCTAATGCTCCGGTTCCATGGCACCGGCTGCAGCAACAAGCCGGCAACATCGTTCACCAATCGGGGATCCTCGTGAGGATCCTCAAAAGTCGAGTCGGCGATTCGCGCCCTGATAGCCTCGTCAACCGATGGCATTGCGCTCAGGGCGGTTTCCACTTCATTCAAGATGTCGCCACGCAGTCCGGCGTCTTGTTCCTGGATAAAGTGTGGACCACCGATAATTGCTCCGGCCCGGAGTTTGTGGAATTCATGGACAGCCGCATAAATTGTGGCCATCGCGATCGTTGCGGCGGCGCGTGGGTGCTGCCGGGCAATACCCGTCACGGAGTTCAACGTCGACACACCCATCGCGGACAGGTAACTGCCGACTGTCTGAAGCCATACGCCAAGATCGGAGTACAACGTATCGATGAAACGCTGCTGTTGTTCCAGCGGTTCGACTGTCGGCGCGTAAGGACTGTCCGGGTTGGCTACAGGTTCCGACTCATGAGGGAGGAAGGGTTTGAGCAGGTCTGGAAGCGCTCCAAACAGGGTGCGCAGCGGGACAAGTTCAGTCTGCTCGACTGCTTCGACGGGGTGCCAGCCGGTCAGCAAATGCATGGATTGCGTAAGTAATTCATCGATGTGCCGGGCAAACAGTTCGGCTTGCTCAAATGCTCCGACATAGAGTGATGCCACATTTTCCTGTGCATGTGGGCGGGGCCGTGTACCGTCCAAACGCACAGGCTGGGGGACATTGAAGGGTTGGCCTAGGACTGCGGCGTTTGCGACAGTCACATTAATCTGTGGCGAAACGGATGATGGGCTCCCGCTTTCATATTGCACTGGCGGTTGCGCCTGCTGAGCGGGCCGGCCAGGGAGAACGGGCCGCCCGGCCACGGGGACCTTCAGCTGCCGGGCATTGTCGACGGCATTCAGCACATACAACAGTTTGGCCCACCCCCCTTGCGGTACAGGTGTTCCACGGACATCGATATGTTTGAAGAAGTCAGCATTCTGATTAATTGCTTCCAACGCCGAGAGCAGTGAAAAGCCATCCTCCTGCCCGGTGTCTGCGAGTGCTTTTCCAGCTTCGCTATTGACAGAAACGCCGCCCCGTTTAGCTTCCTCCTGAAACGCGATAATCGCCGTCGACACTGCCGTCGACGCACTAGCCCACACCCCCGTTGCCGCAGTTTTGCCTGCCGACTTCGCACCATTGAACAATGCTTTACCCAAATCCATCACGGGCAACGCGCCCAGTGTATTGAGTGCCGAATTCGCCCGATTGACCCAATGCTGTACGCCGGCCGTCAGCCACGCAGGGTCTGTCCACTCGTTGAACAATGGCGGCACAGACTTCAGCTCGATGTTTTGCCAGAGCGCCTGGACTGCCCGTTTGTGCCGGTCCGGGAAACGCTCACGTTGAGTGGTCTCATCCAGGCGTTGCAGAAATTCGCCCAATAAAAATCTGGTCTCTGCGGGTGATGGCCGGACAGTCAAAAACTCTTCCAGCTTGGTCAGCGTGCTTTCGATTCGCCCCTCACGCCATGGCCTGATTGACGACCGGCAGTCCCTGACGGTGGTGCGCAGGCATTGCCACTGAAGATCCGACAACAACTCACCATTGGCGATCAGCTCGTCTAATTGATGTCGCGATGAATTCCTGTGTAACTGTATAAATCCGAGAACACTGTCGGGGTTGGCGCTTGCGAACAATTCGAGACGTTCGCCGAATACCTCCCCCCAGCGGTCCGGCGGCAAATGGCAGATGACCTCGACAATGGCGCGCAGTCGCTCGACGGTCAGGTCGCCTTTGGGCTGAATCGAACGCATCATCGCCTCCACGAACAAGTCAGCCATCGAACGACCCACATCGGTTTGCAAAAGGCCGCTTTTCAAAACATCAAGCACCTCCTGTTCCGAAAGCCGCTGTGTCTTCAAGTGCTTTCTCAAGGAAGCCCAGGTTTTCTCAAGCGACATTTGATCGAAGACCAGTTCGCCAGGATACCCATCCCCCTTGCGATACACCGGAGGATAAAGGTCGTTCAACTCTGCTGAGAACGATGAATCGAACACCGGAAATCTGGCTCCGGGGAGCATCGTGCGTGTGGGGATGTTTTGCGCTTTGAGGAGTTGCTTGCTGACCCGGGTCGAATCAGGCGTGTCATTGCCTGAACGGAAGGAGAATGCAGAAGGCGTTGCATTGGAAGGGCCACACGGAGCGGGCATTGGAAATCTCTTGTTTCATGAGGTCACGGCGGCACGCTAGAACCTGTCCCGCCCCCTCACTATCAAATAACGCCCAAAGTCCGGTGCCCCTTCAAAGCACCTGAAACTTACAAAATCCGATACAACAATCGCTCGATCCGCACTCGACTCACCCGCTTGAGAAACTTGGCCACTGCCGCCGGGTAATCTGGCAGGGTTTCCAGATCCTGATACCGCTCGATACGCGTGGTGTGCTGGAAAATCTCCGCCAGCTCGCTGCGACGCGGCTGCAGCAACTCCCCTTTTGGGTCATCAATCAGCAACGCGTTTTCCAGGTCGAGGCGGAACGCTCGCGGGTTGAGGTTGTTGCCGGTCAGCAAGGTATAACGCTGATCGATCCACATGCCTTTGAGGTGATAGGTGTTGTCGCCGTCCTTCCACAGGTGCAGGTTCAACTGACCGCTGTCGACGCTGCGATGATGACGCTTGGCGAAGCGGCGCAGGCTGATCTCGTAGAGGTAGGGCAATGCTGCGATCACCTTGAAAGGCTCGCTCGGCGGGATGTAGAAGTCGTTGGCGGTCTTGTCACCGACCACGATGTCGATCTTCACGCCACGCGCCAATGCCCGATTGATTTCCCGGGTCACCGCCAATGGCAAGTTGAAGTACGGCGTGCAGATCGTCAGTTGATGCTGCGCGCTGGCGATCAATTCGCAGATCACCCGGCTCAACGGATTGTTCTTGCCCACCCCGAGCAACGGGCTGACCGACAAACCGTCCTTGGCAGTGCTGCCCATAGTGGTGTCGTACGTAGCGTGCTTGAGGCGGCTGCGCAGGTCGCCGATGTCATTGCGCAGGCTGCGGGTGGTCGGCAGGTTCGGCAGATCGAGGCGATGCACCGCTTTCGAGGCGACCAGGCCGTGCTGGACCAGGTGCTGCATCGAATCGGCCAGCGCGCTGCTCTGCAGCAGGTGATAACGGTCGTAGCGGTATTTGTCGAACTTGTGCAGGTAGACGTTGTTGAGACTGGCGCCGCTGTAGATCACGCAGTCATCAATCACGAAGCCTTTCAAATGCAGCACGCCGAACAGCTCGCGGGTCTGCACCGGCACGCCGTACACCGGTACAACGCTGTCGTGGGTGCGCGTGGTTTCCTGGTACCACGCCGAGTTGCCCGGCTGCTTGCCGGCACCGATCAGGCCACGCTGGGCGCGCAACCAGTCGACGACGACCACCACGTCCAGTTCCGGACGCGCCAGTTTCGCGGCGTGCAAGGCATCGAGAATTTCCTGGCCGGCTTCATCCTGTTGCAGGTACAGCGCGACGATGTAGATGCGCTGGGTCGCTGCGGCGATTTTTTCCAGCAGGCAACGACGGAACTCGGCAGCGCCAGAGAGGATGGTGACGGCATCGGCGGTCAGCGGAAAACTGCGCAGTTTAGGCAGCAGAGAGCGTTTGAAAAGCGACGGCATAGGGCTCGCAATGGGTCGAATCCGGAGAGTTCGAGAGCTTACACCATGGATGGGCTTGGGTCTTGCTGGTGTCTGTGCTGCCCTCATCGCCAGCAGGCTAGCTGCCACAGCTGAAATGCATTCCCCTGTGGGAGCGGGCCTGCAAGCGATAGCTATCCAATCAATAATAAAAAAGCCGCTTGACCAAGGAGAACGATCGTTCTACTGTTGGCCGCATGAACGAAATAACTAGCAACGACACACGCGACATCATTCTGGATGTCACCGAAAAGTTGATCTACAAAAGTGGCATCTCTGCCACCGGCATGGATCTTCTGGTGAAAACCGCCGGCGTCTCCAGAAAAAGCATTTACCGCTACTTCGCCAATAAGGAGGAGCTGACCGTCGCCGCCCTGCAACGGCGCGACGTGCGCTGGATGCACTGGTACAGGACCGCCGTCGACCAGGCCGAAACCCCGGCCGATCGCCTGCTCAACCTGTTTACCGTGCTCAAGACCTGGTTTGCCTCGGAAGGCTTCCGTGGCTGTGCCTTCATCAACACCAGCGGTGAAACCGGCGACCCGCAAGACCCGGTTCGCCTGGTCGCCAAAGAACACAAACAGAAGCTGCTCGACTACGTGCGCGAGCTCTGCACCGAACATGGCGCCAAAGACCCGGAGACGCAGGCCAGACAGCTGCTGATCCTGATCGACGGTGCCATTACCGTGGCGCTTGTCATGGGTGATCACAGTGCCGCCGATAATGCGCAATGCATGGCGCGAAAGTTATTGGACCTGTAACACTTAACCAAGCCCGACAACTTGCTTGAACTTTAATTTGATAGGGAGACTTTACATGTCTAACGCCGAAGTTCGTCCGCCATTGCCGCCCTTTACCCGTGAGTCCGCCATCGAAAAAATTCGCCTGGCCGAAGACGGCTGGAACTCCCGTGACCCGGAACGGGTGTCCCTCGCCTACACCCTGGACACCAAATGGCGTAACCGCGCCGAATTCGCCTGCAACCGTGAAGAAGCCAAGGGTTTCCTGACCCGCAAATGGGCCAAGGAACTGGACTATCGGCTGATCAAGGAACTCTGGGCGTTCACCGGCAACCGCATCGCTGTGCGCTACGCCTATGAATGGCACGACGACTCGGGCAACTGGTTCCGTTCCTACGGCAACGAAAACTGGGAGTTCGACGAGAACGGCCTCATGGCCAACCGGTTCGCCTGCATCAACGACATGCCGATCAAGGAAAGCGACCGCAAGTTCCACTGGCCGCTGGGTCGTCGGCCGGATGATCACCCAGGGCTGTCCGATCTCGGTCTTTGAATTCACATAGGTCAACTGTGAGCGGGCTTGCCCGCGATAGCGGAATGTCAGTCAGCCAATGTGTTGAATGTGACGCCGCCATCGCGGGCGAGCCTGCTTGTGTTCGCTGAACAGGCATTGGCGTAATGCGCGGATTGTCGGGGATTGGGCGATTAACGGGACTGAGCCGCCGTTTGTGTGGCAGATCGGGAATGGGCCCGACCGTAAAATCTGAATCCGAGCCTACAAGGAATTGGGGCAGCGCGGTCGCAGCAGAAGTTGGATGTAGGTAAGATATCGGCCCTTCCCCGCAGCCCTTTACTGCACCCCGCCGAATAAGTCGATTCCATGCCTTTCGAACTCAGCGTTGATCTCTCCACCCTGGCCATTCTGGCCGTTGTCGCCTTCATAGCCGGTTTCATCGACGCCATTGCCGGCGGCGGCGGTCTGTTGACCACCCCGGCGCTGCTGACCGCCGGCTTGCCGCCGCATCTGGTGCTGGGCACCAACAAACTCAGTTCGACTTTCGGCTCGGCCACCGCCAGCTTCACCTTCTACCGGCGCAAGCTGTTCCATCCCCGGCAGTGGCTGCACGCCATTGTCGGCACGCTGGTCGGCGCGTTGACCGGTGCGGTGGTTGCGCATTACCTGCCCGCCGAATGGCTGAACAAGATGCTGCCGGTGATCGTGTTCGCCTGTGGCCTCTACCTGTTGTTTGGTGGCACGCCGAAAGCGCCGCTGGACAGCAACGCGCCGATCAAGAAAAAGTGGCAATCGACCCAAGGCTTCAGCCTGGGTTTCTACGACGGCGTGGCCGGCCCCGGCACCGGCGCGTTCTGGACCGTCAGCAGTATGCTGATGTACCCCATCGACCTGGTGAAGGCCAGCGGTGTGGCGCGCAGCATGAACTTCGTCAGCAACATTGCGGCGCTGTCGGTGTTCATCTTTTCCGGGCAAGTGGACTGGATCATCGGCCTGTGCATGGGCCTGTCGGTGATGGTCGGTGCATTCTTCGGCGCCCGCTCCGCCATCAGTGGCGGCGCCAAATTCATTCGTCCGGTGTTCATCACCGTGGTGCTGGGCCTGACCGTGCGGCTAGCCTGGCAACACTGGTTCAGCGTGGCCTAGACGCCGCGCCACATAGACGTCGATCAGGTAACGGGCAATCGAGCGTGACGCCGGCAACGGCGGCAGCTCGTGCACGTTGAACCACTGGGCGTCCTCGATCTCGTCTTCCTGACAGACAATTTCGCCACCGGCGTACTCGGCGTGAAAGCCGAGCATCATCGAGTGCGGGAACGGCCAGCACTGGCTGCCCATGTACTGGATGTTCTTGACTTCGATCTGCACTTCCTCGCGAACCTCGCGAATCAGGCAATCTTCGGCCGACTCGCCCGGCTCGGCGAATCCGGCCAGCGTGCTGTAGACCCCGGTGACAAAACGCGGTGAACGCGCCAGCAGGACTTCATCGCCACGGGTAATCAGCACGATCATGCTCGGCGAAATGCGCGGGTAATAACGCAGGTCGCACGGCTCGCAGTACATCGCCCGCTCCCGGATGACTTGCTTCGTGGCCTGTCCGCAATTGCCGCAAAAGCGGTGCTCGCGGGCCCAGGTGCCGATTTGCGCGGCATACCCCAGCACCTTGTAAACGGCGTGATCACCGTCGAGCATGAACGCCCGCAGGCCTTTCCAGTTGCAGCCCGGCACTTCGCTGTGACTGCGCAGCTCCAGCAGATACACCGGCTCGCCATCCAGGTGGCCTATGCCATGTTCGGCAAGAATCGTCAGGTCCTGACGCTTGAGCCATTCGCGCGGGAACAGCGCGCCATTGTCGTCAAACAGGAAGCCTTCGGGGCTGCGCGCGACGGCCCAGCCGCCCGGTTGATCGGTGTCCAGTACTGCAGTGGTCCAGCGTGAAGTCATTTTTCAATCAATCCAGAAATTCGGGTTTCTGTTTGCTCATATGGGCGGCCATGGCCACGCGCAAATCGGTGGATTGCAGCATGGCGGCGTTCCAGGTGGCGACGTATTCGAGGCCGTCGTCGATGCGATGGTCACGCATGTAGCTGATCATCTCCTTGGTGCCGGTGACCGCAATCGGCGACTTGCTGGCGATGTCGCGGGCAATGCCCATGACGCCGTCGAGCAGGCTGGCGGTGTCGCTGTAGACGCGATTGACCAGACCGATAGTGCGCGCTTCCTCGGCGCCGAACGAGCGACCAGTGTAAGCCAGTTCACGCAGCATGCCGTCACCGATGATCCGCGGCAAGCGTTGCAATGTGCCAACGTCGGCGGCCATGCCGATGTCGATTTCCTTGATCGAGAATTGCGCATCTTCGGCGGCATAACGCATGTCGCAGGCGGCTATCAGATCGATCGCGCCACCCAGGCAGTAACCCTGAATCGCCGCCAGCACCGGCTTGCGGCAATTGTCGACGGCATTGAAGGAAGCTTGCAGTGCCAGAATCTTGCGCCGCAGCAGGCGGGCGTTGCGCCCCACGTCCTTGCCCAGCTCATTGGCCACGCCGGCCAGCATCATCAGGTCGATACCGGACGAGAAATGTTTGCCGGCGCCACTGAGCACCACCACCCGCACTTCGTCGGTGTCGTCGATCCACTGGAAGATCTCGATGATCTCGCTCCAGAACGCGGCATTCATCGAATTGATCTTCTCCGGACGATTGATCTGCACATGGGCAATTTTATCGGCCAGTTCGACGGTGAACGCAGTGTACTGAGACATGGCAGTGATCCTTTACCGGGCAAAAATGAGGCCCGAACTATAACAAGGCATGCCGTTCGGCAGTAAGGCAGCGGTTCGGCCAAAAGCGGGACTGCATGGCGCACCAGCGTAGTGCGCAGGCGTGACAGCACTCGCACATTCATGTGAACGCCAGGTTACCTTTTGGGGCTCGATCGCAAAAAAACGTGCACTTCGTCGGAGCGTTTGAACCCTTTTCATGCACGTCCGTACCTCATTGAACCGATTGTCGAACAATTTTGCCATCTGTGCTTCACCGCTCTAAGTTCTGGCCTAGACTCATTTTCGCGAGGCAAAACCGGTCGGTCACAAAGTGCAAAAATAATCGAAACTTTTGCTCTTCGTGGCCGGTCCTCTGAAAGGTAGGTGCGTTGCGACTGGTGCAATCCTTGCAACGTCCACTCCAGCCAATCTGCTTCAACGCATGGGTCGCGTTTGCTGCCCAGTGCGTCGCGCGTTTGCGCCCGGCCACAGGAATTGGCCACGAAACACCGTTTGCCAGACCTGAGAATTAGATCAACAACACGGGAGATTCATATGATCAGTGCGGCTTTAGACATTCAGGGAGAACGTGCTCATCAGCAGGTCGGCGATACGAGCGCCGTGAGCGCCCCAAGTGCCAAATCGATCAACGTCCCGAGCACCAAGACGCTGATACCGGTGGCCAGTCAGAACCCCAATCGAAAGAAAGTGTTGTTCGTGACCTCGGAAATCGCCGACCTGGTGAAGACCGGCGGTCTGGGCGACGTCTCGGCAGCACTGCCCCGGGCCATGGCGCTATTGCACGATGTGCGTGTGCTGATCCCCGGCTACCCGCAAGTGCTGCACAGCGAAAACCCGATTCACATTATTGGCGAGCTCGGTGGTCATGCCGCATTGCCACCCTGCAAGATCGGGCGCATGGACATGCCCGACGGCCTGGTCATTTACGTGTTGATCTGCCCGGAACTCTACGAGCGCGAAGGGTCTCCCTACGGCGCCAACAACGGTCGTGACTGGCCGGACAACCATATCCGCTTCGCCCGCCTGGGCCTGGCCGCTGCCGATATCGCTGCCAACCTTGCCCAAATTCACTGGTGCCCGGACCTGGTGCACGCCCATGACTGGCCTGCCGGCCTGGCGCCTGCCTACATGCACTGGCGTGGGCAACGCACCCCGACGCTGTTCACCATTCACAACCTCGCCTACCAGGGCGTGACCAGTCTTGGGTCGTGCCCGGAACTGGGCATTCCCGCACATGCTCTGCAACAGGAAGGCATGGAGTTCTACGGCAAGATGTCGTTCCTCAAGGCCGGCATGGCCTATTCGAGCCACATCACCACTGTCAGCGCCACCTATGCCCAGGAAATCACCACCCCGGCCTTCGGCTGCGGTCTCGACGGTTTTCTTGCCGCCAAGACCCAGCAAGGTCTGCTCAGCGGCATTCCCAATGGCATTGATGAAAGCTGGGACGCCGCCACCGACTCGCACCTGTTCCGCCCGTTCAGCATCGGTGACTGGGAAGGCAAAGCGGTCAATGCGGCGCACGTGCGCGACCTGTTTGGCCTGGACGATTCAGAAGGTCCGCTGTTCGCCGTGGTCTCGCGCCTGGTGTACCAGAAAGGCCTGGACCTGACCGAAGCCGTGTCCGAGTACATCGTCCAATCGGGTGGCCAGATCGCGATCATCGGTCGCGGCGAGCCGGAAGAAGAACAAGCCATGCGCGAACTGGCCCTGCGTTTCCCCGGGCAAATCGGTGTACGCATCGGCTTCAACGAAACCGACGCCCGCCGTATGTTCGCCGGCAGCGATTTCCTGCTGATGCCATCGCGTTATGAACCGTGCGGCCTCAGCCAGATGTACGCCCAGCGCTTCGGCTCGTTGCCGGTGGCCCGTAACACCGGCGGCCTGGCCGACACCATCGAAAACGGCGTGACCGGTTTCCTGTTCGACGAATCCACCGTCGAGAGTTATCAGGAAGCGTTGAGCCGGGCTTTCAAGGTGTTTGCCTTTCCCGACCTGCTCAATGCCATGCGTTGCCGCGCCATGGCTGCGCCGTTCAATTGGTGCAAAGCGGTCGAACCCTACGCAGAACTCTACGAACAGCTGGTCGCCAAGGCGCTGGGGAAATCGAACAGACAGTAAGAGGTTTTTGAACAATGCCGTTACGGACCCTTGAGACCTGGCCCCACGGCGCAATCATGCTGGACGCAGAACACACGCGTTTTGCCTTGTGGGCGCCAGATGCGTTTTTTGTCAGTGTCGAACTGGAAGATGGACAATCCTTGCCGCTACTGCCTCAGGCCGATGGCTGGTTCGTGATCAAGGCGCGTTGCCCCGCAGGTACGCGTTATCGCTACAACATAGACGGTGAGATTGAAGTCCCCGACCCCGCCTCCCGCGCGCAGGCCGGCGACATTCACCTGCACAGCGTGGTGGTCGATCCCCTCGCCTACACCTGGCAACACAGCGCCTGGCTGGGACGGCCATGGAACGAGGCGGTGATCTACGAGTTGCATGTCGGTGCGCTGGGCGGCTTCAGCGCAGTCGAACAGCACCTCGAGCGCCTCGCGGCGTTGGGCATTACGGCCATCGAGCTGATGCCTATCGCACAATTTCCCGGTGAACGGAACTGGGGCTATGACGGGGTGCTGCCCTACGCGCCCCAGGCGTCCTATGGCACCCCTGAACAACTCAAGCACCTGATCGACACCGCCCACGGCCATGGCCTCGCGGTGATCCTCGACGTGGTCTACAACCATTTCGGCCCGGATGGCAATTACCTGCATCGCTACGCCAAGGGCTTCTTCAACGAAGACAAGCACACGCCCTGGGGCGCGGCCATCGATTTCCGGCGGCGCGAGGTGCGTGATTTCTTCATCGACAATGCGTTGATGTGGTTGCTGGAATACCGCTTTGACGGTTTGCGCTTCGATGCGGTGCACGCCATCGAAAGCCCGGACTTTCTTCAGGAGCTGGCACAACGGATTCGCCAGCAGACCGATCCGGTGCGGCATGTGTGGTTGACGGTCGAGAACGAGCACAACCAGGCCAGCCTGCTGCAGGAAGGCTTCGACGCGCAGTGGAACGACGACGGCCACAACGCGTTGCACGTCCTGCTGACTGGTGAAACCGATGCCTATTACGCCGACTACGCGGACAATCCCACAGAGAAACTGGCTCGTTGCCTGAGTCAGGGTTTCGTGTTCCAGGGCCACACCAACCGACACGGTGAAGCGCGGGGCGAGCCCAGCGGGCACCTGCCCCCCAGCGCGTTCGTGTTGTTTTTGCAGAACCATGACCAGATCGGCAATCGTGCGTTCGGTGAACGTCTGCCGCAACTGGCCCACCCCGACGCGCTGAAAGCCGCGACCGCACTGTTGCTGTTGTCGCCGATGATCCCGCTGATGTTCATGGGCGACGAGTTCGCCGCCGAGCAACCGTTCCTGTTCTTCACCAGCCATCACGGCGAGCTCGCGGAACTGGTCCGTGAAGGCCGACGTAACGAGTTTGCCGCGTTTGATGCGTTTGCCGATCCGGAGAAACGTGAACGGATTCCCGACCCGAATGCACAGCAGACCTTCGAAGACTCTCGCCCCTGCCTGACGGCCCGTCGAGACTCCGCCATGTACCAGCTGTATTGCCAACTGTTGAAAATCCGCCATGAGCGGATCGTGCCGCACGTGTCCGGCGCCCATCCACTGGGCGCCGATGTGCTGGCCGAAGGCGCCGTCACGGCGCGCTGGCAACTGGGCGATGGCAGCCTGCTGCGCATTGACCTGAACCTCAGCGGCAAGCCAGTGGTCCACTCCCCACAGGCCGGCAATGCGTTGTTGTTCGAACACCCGCCGGAGTCCGCCGACCTGTTGGATCAGGGCACCCTTGCCCCGTATTGCGCGCTAGTCAGCCTCACGGCCGCGGCCCCTTTGCTACCCCCGGATGGAGAGCGCCAATGAGCGATGCGCAACTGGAAATACTGGCCGGCCGAGCTGGCCTGGCGGTCGACTGGATCGACGCCAACGGCCGCCCACAGAAAGTCGCCCCATCAGTGTTACGTAACGTCCTGACCGGACTCGGCCACCCGGCCGGCACCGCCCAGGAAATCGACGCCAGCCTGCTCGAATTGCAGCAGGTGCAACAGACCCGGCATTTGCCGCCGCTGTTGACCGCAGACTTTGGCGTGGGCCTCAACCTGGCGCATTACTTCGAGCCGCAGACACCCTGCGAGATCCACCTTGAAGATGGTTCGCGGCTCAGCCTGAAACTGGATGCCGAGGCGATATTGCCCGGTCTGATCCCGGTCGGTTACCAGCACGTCAGCATTGACGGGCAGTCCTTTACGCTGGCCGTGGCACCGTCGCGCTGCTACAGCGTCGGCGACGCCGTCGACAGCCCGATCCCCCGCGCCTGGGGCCTCAGCGTGCAGCTGTATTCGCTGCGCCGTCCCGGCGATGGCGGTTTCGGCGATACCCAGGCCCTCGAGGATCTCGCCCGGGTGGCCGGTGAACGGGGCGCCGAAGCCTTGGCGATCAGTCCGCTGCACGCGATGTTCAGCAACGACACCCAGCGCTACAGTCCCTATTCGCCGTCCAGCCGTTTGTTTCTCAACAGCCTGTACGCCGCGCCCGGAGCGATCCTTGGTGAGCGCGCAATGCGCACAGCGATAGATGCCACCGGGCTCGCCGCGGAACTCAAGCACCTCGAGGCGCTGCCACTGGTTGACTGGCCCGTCGCGGCCGAAGCCAAGCACCGTCTGTTGCAAGCGCTGTACGAAGGCTTTGTCCAGGGCGAACACCCGCTGCATGAAGACTTCAGCAGTTTCCGCCACGCTGCCGGCGAAGCCCTGGAAAACCACTGTCGCTTCGAAGCCATCCAGGAAGCCCGCGCCGCCAAGGGTGAAAACCTCGACTGGCGCGAATGGCCCGAGCAATGGCGCGATCCGCGTAGCGCGGCGCTGGCTGACTTCGCCGAAGAGAATGCCGGGCGCATCGGCTTCTTTGCCTTCTGCCAATGGCTGATCACCCGCTGCCTGGAGCGCGCACAAACCGCCGCCCGCAGCAGCGGCATGAGCATCGGCTTGATCGCTGACCTGGCGGTGGGTGCCGACGGCGGCGGTAGCCAGGCCTGGAGTCGCCAGGACGAATTGCTCGCCTCCCTGACCGTGGGTGCGCCACCCGACATCCTCAACCGCACCGGCCAGGGCTGGGGAATTTCCGCGTTCTCGCCCGAAGGCCTGGTACGCAATGGCTTTCGCGCCTTTATCGAAATGCTCCGGGCCAATTTCGCCCACGCGGGTGGCCTGCGCATCGATCACGTCATGGGGCTGCAACGGTTGTGGGTGATCCCCAACGGCGCCTCACCCGCTGACGGTGCTTATCTCTATTACCCGGTTGACGACCTGTTGCGCCTTCTGACCCTGGAATCCCATCGGCATCAGGCCATCGTCCTGGGCGAGGATCTCGGGACGGTACCGGACGGTCTGCGGGAAAAACTCATCGCCCGCTCGATCCTCGGCATGCGCGTGATGCTGTTCGAACAGGACAACGCTCGCTTCAAACCGATCCTCGACTGGCCGGACAACGCCTTGGCGACCACCAGCACCCATGACTTGCCGACGCTCAATGGCTGGTGGCATGGCCGCGACATCGACTGGAACGCTCGACTGGGGCTGGTCGATGCCCAAGGTGAAATCGAGTGGCGCCATCATCGCGAACGGGAGCGCGAAGGCCTGCGGCGGGTGTTGAGCGAAGACCCGCAGAACTTCCGCGAGGAGTCCCACGAAACCGATCAGGTACTCGACGCCGCCATTCGTTTCCTCGGCCATACCCGCGCTCCGCTGGTGTTGCTGCCGCTGGAGGATGCCCTGGGCATCGAACAGCAGGCCAACCTGCCCGGCACCATCGATACGCATCCCAATTGGTCGCGACGTTTGCCCGGCGACAGCGAAGCATTGCTCAATGACCCGGACGCCGCCAGGCGTCTGGAACTGCTCGCTTGCGCGCGACTTCAGGCCGCCGAGCGTGACCGATGAATCCGCCACGTACCCAACCGCTGCGGGCGACCTTGCGACTGCAGTTTCATAAAGGCTTCACGCTCGACGATGCGGTGCCGCTGGTGCCCTATTTCGCCAGCCTCGGCATCAGCCATGTCTACGCATCGCCGCTGCTGAGCGCCCGCGCCGGCTCCATGCATGGTTATGACGTGGTGGACCCGACCACGGTCAATCCTGAACTGGGCGGCGAAGCGGCATTGCGCCGGCTGGTCAGCGCGTTGCGTGCACAGGACATGGGGCTGATCCTCGACATCGTCTCCAACCACATGGCGGTCGGCGGCGGTGACAACCCCTGGTGGCTGGACTTGCTGGAATGGGGGCGCCTGAGCCCCTATGGCGAGTTCTTCGACATCCAGTGGCATTCGCCCGATCCGTTGATGGAAGGCCAGCTGTTGTTGCCCTTCCTCGGCAGCGATTACGGCGTTGCGTTGCAGGACGGCACCCTGCCCTTGCGTTTCGATGCGCAGCATGGCGCGTTTTACGTTGAGCATTACGATCATCACTTCCCGATTTGCCCGATGAATTTTGGCGAACTGCTGAAAGCGGATGACGAGCAACTCAAATCACTGGCCGACCGCTTCAGCACCTTGAGTTATCAGAACGACGCCCACCGTCTGGCGATGCCGTTGAAAGACGAGCTGCGTGAACTCGCCAGCGACCCGGCCGTGCTGCACATCATTGAACAGAACCTGAAAGCCTACGATTCGCTCACGCCCGACGGCTTCCAGCGTCTGCATCAGTTGCTGGAGCGCCAGAGCTATCGCCTCGCCAGTTGGCGTACGGCAGCGGACGACATCAACTGGCGGCGCTTTTTCGATGTCAACGAACTGGGCGGCCTGCGCGTGGAGCGTCCGGCGGTGTTCGAGGCGACCCACGCGAAAATCTTCGAACTGGTGGCTGAAGGCTTGATCGACGGTCTGCGCATCGACCACATCGACGGCCTCGCCGACCCGCGTGGTTACTGCCGCAAACTGCGTCGGCGGGTCGACAGCCTGGCACCGGATCGGCACTTGCCGATCTACGTCGAGAAGATCCTTGGCGAGGGGGAAACCCTGCACCGTGACTGGTCGGTGGATGGCACCACGGGTTACGAATTCATGAACCAGTTGTCATTGCTGCAACATGACCCGGAGGGCGCACAAACCCTGAGCGAGTTGTGGAGTCGCTACAGCGAACGGCCCGCCGACTTCCGTCAGGAAGCCCAACTGGCGCGCCAGCAGATCCTCAACGGTTCCCTCGCCGGTGATTTCGAAAGTGTCGCCCAGGCCCTGTTGCAAGTGGCCCGGGATGACCTGATGACCCGCGACCTGACCCTCGGCGCGATTCGCCGGGCATTGCAGGAACTGATCGTGCACTTTCCGGTGTATCGCACTTACATCAGTCCCCGTGGGCGCTCCGCGCAGGATGATGTATTTTTCCAGCAAGCCTTGGACGGTGCGCGGCAAACCCTCGGTGAGGCCGATTGGCCCGTGCTCGATTGCCTGGCCCGATGGCTGGGGGGTGAACCGTGGCGCAAGCGTCCGGTGGGCCGTCCGCGCAAGATGCTCAAGCATGCCTGCGTACGCTTTCAGCAGTTGACCTCGCCGGCGGCGGCGAAGGCCGTGGAAGACACCGCGTTCTATCGCTCGGCAGTTCTGCTGTCGCGCAATGATGTGGGGTTCAGCACCGAGCAGTTCAGCGCGCCGGTGGCCGACTTCCATGCCGCGTGCCTCAATCGCCTCGAAGAATTCCCCGATAACCTGTTGGCCACTGCGACCCACGACCACAAACGCGGCGAAGACACCCGCGCCAGGCTGGCGGTGTTGAGCGAGCGCAGCGCGTGGTTCGCCTGGCAGGTGCCGCTCTGGCAAACACTGGCCCGGCCGCTGCGCGACGACGACCAGATGCCGTCCGCCGGCGATGAGCTGATCCTGTATCAGGCGCTCCTTGGCAGCTGGCCACTGGATCTGCGCAATGACGATAAAGCCGCGTTCGAGCACTACACTCAACGTGTGTGGCAGTGGCAACAGAAAGCCTTGCGCGAAGCCAAGTTGCAAAGCAGCTGGAGCGCGCCGAACGACGCTTACGAACACGCAGCTCACCAATTCCTCGAACGCCTGCTGCTCAGCCCTGAAGGTGAACGGCTGCGCGCAGCCCTCGGTAATGCGGCGATGTCGATTGCTGCACCCGGTGCACTCAACGGCTTGGCGCAAACCTTGCTGCGCATGACCGTGCCGGGCATTCCGGACCTTTATCAAGGCAACGAGTACTGGGACTTCTCGCTGGTAGACCCGGACAACCGCCGCCCGGTGGATTACGCCAGTCGCCACCAGGCCATGCAGCGTCCGCAGGACGTGCCTGACCTGCTGGCGAGCTGGCGGAACGGGCACATCAAACAAACCCTGATTGCGCGCACGTTGAACCTGCGCGCCGAGCATCCCGAGCTGTTTCAGCGAGGGTCGTATCAAGCCCTGGAAGTGGTCGGCAGCGAGGCACACCGGGTGCTGGCATTTGCGCGCTCGTACAACCAGAAGCGGGCCATCGTGATCGTACCGATACGTTGTGCGGGCCTGCTGGAAAACAGTGCCGAACCCAAGGTCGGCGCGCAGCTGTGGGGCGATACGCGGGTCAAATTACCGTTCACCACCCCTGACGACAATCTGAAGGGACTTTTTTCCAGCGTCACAGTCACAGAACACAAGGAGCTGATGATTGGCGCCGCGCTGGGGGATTTCCCGGTCAATCTCTTTATCCAAAACCTTGAGTTCAGTTCAGGAGCATAGCGATGAGCACCGACGAAAAACGCATCCGCGAATTTGCCTATCAGATCTGGGAATCGGAAGGGAAACCCGAGGGCGAGGAAGTTCGTCATTGGGAGATGGCTCGCAAGCTGGCGGAAGCTGAAGCCCTGGCGCCGAAGAAGTCACCGAAAGCCGCCGGGAGCAAAGCCGCCACCGCCAAACCGGCAGTCAAAGCGGATGGCAAGCTCAACGGGCAGGCCGATGGCAAGGCTGCGGCATCGAAAGCCAAGGGCAAACCGGCCGCGGCGGCTGCGAAAGTAACGCCGCCGGATGAAAAAGTGGCCGAGAAAAAACCGCGTGCCACGAAAAAACCACCCGCGGTTTGACGCTTCACTTCGTTTGCACTTGATTGAACTCATGGCGAGCCCGCTCGCCACAGTGGGCGCGTTCGCCCACGAAAACACGAAAAATTGAGCAGGAGCGAGGCTTGCCCGCGAAGGCGGTGTTTCAGTCAACACTTGAATGGTCTGACTCACCGCCCACGTGGGCAAGCCGCGCTCCTGCAAAGAACTCCCATTTTTGCAGGAGCACCTATGACCAGTCCGAAAAAATCCGCGCCAGCACCTCAAGCCGAGGCCTCGCGAATCCGTGAAGGCTTGCCCTTCCCGCTGGGCGCCACCTGGGATGGTCTGGGGGTCAACTTTGCGTTGTTTTCCGCCAACGCGACCAAGGTCGAACTGTGCATTTTCGATGACGCCGGCGAAGTCGAACTGGAACGCATCGAACTGCCGGAATACACCGACGAGATTTACCACGGTTACCTGCCCGACGCCCATCCGGGGCTGATCTACGGTTACCGCGTCTACGGTGCCTATGATCCG
The DNA here is from genome assembly GCF_000293885.2 of Pseudomonas fluorescens NCIMB 11764. Classification (NCBI taxonomy): domain Bacteria; kingdom Pseudomonadati; phylum Pseudomonadota; class Gammaproteobacteria; order Pseudomonadales; family Pseudomonadaceae; genus Pseudomonas; species Pseudomonas fluorescens. The sequence continues at coordinate 4,938,840 of NZ_CP010945.1, forward strand.
GCCAACGGTCATCGCTTCAATCACAACAAACTGCTGATCGATCCTTACGCCAAACAACTGGTCGGCCAGCTGAAATGGTCCGAGGCGCTGTTCGGCTACACCATCGGCCATCCCGACGCCGACCTCAGTTTCGACGAACGCGACAGCGCGCCGTTCGTGCCCAAATGCAAGGTCATCGACCCGGCGCACACCTGGGGTCACGACCATCGCGTCAGCGTGCCGTGGGACAAGACGATCATTTATGAGACCCACGTACGCGGCATCAGCATGCGGCACCCTTCCGTCCCCGAGAACGTGCGTGGCACCTTCGCCGGGTTGATGGTCGATGATGTGCTGGAACACATCCGCAAACTCGGTGTGTCGAGCGTGGAATTGCTGCCGATTCACGCATTTGTGAATGACCAGCATTTGTTGCACAAGGGCATGACCAATTACTGGGGTTACAACAGCATCGCGTTTTTTGCCCCTGACCCGCGCTACCTGGCCAGCGGCAAGATCGCCGAGTTCAAGGAGATGGTCGCGCACCTGCACGAAGCCAATCTCGAAGTGATTCTCGACGTGGTCTACAACCACACCGCCGAGGGCAACGAACAAGGCCCGACCCTGTCGATGCGCGGCATCGACAACGCCTCGTACTATCGCTTGATGCCCGACGACAAGCGCTTCTACATCAACGATTCCGGCACCGGCAACACCCTGGACCTGAGTCACCCGTGCGTGCTGCAAATGGTTACCGACTCTCTGCGTTACTGGGCCACGGAAATGCACGTGGACGGTTTCCGTTTCGACCTGGCGACCATTCTCGGTCGCTATCACGATGGCTTCGACGAGCGTCACAGCTTCCTCGTTGCCTGCCGACAGGACCCGGTGTTGCGCCAGGTGAAAATGATTGCCGAGCCGTGGGACTGTGGTCCCGGTGGTTATCAGGTCGGCGGTTTTCCGCCAGGTTGGGTCGAATGGAACGACAAATTTCGCGACACCGTGCGTGCATTCTGGAAAGGCGATGACGGTCAACTGGCTGACTTCGCCAGTCGTATGACGGCTTCGGGCGAAATGTTCAACCAGCGTGGCCGCCGGCCGTATGCGTCGATGAACTTCATCACCGCCCACGACGGTTTCACCCTCAATGACCTGGTGTCGTACAACGACAAACACAACGAAGCCAACGACGAGAACAACCAGGACGGCAGCAACAACAACCTGTCCTGGAACCACGGCGTCGAAGGCCCGACCGACGACCCTGAAATCAACGCACTGCGCCAGCGGCAGATGCGCAATTTCTTCGCCACGCTGCTGCTGTCCCAGGGCACGCCAATGCTGGTGGCCGGTGACGAGTTTGCCCGTACTCAGGAGGGCAACAACAACGCTTATTGCCAGGACAGCGAGATCGGCTGGGTCAACTGGGACCTGAGCGAAGACGGCAAGGCCCTGCTGAAGTTCGTCAAACGCCTGATCAAGTTGCGCCTGACCTACCCGATCCTGCGTCGCGGACGATTCCTGGTGGGCAATTACAACGAGGACATCGGCGTCAAGGACGTCACCTGGCTCGCACCGGACGGCAGCGAGATGAGCATCGAGCAATGGGAAGACGCGCACGGCAAATGCCTGGGCATGTTGCTTGATGGTCGCGCACAGGAAACCGGGATCCGCCGCAAGGGCGGTGACGCGACCTTGCTGCTGGTGGTCAACGCCCACCATGACATCGTCAACTTCACCTTGCCCGAAGTCCCGGACGGCGGTTTCTGGACCTGCATGGTCGACACCAACCAACCGTCGATTCGTGGTCAGGAACGCTTCGAGTTCGGTCACGAATATTCCGTCACCGGCCGTTCGCTGCTGTTGTTCGAATTGCAGCATGAGGAAGAAGAGTGAAATGGACCTACAGGCTTTTCTTCAGCGACAGTCAGCGGACTACGCCGATACACGGGCGCTAGGCCGGTGCCTGCGGAAGCTGGTCGAGGCTGGTCTCGATCAGCTTCCGCTGCCGGGCAGCGGCCGGACGCTGGAGCGCTTTCAGCGTCTGGCCGAGGTCGGCGGGCATGATCTGGGGTTGTGCAAGTTGTACGAAGGTCATACCGATGCCCTGGCGATCATTCAGCAACTCGGCGGTTCGCCCACGCCTTCCAGCACTTGGGGAATGTGGGCCGCCGAGCCGCCGGACGCCCGGGTGCGGGTCAGCCCTCAAGGCCAGATGGTTGCGCTGAACGGGCGAAAGGCCTGGTGCTCAGGCGCGGCGGTGTTGAGCCACGCGTTGCTGACGGCGTGGGACGAACAGGAGCGCCAGCAACTGGTCGCAGTGGCGCTGGACCAGCCCGGCGTAACCGTCACCGATCAAGGCTGGCAAGCGCTGGGCATGGGCGCCACCGGCAGCGTCGAAGTGCTGTTCGACGGCGCCGAGGCGCAGGCCATCGGCAACCCCGGCGACTACCTGCAACGCCCGGGTTTCTGGCAAGGCGGGATCGGCATTGCGGCGTGCTGGTACGGCGCGGCGCAGAGTCTCGCCGAACGCCTGCGCAGTCACTGCGGCCATCGCGAAGAACCCCACGCCCTCGCCCACCTTGGCGCCGTCGACAGCGCGCTGCACGCCGCGGCAACGGTGTTGCGATTCAGCGCGTTGAGCATCGATGCCGCCCCACAGCAAAACGCCGAACGCCTCGCTCGCCGCGCCCGTGCGGTGGTTGAGAATGCCGTCGAACAGGTGATCCTGCACGTCGGCCACGCCCTCGGCGCCGGCCCTTATTGCAAGGACCGGCAATTCGCCCGACTGATCGCCGACCTGCCGGTGTTCCTGCGCCAAAGCCACGCCGAACGCGACCTCGCCGCGCTCGGCCAGCACATCATCAAGGGAACATGGACGTTATGAAAACCAATCCCATCGTCGGTCAGGGCACACCCTTGCACCTGTGGCAAACCTCCAGCCACCTGGCACAAATGCCGGTGATCGACATTCTCGACCTGGTGCCCGAAGGTTCCCGGGCCGTGATCGTGGCCCCGCACCCGGACGACGAAGTGCTCGGCTGCGGCGGTTTCCTGCAATTGCTCGCCGCCGCTCAGCGGCCGTTGCAACTGATCTCGGTCACCGATGGCAGTGCCAGCCACCCCGGCTCCCGGCGCTGGCCGGTCGAACGCTTGAGCGCGGTCCGTCCGCAGGAATCCGTTGAAGCGTTGCGTCGACTCGGTCTGCCGTTACACAGCCTTAAATGGCTGCGCGGCGGGTTTGCCGACAGTCAGGTGGCAGCGCGGGAAACGCAATTGGCTGAATTCATCGAGCGTCACCTGCGCCCCAACGACGTGGTCTTCACCACATGGCGCGAAGACGGCCATTGCGACCATGAAGCAGTCGGGCGTGCCAGTGCCGCAGCGGCGAAACGCGTCGGGGCAACGGTGCATGAACTGCCCGTCTGGACCTGGCATTGGGCAACCCCTGAAGACAGTCTGGTGCCGTGGCAGCGTGCGCGAAAAATCCTCCTGGCCCCGCCGCTGGTCGCGCGCAAGCGTCATGCCATCCATGCCTTCGCCAGCCAACTGGAAGGCGACCCGAATATCGGCTTGCCACCGGTGCTGGCACCGTACGTGCTTGATCGTTTGCTGCAACCGTTCGAAGTGGTGTTTCTATGAGCGTCGAGGATCGCTACTTCGACGGGTTGTTCGCCGGTAGCGACGATCCCTGGGCGTTTCGTCAGCGCTGGTACGAACAGCGCAAGCGCGCGATCACCCTCGCCGCGTTGCCCCGCCCCCGCTACCGCTCCATCTTCGAACCCGGTTGCGCCAACGGTGAACTGAGCGCCGGGCTGGCCACACGTTGCGACCGTCTGTTGTGTTGCGACACCGCAGCCGCCGCCGTGACGCTGGCCAGAACGCGCCTGAGTCTGTTCGACCACGCTGAAGTGCGCCAAAGCCGCTTGCCCGGCGACTGGCCGAACGAGCAGTTCGACCTGATCGTGCTCAGTGAAGTCGGTTACTACCTGGACGCCGGTGACCTCAATCAACTCATCAAACAGGCGACACAGTCACTGACTGCCGACGGCCAACTGCTGGCCTGCCACTGGCGCCCGCCGATCGATGGTTGCCCGCTCAATGCCCGGCAGGTCCATGACTTGCTGCACGAGCATTTGCATCTGCCACGCCTGGTCTTGCATCAGGAAGCCGATTTCCTGTTGGAACTCTGGAGCCGCGAACCGCGCTCCGTGGCGGCGCTGGAGGGCTTGCGATGATTGGCATTCTGATCCCGGCGCACAACGAAGAAGCCTTGCTCGAAGACTGCCTGCAAGCCGCGCTGGGTGCCGCGCAACATGAACTGCTGGACGGTGAGGCGGTCGAGGTGCTGGTGGTGCTCGACAGTTGCACCGATCGCTCGTCCGACATCGTCGGCAACTACCCGGTGCACTGCCTGGAAATCAATGCACGCAATGTTGGCCAGGCCCGCGCTGCGGGTGCGCGGTTTTTGCTGGATCGCGGGGCGCGCTGGATTTCCTGCTCCGACGCCGACAGTCGCGTCGCTCACGACTGGTTGGTGGCGCAACTGTCGCTGGAGGTGGATGCGGTGTGCGGCACGGTGACCGTAGAAACCTGGGATGAATCCTTCAGTGAATCGGCACAGATTCGCTATCACCAGCACTATCAGAACCGTGAAGGACACCGGCACATTCACGGCGCCAATCTCGGCATCAGCGCCGAGGCCTACCGGCTCGCCGGCGGTTTCGAACCCCTGGCATGCGACGAAGACGTGCAACTGGTGCGGCAACTCGAACGCTGCGGCGCGACAATTGCCTGGAGTCATCGGCCCCAGGTACTCACCAGTGCCCGACTGGACAGCCGGGCCCGGGGTGGCTTCGGTGACTACTTGCGCGACCTGGTGCAGACCGGATGAAAAGCCGAGCGGATCAAACTCGACGCGACGAATAGCCGATCTTGAGCAATACTCTGCTCGCTGCAATCCAGGGTTCGGAGCGCGGCACTTTGCTATCAACGTGAACAAGGACGTAGCCCGATGAAATCCGTTTCCATCAGCGACAGCAGTCCATCAGCGCAAGTCTGGAACAGCGCTCTTCAGCTGGACAATGTTCCGGTCATCAACACTCAGACCCTGGTCCCTGCTGGCGCGCGCGCCGTGGTGATCGCGCCGCATCCCGGTGACGAAGTCGTGACCTGCGGCGGTCTCCTGCAATTACTCAGCACCCTTGGCCATCCCCTGCAATTGATCTCGATCACCGACGGCAGCGCCAGTCATCCGGGGTCGCAGCAGTGGTCGGAGAAACGTCTCAGCGTGTTCCGCCCCCAGGAAAGCGTCGAAGCCCTGCGCCGGCTCGGGTTGCCGATGCACAGCCTGAAGTGGATTCGCGGCGGTTTTACCGACAACGCCCTGGCCGAGCGCGAGCTTCAATTGACCCAGTTCATTACCCGCTACCTGCGGCCTGGCGATGTGGTGTTCACCACCTGGTGCGAGGACGGCAATGTCGACCATGAAACCGTCGGCCGCGCCAGCGCCAAAGCCGCAGCCTCAGTCGGTGCGGCGTTCAACGAAATGCCCGTCTGGGCCTGGCATTGGCCATCGCGTGACAGTGGATTGATCCCCTGGCACCGCGCACGCAAGGTCCGCCTCGATACCTGGACCGTTGCGCGCAAAAGCCACGCCACCCATGCTTACGCCAGTCAGCTCGACGGTGAACCGGCCATCGGTATCCCCCCGCTGCTGCCACCGGTGCTGCTTGAGCGGATGCGGTTGCCGTATGAAATCGTGTTCGTCTGAACGACACCGATCCCACAGGGGAAGGCGTTACATTCGGACTGAACTGCCTGCGCCGGTTTCAGTCGCATGCATAGGCAACCCTGATTCAGAGGAGTGAACGTGACCAATGATTCCAAGCCGCAGGCCGTCGACTCGGTGCCATTGAACACGCCCCCGGCAATTCATCGATTGCGGGTGTTGACGGTCAACACCCACAAGGGATTTACCGCGCTCAACCGACGCTTCATTCTTCCGGAACTGCGTGAGGCGGTACGCAGTACTTCCGCGGACCTGGTGTTCCTGCAGGAAGTCGTCGGTGAACACGAGCGGCACTCTTCCCGTTTCAACAATTGGCCGCAGACCTCGCAATACGAGTTTCTGGCCGACAGCATGTGGAGCGATTTCGCCTACGGGCGCAATGCGGTATACCCCGATGGTCACCACGGCAATGCCCTGCTGTCCAAGTACCCTATCCGCGAATACCGAAACCTCGACGTCTCGATCACCGGGCCCGAACGCCGAGGACTGCTGCATTGTGTGCTGGACGTACCGGGCCACGCCGAAGTCCATGCGATCTGCGTGCACCTGAGCCTGCTGGAAAGTCATCGCCAGTTACAGCTCGAATTACTCTGCCAACTGCTGGAATCATTGCCCGACGATGCCCCGGTGATCATCGCCGGCGACTTCAACGACTGGCAGCTGCAAGGCAACACCGCCCTCGCCCGCCGTGACTACCTGCACGAAGCCTTCGAACGTCACCACGGTCGCCCTGCCAAAACCTATCCGGCACGGTTTCCGTTGCTGCGCCTGGACCGGATTTACCTGCGCAACGCCAGCAGCCACGAACCGCGAATATTGGGCAGCAGGCCATGGACGCATTTGTCGGATCATTTGCCATTGGCGGTGGAAGTGCATTTGTAGCCAATACCTGTTAGTTCTTACAGTATCCCGTCGCCTGGATTGAAGGCATCCTTTGTCAACTGTTCATTGGGCGGAAACGACGGTTCACGATGACTTCCCTTGCGTGTCACGACAGCAACACTCCGACGTTGGCAGTGATGGACTCTCGGGGGCTGCCTGTCCGTATCGTCGCCTACTGTCGTGAGCATGCAATCCAGATCGCGGAGTCGCGGATCACTCGTCAAGCCTTCAACGCTGCCGGGCAAAAGGTGGCGAGCTGGGACCCAAGACTGTGGGAAGACTCACCGACACCCAATGTGGCAACGGTGCACGGACTGTCGGGTCAAACGCTACTGACCAACAGTGTCGACGCTGGTTGGAAAGTGGACTTGCTGAATGACGCAAGCTCATCACTGGTGAGTTGGGACAGTCGCGGCAGCCAGCGTCAAAACGAGTACGATTGGCTTCAACGCCCGGTTACCATCAGCGAGCAGTTGGCCAGCGAATCACAGCTTATCGTCGAGCGATTGATCTACGGCACTGCGAGCACTGAGTTTTCGGCCCATAACCAATGCGGCCAACGGGTTCGTCATGATCATGCTGCTGGCAGCCAATTGTGGGCGGAGTACACGGTAAGCGGTGTGCCAATCGTAGAAGTCCTGCGCTTTTTGAAAAGGCTGGACACACCAGACTGGCCACTCGCTCTGCCGATGCGCGATGCATTGCTTGAGGATGGCGCAGGTTATGTTTCACATCACTCCTACTACGCAGCAGGTGCAATGCGCAGTGAGACTGATGCCGGGAATAATCTTCGGTCATTTACCTATACGCTGGCCGGAGAGCTCAAAGAGGTTCGGCTGAAACTCGCGGGTGTGGGCCAATCAACGCACGTGCTGGTCAGCGACATTCATTACAACGCCTCGGGCCAAGCTGAAAGCGAAACGGCCGGTAACGGAGTGGTGACGACCTCGCAATACAGTGCTGACGACGGCCGCCTGATTCGACTGTCGAGTGGTGTCCCCGGCTTTGCCCCGCATCAAGACTTGCATTACCACTACGATCCAGTGGGCAATATATGTCGCCTCGAAGACAAGGCACAGCTCGTCCGTCACTTCAAAAACCAGCGAACCGACCCCAGCAATAGCTATTGTTATGACAGCCTTTACCAGTTGGTTAAGGCCCATGGAAGACAAGTGGCTTCAAGTAGTCATGGCCCTGCCCTCCCATCCATACTGCCCACACCATTGGATGCGAATCAGCTCATCAATTACACCCAATCCTTCTCTTATGATGCTTCCGGCAATCTGCTTTCTCGCCACCATAGCGGCGCGCCGGCATTGAATATGGCCGTTTCCAAATGCAGTAACCGTTGTTTAACCGTGTTCGATGAAACATCTCCACCTGATGAGGAAGCAATCGTCAGCGGGTTTGATGCCGCCGGTAATCAACTGCAACTAACGCGCGGTCAGGTCATGAGCTGGAACGCTCGAAATCAACTGCATCGGGTCACGATGGTCGTGCGGGAGGATGGCCCGGACGATCTGGAATTTTATGTTTACGGTGAGCGCAGTGAGCGACTGCGCAAAGTGCGACTTACTCAAACGAGCAGCCGCACATTGCGCGCTGAGGTGCGTTACCTGAAAGGACTCGAAATACATATTGATAACGCGAGCGGCGAAGAGCGCCACGTCCTCAATGTGAGGGCGGGCCAGAACCAGGTTCGAGTTCTGCATTGGGAAACAATGCCGCCAAAAGATGTTATTCAGGATCAACGTCGTTTTGGCCTGACGGATCTGCTTGGTTCATGTACCGCAGAGCTTGATGAAAACGCTCGCCTGATCAACCAGGAAGGTTTTTACCCGTATGGCGGAACCGCATGGTGGGCGGGAGTTAGCTCTTTGGAGACGAAATACAAGACTCGACGCTATTCGGGAATGGAGCGGGATGCCGCAGGGCTTTATTACTATGGGTATCGTTACTATGCGCCGTGGTTGCAGCGATGGATGTGTCCGGACCCCGCCGGTGATAGGGAGGGATTAAATCGATATTTGATGGTCATAAATAATCCGATAGGTTTTTTTGATGTGGATGGGCTCGGTCGCACTCCGATAAACGGTGAGACATCGCATCTCGTACGTAAATCCGAGTTCCCTGACACTACTTACTATGATCCGCATTTGAATGAACGTTTTGCCTCGTTCTCCGATGAGTCGAAGAAAAGACTTTACTATGTTGAAAATAATTTGATTCATCAGCAGCTATCAACACATGAAATAAACTCCTCATTTAAGTCAGGTAATTTCAACAATGTGTTCAAACCAGAACATTGGATATTCAAATTAAATCTTCGAGACCCCAATACAACAGACTACTACGCAAATGATGTAGCGCGATACCAATATTCTATAATAGCACAAAAACAGGGCTTTTATGGAACACTGCCTTCATTAATCACAAGAGCCGGCGTGATGAATGGCCCAACACTTAAGACAACCAAATACTTGAAGAGCGGCAGCAAAAAAATGCTCAAGATTTTCCTGCAACAAACACCTAATGGTAAATCGACGCAAAGAGTGTTAAATGACTTCGGCCTAATTGCAACTAAGGTTGAACGAATTATCGATCTCGGAAAGGTGAACTTTTTAATACATGTAAAACCAGTCTCGTTAGATTTTCAACAAGAGATAGCGTCGCCACCAACGAGGATGAACACCTCATCAGAGAATTCGCAACACGCCTCAAAAACTGCTGCAAATGATTCTACTTTTGAACCTCCTCACCACATGCCTCAGTCCCAACCACGAACAAAAGGATTGTTTTCTTCGGTTCGAAAACTTTTCCGCTAGTTTTCAGAGAGAGTTGGTCCATTGAGCACTGCTTGCGTAATGCCCCAGTCCTCACTCCCCCTGGGCGTCTGCCGGATCATTTGCCATTGGCGGTGGAGGTGCATTTGTGATTCCCGCCGGCCTCGTTTGACTCCACGCTAAAAAAAAACAGCCGTACCTGTTATTTCTGACAGTAGCCAGGCTGAGAATCTGTTGTTACGGTGCACGTGTCCGTATCAGTTGCAGGTACGGATGGAACCGTAGCGGCCAACATTGCCAGGTTTTATTCAGTTCGGCTTTTTTGCATTACCGATGTCGTCTCGCAATTCGCGCTGCCAACAGCGTCTGAAACCCTGTCACTCCTGACGAGTGAAGGCCTCGGGCGCCTCCGACGCGTGGAGACGAGCATGACGTTTTCGACACACCTGCCCCATTGCCGTTATTCGGCCTGCGCCATTTCCCTCTCGCTGTGCATAGGCGCATCCCCTTCCACTCTCGCCGCTTGCGCATTCACACCAACCACCGGCAACGACAGTTTCACTTGTGACAGCGGCAGCAGTGGGCCTTTGACCGATCTGTCAGGCAATAACACCCTGAGCTTTCCCGTCAATGGCACCGGCACCCTCAACGGCAATGTGACCTTTGGCGCCGGCGACGACACCGTAGACATGAGCTCGGGCAGCCTCGCGGGCACTCTCGATCAGGGCGATGGCGACGACAGACTGATCATCAGCGCCGGCCAGATAACCGGTGCCGTCAGCCAAGGCAACGGTATCGATGACTTCATCATGTCGGGTGGAACCATCGCGTCCCTCGCCCAAGGCGACAGTCGAGACACCTTCCTCATGACCGGCGGCACCATCGTCGGCGCGTTCGAGGACGGCGATAACGCCAGAATGACCGCCGGGACCATCGGCCGGGTCGACATGAAGCTCGATGACAACCTGTTCGATCTCTCCGGCGGGCGGATTATTGGCAATCTCGTTACCGGATTTGGCACTGACACCCTTATCGTTTCCGGCGGGTGGATCGGCGGCAATGTCAGTGTCAGCGGCGGCAACGATAGCGTCACGGTGACAGGAGGCGAGATCGTCGGCGAAGTCCGACTCAGCGCTGGTGATGACATCTTGCTCTGGGACGGCGGCGGTGTCATCCACTCGGCCATCCTCATGGGTGAAGACAATGACAGCGCCACGCTGCGCGGTCTTGATGAAAGCATTCTCGCCGCCTCACCGGCCATCGATGGCGGCAACGGCAACGACATGCTGACGTTCGACCGGACCGCCTCGGCGGGCGCCAGCCGTTATATCAACTGGGAAACGGTAAACTTGAACAACGGCTCGCGCTTCGACCTCGCCGGCAATTTTGTGCTGGGTGATAACGCCAGCGGTACGGGTGTGTTCAATATCGACGGCAATAGCATCCTGACGTCCACCCAGGGCAGCATCACGCCGTTCTCTGCTGCTCAGCGCGTCACTTTGAACAACGCTGGCGCGATCGATTTGAGCAGCGGCAATACCCGCACCAACGACACCCTGACGGTACAGGGCAATTATTCGGGCAGCGGCGGTCAGTTAGTGTTGCAAAGTGCGCTCGGCGCAGACAATTCCCCCAGCGATAAACTGGTGGTCAACAACGGGACAATGACCGGAAACACTCTGCTTACCGTCAGCAACGTCGGAGGATCCGGCGGTTTGACCCTGCAAGACGGTGTCCAGGTGGTTCAGGCACAGGGAACGACGACCAGCGACAACCGGGCCTTTGCCCTAAGGGGCCCGGTTTCGGGCGGGCCTTACGAGTACTTTCTGTTCAAGGGAGGAATCACTGCAGGCAGTGAAAACAGTTGGTTCCTGCGCTCCACCGTTGTGAGCTCTGCCGAGGGCACTCCGGTGGCGGCTGCCGGAACGCCAACTTTGCCCATCGCCGTCGCCGGTGCGGCGCCGATTCCCTTGTACCGTCCGGAGGTCCCGACCTGGTCAGTCTTACCGCCGGCAGCGGCACAGCTGACCATGGCGGCGCTCGGGACGTTCCATGATCGCCAGGGCGATCAGCGCCTGCTTAAAGAAACCGGTGCCGTCGGCGCTGGCTGGGGCCGGGTCTATGGCAGGAACCTTGACCAGACCTGGGCTGGCACTGTATCGCCGCGACTCGATGGATCGCTTGACGGTTTTCAAGTCGGAAACGACGTGTACAGCTCACAAACGCCCAGCGGCCAGACCTGGCGCACTGGTCTGTTCGTCGGCCACACCCGCTTGCGGGGCAATGTGGACGGTTTCAATCAGGGTTTTGAAGGCAAGCGTGCGGGCAAAGTCAAGCTGGAAGGCGAGAGCTTTGGCCTGTACTGGACGTTGACTGATCCCGAAGGCTGGTACGTCGACGCCGTCGCAATGGGCACTCGACTGAGAGGCGACAACCGTTCCGAACGCGGACTGAAACTCGATAACCGCGGCCACGCCCTCACCCTTTCGGCCGAGGCCGGTTATCCGATTGCGCTAGCGGGCGACTGGGTCGTGGAGCCCCAGGTGCAAGTGATCCACCAGAAAATCGATCTCGACAGCCAGGACGATGGCGTTTCACGCGTCTCGTTCGATGCCGATGGCCTCTGGACCGGGCGCCTGGGGGCTCGACTCAAGGGCCGTTATGCAGTCAGTGGCCGGCCAATCGAGCCCTATCTGCGAGCCAATCTTTGGCAGACCTTTTCGGGCACTGACACGGTGACATTCGGGACCTATCCGATCGAAACCCAACAAAAATCCGCTTCCGCCGATCTGGGTGTCGGGGTGGTGCTGAGCCTCGCGTCGTCCGTCAGCGTGTACGCCAGTGCCGACTACAGTAGCAATATCGACAGCAATCCATTGCGCGGGAGGTCGGCAAATCTGGGTGTGCGAATCACCTGGTAAGATGATAGCAAGCTACCAAAAAGCCTCTAGCCCGAAGGTTTCATGACGTTTTTTCGAACAAACAATAACTTAGATGGCCGTCGAAAATCAGTCACTTGCGAACGCTAAAATAGCACTACCACTTATCGGCCATTTTCTTGACGCAGCGCCACGAGTCTTCTTAGCTACACGGTACTACCCCGGAATTAACACCTGAGGCAATCCCCCAGACACCCGTGAAAACGAGCGGGCCAAGGCTTGCCCCACGCCATTCGGTCGCCCCTCAATCGGGGTAGGAGAGACGCCAGAGCGAGATACCGCATGCGACTGCAAGGTAGACCTCCATGAAAACTTCATTCACCCCACAAGAGATCAAAGTCACTTTTTGCACTGTCTCGAGCTCACTCCTGCTGTGCTCATCCATGGAAGTGCAGGCCTCACCTGCCGAGGAAGAATCATCCCTCTGGTATGACCAGGAGGTCCCGGCGCTTACCTTGCCCGCGCTCGCCTCAACCTACCCCGGCCGCTTCAGCGCCAACCCTGATTTGCGAAGTTCACACCTGACCATCGAAGACGCTGCACCCTTAGCCTGGGATCAGCTGTACGGGCAGACGTCGCGGCAGGCTCAAACCGATTACCAGTCTCAGGGCTTCACGCTTCCTGGTGCCCATCAATTCAAAGGTCCGGCGATCCTGACCCTGCAAAGTGGTAGCGGCCATACCCAGCAGTTCGGTCTGATCGGCGGCACCAGTCAATTCCAGAGTAACGGCAACGGCCTGCTGACCAGTCGCGCCCTCGCCGCCCCCAATACCGACACGCTTAACCTGCAAGGTCAGAGCCTCGGCGCCTACTACAGACTGACCGGCCCCCAAGGCTGGCACGTGGATTTGACGGCCAGCGGCGGTCGGGTCAACGGCATCAGCCGCAGCGAACAAGGCGCCCGGCAAGTCACCGAAGGCAGCGCAGTCACCTTCTCGGTGGAAGGCGGCTTTCCGATTGGTCTGAGCGACAACTGGGTCGTCGAACCTCAGGCGCAGTTGATCAATCAGCGAGTCACACTGGACACTCCTTATGCAGGATCGGGAAATGCCTCGTCCAGCGACCTGTCCTCCTGGAGCGGCCGGGTCGGTGCGCGACTGAAAGGCAGTTACGACATCAAGGGCCTCGCCGTTGAACCGTATGTGCGGACCAACTTGTGGCACACGGTGTACACCGGCAATACCGTGACCCTCGATCAGGTCGACAAGATCAGCAGCAGTCGCTACTCATCCACCGTCGAAGTGGGGTTGGGTCTGGTGGCCAGGGTGACGCCCGCCGTGAGTCTGTACTTCAGCGCCGATTACAGCAGTGATGTGGATGACAATGATTTGAATGGGTTGATTGGCAGTCTGGGTGTGCGGATGCGGTGGTGAAAAAAACCGGGCTCCACTGTTATTTCTTACAGTAGGCAAGCGCGTGAAGGTCGTGCATTTTGATGCGCAGTCCACATTGATCAAGGCCAGCACGGATGCCTACTGGAATCTTCACCAACGCGCACACCGGCACACCGACCCTTCGGGTGTCGGAAGCGCGTGGGCTGGTGGTGCGGGACGTGCTGTTTCATCGGCGTGAGGTGGGTGACCCGATTGATACGCGGGTAACCGAACAACGTTTCGATGCGGTTGGACGGTTGGTGGCCAGCCGTGATCCGTATCTGTTCGACCTGGCGAAGACTGATGAGACGACGCCGTTCAACCTGAGGCAGACCATGAGCCTGTCCGGCGTCGCGCTGGCGACCGACAGCGTGGACGCCGGATGGCGCGTTGGCCTGCAGGGTGAAGCCGGGCAGAGCCTGGAGAGATGGGACGGTCGCGGCAGCCACTCACTGACGCAATACGATGAGCTGCTGCGCCCGACGGCCATCCGTGAACGGGGACAGGACGTCGCCGAGCACACGCTGGAGCGTTTTACCTATGCCGATGCCAATGCGGAGGTCGCCGCGCACAACCTGTGCGGCCTGCTGATTCGCCACGACGACCCGGCGGGCACGGTTCATGTGCATGACCAGAGTCTTGCCGGTGGCGTGCTGAGCCACACCCGGCACTTTTTACGCGACACCGAGGCGCCTGACTGGCCGCTGGAGGTTGCTGAGCGAGAGGCACTGCTCGAATCTGGCGACGGTGCGACGACATTGAATGCCTATTCCGCCAACAGTGAGCCGTGGAGCCAAACCGACGCCTTGGGTAACCGCCAGGCGTTCACCTACACAATCGATGGCCAACTGAAAAACACCCGGCTGACCCTCGCCGGCGACAGTCAGACCGAAAAGCTGCTGGTCAGCGATCTCCGTTACAACGCCACCGGCCAGCTCGAAACGGAAACCGCCGGCAACGGCGTCATCACCCGCCACCGCTACGACGAGGCCGACGGCCGGCTGTCGCAACTCAGCGCCCACAAAGCCGATGGCACGCCGCTGCAAGACCTGAACTATCTCTATGACCCGGTGGGCAATGTGCTGAGTATCAAAGATGCCGCGCAACCGATCCGCTACTTCAATAACCAACGCATCGAGCCGATCAAAACGTATCAGTACGACACGCTCAATCAGTTGATCTACACCACCGGTTGCGAGGCCCATACCGGACGCGGCGGCCCCGCCCTGCCCGATTTTCAATCCCTGCCACTCGACCCCAACCAGATCGCCAACTATACGCAAACCTACCATTACGACGCCGGCGGTAATCTATTGGATCTGATGCATGTCGGCCCGCAAGCCCACAGCCGCACCTTGACCCGTTCCCGCTACAGCAACCGCTGTTTGCCCGAGCGTGACAATCGACCACCGACCGAGGCAGAACTGGCCGCAGGGTTCGATACCAACGGCAATCTGTGTGAATTGCAACCTGGCCAGCGGCTAAGTTGGGACCTGCGCAACCAGCTCAGGAAAGTCTGTCCCGTCGTGCGCGAAGATAAACAAGATGACTGCGAATGCTATATCTACGACGGCGGCGGTCAACGAGTGCGCAAGGTGCATTCCGCCCAAACCAACGCGCGTACGATCATTCGCGAGGTTCGTTACTTGCCCGGCCTGGAAATCCGCAGCCACAGCGTCACCGGGGAAATCCTGCATGTCATCACCGCCAGCGCCGGCAGCAACACCGTGCAATTACTGCATTGGGTCGCCAGACAACCTGAGGAAATGCCCCGAGATCAGGTACGTTACAGCCTCAACGACCACCTGAAGTCCTGCGCATTGGAATTGGATCAAAACGCCAAACTTATCTGCCAGGAATGGAATTACCCGTTCGGCGGCACTGCGTATTGGGCCGGACGTAACGCAACCGAGGCCATGTACAAGACCGTGCGTTATTCCGGCAAGGAGCGAGATGCGACAGGACTTTATTACTACGGTTTCAGGTATTACGCGTCGTGGCTGCAAAGGTGGATCAATCCTGATCCGGCGGGATCCATTGACGGAATAAACCGGTACAGCATGGTAGGCAACAGCCCTGCAACACTAGTTGATCACATGGGGTTAATGCGAAGAAGCAGCCTGTTAAATTCACCCCAGAGTCAAGCAACAACAAACAAAAGCAGCTCGAAAAATACAGAGCCAGGTTTAACCCATCCAAAGGAACACGAAAACAGAATTTATAACTTCGTTGATCCACGCTCCGAAGAAGGCGGGGTGCGTCGGAAAATAGTATCGTCATTTTCCTTCCCCACACCTACTAGCTCTGACTCTATTCGATACTATTTAGACCAGTCAAAGCCTGGCAACTCATTTGCAGGAATCATGCACATTAAAACCGGCGAATTACATATATATCCACTGGATGCAAAACGACAAGATGCTGACGAATATATCTGGGCCAAAAAATACAGCGGAACAACCAAAGACAATGGTCGCCCCATACTACACGCAACAGTAACCAATAGCGCCTTACCTACCTCACACGAGCAGCTAGTGAACAAAATTTCCGGAGAAAGAGATCATTACGTAGGTTTCAGCATAAATGATTTGAGGCACATCAGGGGCTATGAGCACGGGGGTTTTTTGGCAATAGCAGATTATAGGACCAGTGTGCTTTATGGTCGATCTAGGACATTAAACACCTTGCATTTTAAAGCCATTTCCGACGAAGGAGTCTCATATAGTACTGATAAAGAAACATACGAAAAAAATAAAGGGGAATTTATATTTGAATTGCCTATAGAGCTGAAACTAAAAATAATCAATACAATAATAACCGACTTAGGGGAGAACCATGATGTTTCGGCATTGTTGCGAAACGAGTTATCGCGAAGCGAACTAAACCCAAACTACAAACCCATCAAAAAGTTCTACATTTAACATGTAGAGTAGTTTTTAATCGTTCCTTCGATATGCTGAAATCGAGGGAGCGATCACCAAATCACAGTAAAATTACGTTATCTCCGGTCGCAACATCAACACCGCCAACGGCGGCAAATTCAACACCAACGAAAGCGCCTGCCCATGACTCGCCTCTTCCTCGGTAAACGCCCCGCCGCTGTTTCCGTAATTCGACCCGGCATACATCGCCGCATCACTGTTGATCACCTCCGTCCATCGCCCGGCAATCGGCACGCCAATCCGATAGCTCTCACGCGGCACCGGCGTAAAGTTGGCCACCACTAACACCGGCCGGCCGTCCTTGCTCCAGCGCATAAACGCTGTTGATCGCATCATCACCGATCAACACTGGAACCCTTGCCGCGCGTCGTCCTGGCCATGCTCCTCGACCTGTTACTTCTTACAGTAGGCAGCCGTGTGAAGGTCGTGCATTGTGATGTGCAGTCCAATTGATCAAGGCCTGCATGGATGCCTACTGGAATCTTCACCAACGCGCACACCGGCACACCGACCCTTCGGGTGTCGGAAGCGCGTGGGCTGGTGGTGCGGGACGTGCAGTTTCACCGGCGTGAGGTGGATGATCCGATTGATACGCGGGTAACCGAACAACGTTTCGATGCGGTTGGACGGTTGGTGGCCAGCCGGGATCCGTATCTGTTCGACCTGGCGAAGACTGATGAGACGACGCCGTTCAACCTGAGGCAGACCATGAGCCTGTCCGGCGTCGCGCTGGCGACCGACAGCGTGGACGCCGGATGGCGCGTTGGCCTGCAGGGTGAAGCCGGGCAGAGCCTGGAGAGATGGGACGGTCGCGGCAGCCACTCACTGACGCAATACGATGAACTGCTGCGCCCTACGGCCATCCGTGAACGGGGACAGGACGTCGCCGAGCACACGCTGGAGCGTTTCACCTATGCCGATGCCAGTGCAGAGGCTGCCGCGCACAACCTGTGCGGCCTGCTGATTCGCCACGACGACCCGGCGGGCACGGTTCGTGTGCATGACCAGAGTCTTGCCGGTGGCGTGCTGAGCCACACCCGGCACTTTTTACGCGACACCGAGGCGCCTGACTGGCCGCTGGAGGTTGCCGAGCGAGAGGCACTGCTCGAATCTGGCGACGGTGCGACGACATTGAATGCCTATTCCGCCAACAGTGAGCCGTGGAGCCAAACCGACGCCTTGGGTAACCGCCAGGCGTTCACCTACACAATCGATGGCCAACTGAAAAACACCCGGCTGACCCTCGCCGGCGACAGTCAGACCGAAAAGCTGCTGGTCAGCGATCTCCGTTACAACGCCACCGGCCAGCTCGAAACGGAAACCGCCGGCAACGGCGTCATCACCCGCCGCCACTACGACGAGGCCAACGGCAGGCTGACGCAACTCAGCGCCCACAAAGCCGATGGCACGCCGCTGCAAGACCTGAACTATCTCTATGACCCGGTGGGCAATGTGCTGAGTATCGAAGATGCCGCGCAACCGATCCGCTACTTCAATAACCAACGCATTGAGCCGATCAAAGCGTATCAGTACGACACGCTCAATCAGTTGATCTACGCCACCGGTTGCGAGGCCCATACCGGACGCGGCGGCCCCGCCCTGCCTGATTTGCAGCCATTGCCCCCCGACCCCAGCCAGATTGCCAACTACACACAAACCTATCATTACGATGCTGGCGGCAATTTGCTGGATCTGGTGCATGTTGGCGCACAAGCCCATGGCCGCACCTTGACTCGATCCCGCTACAGCAACCGCTGTTTGCCCCAGCGCGACAATCGGCCGCCGACCGAGGACGAGTTGGCCAACGGCTTCGATGCCAACGGCAATCTGCGAGAGCTGCAAGCCGGTCAGTCACTGACCTGGGATTTGCGTAACCAGTTGCGTGAGGTACGCCCTGTCCTTCGCGAAGACGCCAAAGACGACTGCGAGTGCTACGTCTACGACGGCGGTGGCCAGCGGGTGCGCAAAGTGCATTCGAGCCGCATGGTTATCCGTGAAGCGCGCTACCTGCCTGGCCTGGAGATCCGCAGCCACAGCGGCACCGGTGAAACCCTCCACGTCATCACCGCCAGTGCCGGCAGCAACAGTGTGCAAGGACTGCATTGGGCGGCCAGACAACCGCAGGAAATCGCTCAAGACCAGTTGCGTTACAACCTCGGCGATCACCTGAAATCCAGCACACTTGAGTTGGACCAAGATGCCGACCTGATCAGTCAGGAATGGTATTACCCGTTCGGTGGCACGGCATATTGGGCAGGTCGAAACGCGACCGAGGTCAAATACAAAAGCGTGCGCTATTGCGGCAAGGAGTGCGATGCGACGGGACTTTATTACTACGGGTGTCGCTATTACGCGCCATGGTTACAGCGGTGGATCAATCCAGATCCAGCAGGGTGTGTGGACGGAATGAACTTGTTTTCGTTGGTCGGCAATAGCCCCATTGTTTTTTTTGATGAGTCCGGACACATCCGAGATGACTTCAATCCCCCACAATACTTGCAAAACTTTAAATTTTTACTTTACGAAGCCCCTGACCCGCCCATCATGTCTTTTCAAGAGGCTCGCAGAGTAATCCATCAAATCGAAACCAGGCTCTTTAACTTTGAAAGTTTATCAAGCGCGGAACAGCGAGCGGAATTCAAACAACACGTCATCGATTTACATGAACAATTGAACACCTTGCCACCGGCATTCATGCAAGATCGATGGGGCGCCCACTTTCTCGAGAGGTATCATTTTTTGTTATCTGCAGCCTCGAAATTTGAGCCACTTGACCACACCCCTCGCCCAAAATACATCTATACCGAAAGAGACGGAAAAACCGATAGCCGAGGTCAAACTTACCGAAACGAGGGGCCTGCCAGCCCAGGTGAATCACGCCGACCTGATTATGGAACAGCGAGCTCAGGCTTTGGTCGTTCGGGCACCGTTAATACCGCTCAGCACGTGCCTCTTGACCCCCTCCCATCTGGCACTAGCAGCAGGATTTCAAACGGATATGAACTTTCCATCAATATCATTAATAATCAAAACATAAATACACTATTTCCTGATGCAGAAAGTGCCCTCGAGCGATACAAACGCATTGCCGTGCTCATTCACCCGGACAAACTCTTTCATGAGAGAAGACCGGATGTTCGGCAAAGAGCCACGCAAGCGTTTCAAATACTGGGTCACTGGAGGGACCTTCAGAACGGTCCCCCTCAATCAAACTCCCCTCCTCACCGCACTCAACCACATCACTAGTTCAAACGGTGCGTGAGAACAGCTAATGAACAATGCCAAATGTGCAGCCATTGTTCATTTCTGCTCCTGAAGAACGTCGCAGTCTCACCCCTCCGGCCGCAACATCAACACCGCCAACGGCGGCAGATTCAGCACCAGCGACAACGCCTGGCCATGGCTCGCCTCTTCCTCGGTAAACGCCCCGCCGCTGTTTCCGTAATTCGACCCGGCATACATCGCCGCATCACTGTTGATCACCTCAGTCCAGCGCCCGGCAAACGGTACGCCAATCCGATAGCCCTCACGCGGTACCGGCGTAAAGTTGGCCACCACTAACACCGGCCTGCCGTCCTTGCTCCAGCGCATAAACGCATAAACGCTGTTGATCGCATCATCGCCGATCAACCACTGGAACCCTTGTGGGGCGTCGTCCTGGTCGTGCAAGGCGGGTTCTTCGCGGTACAACCGGTTCAGGTCGCCGACGAGTTTCTGCACGCCTTTGTGTTCCGAATACTGCAGCAAGTACCAATCCAGCTGCTGATCGTGGTTCCACTCGCGCCACTGGCCAAATTCGCAGCCCATGAACAACAGTTTCTTGCCCGGATGTGCCCACATGAAGCTCAGGTAAGCCCGCAGGTTGGCGAATTTCTGCCAGCGGTCACCGGGCATTTTGTCTATCAGCGAGTGTTTGCCGTGAACCACTTCGTCGTGGGAGATCGGCAGGATGAAGCGTTCGGACCAGGCATACACCAGGCCGAAACTCAGTTCGTTGTGGTGATGGGCGCGGTACACCGGATCTTGCTGGATGTAGTGCAGCGAATCGTGCATCCAGCCCATGTTCCATTTGTAGTCGAAACCCAGGCCACCCTGCTGCGTACTTTGGCTGACGCCAGGCCACGCAGTGGACTCTTCGGCGATCACCAACGCGCCGGGCGCTTCGAGGTTGACCACATCGTTGAGGTGACGCAGGAAGTCGATCGCTTCAAGGTTTTCCCGACCGCCGTGACGGTTCGGCACCCACTCGCCGGCCTTGCGCGAGTAATCGCGGTACAGCATCGACGCCACCGCATCGACGCGCAGGCCGTCGACGTGGAAATGCTTGAGCCAGTGCAGCCCAGAGGCCAGCATGTAGCCGTGTACTTCGGTGCGACCGAGGTTGTAGATCAGCGTGTCCCAATCCTGGTGGAAGCCTTCCTGCGGGTTACCGTATTCGTACAGCGCGGTGCCGTCGAATTGCGCCAGGCCGTGAGTATCGGTCGGAAAATGCGCCGGGACCCAATCGAGAATGACGCCGATATCGGCCAGGTGGCAGGCGTTGACGAACGCTGCGAAATCATCCGGCGAACCGTAACGGGCGCTCGGGGCAAACTGTGAGAGCAGTTGATAGCCCCATGAGCCGCCGAACGGATGTTCCATGATCGGCATCAGTTCAATGTGGGTGAACCCCAGTTCCTTGACGTACGGAATCAAGCGTTCGCCCAGCTCATGCCAGGTGTACTGGCGCGCCACTTCGCCCAGATCGTCCAGCTCGCACTGCCAGGAACCGGCGTGCAATTCGTAGATCGACAGCGGCGCGCTCGGTTTTGAACGCTCGACGCGAGCCTGCATCCACTCGTGATCCTGCCACTCGATGCTCAAGGGAGAGGCGACTTTCGACGCAGTGTCCGGCGGCAGCGTGGTGGCCAGGGCCATCGGATCGGCCTTGAGCGGCAGAATGCCGTGGGTGCCGAGGATCTCGTATTTGTAAGCCTCGCCTGCCTGCAGGCGCGGGATGAACAGTTCCCAGACGCCGGTCGGGTGACGCAGGCGCATCGGGTGCCGACGGCCATCCCAGTTATTGAAGTCGCCGACCACCGACACCCGTTTGGCGTTCGGAGCCCACACGGCGAAACGCACGCCGTCGACACCGTCGACGTTTTTCAGCTGCGCACCCAGGCAACTGCTCAAGTCACGGTGATTGCCTTCAGCGAACAGGTACAAATCCATTTCACCGAGCAACGGACCGAAGCTGTAAGGGTCTTCGGAAACCTGTTCGCCGCCCGCCCAACGCGTGCGCAGCACATACGGCTGCGCCCGATCGAAATGCCCGACAAACAGCCCGGGCGTTTCGGTGGCCTCAAGGGCGCCGAGTTCCTCCCCGGAATCCTTGGCCAACACCTGTACGCTCAACGCGTCAGGCAGATAGGCCCGAATGAATTGCCCGCCAGCGCCATCGCCATGGGGGCCGAGAATTGCAAAGGGGTCTTGATGCTGGGCGCGTACCAGCGCGTCGATGTCCCGCGATCTGGGCAGTAACGCCTCTTTAGCGTGACCCTGTTCCTTGTTCGAGAAACTCATGACTACTCTCCACCAAGATCGGAAAAGGGTTTAAGCCCACTCAATAATCCATATAAACCGTGCAATGGCACGGGCAACCAGGTGGGCCGATTTTCTGCTTCATAGGCCACCTCGTACGCCGCTTTTTCCAGACCGAACAACGCCAGCGCGGCGTCCTCGCCTTCCGGATCTTGCCACGCATGAGCAAGACTAGCTGCCGCCAGCCGATAAGCGTCGACAAATGCCTGTTTCGCTTCATTTAAATAGCGTTCCGATACCCGCAGCCGGGCTGCCCGGGCATCGGTGGTGTTATCGACGTTGTGCACGTTGATGGCCATAGCCGCCGCGTAGTCGAACGAGCGCAAGACGCCGCTGACATCCTTGTAGGGGCTGTGCTTGCCGCGCCTTTCGGCCAAGGGCCGCGCCGGTTCGCCTTCGAAGTCGATCAGGTAGGCATCGCCCTTGATCACCAACACTTGCCCCAGGTGCAAGTCGCCATGGACGCGAATCCGCAACCCCCCGGTCGCCTTTTTGCCCAGTTCCTGGACGTGGCTGAGGATGGCTTTTTTGTTGTCCAGTAAACGAGTGACCAGGGTTTTGTCCGCCGGGTTCAGTTCGTTTTGATGCTGCTTGAGCAACTTCAGCGCGTGTTCCAGTTGCGCGGCGACATCCTTGGCCGAAGCCAGGGCATCTTTTTGCGTGGTGACTTGCGGGGCGAAGTCCGGGTTGTCCGTGGGCGCTGCCAGCACCTGATGCATTTCCCCCAGACGCTGACCGAGCATCCCGGCGAAGTCGCGCAGTTCGCCGAGGGCGTTGTAATGCTGCTCCTGCTCGGACATGGCATCGGCGAGTTCGTCGCGCAATGCCCGTTCGAGGTTGTTCTGCGTCCATTCCCATGCATCGCCCTGATTGCTCAGATAGCCTTGGGCGATCATCAGCAGGTTGTCTTCGCCCTTGGCATCGCGACGGACCACCGACCCCAGCAATGGAGAGATATTGGCGAAACCCGCATCGGTCAGGTACGCGCTCATTTCCAATTCCGGGTGAACGCCCGAGGCCACCTTGCGGATCAGCTTGAGCACCAGGCTGCTGCCGATCACCACCGAGCTGTTGGACTGCTCGGCCGACAGATAGCGCACTTCCGATTCAGCGCTCAGGCCCAGCTTCGCCAACTCGGCAGTCGGTTCGAAGCGAATCTCGCCGCCATCGGACGGCAGCACAGTGTTGTCCTGCATGCCTTGCAGCACCGCACGGATGAAGTTTTCGAGGCTGAACGCATCCGTGATCAAGCCCACTTGCGGACCTCGTCGCACCCGAGACAGCGCCAGTTGCTGCGGCAACGCGGGGCCCACCTGATCATCCGCAATAAAGCCGAACGGCAATTGGTAACGGCTGGTCTGACCGCCGCTGGTGACTTCGATTTCACTCAGCAGCACCGGATGCAACGCATCACCGAAGCGCACGCCATAGGCCAGGTTGACCTTGTCAATGGCCGCATCCTTGCCGGCGAACCAGCGCCGGTTTTGTAACCAGTTAGGCAGGATGCCCTGTTCCAGCGTGCCGCGAGACGGCGCTTCGAGCAGTTCTTCCATGCGCTTTTTCAGCACCAGGGTGGTGAAGTCCGGCAGGCTTTGCGCCGGTTCTACGTGCCAGCTAGGCATTTGATTCTCCGCTGCGAGTCCGAACCAGTAAAAACCGTAAGGCGCCAGGGTCAGGAGAAAATTCAACTGGCCGATCGGCGGGAACGCGTTACCGCCCAGCATCTCGACCGGCACCATGCCGACGTAGGCCGACAGGTCCAGTTCTGCCGCTTGTGCACTGCGGGACACGTTAGCCACACACAGAATGATCTCGTGCTTGCCATCTGCCCCGGTGAATTCACGGGTGTAAGCCAGAATCCGTCGGTTGCTCGGCGACAGCATTTTCAGTGTGCCGCGTCCGAACGCCTTGGATTGCTTGCGCACGGCGAGCATGCGCCGGGTCCAGTTCAACAATGAATGCGGATCGCCCGCCTGGGTTTCGACGTTGACCGACAGGTAACCGTATTGCGGGTCCATAATCGGTGGCAGCACCAGGCTGGCCGGATCGGCGCGGGAGAAGCCGCCGTTACGGTCGATCGACCATTGCATAGGCGTGCGCACGCCATCGCGGTCACCAAGGTAGATGTTGTCGCCCATGCCGATTTCATCACCGTAATACAGGGTCGGCGTGCCGGGCATCGACAGCAACAGACTGTTCAGCAGCTCCACACGGCGACGGTCGCGTTCCATCAACGGTGCCAGGCGCCGGCGAATCCCCAGGTTGATCCGCGCCCGACGGTCGGCCGCGTAGTAGTTCCACAGGTAGTCACGCTCCTTGTCGGTGACCATCTCCAGGGTCAGCTCATCGTGATTGCGCAGGAAAATGGCCCACTGGCAGTTGGCCGGGATCTCCGGGGTCTGGCGCAGAATGTCGGTGATCGGGAAGCGGTCTTCCTGGGCCAGCGCCATGTACATGCGCGGCATCAACGGGAAGTGGAAGGCCATGTGGCATTCGTCGCCGTTGAGGCCTTTTGTATCGGTGTCACCAAAGTACAGCTGCGTATCTTCCGGCCATTGGTTGGCTTCGGCGAGCAGCATGCGATCTGGGTAATTGGCGTCGATTTCGGCGCGTATCTGCTTGAGGACGTCGTGGGTCTCGGGCAGGTTTTCATTGTTGGTGCCGTCCCGTTCGATCAGGTACGGAATCGCATCCAGCCGCAAACCGTCGATGCCCATGTCGAGCCAGTAGCGCATCACCGACAACACGGCTTTCATGACTTGCGGGTTATCGAAATTCAGGTCCGGCTGGTGCGAATAGAAACGGTGCCAGAAGTACTGGCCGGCGACCGGGTCCCAGGTCCAGTTGGACTTTTCGGTGTCGAGAAAGATGATGCGGGTGCCGTCATATTTTTGATCGTCATCGGACCAGACGTAAAAGTCCCGCGCCGCCGAACCGGGTTTGGCTTTTCGCGCCCGCTGGAACCAGGCGTGCTGGTCCGAGGTGTGGTTGATGACCAGTTCGGTGATGACCCGCAAGCCACGTTTGTGGGCTTCAGAAATAAAGCGCCTGGCGTCGGCCATGGTGCCGTAATCGGGATGCACGCCACGGTACTCGGCAATGTCGTAGCCATCGTCGCGCCGGGGCGACGGGTAGAACGGCAGGAGCCAGATGGTGTTGACGCCAAGGTCGGCGATGTAATCGAGTTTGGCGATGAGGCCGGGAAAGTCGCCGATCCCGTCATTGTTGGAGTCGAAAAAAGACTTAACGTGAACCTGGTAAATCACTGCGTCCTTGTACCAGAGCGGGTCCTTGATAAAGGTGGCAGCCTTGGGTTTCTTCGCCATTTGAAACTCCTGTTGAATTCAATAAAGCCCCCGCTGAAGCACACGGGCTGCAGAAGAAGGCTCTTTTGTGGCGAGGGCGCGTGCTCCCGCTGGGCTGCGAAGCGGCCCCTGCTTTCGTTCTGACAAACCGCATCCACAGGACTTACGACTGCTTCGCAGCCGAGCAGGAGCAAGCTCCCTCGCCAGAAGAGCGGGCAGCCTGTCTAGACAGTGATCCGCCAGATGCCGAACGGTTGATGCGCCGGGTCGATCCGCATGAATTGGTACTTGCCGTGCCACGTCCAGCGATGGCCGCTCATCAAGTCCTCGCCCTGAGTACTGGCGTCGTCGGGCAACCCCATTTCCCACAGCGGTAACTCGAAATTCGCTTCCTGAACGTTATGCGGATCGAGGCTGACCGCGACCAGAATGAAGTTGCTGCCATCCTCGCTGCGTTTGCCGAAATACAGGATGTTGTCGTTCCAGGCGTTGTAGACCTTCAGGCCCAGATGCGTGTGCAACGCAGGGTTCTGCCGGCGAATGCGGTTGAGCTGCGCGATCTCGGCAATGATGTTGCCCGGCGCGTTGAAGTCCCTGGGGCGGATTTCGTACTTCTCGGAGTTGAAGTATTCCTCCTTCCCAGGCACGGGTGCGGCTTCACAAAGCTCGAAACCTGAATACATGCCCCACAGCCCGGAGCCCATGGTTGCCAGGGCCGCACGGATCAGAAAGCCGGCGCGTCCGGACTCGTGCAGAAACGCCGGGTTGATGTCCGGTGTATTGACGAAGAAATTCGGCCGGTAGCATTCGCGCCACGGCGACTCGTTCAACTCGGTGAAGTACGTCGACAGTTCGTACTTGGTGTTGCGCCAGGTGAAGTAGGTGTAGCTCTGCGAATAACCGACCTTGCCCAGGCGCGCCATCATCGCCGGCGTGGTGAAGGCTTCGGCGAGGAAGATCACTTCCGGGTACAGCGCCCGCACATCGGCGATCAGCCACTGCCAGAACGGCAGCGGTTTAGTGTGCGGGTTGTCGACGCGAAAGATCTTCACGCCCTCCTCGACCCAGCCGACCACGATGTCGCGCAATTCGACCCAGAGGCTGGGGATCGCGTCAGCGGCATAGAAGTCGACGTTGACGATATCCTGATATTTCTTCGGCGGGTTCTCGGCGTATTTGATCGTGCCGTCCGGGCGCCAGTTGAACCAGCCGGGATGCTGTTTGAGCCACGGATGATCCTGGGAACACTGAATGGCGAAGTCGAGTGCGATTTCCAGGCCATGGTCGGCTGCTGCGGCTACCAACCGACGGAAGTCTTCGCGGGTGCCCAGTTCCGAGTGAATCGCCTCATGCCCGCCCTCTTCACTGCCGATGGCATACGGGCTGCCTGGATCGTCGGGGCCGGCGGTGAGGGAGTTGTTCGGGCCTTTGCGGTAGCTGCGTCCGATCGGGTGGATCGGCGGAAAGTACAGCACATCAAACCCCATGTCCTGAATCATCGGCAGCCGCGAATGCACGTCGTTAAATGTGCCATGACGGGCCGGATCGTCGGTGATCGAGCGCGGAAACAACTCATACCAACTGGCGAACTGGGCGATCTCACGTTCGACGTCCAGCGGATACTCGGGGCTGAAGCTCAAATAGGCGCGGTGATCGGCCTGAGACATCAGGTCGGCGCTGCGCTGGTGCAGAAACAGCGCCACCTGCTCGATTTCGAGCAACCCGGCCAGTTCATGGTGCAGCGCTGCCAGCTCTTCACTCAGTTGGCCTTCGGAGCGTTCGGCTGCCTGTTGAACCAGGGTGCGACCTTCCTGCAGCTCAAGACTGACGGGCACACGGGCCGAGTGCTTCTTCTCCAGCTCATAGCAGAAGCTGGCGAACTGATCGATCCAGGCCTCGATGCAGAACACATAACGGCCCTGACGCGAGACGCGGAATTGGCCTTGATACCCGTTATTGCCCAGCTCACCCATGACTTCGCTTTGCCAGGCGTCATCATCGGCAGCGCGCCAGCGAACCCGCACGGCCAGTTTGTCGTGCCCGTCGGCGAAGACTTTACTCGTGACCACCACGTCTTGCCCGATCACGGCTTTAGCGGCGAATTGCCCGCCATCCAGGGTCGGCATGGTGTTTTCAATGGCGATGCGCGGCAGCAACAAGGCCTGCGACAACGGCATATGAGGGTTGTAGTTCAGCTCTGTCGGTTTTTCTGCAGTCATCGAGCATCTCTCCTTTACGCCCCATGGACGCTCTTGTACCTGATCGTCGTTCGCGCAAGGCCAGCGGCCCCGGAATGAACTCACTTAGGTTCCGAGCGACAGGCTTCGGTAAAGTTCACGTGGATTTGCCCGCATCTGCGGTGGAATCAATTCGTATGCAAAGAGGTCAATCCACTTAAGCACGACTTGCGCCATCTGCCACTGGAGGCTTCAACGATGAGTATTCCAATCCCGGCTGAAACACCCGATCCAAACATCGACACCCCGACGATTCCTCCCACCGAGCCGCCGCCGGTGCCCGAGCAGGAGCCGCCGGGGACTACCCCGCCGCCGCGGGAAGATCCGCCGGAGACGATGCCGCCGGTGATCGTTGCCCCCGAGTAAAGTGGCGAGGGAGCTTGTCGGAACGCCGCACCATCCCCTTCGGCTGCGCAGCGGTCGTGATTTTTTGGAGGAGCTTCGCACCCCAGCGGGAGCAAGCTCCCTCCCCACACAAGCTACTCCGCCACAAATGCGCCGTCCGTCAGGGCTTATCTTCCTGCTCGTTTTTCTCAAGCAACTTAACGATCCTCGGCATCACACTGAAAATCGCCAACGCCAGCAACGTACTGAACACCGCCGTCGCCTCACGCCCCAACCCGGCGGAAACACCAATCGCCGCTGTCAACCACAACCCGGCGGCGGTGGTCAGGCCTTTCACGTGGCCCTCATCGCCTTCCTGGTTTTTAAGGATGGTCCCGGCACCGAGGAAGCCGATCCCGGCGATTACCCCTTGCACCACGCGGCTCATGGCATCGGCCTGAGAGCCGGACATCTGCGGCACCAGCACAAACAGCGCGGCACCGAGCGCCACCAGCATGTGCGTACGCACACCGGCGGCCTTGCCCTTGTGCTCGCGTTCAAAACCGAGAATCCCGCCCAACACGGCGGCCATCAGCAGTCTTACCGTGATACGTGTCAGTTGAGAGGCATCGCCAATGTCAGCGAACTCCGCTTGCAGCGTCACCCAAACTTCATGCCACCAGGCGTCCATGGTGCATTCCCTGTAAATGATCGATAGAGGATGGACCGCGCCGACCATTAATCGGTTGCACAGAACGATGGCCGCCTGTTGAGCCCTAACCTTGTATAACCCGCAGAAAAAAGGACCTCTCCATGACAGTGCGCATCGAAAACAAGACCTGCTTTTTCACCACCGAGAACGGCGAGGAAATCCGCCTGTGCCCGGATGTGACCATCGTCACCGACCCCGAGAAAGCAATGTCGGCAGTCGATATCAACGGCCAGCACATCTACATCACCGAAGCAGAAGCCGATGCATTGACCGTAGCAGGTGCGGTGGACGGTCGCCGGCATTTGAAGGCCACGGACAGTGATTCGGTGATTTGACTGACCCGGATCAATACGACCCGCGGGCGCCTGTAATAGCGCCCGTAGGCCCGTTGCCGCAGGTGCTTCAAGTTGTCGCACGTAGCGGCTAAGCGCTCATCTGATCCGCTTTTTATTGCGATACCTGAGTCTGTTATGCAAACAGATCGACGCTCATAGTGACCCGGCCTGATGGAGGCTGATGAGCGTATGACCATGAGCGAAAGAATCCCCGTCCGAACCGTAGAAAGTGTCCCGTTAGTCAGCAGCTATGAGCCTTCGCGTCCAAAGATGAAGGCCAAATCCAGCGACAACCTGATCCACACCCGCAGCTTCACCGGCCTGTTCCGCACCCTGCGCATGAGCGGTGCGGGCTTTCTGTTTCTGCTGTTCTTCGGCACGGTGTGGCTGAACTGGGGCGGCCGCCAGGCGGTGCTCTGGGATCTTTCTGAAAGCAAATTCCACATCTTCGGTGCGACCTTCTGGCCACAGGACTTCATCCTCCTGTCGGCATTGCTGATCATTGCGGCGTTCGGCCTGTTTGCGATCACCGTGTTTGCCGGACGCGTCTGGTGCGGCTACACCTGCCCACAGAGCTCCTGGACCTGGATTTTCATGTGGTGCGAGAAGATCACCGAAGGTGAACGCAACCAGCGGATCAAACTGCAAGCGGCGCCCTGGGGCCTGAACAAACTGATGCGCCGCGCCGCCAAACACACCTTGTGGCTGGCAATCAGTTTGCTGACCGGCCTGACCTTTGTCGGTTACTTCACACCAATCCGGCCGCTGGCCGAAGAGTTGCTGACCCTGCAGATCGGCGGCGTCAGCCTGTTCTGGGTGCTGTTCTTCACCGGTGCCACGTACATCAACGCCGGTTGGCTGCGTGAAGCGGTATGCATGCACATGTGCCCGTATGCGCGGTTCCAGAGCGTGATGTTCGACAAAGACACCCTGACCATCTCCTACGACGTCGCCCGTGGCGAAAACCGTGGCCCGCGCAAACGTGACGTGAAACCTGCCGAAGTCGGCCTTGGTGATTGCATCGATTGCCAGCTCTGCGTGCAGGTGTGCCCGACCGGCATCGACATTCGCGATGGTCTGCAAATGGAGTGCATCGGGTGCGCCGCGTGTATCGACGCCTGTGATTCGATCATGGACAAAATGGGCTACGCCCGCGGCCTGATCAGCTACACCTCCGAACACGAGTTGCAAGGTGGCAAGACCCACCTGCTGCGACCCCGGCTGATCGGCTACACCGCGGTGTTGCTGGTGATGATCGGTGCGCTCGCCCTGGCCCTCGTCGAACGGCCGATGGTCTCGCTGGACGTCAGCAAGGACCGTGGCCTGTTCCGCGAGAACAGTCTGGGGCAGATCGAAAACATCTACAGCTTGAAGGTCATCAACAAGACCCAGCAACGCCAGGACTACCGTTTGGCCCTGGTCGATGGCGACGGCTTCCAGTTGCAAGGCAAGACCGAACTGAGCCTGGCGCCCGGCGAGATTGTTGACGTGCCGGTGTCCGTGGCGATGACCACTGAACGGCCGAGCAGCAGCTCGCAGAGCATCCGCTTCAAGATTGTCGACAGCGATGAGCCTGACATTTATAGCGTCGCGGACAGCCGCTTTGTTGCGCCGATGAACCGTTGAGCCTTTAAGATGCAGTGCTTGTGAGATGCGGTCCTCTGTGGCGAGGGAACTTGCTCCCGCTGGGGTGCGAAGCGCCCCCAAGATCTACGAAAGATCTACGACTGCTACGCAGCCGAGCGGGAGCAAGCTCCCTCGCCACATCAGTGCACTAACCGAACAATTCCAACCGGGCCTTAGATGAAACGCTACGAAAAATTCGCCGATGACATCGCTGAACTGATCCGCTCCGGCGTCCTTGGCCCCGGCCAGCGCGTGCCGTCGGTGCGCTACGCCAGCCAGACCTACGGCGTCAGCCCGTCCACGGTGTTCCAGGCCTACTACCTGCTCGAACGTCGTGGCCTGATCCGCGCCCGTCCGCGCTCCGGTTATTTCGTCAACACCCATGCACCGAGCCCGTTTTCGGAGCCGGTGATCAGCAGCCAGGTCAACGAATCCACCGAAGTCGATGTCAGCGAACTGGTGTTCTCGGTGCTCGACTCGATCAAGGACCCCAACACCGTACCGTTCGGTTCCGCGTTCCCCAGCCCTACCCTGTTTCCCCTGCAACGATTGTCCCGTTCCCTGGCCAGTGCCGCCCGGGACATGGACCCGCGCATGGTCGTCACCGACATGTCGCCGGGCAACCCGCAACTGCGCCGACAAATCGCCCTGCGCTACATGGTCGGCGGCCTGATGCTGCCCATGGAAGAACTGCTGATCACCAACGGCGCGCTGGAAGCGCTGAACCTGTGCCTGCAAGCCGTCACGGAACCCGGCGATCTGGTGGCCATCGAAGCCCCGGCGTTCTACGCCTGCCTGCAAATCCTCGAACGGTTGAAACTCAAGGCCGTGGAAATCCCCGTACACCCGCGTGACGGCATCGACCTCGGCGTGCTCGCGCAAACCCTGGAACGCCACCCGATCAAGGCCTGCTGGTGCATGACCAGTTTCCAGAACCCCATGGGTGCGACCATGCCCGAAGCGAAAAAGCGTGAATTGGTGGAATTGTTGCGCACCCACCAGGTGCCGCTGATCGAGGACGATGTCTACGCCGAACTCTATTACGGGCAACAGGCGCCGAAACCGGCCAAGGCGTTCGATACCGAAGGGTTGGTGATGCATTGCGGCTCGTTCGCCAAAAGCCTCGCGCCGGGTTATCGCATCGGTTGGGTGGCTGCCGGGCGCTATGCGCAGAAGATTGAGCGACTGAAACTCATGACCTCGCTGTGCGCGTCGATGCCAGCTCAGGCGGCCATTGCCGATTACCTGCAACATGGCGGCTACGACCGGCATTTGCGTAAATTGCGTTATGCGCTGGAAGAGCAGCAGAGTGCGATGCTGGCGGCGATTGCGCGCTACTTTCCGGCGCAGACCCGCGTCAGTCAGCCGGCTGGCGGCTACTTTTTATGGCTGGAACTCCCGGCGCAGATGGATTCATTGAAGTTATTTCAGATGGCGTTGGCGCAGGGGATCAGCATTGCGCCGGGGCCGATCTTTTCGCCGGCGCAGCGGTTCAGGAATTGTATTCGGTTGAATTATGGGAGCCCTTGGGATGAGGCTTCGGAAAAGGCGATGGAGACGTTGGGACGAATTGTAAGGTCGTTTTGACAGTGACAAATGCCGTCTAACTATTGGTGCAATGAAAGCTGAGCACTGCGGCTTGATCTTTCTCGGCTTATCGCATTAGAGAAAGCCGCTAGCGTATCGGCGTTATTAAGAGCCATGTGCGTCCTAAGCGCCGGGTTTTCTTTAAAACGTTTGAATGCCTCATCCATATTATCGGCTTCGGCGGCCAATAAGAAATATCGCCGGGTTCCAGATTTAATATTACGCTCATCAGCATCCACGCCACTCATCATATTTTTCGACGCAGCCTCCATTGCTATGTATTGTAGTTCGTCCACTACGTAACGATCACCGCTTATTGTGAGAACGCCGTTTAATTCATCACCAATCGGAACACTTAAATACCACCAGTCTTCAGACCGCAATGTTTTACTGCGATGTGTCAGCTCATGAATTAATACATGACTATTGCTTTCCACTGTTCCGCGCGCAATAAAATATGAGTTGAAGTATATTTTTCGCCGCCTATCATTGGGCAAAACAAACGCCCAAGACTTGCTCAAACTTTCAGCATCAGAAAAAGCTACCATTTTTTCTGGTTTGTCTTGCAGCTCGCGAATATCGTTTAGAATTTCACGATAGCCTTGCACGAGCCAGTCAATATCATCAGAGTCAACTGCACCAAAGTAATCATTAATAAGGCCCCTATCAAAGCCTCCGCCTTCCAGCTCTGCCACGACATCTTCCAATACCTTCTCAGACCTATAAAAAGCTTCAATCAATGCGTTTGCCAGTTGCGGAAGGTGCTTTCTAATATTCTTCATTCCTCGCTGTTCGATCAAAACATGGTCGTCTTTATTCCGCTCGATCATTCGATCACTTATCCACGCCAGAATCGAAAACTTTCCTTGTTGGTCCACATACTTAATAGGATTATTTCTGACAAAACGATAAAAGTTCAGACCATCCACATTCCCCGCCGAGTCCGGACTCAACCAGCGCTGCAACCACGTCGCGTAATAACGCGCACCATAGTAATAAAGCCCCGTCGCATCTCGCTCCTTGCCAGAATAACGCACAGTCTTGTAACTGGTTTCTACCTCATGCCGCCCCGCCAGCCATGCCGTGCCGCCAAACGGGTAATACACTTCCTGGCTGATCGGTTTCGCCTGCGCATCCACTTCAATCGCACTCGACCCCAGGTGATCGTCGAAGCAGTAACGCAACTGATCGTTTTCCACGCCGTCGGGCGGCGGGCTGTCCCAATGCAGCAGCCGCACGGAACAACGCCCGGCCTGAACATTGAGGACCTGCAACTGCTCACCCGTGGCGCTGTTGGTGTGCAGTTCGATACCCGGCAGGTAATGTACTTCGGCTGTATGGGTAATGGAGTGCGCCGCAGCGCTGCGCCATTTGCGCAGACGCATGCCCTCAGCATCGTAAACGTAGCGCTCCCAATCATTCGCGGCAACGATCCGGGTGACTTGGGTGACCTGGGCCAATTCATTGCGACCATTCCATTGCAACGCCTGACCCGGTTGCAGCTCCAGCAGATTGCCGCGAGCATCGAACAGCGCCTCCAGATCCGCACCCGGTCGATCTTTGACGCTGCGATTGCTGTGCGCCGCCACCTGCATGGTCAAGGTGTCGTTCTCGGCACCGAGATGAGTGCGCTCCAGCAGATTACCGGTCTCATCGTAATGATAGGTTTCGCTGTAGTTGCTCCAACGGCTGGCATCGGGCGGGCCGAAGGCTTGCCACTCGGGCAATGCGGGGCCGAATGAGGGCTTGGCGGTTTCCCAGCCGGTGGCTTTGATCAATTGATACAGCGTGTCGTAGGTGAACCGGCGGACCGGTTCGATGCGCTGGTTGGCGAAATACTGGATCGGTAACGCGGCGTCGGTAATTTCGGTGATGTTGCCCGCCGGGTCGTAGCGGTAGCTCAGGTTTTGCAAAAACACACCGTCCGGACCTTGATTGGCCAGCGACAGCAGATGTCCATCGGCCGGGTCATAACTGGAAACGGTGCGCATGCCGTTGCCGGCGAGTTCCTGCTGAACCTGTCCGAGCGCGCTGTACTCGATGGCGCTGACCAGCGTTTCGGCGGCAGGTTGTCCGGCCCGTTGCAGGCGAACTTCGTGCAGTTGGCCGGCCCGATCATGGGCGAAGTGGCGGACGTGGCCTTTGGCATCGGTCTGGCTCAGCGCCTCACCGGTGACCGCGAAGTGCCAGGCAGACTGCGAACCGTCACCCGGCTCCAGCAAGCTGTTGCGTTCAGTCTCGGCGAAGGGCCAGTCCGGCGGATCCAGGCTGTCGAGGAAACGACGGACTTCGGCGAGGACCACACCCGACAGCCCGTACTCGGGCAGCAATCGGCTCCCCGCCGGATCATCCTGTCGCACCGGTTGGCCGCAGCGATTGTGCCGCGCATTGTCCGTCGAAGAACTGCCCCAGGTGATCCGCTCGGCACAGAGCTCGGCTTCGTCGACGCTGTGCTCGAAGATTGCCACCGGTCGCAGCAACGCATCAACTTCGGTGCGGCGGTGCCAGCCTCGCTGATCCCACGCTTCAATGGGCTGCCCGGCCGCACCGGGCAAGCTCAGTTGCCAGCCGGCATCGACACTGTCGCTGCACAGACTTTGGCCTGACAGGCTGTAAAAAGTATGTAGATTGGGTGGTACCGCAGCACCCGACTGCATCAACGCAAACAAACGGGGATCCCATTGCTCGGTGAGCCTGCCCGTTGCATCGTGAAGCTGATGCGTGACCCGCGTTTCAAAGGGATCACCCACATCGCGTCGATGATAAACCACCTCACGCACGGGCAACCCGCGTGGCTCAATGGCGCTTATTGACGGTGTGTAACTGTGCAAATCGTGGCACTCAACGATGGAGAGGCCACTCGCAATCTAGGCGTGCCGGGGACCAACGTCTACTGTCAACAATGACAGTAGACGTTGGTCCCCGTTGATCAGAGGTTGGAATGCTAGAGCAGATAAACTCGCTGTGGCGGATTGTGCGGTATTTTTGAGCAGTCCTTGAATAATCTCCAAGGCAAGACACTCATTGAGTCGCGCCATTTAAATAGCCGGAGCCATAATATAACTCGCGTAGTTATCAGGATTTCTAAATGCCATTTTTGTTCGAAGCGCAGGAGTTTTTTTGAAACTCTCTAATGCTTCATCAATGGATGCGCCCCCCGCAACGTTTACAAAGTCATCTTGAACGCTAGGATCGATATCGTCTATTACAATATTTGTTGTCGTCATCATTCTTTTCGACATGCTTGCCATGGCCGCATTTTTCGAGGTTTTTAAGTCAACGTTTCCGCTGACAAGTTTGGCGCCAGCATAGTCGCTAGATGTCGGCACCAAATACCATAAGTCTTTTTGAGCACTTATAACTTTGCTTTGATGAATGCGCTCATGAATAATAATAAAAGCTAACTCTTCTGTCGAAGCACTTGTGAAGAACTGATTGTTTACGTATATTTTTTCTCTTCTATCGCCAGGAATGACAAATGCGGCGGTATCTGCGTAGTCGCCATCGACATCGTCGAAAACGACAATTTTTTCAGAGATGTCAGTAATTCGCTTAAGTCCTGACAATGCTTCTTTGTAAACCTTGATTAACTGATCAGTATTGCTGCCACCTTCAACTCCGAAGTGTGCGTTCAGTTTTTCTCGATCATGGCTACCATTTTTCAACTCCTCCACACTTCGACTCAAACCCTCTACTGCTAATTTAAGCGCTTCTTTTAGTTTGCTAGCCAAAAGTGGCAGGTGAAGACTGATGTTCGCCATTCCTCTATGCTTGACAATGTCAGGAATTCCGATTTTCTGTTCGAACATAACATCATATTCGGCAGCTGAAATTGGGGCGTATCCGTCGGGATCAAAAAATACAAGCGGCCTATTGTTTACAAAATCATAAAAATTTAACGCATCTATATCCCCCGCGGGGTCTGGACTCAGCCACCGCTGTAACCATGGCGCGTAAAAACGCGCGCCATAGTAATAAAGCCCCGTCGCATCTCGTTCCTTGCCCGAGTAACGGATAGTCTTGTAACTGCTTTCCACCTCCTGCCGCCCCGCCAGCCACGCCGTGCCGCCAAACGGGTAATACACTTCCTGGCTCATCGGTTTCGCCTGCGCATCCACTTCAATCGCACTCGACCCCAGGTGATCGTCGAAGCAGTAACGCAGTTGGTCGTTTTCCACGTCATCGGGGGGCGGACTGTCCCAATGCAGCAGCCGCACCGTACAGCGCCCCACCTGAACACTGATAACCTGCAACCGCTCACCCGTGGCACTGTTGGTGTGCAGTTCGATGCCCGGCAAGTAGCGTACTTCGGCTGT
This sequence comes from Pseudomonas fluorescens NCIMB 11764, assembly GCF_000293885.2. Classification (NCBI taxonomy): domain Bacteria; kingdom Pseudomonadati; phylum Pseudomonadota; class Gammaproteobacteria; order Pseudomonadales; family Pseudomonadaceae; genus Pseudomonas; species Pseudomonas fluorescens. The sequence continues at coordinate 4,975,548 of NZ_CP010945.1, forward strand.
ATGGATGACGGATTTCGCTGCAGCACTTTGGCATTTGCGCAGACGCATGCCTTCAGCATCGTAAACGTAGCGCTCCCAATCATCGGCGGCAGCGATCCGGGTTACTTGGGTGACCTGGGCCAATTCATTGCGACCATTCCACTGCAACGCCTGACCGGGTTGCAGCTCCAGCAAATTGCCACGAACATCGAACAGCGCCTCCAGATCCGCACCTGGTCGATCTTTGATGCTGCGATTGCTGTGCTCCGCCACCCGCATGATCAACGTGTCGTTCTCGGCACCGAGATGAATGCGCTCCCGCAGATTGCCGGCCTCGTCATAGTGATAGGTTTCGCTGTAGTTGCGCCAACGGCTGGCATCGGGCGGGCCGAAGGCTTGCCACTCGGGTAATGCGGGACCGAATGAAGGCTTGGCGGTTTCCCAGCCAGTGGCTTTGATCAGTTGATTCAACGTGTCGTAGATGAAGCGGCGGACCGGTTCGATGCGCTGGTTGGCGAAATACTGGATCGGTAACGCGGCGTCGGTGATTTCGGTGATGTTGCCCGCCGGGTCATAGCGGTAGCTCAGGTTTTGCAAAAACATGCCGTCCGGGCCTTGATTGGCCAGCGACAGCAGATGCCCATCGGCCGGGTCATAACTGGAAACGGTGCGCATGCCGTTGCCGGCGAGTTCCTGCTGAACCTGTCCGAGCGCGCTGTACTCGAGGGCGCTGACCAGCGTTTCGGCGGCAGGTTGTCCGGCCCGTTGCAGGCGAACTTCGCGCAGCTGGCCGGCCCGATCATGGGCGAAGTGGCGGACGTGGCCTTTGGCATCGGTCTGGCTCAGCGCCTCGCCAGTGGCTGCGAAGTGCCAGGCAGAACGCGCGCCCTCATCCGGCTCCAGCAACCCGTTGCGTTCAGCCTCCGCAAGGGGCCAGTCCGGCGGATCCAGGCTGTCGAGGAAACGACGGACTTCGGCGAGGACCACACCCGACAGCCCGTACTCGGGCAGCAATCGGCTCCCCGCCGGATCATCCTGTCGCACCGGTTGGCCGCAGCGATTGTGCCGCGCATTGTCCGTCGAAGAACTGCCCCAGGTGATCCGCTCGGCACAGAGCTCGGCTTCGTCGACGCTGTGCTCGAAGATTGCCACCGGTCGCAGCAACGCATCAACTTCGGTGCGGCGGTGCCAGCCTCGCTGATCCCACGATTCAATGGGCTGCCCGGCCGCACCGGGCAAACTCAGTTGCCAGCCGGCATCGACGCTGTCGCTGCACAGTGGCTGGCCGGAAAGGCTTGGGATGCTGACCAGATTCGGCGGCACCGCGACGCCGGACTGCGCCAGGGCAAACAAGCGAGGATCGCGCTGTTCAGTGAGCCGACTCGCCGCGTCATAAAGCTGGTGCGTGACTCGCGTCACCACCGCTTCGCCGGCGACGCGTCGATAATAGGCCAGGGCACGGACAAGTAAACCGCGGGGCTCAATGACACTGATTGATGGCGTATGGTTGTACAAGTCGTGGCGCTCACCGATGAGAGGCCACTCGTAATTTAGGTGCGCGAGCTATCGACGTCTACTGTCACAAATGACAGTAGACAGCCATTCAGCGCCCACCACCAAGATCAACAAACGTGCCGGTCGCGTAAGAAGCCTTGTCCGACAACAACCACACAATCGCCTCAGCCACTTCATCCGGCCGGCCCCCGCGCGCCATCGGGATCGCCGATTCCAGTTTGCTGACCCGGTCCGGATCGCCGCTCAGCGCATGGAAATCGGTGTAGATGTAACCGGGGCGCACGGCATTGACCCGAATGCCTTCGCCCGCCACTTCCTTGGACAGGCCGATGGTAAACGTGTCGAGCGCGCCTTTGGACGACGCGTAATCCACGTACTCATTTGGCGCTCCCAGGCGCGAGGCGACCGAAGATACGTTGACGATACTGCCGCCCTGCCCGCCGTGTTTCGGCGACATGCGCAGCACGGCGTGCTTGGCGCAGAGGATCGGCGCCAGGACGTTGGTCTTGAGGGTTTTGAGAATGCGGAACTCGGACATTTCGTCGACGCGGGATTTGTGCCCCACGGTCCCGGCATTATTGACCAGCGCGGTCACCCGGCCCAGTTCGGCGTCAACGCGGTTGAACAGCCCGATCACTTCGTCTTCGATACTGACGTCGGCTCGTACCGCGATGGCCTGGGCACCGAGGGCGCGTACTTGCTCAAGCACGCGGTGCGCCGCCTCTTCGTCGGATTGATAGTTGATGCAGATCCGATAGCCCTGTGCGGCGGCCAACAAGGCTGTGGCGGCGCCGATGCCGCGGCTGCCGCCGGTGATGACGATGACTTTGTCCATGCGAGCGTTTCCCCGTTAAAGCGTTTGCAGTCGGGGCCAAGAATAACCGCCATTGGCGGGTTTTGCATGGGGTCTGTGGTTGTCCTGTGGCGAGGGAGCTTGCTCCCGCTGGGCTGCGCAGCAGCCCCAAAGCCTTGCGTCGCAGTGCATCAGTTAACCGCATACATTGTTTTACGACTGCTGCGCAGTCGAGCGGGAGCAAGCTCCCTCGCCACAGAGGGGTCAACTTACCGCCAACCGCTCCCCGCGAAGAATATCCACCATGAAGCGCTCCGCCGGCAGCGGATGCCCCAACAGATAGCCCTGCAACGAGTCGCAACCGAGTTGAGTCAGGAAATCCTGCTGCACATCGGTTTCCACGCCTTCGGCAACGATGCGCAAATCCAGCGCCTGGCCGAGGGCGACGATGGCGGAAACGATGGCTGCGTCGTCGCTGTCCCGTTCCAGGTCGCGAACAAACCCCCGGTCGATTTTCAGTTCGTTGGCCGGCAAGCGCTTGAGGTACATCAGGCTCGAATAGCCAGTACCAAAATCATCAATCGACAGGTCGACACCCATCTCCGAGAGTTCGTTAAGCACCATCATGCTCGCATCGGCATCGCTCATGGCGGTGGTTTCGGTGATTTCCAGGGTCAGGCTGTTAGCCGGCAAATGATGCGTAGCCAACGCCTTGGCGACACTCTGGACCAGGCCAGCGTGGCAGAACTGCAAAGCCGACAGATTCACGGCGATGCGCCAGTCGGTGTAACCGAGCACGTACCATTCGCGCATTTGCCGGCAGGCTTCGTTGAGCACCCAATCGCCGATTGGAATGATCAGGCCGGTCTTCTCCGCCAGTTCGATGAACTTGTCCGGCAGCAGCATGCCCTGCGTCGGGTGCACCCAGCGCAACAACGCCTCGGCGCCGACAGGCCGGCCGTTGCCGGCATCGAATTTTGGCTGGTAGTAGAGGCAGAATTCTTGCTGTTCCACTGCATTGCGCAGGTCTTGCAGCAATTGCAGCTGTTTGCGCGCGTTGCTGTTCATCGAGGCGTCGAAGAAGCTGTAGCCGTTTTTGCCCGCGCCCTTGGCGTGATACATCGCCGCGTCGGCGTTCATCAGCAGTTCTTCGCAGGTCTGGCCGTTTCCCGGATAAAGGGCGATGCCGACACTGGCGGATATTTGCAAATCATGTTCAGCAACGCGAAACGAGCGCGCGATCAGCCCGACTTGCCGCGCCGCCAGATTCAGTGCGTCATGTTCATCAGCCAGTTGCACCAACAGCACGAACTCATCGCCACCAATCCGCGCCAGCGTGTCCTGGCTACGCAAGTCCTCACGCAGGCGCAGTGCGACTTCGCGCAGCAACTGGTCCCCCATGTGATGGCCGAATGCATCATTGACCGGCTTGAAACCGTCCAGATCGATGAACATCAAGGCAAAACAACCGCCTTGCTCCTGCACTCTCGACATGGCCTGGTCGATACGGTCAGCCAGCAACACCCGATTTGGCAGACCGGTCAGGGTGTCGTGCAGCGCCAGTTGGGTGAGTTCGCGATTAGCCTCTGTCAGCGAATGGGCCAGCTCGGCGGTGCGAGCCTCCAGGCGCGCATCGAGAATCGAGGTGAGCAAGGCAATGCTCAGCACCGCCATCGTAGTGATCAGTACCAGGCTGTCCAGGCCCTTGCCGTTCAAACCGTTGATCGCCGCGCCACAAAAACTGCCGTCTGGAAAACGCGCAGCGGCCATGGCGGTGTAGTGCATACCGACAATGGCAATGCCCATGATCACCGCCGCGCCGCCTCGAAGCAGACTGACAGAAGGCGTGTGCCGGCGCAGGCGGAAGGCGATCCATAATGCAGCGCCCGAGGCGCCGACGGCGATGAGCAAAGAGGCGCCGAACAATGTCGGGTCGTAATCGATACCCGGTTGCATGCGCATGGCCGCCATGCCGGTGTAGTGCATGGCGCTGATGCCAGCCCCCATCACCAGCGCCCCGAACGCCAGTTGCCAGCCCGGCAGTTGTGGCTGGCTGACCAGCCACAGGGCAAAGCCGCAAGACAGAATGGCGGTCAGCAGCGACAGGGCCGTCAGGGTAACGTCGTAGCCGAGGTCAATCGGCAGTTCAAACGCGAGCATGCCGATGAAATGCATCGACCACACGCCGATGCCCATCGCCAAAGCGCCGCCGGCCGTCCACAAATGCACGGCACGGCCTTTGGCCGTGGCGATGCGCCCGGTCATGTCGAGCGCGGTGTAGGACGCGAGAATCGCCACAAAAAGCGAGATGATAACCAGCGTGGGGGAATAGCTACCGATGAGCATGGGACTTCTCGTGACGACCCGCCGTACTGCTTCCATTCTCGGGGGACAAATCCGGCGATTGTACTGATTGCATGAAAGAACGCACTGACAAAATTAGCAAAAGGCCATCAACCCGATGAAACGCTTGTTTGATTGCTGGCGATGATGTTGGATTGGCGTTCCCGGAGCCCACCCCACGCGCCGCCGGGCGCCCTGTAGGCGCTGTCGAGTGACCTACAAGTTACGGTCGAGCTGGCCATCCCATCCGCCACCCAGCGCCGCAATCAACTGCACGCTGGCAATCAAGCGGCTCTGCAACAAATCCAGCATGTTGCGTTCGTTGTTCAGCGCAGTGGCTTGCACGACCACTACATCCAGATAAGCGATCAACCCGGCCTTGTACTGATTCCGGGTCAGGCGCAAGGACTCACGCGCCGCGTCCAGGGCCTGCTGACGCACGGCCGATTCGTTCTCCAGGACCTTGAGCTGGACCAGATAATTCTCCACCTCGCGGAAGCCGTCGAGCACGGTCTGGCGGTACTTGGCGACGGTTTCGTCGTAGGCTGCTTCGCTGCGATCGACTTCCGCCGACCGTTGGCCGCCGTCGAACAAGGTCATCGCCAGTTGCGGGCCGACCGACCAGAAGCGGTTCGGCACACTGATCCAGTTCGAAGTGGTGCTGCTGCTGTAACCGCCATTCAAACTCAACGTCAGGTCCGGGTAATAAGCGGCCTTGGCCACACCGATGTTAGCGTTGGCGGCCATGACCGAGCGTTCGGCGGAGGCGATGTCCGGGCGGCGTTCCAATAACTGCGAAGGCAGGTTCAGCGGCACCTCGGGCAGCATCGGGATATCCGCGGATTCCGCGAGGCTGAACTCGGCCGGCGGCAACCCGATCAGCACGGCAATGGCGTTCTCGAACTGCGCACGCTGCCAGATCAGATCGACCAGTTCGGCCTCGGTGCTCTTGAGCTGGGTGGTGGCCTGGGCCACCGCATCTTTGCCGGAAACACCGGCGCGGTACTGGTTTTCGGTCATTTTCAGCGAGCGTTGATAGGCCTCGACCGTGGCTTGCAGCAGACGTTTCTGCTCATCGATCACGCGCAATTGCAGGTAGTTCTGCACCAGTTCCGACTGCTGGCTCAACCGCATCGCCGCCAGATCGGCAAAACTCGCCTCGGCATTGGCGGTGTCGGCTTCCAGCCCGCGGCGCAGCTTGCCCCAGACGTCGGCTTCCCAACTGACCCCTGCCTGTGCGGTATAGGTGTCGCGGATACCACTGGAGGAACTGGTCAGGCTCGAACTGCTGCTGCCGGTGCCCTGGCTGGAGCGGTTTTTCCCGACCGTCAGGTCCACGGTCGGAAAAAACGCACCGCGAGCACTGCGCACCAACGCCTGGGCTTGACGGTATTGGGCTTCGGACTGGGCAACCGTCTGGTTGGCGCTGTTGAGTTTCTCGATCAGGCCATTCAATTGTTGATCGCCATACAATTCCCACCACGCACCGCGGGCCAGGGAATCGCTCGGATTGGCCTGACGCCAACCGGCCGCTTCCTTGTACTGCACCGGCGCAGCGGTTGGCGGGCGCTGGTAATCCGGGCCGATGGCGCAGGCACTGAGCAGCGCAACGCACAGCGACAGGCTCAACAGGCGCGAGCCTCGGGCCGTGATCAGCGGTGCGGACAGGTTGATTAGCGAACGGTCAGTCATAGCGGAGTTTCCAGGGCAGCATCGGTACGCACCCCACGCCAGTGGTTGAAGCGATGGCGCAGTTTGTCGAGATAGAGGTAAACCACCGGGGTGGTGTAAAGCGTCAGGACCTGACTGAAAATCAACCCGCCAATGATGGTCAGGCCCAGTGGTTGACGCATTTCCGCACCTTCGGCACGGCTCAGTAGCAGCGGCAAGGCACCGAGGATCGCGGCCAGCGTGGTCATCAGAATCGGACGCAGACGTTGCAGGCAAGCGCTGCGAATCGACGCCAGCGGTTCCAGGCCCTGATGCCGCTCAAGTTGCAATGCGAGGTCGATCATCAGAATGGCGTTTTTCTTCACCACGCCGATCAGCAAAAACAGCCCGAGCAACGAGATCAGGCTGAACTCACCGCCCAGCGCATAGATCGACAGCAACGCGCCGACCCCGGCCGACGGCAAGGTCGAGAGAATGGTCAGTGGATGGATGTAGCTTTCATACAACACACCCAGCACCAGATACACCGCCACCAGCGCGCCAAGAATCATCCACGGCTGGCTCTTCTGGGTCGCGGCGAAAGCGTCGGCGGTGCCGGCCATTTTCACAATCACGTCTTCCGGCATGCCGAGCTTGGCAATCGCCCGTTCGATGGCCGCAGTGCCCTGCTCCACCGTCACGCCTTCAGCCATGTCGAAGGAAATGCTCTCGGAGGCGAACTGACCTTCGTGGCTGACACGGTCGTCCTCCAGGCTGTTTTCGTAATGGGCGATGGTCGACAGCGGAATCCGCGCGCCATCGGCGGTGATTACCTGAACCTGCTTGAGGGTGATCGGGTCCTGGGCGTACTTCGGATTGACCTCCATCACCACCTGATATTGGTTGAGGCTGTCGTAGATGGTTGAAATCTGTCGCTGGCTGTAGGCGTTGTTCAGGACGGCGGTGACCATGTCCATGTCGACCCCCAGGCGTTTGGCCTGGTCGCGATCGACGATCAAGGTCACCTGCTGCGCCCCGCGTCCTTCACGGGCGTCAATCGCGGTCAGCTCCGGCAACGCCTTGAGCGCGGTCACCACCTTCGGATACCACTGGCGCAGTTCGCCAAGGTCGGCGCTTTGCAGGATGTAGGAATACTGCGAGGTGGTCTGCTCGCGGCCGCCGCCAAATTGCAGGTCCTGATCCGCCATCAGCATCAACTGCGCGCCGGCGACCTTGGGCATTTCCTTGCGCAGGCGCTCGATGACTTTTTGCGCAGAAACGCCCCGCTCCTTGATCGGTTTCAGGCGTACCAGCATGAAGGCGTTGTTGGTGCCGTTGGTGCCACCGATGAAGCCGGCGACGCTTTCCACCGCTTCATCCTTGAGTACAGCGCGGCGGAACGTTTCCATTTTCGGCTGCATGACGCTGAACGACAGACCGTCGTCGCCCCGCACAAAACCGATCAACTGACCGGTGTCTTGCTGAGGCATGAATGTTTTAGGAACAACGACATACAGCGCAATGTTAACGCCAACTATCACGATAAGGCTGAGCAAGGTCAGGCGACGGTGACGCAACACCCAATCCAGGCTGGTGGCGTATTTAGCGACCATCCACTCGTTGGCGCGGTGGCTCCAGCGTTGCAGGCGGTTTTCCTCACCCGGCGTATGCGGCTTCAGCCAACGGGCGCAGAGCATCGGTGTCAGGGTCAGCGAGACCACCAACGACACCACGATGGACGCGGCCAGGGTGATGGAAAACTCACGGAACAGGCTTTCGATGATCCCGCCCATGAACAGGATCGACAGGAACACTGCGACCAGCGAGACGTTCATCGACAGCAGCGTGAAACCGACTTCCTGCGCCCCGAGGTAAGCGGCCTTCATCGGCGGCACGCCTTCGTCGATGTGCCGGGTGATGTTCTCCAGCACCACGATGGCGTCGTCCACCACCAGCCCGGTGGCCAGGATCAGCGCCATCAGCGACAGGTTGTTCAGGGAAAATCCGTACAGGTACATCACCGCGAAGGTGCCCACCAGCGACACCGGTACCGCAAGGGTCGGAATCAGCGAGGCGCGGAAGTTACCGAGAAACAGGAACACCACCAGGATCACCAGCGCCACGGCGATCAGCAGGGTCATTTCCGCTTCGTGCAGGGTCGCCTTGATCACCGGCGAGCGGTCCATGGCCAGGTTCAGCTTGACGCTGGCCGGCAGTACGGCTTGCAGTGCCGGGAGCTGAGCCTTGATCTCGTTGACCGTCTCGATGATGTTGGCGCCGGCCTGACGGTTGATCACCAGCAAGACCGCCGCGTCATTGTTGAAGAAACCGCTGTTGTAACGGTCCTCGACGCCATCGCTGACCTTGGCCACATCCTTCAACCGCAGTGCTGCACCGCCGTTGTAGTGAATGATCAGCGACTCGTAGTCCTTGGCTTTTTCCAGCTGATCGTTGGCCTGGACCTGCCACAACCGCTGACCGTCTTCGACCGAGCCTTTCGGCCGACGCACGTTGGCATTGGCGACGGTGTTGCGCACATCGTCCAGCGCCACGCCGTACTGGTTGAGCGCCTGGGGTTCGAGTTCGATCCGCACCGCCGGCAGGGAGCTGCCACCGATCTGTACTTCACCTACGCCCTGCACCTGGGACAGGCTCTGGGACAGGATCGTCGAGGCCAAATCGTAGAGCTGGCCCTTTTCCAGCACATCCGAGGTCAACGACAGCACCATGATCGGCGCCTGGGACGGGTTGACCTTCTTGTAGGTCGGCATGCTGCGCATCCCGCTCGGCAGCAGGTTGCGCGAGGCGTTGATCGCCGCTTGCACTTCGCGCGCCGCGCCGTTGATGTCGCGATCAAGGTCGAACTGCAGAATCACCCGGGTCGAGCCCTGGCTGGAACGGCTGCTCATGGTGTTGACCCCGGCGATGGCGCCGAAGGAACGTTCGAGTGGTGTAGCCACGGTCGAAGCCATCACCTCCGGGCTCGCCCCCGGCAGACTGGCCTGGACCACGATCACCGGGAAGTCCATTTGCGGCAGCGGTGACACCGGCAGCAAGCCGAAGCTCACCCCGCCCAGCAGCATGATCGCCAGGCTCAGCAACATCGTTGCGACCGGGCGCTTGATGAAAGGTCCGGAGAGGTTCATGGCTGTTCGACCACTTCCACGGGCTCGGCCTGACGGCCCCAGCGCCGACCGAGGCGGTCGAAGTAGAGGTAAATGACCGGTGTGGTGAACAACGTCAGCACCTGGCTGACCAACAAACCACCGACCATCACCAGACCCAGGGGCTGACGCAGCTCAGCGCCGGAACCGGTGGCCAGCATCAACGGCACGGCACCGAACAATGCCGCCAGCGTGGTCATCAGGATCGGCCGGAAGCGCAGCAGCGCTGCCTGATAGATCGCCGTCTCCGGGTCCATGCCCTGATTGCGCTCGGCGTCGAGGGCGAAGTCGATCATCATGATCGCGTTCTTCTTCACGATACCGATCAGCAGGATGATGCCGATGATCGCGATCATCCCCAGGTCATTGCCACTCAACAGCAACGCCAGCAAGGCGCCGACCGCCGCGGACGGCAAGGTCGAGAGAATGGTGATCGGGTGGATGTAGCTCTCATAGAGCACGCCGAGCACGATGTACATGGTCACCACCGCTGCCAGAATCAGCAGCAACGTGCTCGACAACGACGCCTGGAACGCTTCGGCCGCGCCCTGAAACTGGGTCTGTACGCCAATCGGCATGCCGATGTCTTTCTGCACTTGCTCGATGATTTCCACCGCATGCCCCAGCGCCACGCCGGGCGCAAGGTTGAAGGACATCATCACCGCCGGGAACTGGCCGATGTGAGTGATCGCGAGCTGCCCCTGACGTTCCTCTATGTGCGCCAGGCTGGACAGGCGCACTTGCCCGCCATCGGTGGTCTTGACGTGAATCTGGTTCAGCGCATCCGGGCCGATCTTCTCGCCGGACTGCGATTGCAGCACTACGCGGTACTGGCTGGCCTGGGTGTAAATGGTGGAAATCTGCCGCTGACCGAACGCGTCGTACAGCGCGTCGGTAATGTTCGACACCGACACCCCGACCCGCGACGCCGCATCACGGTCGATCACCAGGTAGACCTGCAGCCCTTTGTCCTGCAAATCACTGGCAACATCGGTCAGCTCCGGCCGTTGGGCCAGTGCTTCCACCAAACGACCACTCCACAGGTTGAGCAACTCGGAATCCGGCGACGACATGCTGAATTGGTACTGCGTACGGCTTACGCGGTCTTCGATGGTCAGGTCCTGAACCGGCTGCATGAACAGACGAATGCCGACCAGCTTGTCCAGTTCCGGTTGCAGGCGGGCAATCACTTCGGTGGCACTCAAATCGCGGTTGCTGTGGGACTTGAGGTTGATCAGCAAACGACCGCTGTTCAACGTCGAGTTATCGCCATCGACGCCAATATAGGAAGACAGACTCTCTACGGCCGGATCCGCCAGGATCACCTTGGCCAGTTCCTGTTGCCGCTCGCTCATTGCTGCAAAGGAAATCGACTGCGGCGCCTCGGAAATGCCCTGAATAACGCCAGTGTCCTGCACCGGAAAGAACCCCTTCGGCACGACCATGTAAAGGAATACAGTCAGCGCCAGGGTGCCGATCGCCACCAGCAACGTCAGCGGTTGATGCTTGAGAACCCACTTTAACTTGCGCCCGTAAGCCGCGATCATCCAATCAATTGTGGCACCGCTGGCCCGGTAGAAACGGCCCTGTTCTTCTTCCTTGGGTTCGCGCTTGAGCAGTCGCGCGCACATCATCGGTGTCAGGGTCAGCGAGACGACCAGGGAAATCAGGATCGCCACCGCCAACGTGATCGCAAACTCGCGGAACAAACGCCCCACCACGTCGGCCATGAACAGCAACGGGATCAGTACAGCGATCAGCGACAAGGTCAGGGAAATCAGGGTAAAGCCGATCTGCTTGGCGCCCTTGAGCGCCGCGTTCAACGGGCTGTCACCCTCTTCGATAAACCGGGAAATGTTCTCCAGCATGACGATCGCATCGTCCACCACAAAACCGGTGGCGATGGTCAGGGCCATCAGGGTCAGGTTATTGACCGAAAAACCGGCGAGGTACATCACGCCGAAGGTGCCGATCAACGACAGCGGCACGGCCACCGAAGGAATGATCGTGGCACTGGCGCGCCGCAGGAACAGGAACGTCACCATCACCACCAGCGCGATGGCGATCAGCAATTCGTGTTGTACGTCGGTGACGGACGCACGGATGGTCTGGGTGCGGTCGGTCAGCACAGTGACGTCGAGGCCGGCCGGCAGGTTATCCGTGATGCTCGGCAGCAACGCCTTGATCCGGTCGACCACTTCGATGACGTTGGCGCCGGGCTGGCGCTGGATGTTCAGCAACACGGCCTGGTTTTCGTTGGCCCACGCCGCCAGACGTTCGTTCTCCGCTCCGTCGACGATTTCCGCCACGTCCTTGAGCCGCAATGGCGCACCGTTGGCGTAGGCCAGGATCAGGTTGGCGTAATCCTTGGGCGAGGTCAGTTGATCGTTTGCATCGAGCATCGAGACCCGGGTCGGACCGTCGAAGTTGCCCTTGGGCTGGTTGACGTTGGAGGCACCGATCAAGGTGCGCACGTCCGACAGGTTCAAACCGTTGGCCGCCAGGGCTTCGGGGTTGACCTTGATCCGCACCGCCTGACGCTGACCGCCGGCAATGCTGACCATGCCGACGCCACTGATCTGGGCGATTTTCTGTGCCATGCGCGTATCGACCAGGTCATTGAGCTTGGGCAGCAACATGGTCTTGGACGTGATCGCCAGGGTCAGCACCGGGGTGTCCGCCGGGTTGACCTTGTTGTACACCGGCGGCGCGGGCAGGTCCTTGGGTAGCAGATTGGTGGCGGCGTTGATCGCGGCCTGCACCTGCTGCTCGGCGACGTCCATGTTGATGTCGAGGCTGAACCGCAGGGTCAGCACCGAGGCGCCACCGGAACTGGTCGAGGCCATCTGGGTCAGGCCGGGCATCTGCCCGAACTGACGCTCGAGCGGCGCGGTCACGGCGCTGGTCATGACGTCCGGGCTGGCGCCGGGATAAAGGGTCATGACGCGAATGGTCGGGTAATCGACCTGGGGCAAGGCCGACACCGGCAACAGCCGATAGGCAATGACGCCGGCCAGAATAATGGCCAGCATGCTCAGGGTCGTGGCGACCGGGCGAAGGATGAACAGCCGCGAGATGTTCATGCGCCGCCCTTTTTCGCCTTGTCGGTGGTCGCCGGATCAGTCGCGCTGGCCGCCGGTTTGCCCTGCAGGTGCCCGGTCGGAGAGGTCGGCACGTCCTTGGTGTCATTGACCACTTCTACTTCACTGCCTTCCTTCAGGCGGTCGGTGCCTTCGAGGACTACGCGATCGCCGGCGGTCAGGCCTTCGGTGACTACGGTGTTTTCACCGTCGCTGGCGCCGACTTTCAACTGACGGATCGTGACCTTCTTGTCGCCATCCATTGCATAGACGAACGTGCCATTGGTGCCAAACTGGATGGCTGCCGAAGGCGCGAGTACCACGTCTTTGAGCGTGTCGGCGAGCAGGTGGACGTTGACGAACTGATTGGGGAACAACGCTTGATCGCGGTTTTCGTAGCGAGCCTTGAATTTCAGGGTGCCGGTAGTGACGTCGATCTGGTTGTCGAGGCTCTGCAACACACCGGTGGCTTGCATTTTGGTGTCGCCACGGTCCCAGGCTTCGGCGGGCAGTTTGGCGCCACTGCGATAGCGGGCCAGCACCACGTCGAGGCTGTTTTCCGGCAAGGTGAAGGCAACGTTGATCGGTTGGGTCTGGGTGATGATCGCCAGCGCCGTGGTGTCATTGACGGCCACCAGGTTGCCGACGTCGAGCTGACGCAGGCCCACACGACCGGTAATCGGCGCGCGGATCCTGGTGAATTCGAGATTGAGCTTGGCGTCATTGACCGCCGCCTGATTGGTCTTGACCGTGCCCTGATACTGGCCGACCAGCGCTTCGGCGGTGTCCAGGGTTTGCTTGGCGATGCTGTCTTCACGGTACAGGCCGCGATAACGTTCGACATCGACTTGAGCGTTCTTCAGTTGCGCCTGGTTTTGCAGCAAGGTGCCTTCGGCCTGCAGCAAGGCGTTCTGGTAAGGACGCGGGTCGATTTCAGCCAGCAGATCGCCGGCCTTGACCATCTGCCCTTCTTCGAATGACACCTTGATCAGCTCGCCGCCCACCCGGCTGCGCACATTGATGGTGTTCAGCGCCGTCACGGTGCCCAGCGCCTTGTAGTACAGCGGGAAGTCGCCTTTGACCGCTGGCGCCACACGCACCGGAACCGGCCCCGTCGCGCCCCCGAAACCCGGACGCATGCCGCCCGAACGACCGGTATGCCCCGCCACGGCTTTTTGTCCTGCACCTTCTTTTGGCGCAGCACTGCCGGGCCAGAATTTCCAGCACAGGCCAGCGATGACCAACAGGACAAGCAGGCCGAACAGCCAGCGACGAGGACTACGGGAAGCGGAGGATTGCATTGAATGATCAACCATTGGGCGCGTGGGCTTCTTCTACGGGAGGCTGAACGATAAGCACTGTCGGGTATTTAGCAAAGCGCCTTTACCGGCAATTTACCTTCGGCTTACGTAACAGGAGATTTATCTAAGACACTGAAGCACAAATGAAAACGGCCTGGACAGGGCCAGGCCGTTAACAATTGTAATGAACTGCTTATTTCAGAACGGCAAGTGCGGCTTCGTAGTTTGGCTCTTCAGCGATTTCCTTGACCAGCTCGCTGTGCAGCACGTTGTCGTTCTCGTCCAGTACCACAACGGCACGGGCGGTCAGGCCTTTGAGTGGGCCGTCGGCAATGGCAACGCCGTAGTTCTCGATGAATTCGGCACCGCGCAGGGTCGACAGGTTCTGCACGTTTTCCAGGCCTTCGGCGCCGCAGAAACGGGCCTGGGCGAACGGCAGGTCAGCGGAGATGCACAGCACCACGGTGTTGGCGACATCGTTGGCCTGGGCGTTGAACTTGCGCACCGACGTGGCGCAGGTCGGGGTGTCGACGCTTGGGAAGATGTTCAGCACTTTGCGCTTGCCGGCGAAGCTCGCCAGGGTCACGTCGGACAGATTGCCGGCAACCAGGGAAAAGGCTGGCGCCTTGGAACCGGCTTGTGGCAGTTGGCCGTTGACTTGAACCGGGTTGCCTTTAAGAGTGACTTGAGCCATGAAAGGAGTCCTTCTGAACGTTGGTGTGGAGAATTTTGAAGAGGCCGAAGTTAACCACGAAACGGGCTGACGACCTATGGGCGGATACAAATTGTGAAGGGTCGTCGCAGAGACTGGATACAACCCTTGCAGAGAAAAAAGCCTGTGGGGATCCGGTAGGTGCGGTATTGCGGCGCACAAATCAGGAACGTGCAGAGGCTGATCACCTCGCCCCTAATGGCCTCAATTGCGCCGGGTACATATTTGCCGATGAGGAAGGCAGCCACTGCCCCCTGAGCATTTCGCCGATGGAACGCCGGTCGCCGACTTCTCGGGACATATTAATGACGGAATGAATGTCGAAAATTAATCGACCGAATCCCGTTAAAACGACGTTTTTTTTGAAACGTTGTCGATTTGGCAAATCACCAATCGACCATACAGTGAATCATTCAAATCCAGAGGACACACCACCATGCGATTCATGATCATTGTCAAAGCCAGCCCGGATTCCGAGGCTGGCGTGATGCCCAGTAAAGAACTGCTGACCGCGATGGGCAATTACAACGAGGAACTGGTCAAGGCCGGGATCATGTTGGCAGGCGAAGGTTTGCACCCGAGTAGCCAGGGCGCCCGCGTACGTTTTTCGGGCGACAGACGCACAGTGATTGACGGCCCGTTTGTCGAAACAAAAGAGCTGATCGCCGGTTACTGGCTGTGGCAGGTGAAGTCGAAGGACGAAGCAATCGAGTGGGTCAAACGCTGCCCCAACCCGATGCCGGGTACCGAAGCCGAAATCGAGATTCGCCAGGTGTTTGAGGCCGAGGATTTCGGTGCCGAATTCACGCCGGAGCTGCGGGAGCAGGAGGAGCGGCAGCGTGAGCAGATGAACAAGCGCTGAGTGCCTGTAACGGTTTTCGGGGTCCGGCGCTCCGAAAACCGTCAATCATCCTGCTATGGACAAACCAAGGTTCAAATTACAACGGTTTTTGCTGAATGAGGCTGGCCAAGCACATAGGTTTCCACTGAAACCGGCCCGTTCACTTCCCTCGCATCAAACTCCACGGAGCTGGCGCCCAGGTTGCTGGTGACGCCAGTCAAGAGCGCTCCACCTCGCCAACTCCACTGGATAGCCACGCCGGGTACACGTCGGAACGGCGGAACCTGGGAAAAAGTCGTCAGTGTTATTCGATTGCCAGCGGTCCCCTTGAGAATCGTCGTCAGATACAAAACAAGATCGTGATTTCCCAGTTCCAACGCTATTTCAAGACGGATTTCGGGGTCGTCCTCCAGATACACGATCATCGAAAACTTGCCATCCCGGGTGTTGCCACACACCAGATCCCAGGAAGCGCCTTGCGCTTCCAGGACTTTGGATTCGCCGGGCGATGGTTCGAGGGTCACGTCCAGTCCTGTGGGGGGTATTCCCCAAACCACGACCGCGTTGAGGTTGATGGATGGACTACCGGCCAGTGGCTGTATTTGGACGGGGTAACGGTTTCCTCGCACTGGATAAGCGCTTCCGGCCGGATCATATTCGGCTCCGTTGAACAAGACCTTCACCTCATCCCACAGGGTCAGTGACATAACCCGACACGGGAGTGGCCAGGGCTCGGTTACTTCCCTGCTCAAAAACACCAAGGTGACATGAGCACTGCTGCCTTCGCTCGGTGTGAGTGCCCAGTTAAACCGGCCACGAACCGGGTCCACCCAGTGTTTAAAAGCAGGCGACGCCACGATGTTCAGGCCTCCATCTTCAGCCAGGCCCAAACAGAGCTGCCTCGCGATGGACGGTGGAACTTCCACGCTCACGGTGTTTTCCTGGTCGCGGCGCAGGACGATAGCGCCATTCCATTGCACCTCCTTGCCATTGATGATCAGTCGGGCCTGTTTCCAGGGGCTTTCAACAGCGGATACGGATTTGAATGCAACAGTCATGGCCTTGGTCTCGATAATCGACGGTGGGTTGAAATCCGCCACTGCAACTATCAGTAAAAAGCACCTCGCGCGGAACTGTCATAAATGACAGATCGTTAAGGCTAATCCGAACTAAAAGAGATGCCTTTTATTCGGATTCACCCAAGGGTGAGCTGTGCACAGATACCCACCAATTAATCCTGTCGACTGGATAACCCGTCGGCAGCTGCTAACGTCCATCAGACATGTCCTACAGGCTTGATAGGAAAGAGATTACGCAGTAACGGCCGCCAAGTGCCGAGTAGACCAATGAGACACCAAGGAACCGGCGAATCATGTCGAAGCATCCAGGAGCGCGCACCTTTTTTTTGGCGATCTCTTTAACATCTGTGGTTTGTGTCCAGGCGGACGATTCCGACATGGTCAGCAAAAGCAACAATCCATTGAACCCCGAGCCGGGGATGAACCTGCTGGATTACTACACCCCGAAATACTACGACTCCAACATCCACACCAACGACCTGCTGGTGCGCGGTACGCTGCCGCTTGCGCCCAACGATTTCATTGGCGTCCCGCAATTGCTGCGCGCCACTGCGCCGATCAGCATTCGCCCTGATTCGGGTGGGAGTTACAGCATCGGTGAAGGTGATCTGAATCTGCTCGATATCTTCCTGCTCAAGACCGAGGGCGTGCAGCTGGGCATCGGTCCGCAGATCACTGCGCCGTATGCCGATAAGGACGAGTTCGGCACCGGCAAATGGCAAGCGGGACTGGCGGCCATTGCGATCGAGTCATCGCCCCGTGGCTTGCTCGGCGCGTTGGTGCAATACCAGAGTTCCTTCGCAGGCGACAACGACCGCCCGCATGTCGAATCAGCCACCTTGCAACCGTTTGTCATTCACAACCTGGAGAGAGGTTGGTACCTGCGCTCAACCGCGACCTGGACCTTCGACCTGAAGAATGACACCCATTACATCCCCCTTGGTCTGGGTGCCGGCAAGGTCTGGAAATCAAGGGACAATATCCTCAATGTATTCATCGAGCCGCAGTGGACCGTCGAACACAAGGGTGAAGGCTTGCCGCAATTCACGCTGTTCGCCGGCCTTAATGTCACTTTCGGTCAATAAGGATTTCGCCATGCACATTGCACTTCGCGCAGCCGGTTACAGCCTGATGTCCATGTTCGTCAGTTGTGGGGTTGGCGCCCGGGATTTCAGCGTCGCCCCATCAAGCTTCACCGCCATGGGGGAGGAATCTCGAGGTATTACCAGTGGGGCTTGCTGCCCCCGGACGGTGGATCAGGAGAGTGCAGAGCTCAGAACCGTCGCCAGGTGATACGTGGGGATAGTGGGAATCGGTTTTTTCCGGTGGTTTGTCGGAGAACGATTTTGCGACTGGACCACCGTCTCCGCGAGCAGGCTCGCTCCCACAATTGATCTCCAGTGAGCACAAATTATGTGTGCGACAGAGATCTACTGTAGGAGCGAACTCGCGAAAAGGCCCTTAGCCCCACCGCATCATTTGGATTTCAATTTCAGAAACGACTGATGCAAATCCGAAGCCCAGCCATCGATCACGATTTTCACGTCATCGGCCTTCATCACCTGAGCCTCGTTTTCCAGCGGTTTGCCAGTGCCCTTGCGCACCACCTGGGCCAGCACCTTATTGTTCCCGCCATCCAGGAACACCGCTTCAGTGGCCAGATCGGTCTGCTGATCACGAATCCCGCTCGCGGTGCTGACCGCCGCCGCGACGAGGGCAATCGGAATCACTTCATAAGGCTTCAGCCCTTCGGTCTTGCTGCTGACGGCGGTAATGGCCGCACGCACCACCATCACACCAGGGCCAGGGCCTGCCGCCAAAGGCAGGGATTTGCCAATCTCGCGTTTGAGCGCCTGATCGTAATAACTGGTAATCCCGTTCAAGGTGGTCTGAGGGATTTTCACGGTCGGCTGGGGCTTGGGATACATCTGGGTCGGTTCGACATACACGCTTTTGTATTTGTTGATGTCGAACTTCGGATCCACCCAGCGCATCACTACCGCCCCCGAGGGGGATTTGGCTTCCTTGAGCTGACTGTAATCTTTGAGGAACCCTGAATACTGGTCCGGCTCGACCTTGGAACTGGTGCAGCCCACCACGCCGATCGAGGCAATGCACAGTGTGCTCATCATTAACGCTAGCTTCATGCTGTAACTCCTGTAGGGCGGTGGACAACAGTTTGGGGAACAGGTGTTACAGGTATAGCCAATGCCGTACTTTTTGTTCTGATAAATATCAATATTCATTCGTTACTGCACCCTACGAGGCCGTGTCAGCGATAGCGCCGACACGGCCTCCCCTATCAATCACCAGGACGAACCACTCTTCGCCGCCAACTCCCGCCGATTGTTGGCCCGCATCGCCTTGATCAACGACACCGTGCCCACCAGCAAAATCGCGGCGCCGAACAGGAAGTCGATGTTGTACAGCTGAAAGTCATTCAACGGCCCCACCAACAGCACCCGGATCGCACCGATACTCACCAGCGTCGCCAGAAAATCGATACCCGGCTCGTCGCGATAGAACACGTGCATCAGCGGCAGGCAGATCACCAGCAACAACAGCAGCACGATCACCTTGAACGAGCCTTTGCGCTCGACGCTGAAGGCGCACTCATAGGCCGCGTAAGGTTTGTAATCCTCCTCGCGGACCAGTGAATTTTTCTCATTGATGTACTCGGCGCGGTTGTACTTCTGAATCGGCGTGAAGGTGTTGGACATCTCCATGTGGGTGGTGATGCGCTTGAATTTCAGGTCAATCCGTTCATTGCCCTTGAGGATGTACAGCACCGGCTTGTAGCCGTAGCGATAGCTATCGAACGGAAATGCTGCTGCCCTCCCCTGGACGCCGATGGGCCGGGTTTCAAGCTCGGCGTAGGCGCTCTTGTCGAGTGAGGAGAGATTGCGACTCAGGGGCTTGACCCTGACCTGCTCGAGGAAAATCGGCGTGACGCCGTAAGACCATTGCAGCGGTTCCAGGCGCAGGCGCAATTCGTTGCGGCCCAGGTCATAACGATCGAAGGTACGCTCGGACACGATGACCGCCCCCGAGAGCATGAATTCGCCGCGCACATTGCTGGTGATGCGCAGTGTCAGCCAATCCTTGCCCAGGGCCGCCACGTCGCTGGCCGGTGGCGTTCCGCACCAGGCAGCACTGTCGAATGACTCCCCGAGTTGCCCGTTGCGGTTTTCCTGAAACAGATAGACGTAACTGCCCCACAGGGCCGCCATCAGCACCAGTGCGATCAGCCCCAGAATTTTCTTGCCCGCGCTCAAACCAGACTCCTTTCTTCGCTGACTTCCTTGTGAGGCGCGGACTCTATCAAAACGGGATCACCGTCCAAAGCAAAAAGATCGCAGCCTTCGGCAACTCCTACACAGTGCTGTGTCCACCTGCAGGAGCTGCCGAAGGCTGCGATCTTTTGATCTTCTCTTATCGCCGTCGAAATAGCGGGCGCGGCTCAATCACCGAGCGCCCATACAGCACGCTCATGCCCGCCAACCCCTTGAGCGCATCTTCGGCGGACTTGTCTTCGCGTACGGCAAAGCTGTCAAAACCGCATTGACGCATGTGGCTGAGCTGATCACGCAACACATCGCCGATCGCGCGCAATTCGCCGGTCCAGCCCAGTCGGGTGCGCAGCAGGTACGCCTGACTGTAGGCGCGTCCGTCGCGGAAACTCGGGAAATCCAGGGCAATCAGCGGCAGTTGCGCAAACCATGGCTTGAGGCACTCCACCTCATCGTCCGGGCCCAACCAGACCCCGCGCTGTTGCGGATCTTCCAGCCAGCGGGACAGCGGCAGAATCAGCGGACCTGTGGGCCATCCCGCATCGGGGTCCCTGAGCAACGTCCACGGGTCGTCAGGGACAATCCGCGCCTTACCCACCTCCAGCCGCAGCAGATTGTTCATGCCGACACCTCCAGCAGCTTCGGATAAACCGCTTCCTTGAACGGCTCCAGACCGATGCGCTGCAAGGTGTCGACGAACAGTTCTTCGCTCTCGCGGTAACGCACGAAGGTGGCGATGATTCGTTCGATGACGTCGGGCACTTCGGCGGAGCTGAAGGACGGGCCGATGACTTTGCCCAACGCGCTGTTCTTGCCCTGGGCGCCGCCGAGGGTGATCTGGTACCACTCGCTGCCGTTCTTGTCGACGCCGAGAATGCCGATGTTGCCAATGTGGTGATGGCCGCAGGCGTTCATGCATCCGGAAATGTTGAGGCTGATGTCGCCCAGGTCATGCAGGTAGTCCAGGTCTTCGAAGCGCGCCTGGATGCCCTGCGCAATCGGGATCGACTTGGCGTTGGCCAGGGCGCAGAAGTCGCCGCCGGGACAGGCGATGATGTCAGTCAGCAATCCGACATTGGCGCTGCCGAGGCCATGCTCGCAAGCCAGGCGCCACAGAGCGAACAGGTCCGACTTCGGCACGTCGGGCAGGACGATGTTCTGCTCATGGGCGATGCGGATTTCGCCGAAACCGAACTGCTCGGACCACCCGGCAACGGCGTCCATTTGCTCGCCGGTGACGTCGCCCGGCGGTGCCGCGATGCCCGGCTTGGTCGACAGCACCACACTGGCGTAGCCCGGCACCTTGTGCGGTTGGACGTTGCGCGACACCCAGCGGGCGAAGGTCGGGTTCTCGGCCAGGCATGTGCCGAACTCCAGATCGGTGTTGGACAACGAACGGTAATCCGGTGGTACGAAGGCACTGGCGACACGCTCGTATTCAACGCCGGTCAACTGTGCCGGGCCATCCTTCAAGTGCTGCCACTCCTCCTCCACTTCCCTGGCAAAGGCTTCGATGCCCAGCGCCTTGACCAGAATCTTGATCCGCGCCTTGTACTTGTTGTCGCGCCGGCCGTGGCGGTTGTAAACCCGCAGCACCGCCTCGACGTAGGACAGCAAGTGCTGCCACGGCAAGCCTTCGCGAATCTGCAAACCAAGAATGGGCGTGCGCCCCAAACCACCGCCAACGATGACTCGCAGGAGCATTTGTCCGTCGGTGCCGGGGTAAAGATAGAGGCCGATGTCATGCATCATGATTGCCGCGCGGTCCTGCTCGGCCGAGCAGATGGCGATCTTGAACTTGCGCGGCAGGAACAGGAATTCCGGGTTGATGGTCGACCACTGGCGCAGGATTTCCGCCAGGGGGCGCGGGTCGATCAGTTCGTCGGCGGCCACCCCGGCGAAGGCTTCGGTGGTGATGTTGCGCACACAGTTGCCAGAGGTCTGGATGGCATGCATTTCCACCTCGGCCAGGCGCTCGAGAATCTCCGGTACCTGGGCCAGTTCGATCCAGTTGAACTGCATGTTCTGCCGCGTGGTGAAGTGGCCATAGCCGCGATCGTAATCCCGGGCGATGCTCGCCAGTGTGCGCATCTGCCGGGCGCTGAGCGTGCCGTAGGGAATGGCCACGCGCAGCATGTAGGCGTGTTTTTGCATGTACAGGCCGTTCTGCAAGCGCAGCGGCAGGAACTCCTCTTCGCTCAACTCGCCCGCCGTGAAGCGTTCGACCTGATCGCGAAACTGCGCAACCCGCTCGAAGACCAGCGCCCGGTCATAGTCGTCGTACTGATACATGTGGCTACCTCATCAGGATTGATCGGGCTCTGCGGCTCGTTCTCGATGAGGCGACTATGAGGGGCGCCGGGAAAACATTACAGATTCAGAAAGCGGCGAAAAAACCATATCAGCCTTCACATTACAGGGGTCGTTTCAGCATTTCCCCAACGATGTCCAATCGTACGAATCCCCGACCGGGTTTATTAAACTCCTGGATTCCATCCACCGATACTGTCCACTCTGCCAAGTGCAGGCTCTCGCAACTGATCCGTATAAATTACGCTTTCCTGAATCTGTTTTGTTTTCGATCAGGTTTCTACAGTTCACGGCATGCCAGTCCGGGTGGCCTGGCAAGACTTTGCAACCGTGGAAGCATTGACCATGAGCACAGCGACAATCGGACAGGCCTATAACTACAAGGTCGTCCGCCAATTCATCGTGGCGACCATTGTCTGGGGCGTCGTGGGGATGGCGATGGGGGTGTGGATCGCCTCGCAACTGGTGTGGCCCGAGATGAACCTCGACCTGCCGTGGACCACCTTCGGCCGCTTGCGTCCGCTGCACACCAGCCTGGTGATTTTCGGCTTTGCCGGCAGCGCGCAGTTCGCTGCCAGTTACTACGCGGTGCAGCGTACCTGCCAAGTGCGGCTGTACTCGGACACCCTCGCCGCGTTCACTTTCTGGGGCTGGCAATCGGTGATCGTGGTCATGCTGATCACCCTGCCGCTGGGCTATACCACCACCAAGGAATACGCCGAGATCGAGTTCTCCGGCGCGGTGTGGATGACCGTGGTCTGGGTGGCCTACGCCATCGTGTTTTTCACCACCGTGGTGCAACGCAAGACCCGACACATCTACGTCGGCAACTGGTTCTTTGGCGCGTTCATCGTGGTGATTGCCATGCTGCACGTGGTCAATCACCTGTCGATTCCCGTGGACTGGTTCAAGTCCTATCCGGTGTATTCCGGGGCGACCGATGCGATGGTGCAGTGGTGGTACGGGCACAACGCGGTGGGCTTCTTCCTGACCACCGGGTTCCTCGGAATGATGTATTACTTTGTGCCCAAGCAGGTCGGGCGGCCGGTGTATTCGTATCGTTTGTCCATCGTGCATTTCTGGGCGCTGATCACGCTGTACATCTGGGCCGGCCCGCACCATTTGCACTACACGGCGCTGCCCGACTGGGCGCAGTCGCTCGGCATGGCAATGTCATTGATCCTGCTGGCGCCGAGCTGGGGCGGGATGATCAACGGCATGATGACGCTGTCGGGCGCCTGGCATAAGTTGCGCAGCGACCCGATCCTGCGTTTCCTGGTGCTGTCGCTGGCCTTCTACGGCATGTCCACCTTCGAAGGGCCGATGATGGCGATCAAGACCGTCAACGCCCTCTCCCACTACACCGACTGGACGATCGGCCACGTGCACGCCGGCGCCCTCGGTTGGGTGGCGATGATCACCTTCGGTGCGGTCTACCACATGATTCCGAAAGTCTTCGGCCGCGAGCAGATGTACAGCACGCCGCTGATCAATCTGCATTTCTGGCTGGCGACCATTGGCACCGTGTTGTACATCGCGTCGATGTGGGTCAACGGCATTACCCAGGGGCTGATGTGGCGCGCGATCAACGACGACGGCACGCTGACCTACTCCTTCGTCGAAGCGTTGCAGGCCAGCCATCCAGGATTTGTGGTGCGTTTTGCCGGCGGCGTGTTCTTCCTCAGCGGCATGCTGCTGATGGCGTACAACGCCTGGCGCACCGTGCGGGTTTCTGACGCGGCGATGGCAGAACGTGAAGCGCAGATTGCCTGAGGCGAGGAGCTGGAAATGATCGAGATGATACTCAATGGTTTAGGCGTGGCGGGGCTTTGGCTGGCGGTCGAGTACTGCCTGAAGCAGCAGACGGCGCAGAGCCTGGAAGAGGCAAGCCTGATGCCGTTTGCCGATGACCCGGAGGTGGCACGGCGGGTGGAACTGGCGACGGGGAAAGTCGTGAAAGCGGTGGCGCCGGAAGAGCCGAAACCGGGATGGTTAAACCTCGAAATCTGAATCACCACCAGCCAATGTGGGAGCGGGTTTGTGTGGCGAGGGCGCTTGCTCCCGCTCGGCTGCGAAGCAGTCGCAAAGCATTTGGGGCCGCTTCGCGACCCAGCGGGAGCAAGCGCCCTTGCCACAGGGGATCGGGTTTAGCCGCGATCGCGTGGAATCAGGCTCTGCAACTGTTGCGCCAGGAAATTCGCATCGAAAGCAAAGGTGTCCGGGTCTTTCAAGCCATTGGTCTTGCGCCACTGCCAGTTGCTCGAAGGCGGCAGGCACACAAGAGAAATGCTGCCATAGCGCGCGGCGGTCAGGCCCATCACGGCCAGGGAAATCTGCCCGCCCGCGCCCATCACATCCGGTACGAACTCCACCGGTTTGCCGGCGATCACGATGCCGAGTTTCTCGGTCTTGAACGTTGACGTCTCGACCGGAACGCTGGGCCCCGAGGCCACGTAGGCCTCACGGCTCACTTCCAGCAGGTTGGGCGCCTGGACCGGTTCCAGCCATTGCTGGATCTGATCGAACAGCTCGCCAATGCGCGTCGCCCATACGGCTGACTGCGACTCGAACAGTTGTTTTTTGTGCGCTTCGCTGTCTGCGTAGTGGCGAAGCATCTCACCCAGTTGCTGTACATCGTCCATTACGGTGTTCCTTTGGTTGAAGCCGTGCTGCGGACTTTGAGCATGGCAGATGCCGGCGCCGGGCGTACAAGTCAATTGCACAGACGGTCACATCACAGGACACTCGCGGCTCGCATTGGCGCAGTCACTCAACCGTCCTTGGGCGTGCGACGCAGGCGCGCCATGCTCAAGGTGTCCACCAGCCTTCCGTCACGCACCGCGTAGTCACGAAACAGGCCTTCGGTTTCAAAGCCGAACTTGCGATACAAACCGATGGCCGCTTCGTTGTCGGCGTACACCGCAAGCTCGACCCGTTGCAGGTTCATCCAGTTGTCGGCGATGTCCAGCGCGGTGGCCAGCAGCTTCGAGCCAACGCCCTTGCTCTGCCACCCTGGCAAAACGCCCATGCCGAAGCTGCCGGCGTGACTGCGACGGATCCGCGAAAACTGCTCCAGGCCAATGCTGCCGATCACCAGGCCCTGATGCAGCGCCACCAGTTTGATTTCGCGTTCGTTGTCCGACGCCAGGCGTTTGCGCCAGAGCTCGGTGGATTGAAACGGCATTTGCAGCACTTGCCGGGTAACGGCCGGCTCGTTGTAAAGCGCGGTGATGCCTTCGATGTGGCTTTCGTTGAAGCGTTCGAGGGTGACGACAGCGTCAGTGACGGGCATGGGTGATTCATCCTTGAGACAGACATGGCCGCTCACTCTACAACGCATACTTCAAACATGGCGAGTACCCGATGTGTCAGCCTTCAAACCATTCCCGGCGCTCTTCGAAGGTGTTCTGGATCAGCTCGACGATCATCTGCACCTGCGCTTCGCCCTCGGACTGCGCATTCACCGCCATCCACACCGCACGCTGCATCGGCTGGACGAACAGCCCCGGCAACGCAATAAGACCGCGGTCAAAGCGGCTGATGTAGCCGGGCAGCAAACCGATGCAGGCACTGCAGCGAATCATCTCCAGCAGCAGCTCATAGGAATGCAACTGCACGACACCGGCCAGGCGCTGGTCCACCACGGCATTCCACGGGACGAAACTCTCGACCTGACGGTGAGACTGCCATTGCACCAACAGGAAATCCGCGAGGTCATCGAGGCTGTCCGGACGCGACGCCGTGCGTGAGTATCGCTTGGCGATATGCGGCAGGTAATCAAGCCGCGCCAGGCGCCGGGGCTCGCTAACCGCAAAGCTCGGGCCCGGCAGGGGCGATTCGGTGCCAGCCAGCCACACCACCACATCGGCGCTGACGGCTTGCAGTGCCAGTTCGCTGTCGAGGGTGATGATGTCCAGGCGTACGCTGGCGTTGCGGCGCAACAAGGCCACCAGGTCGCGACCAAGCATGTCGTGCAGGACCGATTCAGCCACTGCCAGGCGCACCAACGGTTGTTCGATCACCGGCAAATCGCGCTCATGAGCCAACGCAATCAACTGCGCCTGAAGCTGCAAACCTTCACGGCTGAGGGTGACGCCATTGTCGCAATGGCTGAACAGCGAACATTGCAGTTGCGTTTCGAGCAGTGCCAGTTGCTTGCGCAGCAAGGTGACCTTGATGTTGAGACTGCGGGCTGCCTGCATGAAACAGCCGCAGCGGGCACTGACCATGAACGCCCGGGCCAGTGGCGGATCGATCGCCATGGCTTGCGTGCGCCAGGACGGTGTGGTTGCTACCGGCGAACGGTATCCGGCGGGGATTTGGCGCCCTGTGGTTTCCATGAATGACATCGATGACTCCCTGTCGATATGTCCTTTGAAAACTTCATCCTGCGCAACGATGATGAACCTGGTGTGACATCCGCTTCATACGCTGGGTGTTTGGCGAAAACTCACCGCCAGGCGATTCCAGCTGTTGATGGTGGTGACGGCGATCGTCAGGTCGACCATCTCGCTTTCACTGAACTGCTCCCGGGCCAGAGCGTAGACGTCGTCGGGCACATGGCTTTGCGAGAGCAAGGTCACCGCCTCCGTCCAGGCCAGCGCCGCACGTTCCCGTGGGTTGAAGAAGCCACTGTCGCGCCAGACCACGATTGAATACAGGCGCCGGTCGGTCTCGCCGAGCCGTCGCGCATCCACCGAATGCATGTCGGTACAAAAGGCGCAGCCATTGAGCTGGGAGGCGCGGATCTTGATCAGGTGCAGCAGCGCCGGCTCGATGCTCAGGTTACTGGTCAGCGCCTCCATGGCAATCATCGCTTTCATCGCTTTGGGCGACGCGCTGTAGTAATCCAGACGGGAAGTCATGGCGTGCCTCGTGGATCGATTGATGCTTTTTACACTAGGCGCCGATGCGCAAGCGTTACAGATCCAATACAGCGAAATTCCGGTGGACCACCCGGCAACAGGCCAATCCTCGGTTTTTCACCCACGCAACTTCTGCGCAGCGGTGCTTGCGGGTAATCTGACGCGACGCACACGCGTCTCAACCGCCCCTAGGAGCCCCGCCGGTATGGAACTTCATGTTGTCATCAACGGCCGCAAGGACCTGGCAGGCCAGTTGTACAACCAACTGCGCAGCGCCATCGAATCCGGCCGTCTGACAGCCGGCACGCAGCTGCCGCCCAGCCGATTGCTGGCCGAGCAGCTGGGCATCTCGCGCAAGACCATTTCCGATACCTACGCGCAACTGACGTATGAAAACTTCCTCACCGGCGTGATCGGCAAAGGCACCTACGTCAATGCCCGGACCGCAAAAGCATTGCCCAAGCAAAGCCATTCGCAATTGGCGAGCGCCGAGGTCATCGAGTCGTGGCGCAACCTGCCCGTGTTTTTGCGCCATCCGACACTGGAAGGCTCGCTGCGCTATGACTTCATCGGAGGAGCCACCAGCAAGGGCCAGTTTCCACAGGACGATTGGCGGCGCTGCACCTCTCATGCCTTGCGCCAGATGACCGGTTCAAAGGGTTTCTACAGCCTGCCCGAAGGCCTGCCGGCGCTGCGTAACGCGATCGCCCGGCACATCGCCTTTTCCCGTGGCGTGAACTGTCAGGACGAAGACGTGGTGGTGTGCAACGGCGCGCAACAGGCGCTGGACCTGATCTCCCGCGTGATGACCCGCCCCGGCAGCATCGTCGCCATGGAAGACCCCGGCTACCCGCCCGCGCGCCTGCTGTTTGGTACCCACGGCGCCACGGTGATCGGCGTGCCGGTCGACGCCGAAGGCCTTCAGGTCGACAAGATCCCCTTCGGTACGCAGCTGATTTATGTCACGCCGTCACATCAGTTTCCGCTGGGCATGCCGATGAGCCAGGCGCGGCGAGTGGCATTGCTGGAGCGCGCCTACGAGCTCGGCGCGATCATCATCGAGGACGATTACGACAGCGAATTCCGCTATGAAGGGCGGCCCACCGACTCCCTGCAAAGCATGGACGAGCGCGGAATCGTCGCCTACGTCGGGACCTTTTCGAAAACCTTGCTGCCGGAGTTGCGCCTCGGTTACGCGATTTTGCCGCCAGCGATTCTTGAAGCGGTGATCCAGGCCAAGCAACTCACCGACCGGCATACCTCCACCCTGCCCCAGTGGGCGCTGGCCAAGTTCATCGCCGAAGGCTGCCTGCTCAAGCATATTCGCCGGTGCCATACGATCTACGCCGGGCGTCGCGAGCGAATCCTGACGCGTGTGGCAGGTGACCTGTCCCCTTGGTTCGAAGCCATCCAAAGCACCGCCGGGTTTCACATGGTGCTTATGTGCAAAGTGCCTATCGATATGCCGTTGGTGATCGAACTGGCGAAAAAGGTTGAAGTGGGACTGTATTCCATCGAGGACTTCTACTACCAACAAGCGCCACGGGCAGGGCTTCTCATGGGCTTTGGCGCCATTGAAACCCTCGACATCGACACCGCCCTGGACCGTCTGCGGGACATTTTGCAGCAAGTCGCCTGACAGATTGGTCTGGGTTTTTATCCGGCGATTGGCTATTGGCGGTCCCAAGGTGCGGGCCTATCCTGCATAAGCGTTATCCCTCAATGAGCAGGATTCGTCCGGCCTGATTCAGGAGTGTGAGCAATGTCCAACGAAGTGATCAACACCGTAAAGGTGCAGGCCGCCGCCGGCCGCTCGGATGAGCTGGGTAAGCAACTGCAAAAGATTGTCGAAACCCTGCGCGAACAACCGGGCTGCGATTCCTATATGGTCGACCGCTGCCCCGAGGACAGCAACCGCTGGAACGTCAGCGCCCGCTGGCAATCGGAAGCGGCCATGCAGATGCATTTCCACTGCCCTGAAGTACAAGGCTTTATCGGTCTGATCGACAGCCGACTGGCCAACGCCGTCGACTTCAACAGCTTTCCTATCGTCTAGAGAGTCAGGTCCCGGCTTACGGTCATTCCTGCAGGGCAATGGGTACCCCTGCAAGAGCAGCCGCAAGCCGGGATCTTCACGTATCAAAGCCCGCAATTGGTCCCCTGTCCTTCTCGCAAATTGGCTGTTTGATTGCCGTCACTGCCGGACTAACGTTGTGCCTGACAACTAACCACCGCAGGTGATGAATCATGAGAGTTTTGCGTTTACTTGCTGCCCCGCTTGCCGTCTTCGCCCTGACCGTATCTGCATCGGCATTCGCCCACGACCCTTCGGAAAAAGTCACGATCCTGCAGGACGAAGTCCTCAAGAACGTCCCGGGGAAAAAGGCGCTGATGATCGAAGTCGATTACAAGCCCGGCCAATCCTCCATCGCCCACAAACACGAAGGTACCGCCATGGCGTACGTGCTTTCGGGATCGATCGTTTCGCAGGTGAAAGGCGAGCAAGCGAAAACCTTCAAGGCCGGCGAGTATTGGTATGAACCGGCCGGGTCGGAGCATCTGGTCTCGAAAAATGCCAGCGCGACCAAGCCGGCCAAACTCCTGGTATTCATGGTGTTGTCCCCCGACGAGAAAGTGTTGATCCCCTTGGAAAACTGATAGCTGAGCGTACAGCCATAAATAAACAGGCCCGAATCTGACGTTCGGGCCTTTTTATTTCTCTACGCAATTAAACGAAACGATTTAAACCAAATAAAAACTATTGGCCACCTGATAAGTGCGGTTATTGGCTATTTCATTAAGTACCGACAGGTTTAGTCTGAAAACACCGCCGACTCGCTCGGCAACTTACACTTGACGACTCAAGTTGTTTCACTGGAGAAACACCCATGAAACTTGCACTTGTCAGTACCTTGACGATCACCGCTGTTTTAACCGGATGTTCAATTCCCACCGCGCCAACCGCCGTTTCTTCACTCGACGGTGTCTTCACCGACCCCGTCAGCCGCAGCAGCGCCACCCATGTCGCCAGCGGCAGTCATGTATCGCTGGGCATCGTTTACAGCCGCAACACTCAGACCAACCGTGCCTATCTTCAGGACTACCAGGCGAATGCCGGCACCGGTTTCGGCCAGAGTCTGCTGGTGCAACCGATTCATGATGCCTACGTTGCCACCTCCAGGCCCGACATGGCGGTGGATTGGGTCAAGGCATCCTTGCAACGTCAGTTCGGTTCGGTAACCGTGTACCCGGACATGCAAAGCCTCAAGGTCGCGAAACCGGACATGGTGGCGATTGTCGACACCCGCAGCCAATTGATCACCTCGCGCAGTTCCGACGTCGAGGCCGATGTGAGTGCGGTTTTTTATGATGCCAACTTTAATTACATCGGGACTGCGCAAGGCCACGATGCCAAAGCATTGAGCCCGGTGTGGGCGGACTATAAACGCAGCGAAGAGATCGTGGCGGATATTAATGAACAGCAAAATGTGCAAGTTCGGGCATTGCAGAAGTTTGACCAGTCGCTCAGCAATTTATTGACCGGGCCGACAGATAAAGTATCGATGATTGATAATAATTCAAGTCGTAAGTTGTATTAAGGCTAATGGCCCCGTCGCGAGCAGGTTCGCTCCCACAATTTGAAATGCATTCCAATGTGGGAGCGAACCTGCTCGCGATGGGGCCTTATCAAACACCACAAAACCCAAAGCAGAAAAAAAGCCCCGCATCTCTCAATGCGGGGCTTTTTCATTCAGCGACTGATCAGGCCGCGGGCTCCAGTTCTGCACTGACAGTGGCAGCAACAGGCACTACCGCCTGCCCGCTCAACGCCAGATCCAGCAGTTCACGGTTGGCCACCGCGTACATGGCGTAATCAGTGCCGCTCGCGGCACGGATTTCCACCAGCATGGCGCGCCAGCGATCGATCATGCCGACGTGCTCTTCCATCCACAGCGCCAGTCGAGTTTCCACGTCCTGAGTGCCGTCGCCCTGTTGCAGGACGGAGATGGTGATCGCACGTTGCTGCCAGTCGACGTCATCGCGGAACGCTTCACGGGCCAGGGCCTGCCAGTTGTTTTCAACCGGCAGAGCGCTGATCTGTTGCAGGTACCAGGTGATGTCCAGCGCGCTGCCCACGGCGAAGTAGGCCTTGGCCACGTCCGCAGGGTTTTGGCCGGTCACGTCGGAGGCCTCGATGATCGGCAGCAGGGTGTACAGGTGCGAAGTGCCAGCCACCATGCGTGCGAGCAACTCCGGCACGCCGGCTTCGACGTACGCCTCGTAGCGGGCCTGCCAGTTCTCGTGGATCTCGCCGCTCAGCAGTTCGTCGAGCTTGAGCCCCAACTCTTTCAGATGCGGACCGAAATGCGCGACGTCACGGGCAGCGTTCTGCTCGTTGCGACGGGCACGCAGGAACCAGCGCGTAGCGCGACGGCCCAGGCGCATCAGTTCGTCCATCAGCTCCAGTTGAACGTCAGCGGAAACCTGGTAGTCCAGGGCTTCGATCTGACGGAACCAGTGCGGGAGATGGAAAATGTCACGCACGATCACGTAGGCACCGGCCACGTTCGCCGGGCTCATGCCGGTCGACTCTTTGAGTCGTTGAACGAAGGTGATGCCCATGTGGTTGACCAGATCGTTGGCGATCTGGGTGCTGACGATCTCACGCTTCAGACGGTGACGGCGCATGGCTTCGGAGAACTTGCTCACCAGGCTCGGTGGGAAAGCGGTTTCCATGTCGCGCGTCAGGTAGTCGTCGTCCGGCACACGGGAGTCCAACAACTGCGCCTTGAGGTCGATCTTGCTGTAGGAGATCAGCACCGACAGCTCGGCACGGGTCAGGCCATGGCCTTCCGCAAGACGCTCGTTGATCGCTTCTTCCGACGGCAGGAACTCGATGGCGCGATCCAGCTTGCCGCGGCCTTCCAGATCGTTCATCAGACGCTTGTATTCGGCAATCCGTACGAACGCACGGCGTGCCGCCAGGGACAGGGCCTGAGTCTGCTTGTAGTTGTTGCCCAGCACCAGGTTGCCGACTTCGTCGGTCATGCTCGCCAGCAACTGGTTACGTTGCTTGTCGGTCATGTCACCGGCCTGAACCACTTCGTTCAGCAGGATCTTGATGTTCACTTCGTGGTCGGAGCAGTCCACGCCACCGGCGTTGTCGATGAAGTCGGTGTTGGAACCGCCGCCATTGAGGCCGAATTCGACACGACCCAGCTGGGTCATGCCGAGGTTGCCGCCCTCGCCCACGACTTTGCAGCGCAGCTCGTTACCGTTCACGCGCAGCGCATCGTTGGCCTTGTCGCCGACATCGGCGTGGCTTTCGGTGCTGGCTTTGACGTAGGTGCCGATACCGCCGTTCCACAACAGGTCTACCGGCGCCTTGAGCAAGGCGTTCAGCAGTTCGGTCGGAGTCAGCTTGTCCGCTTGAATGTCGAAGCGCTCTTTCATCTGCGGGGAAATCGCGATGCTTTTCGCGCTACGGGAGAAGATCCCGCCGCCTTCGGACATGATGCTGGTGTCGTAATCCGACCATGCCGAACGCGGCAGATCGAACAGACGCTGACGCTCGGCGAAGCTGTTCGCAGGCTCAGGGTTCGGGTCGATGAAGATGTGCAGGTGGTTGAACGCAGCGACCAGTTGCAGCTTGTCGGACATCAGCAAGCCGTTACCGAACACGTCACCGGCCATGTCGCCGACGCCCACTACGGTGATGCTGTCTTCCTGGACATTGATGCCGCGTTCGCGGAAGTGACGTTGTACGCCCACCCACGCGCCCTTGGCGGTGATGCCCATTTTCTTGTGGTCGTAACCGGCAGAACCACCGGACGCGAACGCATCACCCAGCCAGAAGCCGTAGTCGATGGCGATGCCGTTGGCGATGTCGGAGAAGGTTGCAGTGCCCTTGTCCGCAGCGACCACCAGGTACGGGTCATCGTCGTCATGACGCACGACGTTGGCCGGCGGAACCAGCGCGCCGTCCTTCAGGTTGTCGGTGATGTCCAACAGGCCCGAAATGAAGATGCGGTAGCAGGCGATGCCCTCGGCCGCGATCTCGTCACGGCTGCCGCCCAGCGGCAGGCGACGCGGCAGGAAGCCGCCCTTCGCGCCCACTGGCACGATGACCGAGTTCTTCACTTGCTGGGCTTTTACCAGGCCCAGGACTTCGGTACGGAAGTCTTCTTCACGGTCGGACCAGCGCAGGCCACCGCGAGCGACGTTGCCGAAGCGCAGGTGCACGCCTTCGACGCGCGGCGAGTAAACGAAGATTTCGAACTTCGGAACCGGCTTCGGCAGTTCTGGAATCTGGTGCGGGTTGAACTTGAAGCTGAAGTAGGACTTGTTGTGCCCGTTTGCATCGGTCTGGTAGAAGTTGGTCCGCAGGGTCGCCTTGATCAGGTCCAGGTAGCGACGCAGGATACGGTCTTCGTTCAACACCTGGACGTCGTCCAGCGCGCTAAGGATCGCGTGTTCCAGGCGTTGCTGCTTGTCTTCCAGATCATCGCTGGTGAGCTTGCGCGCCAGGTAGAAACGGGTCTTGAACAACCGGGTCAGTTCGCGAGCGATGTCGGTGTGGTTGTTCAGGGTACTGGCGATGTAACCCAGGTCGAAGCCCAGACGAATCTGCTTCATGTAGCGGGCGTAGGCACGCAGCAGCGCCACATCACGCCATGGCAGGCCGGCGGTCAGCACCAGACGGTTGAACGCATCGTTCTCGGCATCGCCGCGCACGATGTGGACGAAAGCGTCCTGCAGGGTGTCGTTGAGTTGCTGGATGTCCAGTTCCAGGCCTTCGGCGGCGGTGAACGCGAAGTCGTGAATCCAGAACTCGCGGCCATTGGTGTGACGCAGGCGATACGGGAACTCACCCAGCACGCGCAGGCCGAGGTTTTCCAGGATCGGCAGCACGTCGGACAGTGCCAGCGGGGTATCGGCGTGGTACAGCTTGCAATGCAGCTCGCGCTGGCCGGAGACCTGGCCCAGCGGCTGATAGAAGCTCATCACCAACGGATTTTTTTCGCTCAGGCTGAGCAGGTGCTGCATGTCGACCACGGCCGAATGCGCAGCGAAACGCTCGCGGTAACCGGCCGGGAAGCCTTTCGGGAAATCCGCCAGCACGTTGGTACCGTGTGCTTCGCCGAAGCTTTCCACGACCAGGCTGGCGTAGTCGTCCTGCCAGCTGCGGCAGGCTTGTACCACTTCTTTTTCCAGCAGGACCGGGTCGATGTCCAGACGGTTTTTCGGATCGACGCGCAGAATCAGTTGCACGCGGGCCAGCACGGACTCGGAGAAGAATGTCCAGAACTCACAGTCCGAGGCTTTCAGGCGATCCATCAGCACTTGCTGGATCTTCTGGCGCACTTCGGTGGAGTAGATGTCACGCGGCACGTAGGCCAGGCAGTAGCAGAAACGACCGTACGGGTCTTTGCGCAGGAACACGCGGATCTTGTTGCGTTCCTGGATCTGCACGATCGACATCACAGTGCTGAACAGCTCGTCGACCGGGGTCTGGAACAGGTCATCTCGGGGCAGCACTTCAACCACCTGCGCCAGTTCCTTGCCCAGGTGAGCCTTGGCCTGGAAGCCGGAGCGGCGTTCGATCTCTTCGACCTTGCGACGGATGTACGGGATGACCCGCACGCTCTCGCCATACACCGACGAGGTGTACAGGCCCATGAAACGGCATTCCTTGATGACCTTGCCGTCGGCGTCGATCTCGCGGATCGATACGTAATCCGGGTAAGCCGGACGGTGCACGCGGCTTGGGTGTGCAGCCTTGGCGAACGACAGCAGGGTCGGTTCGCGCAGGTAGTTCACGGCGTAGTCTTCGATGCGCAGGTCATCGTAGGTCAGGCCGGTGCGCAGCAGTTTGGTCAGGCCGAGGAAGGAATCCTGGTCGTAAACGATGTGGCCGCCGTCGGCTTCATCACGCACCACGAATTCTTCATAGCCCAGGAACGTGAAGTGGTTGCCCACCAGCCATTCCAGGAAGCTTTTGATTTCGGCTTTTTCTTCAGCGTCGACAGCGAACTGGCTGTTGTCCAGGCCGGTCAGGATTTCCTGGACCTTGGCTTTCATCGGCTCGAAATCGGCGACCGCGACGCGGACTTCACCGAGAACCTGCTCCAGCTCTTTGCTCAGGACGTTCAGTTCGGCCGTGTTCGCGCAACGGTCGATTTCCAGGTACATCAGGGATTCTTGCAGGATCCCTTCGCCCTGGGTGCCTTTCGGCAGGATTTCCAGCAATTCGCCCTTGCTGTCGCGACGCACGCTCAGCACTGTGGTTTGCAAGGTATGAATGCTGTAGCCGCGACGGTTCAGCTCGGTACGCACCGAGTCCACCAGGAATGGCAGGTCGTGGTGCAGCACTTCGACCGCGGTATGGGTCGACTGCCAGCCGTGGCGTTCGTAATCAGGGTTGTAGACGCGAACCTGTGGTTGCGCGTGATCGAAGCGCTCAAGCAGGCGCCACGCAGAAAGGGTACAGCCAGCGAGGTCGGACAGCCGACGCTGGGTCAACTCGTCCAGGGAAATGATGCCGAAGAATTGTTCAGCGAACAGCGCCACTTGTGGCAGTGCCTGTTCACTGATGTGCTGCGCCAGTGCCGCTTGCAGTTGGTGCTGGAAGTCGGCTTTGCTGGCTGCGGTGAAGAACGCCATCTGTGGTACTCCGCTTGGGCTTGTTATTGATGGAAGCGTCGCATGCAAAACCCCTTTCGGGGCGATCCGTCACCCTGTTCCTGATTCTCGGGCAGAGGAAACAGGGTGACAGGTGGGTGAAGCTGGACGAGACACTCAGGTCACATTCACCTTCCATGAATGGGCATCTGCAAAAACGACTGGCGAACCTCTAGCGCAATGTCTTTACAGGTGCTCATCCGTTGCGCAGCTTAACGAGTGCGGCAAGGCCCGTGCTTGCAGCGCTGCGACATATTCGGTCATCGGCACGCAGCTCAAGGCCTGCGCATCGAACAACACTAGCAGCCGTGTAGGAAATTGGGCGTTTTATGCCCGGATTTGCGGCACATTCGTGCCAGAAATGACCAGCACCGCCCCGAATGTTCACGACACATTCTCTGACACTCGACCGAGCAGAAATTCCCGAGGGCTGGCAGAATTGCCTTTTGTTGTGTTCACAACGCTCGCCGAGCCAGGATTTCCCCATGCAAATGACCACCTCCCTGTTGATCGTCAACCCGTGTGACGAGGAAGAAGACAACATGGCCATGCTCGCCTGCCACAGCGATCAGGGTGAGATGTTCCTGATGAGCCGCTATCCTGACGAGGACGAGCTGGAGATCACCCTTGATGGCGAGCCTTCGACGCTGGACGGCGTGAAAGTGACGCTCAGCCCTACCCGGTTACTGATCGAAATCGCGGCGGCGGATGCGGATGCATTGAATGGCGATGATTCGCTGGAGATCATTCACAGTACCGATGCGAGTGATCTGGCTGAGGTGGAAGAAACGTTGCAGAACATTCTCAAAGGTACTGGCACCTATATCAGCCAGCTCTGAATTTCAGTAGCTGTACCGGCCTCGTCGCGAGCAGGCTCGCTTCCACAATCGATCGCGTTTTTTCCGACAGAACCCGGTCACTGTGGCAGCGAGCCCGCTCGCGATGAGGCCCCAATCAACGACACCACTCCCCGACCCGCACAAATTTCCAACACTTTCACCCATCTATTCCCGCACTTTGCACAAAATGCCGTTAGTCGCCGCCCCCCGCGATGGATTAAAGTAACGCCCCCAGCCCTGGCGTTATTCGAACGTCTTCGGTCACCTTTCCAGGAACAGTCATCGATGGAACATCGTGAAGCGCTGCTCGCGCTGCGAACCTTTCTTTCAACGCAGATTCTCGGCCAGGAAAAACTCATCGAGCGCTTGCTCATCGCCTTGCTTGCCGACGGCCACATGCTGGTCGAGGGCGCGCCGGGCCTGGCCAAGACCAAAGCGATCAAAGAACTCGCCGAAGGCATCGAAGCCCAGTTCCATCGCATTCAGTTCACTCCCGACCTGTTGCCTGCCGACATCACCGGCACGGAAATCTATCGCCCGGAAACCGGCAGTTTCGTGTTCCAGCAAGGCCCGATCTTCCACAACCTGGTGTTGGCAGACGAAATCAACCGGGCCCCGGCCAAGGTTCAGTCGGCGCTGCTCGAAGCCATGGGCGAGCGGCAGGTCAGTGTCGGGCGCAGTACCTACGAGCTGTCGCCGCTGTTCCTGGTGATGGCCACGCAAAACCCGATCGAGCAGGAAGGCACCTATCCGCTGCCTGAAGCCCAGCTCGATCGCTTCCTGATGCATGTGAAAATCGGTTTCCCGGACGCGGCGGTCGAACGGCGCATCCTGCAACAAGCCCGTGGCGAAGCCTTGAACGGCGAGACCAAGCCCGAGCGCCGGGTCAGCCAGCAGGCTATTTTCGCCGCACGCAAGGAAATCCTCGGTCTGTACATGGCCGACGCCGTGGAGGAATACCTGGTTCAACTGGTCATGGCCACACGCACCCCGGCCAAGTTCGACCCGGAGATGGCCGAGTGGATCGCCTACGGCGCCAGCCCGCGTGGCTCGATTGCCCTCGACCGTTGTGCCCGGGCCCACGCCTGGCTGGCCGGTCGCGACTTCGTCAGCCCGGAAGACATTCAAGCCGTGCTGTTCGACGTGTTGCGCCACCGCATCATTCTTTCCTTTGAAGCCGAAGCCGCTGGCATCGACCAGGACCGGGTGGTCCAGCGGATTCTCGACGTTGTAGCCGTCGCTTGACCCCGATGAACGCCATCCTGCCGCCCGAGCCGGGCATCCGCGTCAGCCTCGCCGAGCTGATCGAGATGCGCCATCGTGTGCGTGAAGTGCAGTTGTTTTCCACGCCGAGCCAGCGTAGCCCGCTGATCGGCCTGCACCACTCCAAGCTGCGTGGCCGTGGCGTGGACTTCGACCAGGTGCGGGTCTATCAGGCCGGCGACGACGTACGCAGCATCGACTGGCGCGTCACCGCCCGCACACAGGAGCCGCACACCAAGCTGTTCCATGAAGAACGCGAGCGACCGATTTTCATTATGGTCGAGCAAAGCCGACGGCTGTTTTTCGGTTCAGGGCTGATGTTCAAATCGGTGCTCGCCGCCCAGGCCGCGAGCCTGATTGGCTGGGCTGCACTCGGCCACAACGATCGCGTCGGCGGGCTGGTGTTCGGCGATACCGAACACTACGAAATCAAGCCCCGGCGCAGCAAACAGAGCCTGCTGCAATTTCTCAACCGACTGGTGCGTGTCAATCAGTCGTTGCACACCGAAAGCGAACAGAACCGCGATGCCCTCAACCTGGCCCTGCGTCGTGCCCGGGAGGTGCTGCGCCCCGGCAGCCTGGTAATCGTGATCTGCGACGAGCGCGCGTTGACCGAGGGCTCCGAGCAGCAACTGAGCCTGCTGTCCCGCCATTGCGACCTGTTGCTGCTGCCGCTGTCCGATCCACTGGACCACGCCCTGCCCGCTGCCGGCCTTTTGCGGTTTGTCGAACGCGGCGCGCAGCTGGAACTCGACACGCTGAATTTCGACTTGCGCCAGACCTACCGCGCCCAGGCTGAAGCGCGCATCGCCCATTGGGAATTGCTCGCGCAAAAGCTTCGCGTATTGTTGATGCCCCTGAGCACCCAGAGCGAGATGGTCGAACAACTGCGCGAGTACCTGAACCCGCAGAAGCCGGGGAAACATCGATGAGCAGCCTCGATCAACTGCAACCGCTGATTTCCCCTCCTCCACCAGGCTTCTGGCCACCCGCGCCGGGCTGGTGGTTGTTGCTGTTGTTGCTGCCGCTGATCGGTTTCGGCCTGTGGAAGGCGCGGCGCTTCCTGCCCAACAAGCGCCCCATCGTGCGTGCCGAACAACCGCTGGACCCGGTACGCCTCGCCGCACTGGCGGAACTGGCGTTGATGCCCAAACCGTACGACGGCGCACCGGCCGGCGCCTGGCTGCAGCAGCTCAACGGCCTGCTCAAACGCCTGTGCCGTAACCATTACCCCTACAGCCAGAGCCACACCCTCAACGGGCGCAAATGGCTGGCATTCCTCGACAACCGTTGCCCGGCCGCCGGCCTGACGCGCTGGATGGTGTTGGTCGAAGGCGCCTACAAACCCGAATGCAAACTCGACGACAAGGCCATCGCCGGCCTGACGCAAGCCGTCGACACGTGGATTCGCAAACATGTTTGAGTTCGCCTGGCCTTGGATCTTCGCCCTGCTGCCGCTGCCCTGGTTAATGCGCATCGTGCTGCCGGTGGCCGACAGCGGCGAACCGGCGCTCAAAGTCAGTTTCCTCAGCGACCTCGAAGGCCTGGCCCGGCGTCGCGCTCGGGCCAATCTGCCGGCCTGGCGCCAGCAAGCGCCGTTCATGCTGCTGTGGCTGTTTTTGCTGATCGCCGCGGCGCGCCCGCAGT
Organism: Pseudomonas fluorescens NCIMB 11764; assembly: GCF_000293885.2. Lineage (NCBI taxonomy): Bacteria > Pseudomonadati > Pseudomonadota > Gammaproteobacteria > Pseudomonadales > Pseudomonadaceae > Pseudomonas > Pseudomonas fluorescens. The sequence goes on from NZ_CP010945.1 coordinate 5,014,901, forward strand.
GGCTCGGCGAACCGTTACCCATTGCCGCCAGTGGCCGTGACCTGCTGGTGGCGGTGGACGTTTCCGGCTCCATGGACTTCCCCGACATGCAGTGGCGAGACGATGAAGTCAGCCGCCTGACGCTGGTGCAACATTTGCTCGGTGATTTTCTGGAGAGTCGCGAAGGCGACCGTGTCGGCCTGATCCTCTTCGGCAGCCGGGCGTATCTGCAGGCACCCCTGACGTTTGACCGGCGCACTGTGCGGGTCTGGCTCGACGAAGCGCGCATCGGTATCGCCGGAAAGAACACCGCCATCGGCGACGCTATCGGCCTCGCGCTCAAACGCCTGCGCATGCGTCCGGCGCAAAGCCGCGTGCTGATTCTGGTGACGGACGGCGCCAATAACGGCGGCGAAATCGACCCGCTGACGGCAGCGCGGCTGGCGGCCAATGAAGGCGTGAAAATCTACCCGATCGGCATCGGCGCCGATCCCGAGGACAGCGGCACCGCAGCATTCCTCGGGATCAACCCGAGCCTGGACCTCGACGAACCTGCGTTGAAGGCCATCGCCGCCGCCACGGGCGGCCAGTATTTCCGCGCTCGCGACGGCAAGGAGTTGCAAGCGATCAAGGAAACTCTCGATCAACTGGAGCCGGTGACTCAACAACCGACCCAGGCCCGTCCGGCGCAGACGTTGTATCAATGGCCGCTGGCGATAGCGCTGCTGTTGAGCATGCTGCTGGTCATCCGCGAACGCTGGCCGGACAACCCGTTGCAGCGTCTGTTTACCAGGGATCTGTTCTTGCAGACACCATTGCCTGACTGGCGCCAACGGCTCAAGCGCCTGCGCCTGCGGAGGCGCCGATGAGCGAACTGTGGCCTTACTGGTTCCGCCCTTGGTGGCTGCTGCTGTTGCCGCTGCTCGGCTGGTTGCTCTGGCAGCTCTGGCATCGGCAGAAGCGCGCCGGTCGCTGGCAGATGATTCTGCCACCCGCCTTTCATTCCGCGCTGCTCAGTGGCGGCAACGGACGCGAGAGCAAACTGCCGTGGGTCGCGCTCGGCGTAGCGTGGCTGTTAACGATACTGGCGCTGCTCGGACCGAGCTGGGAGCGTGTCGAGCAAACCAGTCAGAAACCGGCCGACCCGCTGGTGGTTATTCTGGAGCTGACCCCGGAAATGCTCGCCACCGACGTGACGCCTAACCGGCTGGAACAGGCCCGGCGCAAGCTGTTCGACCTGCTGCAGAATCGCAGCGACGCGCAGACCGCCATTGTTGTCTACGCAGGCAGCGCGCACACGCTGGTGCCGCTGTCGGATGACCTCTCCACCAGTCGTAATCTGCTGGATGCGCTCAAACCGTCGCTGATGCCCCTGGCCGGCCATCGCGCCGACCTTGCGGTGAACAAGGCCCTTGCGCTGTTGACTCAGAGTGCCTTGGGTGACGGCAGGATCCTGCTGGTCGGCTCGTCCTTGACCGACCTGGAACGCGAAGGGATTCAGCAGGCGCTGGACGGCAAGTCGACAGAATTCCTGATGCTCGGCATCGGCACCGCCGAAGGTGCGCCAATCACGCAGGAAGACGGCAGTTTCCTTAAGGACGATCAGGGCGCAATTCTGGTCCCGCGCCTGGACGAGTCGAGCCTGAAAGCGTTCGTCAACGGCCTCGACGGGCGTTATCGCCATGGGGGGCTGGACGACGCCGACCTGCGCGCCCTCGGCCTGCTCGACGGTCCACGTCATCTGCGCAACGATGGCCAGACCTTGCGCCTCGATACCTGGGCCGATCAGGGTTACTGGCTGCTGTTGCCGTTGCTGCTGTTGGCAGCCTGCGCCGGTCGTCGCGGCTGGTTGTTCTGCCTGCCGTTGCTGTTCCTGTTTCCGCAACCGAGCTACGCCTTCGACTTTGAGGACTTGTGGCTGCGCCCGGATCAACAGGGGCTGCACCTGCTCAAGAAGAAGCGCCCCGCCGAAGCCGCGCAACACTTCGAAGATCGACAATGGCAAGGCGTCGCGCTCTATGAGTCCGGCGACTACAGCGGCGCCGCCCAGCGGTTCGCCGAAGGCAATGACGCCCACGCCCACTACAATCGTGGCAACGCGCTGGCAAAGAGCGGAGAGCTGGAAGCCGCGCTGGATGCTTACGAACAGGCGCTGGAACGTCAACCAGACCTGCGCCCGGCGCAGACCAACAAGGCCTTGGTGGAAAATCTGCTCAAACAGAAAAACACACCGGCCCCCGTCGAGCCGGACAAAACCGAAGGCGACGAGACCGGAACCCCGCAGGAACCGCCGCCCGGCGCCGCCACCCAACCGTCGAACAGTGGCGAACCGAAGTCCGACGCCCAGACGGCTACACCCGATGCGGAACAGTCGGATACGACAGCCCCGCGCCCCGGCACCAATGAAGTGCCCGGCAGTGAGTTGGGCGACGAACAAAGCACCACCCCGCCATTGCGCCCGGCCGGCGATGCCATCGATGGCGAACAGCGTCAGGCGCTGGAGCAATGGCTGCGCAAGATTCCGGATGATCCGGGTGAATTGCTCAGACGCAAATTCTGGTACGAACAGCAACAACATCAGGATCAGGAAAAAACTCGATGACCCGCTTCACCGCTTTCTTGCTTGCCATGTTTCTCTGGACAGTTCAGGCCCAGGCTGCGGGGCTGGTCGCCAGTGTCGATCGCAGTCGTCTGAACTCCGGCGAGACGGTCGAGCTGACCCTGGAATCCAACGACGTGACGCAGTTCGGCAAGCCCGACCTGACGGCGCTGGAGCCGCTGTTCGACGTTCGCGGCACCCGCCAGGTCAACCAGTTGACCACCATTAACGGCGACAACCGCGCCACCACCCGCTGGATCATCACCCTGCTGCCGCGCCAGAACGGCAGCGTGGTGATTCCCACGTTGCAACTGGGCGACGCGCAAAGCCAGCCGATTACCCTGCAAGTGGTAGAAAGCGAAACCCAGGACAGCAAGAACAAGCTGGCGCCGGTGTTCATCGACGCCAGCCTCGATCAGAGCAGCGTGTACGTGCAGGCCCAGGCGATCCTGACCTTGCGCATCTACCATTCCGTTTCGCTGTACGACGACAGCAGCCTGACCCCGTTGCAGATTCCCGATGCGCGCATCGAGCAACTGGGTGAGTCGCGGACATACGAAAAAGACATCAACGGCCTGCGCCATGGCGTGATTGAACTGCGCTACGCGATCTACCCGCAACACAGCGGCCAGTTGATCATTCCGGCGCAGATTTTCAGCGCCACGCTGGTCGACGCCCAGCCGGCCCAGGACGCCGAATCCCAGGTGCCGAAGTCTGGCAAACTGATGCGCGTCAGCTCGGCCCAACTGCCGCTGACCGTCAAGGCAAAACCAGCCACCTATCCGGCTGACGTGCCTTGGTTACCGGCCCGCAGCCTGAGCTTGAGCGAGAGCTGGAACCCTGAGCCGGATCACGCGCAGGTGGGCGATTCGCTGACTCGCAGCCTGACCTTGAGGGCGGAAGGCCTGGCCAGTTCTCAACTGCCCCCGTTGCCGGTGACCGATGTCAATGGCTTGCGCCGTTATCCGGATCAGCCGGTGCTGGTCAACCAGAACAGCGAGCGCGGCCTGATCGGCAGCCGTGAGGACCGTGAGGCGCTGGTGCCTGTTCGCGACGGTGACGTCGAGTTGCCGGCGGTGGAGGTCGTCTGGTGGAACACGTTCGAGGATCACCTGGAGCACACCAGCCTGCCGGCCCGGACCCTGCAAGTAGCGAACAATCCGGGATTGATGGTCGATAGCCCGGCGGGCATGCCGACGGTCATTTCCGCTGCCGACAACGAAGCACTCTGGTGGTGGAAACTCAGCACCGTGATGCTGGCCTGCACCACTCTGCTGGGCTTTGGCCTCTGGTGGCGCGCCCGCTGGCAACCGGCGATCCTGCGCGCAGCCCAGGCCGGCCCGAGCCCGCGCACCGTGCTCGACGACCTCAAGCGCGCCTGCCAGGCCAACGACCCCCACGCCACCCGTCAGGCCCTCGACGCCTGGGCCCGGCAACAACCGGAAACCCTGGCCGACATGGCGGCGCGATTTGTGCCGTTATCGGACGCGCTGGATGGTTTGAACGGGGCGCTGTACAGCGAAACTGGCCAGCATTGGCAGGGAGAAGAGTTGTGGCGCGCGATCAAGGCGATCCCGATTGCCGAGCGGGTTCATGATCCGGTCGGCGACAGTGGCCTGCCGCCGCTTTATCCGAAATAAACACTGCCCTGAGATGAAGAGAGCTTTTGTGGCGAGGGAGCTTGCTCCCGCTCGACTGCGCAGCAGTCGTAAATCAAGGCGACTCGGTGTATCAGAAAGATTGAAGGGGTCTGCTTCGCAGCCCAGCGGGAGCAAGCTCCCTCGCCACAGGTTTCGGCTTGATCAGATCCATCGAGCGATCAAATGTGTTTACCCGTAAACTCTCCCCCTTTTCGCCGCTGTCATTTTCCTCGCGGCTATTACCTCATTCCCTACGGAGCTCGCCTTGCGTCTGTTTCACACCTCCGACTGGCACCTTGGGCAGAACCTGCACGGCCAGGACCGTGATTTCGAGCACGGTTGTTTCCTCGAGTGGCTGTTGCGCCAGTTGAAGCTGGACCAGCCCGATGTGCTGCTGATCGCCGGCGACATCTTCGACACGGTCAATCCACCGGTCAAAGCCCAGGAGCGCCTCTACGACTTCATCGTCAGCGCCCATGAACAACAACCGAAGCTGACCATCGTGATGATCGCCGGCAACCACGATTCAGGTTCGCGCATCGAACTGCCCGCACCGCTGATGCGTCGTTTGCGTACCCACGCTCTGGGTCGTGTGTTGTGGCTGGATGACGGGCAGCTCGACGCCGAGCGTTTGCTGCTGCCACTGCCGGACGCCAAGGGCAAAACTGTCGCCTGGTGCCTGGCGCTGCCGTTCCTGCGGCCTGCCGAAGTGACCGGCGCGCATCTGGGCGACAATTATCTGCGCGGGATCGGCCAGGTTCATGAATGGCTGATCGAAGCCGCCAACGCCAAGCGCAAGAAGGGCCAGGCGCTGATTGCCATCAGTCATGCGCACATGGCCGGCGGCTCGGTGTCGGAAGACTCCGAGCGCAGCCTGATCATCGGCAATGCTGAAGCGCTGCCTGCCAGCCTGTTCGGCCCGAGCATCAGCTACGTCGCCCTCGGTCATTTGCACAAGCCGCAGAAGGTCAACGGTGAAGAGCGCATTCGCTACAGCGGCTCGCCAATTCCATTGTCGTTCTCCGAAATCGGCTATCAGCATCAGATTCTCGATATCCAGCTCGACGGCGAAACCCTGGTCAGCGTGGAGCCGAAACTGATTCCCCGCGCCGTGAACCTGCAACGCGTCGGCCCCGCGCCCTTGGCCGATATCCTCCTGCAACTTGCCGACCTGCCGAACATCGATCTGCTGGCGGATATTCAGCGTCAGCCATGGCTGGAAGTCCGGGTTCGCCTGGATGAGCCGCAACCTGATTTGCGCCACCAGGTGGAATCGGCCCTGCAAGGCAAAGCCGTGCGCCTGGTGCGCATCGCCGCTGAGTACGCGGGCAACGGCAGTCGCGATGGCGTCGATGACGGCGCCCCCCTGATCGAACTGGACCAACTCACGCCTCAGGAACTGTTCAGCCGCGCCTGGCTGGACAACTACGGCAGCGAGGTCGACGAGCAAACGCTGCAAGACTTTGCCGAGTTGTTGCAGGACGTGCAGATGGAGAGCGAACAGCCATGAAAATTCTCGCGATCCGCCTGAAAAACCTCGCCTCGTTGGCCGGGCCGTTTGAAATCGACTTCACCGCCGAACCGCTGGCCAGCGCCGGTTTGTTCGCGATCACCGGGCCCACCGGCGCCGGCAAAAGCACCTTGCTCGATGCCTTGTGCCTGGCGCTGTTCGGCGCCGTGCCACGACTGAGCAACGCTCAAGTGTCGGCCAAGGCGCCAGACGCCGACGGCGAGATCAGCACCGGCGACCCTCGCACACTGCTGCGTCGCGGCACCGGTGAAGGCTATGCCGAAGTGGATTTCGTCGGCATCGATGGCCGCCGCTACCGCGCTCGCTGGGAAGCCAATCGCGCCCGGGAAAAGGCCGGCGGCAAGCTGCAAGCCAGCCGTCAAAGTTTGCGCGACATCGACCTGGATCAGCTGCTGGCCAGTCAGAAAGTCGAGTTCAAGGCCCAGCTCGAATCCGTCCTCGGTTTGAACTTCGAGCAGTTCACCCGCGCCGTGTTGCTGGCCCAGAGTGAGTTCAGTGCGTTCCTCAAGGCCAATGACAACGAGCGCAGCGAACTGCTGGAAAAACTCACCGACACTGCGCTGTATACGCGCCTGGGTCGCCGCGCGTTCGACAAGACCAAAGAGGCCCGCGAAACCCACAAGCTGTTGCTGGATCAAGCCACCGGCGTCACACCGCTGGCGCCCGAAGCCCGTGCGGAGCTGGATGAACGCTTCAATGAGGCGCAGCAGCAACTCAAAAACCAACAGGCGCAACTCAAGCAATTAGAGCTGCAACACACGTGGCTGAAAGAGCTGCGCCAGTTGCAGGACGAACAGCTCAGCGCCACCGAACAACTGACCAGCGCCCAACAGGATTGGGAAAGCCTGGCCGGCGAACGCTTGAAGCTGACGCGCCTGGAACACCTGGCGCCCCAACGGCACCAGTTCGCCCGTCAGACCGAACTCAGTGCCCGCCTCACGCCGCTGGCTGAGCAGATTCAGCAGCACACCCGGCAAGAACAGGAGTTGCAGGCGCGTCAGACGCAACTCGAACACAGTCTGGGCGCCGCGCAAACCGCGCTGGTCGAGGCGCAAAGCCAACACACATCAAGTGTGCCACTGCTGCGTCAGGCCTTTGAGGCGCAAAGCACCCTCGCCCGCCTGATCAAGGACACCGGCCTCAGTGCCGACCTCAAGCAGCAGGCAGAACTGGCCTGCTCTGAAGGCCAACAGACAATCCAAGGTTTGCTCGATCAGCAGAATCGGGTCGCCGAGCGTCTGCAACGGATTGCTGCCGAGCTTGAGCAAAGCACCCATCTTGCGCCGCTCAGCGACGCCTGGAACGCCTACCGCGACCGTCTTCAGCAGTTGATGCTGATCGGCAATCGCCTGAACAAGGGGCAGGCCGAACTGGCGTCACTGGAACTCAACGCCAGCCGTGCCGCCGAAGAATGGGCCACGCAAAAACAAAACCTGGAAGTGCTCTACAAAGAGGCCGGCGCCGAGCCGGAAGCGGTGGCCGAACAGATCCAGTTGCTGGGCAATCTGTTGCAAGACAATCGCAAGCAACTGCGCAGCTTTGAGGAACTGACGCGTCTGTGGGCCAGCCAGCAGGAGCTGGACAAGCGCATCGCGGAACTGCAGCAACGCCAAACCATTGCCCAGCAGGAACGTGACCGCCTGACCCAGGACGGGGTGAAAACCAAAAACGAATTGACCGTCGCCGAACAGACCCTGACGGTGACTCGCGAACTGCTGGAACGCCAGCGCCTGGCCCGCAGCGCCAGCGTGGAAGAACTGCGCGAGCAGTTGCAGGATGATCAGCCGTGCCCGGTTTGCGGCAGCCTGGACCATCCTTATCATCAGCCCGAGGCGCTATTGCAAAGCCTCGGTCGCCATGATGAAAGCGAACAGGCCAACGCACAGAAAGCGGTGGATTTGCTCAAGGAAAAACTCACCGACCTGCGCACCGAAGTCGGCGGTGTGATTGCGCAACAAAAGGAGTTGCTGCAGCAGCAGGAACAGCTCGTCGCACAGCAGCAGAACCTGGCCCCCAGCCTCGATGCGCACCCGCTGTCGGCGCAGTTGTTCTCTCAGGACAGCGCAAAACGCGATGCCTGGCTGAACCAGCAAAACAGCCAGTTGAACCAAAGCATCACCCAGGACGAACAGCGGCAAACCGCCCTGCTCACCCTGCAACAGGACGCCGCGCGCCTTCAACAGCAACTGCGCAGTGCTGAAACCGCGAGCCTGCAGGCAGCCCAGCATCTGGCCAATCAGCAACGCGAACTAAGCAATGATCGCCAGCGTCTGGACGAAGAACTGACCGCGTTCAGCACCCTGCTCCCGGCCGACACACTGGACGCCTTGCGCAATGAGCCTGCCGCTACCTTCATGCAGCTCGACCGGCAGATCGCCCAGCGCCTGGAACAACTCGATCAGCAACGCGACGAACTCAGCGAACAGCAACAACGCCAGCAGACGCTGGAGAAGGAACAGGATCGTCAACTGACCCGCGTCCAGCAGCTGGAAGCGGCCCAGCAACAATTCTCTGCCCTCGCCGAGCAGCAACAGGCCTGCCAGCAACAACTGACGCAATTGCTCGGCTCCCACAGCAGCGCCGAACAGTGGCAGCAGCAGCTGGATCAGGCTGTCGAACAGGCGCGCCATGCCGAAACGGCTGCGAATCAGGAACTGCAATCCGTACGCACACGGCTGGTGCAACTGGCGGCGGAACTGAAAGCGCAGCAAGACCGCCTGATCGCCCTGGAAGCCGAAGACCGCGAACTGAACACGAAGATCGCCGACTGGCGCGCCTTGCATCCGGAACTGGATGACGGCGGCCTGGAGCAGTTGCTGAGCGTCGACGACCAACAGGTCAGCGAACTGCGCCAACGGTTGCAGCACAACGAAAAAGCCATCGAACAAGCCAAGGTGTTGTTACAGGAGCGCGATAAACGCCTGACCCTTCACCAGGCGCAGCACAACGGCAATCTCGATGCCGAGCAACTGGCTACCGCCCTGAACGAACTGCAAGGCCAGTTTGCCGCCAGCGAGCACCGTTGCGCCGAACTGCGCGCTGAACAGGCCGAGGATCAGCGCCGACAAAACGCCAATCAGGCGTTGACCCAACAGATCGCCGACGCCTACACCGAGTACCAGCGTTGGGCGCGCCTGAATGCGCTGATCGGTTCCGCCAGCGGCGACACCTTCCGCAAGATCGCCCAGGCCTACAACCTCGACCTGCTGGTGCATCACGCCAACGTCCAGCTACGGCAACTGGTGCGGCGCTATCGCTTGAAGCGCGGCGGCAGCATGCTCGGGTTGCTGGTGATGGACACCGAGATGGGCGACGAACTGCGCTCGGTGCATTCGTTGTCCGGCGGCGAAACCTTCCTCGTCTCCCTGGCACTGGCATTGGGCCTGGCGTCGATGGCGTCGAGCACGCTGAAAATCGAATCGCTGTTCATCGACGAAGGCTTCGGCAGCCTTGACCCGGAATCCCTGCAACTGGCCATGGATGCCCTCGACGGTTTGCAGGCGCAGGGCCGCAAGGTCGCGGTGATTTCCCACGTTCAGGAAATGCACGAACGGATTCCGGTACAGATTCAGGTCCACCGCCAGGGCAACGGTCTGAGTACGCTGGAGGTGAAATGAATACGCTGTACTCCTTCCGCCGCTGCCCGTACGCGATGCGGGCGCGGATGGCCCTGCGTTACTCGGGGGTTGCGGTGAACATCGTCGAGGTCAGCCTGAAGGCCAAGCCTGCCGAGATGCTGGCGCTGTCGAGCAAAGGCACGGTGCCGGTGCTGAGTGTGGACGGTGGAGTGATCGATGAAAGCCTGTCGATCATGCGCTGGGCGCTGGCGCAGCACGATCCTCAGGATTGGTTGCTCACCGGGGATCCTGCGGCGCAAGCGCAGATCGCTGCGCTGATCGAAGAGAACGATCAGGCGTTCAAGGTGCATCTGAATCGCTACAAGTACGCCGAGCGTTACCCCGAGCAGCCGATGGAATTTTATCGCGCTGAGGGCGAGGTGTTCTTGCGCAAGCTGGATGAGTTGCTGGAGGGGCGCGACTATTTGTTGGCGAACCATCCGAGCCTGGCGGATGTGGCGCTGATGCCGTTCATTCGGCAATTCGCCCATGTGGATCGCGAGTGGTTCGGGCAGACGCCCTATCGGCGTTTGCAGGCGTGGTTGCAACGGTTTTTGGAGTCAGACCTGTTCAGCGCAATTATGGCCAAGTAGCCCCCCCTGTGGCGAGGGAGCTTGCTCCCGCTGGGCTGCGAAGCGGCCCTTCTATTCGTCAGCCACATCGAGCTTCTGGATTTACGACTGCTTTGCAGCCGAGCGGGAGCAAGCTCCCTCGCCACAATCGACCGCGTCGGTTCGCGATTCAAGCAAACACCTCACACATCTGCAGCACCGAGCAATCAATCTGGAACGGCCCGAAGAAATCGCCTGGGCGTTTCATCGGCGGATTACCGGCCAGCAGGCCCAGAGCCTTGGCGGTCTGGATGTTGTGAGCCATGTTGTGATTGGCTTCGATCGACCGCGCGACAGAGCCTGCGGAGGCTTGCCCGATTCCCAACAGGGATGAGCCATTGGTCATGAACGCCAGCAAGGCGATGATCCAGAGTCTGACCCCTTTCATGCCCCTGCCACTCCCGCCACGTCTGCGTGATCGACCACGGCGTTTTGCACACGGTGTTCGAACTGGATGGCGGGATAAGCGACCTGAATCGGTGCTTCGAATTCGTGCTGCGATTGCGCGGTAATGCTGACGACCGACACCAGCGCCACGTAAAGACCGATGGCCAGGTAGGCGCCGTATTTGGCTGAAGTGAGGATTGTGCTGGCCATGATGTTCTCCGTGGGCATGTTTCAGTGCCCACAGAATCGATCAAAAAAGCCGTGACAACCACTCAAGGTTATCCATAGTAAGCATCAGCTTCGTTGATCATTAAGCCAGTCTATTTCAGCCTTCAATAAAACTAATCATGCGCTCACGCGCTGCGTCGGGCTCGCCTGGGATGGGCGTTGCTGCCGATAAAATGGGGGTCGAATAGAGGAACAGAAGTGCCACGGCCAGACGCATCGCCATGCTGTCGATCCTTTTTATTAGAGAAGGAGTCAATAAGTCAGCGTCAAATTTAAACTCATGGCTATGTGATATCAAGCAATGCATTGATAGCAATATGATGCTGTCGTAAACGCGTTATGCAGGAGCGACATCACTCAGGCGTTCTCGAAGCTTTTCAGCTTGATCGGCGCAAGTGACTTCGCTCCTGCATAAAGGGTGCAGGGCCAGGCTTTCAGGCTTGGGTTTTGTGATCCAGCGCGGCGTAGAAGTTGGCGCTCTGTTGCAGGTATTTCTGGGTGTAGCTTTGGGTGTGGGATTTTTTGTCGCTGATTTCAACGTTGGCGCTGGCAGGCAGAGCAACGGTGGCAGAAATAGCGGAAGCGGCGATTACAGAGAAAAGATTGAAGTTCATGGCGGTATTCCTCGAAGTCAGTTGGCTTGCTTGCCCGGTGGGGCCGTGAAGCAAACTTAACCGTCGAGGCTGGCGCCTTGAAATCTTTTGTAGCATTAGCAGATATCAGCGTCATTAATAGAAGGAGGCAGGCCCCATCAACCGGGGCCTGCGGCCTATTGACGCACCACGAACTTGAGGTCGCTCGGGGCATCCATCGGCAGTTTCTGCACGGTTTTACCCAGCAGACCGCTCTTGGCATCGCGTTCGACCACGACAATCTGGTTGCTCTTCTGATTACCGATCAGCACGAAGCCGCCACTCGGGTCGAGGCTGAACTCGCGCGGGTGATCACCTTCCACCGAACGGCGTTGCAGCTCCTTGAGGTGGCCGGTGGCTGGGTCGATGGCAAACACCAGCAGCTGATTGGCCGTTCCGCGATTGCTGACATAGAGGAACTTGCCATCCCTTGAGGCATGCAACGCCGCGGCCGCCTTGTCCGACGTCGGTTGCCCGGCCGCCAAATCGACCATCTGCGTTTGCTCGAGCGTGCCGTTCCGGTAATCGAACACAGCGACCTGCGCACTCATTTCCATGGTCAGCCAGGCGTGCTTGCCGTCCGCGCTGAACAGCAAGTGCCGCGGCCCGCTGCCGGGCGGCAATTGAACCGACGCCGGTGTCGCCGGGGTCAACGGCAAGTCCGGGTTGCCCTTCGGATCGAAACGATAGACGAAGATCTTGTCCGCCCCCAAATCATTGGAGAACACAAACTTGCCATCTGGCGAGGACACCGTCGAATGCACATGTGCCGACATCTGCCGTTCGGGGTTGACCCGGCTGGACGGGTGACTGCTCATCTGAACGACGGTTTTGAGCTTGCCATCGGCGCCCACCGGCAACACCGCCAACGTGCCGCCCGGATCTTCAGCCACGGAGTAATTGCTGACGAACAAATGGCTGGCATCGCCGCTGAGGCTCGAATGGGTCGGCTCGTTGCCCAGGCTCTGCACCTGATTGATCAGGCTCAGTTCATGGGTCTTCGAATCGATCGCATAACTGCTGACGCGCCCGACCGGGTCTTTCTGGCCAGGGCCGTTTTCGTTGACCGCGAACAGATAGCGCTGATCGTTGGACAGGGTCAGCCAGGACGGGTTTTCACTCTTGACCACCTGCAGGGGCCTGGCGTCGATCTGCCCGGTGGCGCTGTCGAAATTCAGGCGGTAAATGCCCTGGCTCTGGCCGGCGGTGTACGACCCCACCAACAACTGATATTGATCGGCCGCTGCCGTCTGAACGCCCATGGCGCCGACGCTGCCAGCCATCAACAGTGGCCAGAGATTACGCATCCTCATTCACTTCATCCTCGTCATCATCACCGCGGAAAGCGGTCATGCACACCAACCGATGCTCTCCGGAATTGCCGGTGATGACCCAGCTCTGCAAGGCAGGATCAAAGATCGCAGCCTGGATCTGCGCCGGGGTGAACTCCCAACGTTTTGCGGCACGGCCGTCCATGCATTCGATGTGCAGGTTGTCGTCTTCATCGAGGGAGAATTCAAAGGCATGCAGCCCGTCGATTTCCACCATGTCGCAGTGTTCGAGGGTGCTGAGCAAGGTGTCGGTTGAGGCAGTCATGGCAGTCAATCTTTGAAGGGGAAAGACGCAATGATAGCTTAATGTGGGGTTGCCTGAGTCGGGCGCAGAATGCATGTACACCCCGAACAACTGTGGCAGCGAGCCTGCTCGCTCCCACAGTGATGGGTGTTTAGCCGTTAGAGGGCCTCACGCGAAGGCTGGCCATCCACCAACCGCTGAATGCGCAGCGGATTGCCATTCTTCAAAGCCTCCGGCAGCAAGCTGTCCGGGTAATTCTGGAAGCACACCGGCCGCAGGAAACGGTCAATCGCCAGCGTGCCCACCGACGTGCCACGCGCATCGGACGTCGCCGGGTACGGGCCGCCATGGACCATCGAATCACACACCTCGACGCCAGTCGGATAGCCGTTGAGCAGGATCCGTCCAACCTTCTGTTCCAGCAACGCCGTCAACTCACCGAACTGTATGAAATCGTCCAGCTCGCCAATGATCGTCGCCGTCAGTTGCCCGTGCAACCCGTTCAACGCGGCGCTGAGTTGCGCCTGATCCGCCACTTCGACAAACACCGTGGTCGGGCCGAAGACTTCCTCTTGCAGCACCTCGTCGCCATTGATCAGCAGGCTGACATCAGCCTTGAACAGTTGCGGCCGGGCCTGGTTGCCCTGTTGCGCCTGGCCGGCCAGATGCTCGATGCCCGGATGCGCGAGGAGTTTTTGCAGGCCTTTGCCATAGCTGCTCAACGTCCCGGCATTGAGCATGGTTTGCGCCGGCTGATCGTTGATCAACCCCGCCACCTGCTGCACGAATGCACTGAACTGCGGCGAGCGAATGCCAATTACCAGGCCAGGGTTGGTGCAGAACTGGCCACAGCCTTGAACCACCGAAGCCGTCAGGTCACGGGCGACGGTTTCAGCCCGGGCTTCCAGCGCCTGCGGCAACACGATCACCGGGTTGATGCTCGACATCTCGGCGAACACCGGGATCGGCTGCGCACGGGCTGCAGCCATGTCGCACAAGGCTCGACCACCCTTGAGCGAACCGGTAAAACCGACGGCCTGGATCGCCGGATGCTTGACCAGCGCTTCACCGACCCCGCCGCCGTAAATCATGTTGAATACACCGGCCGGCATGCCGGTTTTTTCGGCGGCGCGGATGATCGCATCCGCAACCTGCTCGGCCGTCGCCATGTGACCACTGTGGGCCTTGAACACCACCGGGCAACCGGCGGCCAGGGCTGAAGCGGTGTCGCCACCGGCAGTGGAAAAGGCCAGGGGGAAATTGCTCGCGCCAAACACGGCAACCGGGCCGAGGCCGATGCGGTACTGACGCAGGTCGGGGCGTGGCAACGGCTTGCGATCCGGCAATGCCCGATCGATCCGCGCACCATAGAAATCACCGCGACGCAGGACCTTGGCGAACAGGCGCATCTGGCCACTGGTGCGACCGCGTTCGCCTTGAATGCGCGCTGCGGGCAACGCGGTTTCGCGGCAAACCACGGCGACAAATTCATCGCCCAAGGCGTCGAGTTCGTCGGCAATGGCATCGAGAAATTGCGCACGGCGTTCGGCACTCAAGCTGCGAAACGCCGGGTAAGCGGCAGCGGCAGACGTGGCGGCGGCATCCACTTCTTCCGGCGTGGCCTGGAGGAAATCGTAAGGCAACGCTTCGCCAGTACTGGCGTCGATGCTCTGGAGTTTGACGGCGCCGGCGGCACTGCGCTGGCCGCCGATGTAGTTGTGACCAAGAATCCGGGTCATGCATGTCTCCTTAAAGAGTGCCGATGGTGCCGGGCTCGAACGCCGCTGCAACCGGTGCAATACCGTTGATCAACGGTGCGCCGAACTCGGCCTGACTGATTTCGAACACGTCACCCGGTCGGGTGCGGATACCGTCGGCAAAGGACAGGGTCGCGGTGCCGAAGAAGTGAATGTGCACGTCCCCCGGACGCAGGAACTGGCTGTATTTGAAATGGTGGTACTCGAGGTTTTCCAGGCTGTGGCACATGTTGGCCTCGCCGCTGAGAAACTCGTTCTGCCACAGCACTTCGCCGTTACGCAAAATGCGGCTGGTGCCCGCCAGATGTTCCGGCAGTTCACCGACCCGCAATTCCGGGCCATAACTGCAACTGCGCAATTTCGAGTGGGCCAGGTACAGGTAATTCTTGCGTTCCATGACGTGGTCGGAGAACTCGTTGCCCACTGCGAACCCGAGGCGATACGGCTTGCCATCGTGGCCGATGACGTAGAGGCCGCTGAGCTCGGGCTCTTCGCCGGCGTCTTCAGCGAAGGGTGGCAGCGGGAACGGATGGCCGGGGCGCACGACGATGCTGCCGTCACCTTTATAGAACCACTCTGGTTGTACGCCGGCCTGCCCCGTTGCCGGTTTGCCACCCTCCACGCCCCATTTGAAAATGCGCATGGTGTCGGTCATCGCCGCTTCGTCGCCGGCCTGCTGATGCATCTTGTCCCGCGCCGAGGCGCTGCCCAAATGGGTCAGGCCGGTGCCGCTGACAAGCATGTGCGCAGGGTCCGGATGGTCCAGCGGTGGCAGGATGCGCAGTTCGGCCAGCAGTTGTGCGTAGTCATGGCTGATGCCCAGGCCCAGGGTTCGTACCTGCTGCTCAAGATTGACGCCGGCCTCGATCGCCGCCAGTGCCACATCGCGCACCGTGCGCGCGTCTTGTACTTCACGGACCCGATCGTCCTCGACCACGCCGACGCGGCGCTCGCCGTTAATCAATTCGAATTGAACCAGACGCATGAGACTTCTCCTATTGTTCAGAACACCACGGCCCTATGGCAGCGGCGGTGATTGTTTCTTTCTTGTCAGGTGCGGGTGGCACCACGTGCGCTGGCAGCAAACTGGTCGGCCGGCAGCACATGCTTACGCTCCAGCAACCGATAAACCACGCCGGTCAACACCAACCCGAACACCATCACCCCCGAAAGGAAGTACAACCCCGACGCCAGGTTCCCGGTGTATTCCTTCAGCGCACCAATCACGAACGGGCCGATGTAGCCGCCGAGGTTGCCCACCGAGTTGATCAACGCAATCCCCGCGGCCGCGCTGGCGCCGGCAAAGAACCGGCCCGGCAAGGTCCAGAACACCGCCGTGCAGGAGAACAGAGCGAACGCCACCAGGCACAACGCCGCCAGTTGCAGCACCGGCACCGTCAGCCAGGCGCTGAGGAACAGGCCGATGGCACCCAGCACATAGAGCACCGCCAGGTGGCCGTAGCGATCATTCAAGCGATCGGAACTGCGCGGAATGATCAGCAAGCCGATGATCCCGAAAATGTACGGCACCGATGACACGAAACCGGTGACCAGGTCGGTGCCGCCGAACTGTTTGATCAGCGTCGGCAGCCACAGGCCGAGCCCATAAATGCTCAGGGTCACCGGCAGATAAAACAACGCCAGCAGCAACACGCGTTTGTCCTTGAGTGCATGCAACGGATTGCCATGTCGGGTCTGGCCGTATTCTTCCAGGTCTTTTTTCAGCTCGCCGGCCAGCCAGTCTTTCTCGGGCTGATCCATCCACTTCACCTGTTGCGGACCATCCGGCAGCCAACGCAGCACCGGCCAGGTCAGCAGGATCGCCGGGGTGCCGATGACGATGAACAGCCACTGCCAGCCATGCAGGCCAAGAATGCCGTCCATACCCAGCAGGCCGCCGGACACCGGGCCGGTGATCAGCATGGCGATCGGTTGGGACAGGATGAACAAGCCGAGGATCTTGCCTCTATGGCGAACCGGGAACCATTGGGTGATGTAGTACAGAACGCCCGGGAAGAACCCGGCTTCGGCGGCGCCCAGCAGAAAGCGCATCACATAAAAGCTGTGCGGTCCCTGGACGAACGCCATGCCGATGGTGATGGCACCCCAGGTGACCATGATCCGCGCAAACCAGCGCCGTGCGCCAAAGCGCTCGAGCATCAGGTTGCTGGGGATTTCCAGCAGGAAGTAACCAATGAAAAACAACCCGGCCCCGAGGCCGTAAGCCGCGTCGCCGATACCGATGTCGGCGCCCATGTGCAGCTTGGCGAAGCCTACGGCGGAGCGATCCACATAGGCGATCAGGTACAGCAGGATCAGGAAGGGAATCAGTTTCAGCGTGATGCGACGTATAAGCCGCAGTTCCTGGCTCATGAGATCGGTCTCCGATTGTTGTTGTTATAGAACCTCGGGGGACACCTCTCGCGGAAAACCGCCAGGGCCATCCCTCCGTTGAGCCCGACTATATAGTAATACTATTTAAGCAAGCAACACTTCCAAAGCGGCGAAATTGCGCTTATGTTACACCTCAGCTCGAACAATATAGTCATACAATAAGAGAATCGATCATGTCTGATAAGAAACCCACCCTGCGCTCCGCCCAATGGTTTGGCACGGCCGACAAGAACGGCTTCATGTACCGCAGCTGGATGAAGAATCAGGGCATCGCCGACCACCAGTTCCACGGCAAGCCGATCATCGGCATCTGCAACACCTGGTCGGAACTGACCCCGTGCAACGCGCATTTCCGCCAGATTGCGGAACACGTCAAACGCGGCGTGATCGAGGCCGGTGGTTTCCCGGTGGAATTCCCGGTGTTCTCCAACGGTGAATCGAACCTGCGCCCGACCGCCATGCTCACCCGCAACCTGGCGAGCATGGACGTTGAAGAAGCCATTCGCGGCAACCCGATCGATGGCGTGGTGCTGCTGACCGGCTGCGACAAAACCACCCCGGCCTTGTTGATGGGCGCAGCCAGTTGCGACGTGCCAGCAATCGTGGTCACCGGCGGGCCGATGCTCAACGGCAAACACAAGGGCCAGGACATTGGCTCGGGCACCGTGGTCTGGCAGCTCAGCGAACAGGTCAAGGCCGGCACCATCACCATCGATGACTTCCTCGCCGCCGAGGGTGGCATGTCCCGCTCCGCGGGCACCTGCAACACCATGGGCACCGCGTCGACCATGGCCTGCATGGCTGAAGCGCTCGGCACTTCCCTGCCCCACAACGCGGCGATACCGGCGGTGGATGCGCGCCGTTATGTACTGGCGCACATGTCCGGCATGCGTGCAGTGGAGATGGTTCGCGAAGACTTGCGGCTGTCGAAAATCCTCACCAAGGAAGCCTTCGAAAACGCCATTCGTGTGAACGCGGCCATTGGCGGTTCGACCAACGCGGTGATCCATTTGAAAGCCATCGCCGGGCGCATCGGCGTCGAACTGGACCTGGACGACTGGACCCGCATCGGTCGCGGCATGCCGACCATCGTCGACCTGCAACCGTCCGGGCGTTTCCTGATGGAAGAGTTCTACTACGCCGGCGGTTTGCCTGCGGTGCTGCGTCGCCTCGGCGAAGCCAACCTGATCCCCAATCCAAATGCCTTGACCGTCAACGGCAAGACCCTCGGCGAAAACACCAAGGACGCGCCGATCTACGGCCAGGACGAAGTGATCCGCACCCTCGACAACCCGATCCGCGCCGACGGCGGTATCTGCGTATTGCGCGGTAACCTTGCGCCGCTCGGTGCCGTACTCAAACCGTCCGCCGCCAGTGCCGAATTGATGCAGCACCGCGGGCGCGCGGTGGTGTTCGAAAACTTCGACATGTACAAGGCGCGGATCAACGACCCCGAGCTGGACGTCGATGCCAACTCGATTCTGGTGATGAAGAACTGCGGACCGAAGGGTTATCCGGGCATGGCCGAAGTCGGCAACATGGGCTTGCCGGCCAAACTGTTGGCGCAAGGCGTGACCGACATGGTGCGCATTTCCGATGCGCGCATGAGCGGCACGGCGTATGGCACGGTCGTTTTGCATGTGGCACCGGAAGCGGCGGCCGGCGGGCCTTTGGCGACAGTGAAGGAAGGCGACTGGATCGAGCTGGACTGCGCCAATGGCCGGCTGCACCTGGACATTCCGGATGCGGAACTGGCGGCGCGCATGGCCGATCTGCAACCGCCGCAAAACCTGATCGTCGGCGGGTATCGCCAGCTGTACATCGACCATGTGCTGCAGGCGGATCAGGGGTGTGACTTTGACTTCCTGGTCGGTTGCCGTGGTTCCGAGGTGCCACGCCACTCGCACTAACCCCCTGAGAACTCTGCAACCGCAACAGAACCTGTGGCGAGGGAGCTTGCTCCCGTTGGGCCGCGAAGCGGC
Organism: Pseudomonas fluorescens NCIMB 11764; assembly: GCF_000293885.2. NCBI lineage: Bacteria > Pseudomonadati > Pseudomonadota > Gammaproteobacteria > Pseudomonadales > Pseudomonadaceae > Pseudomonas > Pseudomonas fluorescens. The sequence goes on from NZ_CP010945.1 coordinate 5,033,833, forward strand.
CCCAATACTCACACCTGCGTTTTCTCAGACAGGCTCCCTCGCCACAAGGCATTCGCAGATTTCGAATCTGATGAATGCCCGCCACGCCTGCTATCATGCGCGGCACCTCCATCGCACAGGATCGCGCCGTTCCCCATGGATTACCGCAAACCCTCCGACCGCAAAAGCATGCACTCGCGCATCGTCCAGGAACTGGGCATGCAGATTGTCTCGGGACGCTTCAAGCCGGACGACAAGTTGCCCGCCGAAGCCCTGTTGTGCGAGGAATACGCGGTCAGCCGGCCGGTGCTGCGCGAAGCCACTCGCGTGTTGGTCGCCAAAGGCCTGGTGTATTCCCGTCCGCGAGTGGGCACAGTGGTCAAGCAGCGCAAGGAATGGCACATGCTCGACCCGGACGTGCTGCACTGGCTGATGCAAAGCAGCCCGCAGAATCAGTTCTTCGATTTGCTGACCAGTGTGCGCAGCATCATCGAACCGGCAGCGGCGGCCCTCGCCGCGCAGTTCGCCACCGACGCGGACATCGCCTCCATCGGTGAAGCCTACCAACGCATGGAAGCCGCGCCGACGCCTGAAGCCCTGTTGCAACCGGACCTGGACTTCCACAGCCGCATCGCCGATGCCACCCACAACGACCTGTTGGCGAACCTGTGCAACATGCTGTCGGTGGCGATCGCCGAAGCATTGAAGCACTCCAACCAGCGTCCGAATCTGCATGAGCTTGCACTGCCACGGCACAAGGCGATTCTCACGGCCATCGAGAACCGCGATGCGCTGGGTGCACGGCACGCGACGCTGGTGCAATTGGATGATGCGCGCAGTGCGCTGAATGTGGTGTTGGGCGCCGATTCGTCATAAAAACGCGATCCCCTTGCAGAGTTCCAGATACAAAAAGCCGCAACCCTGGTTGCGGCTTTTCTGTTTCTGGCCTGAACGCATGCTTTATGCCGATCGAATCGATCAATGTGCGGTAACCCGCTACCGCACATCCCTTTCGATTCGGTTTTACGTTGAGCAACCACTCATGCAAAGGATTGCATCATGCCCACACCTGCATCACCGCCCGCCACCGCAAGCAACACCGACATCATCGCGCGTGCGGTCCGCACCCGATTCAACACCCGGCCGACATTACGCTCGCAAACCGCCCGCATGCTCAAGGACGGTATTCTGGGAAAATACCCGCAACTGGCATTCGATCCTGACCGAACCAGGATTGCCCAACCGATCCCGGGTGGGGCCTGGCGGCTCACACCGCTTATTGACGTGGTGCTTGAGTTTCTGGCCAGCGGTACATTCCCCGATTTCAGCGAGCAATTCGGTCGCAGCTGCTTTTTGACCAACCGTGCCCCTGCACGACTCGCCGTCAACAACACGACATCGCGGCTGCCTGACCTGCAAGTGATCGCGGAAGTCATTCGCGAGTTACCCGACATTCTCTACATCGGCGCTCAGGAATCGTTGACCGACTGCTGGAACGAAAAAGACCAGACCGGCGTCAGCCGCTGGCAATGGCTGGGGGATCTGCTCGCCGGCGTGCTGAAAACCTCCGCGACGCGTCTTGCGACGAATAATGCGTCGCAGGCCGAAATCCTCATGGAGTTGGCCCGCCAACCCGACAAACGTCAACGCCTTCAGCGACCCTGGGCCAAAGGTGCTATTGAAGCCTGCACGCTTCAAGTCACGTTGAGCAGAGGCGACGTGACTATCACGCTGCAGACCCCGGATATCCTGGTGATCTGCGGCGATACCCATTTGTTGTGCAGCGTGACCGGCGATATCGAGTCCTTCCCGACCCGGCAAGCCTTTGGCACGGCATGGAGCGCGCGGCTTCAGCAGGACTTCATGGCTGACGCCATCACGTGGAAGCGTTTTGCACCGGACGGCAACCTCTTTGATACCCAGGCGGCCCTGCTGCTGAACCGGCAACTGCAAGACCTGGAGTCGCTCAAACTGCCTGCACGCCGAAGCCTGGCTGACCTTGAAAAGCAGTTTGACGCGATCACCGATGTCGCCGCACGGTTTATCACCAGCGAGAACCACCCGACAAACCTTCAGCCCTTGCAAGCGACGATTCCCGAATGGTTGCGGGGCGCGGGCGACACAGGTCGTATGGCGTGGCGCAAACACACGTTATCAATGGCCAGCACCCAACAACAGACGCAGGGACGCTCGTTGCGCGACGGCGTCGTTGACCTTCGCACGTTCGCCAGAAATGCACTGCACGCGCAAATGCTCAAGGACCAGCCCCTCGCACCCGGCTACAAGTCCGATGAGCTGGAACTGACCTTTCATGTGCCCGTCGGCGACTTGGGCAGCGGCTACCTCGAACCCGTGCAAATGTCGCTGACCGATCTGGCAATCAACAATCTCGCCGGCAAACCCAGAGGCCGGATGACCATCCGCCACACCGGGAACCAACTGATTCAAGACTGGACCACCGAGGCCTATTTACTGGATCTGGTGAGTCGGGTCGATGTCGGAAAACACTACCCCGAGTACCTCGAAGCGCAACTGCTTGGGCAGAACCCCGAAGCCAGGGAGCGCCTGCGACTTTTCGGCCTGGAACTGAGCCTGCATTTGCCGCTGCGTGCCCTGGAACACTCGATCAAGGGTGAGCACGGCTTCAGCCTCCTGGGTTATCGATATGTGGAAGCGTTGTTCCAACCGCTGGCTGCCGAGCGGATGGTTGAGGAGCAGTCGATTGTCATCAGGCCTTTGGCATTTCAACGCAGGACCGGCGCCACCTGCGATGTCGCCAGCAACATGTTCATCATCGAGCCGAAAGACTTGAAGGCGGACGGCCCGCATATTCTTTTCCGACCGCTTTACCCCGACTCCCTGCACCAATACCCCAGCCGTCAGGACCTGCTCAGTGCCATTGCGCAAACCGGCCCGTTGCAAACCAGTGTGCTTACCTGGCTGCCGGATCGCGCACGGCCGGTCTACGACAACAACGGATTCACCGAACCCCACATTGTCCACTTCCATAATGGCGACGAGTTTTCACCTCCGGAAAAACCGGAACCGGCGATTCTCGCAGGCGACGAAGCAGTCGGTGACTGGTTCACCGCACTGGAAGAAGTGCGATTGCTGACCAGTCTGTTCGTCAGCAACGCACGTGCACTGATTGATCTGGCGGACCGGCAATCGGTGTCGAATGCCGAGAGTCGTTGGGCAATCATCCTCGAGGGAGGCTGGCTGGTATTCAACAACGTGATTCTGCCGTTGTTGCGCGGCCCCGCCATGGTCGTGGGCTGGATGCTGCAAATCGCCCACAGCCTGATCAATGATCTCCCGGCGCTTGACAGTGATGACCCGAAGGCGCGGAACCAGGCATGGATCGATGTGCTGTTGAACATTGGTCTGCTGGTGCTGCATGTGGCCCGAGAGCAAGGCGCCCCGGCACTATACGACAGCGCGGCGACGGATTTTCCGGGCCCCCTCGCCTCCCTGCGCCGGCCTTCACAGACATTCACATGGCCCACCGAATCGACCATCATCGAGGACACCCCGGGTCTGCCTTCCGAGCCGCCGGGCAGTGGCAATACCTTGCTCGACTTCAACCTGTCGAGCGCTCGCGATTCGGCATCGGCCCGGTTGTTCGACACGTTACGAGAGGTCCAGGTGCCATGGCCGACACCTCTGCCTGTGCCTATCACAACTGGCGCCTTCAAAGGCTTGTACCGGATCGGCAACACATGGCACGCCACCGTCGCCGGCCTGTTGTTTCGCGTCAGTATCGTGCCCGGCTTCGGCGAGGCGTATCTGATACACCCCGAGCACCCGGATCATCCGGGAGTCAAGCTCAAGACCGATGGCAATGGCCACTGGACCCTGGATCAAGGGTTGAAACTGCTCGGCGGCGGGCGCAATGCGCGAATCAACGCCCAGCGTGAAATGACGCAACAACGCATCAGTCTGCTGGAACTGAATCGCCAGGAGTTCGTGGACCAACAAGCCCGGGTGCAGAAGCGTGTCGACATTGCCGAGAACTTGATGCAGCTGAAAAAAAACGACCCTGCCAGCACCGAGCTCGATCGCGCAACGTATAGGCAACGCTTCGTTGATGAACTGGACAAACAGACCGAAAGCTACGCCACGCTGTTGGCCGAGATCAGGGAATTGAACGAACTGACCAAATCCGATCCCGACCCTTTGCAATTGTGCAGCCTGTCTGAAAACCTCATCAACAACGCTCGCAAACGGGTCGTCATTACTGACTGGGAGCGCGAAGCTGTAGATCGCCAGTACGCAGACCTGAGAGGGGGTGTCAGGCATTTGCATGAAGCGATCACCCGTGAGGGTGACGTGATACTGGATCGCTACTTTGAGTTCATGCGCAAAACCGCCGAAATCAACGAAACCATGATCAAGCTTCTTGAACAGGTAGACAGTCGGCTGCTGGAACTCAAGCAGATCCCTCGCCTGGGCATGGAGTACTGGAAGCGGCTGACCGGCAACAGGCCCGAAGATGAAATGACGGCACTGCGAATCAAGAGCTACCAATTGAGCGTCTTACGCCTGCTCAGTCTCAAGGCCCTCGGAAGTAATACCATGAGTGTGCTCGAACGTACCCTCAGCCCCCTGCTGCTGTTGTCTCGCTCCCATGCCGAACTGCAAACGGAGCACACCTACATCAACAGTGACCGGATCGCCGTACTGGACAACCTGGTCGATCAGTACAACAAGGCCCAGGATGGTCTTGAGACGATTGGCATTTTCAGTACCGATGAACTGCAAACACACCCGTTCAATCGGCTGCGCGAGCTCATTGATCAACTACGCGTGGATGCCGAGCGACGTCTGGCGGAAGCGCTTCAACTGCAGCCGCAATCGGAGGAGCCGTCCACTTCTGCATCCGGGCCCAGGCCGCCGGTGAAGCGTCCTTATTCATGGGCCAGCCGCAAGCGGGTTATCAATACCGCCAAGGGCGCGTTTATCGGCGATCTTCGCCAACGAGTCGCCAACCAGGGAGGAGACATTGTCGACATCAATGACCCTTTCGAGGAAAAGCCATTGGCCTCGTTTCATGAACACGAGCCCAATGTCTGGGTGGAAGTTGTCGATGCCAGGCCCCCGACACCCAAGGCGCCACGCCCCTATCAGCAGCTCAAGGGTGACGCGCGCAAAGCCTTGGCCGATACCGATAAACACGTGCAAAAGATCGAGGGTTACGCCCAACGCGCCAGTTCTCCCAAGGAAATCGAAGAACAACTGCAGCGCGAAGCACAAAAACTGATCGGGTACGCCGATAGCCTGGAACAGCACGAAAGTCCTCCGGCCAACCAGGCTCCCGACGTTTCGCTGATCGACGGCCTCCGGGAAAAGGCGCGCAACCTCGACACCATGGCGAGCGAGCTTCGCACTCGCATGACCCTCGCCCGGCCGCCCAGTAGCGAGGGTGTGGAGTTTCTGCTGCGCAACAATGCGATGGTTGCGCGAATCATCGGCCAACGGGTTCAGCTGAAAACCGGACGCAAGGATTTCATGCAGGAGTACGTCTTGTTGAATAAAGAAAATCAACCCTGGTGGTACGCGCACTTCCACTATGCCAACGCAGAGGATGCCAAGGCTGACTACACCCAGGCGCACCTGAAAACCAGGGAGCAACGTTTCGAAACCTACGAATCGGCCATGGCCAAGGCAAAAGATCCGAAGCAACAAATCGCTATTCATCATGGGATCATCAGCAAGGAACTGGCCAGCCGCGATTTCTTGCCGCTGCAACCGCGCTGAGTTTTTCAATCGCCCATAAAAAAGCCGCAACCGGGGTTGCGGCTTCTTGTTTTCGCCTGAGGTCAGTGAGCGAACAACGAGTTGCCCTTCTGCCCTGCCAGTTTCTCCGGCTTGATCAGAAACCGTGCCAGTGCCGGCAGCAGCCACAACGCGCCGAACATGTTCCAGAGCAGCATGAAGGTCAGCATCAAGCCCATGTCGGCCTGGAACTTGATGGCCGAGAAAATCCAGGTGCAGACGCCGATCGCCAGGCACAGGCCGGTGAACAATACGGCTTTACCGGTGGACTTCAGCGTTTGGTAGTACGCCTCCTGCAACGGCAGTCCGGCACGCAGGAAGCTTTCCAGACGGCTGTAGATGTAAATGCCGTAGTCCACGCCAATCCCCACACCCAATGCCACCACCGGCAAGGTCGCGACTTTCACCCCGATGCCCATGAAGGCCATCAGGGCGTTGCCGAGTACCGAGGTCAGGACCAGCGGCAACACGATGCACAGGGTCGCCGCCCAGGACCGGAAGGTGATCATGCACATGGTCGCGACGCAGATGTAGACGAGGATCAGGATGGTCAGCTCGGATTCCTTGATCACTTCGTTGGTGGCCGCCTCGATACCGGCGTTACCCGCCGCGAGGATGAATTCCAGGCCTTCCTTGTTGTTCTCCTTGGCGAAGTCCTGAACGGCATGGACCGCACGATCCAGCGTTGCAGCCTTGTGATCGTTGAGGAACACCAGCACCGGCGCCAGGGAGCAACTGTTGTTGTACAAACCATCAGCCCGGGCGATGGAGTTGTTCAGCACGTCCGGGTTGCGCGACAGGGTTTCCCACTTCAGGTTGCCCTCGTTCATGCCCTTGATCATCTGCTTGGACACGGTCACCAGCGAGATCGCCGACTGCACGCCCTCGGTGTTCTGCATCTTCCACATCAGCTCGTCGATCGGCGCCATGGCTTCGTAGCGCGAGCAACCTTCGGACTTGGTCTTGACCATCACTACCAACACATCGGAACTGGTGGAGTAGTTGCTGATGATGAAGTTGTTGTCCTTGTTATAGCGCGAATCCGGACGCAGCTCTGGGGCACCTTGATCGAGGTCGCCGATTTTCAGGTTCTGGCTGTACCAGAGGCCGCCACCGAAGGCCAACAGGGCCAGGACAATCGACACCGGGGCGACTTTCGGGCTGGCAAAGTTCGACAGCAGGCGCCAGAACGGGTGTTCGCGGTGCGCGTCTTTCTTGCTGCGCTCGACAGCGCGCTTGCTGATGCCGGCGTAGGAAATCGCCACCGGAAGCAGGATCAGGTTGGTAAACACAATCACCGCCACGCCAATCGATGCGCCGATGGCCAGCTCGCGAATCACTCCGATGTCGATGATCAGCAGCGTAATGAAGCCCACCGCATCCGCAAGGATCGCGATCATCCCCGGCAGGAACAATTGGCGGAAGGTGCGCCGCGCCGCAGTCAACGCGTTGTCGGCTTCACTGGACTGCAACGCGATACCGTTGATCTTCTGTACGCCGTGGGAAATACCGATGGCGAAGATCAGGAACGGCACCAGCATCGAGTACGGATCCAGCCCGAAGCCGAAGAAGTGCATCAGGCCGAGCTGCCAGACCACCGCCACCAGCGTCGTGGTCAACACCGCCACGGTGCTGCGCATGCAGTTGGTGAACCAGTACAAGAGAATCAGGGTGATGACGAAGGCGACACCGAAGAACATCACCACCATCACCAGACCATCAATCAGATCGCCGACTTTCTTGGCGAAGCCGACGATGTGGATCTGCACGTTGGGGTTCTGTTTCTCGAACTTGTCGCGGATCTTCTCTTCCAGCTCATGGGAGAACTTGCGGTAGTCCAGGGCCAGTAACTTGCCCTGGTCCTGCGGATCCGGGTAGGACTCCAGCAGCGGGATATCGACGATGCTCGACTTAAAATCGTTGGCCACCAGACGCCCGACCTGCCCGGACTTGAGCACGTTGTTGCGCAGCAGATCGAGGCTTTCCTGGGAGCCGTTGTAGCTCTGCGGAATCACCTCACCACCGGCGAAGCCCTCCTCCGTCACCTCGGTCCAGCGTACGCTCGGACTCCACAGCGACTTGAGACCCGAACGATCGACGCCGGAGATATAGAAAACCTCGTCGTTGATCTGGCGCAGGGTCTCCATGTACTCCTTGGAGAAGATGTCGCCGTCGGTGGCTTCCACCGAGATCCGCACGGTATTGCCCAGGTTCGCCAGATCGTTGCGATGCTCCATCATCTTTTGAATGAACGGATGCTCGAGCGGAATCATTTTTTCGAAACTGGTGGACGGCCGGATCAGCGTCGCCTGCCAGAACAGGAAAATGCTCACCAGCAGGCAGATCACGATCACTGCCGGGCGGTTGTTGAAAATCAGGCGTTCAAGAAACGTCGCCTTGTCTTGGTGATGGCTGCTCAAGGATGTCATAGACCCGCCTTCTCATTATTTGCCCGGCTCATTTGGACGACCCGTTTTTTCCATTCTCGGCGCTGGCGCCGGTTGGCGAGGTGACGCGAACGCCGCCCTGTCCCGCCAGGATCAGATTGCCGTTGCCCGCTGCAGTCACCGCCGCGACGGATATGCGATCCGGGCGGTTGAACACGCTGAAGGTTTCGCCGTTATCTTCGCTGCGGATCACGCTGCCACCATTGCCGACGATCACGATGGAGCCGTCATCGAGCAAGGTTGCGCCGGACAGGCCGAACTCCAGTGCACCGCGGGCGGCTTTCAGCTCGACCGGTTCCCAGGTGCTGCCGAAGTCGGTGGAGCGGAACAGGTTGCCGCGCAGACCATAGGCCAGCAGCGTGTTGGCCTGAGCGGTGCCGATCACGCCGAAGAGCGAGCCTTCGTATGGGCCTTCAAGCTTTTCCCAGGTCTGGCCCCAGTCGGCGGAGCGGAACATGCTGCCCTGCTCACCGACGATGAACAGCCCGGCATCCTTGACTGCGGCAATGCCATTGAGGTGGTACTGGTCTTCGTTATCGAGGCGATCACTGGCGTCTTCCCAGTTCTTGCCGCCGTCGGTGGTGGCCAGCAGCGCGCCGTAAGCGCCCACGGCGAAGCCGATGCTGGCGTCCTGGAACCAGACGTCGAGCAGCGGCGATTCGCGTTTCATATCTTCAAACTGCTTGGTCCATGTGACGCCGCCGTCCTCGCTGGCGAGAATCTGTGCGTCATGGCCGACGGCCCAGCCGTGCTTGTCGTCGACAAAATAAACCGAAGTCAGCAGTTGCCGGGTCGGCACCTTGGCCTGGGTCCAGGTCGCGCCCTGGTCATCGGAATACAGGATGTGCCCGCGATCGCCGACCGCTACCAGGCGCTTGCCGGCGTGCACGACATCGAGCATCAGGCTTTTGCTGGCCTTGGCGGATTCAACGGAATAGACAACGTCAGATGCTGGCGCCGCGGCGGCCAGCACAGGTGCCGACAACATGGCACAGCCCAACAGCGAGAGCGCTGTAGCCAGCAACGCGAATTTGCGCAGTGCCGGCGGGCGGCAGGTACCCACACCCATGACAGGCTCACTCATAGACCTTCCCCCATTATTATTGTTAGGTCGCTCAACCTTTCAGGGCGCCGTTAGGGGTGCTCATCGGGATTGAATGGTTAGGAGCATAGTCCTGAAACCCGCAATCCAGAGCCCCTTCGGAAGCTGGCTTATCCTATCGGTGTTTGGAAAGGTCTGACAATCGACGCCACGTTATGTTTTGTTAACCTGGATGGGATGGGTTTGTTCTGAATGGTGGGGTATCAGGTTGGGTGATTGGGTTGGTGGTTGGTGGTTGGTGGTTGGTGTACATATCCGTTGCTGCGGTAACGGCGGCTATTGGTTCCGCTCTTACAGCGGGTCACTTGGAGAAGCGCCAAGTAACCAAACGCTTTTGCCCCTTTCGTTCGGTGCCTCGCCAAGGCTCGGCATGCCCTCCTTCCGGTCCTGCTCCGTGGGCCCGCCGCCATCGGCCATCCATGGCCGGGGGCGGCTAACCCGGCATCCATGCCGGGTTGCCCACTGCGCAGAACCTCCACTCGGCCTAACGAGGGGGCGACCACCGCCACAGCACCGCGAGGCGGCCTACCGGCCGGCCTGTCATTTGAAGCGTACGCATTTCCCTGTGGGAGCTGGCTTGCCAGCAATGGTCGTTAACGATGACGCGTGCGGTCTGAATGAACGTGGTGGGTTTACACAGCTAGCTCCCACAGGGGATCGCGGTAGCTTTTGCTTTTCACCACTCATCAGGCCGAGCGTTAGCTCGCCTGCAGCTCTTGATCTTGATCCACCCGCCCCTTCGGGAGGCTGAGTGGAGGTGTTCATCCGGGGAGTGGCGCGCAGCGCCGTTCGACGCAGTCGAACACGCTGCATGTAGGTCGTCGCGAAGCAGACCGGAGGGCAGTGTCCCCGGATGAATACCGGAGCGAAGGAACGCCGAGCCTCAGCGAGGGGCCGGACGCTCGGGGCGAGCCTTTTTTTGCTTACTTTTTTTTGGCGTTTGAAAAAAAAGTGAGTCGCCGTAAGGGCGAAACCCTAAGCGGCCGTTACCGCAGGAATGGATATGTACACCATAAAAAAACTCGTCGCCTGATACCCCGTCATCGCAGTTCAAGCCAGCTCCCACAAGGTCCAGGGTGAACCCTGTGGGAACGAACCAGACTCAAGCCAGGCTTTTGCTGACCACTTCAAACACATCGCTGGACAGCTGACCCGAAGCGCGAATCCGCTCCAGCTCGCCTTTCATCAATGCCTGACGAGCGTCGTCGTATTTGCGCCAGCGCGTCAGCGGCGCCAGTTGGCGCGAAGCAATCTGCGGGTTGAAGCCGTTCAGTTCGATCACCAGATCCGCGAGGAAGCGATAACCCGACCCGTCCGCCGCATGAAAGTTGATCAGGTTCTGCCCCGCAAACGCACCAACCAAGGCTCGCACCTTGTTCGGGTTCTTGAGGTTGAACGCCGGATGCTCCATCAACGCCTTGACCCGCTCCAGCCCACCCGGCAAGGTGCTGCCCGCCTGAACGCTGAACCACTGGTCCATGACCAACGGGTTGTCCTTGAAGTGCTCGGCAAAACTCGCCAGCGCCCGCGCCTTGTCTTCTTCGAACGATGAGTTGACCAGCACGGCCAACGCTGTGAGGCGCTCGGTCATATTGTCGCTGGTCTCGAACTGCTCAAGCGTCGCCGCCAGGACTTCAGGCTTACCGCTCAACATCAGGTAAGACAGCGCAATATTCTGCAAGGCGCGACGAGCAAAGTGCTCGGCCTCGGCCACGTACGGGGTTTGTTTCGACAGATCACGGTTGGCCTGGTAACGCAGCCACAGCGCTTCGAACAAGCCGTCCGCCAATTGCTTGCGGGCAAACTCACGGGCGATGTGGATAGCATCGACGTCAGCCACTTCGCTGATCTCGGTCAGATACGCTTCACCCGGCAACGACAGCATTTCGGCAACCATCGCCTGATCCAGCGTTTCGTCCGACAGCACGGTGCGCAACGCACAAACCAGACGCTGATCCATGACCAGCGTCTCGCCCTTCTGTTGCTGAGCGATCAGTTCCTGCAGCACGTGAACCGAGAGTTGCTGACCGGCATCCCAGCGATTGAAGCCGTCGCTGTCATGCTGCATCAGGAACATCAGCTGATCACGGTTGTACGGGAAGCTCAGTTTCACCGGCGCCGAGAAGCCGCGCAGCAACGAAGGCAAAGGCTGTTCAGCGATGTCGAAGAACGTGAAGGTCTGCTCGGCTTCGGTCACCGATATAACCCGCGAAGTACCCTGTGCGCTGGCTTCGCCGGAAAGACGCAAGGCAATGGCCGCGCCTTTGGAGTCCAGCAGGCCCAACTCGACAGGAATCACGAACGGCAGTTTTTCAACCTTGTCCGGGGTTGGCGGGCAGCTCTGGCGGAAGGTCAGGCTGTAGGTCTTCGCGGCGGCGTCGTAGGACTCGCTCACTGCCAGACGCGGCGTGCCGGCCTGGCTGTACCAGCGTTTGAACTGGGTCAGGTCGACACCGTTGGCATCTTCCATGGCCTTGATGAAGTCGTCGCAGGTCACGGCCTGGCCGTCATGGCGCTCGAAGTACAGGTCGCTGCCTTTGCGGAACCCTTCGGCGCCGAGCAAGGTGTGGATCATGCCGACCACTTCCGAGCCCTTTTCATACACGGTCAGGGTGTAGAAGTTGGAGATCTCGATGAAGCTGTCCGGGCGAACGGCGTGAGCCATGGGACCGGCGTCTTCGGCGAACTGGTGGGTGCGCAGGTAAGCCACGTCCTGAATGCGTTTCACGGTTGCCGAGTTCATGTCGGCGGAGAAACCCGAATCACGGAACACCGTGAAGCCTTCCTTCAGCGACAACTGGAACCAGTCGCGGCAGGTCACGCGGTTGCCCGACCAGTTGTGGAAGTACTCGTGGGCCACGATCGCTTCCACGCGCTGGTGTGCGGCGTCGGTCGCCGTTTCGGCGCGAGCCAGCACGGCGCTGGAGTTGAAGATGTTGAGCCCCTTGTTCTCCATGGCGCCCATGTTGAAGTCGTTGACGGCAACGATCATGAAGATGTCCAGGTCGTACTCGCGACCGTAGACCTCTTCGTCCCAGCGCATGGACTTCTTCAGGCTGTTCATCGCGTGCTGGCACTTGTCGATGTTTTCTGGCTCGACATAGATACGCAGCGCCACGGAGCGCTCGGTCATGGTGGTGAAGGTGTCTTCGACGCACCACAAATCACCGGCCACCAGCGCAAACAGGTAGGCCGGTTTCATGAACGGGTCTTCCCACGTGGCCCAATGACGGCCGTCTTCGCCCGGACCGCTGGCAATCGGGTTGCCGTTGGACAGCAGCACCGGATAGCTGTGCTGCTCGGCGACCACCGTGGTGGTGAACTTGCTCATCACGTCCGGGCGGTCGAGGTAATAGGTGATCTTGCGAAAACCTTCGGCCTCGCACTGAGTGCAGAACATCGTGCCGGACTTGTACAGGCCTTCCAGCGCGGTGTTGGTTTCCGGGTGGATCCTGACGCTGGTGTCGACGGTGAACGTGGTGCTGGTCGGCTGCAGGGTCAGGTGATTCTCGGTCAGTTGGTAATCGGCATCACTCAACTCGCGATCGGCCAGGGTCACCGACAACAACTCGAGTTGCTGACCATCGAGTACCAGGGGCGGTAGGCCCGGACCCCGCTCAGGATTGCGGCGCATCACCAGTTGCGCATGGACCAGGCTGTGGTCCTCGAACAACTCGAAGGTCAGGTGCGTTTCGTCGATCAGGTACTCGGGCGCCTGATAGTCTTTCAAATAGATCATCTTCGGTTGTTCGGTGCGCATGCTGGAGTCCTTACTGATGCACGGCGAGCTGATAAGCCGTGTACTTACGAATATTGATCACGCCGGTGTCGAAAATCAGGTACTGGCCCTTGATCCCCAGCAGCGTGCCTTCGGCAATCGGGTTTTTGTCCAGGTTGAAACTGACGATTTTGGCCGGGTATTGCTCAACCGGGTAGCGGATTTCGAGCGGCTCTATGTCGGCAATAGTCTGGATTGCCTGTAGGCCGAATCGTTCCTGTAAACCTTGCAAACCTTCGGCGCAGCTATCAAACAGCTGATCGCGAACCTCGGCCAGATCCACCGAAATCGCCTCGCCCTTGAGTAAAGCACGCCAGTTGGTCTTGTCCGCCACCTGACTGCGAAACAGGTCTTCGACAAAGCCCGACTGCTGGCGGGTCGAAACACGCATGATCGGCAACGCCTGACGGGCGCCCTGATCGATCCAGCGGGTCGGCAGCTGGGTGGCTCGGGTAATCCCGACTTTGATCCCGGACGAGTTCGACAGATACACGATGTGATCGGTCATGCAGAACTTCTCGCCCCACTCCGGTTCACGGCAGGTGCCGGCGTCGTAGTGGCAACGCTCCGGGCTCATGATGCAGAGGTCGCACTGCGCCAGTTTGGTCATGCACGGGTAGCAGTAACCCTGGCTGAAACTGGTTTTGGTCTTGCGCCCGCAATGGGAACAGAAGATCGCCCCCAGGTATTCCAGGCGAACCGTGCTGCCGATCAACGGATTGACCGGCACCTCGACCTCGCCCAGACGAAACGCGTACTGCACGTCGGACCCGTCCAGGCGAGCCGACATTTTACTGACTGCACCGCGGCCAATCTCGATCAATGGATGGCATCCGACTTGAACAGGATATTCGGTACGGTAATCGACTTGGAGCTGCACTCCTGCGGGCCCATGTAGCCAGTGCGCTCTTCTTCCGGCAGGTTCTGGATTTCCCAGGCGATCATCGCTTGCAGCGACAGTTCACGTTGCTCGGCGGTGAGTTTGCCACCGTCCGACCATTTACCGATTTCCACCGCCAGTTTCAGGCTCTGGTAGATATCCGGGGTGATGTTTTTGATCATTTCGTTAAAAGAGGACATCAAGGTCTCCGCGCTCTTTGATTCACATACGATTCTGGACGGCCAGTTTACGGCGGTTGTACAAACCGCCCAACAAACCGGTAAGGCATCCGACGAGCAACCCGCCGACGTGGGCGGCGTTGGCAATTTCACCGAAGCCGATCATCGAGACCAGCCCGGACAGGCACAGCAGCAGCCATATCAGCATCATGACCAGTACGCCGCGCGGCAGGCGATAAGCCCGGTTCGGCGACAGAATCTGGAAGATCCAGCAATGCCCGAGCAGGCCGTACAGCACACCGGACAACCCGCCAAACAAGGTGGGGCCGCTGAAAACGAACTGGGCGTAATTGGACACGAGGGCAAACAGCAAGGTCAGGCCGATCAGGTTGATGCCGCCCTGGCGCGACTCGATGCGCCGTCCCAGCTCCCAATACCACATGCCGTTCATGGCCAGGTGCAGGAAACCGAAGTGGATCAGCATCGGCGTCACCAGACGCCACCACTGCCCCGCCGCCAGGCTGTCAGCCAGTGGCACAAAATGGATGTACTCGCCGACCACCCGGAAATCGAGGAAGGTCAGCCAGCGCAGGGTGTCGAGGTTTTCGCCCAGCAGCGTCACCGCGCCGACGATCAGGCTCAGCAACAGCACCAGTGCAGTTGCTTTGGCGTGACGCAATTGCTCGGTGAAACCGGGGCGCTTTGTGGTTTTCGTCACCGGAATGTCGAGTTGGTGATCGGGATCACCCGCCGGGAAACGCTCGTACAACGCACGAACGTCTTCACTGATACTGGCGGGCACCCACAGCACCTGCTCGCCCTGCTCTTCGCTGACCCTATGCGGCACCTGCATGCGTTGCAGCAGTATGACGAACCCGCTCAGATCCACCGCCAGCGGCAGGCGCAATACCGGAACGGCGCTCATCGCAAGGCCTCGGGGCGTTCGACATCGACCCAGACAAACTTGTGCGGATCGAGCCGGGTTTCCCCGTCCAGACGATAGGCAACCAGTTTGCCGTAGAGCACCGCGCTGTAATCCAGGCAGGCCAGGTTCGGGCGGATCGGCGCCGGTTTACCGCTGCGCCAGTAGTGGCCGACGAACAACAGGGGCTCGTCAATGCCATAGCGCAACAAGGTGTCTTTTTCGGTGGAGGACAGCGGCGTTCGGGCCACGGGTTCCGGCAAGGCGTCCGGCTGGAACACGATGTCGCCGTAGGTTTGCGGGTCGTCTTCCCAGAACTTGGTGCGGAAGAACGAGCGCGTCAGGCCATCGCCGCTGGTCATGGTCAAACCGTGAGGCAGGCGCATGTCGGTGCCGCGCAGCAGGCGGTCGAACACGGTGCAGGCAAAGCTGCCCGGCACGGCCGACGCCTGGAGGAAATGTTCATCGACGCAACCATCGGCAAACAGCGCGCGCAACGGTTCGATCAGGCCCGAATCCCAGCAGGCGTGTACCACGCGGAAGCGCCCGGCATCCAGAAACAGGGGTAATTCGTAGAACCATTGCTGGAAGTCATGCCAGTCGCCGGGGTGATCTTCAAACTGGGTCAGGGTTTCGCCCAGCAGGCGCGCATGACGCGGGGTGTGCTCACGAACGAACTGCTTGCCGCTGCCCGGAGGTGCCGGCGTGCTCCAGCCCAGTGCGTTGAATTCGTGGTTGCCCATGATGCACAACGCCTGCCCAGCCTCGACCATATCGTGGACGATGTGCAGCGCCTCGCGAATCCGCGGGCCACGGTCGATGATGTCACCAACGAACACCGCCATGCGCGACGCATGCCGCCAGACACCACCTTGTTTGTGATAACCGAGCCGGTCGAGCAAGTGCTCAAGGGTCAGAGCGCATCCGTGCACGTCACCGATCAGGTCGTAACTTCGTGCGGGATCGAGCATCAGTCGCCTCCACCCCCCAACTTGCTGCCCCAGCCGAGCTTGGTCCGGCAGACTTCGTAGTAGTTGTGGTCGAGCGGGTGAATCAGCCGCAGCTTCTGCGCTTTCTTGCTGATGGTGATGGTGTCACCCGGCGCGCAGGTGAAGTGGTTCTGCCCGTCACAGGAGACTTGCGGGTAGATCTGCATATCCTTGGACACGACGATTTTCAGCTCACTGTTGCCATCGACCACAATTGGCCTGCCTGACAAGGTATGGGGGTACATCGGCACAATCACAATAGCGTCGAGCTTGGGATGCATGATCGGGCCACCCGCCGACAGTGCGTAAGCGGTCGAACCGGTCGGCGTGGCGACGATCAGGCCGTCGGCCTTCTGGCTGCAGACGAACTGTCCATCAATGTACAGCTCGAACTCGATCATCCGCGTCGATTTGCCGGGGTGCAGCACCACATCGTTCAGTGCATCGCCCTGCCCGATGGCCTCGGCGTGACGCCGGACCTCAGCCTGCAGCAGGAAGCGGTTTTCCACCAGATAGTGGCCGTCGAGCACTTCGGCGACTTTGACTTCGAGTTCGTCCGGGCGGATATCGGTGAGGAAACCCAGGCTGCCCCGGTTGATGCCGAGCACCGGAATATTGTGCCGGGCCAGTGCGCGCGCAGCGCCGAGCAGGCTACCGTCACCACCGACCACAATCACCATGTCACAGACTTCACCGAGCATCTTGCGCGACGAGGTTTGCAGGCCATGACCCGGCAGCACTTCGGCGATAGTGTCTTCGAGGATCACGTGCAGGTGACGATCGAGCAGAAACCGTTTCAGTCGGCGGACGGTATCCAGCACCTGCGAACTGCCCAGGCGACCGATGATGCCGATATTACGAAATTGCTCCATGGGGCTCCTATTGGGACGCGGGGGCCTGCGACGGCGAAAAACACGATTATGGGCGAAAGCGCGGGATAGACAAAATCCTTTCAGCCACAAGGGTGTACTCATGTTTAGGGCTATGCTCGCAAGATGATCCTATTTCCCGATTTGCTGCAGTTACCCCACCAGTTGCGCCACCCGGAAGTGCGTGACCTGGCGTGGGTCATCCTTGCGCCGCCGATGCTGGAGGTTACGCCGTGGCCGCAACGCCATCCGCTGGCCGGTAGTGACTGGGTGCAGGCGCCGGAGCGGCTGGAGCATTGGCTGCGGCAACTGGATCGCGACAGTTATGACTTGCTGCACTGGCTGGCCCAGGCCCGGACCCGGCGCCTGGGTCTGTACTATGAACGGCTGTGGCAATACGCCGTGCGGCATGCGCCGGGCATCGATCTGATTGCCGCCAATATGCCGATCCGCCGCGAGGGGCATACGCTGGGCGAGCTGGACATGCTGCTGCGTGATCGCGACGGCGTGCATCACCTGGAACTGGCAATCAAGCTTTACCTGGGCCCGCAAGACGGCGACGGGCACGACACGGCACATTGGCTGGGCCCGGGTTGCCACGATCGGCTGGACCGTAAACTGGCTCACTTGAGTCAGCATCAGTTGCCCATTTCCGCCCGGCCGGAGAGCCGTGAAGTGCTGGCGGCGCTGGACATTCAGCAGTTCAGTGCGCATTTGTGGCTGGGCGGGTATTTGTTGTATCCGTGGCCGGGGCAGTCCCAACCACCGGACGGCGCACATCCGCAACATTTACGCGGAAGCTGGCTGCATCAAAAGGACTGGAAGGATTTTGTCGCACAGCGTCCGCTCGGGCGCTGGCAACCCCTGCCCCGCCATGCCTGGCTGGCGCCGGCGCATTATCCGGTGGAGCAGACCTGGAACACGGAACAACTGGAGGCGTGGCTCAGCGAGCTGGAGCCGCTGGCGCCGGCGCAGTTGCTGGTGCGTTTGATCGAGAATGCCGAGGGCGATTGGGAAGAGGCAGAGCGGTTGTTTCTGGTGGCGGATCTTTGGCCGAATGTGCCGGGCAATGGTTGAGATTCATGGTGAATGGACGGGCCTCATCGCGGGCAAGCCCGCGACAGGGCCAACCCGGTTTAAACGGACAACCGCACGGCCAGCGCCGCCAACGTCAGCAGCAACACCGGCACCGTCAACACAATCCCGACCCTGAAGTAATACCCCCATCCGATCCGGATACTCTTGCGCTCCAGCACATGCAGCCACAACAACGTCGCCAGGCTGCCGATCGGCGTAATCTTCGGCCCAAGGTCACTGCCGATGACGTTGGCGTAGATCATCGCTTCCTTCACCACACCTGTTGCCTGGCTGGCATCAATCGACAGCAAACCAATCAGCACCGTCGGCAGATTGTTCATCATCGACGACAGGAGCGCGGTCAGCACACCGGTGCCCATCGCTGCGCCCCAAACGCCATAATCGGCAAAACCGTTCAGCCAGCCCGCGAGATACCCGGTGAGTCCGGCGTTGCGCAGCCCGTAGACCACCAGATACATGCCCAGCGAGAAAATCACGATCTGCCACGGTGCTTCTTTCATCACCTTGCGCGTGGAAATCTTGTGACCCCGGGCCGCAATGGCCAGCAGCAACGCCGCGCACACCGCCGAAATGGCACTGATGGGAATGCCCAGCGGTTCCAGCGCAAAACAGCCAAGCAACAGGATCACCAAGACCGCCCAACCCGCTAAAAAAGTCGCTTTGTCGTGGATGGCGCTGGCCGGATGCGCCAGTTGCTGCGGATCGTAATCCTTGGGAATGTCGCGTCGAAAGAACCACATCAGCACCGCCAGCGTCGCCGCGACGCTGACCAGATTGACCGGGATCATCACCGCCGCGTAGCGATTGAAACTGATGTGAAAAAAGTCGGCGGAAACGATGTTCACCAGGTTCGACACCACCAATGGCAAGCTTGCGGTGTCGGCGATGAACCCGGCGCCCATCACGAACGCCAGCGTCGATGCGGGTGAAAAACGCAACGCCAGTAACATGGAAATCACGATGGGCGTGAGGATCAGCGCCGCACCGTCATTGGCAAACAGCGCTGACACCAGCGCGCCGAGCAGCACCATGTAGGCAAACAGCTTGCGCCCACTGCCATGACCCCAGCGCGCGACATGCAACGCCGCCCAGGCAAAGAACCCTGCCTCGTCCAGCAACAGGCTGATGATGATCAGCGCGACAAAGGTGCCGGTGGCGTTCCAGATGATCTGCCACACCAGCGGGATATCGCTCAGGTGCACCACCCCGAAAATCAGCGCCAGCACCGCACCGAGTACCGCACTCCAGCCGACGCCGAGGCCTTTGGGTTGCCAGATCACCAGGGTAATGGTCAGCAGGAAAATCAACGACGCTATAAGCATGTAAAGCAGCCTTCAAAAGAAATCGGGGTTAGCAGCAGCGCACCGGGCGATCAGCCATGGCCTGCAAACGGGCGACATCAGCAGCGAGCCATTCGCCGTGATCCGCCAATGCGCCTTGCAACAGTGTGATAACCCACGGCGATAGTTGCGGGTGCAGGCGATAAAACACCCATTGCCCCTGACGACGATCCGACAGCAGCCCGTTGCTGCGCAATTGCGCCAGATGACGCGAGATCTTCGGTTGGCTGAGGTCCAGCCCGGCAGTCAACTCACACACGCACAACTCGCCTTCGCAGGCAATCAGCATGGCGATACGACTGCGCGTGTCATCGGCCAGAGCCTTGAAAACATCGACGGGACCACGGGAATAGGACATGTGGGAACACGCCTCCAGACAAACGAGGCGTGAATATATGGAATTTCGAATATTCGGTAAAGCGACGTTTCCGGCTACCGCATGTGGCGAGGGCTAGCTGTGATCTCTCGCCACTGGCAGCAGGCGTTGCCAACAACCCTGTAGGAGCGAGCGGTACGGCGACCCGACTTGTCTCGCTCCTACAGGGTTGCCGGGCATTTATCAGACCTTCTTGTGCTGTTCGACCCACTTCCCATAGGCATCGATGAATTTTTGCAAGAACGGCTTGAGCGACTCGGACAACTTACCCGTCTCGTCGAACGCTGTGCCGGCACCGCCGATGTACGCTTCCGGTTGCTGCATGCACGGCACATCGAGAAACACCATGGACTGGCGCAGGTGATGGTTGGCGCCAAACCCACCGACCGCCCCCGGTGAAACGCTGATCACCGCCCCAGGCTTGCCACCCCAGGCGCTCTTGCCATAGGGCCGCGAACCGACGTCGATCGCATTCTTCAAGGGCGCCGGCACCGAACGGTTGTATTCCGGCGTGACGAACAGCAACGCGTCGGATGAACTCACTTGTTGCCGGAAAGTGCTGTAGGCTGCCGGCGGTGAAGCACCATCGATGTCTTCGTTGTACAGCGGCAGGTCGCCAATTTCGACGATGTTCAGTTTGAGATTTGCAGGAGCCAGATCGGCCAGGGCCAACGCGACCTTGCGATTGATCGATTCCTTTCTCAAGCTGCCGACCAGAACGGCGATCGTATAGACGTTGCTCATGGAAGATTCTCGACTGTCCGATGGAAGAGCTTGTAGTTATAGATGACGATTCACTCAGCGGACGACTGAAAATGCCGTCCCTGACTATTTTTTTCCTGTAGGAAAACTTACCTCGCCCAACCACGGTCTACAGAACCGCAAATTGAGTGATTTATCTCCAGAGGTTCTAAGCAGATGGCAGCAGTACTCGTCGGTCAGTTCCATGCAAGAGACGCAGAAGGCCGTGTCTATTCCGTGCATGAGTTCCAGGAATCCACCCCGTCGGCAGACGGTCTCGCCGGCTCCGTGCCTGTGACCACTTATAAGCTGGCCATTGGCGATCGCGTAAGAAAACTCGATGACAACCAGTTTTTGCTGGTGCAATCGGATGTCACCATCGTGCGTGAACCCGACACCTATGTCGACAAACTGCCGGAAACCAACGTAGCCTCATAACCTCGCGTTATGAGCAGAAGTCTTGTGCGCGGACTTGGGTTAGGATTCAGCCACTGACTCCCTCACCTGCTGAACATGGACTTCACGCATGCGTTTACGTCATATCGAAGTGATACAGGCGCTTCTGCAGACCGGTCACCTGGGCACCGCCGCCGAATGGTTGCAGTTGCCAGTGGCCGAGGTCGAAAGCATTCTGCGTGACGCTGAGAGTCAGCTGGGTTTCATGTTGTTTTCCAGCGTGCGTGGACGCTTGCAAGCCACGCGCGAGGCGCGGGAGTTACAGGTCGAAATCGCCCACGTCTACGAGGCGCTCGAACCGGTCCAGCGTCTGGCCAGCAGCCTCAAGCAGTATCAGGCCCCACCCCTTCGCATCATTTGCACGCCGCCTCTGGCTCAACAGTTGCTGCCCCAGAGCATCGCGGCCCTGCGCCGGCGTCTGCCCGACGTGCCTTGCAGCCTGTTGAGCCAACCCACCCGCGACATCGTCCGAAGCCTGCTGCTGCGCGAAAGCGATCTGGGCCTGAGCCTGCACGACCCCGATCACGCGGATATTCATTGTCAGGTCATTGCCCAGGGCAAACTGCAGCTGTTGGCCCCCCACGGCTGGCTGCAACCGAAGCAGAAGTACATTTCGCTGCAGGATCTGGCGGGCCAGTCGATGGTCGGCCTGGAAGGTCATGATCCGCTGAGCCCGGTGCTCGACAACAAACTGCACGGGCTACGCCCTGCCCCCGTCGTCCACACCCGGGTTCAGACACACCAGATGATGCGCAGCATGGTCGAGGCCGGTGAGGGTCTGGCGATTGTCGATCCGTTCACCGCACTCGGGGCGAAATCCGCGGGCCTGGACGCCTGCCCGCTGGCGCCCGCCGTACCGATCAGCGTCTACGCCCTGACCTTGAAGAACGGCGAGCCTTCACCGGCCGCTCAGGCCTTGCTGGATATCGTCACGGAACAAGCCGTGGCGATGTTGGCGAGCTGATCGGGTTTTCCAGCGGATTATCGAACAATCGATACCAGAACAACGCGATCTCGGCGGTGTTGGGGTCGATGCCGCGATAGCGCAGATGATCGATACCACCAATCACATACCCGCAGCGTTCATAGAGCCGGCAAGCCCCCAGGTTGTTGTTCTGGGTTTCGAGCATGATGCCCGGCAGTTTCTTTTTGCGACTCCAGAACTGCGCCACATCCAGCAACGCCTTGGCCACGCCATGGCGCCGCGCCGGCGCATGCACCGCCAGCTCGTCGATGTGGGCAAAGCCGTTCCAGTTGGTGCTGACCACCAGGTGACCCACGGGCTCATCATCGAGATACGCCATGAAAATCGCACTGTCGGCGGCATCGCGGAAACTGCTGAATTCCTCGGGATCTATGCCATAGCACTTGCGGTAAGGGGTGATCGGTGTCACCGGCCACTGCTCCACCGGCTTGCCGATTTCGGCTGCGCCATAGGCCGCGACTTCAAAGCTGAAATCACTGCCCCAGATATAAGCGGCGAAACCATCGTCGGCAACGCGCACTGACAGCCCTGGGTATTTCGGATTCATGACCGGTTGCATACTGGGAAAGGTCCTCACTCCTTGATGCAATCGACGGTGTAATGCCGCCCATTGCCCTCGTCTTCGTGTTGCAAGCCGTGCACATCGGCGACAAACCCCGGGAAACTACTGTCGAACGTGCGGGCAAACGCCAGGTAATCGATGATCGAGCGGGTTGATTCGGTGAAACGTTCACCGGGCATGATCAACGGGATCCCCGGCGGGTACGGCACCAGCATGACGGCGGCGATGCGGCCGTCCAGCGCATCGATCGACACGGCCTCCACCTCGCCTCGCACCAGTTGATCATAGGCGTCGGCCGGTTTCAGGGCGATTTCCGGTAGCACCGTGTACATGCGCTTGAGATGTTTGGCGGTGGCATTGCTGCGGTAGCAGGCGTGCAATTGATCGCATAGATCGCGCAATCCCATGCCCTTATAGCGCGCACCGTCCTGCTGCGCCACGCACGGCAGGCAGGTCGAAAGGCTGACGTTGCCGTCATAGCTGCGCTTGAACTCCAGCAACTCGGTCAACAGCGTGCTCCATTTGCCCTTGGTGATGCCCATGGAAAACAGCACCAGGAACGAATACAAACCGGTCTTCTCGACGACCAGCCCGCGCTCCCAGAGAAACTTGCTGACCACCGCCGCCGGAATCCCCCGCTCGCTTAACGCGCCGCCCGCCGTCAGGCCAGGCATCACCAGCGTGACTTTGATCGGATCGAGCAGCACATAGTCGTCGGTCACGCCGCCAAATCCGTGCCAGTCGGCATCTGGTTGCAACAGCCAGTCTTCAGTGACCACACGTTCGATGCCTTCCACGGACGGCGGCTGCCAAATGGAAAACCACCAGTCATCGGCAGCAATGTGTTGCCGCAGGTTCGCCAGTGCCCGGCGAAAACTCAAGGCTTCGTCGAACATTTCCTGTAACAGGGAACGACCGGCCGGGCCTTCCATCATGGCCGATGCCACGTCCAGCGAAGCAATGATGCTGTACTGCGGCGACGTGGAGATGTGCATCATGAACGCTTCGTTGAAGCGGTCGCGGTCCAGTTGCCGGGCGCCGCCATCCTGAACATGAATCATCGACGCCTGACTGAACGCCGCCAACAGTTTGTGCGTGGAATGGGTGGTGAACACCAGCGGGCTGTCTTCGCTGCGGGAAGTGCCCATGCCGTAACGCCCGGCGAAGAACTCGTGAAACGCCGCGTAGGCATACCAGGCCTCATCGAAATGCAGCACTTCGACGCTGTTGCCCAGGCTTTGCTTGATCAGTTCGGCGTTGTAACACAGGCCGTCGTAGGTGGAATTGGTCACCACCGCCAGTTTGACTTTGGGTGCGCGGCCCTTGGTCAGCGGGCTGGCGTCGATCTTGGCCTGGATCGACTCGCGGCTGAATTCGCTCAGCGGAATCGGGCCGATGATCCCCAGTTCGTTGCGCTCCGGGCACAGGTACAGCGGAATCGCGCCGGTCATGATGATCGAGTGCAGCACCGACTTGTGGCAATTGCGGTCCACCAGCACCAGGTCATCGCGGGCAACCATGGAATGCCAGACGATCTTGTTGGCGGTCGAGGTGCCATTGATCACGAAAAAAGTGTGATCGGCGCCGAAGTTGCGCGCCGCTCGCGCTTCCGCCTCGGCGAGCGGGCCGGTGTGATCGAGCAGCGAACCCAGTTCGGGCACCGACACCGACAAATCCGAACGCAGGGTGTTTTCCCCGAAAAACTGGTGGAACGCCTGCCCCACCGGGCTCTTGTGATACGCCACGCCACCACCATGGCCGGGCGTATGCCAGGAATAATTGGAGTCGGCGGTGTGTTGCACCAACGCCTTGAAGAATGGTGGCAACAGGCCGTCCAGGTATTTGCGTGCGGCTCGCGCGACCTGCCGCGCCAGAAACGGCACGGTGTCTTCGAACAGATAAAGAATGCCGCGCAATTGATTGAGCTCGTCCATCGCATCGGCCGGGGCGTTTTCCAGCGTCACTTGCTCGCCCAGCGCGAAGATCGGCAAGTCCGGCGCACGCACCCGCGCCAGGCTGATCAGTTCGGCCATGTTCTGTAGCAGATGAGAGTTGGCGCTGGGATCTTCAGCGGCAATCAACATGCACGAGAGACCGTGATGGGTCGACGCGACCAGCCGCCCCTCGGCGTAATCCACCGCCGAGACAATGCTGAAGCCTTCCTGCTCCAGCTCCCGGGCGATGCCACGCACGCGATCACCGGCGACGGTGTCGGACTTGATGTCGCGATGGACGATCAGGACCGGGAATTTCAGATCTTTGTACATGGGGCTCAGTGTCCTGAGGCGGCAGGCCCTGGCCTGCCAATACCCTCAGGGTAGAGGGTCGAGGCGGATGTGGCGAGTGCAATGCCCCGAAATGGGTCATCGTGGGCGGCAGGCTTTATCAAGATCTATTGGAAGGGCCTACGCCTGAGCTTCAGCTTCAGCCTCAGCCAGTTGCACCCACAGCGCCGGAGCGCCGGCAGATTTGGCAATGGCTTCCATCCGCGCCACGTGCCGGGCCAGGTCGTCTTCGCTGGCGCGAATGATCCGGGTCCGCTGACGGTCAGCCGGCAAGCGGCGGATTTCGGTGGCGGAGTTGTCCGCGCCTTCGCCGGAACCATTGCCATCGGACGCGTTGCCGGCCAGCGACAGGCTGGTCTGACCGCCGGTCATGGTCAGGTAGACGTCGGCGAGAATCTCGGAGTCGAGCAAGGCGCCGTGAAGTTCACGGCCGGAGTTGTCGACGCCATAACGTTTGCACAAGGCGTCGAGGCTGTTGCGCTGCCCCGGGTGACGTTCCCGGGCCATCATCAGGGTGTCGAGGATCGAGCAGTGTTGCGTGATGTCAGCACGATCGTGCTGACCCATGAGGGCGAATTCGTTGTTGATGAAACCAACGTCGAACGCGGCGTTATGGATGATCAGCTGCGCACCCTTGATGAATTCGAAAAACTCATCGGCCACTTCAGTGAAGCGTGGCTTGCCCACCAGGAATTCGTTGGTAATGCCGTGGACGCCAATGGCGCCTTCGTCACTTTCGCGGTCCGGTTGCAGGTAAACGTGGAAATGCCGGCCCGTCAGGCGCCGACCGATCAACTCGACACAACCGATTTCGATAATCCGGTGGCCGTCGGTCACCGGCATGCCGGTGGTTTCGGTATCGAGTACAACGGATCTGGTGGCCATCAGTGCTCAGCTCTCAACGGGTCAATCGTGCAAAAGCGGCGATGTTAACACGCTCGCCGGTTGAGCTCGAATCAAGCCTGCTTGTACCCACGCACTTCATCCACGCCACGATTGGCGAGTTGGTCGGCCCGTTCGTTGCCGTGATGCCCGATGTGCCCGCGCACCCATTTCCAGGTGACGTTGTGACGGTTGACCTGCTCATCCAGCAGCTTCCACAGGTCAGCGTTTTTCACCGGTTCTTTCGCCGCCGTTTTCCAGCCGCGTTTCTTCCAGTTGGCCATCCACTCGTTGATGCCTTTCATTACGTACTGGGAGTCGGTCACCAGCAGCACATCGCAGGAACGCTTGAGTTCCTCCAGCCCGCGGATCGCGCCCATCAGTTCCATGCGGTTGTTGGTGGTATTGGCTTCGCCGCCCCAGAGTTCTTTTTCAACGCCCTTGCACACCAGCAATGCGCCCCAGCCGCCAGGGCCAGGGTTGCCTTTGCAGGCGCCGTCGGTGAAGAGTTCTACGCTATCGCTCATGCCAATCTATCCAGAAAATGCGGTGGCTCGCCGATCAGCGATCGACGATGCCCGAGGCCGGGGCAAACCCGGCCGGGAATAAAAACTGGGGTTACGGTTCGATATTGCGTCGGTTGACCTTGGCCATCGGCAGGGGGATCAGCTTGCCCATCGGTTCGCGACGTTCCTGACGAAGCGGCCGTAGGCCCACCACAATCTTGCGCGCCACCAATAAATAGAAGCCGCCGCCAGACAATTGCCAATCACCGGCCTTGCGCTCCCAGCCGGCCAGACGGGCTTGCCAGGCGGGGGACGCCAGCGGCGGACGATAGCACCCGAAGCGGCGTTTCTCCAGCGCGAAGCCCAGCAGGTTCAACCAGTCGCCGACCCGTGACGGTGAAATGCAACGGGCCTTGCGCAAGGCGTCATGGGCGAACACGTGACGCAACCCCCACGTGCTCCAGGGGTTGATCCCGACAATCAGCAAATGCCCGCCCGGGCGAACGCTGCTCGCCGCTTCACGCAGCAAACCGTGGGGTGAGAGGCAAAAATCCAGGCCATGCTGCAGCACCACCACATCGGCGGCATGCTCGCTCAACGGCCAGGCTTGTTCTTCACAGACGATTTCAACACCCGGCAACGGCGCGCCCAGCCGCACATTGCGCTGGACCTGCGGGGCGGACGGCGGTGTTTCGGCCGAAGGACCATAATGCACCAGATAGCCACCAAAGAAGCGCCCCAGCTCGTCTTCAAGCATGCGGCGTTCTTCGTCCAGCAGAAATTGTCCGAGGGGGCCGGACAGCCATTCACGGGCCGCGCTGATCAAGGCCAGCCAGTCAGGATCAGCCTGAGCGAACGCTTTATCGGTCATTGCATTCTCCAACGCGCCAGGAAGTTCTAAGATGCGCCATTGTTTTCCGCTTGGCGAATCCGACGATGATACAGATCACAGCCCTGCCCGCCTTCACCGATAACTACATCTGGTTGTTACAAGATACCGACACCCGGCGCTGCGCCGTGGTCGATCCGGGCGATGCCGCGCCCGTGCTGGACTGGCTTGCGGCCAATCCGGGCTGGGTGCTGAGTGACATTCTGATCACTCACCATCATCACGACCATGTCGGCGGCGTCGAGCAGCTGAAAAAAGCGACAGACGCGAAGGTCTACGGCCCGGCCAGCGAAACCATCCCGGCGCGGGACGTCGCGCTCAAGGACAACGATCGTATCAACGTGCTGGGTTGGGACTTCGATGTGATCACCGTTCCCGGTCATACCCTGGGGCACATCGCCTTCTACCATGAGGGAACACTGTTTTGCGGTGACACCCTGTTCGCCGCCGGTTGCGGGCGCCTGTTCGAAGGCACGCCCGAGCAGATGCATGCGTCGCTGACGCGCCTCGCTTCGTTCCCAGAGGATACGCGGGTCTATTGCACCCATGAATACACCTTGAGCAATCTGCGCTTTGCCGCAGCGGTCGAGCCTGGCAACCCGCACACCGCCGAACGCCTGGCCAACGTCACCGCACAACGGGAAGCCGGAATCATCACACTGCCCTCTACGCTGGGCCTTGAAAAGCTGACAAACCCGTTTTTGCGCACTGGCGAAACATCCGTTAAAGAAAAAGTGGACGAACGGAACGGCGCTCATAACCGGGCTCCCAGTGCGGTTTTTGCGGCTCTGCGCGCTTGGAAAGATACGTTCTAAACAGCGTTGCCGTTGGTAGCAAAAATCTGAATGGTTGACCGCAGGGGGTGCGCTTTCTAGAATCCCCCGACATTTTTGCCCGGAACTTACTTCCAGCCAATGTCGTCATCTATTCGTAAAGCCATCAATTCAGACGCATTGACCCGCTTGGCTCAAGCCATAGCGGTGGCTGTGTCCGCCACATTGGCGGGCTGTTCCAGCCATGTGCCACAGACCGACGCGACCCACACCCCGAATATCGCCGCTCGAGCCAAACAGAAGCCCATCTGGCTCAGCGAAAAGCCGACCCCGCAAATCCCACAGGACGTCTGGGAGCGCATGCGCCAGGGCTTCCAGTTGCAGGAAGGCCTGGGCGTCAACCCGCGCATCGAGCAACAGCGCCTGTGGTTCGCCAGCAACCCCTCTTTCCTCGAAAACGCCGGCGAACGCGGCAGCCTCTACATTCACTACATCGTCGAACGGCTTGAAGAACGCAACATGCCGCTGGAACTGGCGCTGCTGCCAGTGATTGAAAGCGCCTACAACCCGATGGCCTATTCCCGGGCCAATGCAGTTGGCTTGTGGCAATTCATTCCTTCCACCGGACGTTATTTCAACCTGCGTCAAACCCGTTTCTATGATGGCCGTCGCGACATCACCGCTTCGACCACCGCCGCCATGGATTACCTGACCCGCCTGCACGACATGTTCAACGGCGACTGGCTGCTGGCCCTGGCAGCCTACAACGCCGGTGAAGGCACGGTCAGCCGGGCCATCGAGCGTAACGAAAAGCTCGGCCTGCCGACCGATTACTGGAACCTGCCGCTGCCGGCCGAAACCCAGGCCTATGTGCCGAAGCTGCTGGCCTTGTCGCAAGTGGTGCTGGCCCCGGAAGCCTACGGCGTGAACCTGAACCCGATCGCCAATGAACCGTACTTCCAGGTCGTCGAAATCAACCAGCGCATGGACCTGTCCAAGGTCGCCGCGGTGGCCAATATCGATGAAGACGAACTGTTCCAGCTCAACCCGGCCTTCAAGCAACGCACCACCATCGACGGTCCTCAGCATTTGCTGGTGCCGACGTCCAAGGCGCAGCTGCTGACCGCCAGCCTGTCGACCATGCGTCCCGAAGAATTGATCAGCAAGACGCCGCTCAAGCCGGTATTTGAAGGCGCAGACGACACCCAGCTCGCCAGCCTCAAACGCGCCTACCGGGTTAAACGGGGCGACAACCTTGGCACCATCGCCAAGGCCAACAAGGTCGAGGTCAAGGACCTGCAACGCTGGAACAAGCTGACCGGCAAGGACCTCAAGGTCGGCCAGACGCTGGTGATGCAGGACAAAACCAAGCGCAGCAACGGGCGCATCAACACCGTCGTGGCCGCCAATGCCAAGACGAAGACCAAGAAGCCGCAAACCCAATACAAGGTCCAGCAGGGTGATTCGCTCTACATGGTGGCCAAGCGTTTCAACGTTGAAATGCAACACCTCAAGCGCTGGAATCCGCGTGTCGGCCAAGCGCTGAAGCCGGGGCAGATGCTGACAGTTGCTTCGCCACACTAAAAAAGAGCCCCTGACTTCAGGGGCTTTTTTGTAGCCACTTGCGGGACTTTGTGGCGAGGGAGCTTGCTACCGCTCGGCTGCGAAGCAGTCGTAAACCGAAATACGCGGAGTGCCAGAAATCACCGGGCTCCAGTTTTTGGGGTTGCTTCGCAACCCAACGGGAGCAAGCTCCCTCGCCACAGGTTCTGCGATCGGTCAGACCTTCACCTCACAATTAACCACCCATTAAATCCCCGTCTTTTTCCTGTCCATACAAGCTGTTACTGTACGGCCCACAAAGCCCAAGCCGCCTGGATCGGATCTCTGACTTGAAGCGTCCCCTCCTCCTTCTCCTGATCAGCCTGGCCTTGAGCTCTTCCGCAAGCGCGACGATCAGCGAAAGCCATGGTTATGCGCAGTTCGGCACGCTCAAGTACCCGGCCAGATTTACCCACTTCGACTGGGTCAACCCGCAAGCGCCCAAGGGCGGTACGTTGCGGGTGATGGCGTTTGGCACCTTCGATACGCTCAACCCCTACACATTCAAGGGCACGAGCCCGGTCTCCACTGCAAATTTCCTGCAATACGGCATCAACGAGCTGAATGAACCCCTGATGGTCGGCACTGGCCAATACGCACCGTCCGGCGACGAGCCGACGTCCAGTTATGGCCTGATCGCCCAATCGGTGGAATACAGCGAAGACCGCAGTTGGGTGGTGTTCAACCTGCGCCCCGAAGCACGGTTTCACGATGGCACGCCGATCACCGCGTACGACGTCGCGTTCTCCTATCGGCTGCTGCTCAAAGAAGGCCATCCGCAATACCGCACCAATCTTCAGGAAGTGTTGCGGGTCGACGTGCTCAACCCGCAGCGCATTCGTTTTGTTTTCAAGCGTGCCGGGAATCCGCTGTTGATCCTGCGCCTGGGCGAGTTGCCGGTGCTGCCGCAGCATTACTGGAAAGGTCGCGACTTCAAGGCCACCACCTTCGAGCCGCCGCTGGGCAGCGGTCCTTATCGCATCACCTCGGTCACGCCCGGACGCCAGATTGTGTTTGAACGGGTCAAGGATTACTGGGGCAAAGACCTGCCGGTCAATCGCGGCAAGTACAACGTCGACCGCATGGAAGTCGAGTTCTACCGCGACAGCGACGTCGCGTTCGAAGCCTTCAAGGCCGGCGAGTTCGATATCTATATCGAGCATCAGGCGAAGAACTGGGAAAACGGTTACAACTTCCCGGCCGTGCGACGGGGCGATGTCATCAAGGCGCAGATCCCCCATCAGATCCCGACCCAGAGCCAGGGCCTGTTCATGAACAGCCGGCGACCGGCGTTTTCCGACGCCAGGGTCCGTGAAGCGCTGGGGCTGATGTTCGACTTCGAGTGGACCAACCGCACGCTGTTCAGCGGGGCCTACAAGCGCGCCATGAGTTATTACCCCAACAGCGAGTTCTCGGCCACCGGACTTCCGGTCGGTCATGAATGGTTGATGCTCAAACCGTACCGCGAGCAATTGCCCGCCAAGCTGCTCACCGAGCCGTTCAGCCTGCCGCAGACCCAAGGGCGCGGCATTCCACGGGAAACCATGCGCAAGGCCCTGAGCCTGCTCGCCGAAGCCGGCTGGAAGCTGGACGGCCAACACCTGCAGAACGCGGCCAAACAACCACTGCGCCTGGAAATCCTGCTGGTCAACCCGAACCTGGAACGCATCCTCCAGCCTTATGTCGAGAACCTCGCCAGCATCGGCATCGACGCCCGTCTGCGCACGGTAGACCGCGCCCAGTACAAGCAGCGCCTCGATCAGTTCGATTTCGACATGATCCTGATGACCCTCAACCAGACCCTCAGCCCTGGACTTGAGCAATGGCAGTATTTCCATTCCAGCCAGGTCGGGGTCAAGGGCAGCAAAAACTACGCGGGCATCGCCAATCCGGTGGTCGATCATTTACTTGAACAATTGCTCGCCGCCCAGACCCGCGATGAACAGGTTGCCGCCGGCAAAGCCCTGGACCGCGTGCTGTTGTGGCAGCACTACATCATTCCCAACTGGTACCTCAATTATCACCGCCTGGCCTACCGCAACCGGTTCGCCTTTGTCACCACGCCGCCCTACACCCTGGGCCTGAGCGCGTGGTGGCTGAAGTCTTCGGAGAAAGATCGATGAACCCCATACGTGCCCTGCTCTTGCAGGCCAGCGGCCTGTTGTTCGCCGGGCTGGCCTGTGCCGCCCCGCAACACGCCCTGACCCTGTACAACGAGCCGCCGAAATACCCGGCCGACTTCAAACATTTCGACTACGTGAACCCGGATGCGCCCAAGGGCGGAATTTTTCGTCAGGCCGGATTCGGTGGCTTCGACAGCCTTAACCCGTTTATCAGCAAAGGCGTGCCGGCCGACGATATCAGCCTCATCTACGACACCCTCGCCAAACAAGGCCTGGACGAGCCATTCACCGAATACGGACTGGTCGCCGGCAAGATCGAAAAGGCCCCGGACAACAGCTGGGTGCGTTTTTACCTGCGCCCCGAAGCGCGCTTCCACGATGGTCATCCGATCCGTGCCGACGATGTGGTGTTCAGCTTCCAGACCCTGATCAAGGATGGCGCGCCGCTGTACCGCGGTTACTACAGCGATGTCGAAGAAGCCGTCGCCGAAGACCCGCTCACCGTCCTGTTCAAGTTCAAGCACAACAACAACCGCGAACTGCCGCTGATCCTCGGCCAGTTGCCGGTGTTGCCGAAACACTGGTGGGCGACCCGGGACTTCAACAAGGGCAACCTGGAAATGCCATTGGGCAGCGGTCCGTACAAGGTCAGCGAAGTGAAGGCCGGGCGTTCGATTCGCTACGAGCGGGTCAAGGATTACTGGGGCAAGGACCTGCCGGCCAACCGTGGTTTCTACAACTTCGACGTGATGACCACCGATTACTACCGCGACAACACCGTGGCCCTGGAAGCACTCAAGGCCGGTCAGTTCGATTTCTGGCTGGAAATGAGCGCAAAGAACTGGGCCAACGCCTACAACATCCCGGCGGTCGCCGAAGGTCGGCTGAACAAGGAACAGATCCCCAACGGCAACCCGACCGGCATGCAGGGTTTTGTGTTCAACCTTCGCCGCCCGGTGTTCCAGGACGTGCGCGTGCGCCAGGCGCTGACGTTGCTGCTGGACTTCGAATGGACCAACAAGCAGCTGTTCAACGGTGCCTATGTGCGCACCCGCAGTTACTTCGAAAACTCGGAAATGGCAGCCACGGGCTTACCGGATGCCGATCAGTTGGCCATTCTCGACCCGTTCCGCGGCAAGATCCCCGAGCAAGTGTTCACCGAGGCGTTCCAGAACCCGGTGACCGATGCCAGCGGCATGATCCGCACACAGCAACGCAAGGCTTACCAGTTGCTGCAAGAAGCAGGCTGGCGGATCGTCGACGACAAAATGGTCGACGCCAATGGCAAGCCGGTGACCATCGAATTCCTGCTGGCGCAGACCGAGTTCGAGCGAGTGCTGCTGCCGTTCAAGCGCAACCTCAGCGATCTGGGTATCGACCTGGTGATCCGCCGGGTCGACGTCTCGCAGTACATCAACCGCGTGCGCTCACGGGACTTCGACATGATCGTCGGCAGCTTCCCGCAGTCCAATTCGCCGGGTAACGAACAGCGTGAATTCTGGATGTCCGCCGCCGCCGACAAACCCGGCAGCCGTAACTCCATGGGTTTGAAAGACCCGGTGGTGGACCAACTGGTGGAGCAACTGATCAACGCCGATTCGCGCAAAAGCCTGGTGGCCCACGCCCGCGCACTGGACCGCGTGCTGCAATGGGGCTATTACGTGATCCCCAACTGGCACATCAAGACCTGGCGTGTAGCTTACTGGAACCACATCGGTCATCCGAAAATCTCACCCAAGTATGACATCGGCACGGCCACCTGGTGGATCAAGCCCAACGTGGCACCGGCGATAGAAGTCGAAACCAAACTGCAAGCCGACCCTGCGGGCACGGAGTAATAGATGCTGGCGTATATTTTTCGGCGACTGCTGCTGATCATCCCGACCTTGTTCGGCATCCTGCTGATCAACTTCGTGATCATCCAGGCCGCCCCCGGTGGGCCGGTGGAACAGATGATAGCCAAGCTCGAAGGCTTCGAAGGCGCCACCAGCCGCATTGCCGGCGGCGGTGCCGAAGTGTCGGTGGCCGGCTCGGCCTATCGTGGCGCGCAAGGCCTGGACCCCGCACTGGTGAAAGAAATCGAGCACATGTACGGCTTCGACAAATCGGCGCCGGAACGTTTGTGGATCATGGTCAAGAACTACGCCACCCTGGATTTCGGCGACAGTTTCTTCCGCGACGCCAAGGTCATCGACCTGATCAAGGAAAAAATGCCCGTATCGATTTCCCTCGGGCTGTGGAGCACGCTGATCATGTACCTGGTGTCGATCCCGCTGGGGATCGCCAAGGCGACGCGACATGGCAGCCACTTCGATGTCTGGACCAGTTCGGCGATCATCGTCGGCTACGCGATCCCGGCGTTCCTGTTTGCCATCCTGTTGATCGTTGTGTTCGCCGGCGGCAGCTATTTCGACTGGTTCCCGTTACGGGGACTGACCTCGAACAACTTCGATGAACTGAGCATGGGCGGCAAGGTGCTCGATTACTTCTGGCACCTGGCGTTGCCGGTCACCGCGCTGGTGATCGGCAACTTCGCGACCATGACCCTGTTGACCAAAAACAGCTTCCTCGACGAAATCAACAAGCAGTATGTGGTGACGGCAAAAGCCAAGGGCCTGACCAATCACCGCGTGCTCTACGGCCATGTTTTCCGTAACGCCATGCTGCTGGTGATCGCCGGTTTCCCGTCGGCCTTCATCGGGATCTTCTTCACCGGCTCCTTGCTGGTCGAGGTGATTTTCTCCCTCGACGGGCTGGGGCTGATGAGTTTCGAAGCCGCGATCAACCGCGATTACCCGGTGGTCTTCGGCACGCTGTTCATCTTCACGCTGCTCGGGCTGGTGGTGAAGCTGATCGGTGACCTGACCTACACCTTTGTCGATCCGCGCATCGATTTCGAAAGCCGGGAGCATTGAGATGAACCTGTCCCCTCTCAATCGTCGGCGTTTCGAACTGTTCAAGGCCAACAAGCGTGGCTGGTGGTCGCTGTGGCTGTTTCTCGTGCTGTTCGGCCTGAGCCTCGGTGCCGAGCTGATCGCCAACGACAAACCGCTGGTGGTGCATTACGACAACAGCTGGTATTTCCCGGCGATCAAGCGTTACCCGGAAACCGCGTTTGGCGGCGAGTTCCCGCTGGAAGCCAACTACAAAAGCCCCTACATCCGCGAATTGCTCAAGGCCAAGGACGCCTGGGTCCTGTGGGCACCGATTCCCTACAGTTACCAAAGCATCAATTACGACCTGAAAGTCCCGGCCCCGGCGCCGCCGTCGGCCGACAACCTGCTGGGCACGGACGACCAGGGGCGCGATGTGTTGGCGCGAGTGATTTACGGGTTCCGGATTTCGGTGCTGTTTGCCCTGACGCTGACCATTCTCAGCTCGATCATCGGCGTGATCGCAGGTGCCTTGCAGGGTTTCTATGGCGGTTGGGTGGATTTGGCCGGGCAACGTTTCCTAGAGATCTGGTCCGGGTTGCCGGTGCTGTATCTGCTGATCATTCTCGCCAGTTTCGTCCAGCCGAATTTCTGGTGGCTACTGGGGATCATGCTGCTGTTCTCGTGGATGAGCCTGGTGGACGTGGTGCGTGCCGAGTTCCTGCGCGGGCGTAACCTTGAGTACGTGCGCGCCGCCCGGGCGCTGGGCATGCAGAATGGTGCGATCATGTTCCGCCACATCTTGCCTAACGCGATGGTTTCGACCATGACCTTCATGCCGTTCATCCTCACCGGCGCCATTGGTACCCTGACCGCCCTCGACTTTTTGGGCTTCGGCTTGCCGCCGGGCGCGCCGTCCCTGGGTGAACTGGTGGCACAGGGCAAATCCAACCTGCAAGCGCCGTGGCTCGGCATGAGCGCGTTTGCGGTGCTGGCGTTGATGTTGAGTCTGCTGGTGTTCATCGGCGAGTCCGCTCGCGATGCCTTCGACCCGAGGAAGTGAAATGAATCAGGACAATCTGATCGAAGTGCGCGACCTGTCCGTCGAATTCGTCGTCGGCGATCGCTGTCAGCGTGTGGTCGAAGGCGTCAGTTTCGACATCAAGCGCGGCGAAACCCTGGCGCTGGTGGGTGAAAGCGGTTCCGGCAAATCGGTGACCGCGCACTCGATCCTGCGCTTGCTGCCCTACCCGCTCGCCCGGCATCCGTCCGGCACCATCGAGTATTCGGGGCAAGACCTGCTGAGCCTGAAAGAGAAAACCATCCGCCATATCCGTGGCAACCGGATTGCGATGATCTTTCAGGAGCCGATGACTTCGCTCAATCCATTGCACTCGATCGAAAAGCAGATCAACGAAGTCCTGGGCATCCACAAGGGTCTGATCGGCAAAGTCGCGACCAAACGCACGCTGGAGTTGCTGGAGATGGTCGGCATTCCGGAACCCGAGAAGCGCCTGAAAGCCCTGCCCCACGAATTGTCCGGTGGCCAGCGTCAGCGGGTAATGATCGCCATGGCCCTGGCCAACGAGCCGGAACTGCTGATCGCGGATGAACCGACCACCGCGCTGGACGTGACCGTTCAGCTGAAAATCCTCGAATTGCTCAAGGAATTGCAGGCCCGCCTGGGCATGGCGTTGCTACTGATCAGTCACGATTTGAACCTTGTGCGAAGAATTGCGCATCGCGTATGTGTCATGCAGCGCGGTTGCATCGTCGAACAGGCATCGTGCGAAGAGTTGTTCCGCGCGCCGCAGCATCCGTACACTCGGGAACTGCTGGCAGCGGAGCCCAGCGGGACGCCGGCGACCAATGTCATCGGGCCGCCCTTGCTGCAGGTCGAGGACCTGAAGGTCTGGTTCCCGATCAAGAAAGGCTTGCTGAAAAAGACCGTCGACCACATCAAAGCGGTGGACGGGATCAATTTCAGCCTGCCTCAGGGCCAGACCCTGGGGATTGTGGGAGAAAGTGGTTCGGGCAAGTCGACCCTCGGGTTGGCGATTTTGCGGCTGATCGGCAGCAAAGGTGCGATCCGGTTTGAAGGCAAGCAGCTAGACTGCCTGACGCAGCAACAGGTTCGACCGCTGCGGCGGGAGATGCAGGTGGTGTTCCAGGACCCGTTCGGCAGCCTGAGCCCGCGGATGTGCGTGAGCCAGATCGTCGGCGAAGGCCTGCGGATTCACAAGATGGGCACCGAGGCGGAACAGGAACAAGCGATCATTGCGGCACTCAAGGAGGTAGGTCTGGATCCGGAAACCCGGCACCGCTACCCCCACGAATTTTCCGGCGGGCAGCGGCAGAGAATCGCCATTGCCCGGGCATTAGTGCTAAAACCGGCGCTGATATTGCTGGACGAACCGACATCGGCCCTCGACCGGACAGTGCAGCGCCAAGTGGTGGAGCTTTTGCGTTCACTGCAAACCAAGTACAACCTGACGTATCTGTTTATCAGCCATGACCTGGCTGTCGTCAAAGCGCTGAGCCACCAGCTGATGGTGGTCAAGCATGGCCAAGTGGTCGAACAGGGAGACGCGCAAAGTATCTTTGCCGCCCCCCAACATCCGTATACACAGCAGTTGCTGGAAGCCGCTTTCCTGGCACCAGCCACTGCGCAATAACCTGAAAGAGAGGAGCAACACATGGGTTTTCTCGCCGGTAAGCGCGTACTGATCGTCGGTGTCGCCAGCAAGCTGTCCATCGCATCCGGCATCGCTGCCGCCATGCATCGCGAGGGCGCTGAGCTTGCCTTCACTTATCAGAACGACAAACTCAAGGGTCGTGTCGAAGAGTTCGCACAAAGCTGGGGTTCCAACCCTGACCTGTGCTTCCCGTGCGACGTGGCCAGCGATGAAGAAATCGCCAAGGTCTTCGAAGCACTGAGCAAGAAGTGGGACGGCCTGGACTGCATCGTGCACTCCGTCGGCTTCGCCCCGGGCGATCAACTGGACGGCGACTTCACCGAAGCCACCACCCGTGAAGGTTTCCGCATCGCTCACGACATCAGCGCCTACAGCTTCGTGGCCCTGGCCAAAGCGGGTCGCGAAATGATGAAAGGCCGCAATGGCAGCCTGCTGACCCTGTCGTACCTGGGCGCCGAGCGCACCATGCCGAACTACAACGTGATGGGCATGGCCAAGGCTTCGCTGGAAGCTGGCGTGCGTTACCTGGCCGGCTCCCTGGGCCCGGACGGCACCCGCGTCAACTGCGTATCGGCCGGCCCGATCCGCACCCTCGCCGCTTCCGGCATCAAGAACTTCCGCAAGATGCTGGCCGCCAACGAAGCGCAAACCCCGCTGCGTCGCAACGTCACCATCGACGAAGTCGGCAACGCCGGCGCCTTCCTCTGCTCGGACCTGGCGTCCGGCATCAGCGGCGAAATCATGTACGTGGACGGTGGTTTCAACACCACGGCCATGGGCAGCATCGAAGAGTAATCTTCAGCTCGGCCATTAAAAAACCCGCCTCCCGAGGCGGGTTTTTTTGTGCCTGCGATTTCAGGGTTCATGCAAGCCCGCTTGTATGTTCAGACTTGAAGGGGTCCAGACACTTCGCGAACAGCTGCTGGATCGGTTGCATGCGCTGGCTGTAACGCTGCAACAGGACGATCTCGCGGTAGAAGGTCAGCTCGCCCAACCGGATAATCCTGACCTTCGCGCCATACTCCAGCCACAACCCGGCTTCGGGAAGCAGGGACACGCCCAATCCGCATTCAACCATTTTGACGATGGCTTCCAGTTCATCCAGTTCCAGGGCCACTTGCACGTCCATCTGCTGCTCACGCAGAAACCGCGTCACCAGGCGGCCACCGAATGAATTGCGGTCGTAACGCACATGGGGATGGCTCGCGAGGATCTGCAACGGGTCGTCACCCTCAAGCGCCGGCGGCACGATCAGCACAAACGGTTCCGTGCGGAGAACCTGGGCCGACAACTCCTTGGGTAAGTCAAACGGCGGTTTGATCAGAATGGCCAGATCCACTTCGCCGGTGTCGACCTGGCTCAACAGG
Source organism: Pseudomonas fluorescens NCIMB 11764 (assembly GCF_000293885.2). Lineage (NCBI taxonomy): Bacteria > Pseudomonadati > Pseudomonadota > Gammaproteobacteria > Pseudomonadales > Pseudomonadaceae > Pseudomonas > Pseudomonas fluorescens. Next base: position 5,072,307 of record NZ_CP010945.1, read on the forward strand.
TTCAGAGACACGCCGGGTACCAGTTTCGGCTCAAGCAACGGTGCTTGCTGGCGCAGGCGCAACAACGCCTGGGGCAGCAACCCGGTCTGGGCCGTGGCCACGGCGCCGATCTTCAACTCGCCGCGATACTCGCTGACATCGTCGCTGACCGCCATCCGGCTGAAGGTTTCCAGCATTTCCCTGGCCATCGGCAATGCCCGTTGCCCCGCCGCATTGAGAATCGCCTGCCGCCCGGTGCGGTCAAACAACCGAATGCCCAGCGCCTGCTCAAGGTTGCGCATCTGTGCGCTGACGGCCGACTGCGTCAGGCCGATGTGCATGCCGGCCGCAGCAAACGTTCCATAACGCGTCACGGCGATAAAGGTCTTCAGTTCACGCAGCATGGCAGTCTCGATTGATCGAAATTATTTGAGCTCGACGCAAAAACTATCGTCTTTCAATCGAAAAGCACAGCGCTAAACTGCCCTTCAACCACCGCCAATCTACGAGGCACCGCGATGCAACTCTCCCCTTTTCACCTGGCCATCCCCGTCTATGACCTTGCGGCCGCCCGGACTTTTTACCGTGACGTCTTCGGCCTGGAGGAAGGCCGCTCCAGCGACCATTGGGTCGACTTCAACTTCTTCGGCCACCAGCTGGTGATTCACCTGGCGCCGAAAAACGCCTCTCAGGAAGCGGCGCACACCAACGCTGTGGACGGGCACGATGTGCCGGTGCCGCATTTTGGCGTGGTGTTGGGGATGGACGAATGGGAGGGTCTTGCCGAACGGTTGAAAGCGCGTGAAACCCGATTTTTGATTGAACCGGGGATTCGGTTTCAGGGGCTGGTGGGCGAGCAGGCGACAATGTTTCTGTTTGATCCCTGTGGCAATGCGCTGGAGTTCAAGGCGTTCAAGGATATCGGGCAATTGTTTGCCAAGTGAAACAAGGGTGATTTTGAGGGCCTCATCGCTGAATTGCCGGCCTACCGGTGCAACACCCTCTCAGCCTCAACCAGCATTTCATCAATCGAGGGGTGAAGACAGGCGTCATATTCAACCTGCCCAATGCTGAAACGAATGTCATAGCCGCGACGCATCGTGGCATTGCGTTCGTCGAGGATTTCTTCGAGCCGCGCCTTGATCGCGGTCAGCTCCACAGCGCTGGAACCCGTCAGCAACGCAACAAACTCATCATCGCCCAGCCGACCGATCACGTCGCTTTCGCGAAAGGCGATACGCAGTACGTCAGCGAAGGTTTTCAGCGCATCGTCACCCTCGGCACGACCGTACAGATAGTTGATGCGTTTGAAGTTATCGAGGTCGAAAAACAGCAAGGTGGCCGGAATCTCAAGGCGCTGACAGGTTTCCAGCCCCAATTGGGCCAGTGAAGTGAAGCCATGGCGATTAGAGAGCAGCGTCAGCTCATCCATGCTCGCCATGGTCACGCCTATCACTTCCTGCTCGGCCTGACGTGCCCTGTGACGCAGTACTTCGCGTGCCTGTTGCGGCGAAAGCGAAGGATCAGCGCTAGCGCCATGTTTGACCGGTTTGCCTGGGATCAGCATGACTTGCTCCAGTGGCGGATATGTACTTTAGAGTCGTCCCAACCCGCTTTGACTCCCGGGTACCAGACCGCCGGTCAACCATCGACCACCGGACAAGGCCCGCCAGCCTCGGCCCAGCGCTTGAATTGAGTCACGAAAATGTCGTGCGGCACCGGCACCGGCGCCCTTCCCTCACCCGGATTCCAGCCCCACAACACCAGTTTGTCGTCGCTGACATGCTTGATCAGTGCCGCGAAATCCCGATCACCGTTGCTGCCGCGATCCTTGATCATCGCGCACAACTTGTCGGCCGGCAGCCCGATCCAGGCCATTTTGTGCGCCGCGGGCGGCAGGCTCCAGTGCGGCGCACCCGGCGGTGCGTTCGGGCCGTAACTGGCGGGCGGGTTGCTGTCGGCGTGGCAGGTGGCGCAGGGCAAACCCGCCGCGCCCTTGCCGTCCATGCCCCGGACCACGTTCATCGCATGGGGAATGCCGGCGTCGAACTGCAACGGCGAATCACCGGGGATATGGCAGTTCTGGCAACGCGGGCTCTGGAAGACTTTTTGCACCGTATCGAAAGCCTTCACGGCTTCCTTGTCGTCAGCAAACAGGTCCGAGGCATAGACCGCAAGGCCCACCAGTACCACCGCGCCAAGCACAAGATGTCGTTTCATTTCACACCCCCGACAGTTGCAAGGGCAATTCGCGCAACCGTTGCCCGGTCAGGGCGAACACGGCGTTGGCCACCGCCGGCGCCGTCGGCGGTACACCCGCCTCGCCGATGCCACCGGGTTTGTCGGTGCTGGGCACGATGTGCACTTCAACCACTGGCATTTCATTGAGCCGCAACACCTGATAGTCGTGATAATTGGACTGTTGCACCTCGCCGTTCTTGAAGGTCAGCTTGCTGTGCAAGGTAAATCCCAGGCCGAAGGTGATGGCCGATTCCATTTGCGCCGCGATGCTCAGCGGGTTGACCGCAATCCCGCAGTCCACCGCACACACCACCCGGTGCACGCGGATCGCCAGATTGTCCTGGGACACCTCGGCGACCTGTGCGACGTAGCTGCCGAAAGACTCATGCACCGCAACACCCAATGCATGACCGTCCGGCAGAGGCGCTGTCCAGTTGGCTTTCTCGACCGCCAGATTCAATACCCCCAGATGCCGCGGATGCGCCTTGAGCAAGGTTCGTCGGTACTCCACCGGATCCTTGCCAGCCGCCTCGGCCAGCTCGTCGATCAGCGACTCCATCACGAAACCGGTGTGGGTGTGCCCGACCGAACGCAGCCACAACACGGTGATGCCGGTTTTCGGCGAATGCAGGTCTACCTGGTGATTGGCCATCCCGGCAAGGTAAGGACTGTCGGCAACGCCTTCGACCGACGTCTTGTCGATGCCGTCCTTGACCATGGTCGCCTCCAGCATGGTCCCGGCCATGATCGACTGCCCGACCATCACGTGCTTCCACGCCATCGGCATGCCGCCGGCATCCAGCCCGATGCGTGCCTGGTGCAGGAATGCCGAGCGGTAGTAGCCGCCGCGAATGTCGTCTTCGCGGGACCACACGGTTTTCACCGGTCCGCCGGCTGCCTTCGCGACCTCCACGGCCTCCGCGACAAAGTCTGACGTCGGGTTGGCCCGACGGCCGAAACCGCCGCCCAGAAACTCGGTATGAATCTCGACCTGTTCCGGTTTGAGCCCGGTGATTTTGCCGGCGATCATCTGATCCAGCGTCTGAAACTGCGTGCCGGTCCAGATCTCGCACTTGTCCTGGGTGATTTTGACCGTGCAGTTGAGCGGCTCCATCGGCGCATGAGCCAGGTACGGCACGCTGTACTCGACGTCGATGGCTTTTGCCGCTTTGGATAACGCGCCCTCGGCATCCCCCGCCTTGCTCGCCGGAGCCCCCGGCGTGGCCGCCAGTTTGCGGAAGCTCTCCAGCAGGTTCTGACTGTCGAGCCCGGCGTTCGGCCCCAAGTCCCAATCGACCTTGAGTGCATCACGCCCCAGCTTCGCCGCCCAATAATGGTCGGCAATCACCGCGACGCCACTCGGCACTTGCACCACTTTATGCACGCCCGGTATCGCCAGCGCTTCGGCGCCCTCAAAGGATTTGACGTGGCCACCCAATACCGGCGGACGCGCGACCATGGCGGTCATCAGACCATCGAACTGCACGTCCATGCCGAATTTGGTACGGCCGGTGATTTTCTCGGGTGTGTCGAGACGCTTGGTGGGTTTGCCGATGACCTTCCAGTCCTTGGCCTCCTTGAAGGCTATCGACGCGGGGGCCGGCACCGGCAACTGGCCCGCGTCATCGGCCAGTTCGCCGTACGTGGCGCGCTGGTCGCCCGCAATGACCACGCCCGACTCGGTACGAATGCTCGACGGCGCGACATTGAAGCGCTTGGCCGCGGCCTCGACCAGCATCAACCGCGCCGCCGCGCCGGCCTGACGATAGCGGTCGAACTCCATCCAGGTCGAAGTTGAACCGCCGGTGATCTGCATCCCGCCAAACCCGGCCAGGCCATAATCGGCGGCCGATGCGGGAGAGTGCTCGACGCGGATTTTCGACCAGTCGGCGTCGAGTTCTTCGGCGATCAGCATGGTCAGGCCGGTCCAGATGCCCTGGCCCATTTCCGAGTGGCCGAGCAGCACCGTGACGCTGTTGTCGTTACCGATGCGTAAAAATGCATTGGGCGCGAAGACGTTGCCCTGATTCTCGGCGCCCATGGCAAAACGGTGCGCGCCAGGGATGACGAACGCGACCACCAGTCCACCGCCCAACAACGCGCTGCCCTTGAGGAAGCCCCGACGCGATAACGGATTGATGCTGTTCATGGCTAGTCCCTCAACCGATCTCGGCGGCGCGTTTGACCGCGGCACGAATCCTTGGGTAAGTGCCGCAACGGCAGATGTTGCCGGAGAGCGCCTGGTCGATATCGCTGTCGGTGGGTTTGGGGATCTTCGCCAGCAACGCCGCCGCCGACATGATCTGCCCGGACTGGCAATAACCGCACTGGACCACGTCGAGTTCGGCCCAGGCTTGTTGCACCGGGTGCGAACCATCAGTGGAAAGGCCTTCGATGGTGAGTATTTTTTGCCCGTGGGCCACGGCCGTGGCGGGCGTGATGCAGGAACGCAGTGGCGCGCCGTCGACGTGCACGGTACAGGCGCCGCACTGGGCCATGCCGCAACCGAATTTGGTGCCGGTCAGGTGCGCGACGTCACGCAGGACCCAGAGCAACGGCATGTCCGCGGGGACGTCCAGCTCCTGATCCTTGCCATTGATGTTCAAGGTCAGCATGGTGATTTCCTCAGACTCACGGTGACGCCATTATTGTGATCGGTCGGCGTGATCCTTTCATCTAAGCGCAAAATGCCGGGCGAGACCGGTTCATCGACCACCGGTCACACAAAAGCCGCCTGAAATCGGCGGCCCTTGTACCAACCCTGTGGCGAGGGAGCTTGCTCCCGCTCGGCGGCGAAGCCGTCGCAAAACCTGCATGTCGGGTAGGCCTGGAGGAACACTCGGGGTCGCTTCGCAACCCAGCGGGAGCAAGCTCCCTCGCCACAAAAAGCGCCTCAGCTACCAAAGTGCTGATCAGTAATCGGTAGACACCGACACCTCACGCCAAACCTGCAACTCATCGGCAACAAAGCTGTTTTTCGCTTCAATCGCTGCGACGCAGTCACTGCCCAGCGGCAAGCGCAGCGGCGCATGTTGCGCTTCCACCAGGGTGATCATGACCTGGGCGAGTTTGTCCGGATCACCTGGCTGGTTCAGGGTCACGGCCTTGGCGATCTTGCGCACTTCGCCTGCGGTGCTGTCGTAGTCGGCAATCGAGGACGGCGACTCGACCAGCGAATTGCCTTCGAGGAATTCGGTGCGGAAGTACCCGGGCTCGACAACGGTCACCTTGACGCCCAGCGGTGCCAGCTCAGCGTGCAAGGCCTCGCTCAAGCCTTCGACGGCAAACTTGGTCGAGCAGTAGACGCCAAAGCCCGGCCCCGATCTGTAGCCACCCACCGACGACAGGTTGATCACGTGCCCGCTGCGAGCGGCGCGCATGTGTGGCAGGACGGCGCGGGTCACGTTCAGCAGACCGAAAACGTTGGTTTCGTACACACGCCGTACTTCATCGGCGCTGGCTTCTTCCACCGCGCCGAGCAAACCGAAACCGGCGTTGTTGACCAGCACGTCGATGCGCCCGAAGTGGTCAATGGCCGCCTGGGCGACCGCAACGCCTTGTGCTTCGTCGGTCACATCCAGGCTGGCGGCGAGCAAACCGGGTTGTTCGCCAAAGCGCTGCGTGATGCTGCTGGCGTCACGTGCGGTGGCAACCACGGCGTCACCGTTGGCCAGCGCGGCGGCAGCGATTTTTGCGCCGATGCCACGGGAAGCGCCAGTGATGAGCCAGATACGTTTGAAGGAGTGGGAAGTGGTCATGAGCGTGTTTCCTTGTGTGCAGTGGGGGTAGGCACAAGGTACGCAGGAAGATTGCTCGGAAAAATGCCCTCGTGTTACAAGCACTATGAAACGCTCTTTCATAATGGCACCCACAATGAACCACGATCCGTTCGATGGCTTGACCGAGTTTCTGGCGGTGGCCGAGCACAAGAGCTTCACCCTGGCCGCCACCCGCCTGGCGGTAACACCCACGGCTGTCAGCCATGCGATCAAATTGCTCGAGCGCCGCACCGGCGTGTTGCTGTTCCAACGCACCACGCGCCGGGTGGCGTTGACCGAGGCTGGCGCCAGTCTGTTTGCCCGCTTGCGCCCTGCGGCCAGCGAGATCGACGAAGCGCTGGCAGTGCTCAGCGGGTTTCGTGATCAGCCGATGGGCACGCTGCGTATCACGGCTCCACGGTTGTCCGGGGCGTTGTTGATGGAGCCGTTGATCCCGCTGTTTCGCGAGGCGTATCCGCAAGTGACCCTCGACATTTCCCTCGACGACGCCACGGTGGACCTTATGGCCGGCGGCTTCGATGCCGGGATTCGGCTGGGTGAGTCCATCGAAAAAGACATGATCGCGGTGCGCCTCACCCCCGATCTGCAATGGTCGGTGGTAGGCGCTCCGGACTATTTCGCCAAGGCGGGTACACCGGCGAGTCCTGAAGACCTGACCCGCCATCAATGCATCGGTTTTCGCTTCTCGACCTCGGGCAGTGCGCACCGCTGGGAGTTTCGCCGCGAGGGGCGCGACTTTACGGTGGGCGTCGAGGGTGGCGTAATCGTCAATGACCGACGGCTGCTGGTGGCGGCGGCTCGCAGCGGTTCGGGCCTGGCCTACGCCTGCGATCTGGAGATCGCCGACGAGTTGGCGGACGGTCGACTGGAACGGGTGCTGGAGCCGTTCGTGCCGCTCAGTTCGGCGCTATACCTGTACTTTCCCAGCCGCACCCAGACTCAGCCGAAGCTGCGCGCCTTTATCGATCTGGCAACACGCTGGATCGCCGAACAGGGAGGGCTTGAACCCTCGGCTTAGGCGGCCACCAGGTCGCGACCCAGCCCTCATGCCAGCAATGGCATTTGCAGCGCAATCAAGGAAAGCCAAGGTTGAAAACCGGTGCAGCGGCGAGCTGGCGCATCAAGCCACCACCCTGACCTGACGAGTGCCCAACCGATGCTGGGCCAACAGGCGCATGACGTAGCCGATCTTGATCAGGGTCGGGCCGATGATGGTCATGGCATGCATCGAAACCAGTAGCGCAATCGGCAAATGCCCGGCGTAAAGATAGGCGCCGTAGATCCCCGCCAGCAGCAGCGCCAGGCCCGCGCCCAGGACTTTGCTCGACAGATGCAGGACGTTCCGAGGATTGCTGAAGTAAGCGAACATTTTCGTACTCCTGAATCAAACCAGTTGTACGTTTGTTGTTTCAGGTTTCGTGCCAGGTTTTTTATGTTTAAAAATCAATGATATAAGACCTTTGAAGTCAAATTGACCCAATCAGAAAATAGTCAATGTGACTCCAGTTGATGTCATAGTGACTGCATGCAGACTGCCCCACCACAAAAGCGAACCAATATCATTTGCGCGCAACCCGTCCTTTTGCTTTAATCGCGACCAATTCTTATTCGCACCGAAGGCGCCCGTCGCCCATGGACACGTGCTCACGATGATGGTCGCCGACTCTTCCAGCATTCAGAACCTCTACGTCACTCATCACCGCTGGTTGCATGAGTTGCTGCGCCGTCGCTTGAGCAACGCGTTCGATGCCGCCGACCTGGCCCATGACACCTTCATCCGGGTGCTCAAGCGCCCGCAGGTGTTCGACTGCGAAACCCGCGAACGTTCCTACCTGGCCACCATCGCCCGGGGCTTGTGCATCGATCACTGGCGCCGTCGGCAACTCGAACAGGCGTGGCTGGAGACGCTGGCCTCGCGCCCACAAGCCGTTCAACCGTCGCCGGAGCAACGGGCGATCATCGTCGAAACCCTGTACGAAGTGGACGCCATGCTGATGCGCCTGCCCACGCGGGTGCGCGACGCGTTCATCCTCGCCCAGTTGCACGGCCTGCCCTACCGCGCCATCGCCGAAGAAATCGGCGTGTGCGAGCGCATGGTGAAAAAGTACCTGGCGCAAGCGCTGATGCATTGCGCGATGCTCGAAGCCGAGCTTGACGGCCTGTTGATCGAGTAAGCGCATGCCCTCTGCCGCCTCCAACTCCATCAGCCATGCCAGCCTCGAACAGGCGGCGCAATGGTATGTGCAACTCAACGACCAGCAGGTCGGCGAACACGAGCGTCAGCGCTGGCAAGCCTGGCTGGCGCAAAGTGGCGACCATCAGGCGGCCTGGCGATATGTCGAGCGTGTCGGCCAGCGCTTCGCCGCGTTGCAGGACGATCAGCCGCAGGCTGCCGGCCTGGTGCTGCGCAACACCGCGCGCTCGCCGATCACGCGTCGGCAAACGGTCAAGAGCCTGCTCATCCTCGCCTCGGGCGGGCTGTTGGGCTGGAACGCCTGGCGCGACACTTCGCTGCCGGATGCCTTGGGACGCTGGACGGCCGACCTTTCAACCGGCACCGGCGAAACCCGCGAAAGCCTGCTCAGCGACGGCAGCCGGGTCTGGCTCAACGCCTTGAGCGCCTTGAATGTGCGTTTCGACACCACGCAACGCCTGCTGCTGTTGAGTGCCGGGGAAGTGTTGATCGACACCGCCAAGGACAGCCGCCGACCGTTTCTGGTGCAAACCGCCCAGGGCCGGATGCGCGCACTCGGCACGCGTTTCAGTGTGCGTCAGGAAGAACAACAGACATTGCTCAACGTCTACGAAGGCGCGGTCGAAGTCCGAACCACTCAGGGCCAGGTGCACGTGGTTGAGGCCGGACGCCAATTGGCGTTCACGCAAAGCCACCTCCCGCCCTCCTCCGAGGCTGCGGCCGGGCGCGAAGCCTGGCGTCGCGGCGTGTTGCTGGCGGATAACCTGCCGCTGGGCCAGTTGATCGAAGAGTTGAGCCGCTACCGTCATGGGCATCTGGCCTGCGACCCTGCCATCGCCGGGTTGCCGGTCATGGGTTCGTTCCCGCTCAAGGACACCGATCAGGCCCTGCACCTGCTGGAAGCAGCCTTACCGATACGCGTGGAGAAAACCCTGGCGTGGTGGGTCAGCGTCGGTCCGAAGGTGTGAGCCAGAAACTTTTGGCGCCGCAGTTCCCTTTTGCGTTTCTCGTTCGGTTAACCCTGTGAAGCCTTTCAATTGCCGTTCGATTTGATTCCAGGGAACACCCCTTTGCGCGACGCCTTCATTCGCACTCGCTTAGCCTTGCGACCGTTGGCCCTGGCCCTTCCGGTCGCGTTGCTCAGCCTTGTTTCGACGCACACTCAGGCCGAAACATCCGCCGCCAGTGAACAGTCAGGCAGCCACAAGCGTTACTACACAATCGCTGCCGGTTCGCTGGTGAGCGTACTGAACAGCTTCGCTGAACAAGCGGGGATTTTCCTCGCCGGTCATAACGATCTGGCCAGTGACAAGCGCAGTCCGGGCCTTGATGGCGAGTTCACCGAGCAGCAGGGTTTGCAGCAATTGCTACAGGGCAGCGGCTTGCAGGCTCAGCCTCAGGGCGACCGCGGTTATGTGCTCAAAGCAGCCCCAGAGGGTTCGCTGGAACTGGACGCCACCAACATTTCCGGCCAGGCACTGGGCGCCATTACCGAAGACACCCATTCCTACACCACCGGATCGGCCTCTTCGGCCACCGGCCTGCCACTGTCCTTGCGGGAAACGCCGCAGTCGGTGACGGTCATTACCCGTCAGCAACTGGACGATCAGGGCTCCACCAGCATCGCCGATGCCTTGCGTCGCGTGCCCGGCATCAGCGTGCAGAACTACGACAGCGAACGCTGGGAGTTTTCCAGCCGTGGCCTGCCGATCACCAACTTCCAGTACGACGGCGTCAACACCGACTACGACGGCGTCTACGATTACGGCACCACCAGCACCGACATGGCGACCTTCGACCGCGTCGAAATCATCAAGGGTGCCACCGGCCTGATGACCGGCTCGGGCGATCCCTCGGCCACCGTCAACCTGATCCGCAAGCGTCCCACCCAAGCGTTCAAGGCCTCGATCACCGGCGCCGTCGGTTCCTGGGACAACATTCGCAGTACCGGTGACATTGCTGGCCCGCTGACCGAGAGCGGCAACGTGCGCGGGCGATTCGTCGGTGTGTATCAAGATCGCAGCGCCTACCTGGACAACTACCGCAACACCCGCGATATCACCTACGGCATCCTCGAGGCAGACTTGACGCCGAGCACCCTCGTGACCTTCGGTATCGACCAGCAGAACACCCGCTCCCGTGGCGCCAGCTGGACCGGTTTCCCGATGTACAACAGCGACGGTTCGCGCACGCGTTTTTCCCGCTCGTTCAACCCCGCCACCGACTGGAGTCGTCGCGACTTCACCAACCAGACGATCTTCGCCTCGGTGGAGCAGCAACTGGCCAACGACTGGACGCTCAAAGTCAGCTACGACCGCAAGCACCGCCAGCACGACACCTTCCTCGCCTCGGCCAGCGGCGGCCATCCGGACCCGGTCAGCGGCAACGGCATGTTCATGTACATGGGCCAGTTCAAGGGCGATCAGGTACAGGACAACCTCGACGTCAACTTCACCGGCCCGTTCCGCCTGTTCGGTCGCGAGCAAGAGCTGATCGCCGGCTTCATGTCGATGAACACCCGCCAGGACATCCCGGTACACGGCTCGATCTACCCGCCCGTCGACGGCAGCATCTACGACTGGCGCGGCGAGTTCCCGAAACCGGACATTGCCAAGGTGGGCGACAACGACATTGTCCAGCGCCAGACCGGCGCTTACCTCGCCACGCGACTCAAGCCCAGCGACGATCTGGCGGTCATCCTCGGCACCCGCGTAAGCCAGTTCAAGGCCAACGATGACCTGGACTACAGCGACCCGAACTCCCCGGGCCTGCACGACCGTTACCACCAGACCGGCGTGGTCACACCGTACGCCGGACTGGTCTACGACCTCGATGACACGTACTCGGTGTACACCAGCTATACCAGCATCTATCAGCCGCAGATGAGCAAGGATGCCCAGCGCAAAATACTCGACCCGGTGCAAGGCGACAGCTACGAAGCGGGGATCAAGGCCGAATACGTTGGCGGCCGCTTGAACGCCAGTTTTGCCGTGTTCCGTATCGAGCAGGACAACCTGGCCGAGTACGTCAGTGGCGTCGATAGCGAGTCGGTGTACCGTGCAGTGCAAGGGGCGACCACCAAAGGCTTTGAGGTCGAACTGGCGGGCGAAGTGATGGATGGCTGGAACCTGTCAGCCGGCTACAGCTACAACCACACCCGCGATGCCAAGGGCGATTACGTCTACGGCTCGATCCTGCAAACCACCGCGCCGCAGCAGGTCGTTCGGGTGTTCAACACGTATCGCCTGTCGGGCGCACTGGAAAAACTCACCGTCGGGGGCGGTGTGAACTGGCAGAGCGAATTCTTCGGCAATGTGTTCCAGCCCAACCCCGACGACACGGTCAACTTCGGCCAGTCCTCGACGCTCACCCAGCACAGCTACGCCCTGGTGGACGTCATGGCGCGCTACCGCTTCAACGATCACTTGAGCACGACGCTGAATGTGAAGAACCTGTTCGACAAGACCTACTACACCGGGCTCGGCAACTTCGGCACCGGGTTCTATGGCGAACCGCGCAGCCTGCAACTGACCACCCGCTGGGATTTCTGACCGGGCCGCGAGGGTGCAGATGAAAAAACTCGACATCACGGCGCTGCAACGAGCCTTTGACGGCAAGAGCTAATACACTCAGACGCTGACCTGCCAAGGACACTGACGATGAAGCCCACCGCTGCCAAAGACGCTGACAAGGCCCCGCGCTTCTGGCGCGACGACGCCCTGCCCTTCATCGAAGCCCGCTCCATCGCCGACGGCCGTGAGGTCTGCTACACCCGGCATGCTCACGAGCACTTTTCCATCGGTGCGATTACCGCCGGGCGCAGCACCTATGTCCATGAACAATCGGAGTGTGAGGTCAGCGCCGGCACGGTGGTGCTGATGAATCCCGGCGATGTCCACGCCTGCAACCCGATCGACGACCAGCCGTGGTCGTATCTGATGTTGTATGTCGATACGCCTTGGCTTACCGACTTGCAGCATCAGCTGGGGTTCAGCAGCGACCTGGCGTTTCGGCGGTTTTCCACCACCCATACGGGTGACGCCAGCCTGTTTACCGGCCTGAAGGCGTTGTATGAGGTGTTGGTCGACACGGAGCAAGATGTGCTGAGCAAACACAGCGCCGCGGTCGAGTTTTTTACCGACGTGCAGCAACAGCTCAACCCCGGCGATCAACCGCTGCGCGAACCCAATTTTAAACTGGAGCGGGCGGCGGATTACATCCGCGACCACTGCACGCAACTGCTCAAGCTCGAAGACATTTGCGAAGCCGCGCAACTGTCGCCGTCGTACCTGATCCGCGCCTTCAAACAGCATTACGGCATGACGCCCCACGCTTTTCTCGTCAACCGGCGCATTCAGTTCGCCCAGGACCGACTGCGCAGCGGCCATCTGGTCGCCGACGTCGCGCTGGAAGCGGGGTTCGCCGATCAGGCGCATTTTCAGCGGGCGTTCAAACAGCACCTGGCGGCGACGCCGGGGCAGTATCGCGGCTGACCGTGCGAAAACTCGCGTGCCTCTGTGGCGAGGGAGCTTGCTCCCGCTCGGCGGCGAAGCCGTCGTAATATCGGCCTGCAAGGTCGTTCAGCAATAATGGGAATGGGGCTGCTTCGCAGCCCAGCGGGAGCAAGCTCCCTCGCCACAAGAGCTGGTTAGCGCGCCCTTAAGGCCACAACAGATAAACCGCACTCATCGCCAGCAACGCCGCCATGCTCCGATTGAACAACCGCATCCCCGCCGGGTTATTCAAGTAACCGCGCAAAAAAGTCCCGGCGTACGCCCAGCAGCCGACCGACAAGTAGCAGATCACCAGATACACCGCCGCAAACTGCCAGACCAATCGTGCCTCGCCGTCGGCAACAAACGCCCCCATGCCCGCAACGCAGGCCAGCCACGCTTTCGGGTTGAGCCATTGCATCACCGCGCCGTACAGCATCGACGGCGCCCGCGCCGAATCCTTGGCATCGAGTTGACCGTTATCCGCCGCCAGTTTCCATGCCATGAATAACAGAAACGCCACCCCGGCCAGCTGCACCACCCGCGTCAGCGCCGGCCACAGCTGCAACACCTCATGCAACCCCAGCCCCATCAGCACCAGCAGCAACACAAAACCCAGCGTCGCCCCCGCCACGTGCCGCTGGCTGGCGCGAAAACCGAACTGCGCGCCGGAACTCAACGCCACAATGTTCACCGGCCCCGGCGTGATCGACGCCACCAGCGCAAACGCCGCCATCGAAATAATCAGACTCATTGCGTACCTTCTTCAATTCAGTTGAACCAGGCCTCAAGGTAAAGAGCAGCCCGGCGCCCGTATTGAAGAAAACTGCCCACCCGCGTCACGCATACGCGCCGACCACCCGCTTCACTTTGATCAACGCCTGTCGCAGCGAATCCATGTCCACCGACCCCAGCGCCAGCCGGATCGCATGCGGCACATGGACCGAGGTCGCAAACGGCTCGGCGGTGGAGACGGCGACTTGCTCGTGCATCAATTCCACCGCGATCTGGTCCGCTCTGGCGTCCTCCGCCAACGGTAGCCACAGAAAGTACGAAAATGGATGAGTCATGCAGCGCAGCCCTTTGAGCAGCTCGGCGGCCATGGCTTGCCGGGCCTGGGCGTCCGCGCGCTTTTGCGCTTCCAGTTGGCTCACGGTCCCATCGTCAATCCAGGCGCAGGCAATCGCGGTCATCACGCCGGGGGTGTTCCAGGTCGTGGCCCGGATTGCACGCTCCAGAGCAGGCACCTTCTCGACCGGCGCAGCGATGAAGCCGACGCGCAGCCCCGTGGCGACATTCTTGGAGAACCCGGAAACGTAGACGGTCCGTTCCGGCGCCAAGTCGGCTAACGGTGCCGGGGCGTCTTCGACCAGAAAGGCGTAGGCGGCGTCTTCGATGATCAACAGGTCATGCTGACGCGCAATCGACACGAACTGCGTGCGCCATTGCATATCCATCACCCAGCCCAGCGGATTGTGCAGAGTCGGCATGGTGTAGACAGCCCGCACCGAGCGGCGCCGGCAAAGCGCTTGCAACGCCTCCAGATCAGGCCCGGTTTCCGTGGCCGGAATGGGCACGATTTCCAGGTGCAGCGATTCGGCCAGCACCTTGAAACCGGTGTAGGTCAACGCATCCGCGGCGATCACATCACCGGGTTTGAGCAACGCCATCATCGTCACCGCCAATCCGTGTTGAGCACCGCTGACGATCAACACCTGTTCCGCCTGGACGCTCAATCCACGTGAGCCCAGATGGTTCGCAATCGATGCCCGCTCATGCAGGCGCCCGGCATGGGGCTGATAGCGCAGATGGGATTCGAGGTCGCCGGATAACGCGAGCTGGCGCAGGGCCGTGCGCAACAGATCCGCCTGACCGGGCAATGACGGGTAGTTGAAGTTGAGGTCGGCCATGCCCACGGCCACCACGTGCTGGCTGACACCCTGACCGGGCGGGAGCGACGTCTCCCTGACGAACGTGCCTCGTCCCGTTTCGCCGCTGACCAGGCCCATCGCCTCAAGCTCCGCGTACACGCGGCTGGCCGTGACGAGCGCCAATCCATGCTCAGCGGCGAGATGCCGATGGGTGGGCAGGCGCGTACCGGGCGGCAAATGTCCTGAACGGATGTCCGCGGCAAAGGTGTCGACCAACGACTTGTAGCGCAAGCGAGGCATAGTGGGGATGTATCCATGACAATTTTTTGATTGTCTCAATAGTCGACCATACGATGGGTTCAAGGCAACCCGCCGCATTAACCCTCTGTCGAGTGTGACCTCAATGGAACGCGTATCGAATCTGAACACCCAGCCTCGGGAAAACTTCACCAGTGGCTGGCTCAACGGGCTGATCGGCGTGGTGATCTTCAGCGGCTCGCTGCCCGCCACGCGGGTCGCGGTGCTGGAGTTCGATCCGGTGTTCCTGACTGTTGCCCGGGCCACCATCGCCGGCGTGCTTGCGCTGTGCCTGCTGTGGCTGTTCAAGGAAAAACGTCCGGCGCGCAGCCAGTTGCTGCCGCTGGTCATCGTGGCCATGGGCGTGGTGGTCGGGTTTCCACTGCTGACGGCGCTGGCCCTGCAATACGTGACCTCGGCGCACTCGATCGTCTTCGTGGGGTTGCTGCCGCTCGCGACCGCCGTGTTTGGCGTGGTGCGCGGTGGCGAGCGGCCTCGCCCGGTGTTCTGGTTTTTCTCGGTGCTGGGCAGTGTGCTGGTGGTGGGATTTGCCGTGTCCCAAGGCCTGACCGCCTCGCCGGAAGGCGACCTTCTGATGCTGGCGGCGATCCTGGCCTGCGGCCTCGGTTATGCCGAAGGGGCGAAGCTGTCCCGGACACTCGGTGGCTGGCAGGTGATTTCCTGGGCGCTGGTGTTGTCACTGCCGGTGATGGCGTTGTTGACCTTGTGGCTCAAGCCCGTTTCGTTCTCGGGGATCAGTGCGCCGGCGTGGTTCAGCCTGGGTTATGTGTCGCTGTTCAGCATGTTGATCGGTTTTGTGTTCTGGTATCGCGGGCTGGCGCAGGGCGGGATTGCGGCCGTGGGGCAACTGCAACTGCTGCAGCCATTTTTTGGCTTGGCGCTGGCGGCGACGTTGCTGCACGAGCACGTCAGCATTGGCATGCTGGCGGTCACGGTGGCGGTGATTCTCTGTGTGGCAGGCGCGAAGAAGTTTGCGAAGTAACCGGTCTGTTTTCGTTCGAATCTGGCTGTTTAACCGGCTTGTTTAAGTGCGATCAGATTTACTTCCTGAAAGCTACATGACCTTGCGCCGTTGCCTACGGGTACGCCAGAATCCGCCGGCTTGTGCACCTTGGACCTGGGATTTATCGTTTTCCGGTCGCTGAAAAGAACAGCGATCGGGTTTGGTAGCCCGGGTTATACAAGGTGTATTGCATCACCATTCGGGGCGTTTTTTGTCTCGACTTTATGGTGGTCATGCACAGGGCGCCTTCGGGCGCGCCGGTTTCCTTGTGCCCGGTCTACCAACCTGCGTATGGCCACCACCTTCGTTTGGTAGCGAAGGTGATGGCTCCTGGTTTGTTGCTGCACAAGGAGTTGTACCTATGTTCAAAGTAACGCCCAACCCGCCAGACACCGATCCGGTTTCCCCGTACGAACCCGATTCAAAAAAACTCAACGACGCCGCCGAACGAGCCCTCGACTTTCATTTCCCGTCGGCTGCCGACCTCAAAGGCACCCCGCGCACCATCACAAAGATGTTCACCGTCAACCCTGAACTCGATACCGAAACCCTGCTGGCCCATGCGTGTGAGTCGCTGGCCTCGGCCAACGTCATGACCATGGACCTGGCGGACCACATGGACGGGCCGAGTCGCAACACCCTGTTGGGCATTGCACAAGTCATCATGCTCGGCGAGCTGGCGGTCAACCGGGCGCTGGATCAACTCGACCCGATCGAATAGCCACGGCCTCCCATGAATGTACGGTGCCTGCGGCTCAAGCCGCACGGCACCTGTGGCAAAGCATCAAACACCCGACCAGCCACATCGACTCGATGTTGCGCAGGGTCTTTCGCTCAAGAAAAACGCTCACCATTAATTACTTAATGTAATAAGTGAAATTCAATTCAGGGGCTCTATCCCTTTCAGCTCTAGTAATAAGATGGCCCCATCAAACCATCCCTACTGGAGAATCGCGTGAAAAAAACCATCATTGCCGCCCTGTTAGCCACTGCCGCTAACTATGCCAACGCCGGCACGGTATTGGTTGTACTGTCGGATCAGGCTCAACTGGACCTGAAAGACGGCAAAGTCATGCAAACAGGTTTTTTCCTGAACGAATTGATGCAGCCGGTGCAGACCTTCATCGAGGCGGGTCAAACCGTCGTATTTGCCACCCCTAGCGGCAAGGCGCCCACCGCGGACCAGAAATCCAATGATGTGAGCTTCTGGGGCGGCGATGAAAAGGCCCGCCAGGAAAGTCTCGCGCTGCTGGCCACGCTGAAGCTGACCTCCAAGAGCGACTCGCCGGCAATCAGCTTCGCGCAGGTTCAGAAAATCGGCTACGACAAGTTCGATGCCGTATTCGTGCCTGGCGGCCATATCCCGATGCAGGACCTGCTGAAAGACAAGCAACTGGGCCAACTGCTGACCAACTTCCATGAAAAAGGCAAGATCACCGGCTTCACCTGCCATGGCACCATCGCCATGTTGTCGGCGATCCCGGACGCGCACGGTTTTGTCTCCGCGCTGGAATCGGGCAAACAGCCGGCAGCGCCAGCCAATTGGATTTACAAGGGCTACAAAGTCACCGCCTTCACCGACGCGGAAGAGGAACAGGCCAAAGGTTTCCTCGGCGGCGGCCATATGAAACTGTTCCCGCAGGATGGCCTGACAGCAGCCGGCGCTAACTTCTCCGAAGCCAAGCCATGGAGCGAGAACGTGATCGAAGACCGCGAAGTCATTTCCGGCCAGAACCCACAGTCGGCCAAGGCAGTCGCCGTGGCCATGCTGGCGAAACTGAAGTAATCCCAAGCGGCTGTTCCGGGCAAGCCGGGCCGTAGGTGCTGGGGGCCGATCTGCTTTGGCTCCAGCACCACCGTCTATCCCGACACGCTGCAAGCTTATGTGTCGGGAGACGACGCCCGCCAACTTCGCGAGCGGAATCGACCCGGTGTTGAATCAAGGTTGCTTGCGAAAGAACAAGGTGATCTGGCCCACCTCCACCCCGAACTTGGTCATGAACGAGCGATTGATCATCGTGTTCTTGTCCATAAGGTACATCCAGTCGTCTAACTGAACCTGATACACCTTGCCATCCACCGGTAGGCTCAGCACATATTTCCAGCGCAGTGTATTGCCTGCCACCTCACCAAGCGCCTCGCCCACCACGTCGCCAGCGGTTCCGCGCCATTGACTGGAGCCAACCGGGGTTAACGTCCACACTCGTTTTTGCTTGGTACCGTCGCTGTACGTAAATGATTCGTCGAGTATCAGCCTGTCACCTTCTGAGTGGCCGATGATCTCCACGTGGAAACGCTTGGCGACTACGCCGGAACGCTTTTGAAACATACCCCAGGCTTCAACCCGACCCTCGAAAAATTCTCGCAACTCAAGCGTGGGCGTCTCCTGGCTGTAGGTTTGCACATCCACCCGGCTGCAACTTGCAAGGCCAATGCAAAGCAGCAGTAACCCTATCTTCAACATGTGCATTTCCTCAACGGTCTCAGGGTTTAGCGGCACCCAGCAATTGGGCGCGCAGCTCCGGGTTGCGGGTTCGGGGGTCAAGCCATATCGCAAAAAAGGCTTTGGCGAACGCAACATCTCTCACGACATGCCGAAGGTTCTCACCGACGTAAAAACGTGCGCCCTCTCCGGGCATATAAACGCCGGTGATGCGGTCACCGGCACGCACATCGACAAACGCCTGAAACATCTCCGACTCCCAACGAGCCATCAGCTCTGAATTCTGAGTGTTGGGCGACAGCCGACGGATTTCCTTGATGCTGGCCTCAACCAGATCATCGCGACTAATAGCGCGACTGTAGGTCAGCTCCAGCGCAAAAGGCACATCCGCAGCCGGCGTTTCACCGGCAATGAGGCGTGAACTCCAGAACTGCGCGCTGTAAATGGAAAACCCGAATACGCGCATCTCCCCGTAACCCAGCCGACGAGCATTGGGAATAGCCTCGCGCCAATCAGCCAATAGCTCAGCGCTCTGGAGCATCAGAACAAAACAGATAGCGTGGCGGATTAAGCGAACCGTCTGACTAGCCATGCAAAGCCCTCGATATGACTCAATAGGCGCCTTTAAAAGTTATACCAAATACTGATTTTGTACAGCTAATGTCTCAAACTCGACTGTGCCGACAAAAAACGGACACCACAGCCCCGGTCAAATGATTCGATTTCCACGCATTCGAACGCCATCTGCGCCGAAAAAATGAGGCGAGTGCGAGGCACACTTTGACGAAAAGATTTCACCAATGTGTGGTGCCAAGGGTTGGCTTCGGCACGCGTTGATGTGCCGGCAGCGTCGTCTGGTGATCTGGAGGTCAGCAATATGTGCTGAAGTTGCCATCGTCAGTTGGCTTTTCAGGCCTATTTTGCACAAAACATATACAAACTTATCCGACTCGTACAATAAAAAGCAGTGGCCACTCACGCTTTACTTTGACGGTGAATGTCCGCTCTGAGCTCAAGAAATAAACTTCCTACGGCGGCATGCCATAGACGCCCGGCGGTGATTTGTTGACCTCTGCAATGGGCCGTTTTTGGCCATTGGCAATCGGCTGAAATCGACCCGATAGCAGCCTGTCACTCGGACCGGAACAAATTTCGGGTCAAGTTTCAGCGCGCGCGCCGAGCCACTCGCTACGTGTGATCTCCCAGACTTCGACCTGCATGGGCCCCGAGACAAAATGCCCGTTCCGCGTCCCGATCATCCGCATGCCTTCATGTTGGGATACCTTGCGCGAAGCGTGGTTGGCGACAGCCTTGGGCACCTGCATGACCGGACGTAATAATGTCGCGAACCAGTACGCGTTGACGACCTCGCAAGCTTCGCGCATATAGCCGTTGCCTTGCCACAGAGGCGCGAGCCAGAACCCCCTATGGTTACCTGGCTGGTCATACAGGCTGATGCTCCCGATGCTGCGCTCAGGTTGCGCGCGCGTGCGAATCATCCAGTGCCACTCTTGCCCTCTAGCCATGGCGGGAAGAGCGACATCGCGAACGTAAACCAGCGCACCATCCTGCGGGTACGGCCATGGCACACGGCTGTCAAGGTAGCGGACCACTTCCCATTGGGGAAACAGCTCTTGTATCGCGGCTGCATCAGTCATTTGCAGTGGCGTGAGGATAAGACGGCTGGTGTATAGCTTTGGGGGGCAATCCATAGCATAAGTCCTTGGTAAGAGTCGTCGCAGGTTTTGCCAATACTTTCCTAAAGCAATCGCGCCTTTGTCGAGTGTCTACACTTGGCCGATTCTGTTGAAAAAGTCGGTTCTTCCAGACTGCCCGCGTACTGACTGCTGAAAATCCCTTTTTTGCGCGCAGCTACGCGAAATCTGAGCCCGGAATCCTCTGCTCAAGGTAAAGATTTCAATCTCAAGCGCGTAATTCTCTGCCTTGGAAACCAGGGCCGACTTTTTCAACAAATCGGCCGAATTCTGCCCGTCGCGAGAGGCAGAAAACGACCGATTCTGTTGAAAAAGTCGGTTCTTCCAAGCGGCCTGGATACTGACCGCTGAAAACACCTTTTTTGCGCGCTGCTACGCGAAATCTGAACCCGGAATCCACTGCTCAATGTAAAGATTTCAATCTCAAGCGCGTACTTTTCTA
Source organism: Pseudomonas fluorescens NCIMB 11764 (assembly GCF_000293885.2). Classification (NCBI taxonomy): domain Bacteria; kingdom Pseudomonadati; phylum Pseudomonadota; class Gammaproteobacteria; order Pseudomonadales; family Pseudomonadaceae; genus Pseudomonas; species Pseudomonas fluorescens. The sequence goes on from NZ_CP010945.1 coordinate 5,092,785, forward strand.
CCGTGGAAACCATGGCCGACTTTTTCAACAGAATCGACCCAAAGCTGCCGGTCAGATCCCGTGGATGTCGGACAAATAGCCCAAACGCCTACGCATTCCCAGGCTGATACTTGAGAGGGTAAACTGAGCACCTTTCCATCTGTGTGGTACCGATATGGACATCAATCTACTGACCGAATCCATGCTTGGCCACTGGCGTGCTCCCTCGGGTGTCTGGCAATGCGAATTCCAGTTCGGCAGCCGATTGATTTACGTCCAGCACCACAATGACGAGCCACCTTACGCCAGGCTCGCCGCTGCGCAACGCGCGGTCAAGGCTACGTGGGATGATTTGCCCCAGGCACTGACGTTTGCCGAACAGCACTGTAAAACACAGATGCCCGAACTGATGCGGTTGTACGAAACCCACATGCCGTGGGAATCTCCGTTGTTCGTGTACTCGATCCACTTCGATCTCGACAAACCTTACCCTAGCTATACCATTTCCAAGAACCCTGACTTCGATTGGGATCGCATCCTTATCGACGAAGATGAACTGTGCCAGGAACACAGTGTTTGCATGGAGCAATATGAGCCAAAGGATAACTTTTGGGTTTACGTCAGGCGCGTGGGGTTTCAGCAATTCGAGCTTGGGGATTAGCTTGGCAATCAACTATGTATACCCCCCCAGCCCCTGAATCACCGCTGATTAAGTAGACACTGGAGAGCGTCCGCTTCTGGCCGATTCTGTTGAAAAAGTCGGTTCTTCCAAGCGGCCTGGATACTGACCGCTGAAAACACCTTTTTTGCGCGCTGCTACGCGAAATCTGAACCCGGAATCCTCTGCTCAAAGTAAAGAATTCAATCTCAAGCGCGTACTTTTCTGCCGTGGAAACCATGGCCGACTTTTTCAACAGAATCGGCCGATTGCTGCCCTTCGTAACAAGTCGTCATCGACCGAACGTAAGGAGGAAGGAACCTATCAGCCCCACCCTCCCACAACTCAGCAGCCACCTGCGAGCATCGTTACGTCCAGCAGTCGGTCTGATCAATGCCAGCCGCTCAACCGAAGTCGCCATTCAACCCCAAGCAATCTTGTCATTTGCCAAGGCTTAGGGCAGGGTCGATATCACTGAGATCTCTGCCAAGGAGTCACCCCATGTCAAAGCTCTATCCCAGTATCGATCCCGAAGGGCTGGTCGAGTACTCGGTGGTCTACACCGACCGCTCGCTCAACCACATGTCGCAGTCATTTCAAGGCGTGATGAAGAACATTTCCAAGACCCTGAAACAGGTCTACAACGCCCAGGCGGTTGCGGTGGTCCCGGGCAGCGGCACATTCGGCATGGAAGCGGTGGCGCGACAGTTTGCCACCGACCAGCAATGCCTGGTGATACGCAACGGCTGGTTCAGTTATCGCTGGAGCCAGATCCTTGAGATGGGCCACATCCCGGCGGCCACCACGGTGCTGAAAGCCCGACCGGTCGACACGGGTCGCCAGGCAGCCTACGCCCCACCCCCTCTGGACGAAGTGCTGGCAGCCATTCAGGCGCAGAAGCCGCAGATTGTCTTCGCCCCCCACGTTGAAACCTCATCAGGCATTATCCTGCCCGACGAGTACCTGCGGGCCGTCGGCGACGCCGTGCATGCGGTGGGTGGCCTGTTCGTGCTGGACTGCATCGCCTCAGGCACGCTTTGGGTTGATATGCACAATTGCGCAGTCGACCTGCTGATCAGCGCACCGCAGAAAGGCTGGAGCGCCTCCCCTTGCTGCGCCCTGGTGATGTTCAGTTCCCTGGCCCTCGAGCGCATCGAACAGACGCAGAGCAGCAGCTTCGCCTGCGACCTGAAAAAGTGGCTGCAGATCATGCAGGCCTACGAACAGGGCGGACATGCCTACCATGCGACCATGCCCAGCGATGCCCTGGCGCGATTTAACGAAGTGATGAAAGAGACGCAAGCCTACGGTTTCGACAAGGTCCGCGGCGAACAACAGGCTCTGGGTGATCGGGTGCGCGCAATGTTGACCGGCAAAGGCATCAAGAGCGTGGCGGCAGCCGGCTTTCAGGCCCCTGGCGTAGTGGTGAGCTACACCGATGATGCCGACATCAAGAGCGGTAAGAAATTTGCCAATCACGGCCTGCAGATCGCCGCCGGAGTGCCGTTGCAATGCGACGAGCCGGCCGACTTCCAGACCTTCCGCATCGGTCTGTTCGGACTCGAAAAGCTGCACAATATCGAGCGCACGGTCAGTACCCTCGAGCAGGCGCTGGACGAGGTGATGGCTAACTAAGCCCTCCTTTTGCCCGCAGCACATGCCGAACGTGTGAATGCCAGGAAGGTATCCTGCCTGGGAGCGAGCTTGCTCGCGATGAATTCAGGAGCGCCGCGTGTAGCCAGAAAACACGCATTATCCTTAAGACCATCGCGAGCAAGCTCGCTCCTGCAGGGGGGTTAACCTGTGATGACAAGCATCAAAAATTTCCTGTCGATTTTCCGGTGGAGGCCTGAGGCCTCGCGCCCTATGCTCACCCCATGAACCTACAAAACGCGATGCTTCCGCCCCACGCCGAGATGGTTCGCGCCATGCTCGAACGAGACACCACCTACGAGGGGGTGTTTTTTACTGCGGTCAAAACCACCGGCATCTTCTGCCGCCCCAGCTGCACGGCGCGCAAACCGAAACCGGAGAACGTCGAGTTCTTCGCCCATGCCGATGACTGCCTGTCCGCCGGCTATCGCGCCTGCCTGCGTTGCAAACCGCTGGACGCGGCCGCCATTGCTCCGGACTGGGTGCAGAAGCTGCTCCAGTCGGTGGACGCCGATCCCGAGCTGCGCTGGAGCGATGCCCAGTTGCAGGCCGAGGGCATCGAGCCGCTGAAGCTGCGGCGCTGGTTCAAACAACATTTCGGCATGACCTTTCACGCCTGGCTGCGCACCCGCCGCCTGGGCATGGCGCTGGGCGGGATCAGGCAGGGCGATTCCATCGACAGCGCGGCGTTCGATTCCGGTTACGAATCCCTGAGCGGCTTTCGCGACGCCTTTCAAAAATCCTTCCACATCCCCCCCGGTCGTGCGGCCAATAGCGAGCCTTTGCTGTTCACGCGCCTGACCACGCCGCTGGGGCCGATGATCGCCATGGCCGAACGGCGCGGGCTGGTGTTGCTGGAGTTTCTCGACCGACCGGCGCTGACCCGGGAAGTCGAAGCCCTGCAGAACCGTCATGGTTATGCCGTGGCGCCGGGACACAATGCACACTTGCAGCAGATCGAAACAGAGCTGGCCCAGTATTTCGCCGGCAAACTGACCGAATTCAAGGTGCCGCTGCACTTGCCTGGCTCCGAGTTCTCCCGGCAGGTCTGGGCCGAACTGGCGAAAATCCCCTACGGCCAGACCAGCACCTACGGCACCATCGCTGCGCTGTTGGGCAAGCCCGGTGCCAGCCGCGCCGTGGGTTTGGCCAACGGGCACAACCGGATTTCGATTGTCTTGCCCTGCCACCGGGTGATCGGTGCGGACGGCTCATTGACGGGCTATGGTGGAGGACAACCGCGCAAGGCGTTTCTGCTCAGGCTGGAAAACGCGGCGGTGCAGGTCACACGACAACTTGCGTTCTGACGCTTCGGTGTTTTTCATGAAGAAGGACATTCGATGAACACGCTCGAACAGCCATTCCGCAGTGCTTAAACCTGGGGTGAACGCTTGACCGATCCTTACTTGCCAGCGACGGCGTTTCTCAGGGCCATTGATGATGACTGGGCGCGTCACATCGCGGCCATCGGACCCTGTCTGCACCAGCCGCATGCGGCGCGCGATCCGTATGAGTCGCTGGTGCGGGCGATTGCCTATCAACAACTGCACGCCAAAGCCGGGGATGCGATTGTCGGTCGGTTGCTGGCGCTGTTTCCTTCGACGGCGTTTCCGCGCCCTGATCAGATTCTGGCGACCGGTTTTGATCAGCTGCGCGGGTGCGGCTTTTCGGCGAGCAAGATTGCGACGATTCAGGGCATCGCTCAAGCGGCGCTGGACGGTGTGGTACCCGATTATGCAACGGCGTTGGCGATGGATGATGAGGCGTTGATCGAGCGGTTGATCACGTTGCGCGGGGTTGGCCGCTGGACGGTTGAGATGCTGCTGATCTACAGCCTGGAGCGGCCGGATATTTTGCCGGCCGATGACTTCGGGGTGCGTGAGGGGTATCGGCGGTTGAAAGGTCTGGAAGTGCAGCCGACGCGTAAACAGATGGTAGAGATCGGGTTGGGGTGGAGTCCTTATCGGACGGTGGCGGCGTGGTATTTGTGGCGGGTGACCAACAAGTAGACCGCGTTATCGTTCATCGCTAGCAGGCTAGCGATCGCGTCAGCCCATTCACCACACATTAACAGCCACCGGCACTGCGCTTGGGGCAATGGCCGAAGGATTTGAATCAGCCATCCAGGGCCTCACTGCCGTTCCACCGCAACTCAAGCTGGAGGCACTGGCTCAGTTCGACACTGATGTGTTTTCCTCGGTCGACCTGACCACACGGTTCAAGCTCGACGATGACAGTACCCAGAGCCTTGAACTGCATGCCGACGCAAACCAGCGCCAGGTACGCATGAGCGGCGCGGCGCGGCGGACGATTTCGACGTGTCCGTGGACCTGAAAAACGCCGCCATCCTCGGCGACAGCCATCAGAAATTGGTTGGCAGCCCGATGGAGATCAAGGGCTGACCCGAAAACCGATGCCGGCTGGGGAATTCGCTGCGTCAGTTTGTCGCAAGTTATGAATAATCCTTTGACGCGTATAATCGCTCCCCTCCGCTAAACCGGCATGCATCAAAGACGCCCTGTCCGAGGTTGATTATCCGTTCGGGCGCATCTAAAGGTCTGTAGAACATGAGCGTTTCGTTGACCCGCCGCCAGGTGGTTGCAGGTATGGGCTTGTTCAGCCTTGGCCTCCTCGCTGGCTGTGACAATAGCGTCAGCCTGTCGTACAAGTACGGCAAGGACCTGAGCGACAAGATCCTCGGACGGACATTCAAGCTGAAAGACTCAGAAGGCAACCTCACGACGCTCTCGAGCTTTCGTGGTTTGATGCCGATGATTTTCTTCGGCTTCACCCAGTGCCCGGCGGTATGCCCCACCGCCCTGGCTCGCGCAGTGCAGATCAAGAAGCTGATGGGAAAAGACGGGGATATTCTCCAGGTCGTCTTCATCACGCTGGACCCGGAGCGGGATACGCCAGCGGTGTTGGATGCCTACGTCAAAACGTTTGATCCCTCCTTTGTCGCGCTCCACGGGACACTCGAGGAAACGGCGGAAACGGCCAAGGAGTTCGGGGTGTTCTATGAGAAAATCCCGAGCGGCTCCACCTATACGCTCTCCCATACAGCGACCAGCTATGTGTATGACACAAGGGGCAGGTTGCGCGTCGGGCTTTCCCCTTCCCTTTCTGCACAAGAGTGTACGGAAGACTTGCTAACCGTTATGGAAGTCTGCTGATGAATTCGAATGCTATTAAAACCGCCATCAATGTGCGCGTTAAAACGGCTGTCCTGGGGCTTTTTCTGCTGGGAACGGCGCTTCAGGTTTCAGCCCAGACTCAAGTGGAAGACGCCTGGGTACGTGCCACCGTTGCCGGGCAACAAGCAACCGGCGCGTTCATGACGGTCACCGCGAGCAGCGACAGCAAACTGCTAAGCGTGCAAACACCGGTCGCTAAAGTTGTGCAGATTCACGAGTCGACGATGAAAAACGACGTGATGAGCATGCACCCCGTGGAGTTCGTTGCCTTGCCCGCAGGGACAGCGGTCACCCTGAATCCTCATGGCTATCACGTGATGCTGATCGACCTGGTCGGCCAGGTCAAAGAAGGCGACACAGTGCCGCTGACCTTGACTGTCGAAAACGCCAATGGCGAGAAGGAGTCGATCAAGGTTGAGGCTCAAGCGCGAGCGCTGAATATGCCGGACCACAGCAAAATGCATTGATCGCTGGAAGTCACCGGACATCGGTGGCGTTCAGTGGGACCGCGTTATCGTTCTTCGCTAGCAGGCTAGCCCCCACAGCTGTCTCATGAACACTGGAGATCCACTGTGGGAGCTAGCCTGCTAGCGATGAGGCCTGAATATTCACCATAAATCCACCGGCCCATCACCCTCCTTTATCCACCATGACATCCCCCAAAACCCGGCGCATGTTGATGCCTCAACCGGAGGGATTCGCCATGCTTGATGCACTCAAAAAGATCAATTCAACGTCCGCCTTCAACCGCTGGGCCGGTTTCGACGTCACTCGCGCCGAGCCCGGCGAGGTGGAACTGACCATGGCTTTTCGCGAGACTGACATGGCGCAATACGCTGGCTTCCTGCATGCCGGCCTGATCGGCGCGCTGCTCGATACCGCCTGTGGGTTTGCGGCCGGAACGGTCGCTGGCAATGTCCTGGCGGCGCATTTTTCGGTGAATTGCCTGGCGCCCGCCATCGGTGAAGTGTTCATTGCGCGCGGCCAGGTGGTGAAGGCCGGGAAGAAACAGGTGTTTGCCCGCGCCGAACTGTTCGCACAAACCGGAGATCAGTTGAAGCTGGTGGCAACCGGCGATGCGATCCTGGTGCCGATCCAGCAGTGAACCACCGGTTTTCGGGACGGTCAGGGAAGTAACAGCCAATCTTTTGGAGGTTATTCCATGCAACTCGAAGGCTCGTGCCATTGCGGCGCCGTGTCGTTCAGTCTGAACAGCGCCCACCCCTACCCTTATCAACGTTGCTACTGCTCGATCTGCCGCAAGACCCAGGGCGGCGGCGGTTACTCGGTCAACATCGCCGGTGATGCCGCCAGCCTCAAGGTGCGCGGTCGCAAATCCATTGCGATCTATCACGCGCGACTCAAGGACGAAGGCGACAAACGCGCCCACCGCAGCACGGCAGAGCGGCATTTCTGCTCGGTGTGTGGCTCGGGATTGTGGCTGTTCAGCCCTGAATGGCCGGAGCTGATCCACCCGTTCGCCTCGGCCATCGACACCGCGCTACCCGTGCCACCCGAATACACGCACGTGATGCTTGGCTCGAAAGCGCCGTGGGTGGAGGTTGCGCCGCATCACGGTGATCGGCAGTGCGAAACCTGGCCCGAGGAATCCATCGCGCAGTGGCATGAGCGCCTGGATGTGGTCCGCTAGCTCATTTTTTTTGCACACGGCAGTTCCCCTTTGCGTTTTTCGTTCGGTTAACCCTCAGAAGCCTTTCACTTACCGAACGATTCGATACAAAGGGATTTCCATGTCGCACCCACTTGCCGCCCGTTTTCGTTTTGCCCTGTGCCCCCTGGCACTGGCCCTGCCAGCCGCTCTGCTGAGCCTTTCCTGCAACGCCCGCGCCGCCGAAACGGTGGAAAGCAAACCGGCGCCCAAAGACGACGGCGCGCTGCAACTGGGTGCGACGAGTATTTCTGCCGTAGGCTTGGGCGCGACCACCGAGGACACCCATTCCTACACCACGGGCTCAACGTCCTCGGCCACCGGCCTGGCCTTGTCGCCCCGTGAAACGCCGCAATCGGTCACCGTGGTCACCCGTCAGCAAATGGACGATCGCGGCGTGCAGAGTGTCAGCGACGCGTTGCGCAATGCCCCCGGCGTGTCGACGCAAAAATACGACAGTGACCGTACCGAGTTTTCCGCCCGCGGTTTTGCCATCACCAACTTCCAGTACGACGGGGTCAACCAGCCGTACGACGGTGTCTACGGTGAGAACCCGAACAACAGCGATGACGCGGCCAGCCTCGACCGCATCGAAATCGTCAAGGGTTCGACCGGCCTGATGACCGGTTCGGGCGACCCGTCCGCCACCGTCAACCTGATTCGCAAGAAGCCGACCAAGGAATTCAAGGCCTCGATCAGCGGCACCGTCGGTTCGTGGGACAGCTACCGCACCACCGGCGATATTTCCGGTCCGCTGAACGATACCGGCAGTGTGCGCGGCCGCTTCGTCGGTTCGTACCAGGACAAGCATTCCTACATCGATCACTACAGCCAGAAGAAAGACCTGTTTTACGGCATCCTCGAAGCGGACCTGTCGGACGACACCCTGCTGACCTTCGGCATCGACAAGTCCAGCGCCACCCCACGCGGCACCTCCTGGACCGGTAATACGGTGTACTTCGCCGACGGCGGCCGCACCGACTTCTCGCGCAGCTTCAACCCGGGCGCCGACTGGAGCCGTCGTGATTTCGACACGGTCACCTACTTCACGTCGCTGGAGCAGGCCCTGGCCAATGACTGGAAACTCAAGGTCAATCTCAACCAGAAAACCACCGATCACGATACGCGCCTGGCCTCGGCCAGCGGCGGCGCACCGGACCGCGCCACCGGTGAAGGCATGTTCCTTTACTGGGGCCGCTGGGAAGGTCATCGCGTGCAAAACACGGCGGACGTGAACGTGTCCGGGCCCTTCACCCTGGGCGGTCGCGAGCACGAACTGGTGGCCGGTTTCATGACGTCCCATGCCCGCCAGACCGGCGCGACGTTCGACAGCGTTATCCCCGGTGCCGGAAATGTCCCTGGCAGCATTTATGACTGGAACGGCGACCTGCCGGAACAGGATTTCCCGAAAAACGGCAAGTACGAGCGCACCACCAGTCAGAACGGTGCTTACCTGGCCACGCGCCTGCGCCCGACCGACGATCTGTCGATCATCCTCGGCAGCCGCGTGAGCACCTTCAAGTACAACGAGGATTACAGCTACTACCCGGGCGCCGGCCAGACCGACACCCAGACCAGCTACAAGGAACACGGCGTCGTCACCCCTTACGCCGGTGTGATCTATGACCTGGATGACACGTATTCGGTCTACGCCAGCTACACCAACATCTATCAGCCGCAGACCTACAAGGACGTCGCCGGTTCGACCCTGAAGCCGGTTGAAGGCAACAGCTACGAGACCGGTCTGAAAGCGGCGTACCTCGAAGGCAAACTGAACGCCAGCCTGGCCTTCTTCCGCATCGAGCAGGAGAACGTCGCCCAATACGTCACCACTGACACCACCGGGCAGGACGTTTACGAAGCCATCCCCGGCGCCACCACCAAAGGCGTGGAGCTGGAACTGGCGGGCGAACTGTCCGATGGCTGGAACCTGTCGGCCGGCTATACCTATGCCCGTACCCGCGACAAGGACGAGCAACGGATCTACGGTTTCCCGCTGGCCACCACCAAACCGGAACACGTCGTGCGTACGTTCACCACCTACCGCTTGCCTGGCGCACTGGACAAGGTCACCGTCGGTGGCGGCGTCAGCTGGCAGAGCGCGTTCTACGGCCAGAGCTTCAGCCCGACCGAGGGCAGCACCTCGCTCAAACAAGGCGGCTATACCCTCGTCGACCTGATGACCCGTTATCAGTACAACGAGCACCTGAGCTTCACCGCCAACGCCAACAACGTCTTCGACAAGAAGTACCTGACGGGCCTGGGCAACTTCGGTACGACGTTCTACGGCGAGCCGCGCAACCTGATGCTGACCACCAAGTGGGATTTCTAAGCTGAGGTCACTCTGAACTGTGGTGCGACACTGAGGCCAGGCACCGCCCCTGCGGCTAAACACTGACCCTGTGGCGAGGGAGCTTGCTCCCGCTGGACTGCGCAGCAGGCCCATTTTTTGGCGCCGCTCCGCGCCCCAACGAGAGCAAGCTCCCTCGCCACAACAAGCTCCCTGGCCACAGGTTTCTCGCTGTACGGTCAACTCCGTTCACAGTCTTTGACAGTTTCCCGACAAAGCTGTCAAAGATTGCCCGCCGGCACCCGCCTAGCATGGGCGCATCCAATCTCCCCTCGGGTGCTCCCATGTTTCGTTCGCTGTCGCTGTCGCTCACTTCATTCTGTCTGCTCCTGCTCTCCCATTCCGTGCATGCCGAAGACTGGCGCTACAGCCTGCGGGCCGGCGCTGCCAGTGTGCCGCGTTACAGCGGCAGCGATGAACGCGTCGTGGCGCCGCTGCTGGGTGGAAAAATCGTCAGCCCTTACGGTGTCTTTCTCGACACTCAAAAGGGTCTGGGCTGGGCCTTTGACGAGGATGACTACGGCCTCAGCGTGTACGTCGGCGCCAGCGATGTGCGCAAGGATCGCAAGACCGGGTTCAAAGGTTCGGACGAGCTGGACGGCATGGGCTCGATCAAGTCCCGCCCGGTGTTGGGGCTCGACGGCACGTATCAGATGGGGCCGATCATTCTCGGCGCGAGTTTTGAACATGCGCTGGAAAAGGACGATGACGATGAGGACACGGGTTCAGCCTGGAATCGCTTGAAACTCAGCATCAGCGCGCCGTTTTACGAAGGTGAGCATGGCAAGGTCGTCGGCAGCCTCAACAGTCAGTTTGGCGACGGCGATTACATGCGCACCTGGTACGGCGTCAGCGCGGGTCAGGCGTCGCGCAGTCAGTTTCGGGCGTATGACGCTCATGGCGGGCTGGTGAGTCGCGGGGCGGATTTGACCTGGTCGTTGCCGGTCAATGATCAATGGAATGTGTCGACGGTGCTGGCGGTGCAGTATCTGGCCAAAGAGGCCGCGGACAGCCCGATTGTCGAGCGGCGGATGCAGACATCCTTGGCTGGGCAGGTGGTGTACAGCTTTTGATTTGAGGTGATGCGGATGACGCCATCGCGAGCAGGCTCGCTTGTATGTTTAGACTTGAAGGGGTGGGTGGGACTAAAGCTCGTCATCTGACTCTGACCAGTACAGACCGTGGGAGACTTCGTCCCACCCCTTCACCTAATGCGCCGATAAGGAATGCATCGGCTCGGACCGACGATAGAAACAAGCCAGCGCAACGGTGAACCCCGTCAAGTATCTAAACCCTAGCTCGGAGGGTGTGCCATGACAATCCTGGATTCGCAGGTGGTCGTCGGTGTGGATGTGGCGAAGGACGAGATCGTTATCTATCGATCCGACCTGGAAAAGACCCTAAATATCGCGAACAAGCGATCAACCTTGAAGCAATGGCTCAAGACGCTGCCAGCGCACAGCGCTATCGCGCTAGAAGCGACCAATATCTATCACCTTGATACAACGGAAATGGCCCATGAAATGGGCCATGACGTTTACGTCATCGATGGCAGTCGCCTCAACAAATACCGCGATGGAATAGGCATGAGGGCGAAAACAGATACGTTGGATGCCGAGCTGCTGGCCCGTTACTTGAGCCGCGAATCCGACAGATTGAGGATCTGGAATCCGCCACCGAAGGCTTACACACAAATGAAAAGCCTGCTTCGCCGTCGGGCTCAGTTGGTCCGGGCCTGTGTTGCACTCAAGCAGAGCTGGAAAAACGAATCCTTGCTGAAAGAGCACTTCAACCAGCTTCTGGCCGCCATTGCCCAGTTCGAAAAGATGATTCAGAAAACGCTCAAGGAAATTGCTGAGGAAGGTGGGATTGATGATCAGGTGAAGCGTTGCCAGGCCATCGAGGGCGTAGGGCTCCTGACGGCCACCGCAGCGGCCACTGCTTTTATGCGTGGGGAATTTGCCAACAGCGACGAGTACGTCGCCTTCCTCGGCATGGATCCGCGTGTGAGGCAGTCAGGACAAAAGGATCAAAAGCGCCGACTCTCTAAACGAGGGGACTCGGAGTTCCGGCGCTTGTTTCACAATAGCGCTATGGCTGCCAGCCGTTCGCCGACCTGGAAGCCGTACTACGAACGCTATCTGGCCAGAGGTCTAAAAGGCACTCAGGCCTTGGTTATCCTGGCACGCAAGCTGGCCAGAGTGATGTTTGCCCTGATGAAAAACCAAACCGAATACAAGCCAAATTCTATGTTTGGGTGTTCCCCCCAAACATAGAATCTCCCACATTGGATTTGTAAACGACATAGATCCATTGTGGGAGCGAGCCTGCTCGCGATGGCGTACGCAAGAACGCCACAATTAATCCTGATGCGCCCACGTCATACGAAACGAAGCCCCACCCCACGGCGAATCCGCCACTTCCACCTGCCCGCCATGGGACTGCGACACCCGCCGGACCAGCGCCAGGCCCAAACCGAAACCACCCGTGCGGCGATCACGGCTGGCGTCCAGGCGCGAAAACGGCTCGAAGATTTTCTCCCGTCCGGCCATCGGCACGCCTGGCCCATCGTCATTGACCTGAACTTCGTAATGATCGCCGGTGCGCACCAACGACACTTCCACCCGCGCCTCGGCATAGCGAATGGCATTGCGCAGCAGGTTGATCACCGCCCGCGCCATGAAGCGTGGCTCGATGCGCACCTCATCGACCCGACACTCGACAATCAGCAGCTGCACCCCGGCCGCCTCGGCCTCCAGCGCTACGCTGCCGACCACGCTGTCGAGCCAACTGTTGGCCTGGATATTTTCTCGCGTGATCACCGTGGCACCGCGCTCGAGGCTGGCGTAGGTCAGCAGTTCCGACACCATCTCCTCCAGCTCGCCGAGGTCGGCGTACATGTCGGCAATCAGCTCGCGGTTCCGGGTCGGGTCGGGTTGTTGCTTGAGCTGGTCAAGCTCGAACGACAGTCGCGCAATGGGCGTGCGCAACTCATGGGACACCGCGTTGGTCAGCTCGCGCTGATTGGCGATCAGGCCTTCGATACGCGCGGCCATCAGGTTGAAGTGTTCGGACAGGTCGCGGATGTTCGAGCGCTTTGACAGCTGGATACGCGACGACAAGTCGTTATCGCCGAAACGCTCGGCGGCCAGGCGCAGTTTTTCCAGATCTCGCCAGTGTGGACGCACCCAGAAAATCAACACCAGACCGATCATCACCGCAATCATCAGATAGGCCGTGGCAATGTAGAACGGCATCAGGCTCGGCTCGGCCGGCAGCTTGATGCTGAGCAGTTGGGCGCCGTCGTCAATGCGCGAGATGAACTGCGTGTACTTGTCGCGAAGTACCAGCTGGCCTTGGGCCAACTCGGCTTTCTCCTGATCGGTCAGGGCCAGTTGAGCGCTTTCGACCAGGCTCAGGCCCAAACCATAGTGAGGGCGCACGGCTTCCAGTTGGCGTTCCCGGGCCTCATTGTCGAGGCCGCGCAATTGCTCCACCAGCGACCAGGCCTGACCACGCACCGCCTCTCGGTTGTAACTTTGCATCTGACCGTCGAGCAGCGCATCGAACGTGCGCTCGACGGTTTGCAGCCCCAGGACCAGGCCAACCGTCATCACCAGAAACAGCCCGAGAAATAACCGCAGCATTTACAGCTCCCACGCGAACGGATTGAACAGGTAACCCTTGCCCCAGATGGTCTTGATGCACACCGGTTCGCGAGGGTTGTCCTTGAGCTTGCCGCGCAACTTGCTGATGTAAACGTCGACGCTGCGGTTGAGCCCATCGAAAGCGATGCCGCGCATGCGATTGAGTATGTCATCGCGGGACAGAATCTTGCCGGCGGCGCTGGCCAGCAACCACAGCAACTCGAACTCCATGGTGGTCAACTCGATGCCCTCGCCCGCCAGCCGCACTTCGCGACAACTGCGGTCGATACTCAGATGGCCGAACTCCAGCGCGCAGCAAACGCTGCTGTCCGGCGTTTGCCGACGTTGCAACGCGCGCAGGCGAGCCAGCAACACCGGTGGCTTGATCGGCTTGATCACGTAGTCATCAGCGCCGGATTCCAGGCCGAGGATGTGATCGAGGTCGTCTTCCTTGGCGGTGAGGATGACGATCGGCGTGTCGGACACGCTGCGGATCTCGCGGCATACGTGCAGGCCGCTCTGGCCCGGCAGCATCAGGTCGAGTACAACGATTTTCGGTTTGAAGTCGAGGAAAGCCGCCAACGCGAGGTCACCGCGGTGCACCTGCAACACCTCAAAGCCATGTTGGGACAGGAAATGCGCGATCAGCCCGGAGAGCCTCTCATCGTCTTCCACCAGCAATACTTTGCCAAAACCCAGGTTATCCATAACGAACGCTTGCCAACCCTTGAGTGAAGTGGGCGGCATTATGGCGCCAATCGGTGACGGGACGGTGATGCCAGGCAGCAAAAACCGGCCTCTTGGGCCGGTTTTCAGTGATCTTTCATACTCTTAAGAGTTTTTAACAATTCACGTGCAAAGATTGCAGTCTCGTTCCACTCGACAGCGCCTACAGGAAATGCGCTCCAATGCAGGAGCTGTCGAGTGAAACGAGGCGGCGCTCTTTTGATCTTCACGCCGCAGCAGGGACGCCACTGTGAAAGCGGAATTCCACGTCCGGCGACTCGATCAGCTCCTGCTCGGCGGCACGAACCCGGTCAATCACCTGAGCGATATCCTTGGCGTCACCGTACTGATAAGCCAGTTTCAGATACCCCTGGAAATGTCGGGCCTCGCTTTTCAGCAAACCGAAGTAAAACTTGCCCAGCTCTTCGTCCAGATGCGGCACCAGCGCTTCGAAACGCTCGCAGCTGCGGGCTTCGATGAACGCGCCCACCACCAGGGTATCCACCAGTTTGACCGGTTCGTGACTGCGCACCACTTTGCGCAGGCCCGAGGCGTATCGCCCGGCGGACAACTGACGCAGCTCGATCTTGCGCTTTTTCATCAGGCGCATGACCTGTTCGTGATGCACGAGCTCTTCCCGGGCCAGACGCGACATCAGGTTGATCAGGTCGACGTGGGAGTGGTATTTAGCGATCAGGCTCAATGCCGTGCTGGCGGCCTTGAATTCGCAGTTCTTGTGGTCGATCAGCAAGGTTTCCTGATCGGCCAGCGCGGCCCGGACCCAGCCGTCAGGGGTGCGGCAGCCAAGGAACTCGTGAATTTCGGGAAGGATCATGGGGCTCACGGATAAAGGGTTCAAAACGAAGGGCGCCGATTATACCGGCCCGCCGCCAGACCACCAGTCACGACCGTTGATATGCATCAACTCCCCGGTTGCCTCGCAACAACTATAGTTGTGCAACGCCATGCTTTTTTAACCTCTGGAGATCCCGATCATGCAAGCCATTCGCAGCATTCTGGTGGTCATCGAGCCCCAACACTCGGAAAGCCTGGCGCTCAAACGGGCCAAGCTGATTGCCGGCGTGACCCAGGCGCATCTGCATCTGCTGGTCTGTGACCGCAAGCATGACCACAGCGGCATGCTCGGCGTGCTCAAGGCGGCGCTGCTTGAGGACGGCTACAGCGTCACTACAGAGCAGGCGTGGAACGAAAGCCTGCACGAAACCATTGTCGATGTGCAGCAGGCGGAAGGTTGCGGGTTGGTGATCAAACAGCATTATCCCGACAGCTCGTTGAAAAAAGCCCTGCTGACCCCGGCGGACTGGAAACTGCTGCGCTTTTGCCCGACGCCGGTGCTGCTGGTCAAAACCTCGAAGCCCTGGACGGGCGGCGTGATTCTGGCGGCGATCGACGTCGGCAATACCGATAACGAACACCGCCACCTGCACAACACCATCATCGATTACGGTTATGACATCGCCAGTCTGGCCAAGGCGCATCTGCATGTGGTCAGCGCCCATCCGTCACCGATGCTGTCGGCGGCCGACCCGACGTTGCAGCTGAGTGAAACGATCGAGGCGCGTTATCGTGACCAGTGCAAGGCGTTTCAGGCCGAATTCGACATTGATGATGAGCACCTGCATATCGCGGAAGGTCCGGCGGATGTGTTGATTCCGTACATGGTGCACAAACTGGGTGCGGCGGTGACGGTGATTGGCACCGTGGCGCGGTCCGGGTTGTCCGGGGCGTTGATCGGGAATACAGCGGAAGTGGTGCTGGATGCAGTGGAGAGTGATGTGCTGGTGCTGAAAACGCTGGAGATTGAGGACCATCTGCAGGAGATCGTGTCTCATCATTGAGACTTGCGGTGCATTTGTGGCGAGGGAGCTTGCTCCCGCCGGGTTGCGAAGCGACCCCAATTCGTACGGCGCAGTGTTATCAGGTAATACTCGCCAGCCGATTTGCGACTGCTGCGCAGTCGAGCGGGAGCGCCACAGGACTGAGAGTCAGCCGCCGAAGGCGTCCTTGAGGAAGCCCGGCGCAATGTAGCGCTGGTAATGCGCTTCAGAGAGCAAAAAGAATTCCCGATCAATCGCATCCCGCAGCTCAGGCAGGTTCCACTCGCGAAACTCCGGCAGCAGGACCATCCCGTAGGCGTCCAGATTGTTGATCACCCGCGCCCCGCGAGCGATCAGCTGATAGGCCCAGCAATATTCCGACTGATGCGGCACGAAGCGGATCTTGCGCTGTTCCAGCTGCATTCTCAGCAGCGCCGGATCAAAAATTTCTACCTTGCCGGCCATCACCTGGGACAACAGCTGTTCGAGACGCAGCCATACCGCGCGTTTTTCTTCCTCGTTGTAA
Source organism: Pseudomonas fluorescens NCIMB 11764 (assembly GCF_000293885.2). Classification (NCBI taxonomy): domain Bacteria; kingdom Pseudomonadati; phylum Pseudomonadota; class Gammaproteobacteria; order Pseudomonadales; family Pseudomonadaceae; genus Pseudomonas; species Pseudomonas fluorescens. The sequence goes on from NZ_CP010945.1 coordinate 5,109,025, forward strand.
CCGTTCCAGTGGATCACTTCATGGTGGAAACGCTTGCAGCCACGGCAGACCAAGTCACCGTAAACAGTGGAACAGAGGCCGACGCAGGGGGTCTTGATGGTCTGATTTGGCATAGATAAGAAAAACACGGGAAAGCAGAACAGGCCGGCATGTTAGCCCTTTGTCTGACATTCATCACCCCTCAAAGTGAAAGGGCTGAGGGTCTCTTGGACTTTGGTGCCGGCCGCGTTGCGCGCCTACGTGCGCGAGGTGGCGTCGCGGGATTTGCCAAGGGAACAACCATCAGCGGCATCCCCCGCCTTGCCTTGCACACGCAGGCACACATCGCGACTCGCCACCAAAGTCCAATAGCCCCTCACTTACCTTTAAATTTTTTTTGCCGTAGAATCAGCCAGCCTTTTAAGGCGCCAATGTCCGTTAGAAGCTGTTTTCAAAGCGTCACGAGCACAGTCGTTCCTTCAGAGCGGTGTTGGCGAAGGGTTTTTCCAGCGGGGAAAAGCTCTACGCCAACCCTCATCAGCTCCCCGTTCTGCAGGCGTAAAACTTTGAAAGCAGCTTCTGTAAGGAATTGTCGGTAATTCTGGCTAAGTGGCCCACAACGCCACGCAGCGCATGAGTACGGCAATTTCGGGATGAGCGTCCCGGACACCCATTTGGGACCACTGATGAGGGTAATAACTGTGCTTGAAGCCTACCGCAAACATATCGAAGAGCGTGCAGCACTGGGTATCGTTCCCCAGCCGCTTAACGCCGAACAAACTGCAGGCCTGGTCGAGCTGCTGAAGAATCCCCCGGCTGGCGAAGAAGCTTTCCTCGTTGACCTGATCACCAATCGCATTCCACCTGGCGTGGACGAAGCGGCCTATGTAAAGGCCGGTTTCCTGTCTGCCCTGGCCAAAGGCGAAGCCACCTCCCCTCTGATCGACAAGAAGCGCGCTGTTGAACTGCTCGGCACCATGCAGGGCGGCTACAACATCGTGACCCTGGTTGACCTGCTCGACAGCGCCGAACTGGCTCCTGTTGCCGCCGCTCAACTCAAGCACACCCTGCTGATGTTCGATGCGTTCCACGACGTCGCGGAAAAAGCCCGTAACGGCAACGAACACGCCAAAGGCGTGATTCAGTCCTGGGCTGACGGCGAGTGGTTCCGCAACCGTCCGGTCCTGGCCGACAAGATCAGCCTGCGCGTGTTCAAGGTCACCGGCGAAACCAACACCGACGACCTGTCCCCTGCCCCGGACGCCTGGTCCCGCCCGGACATCCCGCTGCACGCCCTCGCCATGCTGAAAATGGCCCGTGACGGCATCGTTCCGGACGTCCAGGGCGTTACCGGCCCGATGAAGCAGATCGAAGAAATGCGCGGCCAAGGCTTCCCTATCGCTTACGTCGGTGACGTGGTCGGTACCGGTTCCTCGCGTAAATCGGCCACCAACTCGGTGCTGTGGTTCTTCGGCGACGACGTTCCTTACGTGCCGAACAAGCGTGCTGGCGGCTTCTGCTTCGGCAGCAAGATCGCTCCGATCTTCTACAACACCATGGAAGATGCCGGCGCACTGCCGATCGAATTCGACGTCACCAACATGAACATGGGCGACGTGATCGACCTGTATCCGCATGCTGGCAAAGTCTGCAAACACGGCACTGACGAAGTCCTGACCACCTTCGAAATGAAGACCCCGGTCCTGTTGGACGAAGTTCGTGCCGGCGGCCGTATCCCGCTGATCATCGGTCGCGGCCTGACCGACAAGGCGCGTGCCGAATTGGGCCTGGGCCCTACCGATCTGTTCAAACTGCCTGAAGCACCTGTCGACACCGGCAAGGGCTACACCCTGGCACAGAAAATGGTCGGCAAGGCGTGCGGTCTGCCAGAAGGCAAAGGCGTTCGTCCTGGCACCTACTGCGAACCGAAAATGACCACCGTCGGCTCTCAGGACACCACTGGTCCTATGACCCGTGACGAACTGAAAGACCTGGCGTGCCTGGGCTTCTCGACCGATCTGGTGATGCAGTCTTTCTGCCACACCGCGGCCTACCCTAAGCCGATCGACGTGACCACCCACCACACCCTGCCAGACTTCATCATGACCCGCGGCGGTGTTTCCCTGCGTCCGGGCGACGGCATCATCCACAGCTGGCTGAACCGCATGCTGCTGCCGGACACCGTCGGTACCGGTGGTGACTCGCACACCCGTTTCCCGATGGGCATTTCGTTCCCGGCCGGTTCCGGTCTGGTTGCGTTCGCCGCAGCCACCGGCGTCATGCCGCTGGACATGCCGGAATCGATCCTGGTGCGCTTCAAAGGCAAAATGCAACCGGGCGTCACCCTGCGTGACCTGGTTCACGCCATTCCTTACTTCGCGATCCAGGCTGGCCTGCTGACCGTTGAGAAGAAAGGCAAGAAGAACGCGTTCTCCGGCCGCATCCTGGAAATCGAAGGCCTGGACAACCTGAGCATCGAGCAGGCTTTCGAGCTGTCCGACGCCTCGGCCGAACGTTCGGCTGCCGGTTGCACCATCAAGCTGTCGAAAGAGTCGATCACCGAGTACCTGAACTCCAACATCACCCTGCTGCGCTGGATGATCGGCGAAGGCTACGGCGATGCGCGTACCCTGGAACGTCGTGCTCAAGCGATGGAAGCCTGGGTTGCCAACCCTGAGTTGATGGTTGCCGATGCTGACGCCGAATACGCCGAAGTCATCGAAATCGACCTGGCCGACATCAAAGAGCCTGTGCTCTGCGCGCCGAACGATCCGGACGACGCCCGTCTGCTGTCCAGCGTTGCTGGCGAGAAGATCGACGAAGTGTTCATCGGTTCGTGCATGACCAACATCGGTCACTTCCGCGCTGCCGGCAAGTTGCTGGATCAGGTCAAGGGTCAGCTTCCAACCCGTCTGTGGCTGTCGCCGCCGACCAAAATGGATGCTCACCAGCTGACCGAAGAAGGCTACTACGGCATCTACGGCAAGGCCGGCGCACGCATGGAAATGCCGGGCTGCTCGCTGTGCATGGGTAACCAGGCACGTGTAGAGCCGAACTCCACTGTGGTGTCGACGTCGACCCGTAACTTCCCGAACCGTCTGGGTGACGGCGCGAACGTTTACCTGGCTTCGGCTGAGTTGGCGTCCGTTGCTTCCATCCTGGGTCGCCTGCCGACCGTCGAGGAGTACATGGAATACGCTGGCAAGATCGACAGCATGGCGGCTGATGTCTACCGCTACCTGTCCTTCGACCAGATCGCCGAGTTCCGTGAGGCTGCTGCGAACGCCAATATCCCGGTCGTTCAAGCCTAACGTTACAACGCTGTAGAAAACGCCGCCCATCGTGAGATGTGCGGCGTTTTTTTATGGCTGGATGATTGGGGTTTCGTGTACATGTCCGCTCAAAAAAAACGGCCAACCCGCAATGCGGATCAGCCGTCATCAAATCAAACGAGCAGCACCAATCAGGCACTCAGCGAATAAATCAACGCCGAAATAGCCACCAAACCCACCGCCGTCACAAACACATTGGACGCCTGACCACGATAGCGCGCCATCGCCGGCACCTTGCGAATCGCGTACATCGGCATCAGGAACAGAATCGCCGCGATGATCGGGCCACCCAGGGTTTCAATCATCCCCAGAATGCTCGGGTTCAGCGTGGCCACGACCCAGCACACCACCAGCATGAACGCCGCGGTCATGCGATCCAGCGTCTTGGGTGCCGGACGCTTGCCGCTCTTCACAATCAGCCCCTTCAGGCCTTCACTGGCACCGATGTAGTGCCCCAGGAACGACTTGGAAATCGCCACGAACGCAATCAACGGCGCAGCGAAGGCGATGGTCGGGTTGCTGAAGTGATTAGCCAGGTACGACAGGATCGACAGGTTCTGCGCCTTCGCTTCCGCCAGTTGCGCCGGGGACAGGGTCAGCACGCAGCTGAACACGAAGAACAGCACCATCACCACCATCAACACGTGCGCGCGGGACAGGATCTGCGAGCTGCGCTCCTCGGCGTGATCACCGTAGCGACGCTTCTGGTCCACCGCGAACGCCGAGATGATCGGCGAATGGTTGAACGAGAACACCATCACCGGAATCGCCAGCCACAACGTGTTCAACAGCGCCGACGGCTCAGGCAGCGTCGATGCAGTGGTCAGGATGCCGCCATTCCAGTGCGGAACCAGGAACACCGCCAGGAACAGCAACGCCACGATAAACGGATACACCATCAGGCTCATGGCCTTGACGATCACCTGCTCACCGCAACGCACCACCGCCAGCAGGCCGAGGATCAGCACGAACGACAATACGGCGCGCGGTGGCGGCATGATGTGCAGTTGGTGCTCAAGGAAACTGCCGACGGTGTTGGTCAGGGCCACGCTGTAGATCAGCAGGATCGGAAAGATCGCGAAGAAGTACAGCAGGGTGATCAGCGCACCGGCCTTGATGCCGAAGTGTTCTTCCACCACTTCGGTGATGTCCGCCCCTTCTCGTCCGGACAATACGAAACGTGTCAGGCCACGGTGTGCGTAAAAAGTCATGGGGAATGCCAGCAGCGCCAGGAACAGCAACGGCCAGAAACCGCCCAAGCCTGCATTGATCGGCAAAAACAGCGTACCGGCCCCGATGGCCGTGCCAAACAGGCCGAGCATCCAGGTGGTGTCGTGGCGGTTCCAGCCTTCAAGGCTGACAGGTTTCGCCGCTACATAGCGTTCGTTGACGCTATTGGCCTGATCATTCATCCGGTGGGATCTCCACATTCCGGTCAGTTGCTACCCGGTCAGGACGAGTCGGAAAAATCCGACAGGCAGCGCCCTGGCCGAAACAGGGGCGCGATTGTCCGGGATTAATTAGCAGAAGCAAAGACTTAGGTGAGGAATGGTTGTACGGGTCAGATAATAGTGGACGACAGAAACCCTGGGGGATTTGGACTGTCTTCGAGATTTGCTTGACTGCGTTTCATCGCCAGACAAAAAATCCTGCTTGATAAAGGTTGTTCGTCATGTATTTTTAACTGACCGATATTTCTTCCGGAGTAATGCCATGCCCCTGGTTCGTATCGACATCAAAAAGCATCAGGACCCCACCCACGCCAAACGCATCGGCCAGCTGATTTACGCCGCCATGCACAGCGCCATTGGCGTTCCGGAAAACGATAACTTCCAGATACTCGCCGAACACGACGAGCAGCACTTCATCTTCGATCCGCAATACCTGGGGATCGATCGCTCCGACCAACTGGTGGTGATTCAGATCACCCTGAGCGAAGGCCGAACCGTCGATCAGAAAAAACTGCTCTATAAAACCATCGCCGAGAGCCTGAACGCGGAGCTGGCGGTGCGGCTGGAGGATGTATTCATTAATCTGGTCGAAGTGAAAAAAGAGAACTGGTCGTTCGGCAACGGAATTGCCCAGTACGCCCTATGATCACCAGCCATTTAACATTGTGAGCCGCCAATGCCCCGTGTTTCCCGCAAGCAAGCCGAACTCAACCGCGAAATCATCGTCGAGGCGGCCACGCGCCTGTTTCGCGAACGGGGTCTGCATGGTATCAGCGTGATTGATGTGATGGGGGCGGCGGGCCTGACCCATGGCGGCTTCTATGGGCATTTCGAGTCCAGGGAAGCCCTGGCCCAGGAGGCCAGCGGCCGCGCATTCCAGCAATCGACAGACCGCTGGAAAGACTGGATCGCCGCCAACGAAGACAAGAACGCCGCCCGTCAGGCCTTGATCGGCCCCTACCTGTCGGCCGCCAGCCGCGACAATCCGGGCGATAGCTGCCCGGTGGTGGCGTTTGCCGGCGACATGTGCCACGAAGCCGCCGAAAGCGGCCTGCGCCAGACCTTTATGGAAGGCCTCGGCTCATTGCTCGACACCTTCACCCCCCTGATGGACACCGGCGACAACGCCAGTGATCGTCAACAGGCGCTGGTGCAATACGCCCTCATGGTCGGCGCGCTGACGCTCGCCCGCGCCACCCGTGGCGATGCTTTGTCCGATGAAATCCTGGAGGCTGCGCGCACCTTTCTGACGGCGCCATAACCTGCTGCTGCTGTTCCGCTATGATCATCTGGCAGTGTTGCGATCTTTGATCGTTGCCCATGCGTTTTGAAGCCAGCAATCTCTAGGGATATTCAAGCCACAGGAGCCCAGCATGCCCGCAACCGTTCTGGTACTGGTTGAAACGATCAATGATTACTTGCCGATTCTCGAACATCAGGGCTTTCACCTGATTTTGGCGCCTACCCCCGCCGAGCGGGCCGAAGCCATTTCGACCCACGGCGCACGTATCGATGCGGTACTGACCCGAGGCCCGCTGGGCCTGTATGCCGATGAAATCGCCGCGCTGCCGGCACTCAAGATCATTTGCGTGATTGGTGCCGGTTACGAACATGTCGACCTGCAGGCCGCAGCCGACCGGGGCCTGACCGTGACCAACGGCGCCGGGGTCAACGCCTCGTCGGTGGCTGACCACGCGATGGCGATGCTGCTTTCAATGGTGCGCGACATCCCCCGTTGCGACGCCGCCGTGCGCCGAGGCGAGTGGCCGAAAATCATGCGCCCTTCCGTGGCCGGCAAACGCCTGGGCATACTCGGCCTCGGTGCCGTCGGCATGGCCATCGCCAAACGCGCAGCCAACGGTTTTGACATGACCGTCAGTTACCACAACCGCCAGCATCGCAGCGACGTGCCGTACAGCTTCTGCTCGACACCGAGCGAACTGGCCCGCGCATCGGACTTCCTGGTGGTGGCCACGCCCGGCGGGCTCGGCACCCGCAGCCTGATTAACCGTTCGGTGCTGGACGCGTTGGGCCCCAACGGATTCCTCGTCAACATTGCCCGGGCCAGCGTGGTGGTGACCGCCGATCTGATCAGCGCCCTGGAGCAACGACGCATTGCCGGCGCAGCACTGGATGTCTTCGATCATGAACCTCAGGTGCCTGATGCGTTGAAGTCACTGAGTAACGTGATTCTCACGCCCCACGTTGCCGGGCTGTCACCCGAAGCAACCCGGGGCACCGTCGAGCTGGTCGGGCGTAACCTGATGGCCTTCTTTTCCGGCCAACCGGTACTCACTCCCATCGACCTGCCGGCGTCGGCATCGGTGACGCCGCCCGAAAACAAGGCGGTTCTGTAGGGCAATTCAAACAGGTGTATCAAAAGCAATGATTGCCCGGCAACACCCTCACCTATAAGGGCCGATCGTAGTTGTGGGTACGGGGTGTGCGCATTAGATTAGCCAATAGTTTCAGGCCTCCAGAATAAGCAGAAGGGATAAGCATGGCGCTTACTGACCAGTCCACCCGTATCCGCACCGGCGAAGAACTCGATGCCAGCCTGATCGATCCGTACCTCAAGGCCCACATTCCGGGTCTCAGCGGTTTGCCGCAGATCAGCCAGTTCCCCGGCGGTGCGTCGAACCTCACCTACTTGCTGGAATACCCCGAGCAGGAATTCGTCCTGCGTCGGCCGCCGTTCGGTCACAAGGCCAAATCCGCCCATGACATGGGTCGCGAATTTCGCATCCTCAATCAACTGCGCGACGGTTTTCCCTACTGCCCGAAAGCCTACGTACACTGCACCGACGAATCGGTGATCGGCGCCGAGTTCTATGTGATGGAACGGGTCAAGGGGATCATCCTGCGCGCCGAACTGCCACCGGAACTGGGCCTGGATTCGGCGAAAACCGAAGCCCTGTGCAAAAGCTTCATCGACAAGTTCGTCGAATTGCACCGGGTCGACTACAAGGCCTATGGCCTGGGCGACCTCGGCAAGCCCGAAGGTTATGTGGCGCGGCAGATCAAAGGCTGGAGCGACCGCTACGAGAAAGCCCTGACCCCGGACGCGCCGAAGTGGGAAGCCGTGAAGGCCTGGCTCAACGACAAGATGCCTGCCGATCACCCGACATCGAGCATCGTCCATAACGACTATCGCTTCGACAACGTGATCCTCGACCCGAACAACCCGATGCAGATCATCGGTGTGCTCGACTGGGAACTCACCACCCTCGGCGACCCGCTGATGGACCTGGGCAACACCCTCGCCTACTGGATCGAAGCCGACGACCCGGCGCCGGTGCAACTGATGCGTCGCCAGCCGAGCCACGCACCGGGCATGCTGACCCGCCGCGAGTTCGTCGACTACTACGCCCAGCGTTCGGGCATCCAGATCGACAACTTCGACTTCTACTACACCTACGGCCTGTTCCGCCTGGCCGGCATCGTGCAGCAGATCTACTACCGTTTTTTCCATGGTCAGACCCAGGACAAACGCTTCGCGCAGTTCATTCACATGAACAAACTGCTGGAGCAGATGAGCCTGCAGGTCATCCAGAAATCCAGCCTCTGATCCAGGCCATCCAATAAGACTTCTCACAAGGGAATCCCATGTCCAAGACTCAGTTGTTCGACCTCGACGGCAAGATCGCTTTCGTCTCCGGCGCCAGCCGTGGCATCGGCGAAGCCATCGCCAAACTGCTGGCCCAACAAGGCGCCCATGTGATTGTCTCGAGCCGCAAACTCGAGGGCTGCCAGCACGTCGCCGATGCAATCATCGCTGCCGGCGGCAAAGCCACCGCCGTGGCCTGCCACATTGGTGAGATGGAACAGATCAGCCAGGTCTTCGCCGGCATCCGCGAACAGTTCGGCCGTTTGGACATCCTGGTCAACAATGCCGCGACCAATCCGCAGTTCTGCAACGTACTGGACACCGACCTCGGCGCCTTCCAGAAAACCGTCGACGTGAACATCCGCGGCTACTTCTTCATGTCGGTAGAAGCCGGCAAGCTGATGCGCGACAACGGCGGCGGCAGCATCATCAACGTGGCTTCGATCAACGGCATCTCGCCGGGGATCTTCCAGGGCATCTATTCGGTGACCAAGGCTGCGGTGATCAACATGACCAAAGTGTTCGCCAAGGAATGTGCGCAGTTCGGGATTCGTTGCAATGCCCTGTTGCCGGGGCTGACCGACACCAAGTTTGCGTCGGCGCTGGTAAAGAACGAGGCGATTTTGAACACGGCATTGGCGCAGATTCCGCTGAAGCGCGTGGCGGATCCGAGTGAAATGGCGGGGGCGGTGTTGTATCTGGCGAGTGATGCGTCGAGTTATACGACGGGGGTTTCGCTGAATGTGGATGGGGGGTTTTTGTCTTGATTTGTTGGTAGGCAGCGCGCCTGGCAATTGATGCAGTCAGAATCTTGCATTGAGTAAAGGAGCTCCAAATGACAGGAGCTCCTTGCCCTTCTTACGCATTAGCAGGAATAAGTAATATCAGTATCCGAATCATGGAAACACGACCTGTTGCTTCGGTCGTTTTCGCCAAAAGTTCAATGACATGCCTTTCTTTAGGATAATACTTGATTACCACGGAGCTTCCGGTCACCCCGGTTGCGTTAGTTGTTCCAAAACCGACTGGGTGATCAGGTGTAATGAACTCGACGTTAACGCCCGCAACCGGAACCCCTTCCTGCGTAGTCACTTGTACCCCAGGCTTAACGCCCCACCCTGCTCCGGCAATCAATTCCGCAGCGAGTACTTCTGTCGGTGGATAAGGCATAGATATTTCAAGAAATCTGAAGCGCATATTGTAGGTTCCAGCCTTCAACGACACTGGAGTTTCCAAAGCAGTCAAAGATGCCCCTTCCCACTCCGCTTTCACTGAAAACTCGGCATCCACGCCGAGGCACCTCAGCTCCCAAGTGGCCCCTTCTGTCGGATGGACCGCCTGAGAGACACCCGGGGCAGGTGTCATTGTCACCCCGTCAGGCGCCTCAATGCCCCAATCGAGCTTGACTTTGTTATCGGGAGCGCCGCTCTTCGGTATGAGTGTAATGGTATGCCGCCCATATCGTGTCGCATGCGCCTTATCGCCAGGTTTCAATGAATTACCATCGAACTGAACCGTAAAGTAATCCGGCACACCGACCCCCGACAAATGACAGACCGGAACAACGAGTTCACTGGTCATGTTGTTGCCCGCCAGACTCAGTTGAAACTTTCCGATCCCTCTTAAACCGGTCATAGTCCAGCGGTGGGTAGTTTGCTCCTCGCCATAATCGGGTTCACTCGGCAAGCTTCCCTCTTCCAACCCTTCTACTATTCTGCACTTCAGTTTTACGGGATGTCCCGGCAGTGGACTGTCGGTTTTATACCTTAGCGTAAGGACCTGGGGTTGCAGATGCTTGAAGTCGATACCTTCTGGAGGAACAATGTTGCCACCAATCAGTACATCGGCCTCATCCGCCAAATCCGGCGACAACAGTTTGTTAGCATCAATTTTTATGTTGCCCCTGCCGAAATGTTCGCCTGCGAGCTCAAAATGAAACATACCGCTTCTATCCGAAGCCAAGGTGATCGTCCAGGAATGCAATCCGGTAAAGGTTTCCGCCGGGGGGTTGCTGGTCACGAGCGGCGACCGCCCGAGCCACAACCCGACCCCATAACCCGCAATCGGGCTGCCTACCTTGGGGACAAGCGTCAGCGTGTGTACCCCGCCCCTGAAATAAAGTGCGCCGGGCTCCGCATCTTTTCCGTCAATCTGAACCGTTGCCTCATCCGCCAGATTGCGCGACAACACCTTGCTGACAGGAGTCGAGACGCCTGCGGTAAAGCCCGCCCCCGTCAAATCCAGCTTGAACGTACCGCTGTTGTTGGAAGCCACAATCGTCCATGTATGCAACCCGTCCGAAGTCACCACCAGGTCGCCATCCTGCAATCCGCTGAGCAAGGTGGCCGTCAGTTCCAGAGGCCAATCCCGCACGGGACTACCAGCCTTATAGCTCAGGGTGATGGTCCGAGGTTCGTCCCTGAACAACACAGCCCCCTCGACTGGATACGCGACACCGTCTACCCAAACACCCTCCACTTCGTCCGACAGGTTGGCGGACATCACCCAGAACGGAAGCTCCCAAGGCAACACCACATCCGTACTGAAAAGAACCAACATGCCAAGACCGCTTAGCCCATCGTCCGGTGTGACCGTCCAGTTGAACGTTTCGCCGACCGGGCTGACATCGCTTTCAAAAGGCGGGTTTGATACAAGGTTCAAGCCTCCAGACTCTCCCACCCCCAGACGCAACACCTTCGCAATCTCGGGCGCAACTTCGACTCTTAAAGCGTTTGCTCTTCCGCGAGTCAGCCCAATGGGATCGCCCCACATCACTTCCCTGTCATTGACGTACAACTTCGCGTCTTCCCAAGGACTTGTCTCATAAACCTTGATCTCAAAAGACTCACTCACCGTTTTATCGTCATACGGGCTGTAGAATTCTGCCGTGATCGTCTGCTCACCCAATGTTTGAACCGTATGGCTGAACTGGCTTACGCCCGACGTCGATGTCGGTACTGTCGTTGTCGTCCCACCAATCGACCACTTGACCTCAATATTTTCCAGCGCCTGTTTTGTGTAGAACGATCCGACCGTGATTTGGGCCTTTACTGTGTCTCCTATCACCGGCGCACTGATTGGGCTGCGGCTGTCCAGAACCTCACGACGATAGTGCCCCAACCGCATCGAGATTTTGTAAGGCACGGCGGTAAACTCACTTTGAATCGAGTATTCGAAGTCGTGATCGATGCCATCGGCCGGACAGCGGAGCTTCCATTCTGAGCCCTCAGGTTCAAGTTTCTGAAGTTCGCCATATCCAGGGTCGGCGAAGATCAAAGGCGAATCAGCGGAAGCGTGATTGAGGCTCACTCCCTGACTGACCCAAGGACTATCCTCAGCGCCTTCAATTCTGAGCGTATGACTATCGGAGCCATAGCAGAGGTATACGGCTCTTTCGGCTGAACTGGACCTGATCTGGATGGTCATGGCATTTCCTCGAACATCGACAATGGTTGAAAAAGGCCATTCGACTATTCAAGAAAAAACGGGGCTGGGTAACTGTCAAAACTGACAAACCAATAGAACAAAACGCGATAAAAACAGTAAATTTCCTTTCCCTTAACCTTTCAACGCCGAAGCCCCGGTAGTCGACATTGTCAGGATCAAGCATTGAAAAAAGGAGCTCCGAACGACCGGAGCTCCTTGGGTTTACTGAATGCATTGCCGACCGGATCGGCAGGGGTGCCGAACTCCGGGGAAGCGGTGATGGCCAGGTCGCGGGAATCCTCTTTCGTGAGAGATATCTGTCCAGTAAAGGACGAGGGGACTTCCACCCTTATATCGTGTACCTGCCCACGCCACAGCATAATGGGCCCCTCGATCAGTTTGTCGTTGAAGAACAACTTGGCGTCTTCCCAACCATTTGGCCGAGCTGATACAGATTTGATTTCATTGGTCATGACGGTACTCTCAGATATCGAATTGGCCGCTCGAGTATCGAGGAAAAACATTGACTGGGTAACTGTCATAACTGACAGCAATCCAGAGAAAACTGTAATAAAACATGGAACTCCAAATGACAGGAGTTCCTTGCCCTTCTTACGTATTAAGCAGGAGTAAGTAATAACAGTAACCGAATCATGGAAACACGACCTGTTGCTTCGGTCGTTTTTGCCAAAAGTTCAATGACATGCCTTTCTTTAGGATAATACTTGATCGCCACGGAGCTTCCGGCCCCCCCGGTTGCGTTAGTTGTTCCAAAACCGACTGGGTGATCAGGTGCAATGAACTCGACGTTAACGCCCGCAACCGGAACCCCTTCCTGCGTAGTCACTTGTACCGAAGGCTGAACGCCCCACCCTGCTCCGGGAATCAATTCCGGAGCGAGTACTTCTGTCGGTGGATAAGCCATAGGTATGCCAAGATAAGTGAAGCGCATATTGTAGGTTCCAGCCTTCAACGACACTGGAGTTTCCAAAGCAGTCAAAGATGCCCCTTCCCACTCCGCTTTCACTGAAAACTCGGCATCCACGCCGAGGCACCTCAGCTCCCAAGTGGCCCCTTCTGTCGGATGGACCGTCTGAGAGACACCCGGGGCAGGTGTCATTGTCACCCCGTCAGGCGCCTCAATGCCCCAATCGAGCTTGACTTTGTTATCGGGAGCGCCGCTCTTCGGTATGAGTGTAATGGTATGCCGCCCATATCGTGTCGCATGCGCCTTATCGCCAGGTTTCAATGAATTACCATCGAACTGAACCGTAAAGTAATCCGGCACACCGCCCTCCGACAAATGACAGACCGGAACAACGAGTTCACTGGTCATGTTGTTGCCCGCCAAACTCAGTTGAAACTTTCCGATCCCTCTTAAACCGGTCATAGTCCAGCGGTGGGTAGTTTGCTCCTCGCCATAATCAGGTTCACTCGGCAGGCTTCCCTCTTCCAACCCTTCTACTATTCTGCACTTCAGTTTTACGGGATGTCCCGGCAGTGGACTGTCGGTTTTATACCTTAGCGTAAGGACCTGGGGTTGCAGATGCTTGAAGTCGATACCTTCTGGAGGAACAATGTTGCCACCAATCAGTACATCGGCCTCATCCGCCAAATCCGGCGACAACAGTTTGTTAGCATCAATTTTTATGTTGCCCCTCCCGAAACCATGGCCTGCGAGCTCAAAATGAAACGTACCGCTTCTATCCGAAGCCAAGGTGATCGTCCAGGAATGCAATCCGGTAAAGGTTTCCGCCGGGGGGTTGCTGGTCACGAGCGGCGACCGCCCGAGCCACAACCCGACCCCATAACCCGCAATCGGGCTGCCTGCCTTGGGGACAAGCGTCAGCGTGTGTACCCCGCCCCTGAAATAAAGTGCGCCGGGCTCCGCATCTTTTCCGTCTATCTGAACCGTTGCCTCATCCGCCAGATTGCGGGACAGCACCTTGCTGTCGGCTAGCGTTATGCCGGTGGTAAAGTCCGACCCCGTCAAATCCAGCTTGAACGTGCCGCTGTTGTTGGAAGCCACAATCGTCCACGAATGCGGCCCGGCCAAAGTGACCACCAGGTCGCCATCCTGCAATCCGCTGAGCAAGGTGGCCGTCAGTTCCAGAGGCCAGTCTTGCACGGGGCTGCCCGGCTTATAGGTCAGGGTGACGGTCTGAGGTTCGTCCCTGAACAGCACGACACCCTGGGTCGGATAAGGGGCACCGTTCACTTGAACACCGTCCACTTCGTCCAGCAGGTTGGTTGACATCACGCGGCAAGAGAGCACCCAAGGCACCTCCACTTCCTTGCTGATCAGCACCAGCGTGATTCGGCCACTGGCACCATCGCCCGGTGTAATCGCCCATGCGAATTCGCCCTCCACCCAATCGCCAAATCCCGGCGATGAAACAAGATCCAGTTCGTCATCTTCAGCCAATTCCAACCTTATCTGCTTCGCGATATCCGCTGACACCTCCACCTTTACTTGATTTGGCTGGCCGCGGAGCAAGAAAAACTCCTCCCCTTCCTGGAACTCCTGGCCGTTGATAAATAACCTGGCGTTATCCCAGAAGCGTTGTAACGTTGATCCGGCGTGGCGTTCGAAGGTCATGGCGTTATCCCGTTAGTCAGCAGTCGCATTAAAAAAGACTGCTCGACTATCGGAAAAAATGCAGGTTTATGGAACTGTCATATTTGACAGTAAAGTTAGATCAAATCGCGATTAATGCACGATTTGACGAGAGTATCGGTGCCATAAAATAGATTGCGTTACTCGTTTTATAGAATGAGCAAAAGACAACCTTGGCTGCCTTTTTTTTCAAGCGACGGGTAATGATTCAAAATTCGCGAAGCAAAAATTGTTTATCGTCTGGACAAATCAGCAAGCCATGAGTTACAGCGTGTGCTGATTTCACCTGACTTGTGATGACTCATAGCACCGCCTCGACATCCAGGGTGGCATTAAGAAATACCGACCACTCAACTATCGAGACAGTGCATGAATTATGGAACTGTCAGAGTTGACAGTTCGGCTAGAACCAATTGCGATCAAAAGCCAATTTTTCATAAACAACACGCCGCTACTGAGTCACACACCGAGTCAACGTAGTCACTCGTGTGACCTCACCCTCCGCCCTTACATCACCCAGTACATCGGTTTTTTCGGACGTTTCACACGTGCGTTGAGGCATCGGAGGTGGAGCGGCGGGCGGCGGTGGGGGAGGACTGGCACAACCGCCGAGTATCGTTATGCAAAAGGCGAGCGACAATGACGCAAACGTGCATTTCCCAAGACTGTTCATAAACTGACCCGCGATAAGTGATCGACATATTCCGCGACAAACAGCAAACACTACAAAAGTGTGGACCGGTCACGGCAAACAAACGTTCACTTTTCTTATAGGCGGCATGGTTGAGATCGCTTGGCTTTTTCATAGCAAGGATCTAACCGGCACGCGCTATCGGACAGGGTCGGGGCGATGCAGCGTGTTGCTCTCAAGTTCATAACGCAGTTCTTCAATCAGTGCCTCTACCGCTTCCAGAGTCGCAAGCGGGACCCTCAAGCCACTGACTACCAGGTCAACCTGCCCGGAAACCGGGTGATAGAGTTTCACCGTCAACGAGTGATCCCCCGTCAGCGTGCACTCACAAGCCAGCGGCGAAAAACTGCGCTCCAGTTGCAGACGTAATTGCGCCAGGGAAATCATTGCAATTCACCTTGGCGGCGGCGCATCAAACAGTGCGCTGTGAACGTGACCATGTGACGGTTCCTTTTCATGTATCGAAGGGGTTCGCGAAGACTCGTATCGCACCCTTACAGCTTAAGAACCGCCAAGCCCGGTCAGAACATCCATTTGCACTGGCTAATCTAGTGCAATTGCACCTTACCTTTGCCGCTTCGGTCGGCGTTCGCTGGAGAACAATCCGCGCTCGCGCGCCCAGACAATCGCTTCACTGCGACTGTGCACGTCCAGCTTGGAATACACCGTCGAAACATGGTTGCGCACGGTGTTGGGGGCCAGTTTCAGGCGCGCTGCGATTTCCTTGTCAGCCAGGCCTTCGCAGATCAGGCCAAGCACATCGCGTTCACGGGCGGTGAGGTCAGTGAAGGAGACGCTGGGCAATTTCGGCGAGTTGACGCTTTTCACGTTGGCCAGTTTTTCGATCAGCGTACGGCTGAACCAGGACGCGTCTTTCATCACCTCTTCAATCGCGGCCACCAATTCCAGCTCGGTGCGTTTGCGTTCGGTGATGTTCATCAACACCAGCAGGTAGCAAGGGCTGTCCTGAATGTTCACGGTGTCGGCGGAAATCGCGCAATCGATCAGTTCGGTATCTTTTTTACGTACGCTGACATCGATGCGATCCAGGCTGCCGGTTTTCTCCAGTGCCGCAAACAGACGAGTGCGTGCGCCGGTGTCATGGATGAAATCGATCTCGGCGATGGTCTTGCCGAGCACTTCTTCACTCGGATAAGCGAGGGTTTCGAGGAACGCCTCGTTGACGTCCAGCACCACTTGATCACTGGCGTTGCACACCAGGATCGGCACCGGTGTCAGGCGGAAAGCCTTGGCAAACCGTTCCTCGCTCTGGCGAAGGGCAACCTCGGCCTTATGCCGGGGTTCCATGTCGACGAAGGAAAACAACATGCATTCTTCGTCGTTGAGCTCAAGCGGCTGGCCCGCGACGATCACCTGCTTGCTGCCGCCTTCAGGCAATTTCAGCTCGGCCTGCATCTGGGGAATAGTGGCGTGTTCACGCAAGCGCTCGATTGCCAGGTCTTTCTTTTCGGCGCCTTCAAGAATGTCCAGCTCATAGGTCGACACACCGATGACCTGATCGCGGCTGTAGCCGGTCATTTCAAGGAAGCCGGCATTGACCTTGATGTAGCGCAGATCGCTGAGGCGGCAAATCACCGCCGGGGCCGGGTTGGCATTGAAGGTCTTTTCGAAACGCTGCTCGGCGCTGGCCCACTCGGTGACATCGTCCATGATCAGCACCAGCAACTCCGGTTCGCCGCCGCTGTCGGTCAGGACCAGGCTGCGTACGTTGTGGACCCAGGTACGCGCTTCATCGTCGAGCGGAGTCACTTCCACCAATACATCGCTGAACGTATCACCACGGGCCACGCGATTGATCGGGTAGTTGTCGGCCGGCACCGGATGATTGTTGCGATAACGCAAGGCGAAGCGTTTCGCGTACTCCTTGGCATTGGCGCCCAGTTCGCTGATCCGTCTGACACCGTGCATGGTCAGCGCGGCTTCATTGGCCCAGAGGAGGGTCTGATCGAGCTCCAGCAGGATCACGCCGTCGGACAGACCGGCGATGATCTGCTGCAATTGACGGCGATTGGTTTCAGTGGTCAGGACGTCTTGGCTCATTGGATCTCCACAATCGCGGGAGCGCCAACGTGCGGCGCTCTGTGAAGATTACGACCTCAGGGGTTTGTGATCGTGCGTTACTTCTACTCCTTGGCTGAATCTGTGGAACTCTCAATTGCTTCTGAATGCTCCAACTTGCCAGATACGGTTTCAGTCATGACATCTGCTGTGGGCGAAAAGTCAAAACTAGTAGCTAACGGCACACCTTCAGCCTCAAACCGTGCGGTTACCGGCACTACTTTATCGAATTTATCGAAACTAAAATTCCACTTCAATTCTAAGTGCCCCATCGTCTGAGGCTCGGCAGGCGTAACATCGGGAACTCCATGCTCCCCCGTCAATGTCATTGTTATTTTTTTACCAAACAATCTGTTCCCAACGGGCCAAAGCTGGATGCCATTTCGGTAGTCAGTTTGAGTAAGGCGCAAAATACCCTTATGAGCAAAAAATCCATTATTGGTCGGCGTAAAAACGTAAAACCTTGAACTTGAATACCAAGGGTGATCGGCCGCATAGGATTCGCAGTGAAATGCCAACGTTTGATTAAAGTCCCGGCTGTACAGTACCAAAGTGAAACGCTCTTCCGTACTTCCAGGTGTTATCGTCCACTTTAACTTACCAGCCACCGGTTTCACCCACGTATCGGTACCCGGCTCTAAATAGATGGGTTGTCCATCAGAGACTACCCCCAGACGAAACGCCCCCAACGAGCCGGGCATATTAATGCTCAACTTATTTGCGAAAGAACTTTGCAGCAGCAGAGGCGCGCCACGCGTTAGTCTGTTCTGGTTGATCTCCATGAATAGATTATCGTACGGGTCATTTCTTGATTCAGCATCTACGACAGTTCCCATAATGCAATCTCCCTCTAATTGATTCACACACCAGCCTATGCGCGACTACTATTAGAGAAAATAAACTACAGCGCCACTGTCAAATATGACAGTTGCTTAGAATCAAATTCGAATAAACAGCCTTTTTAATAGCCAAAATAGAATCACAACACCTTCGTCGTAGCGAAGCTTGCTCACGAAGAGTCCATCATATGCAACATCTTCGCCGCCTGATCCGACGTCTTCGCGAGCAAGCTCGGCTCCTGCAGGGGTTGCGTGCACCTGAAAACACGAACGTCGGATCTTCATGCCGCGATTTGCCCTCCGGCAATCGCCGCCGACGCCGCCAGCATCGCCCGTAACAACACCGCACACCCTGCCGCCAGGTCGTCCGGTGCGGCGTTTTCGATTTCGTTGTGGCTGATACCACCCTCGCACGGTACGAAGATCATCCCGGCCGGGCCGAGTTCGGCGAGGAAGATGGCGTCGTGCCCTGCTCCGCTGACGATATCCATGTGCGACAAGCCAAGCCCTTGGGCCGCGCCGCGTACCGCTTCGACGCAGCCTTTGTCGAAGTACAGCGGCGGGAAGTCGGCGGTCGGTGTCAGTTCGAAGGTCAGGCCGTGCTCTTCGCAGGTGGCTTCGATCACTTCGCGGACTTCGGCGATCATCGAATCCAGGCGTGCCGGTTCCAGATGCCGGAAATCCAGGGTCATGCGCACTTCGCCGGGGATGACGTTGCGCGAGCCAGGATAGGCTTGCAGGCAACCGACAGTGCCGCAGGCGTGGGGTTGATGGCCGAGGGCGGCGCGATTGACGGCGCCGACAATGACGGACGCACCGACCAATGCGTCTTTGCGCAGGTGCATCGGGGTGGGTCCGGCGTGGGCTTCGACGCCGCGCAGTTTCAGGTCGAACCATTTCTGGCCGAGGGCGCCCATGACCACGCCGATGGTTTTGCGTTCGTCCTCAAGGATCGGCCCCTGTTCGATGTGGGCTTCGAAATAGGCGCCGACGGCGTGACCGCTGACCTTGCGCGAGCCGGCATAGCCAATCGCGTTCAGTGCTTCGCCGACGGTAATGCCTTCGGCGTCGACCTTGGCCAGCGTTTCTTCAAGGGTGAATTTTTCCGCGAACACGCCGGAGCCCATCATGCACGGGGCGAAACGCGAGCCTTCCTCGTTGGTCCAGACCACCACCTCCAGCGGCGCTTCGGTTTCCACGCCGAGGTCGTTGAGCGTACGCAAGACTTCGACGCCGGCGAGCACACCGAAGCAGCCGTCGAACTTGCCGCCGGTGGGTTGAGTGTCGATATGACTGCCGGTCATCACCGGTGGCAGGTTGGGATTGCGCCCGGGGCGCCTGGCGAAGATGTTGCCGACGGCGTCGATACTGACGGTGCAGCCGGCCTCCTCGCACCACTTGACGAAGATGTCCCGGGCCTGGCGGTCGAGGTCGGTCAGGGCCAGGCGACAGACGCCGCCCTTGACTGTGGCGCCGAGTCTGGCCAGGTCCATGAGCGACTGCCACAGGCGGTCGCGGTTGATGTGCTGATGGGTGGATTGCAGAACGTCTACGGCCGCGTTCATGGTGATCTCCTCAGGAAGTTGTCATAGGTGTATGCCTGTACCTACACCGCAGTTTTCGCAACAGACGGACTGGGCCGAACAGAGCACAACCCGTAATAAATCAACCCACCCAGCGCCGAACCCGTGAACCAGCCATAGCTGTAGAACCAGCTGAAGGCATCGCTGCCCAACGACAGCAGCGTCAACACCACCGGCACACCAAACGCGATAAACCCGCACCAGTTCCACGCCGGATAGACGTCATCGCGATAAAGCCCGGCCAGGTCCAGTTGCTGTTTCTTGATCAGGAAATAATCCACCACCATGATCCCGGCGATGGGGCCGAGAAGACTGGAATAGCCCAGCAGCCAGTTCGAATAGACCGTTTCCAGGCTCACATCGGAAACGATCAGCCCGAGCTTCTTCAGCAGCTCATGCGCCATCAGCACCAGGCCAACCACCCCCGTGAGCATTACCGCCTTGGTGCGGTTGATCACCTTCGGCGCGATGTTCTGGAAGTCGTTGGTCGGCGAAACAATGTTGGCGGCGGTATTGGTGGAGAGCGTGGCGATGATGATCAGCGCCATGGCCAGCGCGACCCAGACCGGGCTCTGGATGTGACCGATCAGCGTCACCGGGTCGGACACGGTCACGCCCACCAGCTTGACCGATGCGGCCGTCATCACCACGCCCAGTGAAGCGAACAGGAACATGGTCAGCGGCAGGCCGATGATCTGCCCGACGATCTGGTCCTTCTGACTTTTGGCGTAGCGGCTGAAGTCCGGAATGTTCAGTGACAACGTGGCCCAGAACCCGACCATCGCAGTCAGCCCGGCGGCGAAGTAACTGACCACGCTCGCCCCTTCCGGACGCTTGGCCGGGATCGCCATCAATTCGCTCATCGATACGTTCGGCATGGCCCACACCAGCAGCCCGACACCGACCAGCACCAACAGCGGCGCGGACAGCGTTTCCAGCCATTTGATCGACTCGGCGCCGCGAATCACCACCCACAGGTTCAAGGCCCAGAACACCATGAAACCGATGACCTCACCCGTGCCGCCGAGGGATTTCCAGCCCTCGAACACCGAGCCCAGGAACAGGTGAATCGCCAGCCCACCAAACATCGTCTGGATGCCGAACCAGCCACACGCCACCAAGGCGCGAATCAGACAGGGAATGTTGGAGCCCAGAATGCCAAAGGATGAACGCAGCAGGACGGGAAACGGGATGCCGTATTTGGTGCCGGGGAACGCGTTCAGCGTCAGCGGAATCAACACAATGATGTTGGCAAACAGAATCGCCAGCAGCGCCTCACCGACGCTCAGGCCGAAGTAAGCGGTCAGCACCCCGCCGAGGGTATAGGTCGGCACGCAGATCGCCATGCCGACCCACAGCGCGGTGATGTGCCATTTGTTCCAGGTTCGCTCGCGCACCTTGGTCGGTGCCATATCGTGGTTGTAACGGGGACTGTCGAGGACATCGCTGCCGGCTTCGAGCTCGAACAAGCCGTCGCGCTCGGTCACTTGCGATCTGATCTGTTGCATGGCCGCTCCACTGTTCTTTGAATTATTTTTTGCTCAACAAGGGGCTGGTGGCATCAATAAACGTGCCGGGCACCCCGATTGCGCATCGGGCAGTTCCATAAAAACTTCGTAAAGCACTGATGTTTATCAGCTTTATTTATATACCTGGTGAGTCCTCGGTGACTTGCCTGTTTCCTCAGGCTAAAAGGCCAGGCCAGTGGTCCGAACCGTCAGGACTCAATCTGGTGCGTCGATCTTTTTTTCAAAGTTGCGCATCAACCATAGACCATCCTCAAGCGGCTGATTTCACATAAGAAATCTTGACCATTTTTGGAACCTGTCAAGTGCGTCAAAATGGTGAGAGGCCTCACCATTTTGGTGATTAATCGTTTTAGTACTTATATTTCAAATACTTAAATCAGTTATATGCTTATAAAAATTATTCTTGCTGATTCCACGAACTCATACTAGTTTCTATTCCTGACAGTGTTGACAGGAATACTCCTGTCTACGCCTGCTTCATATAAAACATTTAGAACCGGCACCAGTCGGTCATTGCCTGCGAGGAACTCGGAATGTCTCTGTTGATCCGTGGCGCCACCGTTATTACCCATGATGAAAGTTATCGCGCCGACGTCTATTGCGCCGACGGCGTGATCAAAGCCATCGGTGACAATCTTGATGTTCCGGCAGGCGCCGAAGTGCTCGACGGCAGCGGCCAATACCTGATGCCCGGCGGCATCGATCCGCATACGCACATGCAGCTGCCTTTCATGGGCACTGTGGCCAGTGAGGACTTTTTCAGCGGTACGGCGGCAGGCCTTGCCGGGGGCACCACGTCGATCATCGACTTCGTGATTCCCAACCCGCAGCAATCGCTGATGGAAGCCTTTCATCAGTGGCGCGGATGGGCCGAGAAGTCGGCCTCCGATTACGGTTTCCACGTTGCGATCACCTGGTGGAGCGAGCAGGTCCGCGAGGAAATGGCCGAGCTGGTCAGCCATCACGGCGTCAACAGCTTCAAGCATTTCATGGCTTACAAGAACGCGATCATGGCGGCCGATGACACCTTGGTAGCGAGTTTCGAACGCTGCCTGGAACTGGGCGCGGTGCCGACGGTGCATGCGGAAAACGGCGAGCTGGTTTATCACCTGCAACGCAAGCTGATGGCGCAGGGCATCACCGGCCCTGAAGCGCATCCGCTGTCGCGTCCGTCGCAGGTCGAAGGTGAAGCGGCGAGCCGGGCCATCCGCATCGCCGAAACCCTGGGCACGCCGCTGTATCTGGTTCACGTATCGACCAAGGAAGCCCTCGACGAAATCACCTACGCCCGCAGCAAGGGCCAGCAAGTCTACGGTGAAGTGCTCGCCGGTCATCTGCTGCTGGACGACAGCGTCTATCAACACCCGGACTGGCAGACCGCCGCCGGCTACGTGATGAGCCCGCCGTTCCGTCCGCGCGGCCATCAGGAAGCACTTTGGCATGGTCTGCAATCCGGCAACCTGCACACCACCGCCACCGACCATTGCTGCTTCTGCGCCGAGCAAAAAGCCGCGGGGCGTGACGATTTCAGCAAGATCCCGAACGGCACCGCGGGTATCGAAGACCGCATGGCGGTGCTCTGGGATGAAGGGGTGAACACCGGGCGTTTTTCGATGCAGCAATTTGTCGCGCTGACCTCTACCAACACCGCGAAGATCTTCAACCTCTACCCGCGCAAAGGTGCGATTCGCGTCGGTGCCGATGCGGATCTGGTGCTGTGGGATCCCGAGGGCACACGGACGATTTCAGCGAAGACCCATCACCAGCAAGTCGACTTCAACATCTTCGAAGGCAAGACCGTACGCGGGGTGCCGAGCCATACGATCAGCCAGGGCCGTGTGGTCTGGGCCGATGGGGATTTGCGCGCCGAGCGTGGGGCCGGGCGGTATGTCGAGCGGCCGGCGTATCCGGCGGTGTTTGATTTGCTGAGCAAGCGGGCTGAGTTGAATCAGCCGGTTGCTGTGAAACGCTGATCTGCCCCCTGTGGCGAGGGTGCTTGCTCCCTCGCCACTGGGTGATGCAAAAAAGCCAATGCCCACCAGAGGCAGTTACCTCAATAACCGTGAGGCCAACACCGTGATCAAGTCCCTGAACCACCTCCCGCATCCCTACGAGAATGCGGCCGACCTCGCTGGTCATTTCACCGACCTGGCGCCGCCGCTCAACGACCGCCAGGCACATCTGGAAGCCTCGCGCTGCCTGTATTGCTAT
The DNA here is from genome assembly GCF_000293885.2 of Pseudomonas fluorescens NCIMB 11764. NCBI lineage: Bacteria > Pseudomonadati > Pseudomonadota > Gammaproteobacteria > Pseudomonadales > Pseudomonadaceae > Pseudomonas > Pseudomonas fluorescens. The sequence continues at coordinate 5,132,369 of NZ_CP010945.1, forward strand.
GACGCGCCGTGCGTGAATGCCTGTCCGAGCGACATCGACATTCCCTCGTTCATCCGCAATATCCATCAGGACAACGTGCAAGGCGCGGCGCAGAAAATCCTCTCGGCGAACATCCTCGGCGGCAGTTGCGCCCGGGTCTGTCCGACGGAAATCCTTTGCCAGCAAGCCTGCGTGCGCAACAACGCCCATGAATGCGCGCCGGTACTGATCGGCCTGCTACAGCGCTACGCCGTGGACAATGCGCACTTCAGCGAACACCCCTTCCCTCGCGCCGCAACCACCGGCAAGCGCATCGCCGTGGTCGGTGCCGGTCCGGCCGGTTTGTCCTGCGCCCATCGCAGCGCCATGCATGGGCATGACGTGGTGATTTTCGAAGCACGGGAAAAGGCTGGTGGCCTCAACGAATACGGGATCGCCAAGTACAAACTGGTGGACGATTACGCGCAGAAGGAACTGGACTTCCTGCTGCAGATCGGTGGCATCGAAATCCGTCACGGACAAAAACTCGGCGAAAACCTGACCCTCAGCGAGCTGCATCAACAATTCGACGCAGTGTTCCTCGGACTTGGCCTCAACGCCAGCAAACAGCTTGGGCTGGCCCGCGAAGATGCACCGGGCTTGCTCCCCGCCACTGAATACATCCGTGAATTGCGCCAGGCCGATGATCTGACACAACTGCCTTTGGCCAACCGCTGCATCGTCCTCGGTGCCGGCAACACCGCCATCGACATGGCCGTGCAAATGGCCCGCCTCGGCGCGCATGACGTGAATCTGGTGTATCGCCGCGGCGTCGAGGACATGGGCGCCACCCACCACGAACAAGACATCGCCAAAGCCAATCAGGTGCGCTTGCTGACCTGGGCGCAACCCGAAGAAGTGCTGCTCGACGATCGAGGCAACGTGCGCGGCATGCGCTTCGCTCGCACGCACCTGGTGGAAGGTCGCCTGCAAACCACCGGCGAAACCTTCGAACTGGCGGCCGATGCGATTTTCAAAGCCATCGGCCAGGCCTTCGACTCGAGCGCTCTTGGCGATCCGCTGGCTCGCGAACTCAAGCGTTCGGGCGATCGGATTCAAGTCGATGAACACCTGCGCACCAGCATTCCGGGCGTGTATGCCGGCGGCGACTGCACCAGCCTCGATCAGGACCTCACCGTGCAAGCAGTGCAGCACGGCAAACTGGCGGCCGAGGCCATCAACGCTCAACTGATGCTCAACGTGGAGGCTGCGTAAATGGCCGATCTTTCGATTGTCTTCGCCGGCATCAAAAGCCCCAACCCGTTCTGGCTGGCCTCCGCGCCACCGACCGACAAAGCCTACAACGTGGTCCGCGCCTTCGAAGCCGGTTGGGGGGGCGTGGTCTGGAAAACCCTGGGTGAAGACCCGGCGGCGGTCAACGTGTCCTCGCGCTACTCGGCGCACTTCGGGGCCAACCGTGAAGTGTTGGGTTTCAACAACATTGAGCTGATTACCGACCGTTCGCTGGAGATCAACCTGCGGGAAATCACCCAGGTCAAAAAAGACTGGCCGGATCGGGCGTTGATTGTGTCGCTGATGGTGCCCTGCGTCGAAGAATCGTGGAAATACATCCTGCCGCTGGTGGAAGCCACCGGTGCCGATGGCATCGAACTGAATTTCGGTTGTCCGCACGGCATGCCGGAACGGGGCATGGGCGCGGCGGTCGGTCAGGTGCCGGAGTATGTCGAGCAGGTCACGCGCTGGTGCAAGACGTATTGCTCGCTGCCGGTGATCGTCAAGCTGACGCCGAACATCACCGACATCCGCGTCGCCGCCCGTGCGGCCCATCGCGGTGGTGCCGACGCGGTGTCGCTGATCAACACCATCAACTCGATCACCAGCGTCAACCTGGAGCGCATGGTCGCCAACCCCACCGTCGGCAGCCAAAGCACCCACGGCGGTTATTGCGGTTCGGCGGTGAAGCCGATTGCGCTGAACATGGTCGCCGAGATTGCCCGCGATCCGCAGACGCAAGGCTTGCCGATCTCCGGCATCGGCGGCATTGGCAACTGGCGCGATGCGGCGGAATTCATCGCGCTGGGCAGCGGCTCGGTGCAGGTGTGCACGGCGGCGATGCTGCATGGTTTCCGGATTGTCGAGGAAATGAAGGACGGTTTGTCACGCTGGATGGACAGTCAGGGTTACGCCAGCGTGTCGGAATTTTCCGGGCGCGCGGTGGGCAATACTACCGATTGGAAGTACCTGGACATCAACTATCAGGTCATTGCGAAGATTGACCAGGAAGCGTGTATCGGCTGCGGGCGTTGCCATATTGCCTGCGAAGACACGTCCCATCAGGCCGTGGCCAGTCTCAAGCAGGCGGACGGTACGCATAAATATGAAGTCATCGACGAGGAGTGCGTGGGCTGCAATTTGTGCCAGATCACTTGCCCGGTACAGGACTGCATAGAGATGGTGCCGATGGAGAACGGGAAGCCGTTTCTGGACTGGAATCATGATCCGAGGAATCCGTATCACGTTGCGGTCTGAAATCTTCGGCGCCTGAACTGACGCCATCGCGAGCAGGCTCGCTCCTACATTTGAAATGCATTCCAATGTGGGAGCGAGCCTGCTCGCGATGAGGCCGGCAGCACCACTCGAGATTTTAAGGCTCCAGACCGATCCCCCGCAAAATCACACTCGTCACCGTCTGCACCGCCCGCTCGAACTGCATGTCCGACAGCGGCTGATGATCGTTCAGGATATTCACCTGATGATCAAAGTCAGCGTAATGCTGGGTCGAGGCCCAGATCATGTACAGCAGGCTTGAAGGCTCCACCGGCAAGATGCGTTTGTCGTCCACCCACTGGCGAATTTTCGCCTCTTTCATCTTGGCCCAGTCGTACAGGCTGACGTCCAGTTTCTCACCCAACGTCGGTGCGCCGTGGATGATTTCATTGGCCCAGACTTTCGAGCCGTAAGGCCGGCTGCGGGAGTGGTTCATCTTGGCGCGGATGTAGCTGCTGAGCACCACGCGCGGATCATCGAACATCTCGAAACACAGGGCGTCCTGCTTCCACACCTCCAGCAAATCGAACAGCACGGCGCTGTACAATTCGGTCTTGGTGCTGAAGTAGTAATGCAGGTTGGAACGCGGCAGTTGCACTTCGGCGGCGATGTCGGCCATGGCGGTGCCGCCGAAGCCTTTTTCGGCAAAGACCTTTTCGGCCCCGAGCAGGATTTTTTCGACGTTACTGCGGCGAATCTCGATCTTGTGATTGCCCATGGGGGCTCCCTGGCAACAGCGTTGCTCAAGACTAGCATCCGCTCTACCTCGCGGCGACATCGGAAAACGAAACTTCGTACCACCACCCGCTAACGCTCGCAGTTAACTGTCGCCCTTCTTCGAACCTGCCTCTGAGATCTCCGCGATGCTTTTCAAGAAATCCCTCTCCATCGCCGTCCTCCTCGGCTCGCTGCTCGCCGCCTCGTCGGTATTTGCCACGCCCATCTGAAAGGCCAGCCCCCGGCCGCTGACAGCACCGTGAGTGCACCGTCGGACTTGCGTCGGTCGACACCCATAAAAGCGAAGGCGCGTACAGCTTCAAGGTTGACGGGTCACTCATGACGAGCGCGCTGGTGCTGTGCCGTTTCCTGCATTTTGCGGTTGGTGCTGTTCAATCGGTTGCAGATCAAGGATTGCGGAATGGTTGGTGGGGATGGGCGCAGTGGCTGCGGTCTCCCTCCTGGGCACCATGCCTCCCATGATTTCTAGCTGACAGCACAATCCCCAAGTCATCGTATAACTTCCGATTGACAACCCGCTAAACCCTCGCAAATAATCGCCCTAATGTTGTACGACGACGTATGACAACAATAAAAACAACAAGAAACATCGGGAGCGTCACAGTGAGCAAGCACGTCCGTAATTCCTTCGCCTGCACCCCTCGCCCAACCTTCGTACGCCGCAATACCCTGAGCCTGATCGGTTGCAGCAGCCTGGCCGTACTCGCCATGCCCATGATCAGCAACGCCGAAGGATTCGTCGATGACGCCAAGGCCACGCTGAACCTGCGCAACGCCTACTTCAATCGCAACTACACCAATCCGGCCTACCCTCAAGGCAAGGCTGAAGAGTGGACGCAAAGCTTCATCCTCGACGCCAAATCCGGCTTCACTCCGGGCCCGGTCGGCTTCGGCGTGGATGTGCTCGGCTTGTACTCGCAGAAACTCGACGGCGGCAAAGGCACGGGCGGCACCCAGTTGCTGCCGATTCACGATGACGGCCGCCCGGCGGACAATTTCGGCCGGATGGGCGTGGCGCTGAAAGGCAAAGTCTCGAAGACCGAATTGAAAGTCGGGGAATGGATGCCGGTGCTGCCGATCCTGCGCTCTGACGATGGTCGCTCTCTGCCGCAAACCTTTCGTGGCGGCCAGGTGACGTCCACCGAGATCAGCGGCCTGACGCTCTACGGCGGCCAGTTCCGCCAGAACAGCCCGCGTAACGATGCGAGCATGGAAGACATGTTCATGAACGGCAAATCGGCGGCCTTTACCTCGGACCGCTTCAACTTCGGCGGCGGTGAATATGCGTTCAACGAAAAACGTACCCAGGTCGGTGTCTGGTACGCGGAACTCAGCGATATCTATCAGCAGCAGTATTTCAACCTGAGCCACAGCCAGCCAATCGGCGACTGGACCCTGGGCGCCAATCTCGGTTACTTCATCGGCAAGGAAGACGGCAGCGCCCTGGCCGGCGACCTCGACAACAAAACCGCGTTCGCCATGCTCTCGGCCAAGTACGGCGGCAGCACGTTCTATGTCGGCCTGCAGAAACTCAGCGGCGACGATGTCTGGATGCGCGTCAACGGCACGAGCGGCGGCACCCTGGCCAACGACAGCTACAACTCCAGCTACGACAATGCCAAGGAGAAATCCTGGCAGCTGCGTCATGACTACAACTTCGTGGCGCTCGGCATTCCCGGCCTGACGATGATGAACCGCTACATCAGCGGCGATAACGTGCACACAGGGGTGATTACCGATGGCAAGGAATGGGGTCGCGAATCGGAACTGGCCTACACCGTCCAGAGCGGCCCGCTGAAAAACCTCAACGTCAAATGGCGCAACGCGAGCATCCGCAAAGACTTCAGCACCAATGAATTCGATGAGAACCGGATTTTCGTCAGCTATCCGATTTCGTTGCTGTAAAACCTTTTGAAGCCTGGACAACTCTGTGGCGAGGGAGCTTGCTCCCGCTCGGCTGCGAAGCAGTGGCAAAACCGGACAATCCAGTCTTGCTGAAGGATTGCAGGGGCCGCTTCGCGCCCCAGCGGGAGCGAGCTCCCTCGCCACAGTTGGGCGCTTGACAACCCTCCGTCCATTTCCACCAAAGTCGCGTTGACAAGACCCGGAAAGCCTAACGATACTCCGACCAAGTCATACGACAACCTACAACGATTCTGACAACAATAATTTGCGTCCAGGAACTGCCATGACCACTACGCCCAACGCCCCTTTCAATCGCCTGCTGCTGACCGGTGCCGCCGGTGGCCTCGGTAAAGTCCTGCGCGAAAGCCTGCGGCCTTACGCCAACGTGATTCGCCTGTCGGACATCGCTGACATCGCCCCCGCCATCGATGATCGCGAAGAAGTCGTGACCTGCGACCTCGCGGACAAGCAAGCCGTGCATCAACTGGTGGAAGGCGTGGATGCGATCCTGCACTTCGGCGGCGTTTCGACGGAACATTCGTTCGAAGACATCCTCGGCGCCAACATTTGCGGTGTATTCCACATCTATGAAGCCGCACGCCGCCATGGCGTGAAGCGGGTGATTTTCGCCAGTTCCAACCACGTCATCGGTTTCTACAAACAGGATGAAGTGATCGACGCCCACTCCCCTCGCCGCCCGGACAGCTACTACGGCTTGTCCAAGTCCTACGGTGAGGACATGGCCAGTTTCTACTTCGATCGCTATGGCATCGAGACCGTCAGCATCCGCATCGGCTCTTCGTTCCCGGAACCGCAAAACCGCCGGATGATGAGCACCTGGCTGAGTTTCGGCGACCTGACCCATTTGATCGAACGCGCCCTGTACGCCCCTGGTGTCGGCCACACCGTGGTCTACGGCGCCTCCGACAACAAGAAGGTCTGGTGGGATAACCGCTATGCTACCGCCCTGGGTTACGTACCAAAGGACACGTCTGAAGTGTTCCGCGACAAAGTCGAAGCCCAGCCGATGCCGGCCGCAGATGACCCGGCCATGGTTTATCAGGGTGGTGCCTTCGTCACGTCCGGCCCGTTCGGCGACTGACCCCATTCGTTTCACTTGATCTCCACAACAAAAAACCAAGGGAATGAGTCGCCATGCAAGCCGAATTGATTGTCGATGCCCGAAACGGGGTCGGTGAAAGCCCGGTCTGGGTTCCTGAGGAAAACGCCCTGTACTGGGTCGACATTCCCGCCGGGGGCCTGCAACGCTGGAGCGCCGAAACCGGCCGTGTCGAGGCCTGGACTGCACCGGAAATGCTCGCCTGCATCGTGCGAAGCCCTGACGGCGGTTGGGTCGCCGGGATGGAAAGCGGATTCTTTCGCCTTCACACGCACAACGATGGCAGCCTTGACAGTGAATTGCTGGCGCACGTCGACCATTCCCGCACCGACATGCGCCTCAATGATGGTCGTTGTGACCGTCAGGGGCGTTTCTGGGCCGGCAGCATGGTGCTGAACATGGGCGCCAATGCGGCCGACGGCGCGTTGTATCGCTACAGTGCCGGACAGCGCGGGCCGCTCGGCGCGCAACTGGGTGGATTCATCGTGCCCAATGGCCTCGGCTTCAGCCCGGATGGCCGCACGATGTACCTGTCGGACTCGCATCCCTCGGTCCAGCAGATCTGGGCTTTCGACTACGACATCGACAGCGGCACGCCGTCCAGCCAACGGCTGTTCGTCGATATGCATCAGTTCCCTGGCCGCCCCGACGGCGCCGCAGTAGACGCCGATGGCTGCTACTGGATCTGCGCCAACGACGCTGGGCTGATTCACCGTTTTACTCCCGACGGTCGTCTTGATCGTTCCCTCGCCGTACCCGTGAAAAAACCAACCATGTGCGCCTTCGGTGGCAGTCGACTGGACACGCTGTTCGTGACCTCGATCCGCCCCGGTGACGACCACGACCCACAGTCACTGGCCGGGGGCGTGTTCGCCCTTGAACCCGGTGTAAAGGGATTGCCGGAACCCGTTTTCAACCACTGACTGAAACGCTCGTATCGCTGGTGAACATGACGCCAACCTTGCTCGAACTCAACGACGGACTCACCCTCCTCACCCTCGCCCCCGAACTCGGTGCGAGCATCGTCAACTGGACCGTGCGCAGTTCGGGTCAGCCGCTGTTGCGCCACAGCGACGCTCACGCGCTCAACACCGGCCTGCCGGGCAAGCTCGGATGCTTTCCGCTGGTGCCATGGTCGAACCGCATTTCCGACGGTGGTTTTGATCGCCCGGATGGCTGGCTCGCGCTCGAGCCCAACAGCCTCACTGATCCGCTGCCGATTCATGGCAGCGCCTGGCAGCAGCCGTGGCAGGTGGTTTTGCAAACGCAGGATGAAGTCGTGCTGCAACTCGACAGCACCACACCGTTCGCGTATCGCGCCCGGCAGCGTATCCATCTGAGCAACGGCAAACTGAGCATCGAATTGCACGTCTCGCATCTGGCCGAACGCGCTGCGTGGCATGGTTTGGGATTGCACCCGTATCTGCCGCGCACCGCTGGCACGCGGTTGCAGGCAAAAGCCGGGCAAGTCTGGTTATGCGACGCGGCCAAACTGCCCACACGGCTCAGCACATTGCCGGCCGATTGGGACTTTCAGCAACTCAAGGCCTTGCCCGGCACGCTGGTCGACAACGGATTCTGCCAATGGGATGGCCACTGCCTGATCCAGCAACCCGACCTCGGTTATGAACTGGAATGCCAGGCCAGCGGCAGCGATTACTACTTGCTCTACTGCCCGGTGGACCTGGCGTTTTTCTGCATCGAACCGGTGAGCCATCCGGTCAATGCGCACCACTTGCCCGGCCGGCCGGGATTGGTGTTGCTGGAGCAGGATCAGTCCGCTGAACTGGCTTTCAGCATGCAGTACCGCGCCTACCCCAATAGCTGACTCAGCACTGCGCGCAACTTGCCGGGTTTCACCGGTTTGTTCAGCAGCGGCGCGTCGAGTCGTTGCAACGAGCGTCGGCACTGGTCCGTGCGGTCGGCGGTGATGATCACCGCCGGAATGGTCTGGCTGAAATGCTCGCGTAGATGCCGGACCACCTCACACCCCACCACCCCGTGATCGAGGTGGTAGTCCGCCAGGATCAGTTCCGGCGCCTGGCCCTGCAACGCGGCCAGTGCCGAGGTTTCGTCGGTGGCGACGACCACTTCGCAGCCCCACTGCCCGAGCAATGCGCTCATGCTTTGCAGAATGCTCACCTCATTGTCCAGCACCAGCAACCGCCGGCCCGGCAACGGATTTCCGGTCCCCGACTGGGGCGCCGCGAGGCTGATGGGTAACGGAATCTCATGGGAGATCGGCACCTCAATGCTGAACATCGAGCCGCGTCCCGGCAGCGAATGCACCTGGATCCGGTAGTCGAGGATCTTGGCGATGCGCTCGACGATGGCCAGCCCCAGCCCCACACCTTTGCGGTCGGCGGCGCGGCCGACGTCCAGTTGATTGAACTCGAGGAAAATCGAGTCGAGGCGATCCGCCGGTATCCCGCGCCCGGTGTCCCAGACTTCCAGGCGCAGCCTGTCACCCCGCCGCCGGGCCCCGAGCAGAATGCTGCCTTCGTCGGTGTAGCGGCAGGCGTTACTGAGGAAGTTGCGCAGGATACGGGTCATCAGCCGCAGGTCGGTGCGAATGGCGAAATCGCCCATGTGCACGCGCAAACGCAACCCGGCCGCATCGGCCACTGACCGGAACTCGGACGCCAGCGGCCCGAGCAATTCATCGAGGCGGTACAACGCGACATCCGGTTTGACCGCGGCCTGATCGAGCCGGGAGATGTCGAGCAAATCGGTAAGCAAGTCTTCCGCCCCTTCCAGGGCCTGATGGGTGCGTTCGACCAGCACCTGTTCGACGTCCGGCAGTTTGCGTTCACGCAAGGTCGAAATCAGCAAACGCGCGGCGTTGAGCGGTTGCAGCAGGTCGTGACTGGCGGCGGCGAGGTATTTGTCCTTGCTGCGATTGGCGGCCTCGGCAGCGTCCCGGGCATCGCGCAAGGCCTCGGCGATCTGTTTGCGCTGGGTGATCTGTTGCTGCAGGTTGCGGTTGGCTTCAAGCAATTCGTCGGTGCGCGCGGTGACACGCTGTTCCAGTTCGTCATTGAGCTGTTGCAACCGTTGCTGCGCCTGCTTGCGTTCAGTGATGTCGGCGACAAAACCCTCCACCAGCGCCTCTTGATCGGGCTTGAGCAGCAGGTTCATCAGCACATCGAGGCTGCTGCCGTCCTTGCGCCGCAACTGGGTTTCATAGCCGTGCAGACTGCCCTGATGCCGGAGGATTTCACCGATGTTTTCCAGTTCCCGCGCACCGCCGACAAACAGGTTGCTCGCCAGATCCGCCAGGGAAAACAGCACGTCCTGAGGGTTTGCATAGCCCAGCATCCGCGCCAACGCAGGGTTGGCGGCGCGCATGCCTTCGAGCAGGCTCGCCTGGAAGATCCCGTGCACGGCATTTTCGAACAGCCACTTGTAGCGATTGCGCTCGGCTTCGAGCTCGTCGAGGCGCGCGGCGAGTTCCGGGTAATGGCTCTTGCGCGCCGAGTGACTGCCTAATCCGAGTAACCCGGCCAGCGCCCGTTGTTGTTCGTCAGAGGGCTTCGCCATAGACGACCTCGACATCACGCTGACTGGATTCGCGCGGGTTGGTGAGGATGCACGGATCGTGCATGGCGTGTTGCGACAGGAACGGGATGTCCGCCGTGCTGACGCCGTGCAGACCGAGGGTTTCATGGAAGCCAATCGCATGTTTCAACGCGATCAGGTGCTCAACCAGACGCCCGCAGATCTGCCGGTGATTGAGGCCACGGCAATCGATGCCGAACGTTTCGGCAATCACCTTGAACCGTTCCGGCGCGGAGCTGTAATTGAAGGCCACCACGTGTTCCACCAGTACCGCGTTGCACAGCCCATGGGGCAAGTCGAGGAAGCCGCCCAGGCTGTGGGACATGGCATGCACTGCGCCGAGGATCGCGTTGGAGAACGCCAGCCCGGCCTGCATGCTGCCGAGCATGATCTTCTCGCGCAGGGCGATGTCGCTCGGGTTGGCGATCATCTGCACCAGGTTGCCGTTGATCAGGCGCATCGCTTCCAGCGCATGCGGGTCGGTCAAGGGGCCGTGACCCGTGGACACGAAGGCTTCGATGGCGTGCACCAACGCGTCGATGCCGGTACAGGCCGACAGGAACGGGTCCATGCTCAGGGTGGTTTCCGGGTCGATCAGCGACACGTCCGGGACCACCGCTTTGCTGACGATGGAGAACTTCATGCGTTCTTGCTGGTTGGAGATGATCACGAATTGCGAGACGTCCGCCGAGGTACCCGCGGTGGTCGGAATCAGGATCAGCGGCGGGCTGGGCACGCGAATGGTGTCCACCCCTTCGAACTCGAGGATGCTGCGCCCGTGAGCGACGACAATGCCGATGCCCTTGCCGCAATCCATCGGGCTGCCGCCACCGACGGCGACGATTACGTCGCAATGGTTTTCCCGGTACAACTCGGCACCGAGCATGACCTCCTCGACCCGTGGGTTGGGCGAAACGTCGCTGTAGAGGAAGTAATCGATGCCCAGGGCTTGCAGGCTGGCCTCGACATCGGCGACCCAACCGGCGGCGATCACGCCAGGATCGCTGACCACCAGGACCTTGCGGGCACCAAAGGTCTTGGCGTAGTTGCCGACGTTGTGCCGGCAACCGGCACCAAAGATGATTTCAGGTGAAACGAATTTACGCAGCTGGCTGAGACTCTGGCTCATTGGAAAGCCTGTTTTTATTGTTTTGGAAGGTAAGAGCCACACTAACCCATCCGGCTGTGAATGCAATCAGACCAATGGTTACACCGCAGATCCCTGTGGGAGCGAGCCTGCTCGCGATGGGGGCGGCACATTTAACATCTGTATTGCCTGACAAACCGCTATCGCTAGCAGGCTGGCTCCCACAGGGATTTGTGTCGCTGTATTCATCCGCGATAGATCAACCGCGAGGCCTTTTCATTGCGCAACGTCAAGTGTTCCATGCCCTGCCCCGGCGCATCGGCTTCCTCGCGGGCCTTGAGGATCACGCCGTGGTGCGGCGACTTGCTGCACACCGGGTCGGCATTGGCCGCATCGCCGGTGAGCATGAACGCCTGGCAGCGACAGCCGCCAAGGTCCTTGTGCTTTTCATCACAGGAGCGGCACGGTTCCTTCATCCAGTCATCACCACGAAAGCGGTTGAAACCGAAGGAATCGGTCCAGATGTGCTCGATGCTGTGTTCGCGCACATTCGGGAACGTCACCGGCAATTGCCGGGCACTATGACAAGGCAAGGCCGTGCCGTCCGGGGTGATGTCGAGAAACAGATTGGCCCAGCCGTTCATGCAGGTCTTGGGGCGTTCTTCGTAGTAATCCGGGGTGACGAAAATCAGCTTGCACGGATGGCCCTGCGCCTCAAGCCGCTCACGGTATTCGTTGGTGATGCGCTCGGCGCGCTGCAATTGCTCGCGGGTCGGCAACAGGCCCACGCGGTTGAGCTCGGCCCACCCATAGAACTGACACGTGGCCAATTCGACGAAATCCGCTTCCAGCTCAAGACACAGGTCGATGATCTTCGCGATCTCGTCGATGTTGTGCCGATGGGTGACGAAGTTCAGCACCATCGGATAACCCTGGGCTTTCACCGCGCGGGCCATGGCAAGCTTCTGCGCGAAAGCCTTGCGCGAGCCGGCGAGCATGTTGTTGACCGCTTCGTCGGCGGCCTGGAAGCTGATCTGGATATGGTCGAGCCCGGCGACTTTGAAATCATGGACTTTCTGCTCGGTCAAACCGATGCCCGAGGTGATCAGGTTGGTGTAGTAACCCATGTCCCGTGCGGCTTTTATCAGCTCCGCCAGGTCCTGGCGCACCAACGGCTCGCCACCGGAAAAGCCCAGTTGCGCAGCGCCCATTTCGCGGGCCTCGCGGAACACGCGAATCCATTCTTCGGTACTCAACTCCGCGCCTTGCTGAGCGAAATCCAGTGGATTGGAGCAATACGGGCATTGCAGCGGACAACGATAAGTCAGCTCCGCCAACAGCCACAGCGGCGGTCCCGGGCGCGAATCATTCGATCCAGAATTGAGCATGGGCCACCTCCAGAAACGCCAGCACGTCCTCGTCGATCCCCGGCACACCGGGAAAACTCGCGGAGAGTAAATCAATGATCGCCGCCACACTGCGTTGACCGTCCAGCAGATCGAGAATCTGCCCGGCGCTGGCGTTGAGTTTGATCATGCCTTCGGGGTACAGCAGTACATGGCAGTCCTGACGCGGCTCCCACTGCAAGCGGAAACCCTGGCGCAACGTCGGCGCCTGCGCACGGTTGATCAGGCTCACAGCGCAATCCCCCGATGCCAGACGCGGTCGGTCGTCACCGTGTGATACGGCGGGCGTTGCAGCTCGTAAGCCATGCTCATGGCATCGAGCATGCTCCACAGCACGTCGAGCTTGAACTGAAGGATTTCCAGCATCCGCTGCTGGCCTTCGACGGTGACGTAATGCGCCAGGGTGATGCGCAAACCGTGCTCGACATCACGCCGCGCCTGACTCAGGCGCGTGCGGAAATAGTCGTAGCCGGCGACGTCAATCCACGGGTAATGCGTGGGCCAGGCATCGAGCCGCGACTGGTGGATCTGCGGCGCGAACAGCTCGGTCAGCGAACTGCTGGCCGCTTCCTGCCAGCAGGCGCGCCGGGCGAAATTGACGTAGGCGTCCACGGCGAAACGTACGCCGGGCAATACCAGTTCCTGGGACAGGATCTGTTCGCGATCCAGGCCCACCGCTTCACCGAGGCGCAGCCAGGCTTCGATGCCGCCTTCACTGCCGGGCACGCCGTCGTGGTCGAGAATCCGCTGCAGCCATTCGCGGCGCACGTCGCGGTCCGGGCAGTTGGCCAGGATGGCGGCATCCTTGAGCGGAATGTTGATCTGGTAGTAAAAGCGATTGGCGACCCAGCCCTGGATCTGCTCGCGAGTGGCGCGTCCGGCGTACATGGCTTGGTGGAAAGGATGATGGATGTGGTAGTACGCACCTTTGGCGCGCAGGGCGGCTTCGAATTCGGTGGGGGTCATTGGGGTGTCAGTCATTGCGGTTCTCCGGGAATATGCGGTGTCTGGTCTGGCCCCATCGCGAGCAGGCTCGCTCCCACAAGGGATCTGCGGTGTACACAAACCTGCTCGCGATGAGGCCATCAGCTACAGCTCAATACTCATGCCATCGAACGCGACCTCAACGCCCCGCCGCTCCAGCAACGCCCGCTCCGCCGAGTCTTCGTCGAGGATCGGATTGGTGTTGTTGATGTGGATCAGCACCTTGCGCTGGCGGCTGAAACCCTCCAGCACTTCAAGCATGCCGCCCGGTCCGCTTTGCGGCAGGTGGCCCATTTCACTGCCCAGGCTCTGGCCGACTTCACACACGCGCATCTCGTCATCGCGCCACAACGTACCGTCCAGCAACAAACAATCGGCACGTTGCATCCAGCTCAGCACCTCATCGTCGATCTGGCCCAGGCCCGGGGCATAGAACAGCGACCCGCCCGTGCGCAGGTCTTCGATGAACAGGCCAATGGTGTCGCCCGGTTGCGGATTGCCGCGATTGGGCGAATACGGCGGCGCGTTGCTGACCAACGGAATCGCCCGGAACTGCAAATGCTTGCACGCCGCGATAGTGAACGGCTCGCGGTCAAGCCCCACGGGTTGCCACTGCAAGCCGCCGTTCCAATGCTTGAGCATGGTGAACAACGGGAAACCGCTGCTCAGGTCTTCATGAACCCGCTCGGTGCACCAGACCGAATGCGGGCAACCTTCGCGCAGGCTCAACAGGCCGGTGCAATGGTCGATCTGGCTGTCCATCAGGACCACGCCGGCAATCGCCGTGTCGCGCAAGCGGCGGGCCGGTTGCAACGGCGCGAAACTCTCGAGTTGCGCGCGAATGTCCGGGGACGCATTGCACAGCACCCAATCCACACCGTTGTCGCTCAGGGCAATGGAAGACTGCGTGCGTCGTTGCGCGCGCAGGCTGCCATTGCGCATACCGGCGCACTGGCGGCAGTTGCAGTTCCACTGCGGAAAACCACCGCCAGCGGCGGAACCGAGAACCCGAATGTACATGGGCGATGCTCCAGAAGGCAGGCCCGGCCAACGCAGCGGCTGGCCGGGTGGACGATCAACGGTTGGCGAAATACATCGTCACTTCGAAGCCAATGCGCAGATCGGTAAACGCGGGTTTAGTCCACATGGGTCATTCCTCTTCTTGTGCCGGACGATTCCGGTAAAGCCATTAATGCACGGGGCGGCAGGCGCCCGAATGCTACTTTCGAAGGAGGTTGTGGGGTGCGTTGGTAGGGGGTATGGCGGGGAGTTCAAGCACACACAAACCAATGTGGGAGCGAGCCTGCTCGCGATGGCGGCGTGACAGTCAACATCAATGTTGAATGTACTGGCCTCATCGCGAGCAAGCCCGCTCCCACAGGGGGATTGTGGTGTTCTTGCGGGGGTTAGAAGAACCCGAGCGGATTGATGTCGTAGCTCACCAGCAGGTTTTTGGTCTGCTGATAGTGATCGAGCATCATCTTGTGGTTTTCACGGCCGACACCGGATTTCTTGTAGCCACCGAACGCAGCGTGCGCCGGGTACAGGTGGTAGCAGTTGGTCCAGACACGCCCGGCCTTGATCGCCCGACCCATACGGTACGCACGGTTGATGTCGCGGGTCCACAGGCCGGCACCGAGGCCGAACTCGCTGTCGTTGGCAATCGCCAGGGCTTCGGCTTCGTCCTTGAACGTGGTGATGCCCACCACCGGACCAAAGATTTCTTCCTGGAACACGCGCATCTTGTTGTGCCCCTTGAGCAGGGTCGGCTGGATGTAGTAACCGGTCGACAAGTCGCCTTCGAGCCGCTCGGCCGCGCCGCCGGTGAGCAGTTCGGCGCCCTCCTCCTGGGCGATTTTCAAGTACGAGAGGATCTTGTCGTATTGCTGCTCCGACGCCTGGGCGCCGACCATGGTTTCGGTGTCCAGCGGGTTGCCGCGCTTGATCTTGACGATCTTTTTCATCACCACTTTCATGAAGTCGTCGTAGATCGATTCCTGCACCAGCGCTCGCGATGGGCAGGTGCAGACTTCGCCCTGGTTGAAGAAGGCGAGCACCAGGCCTTCGGCGGCTTTCTCGATGAACTGCGGCTCGGCGTTCATGATGTCTTCGAAGAAGATGTTCGGCGACTTGCCGCCCAGTTCGACGGTGCTTGGAATGATGTTCTCGGCCGCACATTTCATGATGTGCGCACCAATCGGGGTGGAACCGGTGAAGGCGATCTTGGCGATGCGCTTGCTGGTGGCCAGCGCCTCACCGGCTTCGCGACCGAAACCTTGCACGATGTTCAACACACCGGCCGGCAGCAGGTCGGCGATCAGTTCGGCGAAGATCATGATCGACAACGGCGTTTGCTCGGCCGGTTTGAGCACGACACAGTTACCGGCCGCCAGGGCCGGGGCGAGTTTCCACGCGGCCATCAGCAGCGGGAAGTTCCACGGAATGATTTGCCCGACCACGCCCAGCGGTTCGTGGAAATGATAGGCGGTGGTCAGCTCGTTGATCTCGGCGGCGCCGCCTTCCTGCGCGCGAATGCAGCCGGCGAAGTAGCGGAAATGGTCGGCGGCCAGCGGCACGTCGGCATTCAGGGTTTCGCGCACGGCCTTGCCGTTGTCCCAGGTTTCGGTGACGGCGAGGATTTCCAGATTCTGCTCGATGCGATCAGCGATTTTCAGCAGCACCAACGAGCGGTCCTGCGCCGAGGTTTTGCCCCAGGCATCGGCAGCGGCGTGAGCGGCGTCGAGGGCTTTGTCGATGTCGGCGGCGCTGGAGCGCGGGAACTCGGCGATCACTTCACCGGTGACCGGCGAGGTGTTGGTGAAGTATTCGCCATTGACTGGCGCGACGAACTCGCCACCGATGAAGTTGCCGTAGCGCGCCTTGAACGTGACGACGGCGCCTGGTGTTCCGGGTTGTGCGTAGATCATGGTGAGCCTCTGTCTGGGTCGATGCCTGTCGGGCAAACAGGCGATGAACCGATAGTAGAGAGCCCCGCGTGCCGAACGAATGCGCCGTTGGCAGGGGGGTTCTCGTTATTTGGTAGTAGTCGCCGCCGGGTCAGCAGGCTTTTGTGGCGAGGGCGCTTGCTCCCGCTGGAGTGCTAAGCGCTCCCGAACCCAGACGCTGCGGTTTATCTGTCACACCGCGTAGGCCGGATTTACGACTGCTTCGCAGCCGAGCGGGAGCGAGCTCCCTCGCCACAGGTACGTCATTACCCCAGGGTTGTGGTGGTTGGGTCAGTGTTTGGCGACCAGGTCTTTCGGCAACTTGAACGTCCAGAGCATGCCGCCCTGGTTGAAGTCCTTGATGCGCTTGGCCACTTCACCACCCCACAGCGGAACAGCACCGCCCCAACCGGACAGCACCGAGACGTACTGCTCGCCATCCATTTCCCAGGTCACGGGCGAACCCAGCACGCCGGAGCCGGTCTGGAATTCCCAGACTTTCTCGCCGGTCTTGGCGTTGAATGCCTGGAGGAAACCTTCCGGCGTGCCGGTGAATACCAGGTTGCCCTTGGTGGTCAGCACCCCGCCCCACAGCGGCGCGAAGTTCTTGTGACGCCAGACTTCCTTGCCGGTTTTCGGGTCGATGGCGCGCAGTACGCCGATGTAGTCTTCGTTCAACGGCTTGATGGTGAAACCGGCACCGAGGAACGCCGCGCCTTTCTTGTAGGCAATGCCTTCGTTCCAGATGTCCATGCCCCATTCGTTGGACGGTACGTAGAACAGCCCGGTGTCCTTGTTGTAGGCCATCGGCATCCAGTTTTTCGCGCCGAGGAACGCCGGGGCGACGAACACCGAACTGCCTTTGGCTTCAGTGCCCGGTGCGCCAGGACGGCTGGCCTCGTTGTAGATCGGCCGGCCCTCTTTATCGAGCCCGGTGGCCCAGGTGATCTTGTCCACGAACGGGAAGCCGCGAATGAATTTGCCGTTGGTGCGGTCCAGCACGTAGAAGAAACCGTTACGGTCGGCAGTTGCCGCCGCTTTGATTTCCTTACCGCCTTCGGTGTAGTTGAACGAGACCAGCTCGTTCACGCCGTCATAGTCCCAACCGTCGTGGGGCGTGCTCTGGAAGTGCCATTTGATCGTGCCGTCGTCAGGGTTCAGCGCCAGACGTGACGAGGAGTAAAGGTTGTCGCCAGGACGCAGGTGCGAGTTCCACGGCGCCGGGTTGCCGGTGCCGAACAGCAGCAGATTGGTTTCCGGATCGTAGTAACCGCCCAGCCAAGGTGCCGCGCCGCCGGTTTTCCACAGATCGCCCGGCCAGGTCTTGCCCGCTTCGCCACCGGAAATGCCGTTCTCCACGGCTTTGCCGTCCTTGTAGACATAACCCATGTGCCCTTCGACGGTCGGGCGACTCCACAGCAAGTCGCCATTTTTTGGGTCATAGGCTTCGATCTTGCCGACCACCCCGAACTCGCCACCGGCCACACCGGTAATCAGCTTGCCGTTGATCACCAGCGGCGCCGCGCTGATGGAATAGCCTTCCTTGTGGTCGGCGACTTTCTTGCTCCAGACGACTTTGCCGGTGTCTTTGTTCAGCGCCACGAGTTTGGCGTCGAGGGTGCCGAAGAACACCAGGTCGCCGTACAGCGCCACGCCCCGGTTGATCACGTCGCAGCACGGGCGGATGTCATCGGGCAGGCGCGCATCGTATTGCCAGAGCTTCTTGCCGGTGCGCGCGTCCACCGCAAACACCCGCGAGTAGGAACCGGTCATGTACATCACGCCGTCCTTGATCATCGGCTGTGCTTGCTGACCGCGTTGTTTTTCGCCGCCGAAGGAGAAGGCCCAGACCGGCCGCAAATCCTTCACGTTGTTGACGTTGAGGGTGTCGAGCGGGCTGTAGCGCTGACCCTGGACGCCCAGACCGTTGGTGACGATCTGCTCCGGGTTCTTGGGGTCCTGGAGAATGTCCTGATCGGTGACGGCGGCCAATGCCGTGCCGGACAACAGCATGGCACTGAGCAACAGGCTCAAGACGAAGGGTTGGCGACGTGCGGGTTGGGTCATGACGGCTGCCTCTGCGGTTTTTGTTATACCCGGGAAATTTTCCCGGTCTGGTGCAGATTCTTGGGCGCCGCCGCCCTTGCAACAATTGCCCGCAGTGCGGAGATTGCTAGTTCCTTAGTAGCGGGTCGGAGGAGATGAACACCGGTTTTTGTGATCGACACCAGTTCCCTGTGGGAGCGAGCCTGCTCGCGATGAGGGCCTGACAGTCGATATCTTTATCGACTGCTACACCGCTATCGCGAGCAGGCTCGCTCACACAGGGTTGCGTGTTTTCACTTGGTTGGGGCGGAATCGACTCGGGGCATTTGTGCGCGCTCGTAGCGCGGGTAGAGATGACTGACGCTGCGAATCAGCTCATAGCGACTCAGGCTGATACTGGCGAACCGTTCAGGGATGGGACTGCGGATCATCTCGCCCATGTCGCTGCCATTGGCCGCGCCATCACGCATCAGTTGATCGAGCCAGCCCAGGTAATCGCGCATTTGCTCGAAGGGTTTTGCGTCCGTGGCGACCGGGCCGTGGCCGGGGACGATGAGCGTCCACGGCAAGCCTTGCAGCGTCGCAATGTCCGCCAGCCACACCGACAAACCCGGACTGTTGGGCGTGGTCAGCGCCCGTTGATAAAACACCAGATCCCCGGCAAACAGCACGCCGGTTGTCTGGTCGAGAATAGCCAGATCAGCGCCCGTGTGCCCACCCAGGCTCAGCAGACGCAGATCGTGATTCCCAAAAGTTCGCACGCCCGGCGTCAGCGTCTCGGTCGGCAACACCACTTCGGTGCCACGCATCCAGTCGCCCACCAGTCGGTACATATTCTCGGCCATGGCATCGCCCTGCTGTTTCAACAGCTCGGCTGTACCGCCCAACGCGCCAATCGGCACGTCACTGAAGGCCTGATTGCCCAGCACATGATCGGGATGATGATGGGTCAGCAGCACCTGGATCACCGGTTTGTCGGTGGTCGCGGCAATCGCTTTGCGCATCGCTTCGCCGTATCGCCTGGACGGCCCGGTGTCGATCACCACCACGCCGCGTTCGGTGACGATGAACGCGGTGTTGACGATGTTGCCACCGTTGTCCTTGGCGAAATTGTCGGTGCTGCCTTCCAGCAGCCAGGTGTCTGCGGCGATCTGCCGGGGCTTGAGTGAATAGTCGAGATCGGCCAACGCAGGAAGGCTCAGGCTCATGAACAACAGCAGCATCCAGCGCATCACGCGCTCCTTTGAGTCAGGGTATGGCCGCATCAAACTGGTTGCCGCTGTTGTCGCGCAGCAACAAGCGCGTCTGCCCTGCCCCTTCAATGTCGAACGCCAGGCTGGGGTTTTCGCTGACGGCGGGAAACAGTTCGAGACGGGCCAGCAACCGGTCGTTGTGATCGCGCAACTCGGCATGGTTGATGAAGAATTCCGGGATACCGCTGACCATGCCGTTGTCCATCGGATGCGCCACCTGCAAGCGCAAGCGGCTGTATTCGCCACGCGGGTAGCGCCCGCCGATGACTTCGCCAATGTGTTCTTCCCAACCCGGCTGGGTGCGCACCACGCTGGGCGCCGTGCAGCCGCCGCCCGCCGCATCGATCAGGGTCGAGCCGACATGCCACAATCCATCGCGGGTCAGCACCGCTGCACGCAACGGCGTGGCTTGTTCGACACGAATGCGGATCGACAGCCACGGCAGCACGCGATCCAGCGGTTGAAAATCGACAATTTTCGGCAACGGATTAAGCTCGGCCCAGGCAAGGATTTTTACCACCTCGCCCTTGAACGCCCGGGCGTCGATTTCCAGCGGCACTTGCCGGGCATCTTCGGCGAACGGCGGCGCCATCAGCTTGACCCGCTCGTCGAACACGAACGGCGCATCGCCAAGCATTTGCTTGTGATAGAAGGCCCACATCACCGACGGCACCGGGTCTTTGCCCGGTTCGATGACTGCCGCGTGCGCGGCCAAGGGTAGCCAGCAGGCCAACAGGCAAAACGCGCTCCAGTTCACTGTTGATACATCTCCGGCACGTCATAGCGCAGGCCGTAACGGGCGTAAATGGCTTTGACCGAGCCTTCACGGATCAAGGTTTCCAGGGTTTCTTCCACGGCATAGGCCAATTGACGATTGCTTTCGTGCACCGCCATGCCGATCTCCCAGAGTTGCTTGCCCATGTTCGGATAGGCGTTTTCCGCCAGCGCGAGTTGCGGGTCCGCCGCCTCGTGAACCTGCCAGTCGATCTCGCCGCGCATCGCCATGACCGCGTCTACTTCACCGGCCTTCATGGCCGCGAACGCCTGGGGCACACCGGGATAGTGGCGGGTTTTGCCGGCGAGCATGCCGCTGAACACCGAGGTCAGGTAGAACGACGGCACGCTGTCGACCTCGACGCCAATCGGGTGGTGCTCGAACACCGCGACGCTGCCCACCGACTCCAGCCGACGGCGGTCATACGCGACCTGCCATTGCTCGTTCTGGTACGGACCGAACATCACCACATGGCCGTTTTCCAGCTCGCCCAGTTCGTTGCGCTTGCGCGCGTAATCCTGGTCATAGGGCACGCGCATCATCAGGTCGGCCAGTTGCAGATCGTGCAACTGGCTGGCGCGCCAGATGTAGTCGCGCAGGTCGTCGTCGAGCTTCTCGCCGGCAGGCGCCCAGATCAGTTTCAAGTGAACGCCAAGGGCTTTGGCCAAGGCCTCGGCCAGTTCGACATCCACACCACGGGGCTGGCCGGCGTCTTCGAAACTGTAGGGAGCAAAGTCTTTGTAGACCGCCACCTTCAGCTCCCCGGCAGCGATCATTTCGTCATAGGTACGAATCTGCGCCTGCACCACCTGGCAGCACAGCAGCACAGCGCTGATCAACACAGCGAGCAGGCGCATGCATTACTCCTCGACGTGAACGCTGTCCAGGTAAGTGCGCACAGCCCACAGGGCTTCCTGACTCAGGTAATCAGCCATCTTTGGCATGTACACCCGGCCGTCCCTCACGGCGCCGTGGCGGACCCGTTCGACGAACCATTCATCACCGGCCTCGCCGACGTCGAGCATGCGCAAATCAGGGGCGATCCCGCCAGATTTCGCTTCCAGACCATGACAGGCCGCGCAGTTCTGGTTGTAGGCCGATGAGCCGATTTCGACGGCTTTATCGTGCTCGGCTGTCGTACGGTAAGGGTTTACTGCCGCCCAGCCATCGCCATCAACCTGCACGCCGGCGTCCTTGATCGGGGTCAGTCCCTTGGTTTCGACGGCTTGTGGCACCACGTTGCCGTGGGCCCAGACTGAACCTGCACTGATAAAGCCGGCCAGCAGTCCGGCAACGAGCAAGGCGTTGCGTTTTGTTGTCATTGTTATGCCCTCAGGATTGCACGCAAAACCTCTTGGCAGAGGCTATGGCAACCATCTTAGGAAGCGTTTCACGCAAGCCCCATGCTGCTTTGGTGGCCGCCGTCCAGTACCTTGGTAGTAGGGCTTGTGGCGCACACCCAAATCAGGTGCCGCATGGGAAATATTCCCGGCAACAGCGGGACTTTTTCCGTATTCGCCACCCCGTCGGACACACCACCCTGTGCAGGCCAAAACCTCCACTGGGAACTGCAACCATGACAATAAGATCGCTACCCGCCCTTTCCCCTTTGACCCTCGCCGTGCAAGCCTTTTTGCTGGTGAGCAGCCTGACCCTGAGCGCTGCCGGCCAAGCCGCGACCGAACCCGCGAAGCCGACACACAACGTGAGCTGGGAAGACATTGCCAACGATCACCTGACCACCAAGGATGTTCTGCAATACGGTATGGGCACCAACGCCCAGCGCTGGAGCCCGTTGGCCCAAGTCAACGACAAGAACGTATTCAAACTGACGCCCGCCTGGTCCTATTCATTCGGCGATGAGAAGCAGCGCGGCCAGGAATCCCAGGCGATCGTCAGTGACGGCGTGGTGTACGTCACCGGTTCGTACTCGCGGGTATTTGCCCTCGATGCCAAGACCGGCAAGCGCCTGTGGACCTACAACCATCGCCTGCCGGACAACATTCGTCCGTGCTGCGATGTGGTCAATCGCGGGGCGGCGATCTATGGCGACAAAATCTACTTCGGCACCCTCGACGCGCGCCTGATCGCGCTGGACAAGAACACCGGCAAAGTGGTGTGGAACAAGAAATTCGGCGACCACGCCGCCGGCTACACCATGACTGGCGCCCCGGTGCTGATCAAGGACAAGACCAGCGGCAAGGTACTGCTGATTCATGGCAGTTCCGGCGATGAGTTCGGCGTGGTCGGGCAACTGTTTGCCCGCGACCCGGACACCGGCGAAGAAGTGTGGATGCGGCCTTTCGTCGAAGGCCACATGGGTCGTTTGAACGGCAAGGACAGTACCCCGACCGGTGACGTCAAGGCGCCGTCCTGGCCGAACGATCCGACCACCGAAACCGGCAAGGTCGAAGCCTGGAGCCACGGCGGCGGCGCCCCTTGGCAGAGCGCCAGTTTCGATCCGGAAACCAACACCATCATCGTCGGCGCCGGCAACCCTGGCCCGTGGAATACCTGGGCGCGCACCGCCAAGGATGGCAACCCGCACGATTACGACAGCCTCTACACCTCGGGCCAGGTCGGCGTCGACCCGAGCACCGGCGAGGTGAAATGGTTCTACCAGCACACCCCGAACGATGCCTGGGATTTCTCCGGCAACAACGAGCTGGTGCTGTTCGACTACAAGGACAAGGACGGCAAAGCGGTCAAGGCCACCGGCCACGCCGACCGCAACGGTTTCTTCTACGTCGTCGACCGCAACAACGGCAAATTGCAGAACGCCTTCCCCTTCGTCGACAACATCACCTGGGCCAGCCACATCGACCTGAAGACCGGGCGGCCGGTCGAGAACGAAGGCCAGCGTCCGGCGAAACCGCTGCCGGGCGAAACCAAAGGCAAACCGGTTGAAGTGTCGCCGCCGTTCCTTGGCGGCAAAAACTGGAACCCGATGGCCTACAGCCAGGACACCGGGCTGTTCTACATTCCGGGCAACCAATGGAAAGAGGAATACTGGACCGAAGAGGTCAACTACAAGAAAGGCTCGGCGTATCTGGGCATGGGTTTCCGCATCAAGCGTATGTACGACGATCACGTCGGCACCTTGCGCGCGATGAACCCGACCACCGGCAAAGTGGTGTGGGAGCACAAGGAACCCCTGCCACTGTGGGCCGGCGTGCTGGCGACCAAGGGCAACCTGGTGTTCACCGGCACCGGCGATGGTTTCTTCAAGGCCTTCGACGCGAAAACCGGCAAGGAGCTGTGGAAGTTCCAGACCGGCAGCGGCATCGTCTCGCCGCCGATCACCTGGGAACAGGACGGCGAGCAGTACATCGGTGTGACCGTCGGGTATGGCGGTGCGGTGCCGTTGTGGGGCGGCGACATGGCCGAGCTGACCAAACCGGTGGCTCAGGGCGGGTCGTTCTGGGTGTTCAAGATTCCGAGCTGGGATAGCAAGGTGGCGAAGAAGTAACACGCCTCCCCCCTGTAGTCACAGGGGGCTTGCCTGTATTCAGCAAGCCCTTCTGTGGCGAGGGAGCTTGCTCCCGCTGGGTCGCGAAGCGGCCCCTCCATACTTCAGCAATACCGGGTTGTCCGGGTTTGCGACTGCTTCGCAGTCGAGCGGGAGCAAGCTCCCTCGCCACAGGAACCTGCCTGGCCACAGTTTTGTGTATCCCGCCGACTCTCCATTCCGAGGACCTGCCATGAACTATCTACCTTTGATACTGTTGCTGACTGCACTTCCGGCTTACGCCACCGATGACGGCGAAGACACCCCGTTGATCATCAACGGCTGCACCATCGCCGAACACAGCCCCTGCCCCGGCGCCAATCTTAAAGGCGCCAACCTGAGCAATCAGGACCTGCGCAACATGAACCTCAGCGGCGCTGACCTGCGCGATGCCGACTTGCGTCACGCCCGCCTCGACCTCGCCAATCTGGAAAAAACCCAGCTGCAAGGCGCCAACCTGACCCGGGCCAGCCTGCAACAGAGCAACCTGCGTCTCGCCGATTTCACCGGCGCGACGCTGATGGCGATTCAGGGTTGGGGAATGTTCGCCCAAGGCGCGCAATTCGAAGACGCCAACCTCAGCGGCGCCTATCTGCAATTCGCCCGGCTCTCCGGGGCCAGATTGCACAACGCCAACCTCCGGGCGGCCGACCTGGAGATGACCTGGCTGAGCAAGGCTGATCTCAAAGGCGCGGATCTTAGCGATGCCAATCTGCAGGAGGCCAAGTTTGGCGAAAGCAACCTGGAGCAGGCGAACCTCAATGGCTCGCGCCAGCATTATACGAATTTTCAGGATGCGAATATGGAGGGTTGCAGCGGCTGCCCGACGACGTGGAACAAGTGAGACCCGAATCGACAATGCAACACAGACCTCCTGAGAGAGCGAGCCTGCTCGCGATGACGGTATGGCAGCCAATATCAATGTTGAATGTTATGCCCTCATCGCGAGCAGGCTCGCTTCCACAGGGTCTTGCCGTGGATTGAATCATCTCGCCACCCGCACCACCCCCATATCAATCCCCAAATGCACCAGCTCGGCGTGGGAACTGACCTGCAATTTGCTCTTGAGCAAGGTCAGGTGATTGGAGACGGTCTTGCTGCTGATGCTCAACTGCTCGGCAATCAACCGGGCCGGGGTGCCTTTGGCGAGCATCACGAAAATCTCCAGTTCACGCTGGGTCATGCTCTGCAAACGCGGATCGCTGGCGTCCTGCTGCGGATGACAGACCAGTTGAGTCGCCAGCGGTTGTTCGATGTACGCGTGGCCGGCGAGGATGCGCCGCACAGCCTCGATCAATACATCCGGCGCCGAGCTTTTGGTCAGGTAGCCCGAGGCGCCCGCGTCCAGTGCCTGGCGCACCAACGGCAGCTCATCGTGCATGCTGAAAAACAGCACGCGCAATTGCGGCAGGCGCTGTCGCAGGCGGCGCGTGGTTTCCAGCCCGCTGATCCCCGGCAAGCCGAAATCCATGATCACCAGATTCGGCACGGCTTCCTGAACCTTGGTCAGCGCCTCTTCACCCGTTGCGGCTTCACGCACTTCCATCGCCGGCAACAACGCGCGCAACAAACTCGCGTAGCCCTGACGGACCACCGCATGGTCATCCACCAGCAGAATATTCATGACGCCTCCAAAGGCATGCTCAAGGCCAGCGCCCAACCGGCGCCGGGGTGGCTGATGATGCATAGCTCGCCGCCCAGACTGCGAGCGCGCTCGAACATCGAATACAAACCGACGCCCGGTCGCTGTGGCGGGTGCGCACCGCAACCGTTGTCACGCACCAGCAAGCGCAACCGCCCGCCACGGTGGTGCAGGCGCACCCGCACTTCACTGGCACCGGCGTGGCGGGCGACGTTGGTCAAGGCTTCTTGCAACAGGCGGTAGAGATGGGTCTTGTCCGGTGCGGACAACGACGGCAAGTGCGCGCTGACCCGTAACCGGCAATCGATCCCTTGTCGGGCTTGCCAGTGTTCCACCAGCAACCCGAGGGCTTCGGCCAGTGGCAGGTGTTGCAACACCACCGGGTAGAGGTCGTGAACCAACGCTCTGAAACCGTGTTGAAGGTGTTCGCAGTTGTGCTCCAGCTCACGCACCGTGCGCTCAACGGTGTCGGGTTGATCGGCGACCAACCGCAACAGACAGGCCTGAGCCCGAATCCCCGCCAGGTATTGACCGAGGTCGTCGTGCAGGGTCTGCGCCAGATGGGTGCGTTCCTGTTCCTGCACCGCCAGCAAGGTCTGGGTCAGTTGCGTGTTGTCGGCGCATGCCTGTTCCAGCGCTTCGGTCATGCGGTTGAAATGCGTCGCCAGTTGCTGCGCTTCCGGCAGTCCTTGTACACGCAATCGCACCTTGAGCTGGCCGCCGGAGACCTGCCGCAACGCGCGCAGCAACTCGTCGAGCAGGCCCATGCCCCGGCGCACGGCCCAGCGAATGGTCAACAGACTCAACAACAACGCCAGACCGCACAGGCTCAGTAATTGCTGGAGGGAATCCCAGACTTCATCGATTTCATCCCGTGGGTCGACCGCGATCTGCACGCGTCGGCCATCCTGCAAATCCAGGACCCGCGCGTGGTGTCGGGCCTCGGCAAACAGCAATCGCCCGAGCCAGGCGTCGAGCCCGTCCTGCGTCGGCAGTTGTGCCGCCTCGCCCGGTTCGAGCCAGCGCACCCGTACGTGACGCAGACTTTGCGTCAGCCGTGGTTGCAGGCTGACGGGATCACGCTCGGCAGTTTCGCTCAAGTATTCGACCACCGCCTCGGCGGATTGCAGCTCACGCTCCACATCCGCCAGCGCCTGGTGCACCAGCAAGCCCATGCACGCAAAGGTGACCAGGGCGAAGAATCCGCAGACCCAGAGGTTGATCCGCCACAGCGCTGACATGCCTAGCGCCCCGGTGTCGCGGGCAAGACCTGCAGCGACGCGGGGCGCGGGCTGTGGAGCTTGTCGACGCCGATCAGACTCAGGATCAGCAGTAACGGCAGGAGCAGCGCTTTGAGAATACGCATGGTCGATCTCCTCCAGAGTGATGGCCGTTGTTGTCCATGCTAAAACCGCGCCGCCCTCGGCGAGTTACTACCTTGGTACTGCCTCACTGGTACTTTCTGCATATTTCATCCTGTCCTCAGGCTTCCTATGCTGGCGCTAACCCCCGTGGAGTGCCTTATGCGCCAGCTTGCCCCTTACGCCCTGATCTACGTGCTGGCGATTGCCTGCGCCGCCGGGCTGGCGACCCAGAGCCAGGCGGCCGACGCGCCCTTGCAGGTGCAGATCGGCTACCTGGGTTATCGCCCTGATCCGGGACCGTTGCTGTCCAACGTGATTCCCGAGCCGGTCGATGCCGGAGGGCGTGGCGCCGAGCTGGCGATCACCGACAGCAACAGCACCGGGAGCTTTCTCAACCACAGTTACAGCCTGTCCAGCGCCAACGTCGACAGTCCCGAGGCCTTGCTTGAAGCCGCCAAGACTCAGCACGCGCAAGGTCTGCGCCTGTTTGTGGTGAACGCCCCCGTGGCCAGCCTTCGCCAACTCAGCGCCGCACTGCCCGACAGTTTGCTGTTCAACGCTGGCAGCCCGGATGACAGCCTGCGCACCACCGACTGCTTGCCGAACGTGCTGCACACGCTGCCGAGCCGAGCGATGCTGGCCGATGCGCTGGCGCAGTTTCTGGTGGTGCGCAAATGGCAACGGGCGCTGCTGATCGTCGGCCCGACCGCTGACGATCAAGCCTATGCCGCCGCCCTGCGCCGCTCGGCGAAGCGCTTCGGCGTGCAACTGGTCGCGGAAAAAGCCTGGAGTTTCGATAACGACCAGCGCCGCAGCGCCCAGGCCGACATGCCGCTGTTCACCCAGACTGCCGAGTACGACGTGGTGCTGGTGGCCGATGAACGCGGAGACTTCGGCGAATACGTGCCCTACCAGACCTGGTATCCGCGCCCGGTGGCCGGCACTCAAGGCCTGACCCCGGTGGGTTGGCACAAGACCGTGGAAACCTACGGCGCCGCCCAACTGCAAAAGCGCTTCGAAGCCATGGCCGGGCGCTGGATGAACGACCGCGACTTTGCCGCGTGGATAGCCGTGCGCAGCATCGCCAGTGCAGTGAGCAAATTGCGTCAGACCGATCCGATGGCGATCCGCACGCTGGAAATCAGCGATCAATTGCCACTGGATGGTTTCAAGGGTCGCAAGCTCAGTTATCGCCCGTGGAACGGCCAGTTGCGCCAGCCGATCCCCATCGTCCAGCCCCGGGCGCTGGTCAGCACCTCGCCGCAGGACGGCTTTCTGCACCCTTTCAACGAAATGGACAGCCTCGGTTACGACAAGCCCGAAGTCAGCTGCCGCTTTCCCTGATCTTCCACAACAACGACAACAATAAGGAATCTGCCATGCGCCGCACCCTGCTTTCATGCGCCCTGCTGCTCGCTGCCGGGCATGCCGTGGCCAGCACCGCCTGGGTCTCGAACGAGAAAGACAACAGCCTCAGCCTGATCGACATGCAGACCTTGCAAGTCACCGACACCCTGCCGGTCGGCCAGCGCCCGCGCGGTCTGTTGCTGTCCCACGACAGCAAGCTGCTGTACATCTGCGCCAGCGATTCGGACCGGGTTCAGGTAATGGACGTCGCCACGCGCAAGATCATCAAGGAACTGCCTTCAGGCAAGGACCCCGAGCAATTCGCCCTGCACCCGAACAATCGCTGGCTCTACGTTTCCAACGAGGACGATGCTTTGGTGACAGTGATCGACACCGAGACTTCCAAGGTGCTGGGCCAGATCAACGTCGGCGTCGAACCCGAAGGCATGGCGGTCAGCCCCGACGGCAAATGGGCGGTAAACACCAGCGAAACCACCAACATGCTGCACTGGATCGACACCAGCACCCAGACCCTGGCCGACAGCACGCTGGTGGATCAGCGACCGCGTTTCGTCGAGTTCGCGCCCGATGGCAAACAACTTTGGGCCTCGGCTGAAATCGGCGGCACCGTGACCATTCTCGACGTCGCGACCCGCCAGGTGCTCAAGACCTTGACCTTCCAGATCAAAGGCGTGCACCCGGACAAGGTGCAGCCGGTGGGCATCAAACTCAGCGCCGACGGCAAGTACGGTTTCGTCGCGCTTGGCCCGGCCAATCATGTGGCGGTGATCGATGCCAAAACCTTCGAGATCCTCGACTATCTGCTGGTCGGCCGCCGCGTCTGGCAGATGGCGTTTACCCCGGATCAGAAGCAATTGCTGGCGACCAATGGTGTCAGCGGCGATGTGTCGGTGATCGATGTCGACAGCCTCAAAGTGAGCAAATCGGTGAAGGTCGGGCGTTATCCGTGGGGCGTGGTGGTGACGCCATGAACGCGCTGGAAGTCAGCGACCTGAGCTTTGCCTATGGCGCGCGCGAGGCGTTGCGCCAGGTGAGTTTCTGCCTGGAGCCAGGGCGTTTCGCGGCGCTGCTGGGGCCCAACGGGGCAGGAAAATCGACCCTGATCGCACTGCTCACCCGGCTCTACGATTTGCAGCGTGGCGACATCCGCGTCGGCGGTTGTTCACTGCGTAACGCGCCGCGCCCGGCGCTGAGACAACTGGGTGTGGTGTTTCAGCAAAGTACCCTGGACCTGGACCTCAGCGTCGAGCAGAACCTGCGGTATCACGCCGCGCTGCATGGGATGTCACGCCGCCAGACCAGCCTGCGGGTCGACGCCGAACTGGCGCGGCAAACGCTGACCGAACGCCGGCGCGAGCGGGTGCGCGAACTCAATGGCGGACATCGTCGCCGGGTGGAAATCGCCCGCGCGCTGCTGCATGAGCCACGTCTGTTATTGCTCGACGAGGCCAGCGTCGGCCTCGATCCGGCCAGTCGCCTGGCGCTCAATCAACACATCCGCAATTTGTGCCGCGAGCAACACATCAGTGTGCTCTGGACCACCCATTTACTGGATGAAGTACAGCCCAGCGATGATTTGCTGATTCTTCACCAAGGGCATTTGGTGGCCAGCGGACAGGCCGATGCACTGAGCCTGGAACACGGCGGCGACCTCGGCTCCGCCTTCGCTCGCCTGACCACCTCCGGAGCCGCCCGATGAATGCTTACTGGCAATGTTTCAGCGGCATCGTGCTGCGTGAATGGCTGCGTTTTGTGTTGCAGCGCACGCGGTTTCTCAGTGCGCTCGTCCGGCCGTTGCTGTGGCTGCTGGTGTTCGCCGCCGGTTTTCGCGCGGCCCTGGGCATTGCCATTATCGAGCCCTACGACACGTACATCCCGTATGAGGTCTACATCATCCCTGGCCTGGCCTGCATGATTCTGCTGTTCAATGGCATGCAAGGTTCATTGTCGATGGTCTATGACCGGGAAATGGGCAGCATGCGCGTGCTGCTGACCAGCCCCTTGCCCCGGACCTTTCTGCTGTGCAGCAAATTGTTGGCGACGTCGTTGATTTCGCTGTTGCAGGTGTACGCCTTTCTGGCGATTGCCTGGGTGTACGGCGTGCAGCCACCGGCCATGGGACTGTTGATCGCCCTGCCGGCGTTGTTGCTGGTGGCGTTGATGCTCAGCGCGCTGGGGTTGTTGCTGTCGAACGCCATCCGCCAGTTGGAGAACTTCGCCGGGGTGATGAACTTCGTGATCTTCCCGCTTTTTTTCCTGTCCTCGGCGCTGTATCCGCTGTGGAAGATGCGCGAGTCCAGCGAGTGGCTGTATTGGTTGTGCGCCGTGAACCCGTTCACCCATGCAGTGGAGCTGGTGCGGTTTGCGCTGTATGAACGCTTCAATCCGTTGGCGCTGACAGTGTGCGCGGGGTTGACGCTGGTGTTCGCGCTGCTGGCGGTACTGACCTTCAACCCGCAGCATGCAGCCTTGCGCAAAGCCAACTGACAAAACCGTCGCTCCCACAGGGGATTCGTGTTGAACACGGGGGAAAATTACTACTTTAGTACTGGTTTTCCTGTCTATCGTCGCATTCCCAACGCACCGAGACTGGCATGTAATGGGTTCATAACTATAAGGATTGAACCCCATGCCGCGTGCCCGACGTCGTCTGCTACGCCCTTCTCTCGCTGCGCTGTCGCTGAGCCTGCTGCTGGGCGCGGCACAGGCCGAAACACCGCTGTTCTCCGCCGAAGGCTATCGCATCGGCCTCTACCGCAGTCCGACCCCGAATCAACTGCAAGGCGCGTCCATCATCGATACGCCGGCCCTGCAAACCCTGCTCACCCAGACACCACGTCCGGTGCTGATCGACGTCTATCGCCGTCAGTGGCTGCAAGGTCGCTTCATCGAAGACCAGCCCCATGAGAACCTGCCCGGCAGTCATTGGCTGGCCAATACCGGCGATGGCGACCTGACGCCCGACTGGCAGGGCTATTTTGCGCGTAACCTGAACACATTGACCGCGGGCGATCTTGCGCGACCGCTGGTCTTCTACTGCCGCTCCGACTGCTGGTTGAGCTGGAACGCGGTCAAACGTGCCGCCGCCTTGGGCTATAAGACTCTGTATTGGTATCGCGACGGCCTGGATGCGTGGCAAGCGGCAAACCTGCCCGTGGCGCCCGCCCGGCCCGAACCCTTTCCGTGACCTTTACGCGTGCGTGTTGTTGCCACACCATAATCAAAATAATGAGGTGAAAGGCTATGTACAAAATTCTGATTGCCGACGATCACCCGCTGTTTCGCGAAGCCATACATAACGTCATCAGCGACGGGTTCCCGGGCAGCGAGGTCATGGAAACCGCCGACCTCGACAGCGCCCTGGCGCTGACTCAGGAACATGACGACCTGGACCTGATTTTGCTCGACCTGAACATGCCCGGCATGCACGGCCTCAATGGCCTGATCAACCTGCGCAACGAGGCACCGACCATCCCGGTGGTGATCGTCTCCGCCGAGCAGGACAAGCAGATCGTGCTGCAAGCCATCACCTATGGTGCGGTGGGCTTCATCACCAAATCCTCGCCGCGGGTGCAAATGACCGAGGCGATCCAGCAGATTCTCAACGGCAATGTCTACCTGCCGCCGGACATCATCCGCACGCAGAAAAGCGGCACCCACCGCCGGATGAACGATAACCCGAGTTTCCCTCCGGAACTGCTCCAGGCCCTGACACGCAAACAGTTGCTGGTGCTGGAACGCATGACCAAGGGCGAGTCGAACAAACAGATCGCCTACACCCTGGAAATCGCCGAAACCACGGTCAAGGCCCACGTCTCGGCGATCCTGCGCAAACTCAACGTGCACAACCGGGTGCAGGCGATCCTGAGTGCCGGGGATATTGATTTCGGGTCTTATCTGCGGCGTTGAATGTCGGGATTACCAATCTCTGTGGCGAGGGAGCTTGCTCCCGCCGGGTCGCGAAGCGGCCCCCTGCAAACGTCCAAATACGCCGAGTGGCCTGATTTACGACGGCTTCGCAGTCGAACGGGAGCAAGCTCCCTCGCCACAGATTCAGTGTCCGGAGGGAGTTAACGGGACAGGCCGAGCAAATGACTCATCGCCGTCTTCAGCTTCATCGGCCGCACCGGTTTGTGCATCAAGGTGTGCCCCAGCTCGCGAATCTGCAATTTGAGCTCATTGCTGTAGTTGGCGGTGATCATCATCGCCGGAATGGCTGAACCGCGCCGGGCGTTGATCCGGGCCACCGCATCCACGCCGTTCTGCTCGTCATCCAGGTGATAATCGGCAATCAGTAAATCCGCTTCTTCATGGTAGTTATCCACCTGCCGCGCCAGGTCCTGCTCCGACAGCGCCGTCACCACCAGGCACCCCCACCCTTCAAGCAAGGTGCGCATGCCGGCACAGATCGCCGCGTCGTTGTCCAGCACCCACACCCGCGCGCCACGCAGACGCTCGAGCATCGGCTCACTCATCTGCAGGCTCGGCGGCGCCATGGGTGCCGTGGCGCTCAGCGGTACTTCGACGGAAAACATCGAACCCTTGCCCGGCCACGAACGCACGTGAATGCGGTGCCCGAGAATCCCGGCAATTTTCTCGACAATCGCCAGCCCCAGGCCCAAACCACGATCCTGATCCGGACGCTGCACATCGCCACGCTTGAACTCCTGGAAAATCTCTTCCAGACGGTTATCCGCAATGCCCATGCCGCTGTCCCAGACTTCGATCGTCAGCCGCTGATGATGACGCCGACAACCGAGCACCACCCGGCCGCTGTAGGTGTAGCGAATCGCGTTGCTCAACAGGTTGCGCAGGATCCGCGCGAGCAATTGAATGTCGCTGCGCACCAGCGCCGAACACGCGATGAAATGCAGTTCAAGCCCCTCACTGCGGGCCACTTGGGTGTACTCGGCGGCGAGGTTTTCCAGCAACTCGCTCAAGGCGAACGGCGCAATGTCGGCCTTGATCACCCCGGCATCGAGTTTGGAAATATCCACCAGGGTGCCCAACAGGTTTTCCACGTCTTCCAGGGAATTACTGACATTGCGCACCAGAATCTCGTTGGCCACCGGTTCCCGGCGTTCGAGCAAGGCACTGGTAAACAGTCGCGCTGCATTCAGTGGCTGCAACAAGTCATGGCTGACGGCGGCGAGAAATTTGGTTTTCGACAGGTTGGCCTGTTCGGCTTCGAGCTTGGCTTCGCGCAGGCGTGATTCAACGCGCCGACGCTCGTCGATCTCGCGCAGCAACTGGTCATTGAGGTTCGTCAGTTCCGCCGTGCGCTCACGTACCCGCAGCTCAAGGTTCTGATAGGCCTGGTGCAGCGCCTCGGCGGTGCGGCGGCGCTCGGTGATATCGCGGATCAACACGAAAATCCCCACCACCTCCCCGGTGGCCAGCCGATTCGGCACATAGGAGCGCAGCATGTAGCGCTCCTGATTGTTGATGTTGGTTTCGGCGAACTCGAACGTTACGCTTTCACCGGCCAGTGCCCGGGCCACGTAGGCTTCCAGCCGCTGATAATGTTGCTCGCTGTGCACCTCGCGCAGGCTCTGCCCGAGCATCACGCCGCGCGGCCAGCAGTACCATTCTTCGTAGACCTTGTTGGTGAACTCGTAGACCAGATCGGCATTGAGGTAGGCGATCAGTGCCGGTACGTGGTCGGTGATCAGGCGAATCCAGCGCTCGCTTTCGCTCAGCGCTTCGGCGTGCTGGTAGCGTTCGGTGATGTCGGTGAAGGTGTTGACGAAGCCGCCGGTGGGCAACGGATGGGTGCGGATTTCCAGGACCCGGCCATCGTAGAGGCGCTGCTCGCATTCCTGCACCGGGCGCCCGTTGCCGTCTCGACTGGCCGGGGTCAACAGGTTCAACTCGCTGTCGGCGATCACTTCGGCGAACGGCCGATGCGCCGCCACCGGCGCAAGGCCGCTGAGTTCAAGGAAGCGCCGGTTCCACAACTCCAGAATGCCGTCGGCGTTGACCATCGCCACGCCTTGGGACAGGTTGTCGACCGCCCGTTGCAGCAAATGGGATTTCTGCGCCACCGCCTGCTCGCGGCGCACCGTTTCGCTGAGTTTGACGTCGGTAATGTCGGTGAACAGGATCACCCGCCCGCCCTCTTGCGTCGGCCGTTCACTGACTTGCAGCCAGCGACCGTCCTGCAATCGGAACAGCAGATTTTCGTCGGCCTGCCCGCGCGGTTCTTCGGTGAACAGGCCGGTGGACAGCATCAGCCGCTTGACCTCAGCCAGGCGCATGCCGGCGTTGATCCGCACCCGACTGTTGCCCCAGAACGCCTTGAAGCGGCTGTTGAACAGCACGATTCGCTGGTCGGCATCGAACAGTACAAAAGCGTCGGAAATGCTCTCGATGGCGTCGATCAGGTGTTGATGCGCGGTTTCTGCACGCAAGCGCGCTTCGCTGAGCAAATGATTGCCCGACTTGAGTTCGGCCATGGCCTGGTTCAAGGCGTCGGTGCGCTCACGCACCTGTTCGGCCAGCACCACCGAATGCTGGAACGCCGCGTACGGGTCGTTGCCGCGGGTGATACCGGATTCGATCCGTTCGATCAGCGCGCCATTGATGCGCTGCAGTTTCTGGTTTTCGTGTCGCAGGCTGGCGACTTGCGCCTGAAGCTCAACGATGTCCAGGGGACCGGCCTCGGGCAATGGCAACCCCGGTGAAGGTCTGGTTGATGTGCATGCCATTGAACTGTTCTCCATAGGTGTTGAAACCCATCACCCGCTGGTCCCGCAAAAACATGGCGATCTGCTCGAGGCTGCCGCCGTCTTCCAGTTCCAGACGCCTGAGAAAACAGTCGCAGCCGATGGTCAGCAACAGATCGCCGAGGCGGTCCTGCAAACCCTCGAACAGATTTTGCAGGTTCGGCAGCATCGGGCCGGGGGTCATGACCGTGAGGACGATGCCGTTTTCCACCGCACAGTAGAAACTCAGGCTCAGGTCCGGATGAACCTGCTGGATTGCCCGTACGTAGTACTGATCGTTGATCCGCACCGCCAGCGGGTGGGCGGCGAAGACTCGGTGATCGAGCTCGGCGACGGGCACGCCGATGTGCCGGGCGTACTCCTCGGCGGCGGGTTCGGCATTCAGTTCGAACACCCGGCGCGAAGCACTGTCGGCGCCAGTGACCACCAGTTTTTCCGCCCGCGGCAGGATGTGGTGGGTGGTGAAGACTTCGAAATCCAGCCAGGTGTTGACCAGCACCACCACCGCCGCGCCACTGTGAAACTCGCCATTAAAATAGACGTGGGTATGGGTCAGGTAATTGTCGTCGCCGGCCGAACCACCGAAATGCGGGATGTCGCCCAACGCTGCGCTCAGCGCTGCGAGGACCATTTCTTCACGGCTGGACAAACCATCCAGCAGGGTCAGGGCAAAACTGTTGCCCTTGATCGGCGCCAGGGTGTTGCTGCGACA
This sequence comes from Pseudomonas fluorescens NCIMB 11764, assembly GCF_000293885.2. Classification (NCBI taxonomy): domain Bacteria; kingdom Pseudomonadati; phylum Pseudomonadota; class Gammaproteobacteria; order Pseudomonadales; family Pseudomonadaceae; genus Pseudomonas; species Pseudomonas fluorescens. The sequence continues at coordinate 5,168,031 of NZ_CP010945.1, forward strand.
GCCACTGACCAGACGCTCGACCATTTGCTGGGCGTCGATCAGGCTGAATCGCTCCATCTCGTCGATCAGTTCGGCGTCGATGGAAAAATGCCGATGGTCGAACCCCACTGCCGTCACGCAGTTGCGACCGTAGCCCAGCGGGGTGATTTCACCGGCGCTGGTGCAGCCAACCAGGCGAATACCGCCGAAGCTTTGTTGCAAGGCCTGACCCAGCGCCTGCAAGTCGTACTCGGCGGAACAGAAAAACAACACGAACCCCAAATGCGGATGCAACAGTTGCCGCGCCAGTTCTTGAGCCACCTGTTCGGCATCGGTCGACTGAGACATTGCACTGACGACACCTTCGCTCTGGACCTGCTGCATCGTCGCCTCCCGCAGGTGCGCATGTATGAGGTTGGAGTGTACGAAGGCCAGGGGCTGCCACGTATGCTACTTGGGTAGCGGTCAGGCGGTTCGATGGGATGAGAGTCGGACATCAAAGGCTGGTGGCTGACACATTTGTGGCGAGGGAGCTTGCTCCCGCTGGACTGCGAAGCAGGCCCGGAACCGGCCGATGCGCGACCAGAACCAGGGTCGCTTCGCGCCCCAGCGGGAGCAAGCTCCCTCACCACAGATGATCTACATCGCCAGCGGTTACCAGGTCAGCACCGCCCCCACTGCAAAGGTGTCGGTGTCTTCGTTCTGCGCGCTGGTGTCGTGACCGTTGATTTCGAACTGGTTGTACTCGGCCACCAGCTTCAGGTTGTCGTTGACGTCATGGAACAGCGCAATGCCACGAGTCTCGTAGTCTGCGCCGCTGCCGACCACGCCGTTGCCATCGTCCTTGGTCTTGCCGTAGGACAAGGCCAGGCGGTTTTTCCCCAGTTTGTAGGAGCCCTGCAACAGGTAACCGTCACTGTCGACGTTGCGCAACGTCGGTTCGCCGGCGTTATTGGTGAAGAACGGGTTGATGCCCTTGGCCTGGAAGCCGGAACCGGTCAGCGACAACCTGCCCATTTTCGCTTGAACGCCATAGCCGACGCCTTTGGAGGTGACGGACTGCACCGTGGAGTCGGTGTTGTCCGACGTCTGGTAGCTGCCGTTGACCCAGCTGTAAATCTTCGCTCCGGCGACGTCGAACTGATAGGTGATCTCGCTCTCGGTCCGCGGGTTCTCCTGATAAGCCTTGCCCGTCGGGCTGCTGTCGTTGGTGTCCACCGGGTCCATGATCCCCACCGCCACCCGCAAGCCGTCCATCACCGGGGTGCGATAGGTGATCTGCGAGGTCGGGAACGGGTACGGATAACCGCTGCCGATGTTGCCGAACGACACCCCGCCACCATCCACCAGCCCCAGGGTATCGCTGACCTGACCGTAACCGGCGAGCAATTCATCGAGCAGGATGTTGGAACGGGCAAACAGGCCGAAGTCCTTGCCGATCAGCACTTCACCCCATTCAGGGTTGGCCACCGTGCCGTAGAACTGCCGCACATCGATAGCCGTGTCGGTGCCGTTGGTTTCGCTGTCGTTGATCGTCACCCAGAACGACGCCCGGGCGCCGAGCTTGAGATCATCGACCTGCTTGCCCATGTTGAAGCCCAGGTAGTTGGGCAGAAAGCCCATTTTGACCCGCGCCTGTCGACGATCGTATTGATCACCGGCACGGTCCACATCACTGTTCACGTAAAACGCGTTGATATAGCCGTCGGTGGAAAATGTGGTCTGGTCCTTGTCGTACAGCATGATCTCGGCTTCGGCCATTGAGCTCAAACCGAGGGTCGACAGGCCGGCGATCAAGGCTGGCAAGTAACGATGCTTGAAATTCTTATTGTTGTGCATGACGCGCTCCGCAGCGGGGGACTGGATGTCGGAGGCGATTATCGAAAGCTGACCGGCGGCGTCATACGCTGCCTTGGAGGGGGTATTGAAGTGCTTTGGCGTGGCGGGTGGAGTGCAGCAAATTCGGCGTAAGACCGGGCCACGACGAGGGCCCGGAACTTAGGGTGTAAGACCGTTAGACACCCGCTCTGAACAGCATGTAGGCCGCGACCACGACGCAGACGCTGGCGAAGCCGACCTGCAGGACCCTGGCCGGGACTCGGGCGCACAGCTGTCGGCCAATGATCATGCCGACCACGCTTGCAATGATGAATGCCACGCCCAGGCCATCGATCCGCACCCCGGCATGAAACGCACCGATCACGCCGATGGCGGAAATCAGGCTGATCACCATCAGGGACGTCGCCACAATCCCGCGCATCTGCACATCGGTCAGTTGCTTGAACGCCGGGACGATCAGGAACCCGCCGCCGACCCCGAGCAACCCGGAAACCACACCGGTCACCGCGCCGAGTGCGGCCAGGGTCGCGGTGCATTTGGCGGTCCAGGAAAAGCGTCCGGTCTGTTGATCGAGCATGCAGTTTTTCTGGCCCCAGTTGGCGTGCCCGTGGTCGCTCGGGCCTTCGTCCTGGCGCTCGCGGCGCAGCATCCGCCAGGCCACCATGACCATCAGCAGGCTGAACAGAATCATCAGGATCTTTTCCGGCAACTGATGGGCGAAGTAGATGCCGACCGGGGAAAAAATCGCCCCCAGCAATGCAATCAACAGCGCTGCGCGATAACGCACCAAACCATGGCGCAACCCGTCAATCGCCCCGACCGCCGCCGCGCTCCCCACCGCAAACAAGGCGACGGGTGCCGCCTGAGTCATGGTCAGACCCAACCCCAGCACCAGGGCCGGAACCGCAAGAATGCCGCCACCGGCACCGGTCAAGCCGAGGACCAGGCCCATGACCACACCAAAAAAACTTGCCAGCAACATAGAACGCTCGTAATCCATGACAAAAGCCGGGAACGCCCGGTATCGATGACTGACAGGATAGAACCCGCGCAGCTTTTTACATCAATTGAATTGTTGTAGGGCTGGTCAGCGCAGGGAAATTGACACTACCCTCAAGGCTTGTCCCAAAAGAAACGGCCACCATGCCCGCCTTGATTGAAGCCTTCCTCGACCCTGCCTCGTCGACCTACAGTTACGTGATCTACGAAGCCGACGGCGGCCCGTGTGCGATCGTCGACCCGGTGCTCGACTACAACCCGGCCGCCGGACGCACCGCCACCACCCAGGCCGATAAAATCATCGCTTTCGTGGGTGAACATCAGCTACAGGTGCAATGGCTGCTGGAAACCCACGCCCATGCCGATCACTTGTCCGCCGCGCCGTATCTGCGCCGGAAGCTGGGCGGCAGAATTGCGATTGGCCAGTCGATCAGCAAGGTTCAGGGGGTGTTCAAAAGCCTGTTCAATCTTGAACCGGAATTTGCGGTGGACGGTTCGCAATTCGATCATCTGTTCGCCCCGGACGAATCGTTCATGATCGGAAACCTCAAGGCCAAGGCCCTGCATGTGCCCGGTCATACCCCGGCGGACATGGCCTATCTGATCGGCAACAGCATCATTCTGGTGGGCGATACCTTGTTCATGCCGGATGTCGGCACCGCGCGCTGCGACTTCCCCGGCGGCAATGCCAGCCAGTTGTTTGCCTCGATCCAGAAGTTGCTGGCGTTTCCGGCCAGCGTGCGGCTCTACGTTTGTCACGACTATCCGCCTGAAACGCGCGAGCCCCAATGCCAGACCACGGTCGGCGAACAGCGCAAGCGCAACATCCACGTTCACGACGGCATCGACGAAGCCGCGTTCGTTGCGATGCGCACCCAGCGGGATGCGGGGTTGGGCATGCCGACGCTGTTGCTGCCGGTGATTCAGGTGAACGTGCGGGCGGGGCATTTTCCGCCGGCTGAAGAGAATGGCGTCATATACCTGAAGATCCCGATCAACAAGCTCTGAAAATCATAATCAAAGAATCGCAGGCTCCTGCAGGATTCGGTGTCACGGCGTATACCGTCAATGTAGGAGCGGCGAAGCCTGCGATCCTTTGATTTTCAATTGGCCAGTGTCAACCCATTCGCCGGCAACGGCAGCGCGGTTTTATAACGCACCTGCTTCAGCGCAAAGCTCGAACGGATGTTGGCCACGCCGGGAACCTTGGTGAGGAAGTCCATCATGAAGCGTTCCAGCGACTGAATGGTCGGCACCAGCACCCGGATCAGATAATCCGGATCGCCTGCCATCAAATAGCACTCCATCACTTCCGGGCGATCCGAGATCGCTTCCTCGAAATGCTGCAACGCCTCCTCCACCTGTTTTTCCAGGCTGACGTGAATGAACACATTCACATGCAGCCCCAGCAGATCGGCGTCCAGCAGCGTCACTTGCTCGCGAATCAGGCCCAATTCTTCCATCGCCTTGACCCGGTTGAAGCACGGCGTCGGCGACAGGTTAACCGAGCGAGCAAGGTCAGCGTTGGTGATGCGGGCGTTCTCCTGGAGGCTGTTGAGAATGCCGATGTCGGTACGGTCCAGTTTGCGCATGAGACAAAACCACCTGTTTTTTATGTTTATGCAGATTTTTTATCCTCAAATGATCTCAAGCGCAACGAAACAGAGAGAAATATTCTTCTTGGCCGGGCCTATGATTGTTGTAGGACAAGATTTCCTCCACAGAGGAATGACGGTCAGCTCACTACAAGAAATTCACAAGATCGAGCGTAGAAGCCATGAACCAAGCGTACGAACCGCTGCGCCTGCACGTTCCCGAACCTTCGGGCCGCCCAGGCTGCAAAACCGACTTCTCCTACCTGCGTCTGACCGACGCTGGCACGGTGCGCAAACCCGCCATTGACGTAGAACCCGCCGACACCGCCGACCTGGCCAAGGGCTTGATTCGCGTGCTCGACGATCAGGGCAATGCCCTCGGTCCATGGGCCGAAGGCGTCCCGGTCGAGATCCTGCGTAAAGGCATGCGCGCCATGCTCAAGACGCGGATCTATGACAACCGCATGGTTGTCGCTCAACGCCAGAAAAAAATGTCGTTCTACATGCAGAGCCTTGGCGAAGAAGCCATCGGCAGCGGCCAGGCCCTGGCCCTGAATGTCGATGACATGTGCTTCCCGACCTACCGTCAGCAAAGCATCCTGATGGCGCGTGAAGTGCCGCTGGTAGACCTGATCTGCCAACTGTTGTCCAACGAGCGCGATCCGCTCAAAGGCCGTCAGTTGCCGATCATGTATTCGGTCAAGGATTTCGGCTTCTTCACCATTTCCGGCAACCTCGCCACCCAATTCGTACAAGCCGTAGGCTGGGGCATGGCCTCGGCGATCAAGGGCGACACCAAAATCGCCTCGGCCTGGATCGGCGACGGCGCCACGGCTGAATCCGATTTCCACACCGCCCTCACCTTCGCCCACGTTTACCGTGCGCCGGTGATCCTCAACGTGGTCAACAACCAGTGGGCGATCTCCACCTTCCAGGCGATTGCCGGCGGTGAAGCGACCACGTTTGCCGGTCGTGGCGTCGGTTGCGGTATTGCCTCCCTGCGGGTCGATGGCAACGATTTTGTCGCGGTCTACGCCGCCTCCGCCTGGGCCGCCGAACGCGCCCGCCGCAACCTCGGCCCGACCATGATCGAATGGGTCACCTACCGTGCCGGCCCGCACTCGACATCCGATGATCCATCCAAATACCGTCCTGCCGACGACTGGAGCTACTTCCCGTTGGGCGATCCGATTGCGCGCCTCAAGCAGCACCTGGTGAAAATCGGCCACTGGTCCGAAGAGGAACACATTGCCGTCAGCGCCGAACTGGAAGCTGAAGTGATCGCCGCGCAGAAAGAAGCCGAGCAGTACGGCACCCTCGCCGGCGGCCAGATTCCGAGCGCCGCGACCATGTTCGAAGACGTCTACAAAGAGATGCCGGAGCACTTGAAGCGCCAGCGTCAAGAGTTGGGGATCTGACATGAACGATCACAACAATAAAATCGAGTTGGAAACCGCCATGACCACGACCACCATGACCATGATCCAGGCCCTGCGCTCGGCCATGGATGTGATGCTTGAGCGTGACGACAACGTCGTGGTGTTCGGCCAGGACGTGGGCTATTTCGGTGGCGTGTTCCGCTGCACCGAAGGCTTGCAGAACAAGTACGGCACTTCTCGCGTATTCGACGCGCCGATCTCCGAAAGCGGCATCGTCGGTGTTGCCGTGGGCATGGGCGCTTACGGTTTGCGCCCGGTGGCCGAAATCCAGTTCGCCGATTACGTCTACCCGGCGTCGGACCAGATCATTTCCGAAGCCGCCCGCCTGCGTTATCGCTCGGCCGGCGAGTTCACCGCACCGATGACCCTGCGCATGCCTTGCGGCGGCGGCATCTACGGTGGCCAGACCCACAGCCAAAGTATCGAGGCGATGTTCACTCAAGTCTGCGGCTTGCGCACGGTCATGCCGTCCAACCCGTACGACGCCAAAGGCTTGCTGATCGCCTCCATCGAAAACGATGACCCGGTGATCTTCCTTGAGCCGAAACGCCTGTACAACGGCCCGTTCGATGGCCACCACGAACGTCCCGTCACCCCGTGGTCGAAACACCCGGCTGCGCAAGTGCCGGACGGTTACTACACCGTACCGCTGGACGTGGCCGCCATCACCCGTCCGGGCAAGGACGTGACCATCCTGACTTATGGCACTACGGTCTACGTATCGCAAGTCGCCGCTGAAGAAACCGGGATCGACGCTGAAGTCATCGACCTGCGCAGCCTGTGGCCACTGGACCTGGAAACCATCGTCAAGTCGGTGAAGAAAACCGGCCGTTGCGTGGTCGTTCACGAAGCCACCCGTACTTGCGGCTTCGGCGCCGAACTGGTCGCCCTGGTGCAAGAGCATTGCTTCCATCACCTGGAAGCGCCGATCGAACGCGTCACCGGCTGGGACACCCCCTACCCGCACGCGCAAGAGTGGGCGTATTTCCCTGGTCCGTCCCGGGTGGGCGCGGCGTTGAAACGGGTCATGGAGGTCTGAATGGGCACGCACGTTATTAAAATGCCGGACATTGGCGAAGGCATTGCAGAAGTTGAACTGTCGGTGTGGCACGTCAAGGTCGGCGACATGGTCGTCGAAGATCAGGTGCTGGCCGATGTAATGACCGACAAGGCGATGGTCGACATTCCTTCGCCGGTGCACGGCAAGGTGATCGCGCTGGGCGGTGTGCCCGGCGAAGTCATGGCGGTGGGCAGCGTCCTGATCAGCATTGAAGTCGAAGGCGCGGGCAATGTTAAAGAGTCGGCTCAGCCTGTGGCTGCTGCCGTAAAAGAAGCACCGGCGCCGAAAGTCGAAGCCGTTGTGGAAAGCAAACCAGCCCCTGCTGTGGCGCCACGAGCAGCCGTATGCCAAGGCCCGATGGTGGCTCGCGAAGCCGATGAACGCCCGTTGGCGTCCCCGGCCGTACGCAAACATGCCCTTGATCTCGGCATCCAGTTGCGTCTGGTGCGTGGCACCGGCCCTGCCGGTCGCGTGCTGCACGAAGACCTCGAGGCCTATCTGGCGCAAGGTCAGTCGAATGCATCGACCGCCACTGCCGCATACGCACAGCGCAACGACGAAGAACAAATCCCGGTCATCGGCATGCGTCGCAAGATTGCCCAGCGCATGCAGGACGCCACGCAACGCGCTGCCCACTTCAGTTATGTCGAAGAAATCGATGTCACGGCCGTGGAAGAGTTGCGCGCACACCTGAATGAAAAACACGGCGCGACCCGGGGCAAGTTGACACTGCTGCCGTTCCTCGTCCGTGCGCTGGTCGTCGCCCTGCGCGACTTCCCGCAGATCAATGCCCGTTACGACGACGAAGCCCAGGTCATCACCCGCCTCGGCGCGGTGCATGTGGGCATCGCCACCCAGGCCGACATCGGCTTGATGGTGCCGGTGGTGCGTCACGCTGAAGCTCGCAGTTTGTGGGACAACGCTCAGGAAATCTCCCGCTTGGCCACCGCCGCGCGCACTGGCAAGGCCGCCCGCGATGAACTGTCCGGCTCGAGCATTACCCTGACCAGTCTCGGCGCGTTGGGCGGGATCGTCAGTACGCCAGTGCTGAACCTGCCGGAAGTGGCAATCGTCGGCGTCAACAAAATCGTCGAACGCCCGATGGTCGTCAAAGGCCAGATCGTGATCCGCAAGATGATGAACCTCTCCAGTTCCTTCGATCATCGCGTGGTCGATGGCATGGACGCGGCGCAATTCATCCAGGCCGTGCGTGGCCTGCTCGAACAACCCGCCACCCTGTTCGTGGAGTAAGACATGCAGACTTTGAACACCACGTTGCTGATCGTCGGCGGCGGCCCTGGCGGTTATGTGACGGCAATTCGTGCTGGCCAGCTGGGCATTTCAACCATATTGGTGGAAGGCGAATCGCTGGGCGGGACGTGCCTGAACATCGGCTGTATTCCATCGAAAGCCTTGATTCACGTTGCCGAACAATTCCATCAGACTCAGCACCACAGCAAAAACTCGGCATTGGGCATCAGCGTTTCCGCGCCGACCCTCGACATCAGCAAGAGTGTCGAGTGGAAGGATGGCATCGTTGATCGCCTGACCACCGGCGTCTCGGCGCTGCTGAAGAAAAACAAGGTTCAGGTCATTCAGGGCTGGGCGAAAGTGATCGACGGCAAGACCGTTGAAGTCGGCGACACACGGATTCAGTGCGAGCACCTGGTGCTGGCCACCGGATCGAAAAGCGTGAACCTGCCGATGCTACCGATTGGCGGGCCGATCATTTCCTCCACCGAAGCCCTGGCGCCGACTGCTGTACCGAAACGCCTGGTCGTGGTCGGCGGCGGTTACATCGGCCTGGAGCTGGGGATTGCCTATCGCAAGCTCGGTGCCGACGTCAGCGTGGTCGAGGCGCAGGATCGTATCCTGCCGGCCTACGACGCCGAACTGACCCAGCCTGTTCACGATGAACTGAAAAAACTTGGCGTGAAGCTTTACTTGAAACATAGCGTCCAAGGCTTTGATTCTTCTAGCAATACTCTGCAAGTTCTTGAACCGGGTGGCGACACGATGAACCTGGAAACCGATCAGGTGCTAGTGGCTGTGGGCCGCAAACCGAACACTCAGGGTTGGAACCTCGAAGCGCTGAATCTGGACATGAATGGCTCGGCGATCAAGATCGATAACCGCTGCCAGACCAGCATGCGTAACGTTTACGCCATCGGCGACCTGAGCGGCGAACCGATGCTTGCACACCGGGCCATGGCTCAGGGCGAGATGGTCGCCGAGTTGATCAGCGGTAAAACCCGCGAATTCAACCCGACCGCTATTGCCGCCGTGTGCTTCACCGACCCGGAACTGGTGGTAGTCGGCAAGACCCCGGACGACGTCAAGGCGGCGGGCCTGGACTGCATCGTTTCGAGCTTCCCGTTCGCGGCCAATGGCCGGGCGATGACGCTGGAGTCGAAAAGCGGCTTCGTGCGAGTCGTCGCTCGTCGGGACAATCATGTGATTGTCGGTTGGCAGGCGGTCGGTGTGGGTGTTTCGGAATTGTCGACCGCGTTTGGCCAGAGCCTGGAAATGGGCGCCCGGCTGGAAGACATTGCGGGCACGATTCACGCGCATCCAACCTTGGGTGAAGCGGTGCAGGAAGCCGCGTTGCGTGCTTTGGGGCATGCGCTGCACCTGTGATTCAGAGAAAAAGGATGGCAGCAGAGATGGCCCCATCGCCCGCAGCTAGCTCCCACGTTTGGAATGCGTTCTCCTGTGGGAGCTAACCTGCTGGCGATTTCTTGAGGCCAACCCGATTTATCTGCCTGTCATCCGATAGTCCGGGCTGCGAAACAGGCCCGGAATGAAGTATTGTTGTCCCCATCCAAAAAACGTCAGAAGCCTTGAACCGTTTCGGCGGTTGTTAAGTGATAGAGGGTGTCATGGGTAACGAAAGCATCAATTGGGACAAGCTGGGTTTTGATTACATCAAGACAGACAAGCGCTATCTGTCGCACTGGCGTAATGGCGAGTGGGACAAAGGCACCCTGACCGAAGACAATGTGCTGCACATCAGCGAAGGCTCCACTGCCCTTCACTATGGCCAGCAGTGCTTCGAAGGCCTGAAGGCCTATCGTTGCAAGGACGGCTCGATCAACCTGTTCCGCCCGGACCAGAACGCCGCACGCATGCAACGCAGCTGCGCCCGCCTGCTGATGCCACAGGTGTCCACCGAGCAGTTCATCGAAGCCTGCAAGGACGTGGTCCGTGCCAACGAGCGTTTCATCCCGCCTTACGGCACCGGCGGCGCGCTGTACCTGCGTCCGTTCGTGATCGGCGTGGGTGACAACATCGGCGTGCGTACCGCACCGGAATTCATTTTCTCGATCTTCTGCATCCCGGTCGGCGCTTACTTCAAGGGTGGCCTGACCCCGCACAACTTCCTGATCTCCAGCTACGACCGTGCCGCTCCACAAGGCACCGGCGCAGCCAAGGTCGGTGGCAACTACGCCGCCAGCCTGATGCCAGGTTCCCAGGCCAAGAAAGCGCATTTCGCCGACTGCATTTACCTGGACCCGATGACCCACACCAAGATCGAGGAAGTCGGTTCGGCCAACTTCTTCGGGATCACCCACGACAACAAGTTCGTGACCCCGAACTCGCCGTCGGTCCTGCCGGGCATCACCCGCCTGTCGTTGATCGAGCTGGCCAAGACGCGTCTGGGCCTGGAAGTGGTTGAAGGCGACGTGTTCATCGACAAGCTGTCCGACTTCAAGGAAGCCGGCGCTTGCGGCACGGCGGCCGTGATCACCCCGATCGGCGGCATCAGCTACAACGACCACCTGCATGTGTTCCACAGCGAAACAGAGGTCGGCCCGGTTACCCAGAAGCTCTACAAAGAGCTGACGGGCGTACAGACTGGCGAGATCGAAGCGCCAGCAGGCTGGATCGTCAAGGTTTGATCCAGCACTTCAGGCACTAAAGAAGCCCACCCCTCGCGAATGCGTCGGGTGGGTTTTTTGTTGGCCGGGCGTCTTTCAGCGCCGGTCACTTGCAGGCGAATCACCTTGCGCCCCCACCTGTCCGGAATCCTTTTCGATCCGCGCAAACAACCACTCGACAAACACTCGTGCCTGCGCCGTCACATCCGGCGCAACACCGTAGTAATAACGCGGCAACGGCATCCGCAACTCGGGCAACGGGCAAATCAGGCGACCGCTCGAAAGGTGGGTGCCCAGCAAAGAGGTCGGGCACAAGGCGATGCCCTGCCCATCCACGGCGGCCTCAAGCACCAGGTGCATGTGATCAAACTGCCGGGTGAGCTGAGTGGCTGACTGGGTTTGACCAAAGTGCAGGGCCCAATTGTGCCAGTCTTCGCGACGCGCCTTGGCGGTCAGTAACGTGTGCCGCCCCAGGGACGCGAGGTCCTCAAGGGCCTGGCGCTGGATGAGCGAGGGTGCCGCGACCAGCAACAGCTCGTCTTCGAAGAGGGCTTGCGCCTCAATCGCCGGGGCCCAATCGTCACGACCACGGCGTATGACGATGTCAAACCCGTCGCGTGCATGATCCGGTGCCTGGGTCTGGGTGATCACCTGCGGCGTGATGTCCGGGTGCTGCGCAATGAAATCCTCCAGCCTGGGCATCAGCCAGAGCATGGCAAAGGAGGGACGGACATTGATCTTCACGGTCGGCAGCGACGCATGGTGTTTGAGCGCAGCGGCGGCGTTGGCGATCTGCGCCAGCCCGGCACTGACTTGTTCATAAAAGCGCTGACCGGCCGGCGTCAGCACCGATTGGCGGATACGCCGCTCGAACAGCAGCACCCCCAAGTGTTCCTCAAGCAATTTGATATGTCGGCTGACGGCACTGTGACTGACATGCAGCTCCTCGGCCGCCAGGCTGAAACTCTGATAACGAGCAGCAACAGCGAAAGCGCGCACAGCATTAAGCGGTGGTAGTTGATTAATCATGCGTCTAATTTAGTCACCTATGCGCTGCATTTAAAGTGTTTGTCACGCCCACGTCGTCGCGCCAATCTGCCTGCACCACCTGACGGAGCAAGACATGAACAGCTACGGACTCTTTCTACTGTTTGCCACCCTGACCATTTTGAGCCCAGGACCTGGCGTGGTGCTGACCCTTTCCAACGCGGTGCGCCACGGATGGACAGGGGCGGTGCCGGGCATTCTGGGGATCGCGTCGGGGGCGTTTGTCGTAGCCACCATCAGCGCCACGAGTGTCGGCCTGATCCTCAGCACCTCCGCCAATGCCTTTACCGTATTGAAATACGCAGGGGCCATCTATTTGTTGTACCTGGGTTACAAAAGCTGGCGCTCGGATCGTTTCAGTACGCAGCTTGAAACGCGCCCCTCAAGTCCGGGCTATCGCTTCCTTGAAGCGGCTTCCATCCAGTTGTTGAACCCCAAAGCTGTGTTTTTCTTTCTGGCGGTGTTCCCGCAATTCATCGACACCTCGGCGCACTTCTCCACCCAGTTCTTCAAGCTCGTCGCCTCCTACGCCGTACTGGTTGTTCTGGTGCATGGCAGCTATGCCTTGCTCGCCAATGCCGCCAAAGGCTGGTTATCGAGCGCGAAAGGTTCCTGGCTGGCGGCGAAAGTCTCGGGCGTGACCTTCGCCGGTTTCGGCGTACTGATGGCCTCGGCCAATCGTTAAGGCGCAGAACTGGCGATCGCGCGGCGCTTGGGCTCGGTGGACGCAGGTTGTGCTGTCGTGACCTGGACCGGCAGTTCAACGGCAAACCGGCTGCTGAATTCCTTTCGCCCCGTTGCCGTCAACGTCAGCGCCCGACTGTCCAGATCCTGAGTCACCCATTTGCGCTGGATCGCCGTCTGCAGCAACGCCGCCCCCAGTGAACCGCCCAGATGCGGCCGGCGCATGCTCCAGTCCAGGCAGGGACAGGCGAACCGCCGCCTCAGGGTGCTCAGGTCCTTGACCTCAATGCCCAATCCTTCAAACAGCGCTTCGCCGCTGTCGCTCAGCCGATAGGCCTGCTCATCGGTGTCCAGCAACCAGCCGTTTTCCAGCAGCCGGTCATGCAACAACACCGCCAGCGTGCCGGCCATATGGTCGTAGCACGTGCGGGCAAATTGCAGGCGGTCCGGCGTGCGCGGGTTGAAGGTCGGCGCCGTGTTCTGGCCGATCACCATCAATGCTTCCAGTGCCTGGGCCACGCGCTTGTCCGCCAGATTGTAGTAGCGATGGCGTCCCTGAACGTGCAGGCGCACCAGCGCCAACTCCTTGAGTTTGGCCAGGTGCGCGCTGGCGGTGGAAGCGCTGACCTCGGCAATCGCCGCCAACTCTGTGCTGGTGCGGGCGTGGCCGTCCATCAATGAGCAGAGGATCCTGGTCCGCGCCGGTTCCGCAATCGCGGCGGCCACTTGAGAAACGCCGATGTCGTGTTGTTCTACGTTCATATTTCGCTCCCGGACGAATCAAGGGCCATTCGGACTGGAGATAGTAGCAACACTTTTTCAACCACGAACAAGGTTGCGCCCCATGGACCCGATCATCGCTGCGACTCACGCCGATCCTTATCCTTATTACGCGCAATTGCGCGCTCAAGGTGGGCTGGTTTTCCACGAAGGACTAAAGCTGTGGGTCGCCAGCAGCGCCAAGGCTGTGGCGGCGGTGCTCGCGCATGCTGACTGTCATGTGCGGCCGGCTCATGAGCCGGTGCCCAAGGCCATTGCCAGCGGTGTGGCCGGCAAGGTCTTCAGTCAGTTGATGCGGATGAACGAGGGCGAACGCCAGCGCTGCCCGAGGTCGGCCATTCAACCAGGGCTGGCGATGATCGACAGGGATGAGATCACTGCGCTGGTCGGCGCGCGATTGATCAGTGCGGATGCCGATGGGCTGCACAAGGCGATGTTCCGTGGCCCGGTGTGCGTGGTGGCGGCCCTGCTGGGGTTCACGCCTGCGCAGGGCCGGATCGTCAGTGAGCTGACCGCGGAGTTCGTCGCGTGCCTGTCGCCCCTCAGCGATCAGGCACAACTGGACGATGCCCATGCGGCGGCGGAACAGTTGAGCGGTTATTTCGTCGAATTGCTGGATGACCCGGACAATCAAAGCGGCTTGCTCGCCGGTATTCGCCAGCGGTTTGCGGCGGGTTCCGCCGACAGCGATGCAATGATCGCCAATCTCATCGGCCTGCTCTCCCAGACCTATGAGGCCACCGCCGGGCTGATCGGTAACGCGTTGTTGGCGTTGATTCGAAACCCACAGTGGCTGAGTGATTCGATCAGCATTGACGACCTGGTAGCTGAGGCCCAGCGTTTCGATCCATCGGTTCAGAACACCCGCCGGTTTGTCGCCGCCCCCTGTGAAATCGAAGGTGTGAGCCTGCAGCCCGGCGATGTGATTCTGCTGCTGCTGGCTTCGGCCAATCGTGACCTGCAGCTCAATGATCAGCCTGATACCTTCATGTTCGAGCGTCCGCAGCGTCACAGCTTCACTTTCGGTTCGGGACGTCATCAATGCCCGGGCCAGACGCTCGCCCTGAACATCGCCAGCGCCACATTGGCGCAGATCCTGGCCTTGAAACCCTTGCTGGGCCGATTGACCTGGCACTACCGCCCTTCCCTGAATGGTCGAATTCCACTGTTCGCATGAAGGGCCAATTAGTTACATCAGGTTAAAGGTGAAATGACTGGCGATGCGTTTATCACGACGGACTTTCTCCATAGAGTCAGGCTGATAACAGTCAGCGAGGCGCCATCGATGCAAACCCAACTGGACAAGTCACTGAGTGCTTTTGCGCGAGCAGACCTCCTGCAAGGTTCAACGCCCATTCAGCGCGCCGAACGTCTCGAACAGCTGTTGGGCCTGCAGACCCGGGGAATCCGCCTGTTTCTCAAGCGCGACGATCACATGCTGCTGGGCGGTGGCGGCAACAAGCTGCGCAAACTCGAATTCCACATCGGTGCCGCGCAGCAGGCCGGCATCGATACGGTCATTACCGTGGGCGGTGTGCAGTCCAACCATGCGCGACTGACCGCGGCGGTCTGCGCGCGTCTGGGCATCGATTGCGAATTAATCCTCACCCGCTCGGTGCCCAAATCCGAGGTGGATTACGAACTCAACGGCAACGTGCTGCTCGACCAATTGTTTGGCGCACAGCTGCAAGTGCTTGCCGCAGGCACCGACTCACTCGCCCGGGCCGAGGCGCGAGCGGCGCAACTTCGGGAATCGGGGCGCAAGGTGCTGGTGATTTCCATGGGCGGCTCAACCCCGCTGGGCAGTCTCGGCTATGCGCGTTGCGCAGCGGAAATCGCGGAGCAGGAGACGGCGCTCGGCCTCACCTTCACCCAGGTCGTGGTGCCCAACGGCAGCGCCGGCACCCACGCCGGGCTCGCGACCGGTTTCCAGTTGCTGGGCCGAGGCACATCCCTCGTCAAGTCTTACTCGGTGTTATCGGATCGCGACTCGTCAGCGACCCGAACCCTGAAACTGACCCGGGACACCCTGGCGTTACTGGGCAGCAACGCCCTCGTACCGCCCGAGGACATCGTGATTGACGGCAGTCAGCTGGGCGAGGGTTACGGTCTGCCGACCCAGGCCATGCAAGACGCCGTACGCCTGATGGCGCGCGCGGAAGGTCTGTTGATCGACCCTGTGTATTCCGGCAAAGCGTTTGCGGGCCTGTTGGCCGATCTGAAACAAGGTCGTTTCCGTGGCGGCGACAACGTGCTGTTCGTGATGACCGGCGGCACGCCTGGGTTGTATGCCTATCGGGAAACGTTTCAGGATTAAAAGCCGATCCTCAAGAAACAAGAAGAGTCTTAATGACTGCAAAAGCAGTCACTAAGACTCTTCAATGACTTAGTCAAAATAACAACACCCTCCGTGCAAACCGCAATCTGCAAGGCTTTTGGCATTGGCCCGTTTTTTGAAGACGTTCTCGCGCGCTCGATTGGCCTGCGAACGCACCAACCAAAAAACAGGCTGCCCATGAGTAAAAGGATTGCTGCATGCACAATGAATTTCAGAATCGCCTGGCGGTCGTCACCGGCGCGAGCTCCGGCATTGGCCTGGCCGTCACCGAACGCCTGCTGGAACAGGGCGCTCGCGTCTTGGCAATGTCACGCCAGCTCGGTGGACTGGCGGGATTGGCGGAACGCTTCAGCGACCAGTTGGCCTGGGTCGATGGGGATGTGACCCGCCAGGAGGATCTCGACCGGTTAGCCGAGCGCGCCAAAGTCCTGGGACCGGTGGATTTCGTGGTCCCCAACGCTGGCATCGCGCAACTGGCCGATGGCCTTGATGTTTCAGCTTTCGACCGGCAATGGGCAGTGAACGGTGCAGGGGCGCTGAATACCCTGGCGTGCCTGCGCAGCCACCTGGCCGATTCCGCTTCAGTGGTATTCATTGGCACGTTCCTGGCAGGAATCACCTTTCCCGGCCTGGCCGCTTACATCGCCTCCAAGGCAGCACTGATCGCCCATGCACGAACCCTGGCGGTTGAGCTGGCCCCCTTCGGAATCCGCATCAACACCGTCTCGCCCGGCCCAACGGCCACGCCGATCTGGTCGACCCTGGGGCTCAAGACCGAAGAGTTGGGTGACGTCGCCACCGCGGTCAACCTGAGGCTGCTCGATGGGAAATTCCTCGAAGCCGGTGCGGTGGCGGACGTGATCCTGTTCCAGCTGAGTCGCGGTGCTCGCAGCGTGCATGGGCAGGACTGGATTGTCGACAGTGGTTACACGCTGCGATAAGGCGTTTCAGCTGATGTGGGATCAATCATCCCGCGTCAGCACTTCCAGCAATTCAATCTCGAAAACCAGGTTCGAATTCGGCGTGATCTTGCCCATGGTGCGCTCGCCATAGGCCAGGTGCGCCGGCACCAGCAACTTGCGCTTGCCGCCGACCTGCATGCCCATGATCCCTTGATCCCAGCCCTTGATAACCCTCCCGGTGCCAATCACACACTGGAAAGGCTTGCCTCGGCTGTAGGAAGAATCGAATTCGGTACCGTCTTCCAGCCAGCCACGATACTGGGTGGTGATCAGAGCACCTTTGACGGCGGCTTTGCCATCGCCCGGCTCAATATCGATGATTTGCAGTTCGTCGTTCATGCTTCTACTCGTTTACGGTCGCCCGGTCCGGGGCGCGGACGAAGGTTTTCGCAGAATTCTGCACCGAAGGCAATCCATGGAACCGAAGCCCTTGGCTTCCGCTCACATGAGTATCGACCTCGTGCTCAGCAAAGGACGCTCAGATGACCGATCAACGATCACCGCGCAGTTTCATTCCGCCCTACATTCTCAATCGAATCATCGCCCACGGTTCCGAGCGTCAGCGCTCCAGCGCGATGATCACCTTGACCCACGTGCGCACGCTTCGGCACACGCCGGGTTTGTCGGTGCCTTCTTCCGCTGCGGCGATCCTGCCCACTTCGGCTCAACCCGGTCAGGTCCAGCGCAGCATTCATGATGCACAAGGCAAAATGCTGCTGCCGGGAATGCCCGCGCGCCTTGAAGGCCAGCCCGCGACGGGCGACGCAGCGGTTGACGAGGCTTATGATGCAATGGGTGCCAGTCACGATTTTTTCTGGAAGGTGCTGGGGCGCGACTCCATCGACAATCAGGGTTTTGCGCTGATCGGAAGTGTGCATTACGGCCAGAATTACGAAAACGCATTCTGGAACGGCGCACAAATGGTCTTCGGGGACGGCGACGGCGAGATCTTCGAGCGCTTCACCCGCTCGCTGGATGTGATCGGCCACGAACTGAGCCACGGCGTGATCGAAAGCGAAGCCGGCCTGGTCTATGCCAACCAGTCCGGGGCATTGAATGAGTCGATATCGGATGTTTTCGGGGTGCTGATCAAGCAACGCGTGCTGGGTCAGACAGCCGCAGAGGCGGACTGGCTGATCGGCGCCGACTTGCTGACGCCTCGCATCAAGGGCGTCGGTTTGCGTTCGATGGTTCATCCGGGCACGGCTTACGACGACCCGCTGCTCGGCCAGGACCCGCAACCGGATCACATGCGCAAGTTCGTCATCACTCAGGAAGACAATGGCGGTGTGCACATCAATTCCGGCATCCCCAATCGAGCGTTTTATCTGGTGGCCGAAACCTTGGGCGGATTTGCGTGGGAGAAGGCCGGGCGCATCTGGTACGACACGCTGTGCGACAAACGTCTGCCCGGCGAAGCGTCGTTCGAGCAGTTCGCGCAACTGACCGTTGCCCACGCTCGCAACCGCTTCGGCACCGACGAAGCCCGAGCGGTAAAACACGGATGGGCCGAAGTAGGTGTTAAACCGAGTCAGGAGGGTTCATGAAAACGCTGCCAGCGCTGGGCGATGAAGCCGTCGTTCGTCTGTCCCGTCAGGGTGGTTTCGCGAGGGTCCACGCCTTGACCCGCCCCCGAGAAATCGAGTTCACGCACTGCGATCTCGATCAGCGCATGCGTATCTGCACGTTGCTGCAGGCTTGCCTGCCACTGGCCCGGGAGTCTTGCGGTCAGGGCGATCAACGCTTCTATCAAATCGAAGTGCGCTCGCGCGTCAATGATCAGGGTGGTGGTTGGGTGCTGAATGTTCCCGAGGATCAGGCACCGGGGGAACTGGTGCAGTTGTGGGACAAAGGTGTACTTCTTCAGGGGGGACCGTGCAATTGAGCAAGCGTGTGAACTAACATAAGCACACCTTTTCGTGATGATGGCACGCCATGATGGCAAACCCTGAATGAATTTTGTCTGGACCAGCGCAGCCCTCGGCTCATTAGTAGTTGCCCTGATCATCCTGCTGATCTGCCGCGAACGCTCGCAGCAAAAGCAGTTGGCCGAGTACCATGCGCTGATTACCAACCTGTCCGAACGACAAACCATCCACCAGGATGGCGACGCCGAACGCTTCAAACGCAGCCAGTATTTCGCCAGGATCGGCACCTGGGACTGGGATGTCGACACCGACCGGCTCTACTGGTCGGAAGCCATCTACGGCATGTTCGGCTTCAAGATCGGCGAAGTGACGCCCTCCTACGCCTTGTTTTGCGCCTGCGTGCACCCCGACGACCGGGTCAGGGTGCGGGCCGGTGAGCTGCGTTGCCTGGAAACCGGCGAGAATCATGACGAGGAATACCGGGTGATCTGGCCCGACGGCACCGTTCGCTGGCTACGCGAGACCGGCAACGTGGTGAAGAACGATCACGATGAAACGATCAAGATGATGGGCGTGGTCCGTGACATCACCGAGGAAAAAGCTTCCGCCAGTTACTTGCAGCACCTGGCCCACTTCGATCCGTTGACCGGCCTGCCCAATCGATTGGTGCTCGAAGAACGCCTGTCCCAAGCACTGGAGCAGGCGCGAATCACTGCCACGCGAGTAGCCCTGGTGTTCGTCGACCTCAATGGTTTCAAGGCCATCAACGACCATTACGGCCATGCCGCCGGTGACCGCGTACTTGTCACCACCGCCACGCGCCTGAAGAGGATCCTGCGCGCAACCGACACCGTCGCCCGCATCGGCGGCGACGAATTCGTGGTCATCCTCCAGGGCCTGCCTCAAGGTGGCTGCCTGCAAGACGAAGCCCGACGTATCTGCCAGAAAATTTTCGTCGAACTCTCACCGCCAGTGACCATCGGCAACGACCATCGCCACATCGGCACCAGCCTGGGCGTCGCGGTGTTTCCGGACCATGCGCCGAGCATGGACCGATTGATTCATATTGCCGACCTGGCGATGTATGAGGCTAAACGCAGCGGGAATAACCAGTATCGGCTGGGTGAGCAGACGTTGAGTCATAGTCGGGTTGAGTGAAACTGTTCAGTCGTAACCTTGGCCATAGGCAACGTCGTTGAAAACGAGTCGCTCCTGACGTCCAGTCAACGACATCGCCGTGGAGCTTTACCGCGAGCCTGGACAATGACAATCAACCGTCCATGGCCAATTGTTGCTGGCGGCCTAACGCTCCACCGGCGTGATATCCATGATCGTCCCGTTGGTGATCATCACCATCATGTACTTGTCATTGATCTGCACCCACTGCGCCTGTTCCTTCGGGGCTTTCAGGCCCTTTGCCTTCCAGTTGCCGATGGCCTTCTCGCTGCGCTGGTAAACATCCGGGGCGCGGTCGCCGACCACCAGCTCGCGGGTGTTGTTGACGCCGGGCTGGACAGTTTTTTGCGGTTCATCGGCTTGAACGATCGAGCTGATGCCGGCGATGCCTGCGACGAGGGCGAGGCTGGCGATAAGGGTCTTGCTGTTCATGGGTGAAGCTCCAGTAATGTCGTGGTCTCTGAACTCCGACTGCGGCAGCACAGAAACATTCCTTGTGGTTGCGTGACAGAGGCAACGACGCACCATTCATACAATCATTGCCATCCGGGCTGACGCCTGCCGTCGCAGCCTTTATCCTTGTGCCCCCCGCCGTACCGAGTTCTGGAGTTTCCCAATGCCCCATGAAGGCAACCTGTTGCAAGCCGCTGTCGTGTTTCTGTTCGCGGCGGTGCTCACCGTTCCTTTGGCCAAGCGCCTGCAACTGGGGGCGGTGCTGGGCTATCTGTTTGCTGGCGTGATTATCGGGCCGTCGGTGCTGGGCCTGATCGGCAATCCGCAGAGCGTCAGTCATATTTCCGAACTCGGCGTGGTGTTGCTGCTGTTCATCATTGGCCTTGAGCTGTCGCCTCGGCGCTTGTGGGTGATGCGCAAGTCAGTGTTTGGGGTCGGCCTGGCGCAGGTGCTGCTGACCGGGTCGGTGATTGGCGTGTTGGCGCTGTTCGTGTTTGGCCAGCCGTTGAACAGCGCGATTGTGCTGGGCCTGGGCCTGGCTTTGTCGTCCACTGCGTTTGGTTTGCAAAGCCTGGCGGAACGCAAGGAACTGACCAGTCCGCATGGGCGTCTTGCCTTTGCAATTCTGTTGTTCCAGGACATCGCCGCGATCCCGTTGATTGCCATGGTGCCGCTGCTGGCGGGCGGCGATCACACCAGCAGTGCGGCCGAGGATTTGAATCACGGTTTGCGGGTATTGGGCAGCATTGCGGTGGTGGTCATTGGTGGTCGCTATCTGCTGCGACCCGTGTTCCGCGTGGTGGCCAGGACCGGTTTACCGGAAGTCTCCACCGCCACCGCGTTGCTGGTGGTGATTGGCACGGCGTGGCTGATGGACCTGGTGGGCGTGTCGATGGCGCTGGGCGCGTTCCTCGCCGGTTTGCTGCTGGCGGACTCCGAGTATCGCCACGAGCTGGAAGCACAGATCGAACCCTTCAAGGGTTTGCTGCTGGGACTGTTTTTCATCAGCGTCGGCATGGGCGCGAACCTGAGTTTGCTGCTCAGCGCGCCGATCACGGTGCTGGGGCTGACACTGCTGCTGATCGCCATCAAGCTGCCGCTGCTGTTTGTGGTGGGTCGACTGGCCGGTGGCCTGGGCAAGGTCAGTGCGATTCGCCTCGGCATCGTGCTCGCCGCCGGTGGTGAATTCGCGTTCGTGGTGTTCAAGATCGGACGGGATCAGGGCTTGTTCGAGCCGCGCCTGTACGATTTGCTGGTGCTGACGATCACGCTGTCCATGGCCGTGACGCCGTTGTTGCTGCTGCTCTGCGCGCGACTGGTCACACCGAAGGTGCAACCTGTGGTGGTGCCGGAAAAATTCCGCGAGATCGACACCGACGAACCCCGCGTGGTGATCGCCGGCATGGGCCGGATGGGTCAGATCGTCGCCCGTATCCTACGAGCGCAAAATATCAAGTTCGTGGCCCTCGACACTTCGGTGGAAACCATCGAACTGTCGCGCAGTTTTGGCGGCGTACCGGTGTTCTATGGCGACCCGATGCGCCCGGAAATCCTCAGCGCGGCCAAGGTCGAGCAGGCAGAGTACTTCATCATCGCCACCGATGATCCGGACACCAACATCAAGACCGCCGAGGTGGTGCACCGGCTGTATCCACACATCAAGATCATCGCCCGCGCCCGTAACCGCCAGCATGTGCACCGGTTGGTGGACCTGGGGGCCGAGGCGATTCGGGAAACCTATTATTCGAGTCTGGAAATGAGCCGGCGCACCTTGGTAGGACTGGGGCTGACCCAGGCTCAGGCCGATGCGCGGATCAAGCGCTTCAAGCATCACGATGAACAGGTGCTGGAAGCGCAGCATGCGGTGTATGACGATGCGGCGAAGGTGTTGCAGACTGCGCAGGAAGCCAGGGCGGAACTGGCGAAGCTGTTTGAGTCCGATCAGCTGGAAGAAGAATCCAGTAAGAGTTGAAGTGAATGTGAGGGCCTCATCGCGTGCAAGCCCGCCCCCCACACTAGAGCGCATCTGGCATGCTCATTCGATCAACTGTGGGAGCGGGCTTGCTCGCGAAGAACGATAACGCGGTATATCCGAATAAATAACGACTTCAAGGAATCCACAATGGCCGCTGCCCCACCCGCCCCCGCCCTCAAGGAAATCTTCAACGCCGAGCGCCTCAAGCACATCGCCACGGAGATGACGGCGGTCTACCCCGCGTTCAACGCCAGGGCCTTCCTGAAAATGGCCAACGACGGGCTCGCCGAGTTGTCGATCATGCAGCGGATGGCCCGGGTCAGCGAGTGCCTGCACGCTGTCCTGCCGTTGAGTTATGAAGCGTCGCTGGACGTGCTGCGCGCCCTCGCCCCGCGCCTGAACAGCGGTTTCGTCAGCATCTCGCTGCCGCATTACGTCGCGACCTATGGCGGCCACGCGTTCGAGCAGTCCATGGACGCGCTCAAATACTTCACCACCTTCGGCTCCGCTGAATTCGCGATCCGCTATTTCCTGCGCAGCGACTTCGAGCGCGCGCTGGCGGTGATGCACGAGTGGTCGCTGGACGAAAACGAACACGTCCGGCGTCTGGCCAGCGAAGGCTGCCGCCCGCGTCTGCCGTGGTCATTTCGACTGGAACAGATCCAGGCTGACCCGACCCTCGCCGCCGCTATCCTCGACAACCTCAAGGCCGACGACAGCCTTTATGTGCGCAAGTCGGTGGCCAACCACTTGAACGACATCACCAAGGACCATCCCGAGTGGGTGCTGGACCTGATCGAAGGCTGGTCGCTGGACAACAGGCACACCGCGTGGATTGCCAGGCACGCCCTTCGCAGCCTGATCAAACAAGGTAACTCGCGGGCGCTGGCGATCATTGGCGCGGGTGGCAAACCCGAGGTCGAGATCATGGACGTGAACGTCGAACCGGCGGTGATTGCATTGGGGGAGAAAATCACCTTGTCCTTTACCGTTAAATCCACAGTCGAGAACAGCCAGCGACTGGTGATCGACTACACCATCGATTACGTCAAAGCCAATGGCAGCACTTCAGCGAAGGTGTTCAAACTCAAAGCGCTGACATTGCCTGGCCACACCACCGCCGTGCTCAGCCGTGGTCAGCACATCAAGGAACTCACCACCCGCAAACATTACGCGGGCAAACATGCAGTACACGTGATGGTGAACGGCGAGCGCCTGGCCAGCACGGCCTTCGAAATCCTCCCCTGAAACCCGGCGCCTACAAAGGGTTCTGGCCCAGCAGTAAAGTTTGTTCCTGCTCACACAACTCCACTACGTAATCCCACAACACCCGCAGCCGCACGGATTTGTGCAGCTCGCGGCGGGTGCTGATCCAGTAGCTGCGCTGGATGCTTTCATCCGGCAACAACGGCACCAGCTGCGGATCGGCACTGGCCATGTAGCACGGCAACACCGCGATCCCCAGGCCTGATCGCGCCGCCTGTTGCTGGGCGATGACGCTGGTGCTGTGGAAGACCACCTGCGGGTTGCGGCAGAAGCTGTTGAGGAACATCAGTTCCTGGCTGAACAGCAAATCGTCGACATAACCGATCCACGCATGGCGACCGAGGTCTTCGCGGCTGCGCAGCGGTGGTGCGCTGTCGAGATACGCCTGGCTGGCGTACAGCGCCAGGCGATAGTCGGTGAGCTTGCGCGTGACCAGCATGTCGGCGGACGGGCGTTCCAGGTGGATGCTGATCTCGGCTTCGCGGTTGAGAATGCTGACAAACCGTGGCACCGCCACCAGTTCCACTTCGAGCCCCGGATAGCGTTCGAACAGCCCGTTCATGCGACTGGCGAGGAACATGATGCCCAGCCCTTCCGTCACGCCGACGCGAATCTTGCCCAAGGGCGCCGTCGATTGGGTGATCTCCTCCTGAGCCAGCAGCGCAACGTTTTCCATCGCCTCGGCGTGTTTGAGCAGCGCTTCGCCGGCCGGGGTCATCTCGTAGCCCTGGGCATGCTGGACGAACAGCGCCGAGCCAAGGCTCTTTTCGATGGCCTCGATATGCCGGGCCACCGTGGCGTGGGTAGTGTTCAAACGGCGGGCGGCAGTGAGCAAACGCCCGCTGCGCTGCAATTCGAGAAAAAACCGCAGGTCATTCCAATCGAACATGAACCGTCCTTAGGGCTGCGCTGTTTGAAAACGCACAGCGGCTGCGCAAAAACTAACATTCTTTTGACGAAAGCTAACAACTAGGATGACCGACAACAAGAACAACAATAAGAGGTCAGGGATGCAGACTTCCCTTGAAGAATTCGACTACATCGTAGTCGGAGCCGGGCCGGCCGGTTGTTTGCTGGCCAATCGGTTATCGGCCAATCCGCAACACCGCGTGCTGCTGCTTGAAGCCGGCGGCCGCGATAACTACGCGTGGATTCACATCCCCGTGGGTTACCTGTTCTGCATCGGCAACCCGCGCACCGACTGGTGCTTCAAGACCGAAGCGCAACCCGGCCTGCAAGGTCGCGCCCTGAGTTACCCCCGTGGCAAGGTGCTCGGCGGCTGTTCCTCTATCAACGGCATGATCTACATGCGTGGCCAGGCTGGCGACTATGACCGCTGGGCCGCCGACGGCAATCCCGGCTGGAGCTGGAACGACGTCCTGCCGCTGTTCAAGAAAAGCGAAAATCACTTTGCCGGCGACTCTGAATTCCACGGTGCCGCCGGGGAATGGCGGATCGAGCGCCAGCGACTGTCATGGCCGATTCTCGATGCGTTTCGTAGCGCAGCCGAACAAAGCGGCATCGCCAGCATCGACGACTTCAACCAGGGCGACAACGAAGGTTGCGGCTACTTCCAGGTCAATCAGAAAGCCGGCATTCGCTGGAACGCGGCCAAGGCATTTCTCAAACCGGTCCGTCTCCGTCCCAACCTCACCGTACTGACCGACGTCGAAGTCGACCGCGTGCTCCTGGAAAACGGCCGCGCCTCGGCGGTCAGCACACGCTGGCAAGGCCAGGTAAAAACGTTCAAGGCACGCAAGGAAATCATCCTTTGTGCTGGCGCTGTCGGTTCACCGAGCATCCTGCAACGCTCCGGCATCGGCCCTCGCCCACTCCTGGAAAAACTGGGGATCGGCGTGGTGCATGAGCTGCCCGGCGTGGGCGGCAATCTGCAGGATCACCTGCAACTGCGGCTGATCTATAAACTGGAAAATGCCCGGACCCTGAACCAGATCGCCGGCAGCGTCTGGGGCAAAATGGGCATGGGGTTGCGTTACCTGTATGACCGCAGCGGGCCGCTGTCCATGGCGCCAAGTCAGCTCGGTGCGTTTGCCCGGTCAGGGCCGGAACAGACCTCGGCGAACCTCGAATACCACGTGCAACCCTTGTCGCTGGAACGTTTCGGCGAGCCATTGCACGCCTTCCCCGCCTTCACCGCGTCGGTCTGCGATTTGCGCCCGCAGAGCCGTGGTCGAATCGACATTCGTTCGGCGAATCCGCAGGAAGCACCGCTGATCCAACCCAATTATTTGAGCCACCCGGAAGACTTGCGCGTCGCGGCTGACGCCATACGCCTGACCCGGCGCATCGTTTCCGCCCCCGCCCTGCAAGCATTCAAGCCGGTGGAATACCTGCCCGGTGACCGCTTGCAGACTGAAGAAGAACTGCACGAAGCCGCCGCCCGCATCGGCACGACGATTTTCCATCCGGTCGGCACCTGCCGCATGGGCGACGACGCCGACGCGGTGGTCGATGCGCAGCTCAAAGTCCATGGCATCCCCGGCCTGCGCATTGCCGATGCGTCGATCATGCCGCGCATCACCTCGGGCAACACCTGTTCGCCTACGCTGATGATTGCCGAAAAAGCCGCGCAACTCATTCTTAACCCCAATACAAGGAGCAACAGCCAGGAAAGGGAACTGGTCACGAACGTCTGAATGCCGAACTCGGTCAATGTAGGCGCTGGCGAAGCCTGCGATCTTTTGGCGCCCATGGCGCGCCAGAGCATCAAGGTCAAAAGATCACAGCCTGCGGCAGCTGCTACAGGGATCGGGTAAATCAGCAAGATCGATGCAGGTAGCGTCGAATTGACAGTAGCGGCACCCGCCCACAAGGCAGGCGCCGACAGTGGAACAACAAAAACAATCACTGTGAGGGATACCGATATGTCAGAACATGTACAGCCCCTGGACATCACACGCAGCGTCGATACGAGCCGCGACACCCGCAAAGTCATTTTCGCTTCGTCACTCGGGACGGTGTTCGAGTGGTACGACTTCTTCCTCTACGGTGCCCTCGCGGCGGTCATCAGCAAACAGTTCTTCGCCGGGGTCAACGACACCACCGCGTTCATCTTTGCGCTGATGGCGTTCGCCGCCGGTTTCATCGTGCGCCCCTTCGGTGCGCTGGTGTTCGGTCGGTTGGGGGACATGATCGGGCGTAAATACACCTTCCTCGCGACCATCATCCTCATGGGTGTGGCGACGTTCTGCGTCGGGCTGCTGCCGACCTACGCCAGCATCGGCATCGCCGCGCCGATCATTCTGGTGGTGTTGCGTATGCTTCAGGGGCTGGCCCTGGGCGGTGAATACGGCGGCGCTGCGACCTATGTCGCGGAACACGCGCCCATCGGCAAACGCGGCTTCCACACCAGCTGGATTCAGTCCACTGCAACCCTCGGCTTGCTGCTGTCGCTGCTCGTGGTGCTGGGTTGCCGTTATTTCACCGGTGACCAGTTCGAAGTCTGGGGCTGGCGGATTCCGTTTCTGTTTTCGATCGTGCTGTTGGGCATCTCGACCTGGATTCGCCTGAGCCTGCACGAATCTCCTGCGTTCGTGAAAATGAAAGAGGAAGGCAAACTCTGCAAGTCGCCGCTGCGTGATTCCTTCGGTAAATGGGAAAACCTCAAAGTCGTGCTGATCGCCCTGTTCAGCATCAACGCCGGGCAAGCAGTGACGTTTTATGCGGCGCAGTTTTATGTGCTGTTCTTCCTCACCCAGTTCCTGAAAATGGATCCGGCACTGGCCAACAGCCTGTTGATCGTCAGCGTGATCATCGGTGCGCCGTTCTTCATTTTCTTTGGCTGGCTGTCGGACAAGGTCGGGCGCAAACCGGTGTTGATGATCGGCCTGTTGCTGGCCACCGCGCTGTACTTCCCGATCTTCAAGTCCATCGCTCACTACGCCAACCCGGCCATCGACCAGGCCAGTCGCCAGGCGCCGATCACCGTACTGGCCGACCCGGCCACGTGCACCTTCCAGTTCGATCCGGTGGGCAAGGCGAAATTTGACAGCCCTTGCGACAAGGTCAAAACCTTCCTGGTGAAACAGGGCTTGCCCTACACCAGTGAAGCAGCCCCGGCCGGCAGCGACGTGCAGGTCAGCGTTGGTGAGGTAAAAATCGATGGCTACGACGAAGCGGCCCTGCGCGGCGCAGTGACATTGGCGGGGTATCCGTCACAAGCGGATACGCAACAGGTCAACAAGCCGATGATCGTGGCGCTGATGGTGGTGCTGATCATCATCTCCGCCATGTGCTACGGCCCGCTGGCGGCGCTGATGGTCGAACTGTTCCCGACGCGCATCCGCTACACCTCGATGTCCCTGCCTTATCACATCGGTAATGGCTGGTTTGGCGGGTTTCTGCCGACGGTGTCCTTCGCGTTGGTGGTGTATACCGGTGACATTTTCTACGGGCTTTGGTACCCGGTAGTGATTACTGCGGTGAGCCTGGTGGTGGGGATGATTTGTTTGCGTGAGACCAAGAATGTGGATCTGGATACCAACTGACACCTGACTTGATGAATTGATTGGTAGGCCAGCCTGCTAGCGATGGTCGTTAACGATAACGCGCTGTCTGAATGAACGCGCTGTCTGGACGTCCATCGCTGGCAAGCCAGCTCCCACAGGGTTCCGCTGACATCCGCGAGTTCAAATCGGTATCCACTTCCTCAAGTGAACAGAATTACCGCAATCGCGAGCCGTTTTCGCTACTCTGACCCGAAGCATCCATCGCCCCGCCACTCACCCGACCGAGGCACCATGATCATTTCATCCGCATCCGACTACCGCGAGGCAGCCCGCCGCAAACTTCCCCGCTTCCTGTTCGACTACATCGACGGCGGCGCTTATGCCGAGCACACACTGAGGGCCAACAGCGCCGACCTGACGGGTATCAGCCTGCGTCAGCGCATCCTGAAAAACGTCGAAACCCTGAGCCTTGAAACCACCCTCTTCGACCAGCCCCTTGCGATGCCGATCATCCTCGCACCGGTCGGCCTGACAGGCATGTTCGCCCGTCGTGGCGAAGTGCAAGCGGTCAAGGCCGCACAAAACAAAGGCATCCCCCTGTGCCTGTCAACGGTCTCGGTGTGCTCGATCGAAGAAGTGGCGGCCCAAACCCAACAATCCATCTGGTTTCAGCTGTATGTACTGAAAGACAGAGGCTTCATGAAAAATGCCCTGGAGCGGGCCAAGGCCGCCGGGGTGAAAAACCTGGTGTTCACCGTCGATATGCCCACGCCCGGCGCGCGCTACCGGGACGCACACTCGGGGATGTCCGGGCCTTTTGCGTCTTCGCGAAGAATCCTGCAAGCCATGACCAAACCCGACTGGGCCTTCAACGTCGGCCTGATGGGTCGTCCGCATGACTTGGGCAACATCTCGAAGTACCTCGGCAAAGCCGTCACCCTCGAAGACTACATGGGCTGGCTGGCCAACAACTTCGACCCGTCGATCAGCTGGAGCGATCTGGAATGGATACGGGATTTCTGGAAAGGCCCGATGATCATCAAAGGCATCCTCGACCCTCAGGATGCCCGGGACGCAGTCAGCTTTGGCGCGGACGGCATTGTGGTGTCGAACCACGGCGGGCGGCAGCTGGACGGCGTGCTCTCCACCACCAAGGCATTACCGCCGATCATGCAAGCGGTGGGCAATGACCTGACGGTGCTGGTCGACTCGGGAATCCGCTCGGGGCTCGATGTCGTGAGGATGCTGGCGCTGGGCGCGAAAGGCGTGTTGCTTGGGCGTTCCATGGCGTACGCGCTGGCCGCCGACGGTCAACGCGGGGTGGAAAACATGCTGGACATTTTCGCCAAAGAGATGCGCGTGGCGATGACGTTGACCGGGGTCACTTCGATTGGTCAGATTGATGAATCGACGCTGGTGCAGGCGGTTCGGTGAGCTGATCGCAATCATTAAAAAGCCGCGCAATGGCGCGGCTTTTCCCGAGAGGCGAGCGTCAGAAACTCGCTTTGACCGACACCATGAAGTTGCGTGGGTCGCCGTAATAGTTGCCGAAGCTCTCGGTACCGATGGTGGTGTAATAACGCTTGTCGAACAGGTTGTTGCCGTTCAACGCCACCGACCAGGTGTCGTCGATGCGGTAGCCGATCCGACCGTTCCAGATCGCATAACCTGACTGAGTGATCTTGTCGCCAGTGGCCGGAGAGACGCGGAAATTATCGCTTTGCGCGTTGACGCCGGCACCCAGGGTGAACCGCTCGAGAGCACCGCCCAGCGCGTAATCCCCCCACATGCGCAACACGTGTCTCGGCACATAACTGTTGAACGCGGCGCCGTTCAGGCTGGTGTCGATGTCGTCGAGGGTCTTGGTCTGGGTGTAGGTGTAACCCGCGAGCAATTGCAATCGTTCGATCACTTCACCGCTGATCTCGGCCTCGAAGCCCTGGGCGCGCACTTTTCCCGCGTTGACATAGCAGTAGCCATCCGATGACGGGCAAGAGGAATTGAAGTCCGTCTGCGCCTGGTCCTTCTGGATGGTGCGGAAAAGGTTGAACGAGCTGTTCAGGCGACCATCGAACCAGGCGCCCTTGATCCCCAATTCATAACTCTGCCCCACCAGCGGTTTGAGGGCCGAACCGTCTTCCGAACGAAAGTTGCCTTGAGGGGTAAAGATATCCGAGTAGCTGGCGTAAGCCGTCAGGTGCTCGTTCAGGTCCAGCAGCACGCCGGCAAATGGCGTGACCTGGCCTGTCTCCGTGGTGCTGGCGTGTTCCGAGGTGCCTGTATTGATGAAGTCGTAGTCGGTTTCCGAGTTGTACCAGCTCACACGACCGCCGACGACGAGGGTCAACGGATCTGCCAGTTTCAGGCGCAACGTCGAGTAAACGCCTTTCTGTTTGGTCACGGAATTGACCGGCCCGCCGCGAGACGAGTTGTCGATGAAGTAGCTGTCGTCCGGTTCAGGAACATGCTTGTCGGGGTTGAACACATTCTGCCGCTGCGGCAGAAACGCCACTGAGTAGAAGTCGTCTTTTTTCGCACGGCTGGCGTTGAAACCTGCCACCAATTCGTGTTGTTGGCCGAACGCGTCGAACTTGCCGTCCACGTAAGCATCCAGGCCGTAATCGACCTGGTCGTAGTCATACATACTGCCGAGCATACCCGTGGTGTTGGTGCCGGGAGTCACCGCGCCTGAGGCAAACGCGTATTTGATGTCCTGGGTGTTTTTGGTGTAAACGCTTGCGACCTTCAAGGACCAGTCTTCGTTGATTTGATGTTTCAGATCGCTGAAGACGGTGGTGCGCTGGCTGCGCCAGGTGTTCCAGGAAGGGTCGAGGCAGCTGGAGCGGCTGAGTTTCAGGTCACTGCGATCCCGGTAACGCGGCAGACCGCCCCAGCAGGGATTGGCGTCGACGTCTTCATAGGCAACGCCCAGCCCGAGTGTCGTGTCGGGGCTCACATCAAAATCGAGGGCACCGTAATACACCTGATCCTTGCGACTGGCGTCGTCCACAAAGTAATGCCGGCTCTGCTCGGCGACTACCGCCCGGCCGCGCACCGTGCCGGAGTCGTTCAGCGGTCCGCCGGTGTCGACCTGTCCGCGATAATTGTCCCAACTGCCACCGGACAGCGTGATGTCCGTATGCGGCGCGGTCTGGCCGCGCTTGCGCACGAAATTCACCCCGCCGGCCGTGCCACCCGAACCCTTCATCATGCCCGCGGCACCACGAAGGATTTCGACCCGATCGTAATACGCCATGTCACCACTGAAACTGTCGGCCTGAACATAAAGGTTGCCCATATCCAGCGGCACGCCGTCGTACTGGTACTGGCCCGACATACGGAAGCCGCGCGAATAGAAATATTTGCCGCCCATGGTCGAGTCGTAGACAGTAATGCCCGGCGTCTTTTCCATGACCTGTTCGATGGTGTTGAGGTTCTGGTCGTCAAGCATCTTGCGGGTCATCACCGTGACCGATTGCGGCGTTTCCTTGAGCGAGTGCTCGCCCTTGCCGATGGTCACCGCGCCCGTGGTGTACGAGCCGCTGTACTCGGTGGTCGCGCCCAGCATCTGCCCGTTGATGTTGGTCGCCCCCAGTTCCAGTGCCGAGCCGGTGGCCGGTACTGGCCGCAGCACGTAAGTGCCGTTGGCCTGGGGTTCGGCTTGCAGACCGCTGCCGCCCAGAATTCGCGCGAATCCTTCACTCACACCGAACGCCCCCTTGAGTCCGGGGGACTTCAGCCCTTCGGTTTGTCGCGCATCAAAGGAAATGGCGGCGCCCGCCGCACTGGCGAAATGACTGAGGACTTCGGTCAGACTGCCGCCAGCAATGTCGAAGGATTGAACCGAAGTTTGCTGTTGCGCCGCCATCGCCGCGACCGGCCATACGCACATCGACGTTGCCGCGATCAATCCGACGTTCACTGCAATCGCCAGACGACCTGACGTGTAGACCCGAGACATGCTTACCCTCCCCCAAAGATCATCAATAAAACTCACTGAGGGATGAGCCGAACGATGTGAATGAAAAGTGCAAAAGACTGAAATTATTTTTTGTCGCCTCAGCCGGAAACATTGACCCAATAGCGACTGAATCGGCTGATACGCAGGGAAAAACCGCTTTCCAGCGCAGCCAGCGCCAGGTCCGTGTTATCGATGGGGAACGCCCCGGACACCTTCAGATGGGCAATGCGCGGATCACAGCGCAGCACGCCAGTGCGATAGCGCGACAGGTCGGCCAGCAACTCGGCCAACGGACGATTGATGGCGATGATGCTGCCCTGCTGCCAGGCGCCCGTCGAAGCATCATTGCGCCGTACCGTCCCCAGTGAAGCAGGATTGAAACTCAGGGACTGGCCAGCCTCGAGGCGCACCTTCGGGCCAACGCCAGATGAAGTCACTTCCACCGCCTTCTCAAGCACGGCCACCTCGCCGTCCTGATGCCCGGACCGGACGATAAACCGTGTCCCCAGCGCCAGCACCTCGCCATGGCGAGTGACCACCTTGAACGGTCGCTGCGAAGGATCGACAGCGGTCGTGACAAGCATCTCGCCCCACAACAGTTCCAGCACCCGTTGGTGCCCATCGAAACGCAGGTTGACCGACGTGTCGGTATTCAGCAGCAATGAACTGCCATCCGCCAGGCGGAACTCCCGGCGCTCACCCACGGCAGTGCGGAAATCGGCGAACAGGTTCTGGCTTGTTTCACTGCGCCATCCCAACCAACCCAGCGAACCGGCCGAGGCCAGTACCACGACACTACGCAACACCTGCCGACGCGAGCTGTCAGCGCCGCGCAAGGCCGGTGAGGCCAAGGCGCCAGGCACGCGACTCATTTGCTCGCCGACGGCGGCCATGCGCTGCCAGGCTTGAGTGTGCACAGGGTCGGCGAGCAGCCATTCGTTCCATGCCGCGCGATCGGTGTCGGTCGCGACACCTGACTGTAGGCGTGCATACCACTGAGCCGCGACACTGATCGCCTTCAATTCGGCGGGTGAAAGGCTCATGCCAGCTGCAACTGGATTTGCATCAGACAGCAATGCTCCATGGCCTTGGCCATGTGATTGTTGATGGTGCGCACGCTGACGCCCAGGCGCTGGGCAATCTGCGGGTAGGTCAGGCCTTCGAACTGAGACAGAATGAACGCCTGTTTGACCTTCGGCCCCAACCCTTGCAGCAAACGATCGATTTCCATCAGGGCTTGCAGCAGGATCGCCTGCTCTTCCAGCGAAGGTTGTTGCCCTTCGGGCATGGCCGCCAAGGCTTCCAGATACGACTGTTCCAGCGAACGCCGGCGGAACAGGTCAATCAACAAGCCCTTGGCGATCATCGACAGGTACGGCCGCGGCTCGCGTATCTCCAGCGCGTTGCGCGCCTTGATCACCCGGACGAA
Organism: Pseudomonas fluorescens NCIMB 11764; assembly: GCF_000293885.2. NCBI lineage: Bacteria > Pseudomonadati > Pseudomonadota > Gammaproteobacteria > Pseudomonadales > Pseudomonadaceae > Pseudomonas > Pseudomonas fluorescens. The sequence continues at coordinate 5,201,228 of NZ_CP010945.1, forward strand.
GGTGTCCTGCGCCAGATCCGCCGCATCGAAGGCGTTACCCAAGCGCTTGCGCAGCCAGCCATTAAGCCAACTGTGGTGGTCGCAATACAGATCATTGACGGCGCTGCGCAGGGACAAATCGTTGGCGGACATGACAATGGAATAATTCGCGACTGATAATGAATCGCATTGTCATCGGTACAGGAGGTGATTGGCAATAGCTGTATTGGCCAAACCCCGCCTCACCCGTAGGTGTGACGGGGTTGTCAGCCTTAGAAGCTCTATCTTCGCTGAAGCGCCCCTCATTCAATGTTTTCGAGAATCTCGAACTTCACTTGATCGGGATAGAAGGCCACATGATTCTTGATTTGTTCTACCGACACTTTGGGGTTTTCATAACTCCATGCCGCATTGGCCCCCTCATGCCCCGTAATCTGCAGGCTGAAATAGCTCGCGTCGCCCTTGTAAGGGCAATAGCTGGTGTGATCGGTGCGGGCAAAATACTGCTCGTGGATGTCCTCCCGCGGGACGTAATACACCGGAGGGTAATTGGCCTCCAGCAGCACCCGCGCGCGGGTGGAAGCGGCCACCTGAATACCGTGAAACTTCACCAGCAGGGTGCCTGGCTGCTCGCCAATGGTGATGACAGGACTGGGACCGGAGCTTTTCATGAAATGCGTTCCTCGGGACGATGATAAACCTGTGGGAGCGTGCGAGCGGCGGTCCGACTTGCCCGCGATGGGGCGCGCAGAGGCCCCAAAACGTGAGAACACAGCTTCAGGTATAACCCAGATTTTTCCATCACGACGGCTTCGCAGCCGAACGGGATCAAGTGCTTTATCCGTCCGTGGACCGGCTCACCGCTTCCCACGCCTCGATTTCACGCGTCATCGCCTCCAGCCGCTCGCGCACCAGCTGCAGCGCATCGCTACCGAGCAACAGGTGCGCAGGTGGCGCCTCACTGTCAATCAACGTCAGCATGGCTCGGGCGGCTTTCACCGGATCGCCCAACTGTTTGCCGCTCTTGTTCTGCCGTGCGCTACGGATCGGGTCGAAAGTGGCATCGTATTCGGCAATGCTGCGTTCGGATCGGCGCATTGAACGCCCGGCCCAATCAGTGCGAAACGATCCCGGTGCAACGGCCGTGACTGCGATGCCGAATGGCTTGAGTTCCTTGTTCAAGGTGTCGGAAATCCCCTCCAGTGCAAATTTGCTCCCGCAGTAATAGGCAATGCCAGGCATCGTGATGAAACCGCCCATGGACGTGATGTTGATGATGTGCCCTGCCCGGCGCTGGCGAAAAAAGGGCACGAAAGCCTTGGTCACCGCCACCGCGCCGAACACATTCACCTCAAACTGCTGGCGCATTTCTTCAAGGGCCGACTCTTCGAAAATACCTTCGTGACCATAACCAGCGTTATTGACCAATACATGCACCGGGCCGAGGCTGGCTTCGACCTCGGCCACCACCGCGTCGATCCGCGCGAAGTCAGTGACATCCAGGCATCGACCGAAAGCCTGTTTCGAGGCATGCGCCTCGAACTCAACCCGCGCCGATTCGCTGCGCACAGTGCCGATCACCCGATGCCCCGCCGCAAGTGCCTCGTTGGCCAACGCCTTGCCGAAACCGCTGCTGACGCCGGTGATGAAGAGGGTCTTTTTTGTACTCATGTTCACATTCCACCCAGGTAGTGCTGCCGCACAGCGCGACAGTCAGGCTCGACACCATGTTAGAAGTGCGCACGCGCTGACTGAACGCTTATTGCTGTGAGTTATTTGCCTAATCCTATGGATTGATTGCTTTACACAGACGGCAGGGCCACATTCAAGCCCAATGAACACGCAGCAGGACCGAACCGTGAACCCATCAGCCGTAGATCAAAACGATTGCCAGCAACGGATGATCGACCTGCTCAGCCGACTCGCTCCGGACGAAGGCTACAACCTTACCGCGCTGGCGGATGTGCGTTTGCTGCGCTCAAACCGTCCGCTGCATCGCACCCCGGTGCTTTACGATCCGGGCATCGTCATCGTCTGCCAGGGGCGCAAACGCGGCTATTGGGGGGAAACGACCTACGTCTACGATGCCCGGCATTATCTGGCGGTGACCGTCCCGGTTCCCTTCACCATGGAAACCGACGCCAGCGAGGACGAACCGCTGCTGGCGATCTATCTGCATCTGGACTTCAACCTCGTCGCCGAACTGATGTTGCAACTCGACGACCAACCGTCGGCCGCGCCCCAAGGCATGTTCGCCTCGCCCATGGAACCGCGCCTGAGCCAATCGGTCCTGAGGCTGCTGGAGGCGCTTGACTCGCCGCTGGACAGTCGCCTGCTCGGACCGGCGCTGGTGCGCGAGGTTTATTACCGGATTCTTACCGGCGCTCAGGGCGGTTCGATGCGCGCCGCCCTCAGCGCCAAAGGCCGATTTGGCCGTATATCCCTGGCCCTGCGAAAAATCCACGCCAGCCTCGGCGAACGGTTGGAGGTGGAAGACCTGGCCAGGGAGGCCAACATGAGCGTGCCGACCTTCCACGCGCATTTCAAAGCGATCACCCACACTTCGCCGATGCAGTACCTGAAGACCACGCGCCTGCATCAGGCCCGCCTGTTGATGGCGCGCAACGGCTGCAGCGTCGCGTCGGCCGCTTCGCAAGTCGGCTATGAAAGCGGTTCGCAGTTCAGTCGCGAATTCAAAAGGCTGTTCGGTCGTACGCCCACCGATGAGGTGACGCGAATGAAAGGCTCGTTCGCCCTGCCGCCTCTGGAGAACGCGCAGTTTGTGTCCTCCCATTGAGCGCCTCGATCTGCAGATCGTTGCAATGTCTGGACATGCACAAGCTGTACATCCATACAGATAAAGATTGCTCCATCGCTCATCAGCCGCCATTCTGTGCACCTTCCGGCAGCTGATGAACGATGGTGGTTATGCGGTTGTACCTCTGTGAAAAACCTTCCCAGGCCAAAGACATTGCGGCCGTGCTCGGCGCTCGGCGTCGCGGCGACGGCTGCTGGCTGGGAACGGACGTCACGGTAACCTGGTGCATCGGCCATCTGCTGGAAACCGCGCCGCCGGATGCCTACGACGCACGTTACAAGCGCTGGGTGTTGGCGGATCTGCCGATCATTCCGGACAAATGGAAAATGACCGTCAAACCGCGCACCGCCAGTCAATACAAGGCCGTCAAACGCTTGCTTGGCGAGGCTGATGAGCTGGTGATCGCCACCGATGCCGACCGTGAGGGCGAAATGATCGCCCGGGAACTGGTGGAGCATTGCCGTTATCGCGGGCCGATCCAGCGATTGTGGCTGTCGGCGCTGGACGATGCGTCGATCCGCAAGGCGTTGGCTGCACTGAAACCGGGAGCGGAGACGTTCAGTCTCTATCATTCGGCATTGGGCCGTTCACGGGCCGACTGGCTGATCGGGATGAACATGAGCCGGTTGTTCACGCTGCTGGGGCGCCAGTCCGGCTACCAGGGCGTGTTGCCGGTCGGTCGGGTGCAAACGCCGACCCTGCGGCTGGTCGTGGATCGCGACCGCAGCATTGCCGATTTCGTCCCCGTGGCTTATTGGGCCATCGACGTGCAGCTGCTGCACGATGGCACCGCGTTCACCGCACAGTGGCGCGCGGCCTCCGACGCTTGCGACGATCAGGATCGCTGCCTCGACCAGGCGCTCGCGCAACAAGCGGCGGCGGCGATTGGCAATGCGGCGAGTGCCCGGGTGATCAAGCTGCGTACCGAGCGGATGCGAGAAGTGGCGCCGCTGCCGTTCGATCTGGGCACCTTGCAGGAAGTCTGCTCGAAGAAGCTTGGCCTCGGCGCCCAGGAAACGCTCGACATCGCCCAGGCGCTTTACGAAACCCACAAGGTCATTACCTATCCGCGCAGTGATTGCGGCTACCTGCCTGTCAGTCAACACAGCGAAGCGCCAGGTATTCTGGCAGCGTTGAGGCAGGCTGATCCGGCCCTCAACGCCTTGCAGGACTACCTGGAACCCCAGCGCCGCTCACGGGCGTGGAACGATGCGAAAGTCAGCGCTCACCACGGCATCATCCCCACTGCCGCGGCAAAAAACCTTGATCGGCTGGCGGGCAAGCAGCGTGCGGTCTATACCCTGATCCGTGCACGTTATCTGGCGCAGTTTCTGCCCAATCATGAATACGACCGGACCCAGGCCGACTTCGACTGCGCCGGTCAAGCCTTGCGCGCCGTCGGCAAGCAGATCATCGAGCCTGGCTGGAAACGCGCCCTGCCCGAGGCCCTCGCCCCGGCCAAGGGCCGCGAAGCGCCAGCGCCACAAACCTTGCCGACATTGGCCGAAGGACGTGAGTGCACGGTGGCCGAGGTGAAGCTCAAGGACCTCTGGACCCAGCCGCCCAAACCCTTCACCGAAGGTGACTTGATCAAAGCGATGAAGAACGTCGCCAAACTGGTGGAAGACCCACTGCTCAAGCAGAAACTCAAGGACACCACCGGGATCGGCACCGAAGCCACCCGCGCCTCGATCATCCAGGGCCTGCTCGACCGCGGTTACCTGATCAAGAACGGGAAGGCACTGGCCGCGACGCCGGCCGCCTTCAGCCTGATCGACGCGGTGCCACGTGCCATTGCCGATCCGGGCACCACGGCGATCTGGGAACAGGCGCTGGACATGGTGCAAAGCGGCGAAATGAGCCTGGAAGAGTTCGTCACCAAACAAGCCGCGTGGATGAGCAAGCAGGTGGCCCGCTGCGCCGGCCTCAGCCTGACCATCAGCGGCCCGGCAAGCCCGGCCGGGCGCGGTGGCGCGCCATGGAAAAACAAACGCAAACCGGCCAAGCGCAAACCCGCGACTGCTGGCACGCGCGCAGCAAAACCGGCGAGCAAGGCGTGATCGGGCAATGGTCTACTGTTCATCAGATCCGCTGACATCAGGAGCGAGCCCGCATGCCCTCGATTGAACTGCACGCCGCACAGCGCGATGAACTGGAAACCATTGAAAACCTGATGCAGTTCTACCTGCACGACTTCAGCGAATGGCTGCCGCTGAAACTCGGCGCGAATGGTTTCTTCAACCTCCAGGACCAACAGGATTACTGGCGAAACCCTGCCACCCGCCCCTTTTTGATCAAGGTCGATGGGGAACTGGCCGGTTTCGTGACCGTGGATGACCGCACCCATCTTCCCGGCGCCGAGCACAACATCGGCTACCTGTTCGTCAGCCGCCGCTTTCGTGGCCAAGGTGTCGCGACGTTTGTCGCATCCACCCTCTTGAGCCAGCTCCCCGGTCAATGGCAGATTTTCCACATCGACGCCAATCAGCCCGCGCGTTTGTTCTGGGCGAGTGTGATTGACGATCTCACCGGCGGCACGTACACACGGCATCAGCAGCCGGTAGACGATTTCCCCTGCACCTTTTATCGCTTCCAAAGCTCACCGCTATCGTCCTGAGTGACGTTCTCCAGTTCCGCTTTCTCATTCCAAACAGCTTTGTCCGACAATATGTAGTGCTTAAAAATAATCACTACAAAACCGTTGACGCCTCCGATTTGCCCTTGCATGATGCAGACATCTCCCCGATCGGGAGTACGGCAACATGTTTGAGCAAGCTCGTCTGACCGCCGAGCTGTTTTTCCCGGATACACGCTGCCCACAAGGCAGATTGAAGAAGCTGACCTGGCCCGAACGTCCAGTACAAGGACGAGAAGCGCTGGCGATCAATCCTCATGAAGCTTGTGGCCGACCCTGAAAACGTCGGTAGTGGCCCGAAGGTTATCGCTGCTTCTCTTCGTTGTGACGCTATTGCGTAGCAGTTATTCAACACGACTACATGCAACAGACGCGGGACCCCGTCATTTCGGCGGCCGACCGCTGACGTCCTGGTTTCGGTGCCAGGGATCAACTAACCGATGGGCTACCTGTATTAGCGAATCAACTTTGAAAGATCACCAAATGGTCAAGGGGCTTTATATGAATCTGAACAATCAACCCACCATCGATGAACTGGCTCGTATGTTCGCTGCGCAAAAAGACAGCCATGACAGCCATATCCTGTGGATCAGCAAATCGGGCCAGGTGCATATCGACTGCCTGTCGCCGCATGCCCATGAAGCCGAGTTCGACCAGAACAACCAGAATCTGCTGGCCCGATTGAAGATGTACCGTCGCGGTCAGGGCTATGTCGGCAAAAAAGCCGCAGCCGACAAAGACTTCATCGGTAATGTTCTGCAAACGCTGAAACAGGCCTGGGCCTCGATGCAGAACCAGAATGAAGTTCGGGTGATTGACCGGTTCTACTGATAATCCAACACAATAAAAAGGCCCCGCTCGAATGATGATCGAGCGGGGCCTTTTTGTTTGTCTCCACTGTGCCAAACAAAGCTATCGTTAAAGGTATCCGCTGTTGGTCCCTGGAGACTTGCGATGAAAAACAACCTGAAATTCCTGCTGTTGCTGCTGATGACGAGCGCTGTTCAGGCAAACAGCGTCAACGGAGTCCCGTCATTCGCAGTGGAGTGCCCTGGCAAGATCCTCGTCCAGGCGGATCAGGACGGGCCGGTGATGATCAACGGCAAGGAAGCCGAAACCAAAGCCATCAATGATCGCCGCTTCGAAGCCAAGAGCTCCGGCATCACACTGTCCATCGTCCTGGCCGATGACGATTCGGTGGTCGTGTCTTCCACCGGCAAGGCGCCCAATGGAGTGTGCCAGTCAGTCGATGACTGACGTCGACGACTCGGCTTTCCCAGAACCAACTCCATAACGGCAATTCCTTCACGTTATGCAGCGTCCGTTTGCCCGCCTCCAACGCCACCAGCCCCCACCTCACACACCCGATGCAGGCCTCGCCCGCGTCAGTCGGCCTGACCGTGCGCGAGGTGCGATCGAACAGGCTACCCCCCAGTGTTTCCTCCAGTCGGCGAATCTGTTGCGACAAGGTTGGCTGTGACACGTGCAGTGCCGCGGCAGCACGGGTGAAACCGCCGTAGGATTGAACCTATAGGCAGGACTTATGCGCAGCATTGCATATCGGTCTTGGACGCTATGAATCAACCAGCAGAAGATGGCTTCACACCCAAGCAACACCACGCCGACAGGAGATACCCGATGCAACAGTCCCACGCTTACAACGACCCGAGTCTGGCCCTGACCACGTCGATCCTCGACGCCAAGGCACGCAAAAACCTGTCCTGGCAGGACCTGACCGACGGCACCGGCCTTGGCCTCGCCTACGTCACCGCCGCCCTGCTCGGTCAACATCCATTGCCGGAAGCCGCGGCCAAAGTGATCGGCGAAAAACTCGACCTGGACGCCGACGCTGTGGCCCGCCTGCAGATCATCCCGCTGCGCGGCAGCCTTTCGGGTGTCCCGACCGACCCGACCATCTACCGCTTCTACGAGATGATCCAGATTTACGGCACCACCCTGAAAGCCTTGGTTCATGAACAATTCGGCGACGGCATCATCAGCGCGATCAACTTCAAGCTCGACATGAAGAAAGTCGATGACCCGGAAGGTGGCTCTCGCGCCGTGATCACCCTCGACGGCAAGTTCCTGCCACTGCGTCCTTTCTAAGTGGATACCGGCCCGCACACAGGTGCGGGCCAAACCCGAATCACGCATGAGGATATTGTTATGAAAACGCTCATTGAAGGTTTTCTGAAATTCCAGAAGGAAGCCTTTCCGCAACGCACCGACCTGTTCAAACACCTGGCCACCACGCAACACCCCGGTACGTTGTTTATCACTTGCTCCGACAGTCGTGTCGTGCCGGAATTGCTGACCCAGCAAGAACCCGGCGAACTGTTCGTAATCCGTAACGCCGGCAACATTGTGCCCTCCTACAGCCCGCATCCAGGCGGTGTATCGGCCACGGTCGAATACGCGGTCGCCGTGCTGGGCGTCACCGACATCGTGATCTGTGGCCATTCGGACTGTGGCGCCATGACCGCCGTCGCCTCGTGCAAATGCATGGACCACCTGCCCGCCGTCAGCGGCTGGTTGCAACACGCCGAGTCGGCGAAAGTGATCAATGAATCGCGCCCTCACGCCAATGACGCGGCGAAGGTGAGTTCGATGGTGCGGGAGAATGTGATCGCTCAACTGGCCAACATCCAGACCCACCCGAGCGTGCGACTGGCTCAGGAAAAAGGCCTGCTGAACCTGCATGGCTGGGTCTACGACATTGAAACCGGTTCGATCGATGCGCTGGATGCCCACAGCCGCACGTTCGTGTCGCTGGTCGAACACCCGACTACCTGCGCGGTGCACGGCAAAGCGATGGAAGCGGCTTGATCCAGGTCGGCAGCCGATGCAGCGCGCCCGGTTCACGGGAGCACTGCATCCAGTTTCATTTGTCGTCAGGCTTGCCTGACGCTGGTGACCGGATCTCCGGGCTGTCCTCGGCGTTTGGCGGTGTTGGAACGCTTCCGGGCGTGAACACGTGAGTCAGCAATTCCCTGGCATCGATTTCATTGACACCATTCACCGTGCGGGCCAGCGCAACGACCTGCTCACATTGTTTATGGGTGTTGACGCGACCACTTAACACCACCGTTCCTGCAAGTGTTTTGACATGGACTTGCAGACTAAGGGCAGGATCGGCCAGCGCCAGGGCCGACTTCACCCGAGCGGTCAGCCACGCGTCATGTGCGATTATTCCCAATTGATGAGAGTAATGCTCCAAGGAATGATGTTTCATGGCGAACCCTCTTTCGAAACGCAGACGCAGACACCTAAATTATAGTGCGGCCTGCGTCTGTGGTCGGGGTTCTCAGCGTTTGACCGACAGATCCACCTGCGTCATGCGACTGCGAATCGTGAACACACCATCCCCCGAGAGAATCGCGCTGCGGGCAAACAGGCGGCCGCTCTCCCAGTTCGAAAGCCCCAGTTCCGGCTTGTTCAGCGCGTATTGTCCATCGACCCAGCGGGTGATGCCGTTGCCGACAAAAGGCGCGTTGACCGCATTGTAGAAACGCTCATGGGCCTCGGCATCTTCACTGATCAACGACACGGTGAACTGCGGGCTGTAGCGGTTGAACAAGGCGATGGCGCTGTCCAGGTCGTCGACGATCTTCAGGCTGACTTCCGGGGTTTCTTCCCACTCCCACTCGCGGCCCAACTGGTCCTCGGGCAGCGGCTCGGCCAATGCTTCAGTTTGATAACCTTCAGCGCGGCAGACGTCGACCTTCGCGGTCCTCCAATCGTAAGGCAGGTACGTCTCGCTGCCCTCGACGATGTGCAACTTGCAGCCCTCGTCCCGAGCGGCGCCAGCCTGTTTCAAGGCCTGCAGAAACAGCGGCACCAGTTCGGCGGCGCGGTCGCGGTGGATCAGGCAGACGTTCAGGGTGTTGCAGACCTTGCGGTCCAGGGAATTGCGCACGACGGCGGCAAAACGTTGGGCGTCGGCCTCCTTGTCGGCGATCAGCCAGGCGCCACCGGTGCCATGCAGGCTGACGGCCGTGCCGGCCTGCTGCGCGATGCTGCCCAATTGGCTGACGGCACGCCCCGAACCACGGGCCACCGCCAGCGACAGGCGTCGGTCGGCGAACATCGCCCAACCGGCGGCGTGATTGACACTTTCCACCAGCGACACCGCACCCACCGGCAAACCGGCGTCGCTCAACGCCGGGTTCAACGCATGGGTGACAATGGCTTTCGCCGTGCCCAAGGCGTCGCTGCCAATGCGCAGCACCGCAGTGTTGCCGGTACGCAACACGCCAGCGGCGTCGGCGAAGACATTCGGCCGTCCTTCGAAGACGAAGGCGACGATACCCAGCGGCGAAACCACCTGCTCGACTTTCCAGCCGTCATGCTCGACGCAACTGATCACTTTGCCACGCGTGGCTGACGCATCGCGCCAGGCCCTGAGGCCCGCGATCATGTCGCGGCGCATGCGTTCATCGGCCAGCAACCGCGTGGTCGAGCGTCCACGAGACTTGGCCCACTCGATGTCGGCGAGGTTGGCCGCCTCGATCAAGTCCCAGCAGCCCTGATCTTCAAGGCGCCGGGCAAAGAAATCAAAGAACTCACTGATCGCCTGGTCCGACACGGCGGACATTGCCGTAAACGCCGCTTCGGCCCGCTCGATCGCTACCGCCGCCGCTTTCTGGTCCGCGACGGGAATCAGCAGCAACTCGCCGCTGACCTGCTCCACCAGCAGGTGGTCCCCGGGCTGAAAGCGCAAGGCCAGTTCGGGGCTGACCACGGTGACGCGGTTACCAGCGAAAGGAATTGGCGTGCCAGCGATTAGACGTTCGAGCGCAAGAGACATGAAGCGGTTTCACCATGCAAGGGGCGGCTGGAAAATGTATAGCAAAACGCCGGAAGCGTCATTAACCCCGCCCGCTCGAATTTCTCAAAACACCGACCAGCCAATTCGCTGGCTCAGCAGTTCCAGTGCGGCCATGCCCGCGAGCGAGTTGCCGGCCGTGTTCAGTTCCGGCGACCAGACGCACACCGTGAACTGCCCCGGCACCACGGCGACGATCCCGCCGCCCACGCCGCTCTTGCCAGGCAGGCCGACACGATAGGCGAAGTTGCCCGCCTCGTCGTAGAGGCCGCTGGTGGCCATGATCGAGTTGACTTGCTGGGTCTGGCGGGCGCTGAGGATCTGTTCGCCGCTGTGTTTGCAGAAACCGTCGTTGGCCAGGAAGCAGAACGCCCGGGCCAGGTCCACGCAGCTCATGCGCAGGGCGCAATGGCTGAAATAGCTGCGCAATACCGCTTCGACATCGTTATGAAAGTTACCGAAGGATTGCATCAGGTAGGCCATGGCGGCGTTGCGCGCACGGTGCTGGTATTCGGACTCGGCGACCTTGCCGTCCACCATCACCTGCGGGTTGCCCGACAAACGCCGGACGAAATCGCGCATCGATAACGCCGGTGCGGCAAAACGCGACTGGTTGATGTCGCAGATCACCAGCGCACCAGCGTTGATGAACGGATTGCGCGGGCGTCCGCGCTCGAACTCCAGTTGCACCAGCGAGTTGAACGGCTGGCCGGAAGGTTCGTGGCCCAGGCGCTGCCAGATGGCTTCGCCGGAATGATCGATGGCCTGCACCAGGCTGAACACCTTGGAAATGCTCTGCACTGAGAACGGCGTATGGGCGTCACCGGCACAAAACAGTTCGCCGTCGTTGCCATACACGGCAATGCCCAACTGGTTGGCCGGCACGGTGCCGAGGGCGGGAATGTAGTCAGCCACCTTGCCCTGACCAATCAGGGGACGAACTGCGTAAAGGATCTCGTTCAACAGCGCTTGCATGCCGGGTTCCGAAGTCTTGCCCCATGGGATTGCGGGGACACTGACGCTAGACGCTGGCGGTCAGCAACGAATCACAGATTGCCTGAACACAATCTCATAAACACCACTGCTCCCCGTGGGGGCTTGCTCGCGCCCACAGGGGATTTGCATTGCCTGTGTATCAGCATGTATACAGCCCCGTTTTTGACACACCCCGTCCATAAAAACCCGCACCCGCGACACATCGCAGATACACCCGATTGATGAAATGTGCCTGTCGATTGGCTCAGCCGATCAAAGCGCTCAACTCACTCAATGCTATGGGGTATCACCATGTTCAAGCTCTCGACTTCTTCCCTGACCCTCGGCCTGATCGTTGCGGGCGGGCTGGCCCTGTCCAACGTCGCGTCGGCTTCCGAGTCCGAAGCGTTCAGCATGAAACAGCTGGCCCACGGCTACAGCCAGGCCCAGGCCGACACCGCGGAAAAACCGGCTGAAGGCAAATGCGGCGAAGGCAAGTGCGGCGCCAGCGAGTAACCCCTGCGCAGGGCCGTCGGGCCCCGCATCCCTGACTGAACGGAGACCAAGTCCATGAACGCTGCAATCTCGTCGGCCGTAAAAGGCCTGCACCTGAACCTTGACCGTGCCGGTAGCTGGCTCGCCCCTCTGACCTTGCGGTTGTTCATCGCCTGGGAATTCTTCGAGTCGGGCCTGGAAAAGTGGAACGGCGAAAACTGCTTCGCCGACATTCAGGATCGCTTCCCGTTTCCCTTCGACCATGTGCCGGCCACGCTGAACTGGGAACTGTCGATGTGGGCCGAACTGATCTGCGCCCTCGCCATCCTTGTCGGACTGGGTACGCGGATCTCCGCCATTGTGTTGATCGTGGTGACTGTCGTTGCGACCGCTGCCGTTCACTGGCCAGCCGATTGGTCTACATTGAGTGAGCTTGCCCAGGGTTACTCCATCAGCAACAAGGGGTACGGCAACTTCAAATTGCCGCTGATCTACCTCGCCGCCCTGATGCCACTGTTGCTCTCGGGTGCCGGCAAACTCAGCCTCGATGCGTTGCTGGCCCGATTCTTCTGGCATCGCAACAATCGCTGAAATGTTAATGTGGCAAGCTGTACCTCCCACCTCACTTGCGTAGACAGGAGCCACCATGAGCGTGACCACCCAATGGATCGAGATCGACAGCGCCGAAGGTAAATTCGGCGCCTACCTGGCCATTCCGCATACCCGGAAAGGCCCTGGGATCGTGCTGATCCAAGAGATCTTCGGCGTCAACGAACACATTCGCTCCGTCGCCGAACAGTACGCCGCCGACGGCTACCTGGTGATCGCGCCGGACCTGTTCTGGCGCAGCGGCCACCGTATCGAACTGACCTACGATGAAGCCGGCTGGAAACGTGCGATCGAGTTGATGAACGCCACCGACGTCGACAAGGCGCAGAAGGACATCGAACTGGCCATCGACGCCCTGAAAGCCCAGCCGGGCCTGGACGGCGGGATCGCTTCCATCGGCTACTGCTTTGGCGGCCTGCTCTCGTACCACACCGCCGCCAACGGGCTGGTGGACGTGGCCATTGCCTATTACGGCGGCGGCATCCAGAACCAACTGGACCGGGCCGACGAAATCGAAGTGCCGCTGCTGATGCATTTCGGCGAACAGGACAGCCACATTCCGCTGGAAGCCGTCGAGAAAATCGCCGAGCGCTTCGACAACAACGATAACGTGGAAATCGTCGTGTACCCGGAAGCCGAACATGGCTTCAACTGCTCGCACCGTGACAGCTACAACCAGCGTGCAGCGGCCGAGGCCCATGGCAATACGCTGATCTTTTTGGGTATGGAACTGTAAGGCCCACACACGCGAAAAAGGCACCTTCATACGACGATGAAGGTGCCTTTTTTTTGCAACGATGGCTACAGGCTCACTTCTTCCGTTTGGGCAGCCACCACCAGCTGCGGTTGAGCGTTACGTTCATGCACATGGCGATGGGGCGTGCGGTCGATGTTAAGGCTCAGGATTTCCGGTCGGCTGTAGTGACCGCGGCCATCCATCTGGCGTTTACGGATTTCGATCTGGAACAAGTCGATGTCAGCGATGACTTCGCCTTCGCCTTCGGTCAGTGCGCCGACAACCTCACCTTGCGGATCGATGATCGCGGTGTAGCAGCCGCCGGAGATCGGACCGATCTCGCAACCGGTGTCAGCCATGATTTGCGCCTGCTGTTCCGGGTACAACCAGGCCGTCGAATTCACCACGAAGCACGCCGATTCCAGCGCGTGCATGCGGATGCTGACCTCCATCTGGCGAGTGAACAGCGGGCCGGCAAATGAACCGGGGTACATCGAGGCGTGAATCTGTTCACCGTCTTCGATCAAGGCGTAACGCGCCAGCGGGTTGTAATGCTCCCAGCAAGCCAGTTGGCCGATGCGGCCGACGGCGCTGTCGGTGGCCCGCAGGCCGGAGCCGTCGCCCATGCCCCAGATCATCCGTTCGTGATAGGTCGGCGAAATCTTGCGCCGCGCCTGAATCAGGGTGCCGTCCGCATCGAACAGCAACTGAGTGTTGTAGAGAGTGCTGCCATCGCGTTCATTGACGCCAATGGACACGACCATGTTGGCGTCCTTCGCGGCTTTGCCGATCGCATCGGTAGTCGCGGAAGGGACAACGACGGCCTGGTCCAGCAGTTTGTAGTGCTCGGCGCCCATTTTGAATGGGGCCTGCACGAAGGAAAAATACGGGTAGTACGGCACGATGGTTTCCGGGAAAACGGCGAATTGCACGCCCTTCTCGCCGAGTTCTAGGATTTTGTTGACGACCTTTTCTACAGTGCCTTCACGGCTGTAGAGCACAGGAGCGATCTGAACGGCGGCGGCTTTGACGATGGTCATGACGGTGATCTCGTTGGGGAATGGGTTTCAACGAGGACCAGATTACGGTAATAATATTTTGTCTTGAATGTCGAATACACCACCTTTCAGGACAAACCGCACCATTGGATTTTGCGACTGCTGCGCAGCCGAGCGGGACGGTGCGGCGTTCCGACAAGCTCCCTCGCCACAGTAGAGCACTCGGCCATCGGCCTGGGATCAACTGCGATTGGCACGCTGGATGACTTGCGGTGGTTGGCCGAACGCACGAATAAAAGCCCGGCGCATACGCTCACGATCACCAAAACCGGTCTCTGTCGCCACCACATCGATGGCATGCCGGCCGGTTTCCATCATCAGGCGCGCGGCTTCCACTCGCAGGTTCTCGATAGCCTTGGCCGGTGATTGACCCGTTTCGGCATGAAACACACGACTGAACTGTCGCGGGCTAAGGTTGGCCGCGCTGGCCAGCGCCTCGACCGACAGCTCGGACTTCAGGTTCTGCTTGGCGTAGATCAACGCGGACTGGATGCGGTCAGTCTTGGGCTCGAGTTCGAGCATCACCGAAAACTGCGACTGCCCGCCCGCGCGCCGGTGATACACCACCAATTGCCGGGCCACGCGCCGCGCCACGTCGGCGCCCAGATCCTTTTCAACCAGCGCCAGCGCCAAATCGACGCACGCGCTCATGCCCGCCGCGGTCCAGACGTTACCGTCGTTGATGAAAATCCGGTCTTCTTCCACCCTCACTTTCGGGTACGCCCGCTGCAATGCCGGCGCATGACACCAGTGCGTGGTCGCACGCCGGCCATCGAGCAGGCCGGCTTCGGCCAATGCGATGGCCCCGGTGCAAATGGACCCCAGGCGTCGAGAGGTCCGACTGGCGCTGCGCAAAAACTCCACCATGCCGGGCGAGACCGGACGGATCAGGTTGTCGCCCATCACCAGCAGCGTGTCGAAGGGGCCATGGTGGAACGCCGTGGTCTCCACGCCGAAACCCGCCGAGGTCCGCACGGTACCGCCGTGCTCGGACAGCAAGGTGATGTCGTACATCGGAGTGTCGACGGCACCGTTGGCCATTTCGAAAGCCGCACACATGGCCAGGCCCAGCACCTGGAAACCGGGGTAAACGATGAGGCCGATGTTGTGCACGGTGGCAGACTCCTTTGACCTTAAAGGTGGCATGACGGGTTTCCGGTCAGCCGAGTCTGCACTGTACTCCTGAATCAGTCGCTAGTGCCTGGTCATCAACCCGTGCAGCACACCGAACCGCAAGCCGGGCTCGGAAGGTGTCATGTGCGAGACGCCAAAGACTTTGAACGCCGCCAGCATCAGCACCAGTCCGCCCGGCAGGATGCTCAGGCGATGACTCTGCAGACCGGCCAGCCTGAGCTGTTCGACGTGCCCTGCTTCCAGCAGGCGCAACGAAAGACGCAACAGGCCGCTGTAGGTGATTCCGCTGTGGCCATCGTCGTTCAAACCGTTGGCCTTGAGGACTTTGGCCAGCATGCGTGCGGTGCCTGAAGAACCGATGACCTGCTGCCAGCCCAGCGTGCGATAACGGCGCGCGACGCGTTCGAACTGCAGAGTCGCGACACGCTCGGCCTCCAGCAGTGCCGGGGCCGAGATGCGGCCGCCTTGAAAGTAGCGCGCGCCAAAGGTGCCGCTGCCGATGGCGATGCTCTCGGTCAACAGCGGTTGAGCGCCCTGCCCCAGAATCAATTCCGTGGAACCGCCGCCGATATCGATGACCAGTCGCTTGCGCTCGGTGCCGGGCACCGTATGGGCCACGCCGGCGTACACCAGCCGGGCTTCTTCATGCCCGGAAATCACATCAATGCGAAAACCCAGGTGCCTTTCCGCGCTGGCCAGAAACAGCTGCGCATTGTCAGCTTCGCGCACCGCACTGGTGGCCACCGCCCGCACACGACCGGGCTCGAAGCCACGCAATTTTTTGCCAAATCGCGCGAGCGCCTGCCATCCACGATCCAGCGCCATTTCGTCCAGCGCGCCGCCTTGAAACCCCTCCGCCAACCGAACGGGCTCACGCAGGGTCTTCACTTCCTGGATCACCAGTTGCTGGTTCCGCCTGACCGACTGGCCGATCATCAAACGAAACGCGTTGGAGCCCAGGTCAATGGCCGCAAACAGGGAGGCGTCTCCTTTCATTGAGGTATTCCTTGCGCAATTCATCTGTCAGCAGAAGCCGCTCCGCTGAACACTCAAGACGGTTTGCAAGGATGTTGACATGGGTTCGATGACACCCAGATGACACGCTCCGGGGCGAACGAAAAACTCTCCTATTTCGCATCGCCATCATGGGGCTTGTAGAAGCGGAACAATCCAATATCCGCCGTTTTGATGTACTCCTTGGCCCAATCCGGTTTCACGGTGCGGTCGTGGAAGTACAAGGCTCCGCTTGTGCGATCCGGCAACTGTTTATTCAGCGCCTTGCGCGCGATTTCCTTGGCGAGTGCGTAAGGCACCTCTTCCTGGACCGAATCGGAGCGGCCGTCACACCACCAGGAAAACTGGCAGCTTTTGGTTTCGGAGCCCTGCTTGACCACACCGCACACGGTGTCCGGAAAACCTTTGTGACCCAGGCGATTCATGACGACGTTGGCGACCGCTTCCATGTCGACAGCGTCCTTGCCTTTGGCTTCCCAATAGATGGAACGGGCCAGGCAAGTGATCGCATCGTCCAGCGGCGCTACGCCTGCGGGATCCACGGCCTGGACCTCGGACTGGGTAATGGCTTCGGATTTTGGGGCCGGCGCGGGGCTGGGGTTATCCGCCGCTTTTTGCTCCAGTACCTCGGCCTTGTTCTCGGCCGCTTGCTGTTTTTGCTCCTGATCCGTGGCGAAAGCCAGGCCGGCAAACAGGGTAATTGCGAGGCAGGTGGCAATCCAATGGAAGCGCATCGTCGAAAGACTCGGTTGGCGGTTTCGGATAAGTGTAGTAGTGAAATGACAGCAATCACCTCCCCGGCATTTTGGAAAAATCCATTGCCTGCAGGGGGGCCACTTCGCGCATCATGGGCGCAGTCAGATCCAAGGGAGATTTCCATGCGTGTCCTGTCATCCGCTTTGCGTCTTGCCACGTTGTCGTTGGGCTTGCTGTTCGCCGCGAAGGCGCTGGCGGCTGACGAGAAACAACTGATCGATTCGATCAACGACTACCGCAGCCAGGTGCAGCGTTGCGCGGGTGAGGTATCGGCGGAACTGCCGCCGCTGGCGGGTGATCCACGGCTGGCGTTGTCCGCCACCAGCGTCGTCAATTTGCAACAGGCCATGGTCGCCGCGAATTATCCGATGAAGAATGTGCAGGCGATCAGCCTGTCCGGGCCGCGTGATGCGGCATCAGCGATGAAAGCGATCCAGGAGAGCTTTTGCCAGATCGTGCTGGACCCGCAATTCGTCGACATTGGTGTGAGCCGCCAGGACCGTGAATGGCGCATTGTGCTGGCCCGTCCACTGTTGAGCGCACGGCTGAGCGACTGGCAGGCCGAAGGCCAGAAATTGCTGGCCGAGCTCAATGTCGCACGCGGTCGGCCGCGCCAGTGCGGCACGCAATCCTTCGCTGCCGCCACACCGCTGACCTGGAACGCTATCCTGGCAACGGCGGCCGAGACCCATTCGCGGTCGATGGCCAACAACAACTATTTCGATCACAAGGACCGCGATGGCCGCACGCCCGGTGATCGGGCAGAGCTGGCGGGTTACAGCGGCCAGCAGATCGGCGAGAACATCGCCGCCGGACAAGACGCCGTGCGCAAGGTAGTCGATGGCTGGGTCGCCAGCCCCGGACATTGCGCCAACCTGATGAACCCGCAATTCCAGGAGTTGGGTGCGGCGTATGCGGTCGACCCGAAAAGTGATTCGGGAATTTACTGGACGGCGATGTTCGGTACGCCGTAAGGCACCTCCCATACAAACGCAAAAACCCGGAGTGGGTGTGGCGTCGACGCTATGTAGCCGATGCCCACCCTGCACAGCAGTTCGACCGTATTTGTTGAAGCAGGCCGGTTTCACCAGGCAACCGGTCCCCTCCCGGAATTCGTCATAGAGCCCATCGATCACCCGGTCATAAATAGTGATTGGACGCCCCCTCAAGTTGCTCTTAGCCTGCGGCTCACACATCCGTTAATGACGGAATACCCATTAGAAGTGCGACCCGAATCGCCAAGCGAGGCTGTCATGTCAGAGCGAGTCTTGATCGATGGGTTCTCCCGGCGTGTGGACTATCTGCGAATGTCTGTCACGGATCGCTGTGATTTCCGATGCGTGTACTGCATGGCCGAAGACATGCAGTTTCTGCCACGCCAACGGATCCTGACCCTGGAAGAAATCTACGAAGTCGCTGAAAGCTTCGTGGCGCTGGGAACGCGCAAAATCCGCCTGACCGGCGGCGAGCCGCTGATTCGCCCGGGCGTGGTGCAACTGTGCCAACGCATCGCCGCCCTGCCCGGCCTGCGCGAATTGTGCATGACCACCAACGGTTCTCAGTTGAGCAAACTGGCCAAGCCGTTGTTCGACGCCGGGGTCAAGCGACTGAACATCAGCCTCGACTGCCTGGACCCGCAGCGCTTTCGCGAACTGACGCGCACCGGCGACCTGGCGCAGGTCATCAAGGGCATCGACGCCGCCAATGCAGCCGGGTTTCGCAACACCAAGCTCAACTGCGTGGTCATGAAGGGTCGCAACGATCACGAGATCAACGACCTGGTGAGTTTCGCCATCGACCGCCAGCTCGATATTTCATTCATCGAAGAAATGCCCTTGGGCACCATCCATGAGCACAGCCGCGCGGAATCGTTTTATTCCAGCGCCCAGGTCCGTGAACGGATTGCCGAACGCTACACGTTGATTGACTCCGCCGAGTCGACCCAAGGCCCTTCCCGCTACTGGCGCCTGGCCGAGGCGCCGCAGATCCGACTGGGGTTCATTTCTCCTCACAGCAACAACTTTTGCGGCACCTGCAACCGGGTGCGGCTGACCGTCGAAGGTCGACTGCTGCTGTGCCTGGGCAACGAGCATTCCGTCGATCTCAAGGCCGTGTTGCGCGCCCATCCAGGCCAGCCCGAGCGCCTGGAGAACGCTATTATCGAGGCGATGAAGCTCAAGCCCTATCGGCACAATTTTGAAGTGAACGATGATGTTCAGGTGGTTCGCTTCATGAACATGACCGGCGGCTGAAGACCATGATTGTCAGGCCCAAACCCAATCTGATCGGCGTGCTGACTTCACTCAAGGGTTCGATCGCCAAACGCATTGCCTGGCGCAGCCTGATGGTGACATTGCTCGCCTCGGCCATCGTGCTGATCGAAACCCTGCACCCCAGTTACTTCTCCAAGGTCAGTGCAACGCCGTTCACCCTGCTGGGCTTGTCGTTGTCGATCTTCATGAGCTTTCGCAACAACGCCTGGGCCATTGTCAGCTACACGTTTTTCGGTCTGGACGCGATTGGCGATGAGCTGGAAGACCCGCTCGGTCGCGACGAAAATGACCTGCCCACCGATGCCTTGGTGCGTATCATCGAACGTGAAGTGCTGTCGGCGCTGGGGGTGACGCAACTTCCTCCGGTTCTGGAGCCCGTTGATTTTGTGCTTGAGTGATCGAGACGGGGCGACTTGGCCATCGTCAGCAGTCGGGCGATGGCTTCCGCCACGGACATCAGCGCAGACCATCTACGACATGTGCAAAGCGGTAGACCGAGGCTCGATCAGGCCGTAGGAGACTTAGACGAGATCGCCTTTTTTCCGCCAGTCACTGGCGGCTGAGAATGGTGGGCGTTGCGTCGTTTTCAGTCCTGCGCCTGAACCACCTCGATTCCCAGTTTCCGATAATCCCCAACATCGCCCGACGCCACATGACGCTCGGTGATCAGCGTATGAATGCGGTTGCATGGCGCGACCACGAACGGTTCCACCGCGCCCAGTTTGTCCGCTGTGGTGACGGCGATCACTTGCGAAGCACTGTCAATCAGCGCCTGCTTCACCGGCACCTCGTCGAAATGCAGTGAGCTGATGCCGACTTCCGGATGAATCGCGCAGACCCCGGTGAACAGCACGTCGGCCTTGATGCCCTGCAGCAGGCGCACGGTCTCGTGACCACTGACCGACATCGTCGCCAGGTTGAGTTGTCCGCCGGCCAGAATCACTTTGATGCCTTTGTATTCGGCGAGGATAATCGCGGTCATCGGCGAGGTCGTGATCGCCGTGATAGAAATGTCCGTCGGCAACGAACGCGCGATCTGGAGCGTGGTGGAGCCGGAATCGAACATCACGATCTGGCCATTCTCCACCCGGTCCGCGGCGAGCTGCGCCAGGCGGGTTTTCACCTCATCGGTTTCGCTGACACGGGTGAAATAATCCTTGCCCGTGTCCTTGGGCCGAGGCAGCGCCCCACCGTATACGCGCTGCACCAGACCGGCCGTGGCCAGTTCCGACAGATCGCGGCGGATGGTGTCTTCGGAGACTGCGAAATGCTGGCTCAACTCGGAGGCCATGACCTTGCCGTCACGCTCGAGGATCAGGAGGATTTTTTGCCGGCGCAGTTGGGGAAGTTCGGCCGCCGAATGATCGTGCATGTTTTCGCCTGAATTTGCGGGTTTATTCGAGATTAGCCAAACCCAGGCGCAAACACAATCGGCGCAGCGATGGGCAACCGTCAGTTACTCGCGACTTGAGCCACAGTGCCCGAACTCACCAGTGCCGCCAGGGAGGCATCGAACTGTTTCAGGGCGCTCACTTGCAGCTCGGTTTGCTGGTCGATCTGCGCGGCGATTTCCGGCGCCGCCTTGCCCTGCACCCACACCGAAGGCATTTGCTGCGCGCGAGCGCCTTCGGCCTTGCCAATGTATTGCAGGTTCGAGTCGTAGAATTTCGCCATGAAACGCGCTTCAACCTGATTGTTGCGCTTCGACACCAGACGGCTGTAAGTGTCCAGCATCACCACCACGTCCGGGCGCGCTTGCACCAGTGCGTCAAGGTTGTCGTAGACGGTCACCGTGGCAAATTTTTTGTGCAACGAACCCATCAGCCAGTTGATTGCCAATTTCGGATCGGAGCTTTTCACGAAGGCATTGCTGATACGCGAATCCAGCGCCGGGTTCTTCGCGCCGTTCAGCGCAACCGAGTGGTACTGCTCAAGGTATTCGAGGGTGTTGACGGTGTTTTCGCTGTAGAGCACACCCACCGTTTGGGCAGGCTTCAGGCTGGCGGCGCTGTCGGCGACCGGCAAGAAATGGCAGGTCTGTTCAGCGGCATAGGCCGGTGCGGTGGCGGCAACGCTGCCGGTCAATACAGCGACAAGGGCCAGCCAGGTAGAGATTCTCATCGCGCAGATTCCTTCGGAGGCGAATTCGGTATGTAGCTATCCTCCTCCGTTGCCGGAAAAACAGAACTTGCGTTTATTGATGGTGGTTATTGATTAAACGAATGGTTGGGCGTGGTGGTGACGGACTTCAGGCCGGCTATCAGGCCGCCTCGCTTTGGCCTTTGATCTTGATCTGCCCCGTCGGAAGGCCGAGCGCAGGTTCTGCGCAGTGGGCAACCCGGCATGGATGCCGGGTTAGCCGCCCCCGGCCATGGATGGCCGATGGCGGCGGGCCCACGGAGCAGGACCGGAGCGAGGGCATGCCGAGCTTTAGCGAGGCACCGTACGTCAGGGGCGCAAGCGCTTGGTTACTTGGCGCTCTTCCAAGTAACCCGCCGTAAGGGCGGAACCATTAGTGGCCTTCACAGCAGCAATGGATATTCACCCAGTCCCAATCCCAATCTCTATTCAAGCCACCCGCTCAACCGCATCCACACTGGCTTTCTTCTTCCCCCTGTTCCACCGCATCAAGACAATCCGAACCACCTTGTTCCACACATAACCAACCCCAACACCACCAACGAGAGCGACGACAACCGACAACGCCGGCACATCAACAATGTGACGCGCCAGGGACTGAAACTGAAAATGCGTCAAATAGATATACAGCGTTGATGCGGCAATTAACGCCAGGCCCCGCGCAATGAAGCCAGGCACAGGAATGGACTTGACCCAGATCACCACGAGCACGGCAGGCAAAGCGATATCGACATATCCGTTTATGTCCATGTTGTGCGGCCCATAGATGAGCAGAAGATCCTGCCCGCCCAGCACAATGACGGCCACCGCACTGACGATCCATTTCTTGATGCTCGAGTTGGCATAATGAATGGCCATTCCGAGCACCATGATCGCCAGATAGTGTTGCGGCACTCTGTCATAGAGTTCGGAAGCATCAAACAAATAGGCACTGATCAGAACATCCGCCACGGCCAATACGCAGGCCGCAATGACCAGATTCTGAAACGGATTTGACATGATCATTTTTCTGACTCGCTCGAACGACAGGGCGAATCCAATGATCAGGATCATTTGCAGAAGAACTTCGACATACCAATAGGTAAAGGTGCCTACAACACGTTCTGGAAACCAGTTCGAAACGAGCAATACCGTTTGCCAATGAACCCTGTCGAAAACTATTTGAATCAAGATGGCGTACAGGATGGTGGGTATCGCGATACTGACAATGGACTTTAAAAGTGTACGCGCATTACCGCGCTCATTGATCGCTTGAAGTTGAAACCTGGCCAGGCTGATGCCCGACACGATAAACAACACCTTCGTCTCGCCTGCAAGCGGGAATTTTGAAAAAATATCCAGATGCTCGATAACAATAAGCAAAATGGACATGACACGCAGAAGAACAGGAACCTCCATTGCCCGAAGTGAAAACCGGGAAGACCGGGTTTTATGGGTCAGCTCACACAATTCACGCACCGGTATCATTTCCCACTGATCCGGGAGATGGCCAATCAGCGCTTCAAGTGCCATGGAAGCCTGTACAAACGAGAGCGAATCCCCACCCAGTTCGACGAACGACAAATTTGAATCAATACGCGGGACTTCGAGTATTTCCGACCAGGCGGCTACCAGCTGGAGCGCCAGCGGTGACAGGTTCTGGCTCGAATTGATCGACGTCGCGTCCGTATCAATCGAGGGTAATGCGCGCCTATCTATCTTTCCGTTCGGCGTCAGTGGAATAGCGTCCAGGAAGACGAACAACGCCGGGACCATATAGTCGGGGAGCTCCTTGCCGACATGGTCACGCAATTCAACCGATGTAACCGGCGTAGTCGCAACGCAGTAAGCAACCAGCCGGGCGAGCGACGTGTCATGGTTGGCAAGCACGACACACTGTTTGATTCGGGGATGCCGTGACAGCGCGCCTTCGATTTCAGTCAGTTCGATTCGATGGCCGCGAATCTTGACCTGACTGTCACCTCGCCCCAGGAAGCTGACACTGCCATCGATAAGATAAGTGCCCAGGTCACCGGTTTTATAACAAATATCGTGTTCGTCGTTCGTAAACGGGTTCACCACAAACTTTTCTCTGGTTTGCGATGTGTCATTCCAGTAACCCAACGACAAATAAGGGCTGCGTATCAGAATCTCGCCCACTTCGCCTTCGCTGACCAACTGATTTGACTCATTGACCACCAGCAGTTGCGCACCTTCAATCCCCTTGCCCAGCGGAATTTTCAGACGGTCGATTTCAGGATCGAGATGATGGTACGCCATGGCCTGCGGCGTTTCTGTCGTGCCGTAGAAGTTCACGCTGACGGCACCGGGCGCAATAACGAGAATTTGTTTGTACAGCGTCTGACTTAATGCATCTCCGCCCCAGAACAGATATCGCAGGGCATTGAATTCAAGTTTTTTAAGTTTCGCGCCCGTTTCAATCAATTTTCCCAACGGGGGCGTCAGATGAATAATCGAAACGCCATTTTCCTGTATCCACGTAGCCAAAGCTGAAGGATCAATGACGATTGACTGCGATGGAACCACAACTTTCGCGCCAATGGAGAGCGGCGTAAAAACATCCCGGTACACCGGGTCATGCCCCAGACCGGACAGCAGGGAAAAGCAATCGTCTTTGGTTAATGAATGACGCCGGGCATGCCATTCAATGAAGTGAACCAAAGGCGCGTGATGAGTCACGATTCCTTTCGGCTCACCCGTACTTCCGGAGGTGAAGGTGACATAGGCCGGATCGGCCGGATTGACTTCAGGCAGGCTTGTTTGATCACAGGCGAAGGCTTGCAGTGCAAGGGCGGGACTTTCCGGAATGTGAACGACCCGCGTACTTGTCTCAAGGCATTCAAGCCTGAGTTCGTCAGGCGCCTCGCCGCACACCAGCACAAAGGAAGGCTCCAGCGCCTTGATGATTTGCCCTACACGCGCTGGCGGATAGGCGACGTCGGCCACCGTGAACATCAATCCGGCCCGCGACGCTCCGAGCATGGCGTAGACCAGCCCCGCACAACGACTCGAAACAATAACAACCCGGTCGGATTGTTTTGCGCCCTCCCTGATCAGCAAGGACGCCATGCCCCGGCTTATTTCTTCAAGTTGTCGATAGCTGCACGTCGCGTCTTGAGAGATGACAGCGATGGCATCGGGCGAACGCCTCGCCTGCTGCAAGAAGTCCATGAATATTGGGCGTTCGGCACAGTATTCCAGCCTTAACGTTGGGTTTGGGCGAAGATCGTGCATTTAATCCCTATGCTCCGCATGATCTATACGAGGTTGACGCCGTGCTCATAAGATCCTG
Organism: Pseudomonas fluorescens NCIMB 11764; assembly: GCF_000293885.2. Classification (NCBI taxonomy): domain Bacteria; kingdom Pseudomonadati; phylum Pseudomonadota; class Gammaproteobacteria; order Pseudomonadales; family Pseudomonadaceae; genus Pseudomonas; species Pseudomonas fluorescens. The sequence goes on from NZ_CP010945.1 coordinate 5,225,966, forward strand.
AGTAAGAAGATTCAGAATCGGTGGCCGAGCAAAAACATGTAGCGTAGTTGCAGTTCAGAACGAATGCCTAAACGTTAGTGCAGAGTGGCCGGCGTTGCCGATAATTTCGAAGTGCTGCGATGCTCTGCCCGGCGTCATCGCAGGATGCCCACGCGAGTCGCTCGACCGGAGCCGAACATCTTCCTCCATGCGTCGGGTCAACGAAGCCATCGATCATTTGCCCAGCGGCAATGCCTGTCGGTCGCCCACCGGCGCATGGAGCGCCATCACCTCGACGACCCAATCGATGAACACGCGCAACTTGAGGCTTATATGCCGGTTCGGTGGAAAAGCCACGTAAAGCGGCATCGTGTCGAGGTGCCAGTCTTCGAACAGCGGCACTAACTCGCCACTCGCCTCGAAGGTTTTGGACATGTACTTGGGCAGCCAAAGAACACCCAACCCTGCCAGGCCGGCCGCGAGGTAGGCATTGCCATCGTCGACGGCCAACACGTAGCGACCTTTGATCTGCAAGCGCTCGCTGGGGTTGTGCATCGCATAGGGCAACGGTTTGCCGGTGCGCGCCCACAGGAAACCGACGATCCGATGGTTCGACTCTTCCAGCTCTCGCGGATGCAAGGGTGTACCGACGCGAGCCAGATAGCTCGGTGCTGCGAAAACGCCAAGCGACAGATCAGCGACGCGCCGGGCCATCAGCGACTGATCCGTGAGTTCACCGCCGCGCACCACGCAATCGACGTTCTCATCGATCATGTCGACGATGCGATCGCTGACGCCCATGTCGATCTGGATGTCCGGATATCGCGCGTAGAACCCAGGCAATGCCGGCATCAGAATCATGCTCGCCAACGGGCTCGGCACATCGACTCGCAACCGGCCCCGGGGCGATGCCGAGGCGCCGGACAGACTGGTTTCCGCGTCGTCGATGTCGGCCAGCAGTTTGATCACGCGTTCGTAATACACGGCGCCATCGGCGGTGACGTTGACTTTGCGCGTCGTACGGTTGAGCAACTTGACGCGCAACCGCGCTTCCAGTTGCTGCACCAGTTGAGTCACGGTGGTCTTGCTCATGTGCAGGGTCTCTGCAGCCTTGGTGAAACTGCCCGCCTCCACCACACGCGCAAATGCCTGCATCGCGTCAAAACGGTCCATCGCCACCCCTTGTTCCGATCAGATTGTTTGTATTTTCCAAACAGTGATCACCAAGGTTGCTCGTTTATCGCCCCGGCGCAAGTCCTTACAGTCCCTACATCGTTAGTTTCGGGTCGGTTTCGGCCTTTTGATCGAGGTGATTTATGACAACGCGTGACGTGGTTTTTCCGAGCGGACGCCAAGCGCTTTATGAGCGCAATCGCTACTCGCCGGCGATTCGCTCCAATGGCTTTCTGTTCGTGTCCGGACAAGTCGGCAGCAAAGAGGATGGATCGCCCGAGCCTGATTTGGAGAATCAGGTCCGGCTTGCCTTCAACAACCTGAACGCGATCCTGGTCGCGGCTGGTTGCACTTTCGACGACGTGATTGATGTCACCGTCTTCATCGTCGATCCCGAATCGACGTTCGAAACGATCTGGAAGATCGTGCCGGAGTTCTGGGGCAACGCGCCGCACCCGACGCTGACCGGGATTGGCGTCACGTGGCTGTATGGTTTCCAGTTCGAGATCAAGGTGATCGCCAGACTTCCGGAAACCGTCCAGGGATGAACGACCGTTGTTAAGGGTCGGTAGCCTGCCTCTAACGAGCTTCTTCGAAGAGGCCTACCAACTCATTGAAAGCAACAATATCCAGCGGCCGGCTCAGGAAATAGCCTTGACCTTCATCGCACGATACCGCCTTCAGCAACTTCAGGTGATCGGCCGTCTCAATGCCCTCAGCCGTTACGGTGAGCGATAACGCACGTCCCAGGCCCACGATAGCCCGGATGATCGCCTTGTCATCCTCGCTATCGGCCAGCCTGTTCAAAAAACTGCGGTCAATTTTCAGGCCGTCGAACGGGAATGCACGAAGGTAGCTCAACGACGAATATCCCGTTCCAAAGTCGTCCATTGATATCCGTACGCCGAGACGTTTGAGCGTACGCATGACCTCAAGAGCGCCGGTGGCGTCTTCAAGCATGACGCTTTCGGTAATTTCCAGCTCTACGCGGCCAGGGTCGATGCCAGAGTCCAAAAGGGTTGTCTGAATACGCTCGACCAGATTGCCTCGTTTGAATTCGGTCGGTGACAGGTTGACTGATACGAACAAACTTTCCGGCCACCGTGCGGCGCAGCGGCAGGCGGTATCGAGAACCCAGTTGCTCAGGGAAAGAATCAGCCCGGACTCTTCGGCAATCGGGATGAACGTGTCGGGTGGTATCAAACCGCGCTCAGGATGTTGCCACCGGACCAGCGCTTCAGCACCCACCATCTGACCGTCAGCGATACGATAGCGTGGCTGGAAATGCAGCCGCAGCTCTCCATGTTTGATCGCGAAGCGCAGGTCGCTTTCCAGACGACGGCGCTCGATGATCCTGGCGTTCATATCGCCGGCATAAAAGCGCCAAGTGTTACGCCCTCCGGCCTTGGCCTCGTAGAGTGCGATATCCGCATAGCGAAGCAGCACGGTCGCCTCGCATGCGTCATGAGGCGCCATTGCAATGCCTAGACTGGCGCTGACGAACACTTCCTGCTCATCGATCGTTATTGGCTGCTCGATGGACTCGATCAAGCGGCGACAGAGCGTCTCGACTTCTTCCTGGGAACTCACGTCGGTCAGGATCAATACAAACTCATCCCCGCCCACCCGAGCGACCAGGTCGCCATGGCGCACGCACTCTGACAGACGACTCGACACTTCATTAAGGACCAGATCACCTGCGGCATGCCCGAGCAAGTCATTCACCGGCTTGAAACGATCCAGATCCAGGCTGAGCATGACCAGCGGCTGTTCTATCGTTGGCAATGCCTTGAGTTTACCGTCGAGAAACTCTTGAAGGCGGGTTCTGTTCGGCAGCCCGGTCAGGGCGTCATGCTGCGAGAGGAATTCGATACGCCGACGAGCTTCGACTTCCTCTGTCACATCCGTCGCAGTCCCCCGGAACCCTCCACCTGCCATCTTTCGAGCCGAAAGACGAGTGATTCGCTCCTGGCCTTCGGTATCGACGTATCGGCACTGAATGCTGATATCCGGACGACGGTTCGGGATGCTGAGCCACTGAGCCAGCGTGCCCAGTTCGGTACTCAGCAGATCATCGATTACCGCACCAATCCAGATGTCTCTCGAGAGCCCCGTCACGTCTTCGAATCGTTCTGACAAATAGGTGAAATGCCACTCGGGATCAATTTCCCATACCCAGTCCGAGCTGGCTTCAACCACGTCGCGAAAGCGTGCTTCGCTGGTGGCAAGGGCGTCCTGACTGCTTTGCAGTGACGCATAGCTGGCATCAAGTGCCAGCGCACCCGCGGTCGTGCGACGCAAAATGACCCACGTCATCAGGCACACCAACAACGCGGCAATGCCGATCAATGGCAACCCTATCCCCAGCAACCGCAGGCCCGGCCTTTCCGGTCTCCACTGCAGGCTGCCGGCCGAACCGTCATCGCCCAGTGGCAAGAGCGACGCAGTGTCGGTTTCGCCGGACGTGACGACGTGCAAACGGTCGACCCCGAAATCGTCGCCGATCATCTGCAGCTTGGCGTTGTTCAACACATCGACGAAAACCAGCACTGAAGGTGGCCTGTCATCAGGCACCACTGTCGGATCGGTTCCCGGCGTAATGGCTGCTGCCGCGATGAGTGCGGGTACTCCTCCCAGGTTGATGAAGGCTGTTATCGGCGTCTCGGTTTCCGCTCCTGCACGCGCCTTGTCAAGAATTCCGGCGATGGACTGCTTGAGCCACTCAGTGACTTCCACGGATTTCAGCTCACCCTTGACCACAGCGTAAACAGTGCGATCAACGTCGTTGACGACAAACAGTCCCTGGACCCCGAAATCCGTGTAGAGCGTTGCTCCGACGTTCTGTCGTACGAAGGCCCAGTCAGGGTCCACTTCGGCATGCAGGTGCCTGTAGGCGTCACCCCAGAAGGCGTAATCCTTGACGGTTGAGCGCAGCGATTTTTCCAGCGACTGGACGGCCTTCTTCGTGTAGAACGCGCTTTCAGCCTCCTCTGTCCGGTCCAAATCATGTGCAAGGTAAACGAGCGAATAGCTGGCCAGTAAAAACACCCCCGCCAATAGACCCACAAACTTGAGCAGCGAGGCGCGAGCCAGTACCACGCTCGAGCGACGGGAGGAAGCAGGGTTACTGGAGGTGGAACTGTTCGGCATAGATTCCTGCTGGTCGTCGACGTTAGTGTGTTGCATACCCTGATATCGGCCGCGTTGGCAGAACGATGAACAGCGGCATCCATGAAGGGCCGATTACTATTAAAGCCTATGGTTCTGCGCCCGCCACGATCTGACTGTGAACAGATGTCACTGGGGAACGATCCGGCACCCGCGCCGGACATGATTTGCAGCAACCATCGCTAGCGGTTCAGCGTTAATATCTGCCCGCTCCCGTTCACATTCTTGAGGATGATCCAGGCATGTCCACACCCGACACTTCCCTGCAAGACACCGCCGCGCCTGACGGCGTTTGTTACGGCTGCGGCGGCAGCAATCCACACGGGCTGCACATCAAGAGCTTCTGGCATGAAGACGGCGAGCATGTCATTGCCGAGCATATGCCGGAAGCCAAGTATTGTGGTTGGCCGGATCTGGTTTACGGTGGTTTGATCGCGATGCTGGTTGATTGCCATTCCAACTGGACGGCGATGGCCTATCACTACCGCATGGAAAACCGCGAAGTCGCCAGCCTACCGCGCATCAACTGCGTCACTGGCAACCTGGGCATCAAGTTCATCAAGCCGACGCCGATGGGCGTACCGCTGACCCTGCGTGCGAAAGTGGAAGGCGAAGTGGGACGCAAAACCCGCGTCGTCTGCGAGGTCTATGCCGGGGATGTGCTGACGGCGGTCGGGGACTCTATTTTTGTGCGCGTCGATGCCGGGCAACTGGCGGCAGTTGCTCATGGTCGATAGGCAGCAACCTTCTTCAGAAGCCCGAACGATTTAAGTTGGGCTGATACGCAAAATGGCAAGGCTCGATAAAATCGGGCCTTGCCATTCACTTTTGTCGGGCCCGCCCCTTACAGGTCGGTGATTTCCTTATGGCGTGGCACCAGCAGTTTCATCACGCTCCAGGCCACCAGATAAGCCACCGCACAGATGGCGAACATGATCATGTAGCCGGTGTGAATGTCGTTGATCGATTTGTAATAGTCGAACACCCAGCCGCCGACTTTGGTCATTGCCACGCCGCCCAAGCCGCCCGCCAATCCGCCAATGCCGACCACCGATGCGATGGATTTTTGCGGGAACATGTCGGACACGGTGGTGAAGATGTTGCACGACCACGCCTGATGCGCCGACGCGCCTACGCCGATCAACAGCACCGGCACCCAGAAGCTGATGTATCCGAAGGGCTGCGCCAACAGTACCAGCAGCGGGAAGAAAGCGATCACCAGCATGGCTTTCATACGACCGTCATACGGCGCGTCGCCGCGAGCCATGAAGTAGCTGGGGAACCAGCCGCCGCCGATGCTGCCCACCATGGTCATGCTGTACAACACGGCCAGCGGCCACACGATGGCCTGGCCTTTCATGCCGTATTGCGCTGACAGATACGTCGGAAGCCAGAACAGGAAGAACCACCACACGCCGTCAGTCATGAATTTGCCGAAGGCAAAAGCCCAGGTCTGGCGGTAGGTCAGCAACTTGAACCACGATACTTTCTTTTCGGCGACGTTCGGCGCCGGAGTATCGATCACCTGCGCATCACTGCGGATGTAGGCCAGCTCCTGCGCCGAGAGACGTTTTTGCTTTTCCGGTTTGTCGTACAGCGCAATCCACACGGCCACCCAGACGAAGCCCAGCATGCCGATCACGATGAACGCCGCTTCCCAACCCCACAGGCCGGCAATCAGCGGTACGCAGATCGGTGCCAGGATCGCGCCTACGTTGGCGCCGGAGTTGAAGATACCGGTGGCGAAGGAGCGTTCCTTCTTGGGGAAGTATTCGGCAGTGGCCTTGATCGCGATCGGGAAGTTACCCGCTTCGCCTATCGCCAACACGGCGCGGGAGAGCATGAAGCCTGCGATCGACACTGGGATGACAGCCAGTCCGAACGCGCCGCACACCGCTGCGATGCCCTCGCCCATCGGTACTGAAAAGGCATGCATCATGGCGCCGGTCGACCAGATACTGATCGCAATGATGTAGGCCTTCTTGGTCCCGATCTTGTCGACGAACCGACCAGCAAACAACATGGAAATCGCGTACACAAACTGGAAAACGGAAGCGATGTTGGCGTAGTCGCTGTTACTCCAGCCAAATTGCGTCGACAAATCCGGTGCCAGCAGGCTGAGCACCTGGCGGTCCAGGTAGTTGACGGTGGTAGCAAAAAACAGCAGCGCGCAGATCGTCCAGCGGTATTTACCGACAGCCTGGCCGACACGTTGCGCATTGATGGGCTCGTTCAGATTCATGGCATCACTTTATTATTGGATTATGGTGATGATCTCTCGGTTTCAAGCGAGATCACTTCTTACGCGCAGCACGCCGCTCTGCGGCTCGCGTCAGACGAGTAGCACGTGCAAGCAGGGGGTTGGCGGAGCTGCCGCAGACAATGCGCACGGGCAGGCAGTCAGGACCGGACCATAAGAAGCGGGATGCAGGGAGGCGAGAAAGCGGATTGAGTTCATGATGGGACCCGGTTTTTGTTTTTAGGGGTGTAACATCGTATGTCGTCGTACAACTGCGCCTTTTATAGCGAGTCCCCTACCCGGCTGTCAATCTGGAAAATTGCCGTTCGTCTCGCCGTTCACCCCTCGCTGAAGATTCGCTATCGGCCAAACACTCGGGGCGAAGCAGTCCGACAGCCTTTAGTCCGGGCGAAATTGCCAGCAGATTTTTAATTTCAGATAGTCGTACGACAACACATGTCGAACGCAAAGATCGCCGGTCTCGAAGAACCGGCTCAGAAGAGTGTCATTTGACCAGCCGCGTTTCCTTGGACGGCCTGTAACCGAAATACGAGCTATAGCACTTGCTGAAATGGCTCGGCGACACAAACCCACAGGCCACCAGCACATCCACCTGGGACAGCTCCGTGTGCTGGAGCAGTCGACGCGCCTCGGTAATCCGCAGCTCCATGTAATAACGCTGCGGCGTGGTGCCGAGTTGCTCCTTGAACAAACGCTCGAGTTGCCGACGAGAACGACCTGCATAGACGGCCAGTTGTTCCAGCTCCAGCGGTTCTTCGAGGTTGGCGTCCATCAGCTTCACCACCTCGCGCAAGGGAGCGCTCACACAGACGTTCTCCGTCGGTTTGATGCGCCGGTAGCGGGACTCTTCGAACGCGAGGATGTCCTCAATACCCTCGACCAGCGCCTTGTCGTGCAGGCCCTTGATCCAGTCCAACGCCATGTGGAAGGCACCTGACGGGCTGGACGCCGTTAGCCGGTCCCGGTCGATGACAAAGGGCTCGCTGGTGACGTGCGTGGCCTTGGCAATTTCCGCGAGCGCGGGGCGATGTTCGGGGTGAATCGCGCAACGATAACCGTCGAGCAACCCGGCGATCCCGAGGAACCATGCGCCATTCCACAATCCCGCCAGGCTCACGCCCTGGTCGGCGGCCGCTCGCAACAGACTGATCAACTCGTCAGTCGCCTTCAGCTCGGTTCGGTAGCCACCGCAAATGACCAGCAGATCGAGGTCATGAATCACCGAGCAGTCGATGCGCGCATCCGGCCGAATGACCAGCCCCAGATCGCTGACCACTTCCCCGTCGTTCAAGCCGAAGGTGCGGGACGAAAACAGTTTGGGGCGTAGCAGATTCGCGGTGACGATTGTATCCAGCGCCTGGGTAAAAGCAGGCAGCGAGAAATGTTCGAGCAGCAAAAAGCCTGTTCGCGTCATTTGAACAGGCTCGTTGGGGTTGTCGTTCAGATAGCGGAGATTTTTCCCCTTCATGCCTCCGCTAAATTGGCGTCGTTCGATCAATGTTTTTGGCACTCGGTTGCGTGAACGGACAGGAGTCTGGTGCATCAGGATATCGCAAAACGGTCCACGCTCCTCCCATCGGTTCCTCTGGGGACCGCGCCATGATTCGTACCTTCGATTCGCGACTTCTACAGTGACAGCCTGTCGCCGATCAAAAACGAATGGAACCCGGCGCGTCATCGCGTTTTCGAAACGTTATCAGCGCCGATCCTTGATCTGGCAAGGCGCCATTGGAGAGGAAACCCCGATGAACAGTAGAGTGCTGTTTCTGATCGCCAGCCTCAGTCCGACCCTGGCTTTCGCTGAAGGCTGCGACGTCCTGACCCGCTCCCAAAGCCCTTCCGTGCCCGTGGTCGAAACCCATAGTTGCTATGAGTATGAAGGCATGCCGGTCAATTCCATTGATTGGTCATGCAGCAATGAAAGCAAGGAAATGATGACCAGCACCAAGAAAAAGGTGAAACAGTGCGACGGTCATTATCAGGCCACTTGCATTGCGACCTTGACTCAGGAGTCGCTGGCCAATCCTCACTCCACCAGTAAGGACAAGAACGCCAAGTCGCTCAACATTCCAGACAATGCCCAAGTGACTACGTATTACTACGACGCCGAACACTTGAGCCAGCTGAAGATTGATTGCGAGTCGGGTGGCGGACACTGGAAAGCGAAGTGATTAGCCAGGCTTAACTTGGCAGTCAAACACTTAACCTGCCAATTCGCAGCAGGACCGTTATCAAACACGGGTGACAAGCTCACAAAACATTGTTGCGTCGCGACAATATACAGGCGTCACTTAAGTGACTATAACCCGTTATACTCCAGCCAGCCGACGCCTTACCGGGAACGTTCCCGACTCTTATAACGCGAGAATAATTCACACGTAGCGACGAATGGTATTAAATAATAAAAAAGCCCATAAGAATCATAATGTTAAATTAAACATAACAAACATCAAGACTCTTGCTTAAATTGTAAAAAACTAGAAAAGACCGACCACCCATATAAAAGTTTCAAACTTTTCCCATCAGATAAAAAAATACATTTAACACTTTTAAATACTGTTCTCGGATGCTAATAATTCGGACGATTCCGGGTTCCAGGCAACAAACTTATTGACCTGAAGTGAACATCTACTCACCTCTCACGCCGATGACCCGACCTTAATTAAATTCAAAACGCTAGCTTGCCCAAGTTCCAATAAAACCTGGGCAGCTGTTGTGTTGCGCACTAAAACTGCGCAAGGAAGGCATCATCGCTCGCCATAAGATTAAAATCCTTTCGATCTTCGGAACCCGTCCAGAAGCCATCAAAATGGCGCCGTTAGTCAAAGCCCTCGCCGAAGAACCGGGAATTGATTCGCGGATCTGCGTCACTGGCCAGCATCAAAGCATGCTGAAACAGGTGTTGGATCTGTTCGATCTCAAGGCTGATTACACCCTTGATGTGATGACGCAACACCAGACGCTCAACTCGCTGACTGCGGCGTTATACGCAGCAATTGACCCGGTGCTGGAAATGACCCGCCCGGACCGGGTGCTGGTGCATGGCGATACCACCTCGGCCATGGTCGCCGCGATGGCAGCTTTTCATCGACGCATTCCGGTCGGCCACGTGGAGGCCGGGCTGCGAACCGGGGATATCTACAGCCCGTGGCCGGAAGAAATGAACCGTCGCTGCATCGACCTGGGTGCGGACATGCTGTTCGCGCCGACCCATGAGTCGCGCCAGAACCTGCTCGATGAACGCCTGCAGGGCCGCACCTTCGTGACCGGCAATACGGTGATCGATGCGTTGCAGATGACCGCACGGCGCATCGAGCAGGACGCTGACTTGCGGGCCAGTCTGGACCAGCAATTCTCGTTTCTGCAAAGCGGCCGCAAGGTGCTGCTGGTCACCGGGCATCGTCGGGAAAACTTCGGCGAAGGCTTCCTGCATATCTGCAAGGCCCTGAGTCATCTGGCCCGGCGCGCGGATATCCAGATCGTCTATCCGGTGCATTTGAACCCCAATGTCATCGGCCCGGTCACCGAGCAACTGGGCGATCTGCCCAACGTGCACCTGATCAAGCCGCTGGATTACCTGACCTTCGTGCGCCTGATGCAACGTGCCCATGTGATCCTCACTGATTCCGGTGGCGTGCAGGAAGAAGCGCCGTCACTGGGCAAGCCGGTGCTGGTCATGCGTGATGTAACGGAACGTCCGGAAGCGGTCGCAGCGGGCACTGTGCGCTTGGTTGGCACCGCACCGGACTCGATTATCGCCGGTGTCAACGCGCTGTTTGATGACGAACTGCTGTGGCGTCGCTGCGCCCAGGCGGCCAACCCTTATGGCGATGGCAAGGCCAGCGCGCGCATCGTCGACGCCCTGATGGGGCGCGCGGTCGATGACTTCGTCGTGGTACGCGCGCTGCCCAGGTTCCTGCAACACCCGACAGCGGCTGCCGTGCGCGAGGAACCCGGGAAAAATCTCTCGGCCTCCACCTCTCTATAAACCAAAACCGCTCCTCCCCCTATCTGCTCGAGATCTGCCTGAATGAAGTCTTCCGTTGCCATCCATACGGGTGCGCTCAGCGCCCTTGCCTGTGGCGTGAGCCTGCTCGCGCTCATGCCGACCTTTGCCTTGGCCGCGGACAGCCCGCTCACCCAGGCGATCAACCGGCTCAACGCCGACACTCGCCAGGAGCGTGAGGTGCGCTTGAGCGATCTGGGGATCGACGCGCCGATCATTCTCGGCTCCACCGATGCCCGTCGCGAGCTCTATCTGCCGGTGCCGGCGGGTGTGCCGCTGACGGAGGCCACCCTGAATTTCGACGCCAGCTATCTCAATGGTGAAGGCGGCCGCAATACGCTGCTGCTCTCACTGGACGGTTATCCGGTGCGCGCCGAAGGGCTCAGCGAACCCCAGGGTGACGCCAGCGCCACGCTGGGCGTGGACAAGAAAGCGCGGGACAGCGGCTCGCTGCGCCTGGGCATTGCCTGGTCGTCCATCGTGTCCCGCGTGTTGTGCGAAGACGAACGCGCCATCGGCAACGTGCTGCGTATCGAACCGGACACGCGCCTCACCTACAGCTACGACGCCAGCCAGTTGCAGGACGTCGGCGCCGCGTGGACGGCACTGCCGGGCAAACCGGGAATCATGGTCGCGTCGGGCACCTTGTCCGCCGAAAGCTACGATGCGGCGTGGCGCCTCGGGGTAGCGCTGGAACGGATCGGCAAACACAGCCGCATCCTGCCCTTCCCTGCCATTCAAGACAGTATTGACCTGGGCAGCCTGCACATTCCGGCTGAGCTGCTGAGCATTCCAGCATTCCAGCATTCGCCAGCCTCAACGGCAAAGGCCCGCACGCGCTGGCGGACGCTGCACAAATCGGCGCCCTCCTGATGTTGGGCCAGACGCCGAACGTCCAGGCGGACCTGGCCATCAACGACCCGCAACTGCTCAAGGCCGTCAATGCATCTCTGGACGCGCTGCACAGCCAGATTCAAGGTCTCGACGCCACAGCCGCCAACGCGCTGGTACAGTGGCGTGAACGGCATATCAATGCAGGCCTGGCCGCCACCGGTACAGACAACGTGCGCCTGGCACTACTGGGCACACGTCCGGTGCTGATGATCGCGCCGCAAGCCACCGGCAAGGCCCTGGCCTTGTTCAGTTCGGCCTGGAACACCTTGGCGCGCAGCCGCCAATTGACGGTCAGCGAAGCGCAGTTGCCATTGAGCGCCGACGGCCGCGTGGCCTTATCCCGCCTGGGCGGTAATCCTGGCGCCATCAACGTGCTGGCCAAATCCGACTGGAGTACTTCGTTTCCTCTCGGCAGCGTGGCCTATGACGGCCGCTTGCCAGTCAAGGCAGTGATCGATGTGTCTGCCGCGCCCGGTGCCTCGGACACTGCACCGGTAGCCTCGCTGTTTCTCAATGATTATCTGATTGGCGCGCAACAGCTCGTGGCCAACGGTGAAATGCAGCGCATCGAAGCGCGTATCCCGCGTTATGCGGTGGGTGCAACGAATGTCTTGCGCGTGTCGTTCCAGCGTCAGCCCGTGAGTGATCGCTGCCTGGAAACGCCACAAGCCTTCCCGGTCTCGGTGCTGCCGACCAGCCACATCGTGCTGGACAAGACGGCCCTGGGTGATGACTTCTCCGGCATGGCCGCGCGCTTTGCCATGGACACGCAAATCCTCGTCCCCCAGACCTACCTCGACCACCCGGCAAGCAGCTTGCCGCAAGTGATTTCGGTGGCTGACGGCGCTGGGGTTTCGCCGCTACGGGCACAACTGAAAGTCAGTGCCGATCCAAAGATTTCGGTCACACCGGATAAAGCCTTCCTCGCCTTCGAGCTGCCGATCAAGGACAGCAAGGAATCGGTACAAGCGGATGAGCAGGGTCGCCTGCGCATCAATCACAAGGATCAGGTGTTGCTGGACGTGCATCCCCTGAACCACCTGGCCTCGTTGCAAGTAGTGAATGCCGGCGGACAGCACGGTCTGGTCTATCGACCGCTGGGCACTGACGCGCCACGCTTCGCCAAACAGATTCTGCTGACCCGCGGCGACGTGGCGATCCTCGGTGACAACGGCGCACTGAACACCTTCGACACCCAGGACCCGAGCGGCAGCCAATTGATCGACAACAATGAACCCAAGGGCCTCGACGCCTGGCGCACGCCGTCGCTGTTGTGGCTGATCCCGGGTGGCATCCTGTTGGTTCTCATCCTGTTGCTGGCTGGCCGAAACGCCCGTCGCAATCGCCAGTAACGGAACCCTTCGATGACGTCGCTTTATTGGCCCTACTGGCTGGCCCACTACTACAGCTTCCTGGAAATCTCGACCATCGTGGTCGCGGTGCTGATCCTGATCTCCAGCCTGGACGATCTGTTCATTGACCTGTGGTACTGGTCTCGTCGCCTGTTCCGCAAGTTCACCGTGGACCGAAAATACCGGCCGCTGACCGCCGAGCAATTGATGGCGCGGGATGAACAGCCGCTGGCAATCATGGTCCCGGCCTGGTTGGAATACGACGTCATCGCGCCGATGATCGAGAACATGGTGTCGACCCTGGATTACCAGAACTATGTGGTCTTCGTCGGCACCTACATCAACGATCAGCGCACCATCGACGAAGTGGAACGCATGCGTCGGCGCTACAAGCAACTGCATCGAGTGGAAGTCCCGCATGCCGGGCCGACCTGCAAGGCTGACTGTCTGAACTGGGTGATCCAGGCGATATTCCTGCACGAGAAAACCCATGGCATGACTTTCGCTGGCGTGGTTCTGCACGACAGCGAAGACGTGCTGCACCCAATGGAATTGCGCCTGTTCAACTACTTGCTGCCGCGCAAGGACATGATCCAGTTACCCGTGGTGTCACTGGAGCGCAACTGGTACGAATGGGTGGCCGGCACCTACATGGACGAATTCGCCGAATGGCACGGCAAGGATCTGGTGGTGCGTGAAAGCATGACCGATACCGTACCGTCCGCCGGGGTCGGCACCTGTTTCTCCCATCGCGCCCTGCGAGTACTGGCCGGGGAAACCCAGAACCAGCCATTCAACACCGACAGTCTCACCGAGGACTACGACGTCGGCGCGCGCCTGGCCAAGGTCGGCATGAACGCGATCTTCGTGCGTTTCCCGGTGCAGTTTCGCGTGTTGCGCAAATCCTGGTTTCGCAAGCCTTACGAATCGACCCTGAAGATGCCGTTGTGCGTGCGCGAATTCTTTCCCGATACCTTTCGCACCGCGTTCCGCCAGAAGGCTCGCTGGACGCTGGGCATCGGCCTGCAAGGCTGGGAACAAATGGGCTGGAACGGTTCGCTGGCCAACCGCTATTTGCTGTTCCGTGACCGCAAAGGCGTGGTGACCGCGTTCGTCAGCATCATCGCCTACGTGATTCTGGTGCAACTGCTGGGCTTGATCATCCTGCGCCAGAGCGGTCTGTGGGACGTGAGTTTCCCGACGCCGTTCGAGACCAACGGTTTCATCAAATACCTGCTGCTGGCCAACGGTATCGCGCTGGCCTGGCGTATCGCCCACCGCTGCTATTTCACCACCGTGCTGTACGGCTGGCAGCATGGCTTGCTGTCGATCCCGCGCATGGTCGTGGGCAACTTCGTCAACTTCATGGCCGCATCAAGGGCCTGGCGCATGTTCATCGTCGGCAAAGTGCTGAACCGCAAGCTGGTGTGGGACAAGACCATGCACGACTTTCCGTCCACCGACCTGGTCGCGGCCGCACCGCGCAAGCTGGGCAGCGTGTTGCTGTCCTGGCAGGCGATCAACGAAACCGACCTGCAAAGTGCCCTCATCGAACAGAAAACCCGGCACATGCCATTGGGGCGGATTTTGCTCAGCAACGGTTGGCTGGATGACGAGACACTGGCGGAAGCCATCGCCTTCCAGAACGACCTGCCGCGGGTATTCGATGTGGCTGCCAAGGCGCAGTTGTCGACCCTGACCCTGGACGATGAATTCGCTTTGCGTTGGCGCGTCGTGCCGCTTGGCTTGAATGCCGACGGCCGCGCACAAGTTGCCGTGGCCAGCCCGTTGCCGACCGCCGGCCTGCAACAAGTCAGCGAGGTCTTGGGTAGCGAACCGGTGCAGCTGATTGCCCGGGAAAGCGAAATCGTTGCCCAGTTGCGTCAATTGAGCGTGCGCGATGGCCAAGCCGTGCCGGATGCCCGCGCGCCACTGTTGGGTGACCTGCTGATCGAAATGGGCCTGCTGAATCGCGACGAGTTCAACCGCGCCATGTTGCAGTACCGCCCGCAGCGTCACGGACGCATCGGCGACTATCTGGTCGACAGCGGCGTGCTGCCCCGCTCCACCATCGAAAAGGCCGTGGCCCGTCAGCACAGCCACTACCCTGCGGAGCTTCCGGCATGAACCGCCCCTTGCTGACCCTCATGGCCACGGGGCTGAGCCTGCTGCCTGCGTTTGTGCACGGCGAAACATTGCCGCTGCCGTTGACCGGTCCGGCCTATATCACCGCCAACGAGGCGTACAGTGCCTACGAGCGCAAAGACTATGACCTGGCCATCGCCAAGGCCCGCGAAGCATTGCGTCAGCGCGCCGACATCACGCGCTTGAATACGCTGATTGCGTTGGCTGAGCGCGACAAGGAATTGCGTGACCATCCCAAGCGCTATCCGCAGTCCCGTCAGGCCCCTGGCTTCGGGGCCGCGGCAAAGGCCTTCAAGGCCTATGATCGCGATGACTTCGGCGCGGCGGCTCAAGCTTCACGTATTGCAATCGCTCAGGCACCCAAACGCATGGATTATCGGCTGCTGCTGATCGAGTCGTTGCAGCGCCAACAGAATTTGCAGGAAGCGGATCAGGCGACGTCTCAGGCGCTGGCCGTGTTCCCGGACGACGATACGTTGCTGATGCGCCGCGAAGCGATTCGTCGGCAACTGGCCGCGCCACTGGCGGTTGCGGGCTATCGCGCCCTCGAGCAAGGCCATGTGCCGCTGGCCGTGGACCAGGCCAGAAAAGCCGTGGCCTGGGCGCCGGAAATCGGCGCCCATCAGCAACTGCTGATCAGTGCCCTGCTCGCCGCCAGCGACTACCGCGGCGCCGAGCTTGCCGCATCAGGCGCATTGGCCCAGGACGACGGGGAAATTGCACCGTGGATTTTGCGCAGCTACGCCCTTGATCGACAGGGCAAAACGCAGGCGGCCCAGGCAGATCTGAATCATGCCCTGGCTATCGATGGCCTGCTGGCAACAGAAACCCGTGACATTCGTTTCTTCGCCGCCGACACCGCACTGGACCATGGCGAGCCGCAACAAGCGCTCGATCATCTGCAGCCACTGGCCGACGATGAAAGCGGCGAAGTGGCCCGCCGACGCACCGCCGCTCGCATGGCGCTACGACAGAAAGACAACGGCTCGAATGCAGTGACCCGCTTTTCGGCACCGGCGTTGAACTGTCAGGAAACCGCGTTCGGCCTGGTCTGCGATATCTGGCCTGGCAATCAGCGCGACGGCAGCACCGAGATGGCCGGTCAGGCCTACGCGGCGGTGGCCCGCAAAGACCCGGCAACAGCGGGTGCACTGGCGACTGAAGCCATTCGCCGGGCGCCGCAGAATCCAGCTTACCGACGTCTGCTGGTCAGCGCCTTGAGCGAGCAGAAACGTGTACCCGAAGCCATCGCGGCGGCCAGCGAAGGTCTGATAATCACCGGCGATGACGCTCGCCTGCTGGCCCAACGCGGTCGCCTGCGTCAACAGTCGGGTGACGATTCCGGTGCACGCCAGGACTTTACTCAGGCCTTGGCAATGGGCAGTTTGCCCGCTTACGAAGAGGCCAGCCTGTATGCCGCCATCGGCCAGCGCCGGACTGCGCGCGAACGATTGCAACAAGCGCGCGACACCGGAGAACTGGAGTCGATGAGCGATTTGCAGATCGCTTATCTGTCGGTCCAGGCCGGCGATGATGACGGTGCCCACGCGTCATTTCGTCAATCCGATGCAGTCACCCCACTCACGCCGACAGCCGCTCAGGACGCAGCCTATAACGCCATCCGGGTCAATGACGACGCGCAAGCCGTGGCCTACTTCAAACGCGTCATCGATGCGCAAGCGTCCGGTGACCTGGACATCCCTGCGCAACAGCTGTTCGACACCCGCCGCACGGTGGGCGATGTGTCGCGCAGAGTCGGCTTGACCAGCACCACCAGCTATCGCGGCAACAATTCCAGCAGTGGCCTGAGTTCGGCGCCCGGCAGCGGCAGTAGCAGCAATGACAGCCTGCAAAACAGCACCGAACTGTCCTGGCGTGCCTTGGGGTATCGCAACGCTCGCTTTGTCGAACTCTACGGCCGCATCACTGACACGCTGTGGAGCAAGAACGGCGATTCGGATACCGGTTTCGATGCGCTGCAAGGCGCCGTCGGAATCCGGGTCAAACCGTTCACGTCGCTGAACGTGATGGCCGCCTTCGAGCGCACATTCCCCTTGGGATCGTCAGACGTCGACGGTGACTGGCTGGTGCGCCTGGGGTATGGCTCAAGCGTCGGCACCGATCTGCGGGTCGATGCTTCCAGTTGGTGGACCTCGCAGTTCTTCGCTGAAGCCGGTCATTACATCAACGACTCGCGGGACTACTTCAACAGCGAATGGCAGGTCGGTCGCAGCTACGCCATTGGCGGCGCGGGCTCGCGCTGGGTCACCTTCCCCCATGTGGTGGCCGCTTTCGACTACGACTCGAAAATGAACAGCGGGACCGATGCCGATGGCCGCACCGAATCATCGTCCGGCAAGGCCGGGGGCGTGGGTGTCGGCAATAACGTCCGCTACTGGTTCCGCGAGGACGCGTACAACGCGCCCCGCTCCTACGTGGATTTTTCCTTGCAGTACCGCGTGAAGGTGCTGGGCGATGACCGCGCTCAAGGCGTATTCGGTCGCCTGACTTATTCCTATTGAGGACTTGTATGAACGTTCGAATCTGTTTGTGGCTGGGCCTTGCCCTCCTCCCGTCGTGGGCTCAGGCCGCCCCCGACATTGCCCGGTTGTACGCACCCGCATTGCCCGAGGGTTCGGCGTGGCTGCGGGTGGTCAATCCATCCGACACGGCCATGCAGGTTCAGGTAGGCCAAGGCATGAGCGTCGCACTTTCCGCCCAGAGTGCGGTGGCCAGTCCCTTTCAGGTCGTCGACTCGCGACAGCCGTTGCAGGTCACCGTCAATGGTCGCGTGATCCAGGGCTTGAGCGCACCAAAAAGTGCGTGGGTCACGCTGATTCTCGACAGCGACCCGGCACGTGCACCTCGCCTGGTGATCGACCCGCCCTTGCGCGGTAAAGACCTGCGCGCCGAACTCAACGTGTACAACCTGGGCAGCGGTTGCGAAAAGGCCAACGTCCAATTGGCCAATGGCGCCACGGTGTTCAGCCAGGTGCCGTTCAACGGTCAGGCCCAGCGCACGATCAACCCGGTGCAGGCGACGCTGGTTGCCAGCTGCAACGAGCACAGAAGCCTGCCGTTGAAGCTGGAACCCTTCAAGGCCGGCGACCGTTACAGCCTGTTCCTGATCGGCTCCGGCCAGGCGCCACGATTGATTGGCCTTGTGGACCAGACCGCGCCATGACCTCTCCTTTTAAACACGTTCGCTTGACCCCGCGCCTGGCGGTTTCCACCCTGATTGCGGGTCTGTTGCTGAGCCTCTCGAGCACCGCCGTCCAAGCGGCTTCGGCAGTGATCACGGGCGACGGCGGGTGGCTGTTCCCGGCCTGGGAAAGCCTGAGCAAGGTCGACAACACCGGCACTGCCCGCAATGTTGTGCTGATCAAAGAATTGCAGCAGCAACTCGAACGCGAACACATCGGGCTGATCGTGCTGGTTGTGCCGATGAAAGCGCCGTTCTATGCCCAGCGCCTGCCCGTCGATCAGCCGATCAGCGCGGCAGTGATGCAGCGTTACGAACACCTGCAAAGTGACCTGACTCGCGCCGGACTGAGTACGCTGAACATCAAGCCCATCCTGCAAAGGACCGAGCAAGGCGAACAAACGGCGTTTTACCGCGCCGACTATCACTGGACCGCCTGGAGCGCCGAAAACACCGCCGACGCCACCGCGCAACTGATTACCGGGCGCTATCGGCTGCAAGGGGAACCCGGTGGCGGCGCCGCGCTGGGTCCTTGGTTCGACCGCCGCGCGTTCGGCGATCTGGCGAGCAATTTTCTTCCGGCGATCAAACGCAAGGCGATTGGCCGCGACCTCTACACCGTTCGCCATCAGGCAGAAAACGACTTGCTGATCGATGACGCGCCGGCACCGGTGCAAGTCATCGGCAACAGCTTTGTCCAGCCTTACCTGGGTTTTACCCAGAAGCTCTCCAATGCGCTGGACCGCCCCGTCGCGCTGACGTGGAACCCCGGTGATGTCGGCCCATGGGCTACGCTGCTGCAATACCTGGAGTCGGCGGATTTTGCCCAACACAAGCCGCAAGTGATCGTCTGGCAATTCAATGAGGGGCAGTTTCACCTTGGGCCGGATGCGACTGCCAACTGGAGCGCCAAGGGCGTCACCTCGCTGAGCCAATGGCATCAACGCATCAACAAGGCACTGCCGTGAATATTTTTGGCTATACCGCCCGCCGCGCCAGCGTGGCAGCGCTGTTGTTTGCCGTCACCCTCAGCGCAGGAACCAGCATGCTCTACATGACAAACAAGCCCCTGAACCCGGGGATTGTCGGCATCGTCTGGCAGCCGGACAACAGAACGGTCGGCATCAACGGTCACTGGGAAAAACTCGGTGCTCGTGAACTGCTGGTGCAATGGACCGTCGTTGACGACCAGGCCTTCATCCCCGGCACCGACCTGCCCGGTGTGCCGGTGCTGCCCGACTGGGTGCGCATCGCCAAGGCGCCCTGGGCGCAGGATGTGATCCTCGGGCTGGCGGGTTACTTCAGCGAAAATCGCTCGCGGGACAACATCGAGCAACTGGCTAAAGTCTCGGAACGTATCGCCAAACTGCCTACACCGCTCCACGTCACCGGCTGGTATTTTCCTGCCGAAGTCGACCCCAGCTGGACCCGTGCCAAAGAGTTGCCCGCCCTGCTTGCCAAACTGCCGCGACCGTTGTGGATCAGCGTTTACGACGGCGCCAATATCGGCCCCGTCGCCACGGCCGAATGGCTCAAACAGTGGCTGCCGAATGACATTGGCGTGTTTTTCCAGGATGGCGTCGGTGTCTACGCCCGCACCGCGCCGGTCGCCCGAACCTACGCCGACGCCTTGCGCCAGCGTCTGGGCAAAGACCGTGTGCGGATCATCGTCGAAGCCTTCCGCCCCAATTTCGGTGGCGGATTCCGCTCCGCCACCGCCGCCGAGCTCAAACCGCAGTTGGCCGCCTATGACGGCTATCCGCTCTACCTGTTCGACGGACCACACTACGTGACGCCTGAATTGGTGGAGCAACTCGGGCGATAACGAAGAACGTGCGCAAGTGGTCACTCCCAGCGTCAATCCACCACGAACAACCTGGCACCCAGGGGGCTGGAAGATCGATGCCCCTCTGCATTGCTACCCACCTGATAGCTCATCCCGGCGGTAAGTGTGAACTGGCGACCATCCTCCAGTTCCGTGTGCAACTCGCCTTCCAGGCACAACAGGATATGACCCCTCCAGCACCAGTGATCGGCCAGATAGCCGGGACTGTATTCGACCATCCGCACGCGCGTCGATCCAAACTGGCACGTTCGCCAAGAGGCGGTACCGGTTTGTCCAGCATGCTGGACTGGTTCGACCGTCGACCAATCAGTCGTACCAAAGGGAACAGCCGTGAGATCCATGGTTGCCTCATCAATGAAGAATGTCTGTGGACCGTAGCCATCCAGAGAGACTTGCGATAGACACAGATGCCTCGCATTTATGAGATACAGGCCTCCACTCAGGCATGAAGGTCTGGGGCGATCACTCTCGCATACACCGCTCGGTCAACATTCCCGCCAGACAGAATCACTCCGACCCTTTTGCCTTCCATGGTTTCACGCTCCTGAATAAGCGCCGCCAGGGCCGCCGCGCCTGCCCCTTCAGCGAGGTTGTGGGTATCGGTGTAATACACGCGCATGGCCTCGGCAATCTGGCCTTCGCTGACGGATACGATCCGCGCCGCCGCTGCCCCGTAGATAGCGAAGGCCTCGGGAACCGGCTTGCGTACGGCGAGGCCATCGGCAAAGGTATTCGCCGAGGCGGTTTCGCAGATTGCTCCCGCTTCGAACGATAGCTTGGCGCCTGCCGCCTCTGTGGAAACCACCCCCACCACTTGGGTTTTCAAGCCCAGTGCGTCGCGGGCGGCGATTACTCCACAAATCCCAGAGCCACAGCCAATCGGTACATAGACGATGTCCAGGTCCGGCGCAGCCTTGAACAGTTCCAGCGCATAGGTGGCCACGCCTTTGACCAGCTCGGTGTGGAATGGCGGCACGAGGTACAGGTCATGCACTTTTGCCAGGCGTGCAGCCTCTTCACGGGCCTCATCGAAGTCGCGGCCATACTCGACCACTTCACCGCCGAAGCCGCGCATGGCATTGTTCTTTTCCAGCGAATTGCCTTCCGGCACTACGATCAACGCCCGCAAGCCCAGCGCGCTTGCGGCCAGCGCCAGGCTCTGGCCATGGTTGCCTCGGGTAGCGGAAACAATGCCCTTCACGTCCGGGTGCGCACGTTTGAGCCAGTGCATGAAGGTAATGCCGCCGCGCACCTTGAAAGCACCCGTAGGGGTGTGGTTTTCATGCTTGACCCACACCGTGCAACCCACACGCTCCGCCAGCAAGGGCCAAGCGTACTGGGCGGTGGCGGGCATGACCTGGTACACATGGCGAGCCGCTTGTTCGATATCGTCGCGAGTCAGTCTGTTCATGAAGCAGCCTCCTGAGGTTTTGCCCAGTCTAGGCACCGCTGCACTGCGCTGGCTTTCAAAAAACTGACCTGACTTTTATGCCCGCTCTTCTCTACTATGGCGCTTATGAACCGTCGAAACCGCCTGCAGCCATCGCTCGTTCCTGAACCGGTCCGCCGTGCCGAGGCAGGGCCTTGGGCGATCGAACTGTTGCCCGGTTGCGCCTACTCAGCCCGATATGTAGCGACCCACGCGGCGATCGGTTTTGCCTTCGACAGCCAGCGAGGCCTGCACGCGATCGGCAGCGACCGGGTGCACCCTTTCCTGGCCACGCCCAATAGCCTGGCGTTCGTCCCGGTCGGTTGCGACGTGCTGTCCGAATCATCCCAAGGCGGTGAGTACCTGCGGGTCATACATACCGAGGGTATGGAATGGATAGGTGATCATGCCTTCAACAATCGCATTGATCCGCAGGCCATTACCCTCGCGTTGCGAATGCGCAGCGCGCTGTTGCGTGCCTCGGTGGATGACGATTGGGAGGCCTGGGCACTTGCCCTGGCTCAACGGGCGAAGGGGCACGACGTGTCGTCGATACCGTTCCAGGGGGCTATCACCCACAGCCGAATGCGCCTGCTCGATGAATTTATCGACGCGGGCCTCGAGGGTCCGCTCAGTGTGCAGGCGATGGCAGGATTGCTTGAACTGTCCGAAGGCTATTTCATGCGCGCATTCAAAAACGCGACGGGCAAAAGTCCGCATAGCTACCTGATCGACCGACGCCTCGCCAAGGCCCGTGCCCGGCTGCGCGATTCAACAGCCAGCCTGCCGGAGATCGCCCTCTCCTGCGGTTTCAACTCCCAGGCGCACATGGCGACCGCCTTCAAGCAACGCCTTGGCGTGAGTCCGGCGCAGTTGCGTAAAGGTTGAAGGGGCGTTCGTGGTCAGGCCATCGGATGGCAGGCATTTGTAATGCACCGCGTAGCTCGGCAGAATCGCGTCCCGATCCGGCCAAAAGTGGCGGGCGCTCGTAATGAAAAGAGGCTGCAGTTGAACGAACAGACATTGTCCATGCGCCTGGAGCACGTGGCGGCGCATGTGCCAGCAGGTGCGCGCCTGGCCGATATCGGCTCGGATCACGGCTACCTGCCGGTGGCGTTGATGCGCCGTGGCGCCATCACCGCGGCGGTGGCCGGCGAAGTGGCAGAGACGCCGTTCCGCTCTGCCGAACGCACCGTGCGCGAGAACGACCTGGACCAGTGGATCACCGTGCGCCGGGCCGATGGCCTGGCAGCGATCGAGCCGAGAGACGGGATCACGGCGATCAGTATCTGCGGCATGGGCGGCGAGACGATCCGCGACATCCTCGACAATGGCACAGCGCGTCTGAACGGCCAGGAGCGCCTGATCCTGCAGCCCAACGGCGGCGAGCAGCCACTGCGCCAATGGCTGATGGAAAATGGCTACCAAATCCTCGTCGAGGAGGTGCTGCGGGAAAACCGCTTCGACTACGAAATCATCGTCGCAGAGCGCACCGGGCCGGTGACGTACACCGCCGAAGAGTTGTATTTCGGCCCGCTGCAGATGCAGGCACGCAGCCCGGCGTTCCTGGACAAGTGGCAGCGCCTGCTGCGCCAGAAGCAAAAGACCCTGGCCCAGTTCACCCGGGCGCGACAGGCCGTGCCCATGGAGAAGGCGCAGGACATTGCCCGGCAGGCCCGGTGGATCAGCGAACTGCTGGCTTGAGCCCGCATGCCAGCCTGAGTCATTTGCCACCCATTAGCCGAATAGCATCCGTGAACAACGTGGTGGGTTTACACCGCCAGCTCTCAACCGCAGCCAACCGTCTAAACTGATGAGTACACGACTGCAGACACTGCGAGTCGTCTGTTGCAGGAAAACGCCATGACCGGAAAAACAGCACGTCAATACTCGTCATGGGCCCTGCACTCCCTGCTTGCCATCAATCTGGTGATGATGGCGGGATGCTCGGGAAAAAACTCCACAGTTCGGTATTCGGCTTCAAACATAGGCTCAAGCTGCTATGCCAAGGCATTGCCCACTTCCGGTGAGGGCGGCCTCGCTTGGGGGGATACCCTGGACATGGCGCGCCAGAAATCCATGAACAACTGCATTCGCTATGCCGGCCGCTCCGGTGGCACGCCGGATACCTGCCAGGTGGTGTTGGCCGAGTGCAGAAATTAGGCGCGTAGGGTAGCAAGAGCATTCTTCTCCCCCGCGCTTATCTGGTCAAAAAACAAAATTGCCATGTGTTTCCTTCGTTCTTCCCTACGTCGCAGTTCTTCACTGCCCATTCTGTTCGCCTGGAGTTTCTCAATGCCCTCGCCCAATTCCTTGCCCGCTGCGCTGCTGGGCCTGGCCTTTGTCTGTCCGGCCATGGCCGATGCCCAGGGCCTGGAACTTGGACAAGTGCTGATCAGGGCTGAGGACCAGAGCGGCGAAGACGCGTCGGTCGAAGACGCCGAGGCCCGACTTGCCGAAGTGCCTGGCGGCACCAATGTCGTCGACCTGCGCCGCCCCTTGCAGGGCCGCGTGGCCAGCAACCAGGATGTGTTGGCTTATCAGCCGGGAGTCTATGCCCAGTCTGCGGGCAACGAAGGGGTAAAAATCTCGATCCGCGGGTCGGGGATCAACCGTGCACCTGGCGCCCATGCCTCGGGGTTGTACACCCTGCTCGACGGTCTGCCTCTGACCGGCCCGGGTGGCACGCCCTATGAACTGCTGGAACCGCTGTGGCTCGACCACGTGGAGGTGCTGCGCGGCGCCAACGGTTTCGACCGGGGCGCCCTGGCCTTGGGCGGGGCGATCGATTACGTCAGCCACACCGGCTACAACGCACCGCTGTTACAGGTGCGTTATGCGATGGGCAGCCATGGTTATCAGCAGCGCCAGGTCAGCTCCGGGCAGGTACTGGGCGATTTCGACTACTACGTGGCCACGACCGATGCACGCTCCGACGGCTACCAGGACCACACGACCAGCGAGAGCCAGGGCGTCATCGCCAACTTTGGTTATCGCTTCAATCCGAACCTGGAAACGCGTTTCTATCTGCGCTATCGCCAGACCGACAACGAGCTCGCGGGACGGGTGACCAAGCACTCCATCGAGCACGACTCACGGGCAGCCAACCCCGCTTACGTGTCGCGCGATGACAGCCGTGAACAACCGGGCAGTACCTTCATCGGCAACAAGACCACTTACTATATCGATGACGATTCGAGCGTTCAGGCCGGTCTTGTCTACCACGACTATCCCATGGACTTGCGTGAAGGCCCCAACCGCCTGAAGGTCGCGTACACGGACGTCAGCGGCACGTTCGACTACAAGCGTCGCGACACACTCTGGGGCCTGGAAAGCCATAGCATGCTGGGACTTCGCGTGACCAAGCACCTGCCCAACGCGGGAGCCAGCGAATCGGTGCGCATCCCCACCGGCAACACCGCCCGCTACACGCCAGACACACCCATTCGCAACTTCACCTATCAGGGCTCGGACACCGTCCTGCACATGGGCAACGACCTGGAGATTGCCGACGACCTGTGGCTGACGACCGGTCTCGCCGCTATCTACACGCGCCGTGAAAGTACCGTGACCTACCCGCAAGGGGGCGGCAAGACAAGCCTGAACGACTGGGACTACGCTCCTCGTTTAGGCCTGCGCTACCAACTGACACCTGACGTGCAAGTGTTCGGAAATCTCAGCCGCTCGGTCGAAGCGCCACACCCGTGGTCGCTGATCTATAGCTCCAACATTCGATTCCCGGCAGGCAGCGGCGTTGCCACAGGCGCTCAGCGCGATCCGATCAAGCTGCAAAACCAGACCGCGACCACCCTGGAAATCGGCGGCCGCGGCGACAGCGCGATGGGGCAATGGAGCCTGGCCTGGTACTTCGCCCAAGTGCGTCACGAATTACTCTCGGTATTGCCGGATGCCAGCGCCACCACGCCTTACGAACTCAACGCCAGCCCCACCGTTCACCAGGGTGTGGAAGCCAGCCTGCAGAGCAACCTGTGGTCGCGGGACGATGGCGGCCAACTGAGCCTGCGCCAGAGCTATACCTTCAGCGACTTCCACTACCGCGACGACGACCGCTTCGGCGACAACCGTCTGCCGGGCCTGCCGATGCACTACTACCAGGGCGAGCTGCGCTACGACTGGCCGCAAGGCTTTTTCGCAGCGTTCAACACGCAGTGGGTGTCCAAAGTTGCGGTGGATTACGCCAACAGCTATTACGCCGATCCTTATGCCCTGTTCGGCGCCACCCTCGGTTACAACACACCCAAGGGCGACTGGCAGACCTGGCTGGACGTGCGCAACCTGACCGACAAGCACTACGCCGCCACCGTCACCCCGGGCTATGACGACAAAGGACTGGACGCAGCACGATCCACGCCGGGTGAAGGTTTGGGGGTGTATGTCGGGGTATCGTGGAGTTTGCTCTGAACGGGTTGAGGCAAACGAGTCTGACCATTGAGTCGATCAGTCCATCGGGATTGCCGTTACCGGATGACGCTCCAAACGATCACCCCAAAGTTCAGGAATTGCTCGAGCTGATGCAATGGTCTGAAGGACAGGTCTGGTGTCATCCGAGTGTCCGCCCCAAGGAAAAACACTCGCGGTCATGCAAGTCAGCGGCGGCTCCCCGGTAGTGGACGTCATGGAGGAACGGGTGAAGTTCACTCTGTTGGCCCGACGTATTAATCAGCGGTCGACTTGAACCTCAGGCACCTGCCTTTTGAAATACAAAACGCCCGATGTGATGCATCGGGCGTTGGGGTGAAACAGGTGCAGTAGTTGGCAGCAGCTGCTATCAGTTCTGCGCTTTGCTCATTTTGGTGAACAGTTCGGTCGGTACTTTCTTGCCGTTGGAGGTGAACTGGTTGGTACGGAATTTGTAGACCTCGCCTTCGGAGAGGAAACCGTCGTTGTTGGTGTCCATCGCCTTGAACTCTTCAGCGCCTTGCGGGGCGACGGCAAGCAACTCTTTCAGAGAAACGCGGCCGTCGTGGTCGGTGTCAGTACGAGCGAAAGAAGCGTCGCCGCATTTGCCTTCACCGCACTTGCCTTCACCCGTCTTGGTGACCTTGGCGCCGGTTTCGCTGGCGCCGCACTTGCCTTCGCCACACTTGCCTTCGCTGGTCTTTTCCGCCGCGGCGAGTTGGTAGCCTTGAGGCAGTGCGTCAGCGGCGAAGGCGGACGAAGCAAGGTTCATGCTGCCAACCAGCGCGACAGCAATCAGGCCAATACGGGATTTGTTCGAGATATGGGACATGGTTATTTCTCCGGATACTGTACGCGGTAAGACCGCTTAGGGTCATGCCACTGGGGCGATAAGCCGTGGTGCGAGAGGCATTTGCTTTCTCGCTAGGGCCAGGCTATTTGACTGCAACCGTGTATCCCGGATGTATCCGGATCGAGGGGCATTTGTACACCAGCATCTGTACAGCGGGTCCGGATACACAGCGATACACAGGCCCCCGCTCTTTTTATCCTTGCGACTGGAAGTCCCCGAATAAACGCCTCGACCTGGCGCGTAGCGCACGGGCATTCAGCCTGTGCCTCCATTGTCTACGGGACCGCTAGCAGGATTTAACATGTCAATGAATCGATCGCGCCGGACCGTTTACTCGGGAATTTTTGCGCCACTTTCCTGCGGGCAAAACAAAACCCCAACTGCTTTCGCAATTGGGGTTTCGGAATTTAATCTTGACGATGACCTACTCTCACATGGGGAAACCCCACACTACCATCGGCGATGCATCGTTTCACTGCTGAGTTCGGGATGGGATCAGGTGGTTCCAATGCTCTATGGTCGTCAAGAAATTCGGTAGCCAGGTCGTGGGCCTTTGCAGGTTCACGCTCCAGCGAATGGGTATGCGATAGTTTGTGTGTTTGTTTCTCGAACTTTCGGTTCGTTTCGTCTTCACACACCGCAATCTGGTGCCTTTTCAGGTCAGCAAATTGCTTGGGTGTTATATGGTCAAGCCTCACGGGCAATTAGTATTGGTTAGCTCAACGCCTCACAGCGCTTACACACCCAACCTATCAACGTCGTAGTCTTCGACGGCCCTTCAGGGGACTCAAGGTCCCAGTGAGATCTCATCTTGAGGCTAGTTTCCCGCTTAGATGCTTTCAGCGGTTATCTATTCCGAACATAGCTACCCGGCAATGCCACTGGCGTGACAACCGGAACACCAGAGGTTCGTCCACTCCGGTCCTCTCGTACTAGGAGCAGCCCCTCTCAAATCTCAAACGTCCACGGCAGATAGGGACCGAACTGTCTCACGACGTTCTAAACCCAGCTCGCGTACCACTTTAAATGGCGAACAGCCATACCCTTGGGACCGGCTTCAGCCCCAGGATGTGATGAGCCGACATCGAGGTGCCAAACACCGCCGTCGATATGAACTCTTGGGCGGTATCAGCCTGTTATCCCCGGAGTACCTTTTATCCGTTGAGCGATGGCCCTTCCATACAGAACCACCGGATCACTAAGACCTACTTTCGTACCTGCTCGACGTGTCTGTCTCGCAGTCAAGCGCGCTTTTGCCTTTATACTCTACGACCGATTTCCGACCGGTCTGAGCGCACCTTCGTACTCCTCCGTTACTCTTTAGGAGGAGACCGCCCCAGTCAAACTACCCACCATACACTGTCCTCGATCCGGATAACGGACCTGAGTTAGAACCTCAAAGTTGCCAGGGTGGTATTTCAAGGTTGGCTCCACGCGAACTGGCGTCCACGCTTCAAAGCCTCCCACCTATCCTACACAAGCAAATTCAAAGTCCAGTGCAAAGCTATAGTAAAGGTTCACGGGGTCTTTCCGTCTAGCCGCGGATACACTGCATCTTCACAGCGATTTCAATTTCACTGAGTCTCGGGTGGAGACAGCGCCGCCATCGTTACGCCATTCGTGCAGGTCGGAACTTACCCGACAAGGAATTTCGCTACCTTAGGACCGTTATAGTTACGGCCGCCGTTTACCGGGGCTTCGATCAAGAGCTTCGCGTTAGCTAACCCCATCAATTAACCTTCCGGCACCGGGCAGGCGTCACACCCTATACGTCCACTTTCGTGTTTGCAGAGTGCTGTGTTTTTAATAAACAGTCGCAGCGGCCTGGTATCTTCGACCGGCATGAGCTTACGGAGCAAGTCCTTCACCCTCACCGGCGCACCTTCTCCCGAAGTTACGGTGCCATTTTGCCTAGTTCCTTCACCCGAGTTCTCTCAAGCGCCTTGGTATTCTCTACCCAACCACCTGTGTCGGTTTGGGGTACGGTTCCTGGTTACCTGAAGCTTAGAAGCTTTTCTTGGAAGCATGGCATCAACCACTTCGTGTTCTAAAAGAACACTCGTCATCAGCTCTCGGCCTTAGAATCCCGGATTTACCTAAGATTCCAGCCTACCACCTTAAACTTGGACAACCAACGCCAAGCTGGCCTAGCCTTCTCCGTCCCTCCATCGCAATAACCAGAAGTACAGGAATATTAACCTGTTTTCCATCGACTACGCTTTTCAGCCTCGCCTTAGGGACCGACTAACCCTGCGTCGATTAACGTTGCGCAGGAAACCTTGGTCTTTCGGCGTGGGTGTTTTTCACACCCATTGTCGTTACTCATGTCAGCATTCGCACTTCTGATACCTCCAGCAAGCTTCTCAACTCACCTTCACAGGCTTACAGAACGCTCCTCTACCGCATCACCTAAGTGATACCCGTAGCTTCGGTGTATGGTTTGAGCCCCGTTACATCTTCCGCGCAGGCCGACTCGACTAGTGAGCTATTACGCTTTCTTTAAAGGGTGGCTGCTTCTAAGCCAACCTCCTAGCTGTCTAAGCCTTCCCACATCGTTTCCCACTTAACCATAACTTTGGGACCTTAGCTGACGGTCTGGGTTGTTTCCCTTTTCACGACGGACGTTAGCACCCGCCGTGTGTCTCCCATGCTCGGCACTTGTAGGTATTCGGAGTTTGCATCGGTTTGGTAAGTCGGGATGACCCCCTAGCCGAAACAGTGCTCTACCCCCTACAGTGATACATGAGGCGCTACCTAAATAGCTTTCGAGGAGAACCAGCTATCTCCGAGCTTGATTAGCCTTTCACTCCGATCCACAGGTCATCCGCTAACTTTTCAACGGTAGTCGGTTCGGTCCTCCAGTTAGTGTTACCCAACCTTCAACCTGCCCATGGATAGATCGCCCGGTTTCGGGTCTATTCCCAGCGACTAGACGCCCTATTAAGACTCGCTTTCGCTACGCCTCCCCTATTCGGTTAAGCTCGCCACTGAAAATAAGTCGCTGACCCATTATACAAAAGGTACGCAGTCACCCCACAAAGTGGGCTCCCACTGCTTGTACGCATACGGTTTCAGGATCTATTTCACTCCCCTCTCCGGGGTTCTTTTCGCCTTTCCCTCACGGTACTAGTTCACTATCGGTCAGTCAGTAGTATTTAGCCTTGGAGGATGGTCCCCCCATATTCAGACAAAGTTTCTCGTGCTCCGTCCTACTCGATTTCATGACTAAGAGATTTTCGCGTACAGGGCTATCACCCACTATGGCCGCACTTTCCAGAGCGTTCCGCTAATCTCAAAGCCACTTAAGGGCTAGTCCCCGTTCGCTCGCCACTACTAAGGGAATCTCGGTTGATTTCTTTTCCTCAGGGTACTTAGATGTTTCAGTTCCCCTGGTTCGCTTCTTAAGCCTATGTATTCAGCTTAAGATACCTAACTTATGTTAGGTGGGTTCCCCCATTCAGACATCTCCGGATCAAAGTCTGTTTGCCGACTCCCCGAAGCTTTTCGCAGGCTACCACGTCTTTCATCGCCTCTGACTGCCAAGGCATCCACCGTATGCGCTTCTTCACTTGACCATATAACCCCAAGCAATCTGGTTATACTGTGAAGACGACATTCGCCGAAAATTCGCGATTAAACTCACAAATTTTACCTTAGCCTGATCCGCTACCAGTGAAAGTAACGTTCAGTCTATCTTTCTATCACATACCCAAATTTTTAAAGAACGATCTAATCAAAGACTAGAAATCAATATTCACACCGGAATATTCATTTCTAAACTCTAACAGCAGAAGCAGTTATATGGTGGAGCCAAACGGGATCGAACCGTTGACCTCCTGCGTGCAAGGCAGGCGCTCTCCCAGCTGAGCTATGGCCCCATAACAAAATTGGTGGGTCTGGGCAGATTCGAACTGCCGACCTCACCCTTATCAGGGGTGCGCTCTAACCAACTGAGCTACAGACCCAATTTCGAGCGCGCAACTGTTAGCTTGGAGCTATCAGCTTGGAGCTTAAAGCTGCTTCTATCGTCTTCTTCAATGAATCAAGCAATTCGTGTGGGAACTTATGGAGCAGCTGATGTCGTCGATTAAGGAGGTGATCCAGCCGCAGGTTCCCCTACGGCTACCTTGTTACGACTTCACCCCAGTCATGAATCACACCGTGGTAACCGTCCTCCCGAAGGTTAGACTAGCTACTTCTGGTGCAACCCACTCCCATGGTGTGACGGGCGGTGTGTACAAGGCCCGGGAACGTATTCACCGCGACATTCTGATTCGCGATTACTAGCGATTCCGACTTCACGCAGTCGAGTTGCAGACTGCGATCCGGACTACGATCGGTTTTATGGGATTAGCTCCACCTCGCGGCTTGGCAACCCTCTGTACCGACCATTGTAGCACGTGTGTAGCCCAGGCCGTAAGGGCCATGATGACTTGACGTCATCCCCACCTTCCTCCGGTTTGTCACCGGCAGTCTCCTTAGAGTGCCCACCATAACGTGCTGGTAACTAAGGACAAGGGTTGCGCTCGTTACGGGACTTAACCCAACATCTCACGACACGAGCTGACGACAGCCATGCAGCACCTGTCTCAATGTTCCCGAAGGCACCAATCCATCTCTGGAAAGTTCATTGGATGTCAAGGCCTGGTAAGGTT
The DNA here is from genome assembly GCF_000293885.2 of Pseudomonas fluorescens NCIMB 11764. Lineage (NCBI taxonomy): Bacteria > Pseudomonadati > Pseudomonadota > Gammaproteobacteria > Pseudomonadales > Pseudomonadaceae > Pseudomonas > Pseudomonas fluorescens. The sequence continues at coordinate 5,257,347 of NZ_CP010945.1, forward strand.
CTTCGCGTTGCTTCGAATTAAACCACATGCTCCACCGCTTGTGCGGGCCCCCGTCAATTCATTTGAGTTTTAACCTTGCGGCCGTACTCCCCAGGCGGTCAACTTAATGCGTTAGCTGCGCCACTAAGAGCTCAAGGCTCCCAACGGCTAGTTGACATCGTTTACGGCGTGGACTACCAGGGTATCTAATCCTGTTTGCTCCCCACGCTTTCGCACCTCAGTGTCAGTATCAGTCCAGGTGGTCGCCTTCGCCACTGGTGTTCCTTCCTATATCTACGCATTTCACCGCTACACAGGAAATTCCACCACCCTCTACCATACTCTAGCTCGTCAGTTTTGAATGCAGTTCCCAGGTTGAGCCCGGGGATTTCACATCCAACTTAACGAACCACCTACGCGCGCTTTACGCCCAGTAATTCCGATTAACGCTTGCACCCTCTGTATTACCGCGGCTGCTGGCACAGAGTTAGCCGGTGCTTATTCTGTCGGTAACGTCAAGACACCAACGTATTAGGTTAATGCCCTTCCTCCCAACTTAAAGTGCTTTACAATCCGAAGACCTTCTTCACACACGCGGCATGGCTGGATCAGGCTTTCGCCCATTGTCCAATATTCCCCACTGCTGCCTCCCGTAGGAGTCTGGACCGTGTCTCAGTTCCAGTGTGACTGATCATCCTCTCAGACCAGTTACGGATCGTCGCCTTGGTGAGCCATTACCTCACCAACTAGCTAATCCGACCTAGGCTCATCTGATAGCGCAAGGCCCGAAGGTCCCCTGCTTTCTCCCGTAGGACGTATGCGGTATTAGCGTCCGTTTCCGAGCGTTATCCCCCACTACCAGGCAGATTCCTAGGCATTACTCACCCGTCCGCCGCTCTCAAGAGAAGCAAGCTTCTCTCTACCGCTCGACTTGCATGTGTTAGGCCTGCCGCCAGCGTTCAATCTGAGCCATGATCAAACTCTTCAGTTCAAACATCTTTGGGTTTTTAAGAAACCCTAAACTTGGCTCAGCAATCGTTGGTTACATCTTTGATTTCTCGCGGAGTAACTTGTGATGCTGATAATCTTGTTGACTATCAGTCTGACTCCACAAGCACCCACACGAATTGCTTGATTCAGTTGTTAAAGAGCGGTTGGTTAAGATCTTTCGTCTCAACCGAGGTGCGCATCCTACAGCAAGCGACCTCATGTAGCAACCTTAAAAGTTTCTAATTTCACTAATGAAATCAACTACTTAAGCCAGGCAAACATTGATCTGCTCGCTAGCGGGAGGCGAATAGTACAGGATTAAAATACGTGGTCAACCCCCCGCCTCAAAATTCTTTTCCTTATCAAGGAACCAGACCAAGTCAGCATCCGTTCGTTGCTACACCTTTTTTTGCCTCCACTGTCCCACCCTCGTCGTCGATCGCGGGAGCGATGCTGATTGCCAGGGCGCTGGACAACCCTGAGTTGTCCGAGCAGTTCCTGCAGTCGGTCATCAATGCATGGCCTGCTGCTCCCGAGAAAGAGGAGCAGGCCAGCGTTTCGACAGCCACTTGACGGCCCAAAGGACGACTCAAGTCCTTTCATTTAAGGCGCGCATGCTCCAACACCACTTCCAGCGGATGGCGCAGTTGCTTACTGGCCAGGCGCTTGACCTGGCTTCGGCACGAGTACCCCGTCGCCAGCGCTTCGCCCGCCTTGTCCAGCTTGCCCGCCCATGACTGTTCGAAAATGGTCCGCGAAGTGTCCTGGTTTCGCGCTTCATGGCCGTAGGTCCCGGACATCCCGCAACAGCCCGTCGCCTCGGTCACCAGCTTGAGCCCGAGCCGGGCAAACACCGCTTCCCATTGCGAAGTACTGGCCGGGACGTTGGTCTTCTCGGTGCAGTGCGCCAGCAAACGGAATGTCTGTGGGGCGGGATGAGACTTTTCAGGCAGCACATCAAAGAGCCACTCCTGGGGCAGCAGAACCTTCGGGCACCCGTTGAGCCCCGGCACTTTCTGATATTCCTGGCGATAGACCAGCGTCATCGCCGGGTCCAACCCCACCAGCGGTACTTCACAGTCAGCCAGCGCCTTGAGCTGACTGGCGTTGCGGATCGCTGCCCTGGCGAATGCGCCGAGGAAGCCCTGTACGTGCAAAGGCTTGCCGTTGGCGCTGTAGGGCGCCAAGAAAATCCGATAACCCAGCTGGTGCGCCAACTCGATAAAGCTCGCCAGCAATGGGGTTTCGAAGTAGCGGGTGAAGGCATCTTGCACCAACACCACGCTACGCTGACGTTGCGCAGCGGTCAGTTCGCGCAGGGCCGGCACGCTGGCGACAACGACGTTGCAGCGGGTCAACGTCGCCTGCAAGTCGTAGCGATTGATCAGTGGGCTGTCGAGCATGCCGACGCGTCGCTCAAGCAGGCGGCTCATCCATTTCGCGCCCATCACTGCGTTGTACAGGCCCGGCGCGTAGGCCATATAGGGAATGGTGAACTCCAGCGAACCGATCAGGTAGTCACGAAGCGGACGTTGATAGCGACCGTGATACAGCTCCAGAAAACGCGATCTGAATTCCGGGACGTTGACCTTGACCGGGCATTGCCCTGCACAGGATTTACAGGCCAGACAGCCCGCCATCGCGTCGTACACCTCGTGGGAGAAATCCGCCTCACCCCGCGAACGCGCCATGTTGTTACGCAACCGCGCTGGCAACCCGCTCAACCACGACAACTTGCCCCGGGCCGCTTCCAGTACATCAATATTGGCCGCACCCTGCAGGCGCAACCATTCGCGAATCAATGACGCCCTGCCTTTCGGTGAATGCTGGCGTACACGGGTGGCTTTCCACGACGGGCACATCGCATCGTTGGGATCGTAGTTGTAGCAGGCGCCGTTACCGTTGCAGTGCATGGCGGTGCCGAAACTTTGCCACACGCGCTCGTCGATTTGCCGATCCAGATCACCGCGCAGCGTGACTTCGTTGACCTTGAGCAAGCCTTGGGCAGCATCCGGTGGTGTGCAGATTTTGCCGGGGTTGAGCTGATTGTGCGGGTCGAACGCGCCCTTGAGCGATTGCAGCGCCGGGTACAGTTCGCCAAAAAACTCGGGGACATATTCCGAGCGCAAGCCCTTGCCGTGCTCACCCCACAGCAGTCCGCCATAACGTCGCGTCAGCTCGGCCACGGCATCGGAAATCGGTTTGACCAGCGCGGCCTGGGCCGGATCTTTCATGTCCAGCGCCGGGCGCACATGCAACACGCCGGCATCGACGTGACCGAACATGCCGTAAGTCAGACCATAGCTGTCGAGCAACGCACGAAACTCAGTGATGTAGTCGGCCAGTTTCTCCGGCGGCACGGCGGTGTCTTCAACGAAAGGCTGCGGCCGAACCTCACCTTCGACGTTGCCCAACAGCCCGACGGAACGTTTACGCATGGCGTAGACACGGGTCACCGCCTCGGCACCCTCGGCCAGCGTGTGGCCCAGCCGCTCGATGGTCGTGTCGACCTGCAGATGCTCGACGAACGACGCCACTCGAGCGTTCACGCCCGTCAGGTCTTCCCCGCTGAACTCGACCAGATTGATGCCCAGCGTCGGGCACTCGGCGTCCGCCGGAAAATACTCGGCGACGCTGTGCCAGACGATGTCTTTCATCGCCAGCATCAACACTTTGGAGTCCACCGTCTCGATGGACAGCGGCTTGTGCGCCAGTAACGCGTTGGCGTCGCGCAGCGCATCCATGAAGCTGCTGTAGCGCACATTAACCAATACCGAATACCTGGGAATCGGCAGCACGCTCAGCTTGGCCTCGACGATGTAGCCCAACGAACCTTCCGCGCCGCACAGCACGCTATTGAGGTTGAAACGCCCGCGCTCGTCGCGCAGGTGCGCCAGGTCGTAACCGGTCAGGCAGCGATTGAGTTTGGGGAATATCGACTCGATCAGGTCGGCCTGGGTTTCCTGTATCTGGCGCGCTGTGCGGTACACCTCGCCGATGCGCCCGGGCTGTGCGCAGGCTGCCTCCAACTCTGAGACGGAAAGCGGATGGCTGTGCAAGCGCTCACCACCGAGCAGCACGCTGTGCAGTTCCAGCACATGATCGCGGGTCTTGCCGTAGGTGCAACTGCCCTGGCCACTGGCATCAGTGTTGATCATGCCGCCCACGGTGGCACGGTTGGACGTTGACAGCTCCGGTGCGAAGAACAGGCCATGGGGCTTGAGCGCGGCATTGAGCTGATCCTTGACCACGCCGGCCTGCACCCGCACCCAACGCTCGGCGACGTTGATTTCAAGAATTGTGTTCATGTGCCGCGACAAGTCGACCACGATGCCATCGGTCAACGACTGGCCGTTGGTGCCGGTGCCGCCGCCACGCGGGGTCAGCTTGATCTGGCGAAAGCGCGGTTCGGCCATCAATGCAGCGATGCGCACGATGTCGTCGGCGTCCAGCGGGAATACCGCTGCTTGCGGCAGGCGCTGATAAATCGAGTTGTCCGTTGCCAGCACGGTACGGGTGGCGTAGTCGGCACTGAGCTGACCGCGGAAGCCGCTGGCACGCAGGGCTTGAAGAAATTCCGGGTACTGTGCAGCGAGGGCATCCGTAGGCAGCTGGGCGATCATCGCAAAATGTTCTCTTGTAGGTCTAACACGGAAAAATCAAAACACTTGTCGCCTGAGCATTAATCGGTCAGCCTCAGGTCATCGGCTGCGCCAATGATCCTGCAGGCTGTGGCGCCGGACAAACGGATAATCCTGCCGCTATCGATGACTTTTACGAATGAATTACCGCCACCTCACCCCTTCCATGTCGTTGTTGCTGGCCTTTGAAGCCGCCGCCCGGCATGAAAGCTACACCCGCGCCGCGATGGAGCTCTCACTGACCCAAAGCGCCGTCAGCCGGCAAGTCCAGGCGCTGGAGCAGCAACTGGGCCTGACGCTGTTTCGCCGTGAAGGCCGGCAAGTGCAGTTGACCGATGTCGGCCGCCTCTATCAGCGGGAAATGAGTGACGCGCTCGGACGCATCCGCAGCGCCACGTTACAGGCGATGGCGTATCAATCGGGCAGCGGAACCTTGCGCCTGGCCACCCTGCCAACGTTCGGCTCGAAGTGGCTACTGCCGCGTCTTCACGATTTCTACAAAACCCATCCCGGCATGCTGGTGCACATCAGTTCCCGGATCGATGCGATCGACTTCGAAACCAGCGGCATCGATGCCGCGATCGTCGTCGGCAATGCCGACCTGCCAGGCCTGATCAGCCATCGTCTGCACACGGAAGAGTTGATGGTGATCATGTCGCCGCAAGCGGCCGAGACCCATGACACCTGGACCCCGGAACGCATTGGCGGACAGACGCTGCTCAACGTCGCGAACAATGCCAACGTCTGGGGCGAATGGTTCAGCCACCACGGCCTGCCCCATCGAATGATGCGCCTGGGACCGAGTTTCGAACTCACCTCGCACTTGATCCAGGCCGTCAGGGCCGGCATCGGCATCGGTCTGGTGCCGCGCATCCTGGTGACCGACGAGCTGGCCAACGCCGACTTGATCAGCCTCGGCCTGCCCTTCGCCAGTCAACGCAGTTACTACCTGACCTATCCACCGCGCAACGAAAGGCTGCCGTCGCTGATCGCGTTCCGCAGCTGGTTGCTGGAACAGATCTGACCAACGCCGACTGATTCGCCTCTTTGTATCACTGTGTATCTGTCTATCTTTCTGATACATAAGTTTTCACCCGGCCGCCGATTCGACACAGCCCAGATACGTCATCGCGTTCAAATGCACACACGGTTTCAAGGGGATCAGCCAGACCCCCTGGCCAATGGCTTGCAACGGAGACATCAGGATGAAGATGGCACTGCAAAACAAAAACGCTAAAACCCACCGCCGTCTGGTCGGCTCATCGATGCTCGCGCTCGCCCTGTTTGGCGCTATCGGTGCAGCCAACGCCCAATCAACCACCGTTGCACAACCCGCCGCGATCAAGGCTGACGTCACTTACACAACCCCCTCCCCATTCGGCCCACTGAAGCACATCAAGGCCGGACTGCTGGATGTGGCTTACGCCGAAACCGGCCCGGCCGACGGACCGGTGGTGATTCTTCTGCACGGCTGGCCTTACGACATTCACAGTTATGACGAGGTCGCACCGTTGCTGGCCGCGAAGGGCTATCGAGTGCTGATGCCGTATGCGCGTGGTTATGGCGATACCCATTTCCTGTCCGAGAAAACCGTGCGCAACGGCCAACCGGCTGCGCTTGCCAGCGACGTCATCGACTTCATGGATGCGCTGAAGATCAAACAAGCCGTGCTCGGTGGCTATGACTGGGGCGCACGTTCCGCCGACATCGTCTCGGCGTTGTGGCCAGAACGGGTCAAGGCGCTGGTCTCGGTCAGCGGTTACCTGATCGGCAACCAGGCGGCCGGTAAAAACCCGCTGCCACCCAAGGCTGAATTGCAGTGGTGGTATCAGTTCTACTTCGCCACCGACCGCGGTCGTGCCGGGTACGAGAAAAACACCCACGACTTCGCCAAGTTGATCTGGCAGCTGGCTTCGCCGAAATGGGCGTTCGATGACGCCACGTTCGACCGCAGCGCCAAGGCGCTGGAGAACCCGGACCACGTCGAGATAACCGTGTTCAACTACCGCTGGCGCCTGGGCATGGTGCAGGGCGAGCCTCAATACGAAGCGCTGGAGCAGAAACTGGCCACGGCGCCGTCCATCAGCGTGCCGACCATCACGCTTGAAGGCGATGCCAACGGCGCACCGCACCCTAATCCCGAGGACTACGCCAAGCGCTTCACCGGTAAATACGAGTTCCGGCTGATCAACGGTGGCATCGGTCACAACCTGCCGCAAGAAGATCCGAAGGCGTTCGCCAAGGCCGTGATTGATGCGGATCACCTGTGAGGTTGATCTGACCTTTCCCCGCTAAGCCTCCTCACAACGACGGCTCGTTTTACGAGCCGTTTGTTTTTGCGAGACTCACTCCAGCAGCGAGACCAGACGTGGCGCTATTGCCGTCTCCAATACCTCCAGTAGCGCCAGCGTCACCGGCAATTTGAAGCGCCTGCGTCCCGCACTGCCGGGATTGAGGTAGAGCCGTTCGCCACGCCATTCCACAAGTGGCTTGTGCGAATGGCCGGTGACTATCAGCTTGATGGCCGCATCGAGTACGACCGGGACATCGGCGATGTCGTGCACCAGCAACGTCCCCCACCCGTTGAGATCGAAGCGCAAATTATCTGCGATATGTTCGGCCCAAGGAGCGTCCAGGTCATTGTTCCCGCGCACGACATGCAGGGGAGCGATCAACGCCAGTTGATCGAGAATATCGACGCTGCCGATGTCGCCCGCATGAATGATCCGCTCACACCCCTCCAGCGCGGCAAGCGCCTCAGGGCGGAGCAAACCATGGGTATCGGAAATCACGCCAACCTTCATGCAACGCTCCAGACCAGATTCAAGCAGTGGAACCTCCAGACTAAACCAACGGCTGATGACTGGTCACACAATGTATACCGCCACCCCCGGCGGAAATGGCGTCTATGTTCAGTTGCACCACCTCTCGATCCGGATAGAGCCCGGATAACACTGCAAACGCCTTGGCATCTGCCACCTTGTCACCAAACTCCGGCGCAATGACCGCGCCGTTGATCACGAAGTAGTTGATGTAGCCGGCCGCAAAATCCGGGTTGTTGCGACTGAATTGACTCTTTCGCGGATTGAGCGGTGGCGACACGGTATGGACCTGCAGTTTTCGACCCTCGGCATCCGTGGCATTTTTCAGAATATCCAGATGGGCCCGCGTGACGTTGTAGTCGTAGGACTCGGGGTCGTTGTCGAGGTTGGCGATCACAACGCCGGGTTTCACGAAGCGGGCGTAGAAATCCACATGGGCATCGGTGATGTCTTTTCCTTTTATACCTGGCAGCCAAATGATCTTGCGCAGGCCGAGCCGGTCTTTCAGTTCTTGCTCGACGTCGGCCTTGCTCCAGTCAGGGTTACGATTGCGGTTGATCCAGCTGCTCTCGGTCATGATCCCGGTACCGTGGCCATCCACTTCGATGCCGCCACCCTCGCCCACCAATTCGCTGCGCAGATAATGGGCATCCGCCGTGTCGGCCACTTGAGCCGCCAGATGCGCATCGTGGGCATGCTGCTGTTTGTCGCCCCAGCCGTTGAAATTGAAATCCACGGCGCCGAGTCCACCCTGCCCGTCGATGACGAAGTTGGCGCCGGTGTCGCGCATCCAGATGTCGTCGAGTTCGGTGGTGACATAAGTAATATTGGCAGTACCGCAATGTTCCTGCGCCAGGCTCCGCTCGAGCGGGCGGCAGAAAACGGTCACCGGCTCATAGCGGGCGATGGTCCGCGCAATCCCGCCAAGCGCCGCTTGCACATCACCCGTGAAGTCTTCCCAGATGGCCTCTTGCGCGCCAAAGGCGATGAACGCTTGTGCGTGCCGGTCACCCTCATCGGGCATCCGCCAACTGCCCTGCGCCGCCGCGTGCACTTGCAGGGGCGTCAGACCCAATCCGAAAGACGCTGCAGCCCCCACACCCGCCAATACCGATACCTGTTTGATGAACTCACGACGCGTCGACATGCAGTGATCCTTTGAAAATTGGCTCATTTCGCCGTGGCCGTCTTGAATTTGGTCCAGGTGCGCATCCGTGCGCGCATGTCGGACTGCGGAATGTCCTTGCCCGGTATCAGCCGCGCATAAGTGGCTTCATCCAGATAGATGTCCGGGTTGTTGCGCATCGTCGCATCGACGCTCGGGCGTGCCTTGGCGTTGGATGTCGGGTAGCCGGTGAAGTTACTGATGGCCGCCATGTTCTCCGGACGCATGACGAAGTTGATGAACGCGTAGGCGTATTCCGGATGTTTGGCGTCGACCGGAATGGCCATGGTGTCCATCCACACCGTGGTGCCTTCGCGGGGAATGCGGTACTCGAACTTCGTGTGCTTGCCGGCACTGTCTGACGTCCTCTGCGCCTGGGTCATGTCGCCGCTGTAACCGAGCGACACGCACAGGTTGCCGTTCACCAGATCGGTTACCGGTTGCGACTGGAACTTGCGAATGTGCGGGCGCAGTTTCATCAGCAGTTCACTCGCCGCCGCGAGGTCTTCGGGTTTGGCGCTGCGCGGCTCACGGCCCAGATAATTGAGCACGACGGCGAGCACTTCATCCGGCGAGTCGATCATCGAGATACCGCAGTCGGCCAACTGGCCGGCCAGTTCCGGTTTGAACAACATGTCGAGGCTGTTGACCGGCGCATTCGGCACGCGCTGTTTGATCTGCTCATCATTGTAGGTCAGGCCGATGGTGCCCCAGGTGTAAGGCACGGTAGCCTGACTCGAGGTTTCATATTGCCGGCGCAGCTTCTGCAAACCGGGCTCGATGTCATCCAGGGAGGTGAGCTTTGATCGGTCCAGCGGCAGCAGGCTCCCGGCGCGCATCAAGCGTTCCGCCACCGTATCGCCGGGGAAGATCAGGTCATAACCGCTGCCGCCGGCGAGCATCTTGGCCTCCAGTGTTTCGCTGCCATCCATGACGTCGTAAATCACCTGGATGCCGGTCTCGGCGGTGAATCGCGCCAGGGTGTCTTCGGCAAAATAATCGGCCCAGTTGTACAACCTGAGGGTTTTCTCTTCGGCGTGCAGCGATGACGAGGCCAGTGCCAGGCCCAAGGCGCCGAGCAACAGCGTGTGCGGAATGCGCATATCAAACTCCTTGAGTGTTCCAGCGTGCATGAAGGTGACGACCGTCCTGACTCAACAACGCGCCGTACATGTCCGGGCGCCGGTCTCGGTAGATGCCCCAGCTCAGGCGTTCTTCGCGCATGGCGGCCAGGTCGAGGCTGTGCACCAGTACGCCGGTGCTGTCGCGGTCGGCCTCGGCGAGCAATTTGCCCTTGTGGTTGCAGATGAAGGACGAGCCGTAGAAGCTCATTTGCAGGGTCGGATCGGTGGTCGCCACTTCTCGACCGACGCGATTGGCCGCCACCACCGGCAAGATGTTCGCCGCCGCGTGACCACGCATCGTCATCTGCCAGTGATCCCGTGAATCCAGCGCTGCGCAGCCAGGTTCAGAGCCGATCGCCGTCGGAAACAGCAACACCTCGGCGCCCATCAATGCCAGGCAGCGTGCGGTCTCGGGAAACCACTGGTCCCAGCAGATCCCCACGCCGATGCGCCCGAACGCGGTGTCCCAGACCCGGAAGCCGGTATCGCCGGGGCTGAAGTATTCCTTCTCCTGATAACCGATGGCGTTGGGGATGTGGGTCTTGCGGTACACCCCCAGCAGACGCCCGTCGGCATCGGCCACGCTCAAGGAATTGAAGCAGGCGTTGCCGGCTTTCTCGAACCAGCTCAGCGGCAGCACCACGCCCAACTCCTTGGCCAATGCGGCAAAGCGTTTGAGTACGCGGCTGTAGCGGTATTCTTCGGCCAGCGCCAAGTGTTTGTGGCTTTGCTCGATGCAGAAATACGGCGTGGCAAAGAGCTCCTGCAACAGGATGACCTGAGCGCCCTTCGAGGCCGCCTCACGGACCAGTTGTTCGGCAAGATCAAGGTTGTAGGGCAAGTCCCAGGTGCAGGGCATTTGGGTGGTGGCAATCGTCATAAAGGTCATGGCATCACCCCTTCACTGGCCAGGCAGGCTGCTGCTGGGTGATGCAATGCACCCCGCCGCCGCCATGGGCCAGGTGATTGATCCGCACCGGCACCACTTCGCGTCCCGGGAATGCCTGGGCCAACACTTCGGCGGCTACCTGGTCGGCATCGATGCCATAGGCCGGCATGATGATTGCGCCGTTGGCGATGTAGAAGTTGGTGTAGGAAGCGCAGAACACTTCGGCTTCGGTGTCCACCGCATCGGTGGCTTCATAGAGCTCGATCAGCTCGAACTTCCGGCCTTGGGCATCGGTGGCCAGCTCCAGTGCGCGGCGGTTTTCTCGGGCCACTTCGGCATACACCGACTGCTTGTCGTGAGTGGCATCCACCAGCAATACGCCGGGGCGTGCGAACGCACAGACGCCATCGACATGGCCGTCGGTCATGTCGCCGGTCACGTAGTCCGGATCGCCCGGCAGCCAGATGGTTTTTTTCACGCCCAGCAGGCGGGTGAAAATCTCCTCCATCTCTGCCTTGTTCATCCCGGGATTGCGGTTGGGATTGAGCAACACCGACTCGGTGGTGATCAGCGTGCCCTCGCCGTCCACATGAATCGCCCCGCCTTCGTTGCTCAGCGGTATGCCAAAGCACGGCAAGCCAAGGTGATTGAGTGCACGACGCGCCAGGCCTTCGTCCAGATCGTGCGCCGACTTGCCGCCCCACGCGTTGAAGCGCCAGCTCACCCCGGCGAGGCCTTGTTGCGCGTGGCAGACGAAGCTTGGGCCGGAGTCGCGGCACCAACTGTCGTTCACCGCCAATTCGATCAGCTCGATGTTGGGTCCGCACAATGCATGGGCACTCGCCACAGCCGACGGATCGACCACCATTTTCACCGGTTCGAACCGGGCGATGGCGTTGGCGACCCCGGCAAAATCCTTTTGCACTTGCGCCAGGGTCACGCGCCACCCCGACTCCCAGAGTGCCTGGTTGTGCGGCCAGACCATCCAGGTCGCGGCGTGTTTTACCCATTCTGCCGGCATCCACCAGCCCGTGTGTTGATGTTCGTTCTGCTGCATGACAAGCACCCTTGAGTTAAGTCATTGTGTTCAATGAAAATGACCTTGGCGGTCTTTGCATGCATGCTACGGCCGTAAAAACGGGCTAACAAACGATGGATTTTGCAGAAAAGTGATTAGAGGAACTTATCGATATGCTCAAGCACTGGCCCCCGCTCAGCACCCTTCGCGGCTTTGAAGCAGCCGCCCGGCTGGGCAGTTTCCACAAGGCTGCCGACGAACTGCACCTGACCCAATCGGCGATCAGTCAGCAGATTCGAACCCTAGAGGCGTACCTTGAGCAGCCGCTGTTTTTCCGCAGCGGACGCAGCGTCAGCCTGACCGATGCCGGTCACGATTTGCTCAGCACTACCCAGGCGTTATTGCAGCAACTGGCGGTTGGCATTCGGCGTCTGGGGCAATACCAGAAACCCAACCAACTGGTGCTCAACACCACGCCGACATTCGCCCGGCACTGGTTGCTGCCACGGCTGGGGGATTTTCGGCGTCAGCATCCGGAAGTCGATCTGTGGATTTTCAGCACCGACGAAGTCCCGGACATGACCACCCAGACCATCGACCTCGCGGTGCGCGATGACATCAGCTCCCAGGCTGAATGCAGTTTCAAGGTGCTGCACGCCGACCGCCTCTATCCGGCCTGCCACCCCGATGTGCTGGCGGTGCCTATCGAACAGCGCACGACCCTTCACGGAGAGCGGGAAATGGACTGGAGTCATTGGGCCGTGGAGGCTGGTATCGATGTGGGACAGAAGGACCAGGGCTTGAATTTTTCCGACCCCGGGTTGCTGCTGGATGCGGCGTGCGCAGGGCTTGGGATCGCGCTGGTCAGTCAGCTATTGAGTCGACAAGCACGTGACAACGGATTGCTGCAGCCGTTAGTAGAGGAAACCATTCGCGGGCCGAACTGGGCGTTGCTGACTCACCGGGACAGCGAGAACAATCCCCTGGCGCGGAGTTTTATCGAGTGGTTGCTAGGTAACCTGGCCCCCGCCAGCGAGACGATGTAACGAACAGCTTTCCGAAAAAGCGCCGTCGTTGCAGGAGCCGGCTTGCTGGCGCTCACGTCACCGCGGTGTTCCTGAAAAACCGAGGCGTACTCGATCGCCAGCAAGCCGGCTCCTACAGGTCGTGTATCACGCTCGCGAACTCAGTCCTTGGCCGCCATCGCGGTCACTTCCACACGCATGCCTTCCACCGCCAGCGACGCCACGCCTACCGCGGCGCGAACCGGCCACGGCTTGGCGAAGAAACGCTTGTAAACCTCATTGAACGCGGCGCGGTCGGCCATGTCGGTGAGGTAGATGGTCAGGTGCATGACCCGGTCCATGGAACTGCCGGCGCGCTCCAGCGCCACCTTCAATGCCTGCAACGTGCACTCGCTCTGCAGGGTGATGTCGCCCAGTTCCAGGCTGCCGTCGGCGCGGGTCGGGATCTGCGTGGAGACCAGGATACCGTTGAAGCCGGCCACATCGGAGGAGATGGAATCCGCATCGGGATCGGGGGTGAAGGTGATGTCTTGGTTCGCCATGGGGATCTCTTGTTCGAGGGAATAAAAAGTGTGGGCAGTTTACAGCGTCACATGGCGACTTGCGCCTCCTGACAGTGCATCGGGTCTGCGGCGGGAGAATTGCTGTTCGGTGACGACGCTGCCCCACTGACTCCCTTGCTCCTCTTGCGTCAGTACAAATCCAGCCGCTTCATAGAGTCGACGCGCCGCGTCCAGGCCCTTGAACGTCGATAGCTCGATAGCCTCGAAGCCGAACCGGTCGCAGAACGCTACGGCCTCCTGCAACAACTGGCGGCCAACCCCGCCACCCCGGCAACCATCGTCGAGGATGAACCAGCGCAGGTGGGCCTGGTTGTGGCCCAGATCCTGCCCATCGATGGCGATCGAGCCGACGATGCGATCATTCACTGTCGCCACCCAGATTTTGTTGCATGGCTGGTCCAGACGCCGCACGAACTCGGCAACGCCACTGGCGACCTTGCTCTCGAAAAACTGACCGAATCCAGAGTGCCTGGCGTAGAAAGCCGCATGCATTTCAGTTACGCGCCCAACGACCCCGGGGCGGTAACCGGCGCTGATTTCGACCGAAGGGCGCGGCGTCTGGCCTTCGCCCGTACGGCTTGCTTTCAGGGCATGGGCATACGCAGAAAGCCCTTGCGCGACCGCCTGTTGCTGCGAGGGATTCAAGTACTCCAGCGCCGTTTTGACTTGCGTTTGGCTGTAGGCATGGATCGCAGCGACCGTACGTTTGCCTTGCTTCGTCAGTTGCAAGCGCTTGACGCGACCATCGGTGTCGGCACTTTCCGCCAACTCTCCGGCCTTGATGAGCCTGGCCACCATGCGGCTGACACTGGACTTGTCCAGGTCGAGCAACTGCACGAGCTGAGCCGCGGTCAGGGCCACTCTCGCCTCGATTTCCAACAGTGTGTGTACGGCTGAAGGTGAATAGTCGGTGGCCGCCAAGGTGGCACGCATAAAGCCCCACTCACGAACCATCGTGCGCGATGCAGAACGGATTTCTTCAACCAGAGTGGGATGAGTAGTCACTTCAGGCCCCTCCTGAAAATAGTTGCACCATACAACCATATTGTGAAGTGAGGGTTCAACAGGCACTGAGTCAAACGCTCTGCCTCAGTTATTTATACTCAAATGCCAGCTTAATAATATTTTACCGATACCAGGGTCATCCCTAGTCTTGAGCCCAAGAAATGGCAGGCCGCTCGCGACCTGACTCCAACGTCGAAGGGTATTGAGATGACCACTGAAAAAACAAAAACAGATACGCTGATTGTTGGCGCCGGTCAGGCTGGCGTGGCCATGAGTGAACACCTGAGCAAACTGGGCGTGCCGCACCTGGTGCTGGAGCGCAACCGCATTGCCGAGCGCTGGCGCACCGGGCGCTGGGATTCGCTGGTGGCCAATGGTCCGGCGTGGCATGACCGCTTTCCGGGTCTTGATTTTGACGACCTCAGCCCCGATGCGTTTGCGCCGAAAGAGCGTGTCGCCGATTACTTCGAAGCCTACGCGAGGAAATTCAACGCGCCGATCCGCACCGGTGTGGATGTGCTGAAGGTTGAACGCAACGTCGGTCGTCCAGGCTTCACCATTGAAACCTCTGAAGGTGTGATCGAGGCCAACCGCGTGGTCGCCGCCACCGGGCCGTTCCAGCGTCCGGTCATTCCGCCGATTGCGCCGCAGGATCAGCCGTTCCTGCAGATTCACTCCGCCGATTACCGCAATCCGCAGCAATTGCCTGAAGGCGCTGTTCTGGTGGTCGGCGCCGGCTCGTCGGGCGTGCAGATCGCCGATGAACTGCAACGTGCCGGCAAGCAGGTTTACCTCTCCGTCGGCGCCCACGACCGCCCTCCTCGCGCCTATCGCAACCGGGATTTCTGCTGGTGGCTGGGCGTGCTCGGCGAGTGGGACCAGGCGGCGATGAAGCCGGGGCGGGAACACGTCACCATCGCGGTGAGTGGCGCGCATGGCGGCCGCACCGTGGACTTCCGAGGCCTCGCCCATCGCGGAATGACGCTGGTCGGTCTGACTCAATCATTCAATGGCGGCGTGGCGACTTTCCAACCGAACCTGGCGGAGAACCTGGCACGCGGCGACGAGAATTATCTGGCGTTGCTCAACGCCGCCGACGCTTACATCGAACGCAACGGCCTGGACTTGCCGGAAGAACCTGAAGCGCGCATCACCTTCCCCGACCCGGAATGCGTGACCCAGCCGATTCTTGAACTCGACCTGGCCAAGGCCGGCGTGACCTCGATCATCTGGGCCACCGGTTTTGCCACGGATTACAGCTGGCTCAACGTTGACGCCTTCGACGACAAGGGCAAACCACGGCATCAGCGCGGCGTGTCGAGCGAACCGGGTGTGTATTTCCTCGGACTGCCATGGCAGTCGCGTCGCGGGTCTTCGTTCATCTGGGGCGTTTGGCACGATGCCAAATACGTGGCGGATCACATCGCCATTCAACGCTCCTACCTCGACTACCACGACGCGGCGCAACGCGAGGCTGACCAAGCCCCGCTCGCCCATAAAACCACGGTCAGTGCTTAAACCTTTTTCTGCCAGGAGCGACAAATGTCCACGCCAACCCATACCCGTATCCGCATGTTCAACACCAAGGAAACCTATCCGAACCAGAGCCTGGACAACGACCTGTGCCAAGCCGTCCGCGCGGGCAACACGGTTTATGTTCGTGGCCAGGTCGGGACAGATTTCGAAGGCAGACTGGTCGGTCTCGGTGACCCGCGAGCCCAGGCCGAACAGGCCATGCGCAACGTCAAGCAATTGCTGGAAGAAGCTGGCAGCGACCTGAGCCACATCGTCAAAACCACCACGTACCTGATCGATCCGCGGTATCGCGAGCCGGTGTATCAGGAAGTCGGCAAGTGGCTCAAAGGCGTGTTTCCGATTTCGACCGGGTTGGTGGTGTCGGCGTTGGGGCAACCGCAGTGGTTGATGGAGATTGATGTGATTGCGGTGATTCCCGAGTAAGCAGGGACACCGCGTCGCGGCCATCGCTGGCTTGCCCGCGAAGGGGCCAGCCAAGACACCACATTCGCCAAGGCAAACCAAGGAGCAAACCCCATGACCTTCTCCATCGCCGCCCGTTGCCCGGAAACCGGTCAGTTCGGCATTGCGATCAGTTCCTCCAGCATCGCCGTCGGCGCCCGCTGCCCCTGGCTGCTGCCGGGTGTCGGTGCCGTCTCCACACAGAACATCACCCTCCCGTCCCTCGGCCCGGACGTCCTCGCCCTGATGGAGCAAGGCCTCGCCCCGGCGGAAGCGCTGGACAAAGTCCTCACGCGCAATGGCTACAGCCAATACCGGCAGATCACGGCGATTGACCACCTTGGCCAGACCGCTCATTTCAGTGGCGCGCAAACCTTGGGTAACCACAACGCCGTGTCCGGCGAACAATGCGTCGCCGCCGGCAACATGCTCGCGGACCGCTCGGTGATCGAAGCCATGGTTGAAGCCTTCGAACACGGCGAAGGGCAACTGGCCGACCGCTTGCTCGCCGCGATGAAAGCAGCCATCGCCGCCGGTGGCGAAGCCGGGCCGGTGCATTCGGCGGCGATGGTGGTGGTCGGCGAACTGACCTGGCCGATCATCAACCTGCGGGTCGATTGGGCGGACGATGATCCCATCGGCCAGTTGGAAAAGCTCTGGGTTGCCTACTGCCCGCAAGTCCAGGACTACATCGACCGTGCCCTCGCCCCGGACAAATCCCCAGGGTACGGTGTCGCTGGAGACGACCGATGAGCGCCAGCCGCGATTTGCTGGAGACGTTAGTGGCATTCGACACCACGAGCCGCGAATCAAACCTGCAGCTCATCGAATTTGTCCGCGACTACCTCGCGAGCTTCGACGTGCCATGCGAACTGATCTACAACGAGCAGCGCAGCAAGGCCAACCTGTTCGCCACCATCGGCCCGGCGGACAAGCCGGGCATCGTGCTGTCGGGGCACACCGACGTGGTGCCCGTCGATGGCCAGCCGTGGACCGTCGCGCCGTTCGAACTCACCGAGCACGACGGCAAGTTGTTCGGTCGCGGTACCGCGGACATGAAAGGCTACATTGCCTGCGTGCTCGCCCTCGTTCCTTCCTTGGTGAACGCCTCGTTGCGACGGCCGGTGCACATTGCGCTTTCGTATGATGAAGAAATCGGCTGCCTCGGCGTGCGCTCGTTGCTGGCGGCGCTGGAACAATGGCCAGTCAAACCGATGCTGTGCATCATCGGCGAGCCTACCGAGCTGAAACCGGTGCTCGGGCATAAGGGCAAACTGGCGATGCGCTGCGATATCCAGGGTCACGCGTGCCATTCGGCGTACGCGCCGCTTGGGGTCAATGCCATTGAGTATGCCGCCGAACTGATCGGTGAACTGGGACGGATCGGCAACAGGCTCAAAGCGCCCGAGCACCGCGACGCGCGTTTCGATCCGCCATTTTCCACCGTGCAAACCGGTGTGATTGGCGGCGGCAAAGCCTTGAACATCGTCCCCGCCGATTGCCGTTTCGATTTCGAGATCCGTGCCCTGCCCTCGCATGATCCAAGCGACGTCGCCCGGGAACTGAAAACCTATGCCGAGCAGCAGGTGCTGCCGCGAATGCGTGCGGTGAGTGAACAGAGTGAGATTCGCTTCAGTGAACTCTCGGCATACCCCGGATTAGTGACCGATGCACACAGCGAGGCGGCTGAGTTGATCGCTGCATTCTGCGGCTCCCGAGCGTTCGGCACAGTGGCCTTCGGCACCGAGGGCGGCCTGTTCGACGCCGCTGGCATTCCCACCGTTGTGTGCGGCCCAGGCAGCATGGATCAAGGGCACAAACCGGACGAATTCGTCAGCCTCGAACAATTGGACGGTTGTGACGCCATGCTGCAACGGATGCTGCTATCAATCAGCGAATAACACAGATTCTGAACACCCCATAATCCCTGTGGGAGCTAGCCTGCTAGCGATAGCGATTTGACAGTCAACACTGATTTGGCTGACAGATCGCTATCGCTGGCAGGCTAGCTCCCACAGGGTTTTCGGCTGCCCGGCGACCTACATTTTTTAACGTCTATACCAACAATCTTTGTAATTTATCTATCCCCATCCACCGCACATCATCAACTCCAACAAGAAAAGCGTCGTCCCCGCGCGGCGCTTACCGAAGTACGTCCACGTACTCAAAATTGCCTTGGAGTCCGTCATGGTTACCGCAGCAACAACCTCCGCCCCGCTTATCGAAAAACACACCATCGGCTATGTGCCGCCCGAAGATCGCCACGGCAAAACCCGTGACCTGTTCACCCTCTGGTTCGGCGGCAACATCGCCCCGCTGCCCATCGTCACCGGCGCTCTTGGCGTGCAGATGTTCCACCTGAACCTGGTGTGGGGCATCGTCGCCATCCTCGTCGGCCACCTGGTCGGCGGCGTGCTCATGGCGCTGCACTCGGCCCAGGGCCCGCAGATGGGCATTCCACAAATGATCCAGAGCCGCGCCCAGTTCGGCTCCCTCGGCGCCCTGCTGGTGGTGCTGATCGCCGGCATCATGTACATCGGCTTCTTCGCCTCCAACATCGTCCTCGCCGGCAAGTCCCTGCACGGCGTGGTCGACAGCGTGCCGGTGCCGGTGGGCATCGTCATCGGCGCCCTGGGTTCCGGCATCATCGGCATCATCGGCTACCGCTTCATCCACGTGCTCAACCGCATCGGCACCTGGGTGCTCGGCGCCGGCATCGTGCTCGGCTTCGGCTACATCTTCACCCACGTGCAGACCGCCGACTTCCTCACCCGTGGCAGCTTCAACATTTCCGGCTGGCTGGCCACGGTCTCGCTCGCTGCGCTCTGGCAGATCGCCTTCGCGCCGTACGTCTCCGACTACTCACGTTACTTGCCGGCCAACGTGCCCGTGGCCGCAACGTTCTGGACGACTTATCTGGGCACCGTGCTCGGCTCCAGCCTTTCATTCATCTTCGGCGCCGTCGCCGTGCTCGCCACCCCCGTCGGCATGGACACCATGGACGCCGTCAAACTCGCCACCGGCTCCATCGGCCCGCTGATGCTCGTGCTGTTCCTGCTCAGCGTCATCAGCCACAATGCCCTCAACCTCTACGGCGCCGTGCTGTCGCTGATCACCCTGGTCCAGACCTTCGCCTACCGCTGGATCCCCACCGCCAAAAGCCGTGCCGTCCTCTCGATCATCATCCTCGCCGCCTGCTGCTTCGCCGCCGTCGGCGCTTCCGCCAACTTCATCGGCCATTTCGTCGACATGGTGCTGGTGCTGCTCGTGGTGCTGGTGCCGTGGACCGCGATCAACCTGATCGACTTCTACGCGATTCACAAAGGTCAGTACGACATCCATTCGATCTTCAAGGTCGATGGCGGGATCTATGGCCGGTACAACCCGCAGGCGTTGTTGGCGTATGCAATCGGGATTGCGGTGCAGATTCCGTTCATGAACACGCCGCTGTATGTCGGGCCGATTTCAGAGCACATCAATGGGGCCGACTTGTCCTGGCTGGTGGGCCTGATCATCACCTCGCCGCTCTACTATTGGCTGGCCAATCGCGACACCGCTTACAAGCGCCGCCTCTCGACCGGAAAACTCGCCAACAGCCTTTAAGCGCCGCTTCGGATTGTCGAAACGAGTAAACAAAAAACCGCACTGATGCGGTTTTTTGTTGCGTGATCATTTTCTGTAGTTCCAATGTTTTTACTATGACGCCTTACACAAGCGCCAATAAAACAGACATTCAAAAATTGACATGTCTCAGCAACTTTACACAATAAGAAAAATTCAAAAGACATGATAAAAAAGTTGTAACGCTGGCGTTGCACCGCGTCAGTGCTCATCGGAAAACCAATGTAATTGACCGCCTGTTTTTGGTGCAAAAATTCACATTCCATTCTTATTACTAATCGCCATAAATCATCTATCTACCTGTTTTAATTGAAATTTATTTTTCGATAAATGGCTGTTGCTTTGGCACGCTCTTTTGGAATCCTAATAGTTATAGTGTTCACAAAAAATGTTCGAAATTTCTGTTAAAAAAAATGACAGTGCTTTTGATATGTTTGTCTACACTCTCAAATCTGCAAGTACGGGTCACGGATCACGCCATACAAAACAGCCGCTTAGTTCGTCCGGCAGAGTAACTGTCGGTCTCCGCGGCATGTCGATGGCATTTCGGAATCAAGGTATACGGGGAACTCACCGATGCGTATCAGCATATTTGGTTTGGGGTATGTGGGCGCTGTATGCGCGGGCTGTCTCTGTGCTCGCGGTCATGACGTAATCGGGGTGGATATCTCTCAGGTAAAAATCGACCTGATCAATCAGGGCAAGTCGCCCATCGTCGAGCCAGGCCTGGAGGCTCTGCTCGAGCAGGGGGTACATTTTGGGCGGCTGCGGGGTACCAGTAATGTAAAAGCGTCCGTGATGGACACGGATATGTCGTTCATCGCCGTCGCTACGCCCTGCAAGAAGAACGGCGATCTGGATCTGGTCTACATCGAGTCGGTCTGCCGCGAGATCGGTGAAGCCCTGCATACCAAGGACAGTTGGCATACGGTGGTGGTGCGCAGCACTGTGCTGCCGGGCACCGTGAAGAACGTGGTCATCCCGATTCTTGAAGACTGTTCCGGCAAGAAGGCCGGGGTCGACTTCGGCGTGGCGATCAACCCGGAGTTCCTGCGCGAAAGTACTGCAATCAAGGATTACAACTGCCCGCCCATGACCGTGATCGGTGAGTTCGACCAGCGCAGCGGTGACATGCTCGTCGCACTCTACCAGGAGCTGGACGCGCCGCTCCTGCGCAGGAGCATCGAAGTGGCGGAGATGATCAAGTACACCTGCAATGTCTGGCACGCGACAAAAGTGACCTTCGCCAATGAGATCGGCAATATCGCGAAGGCCGTCGGCGTGGACGGTCGCGATGTGATGGACGTGGTCTGCCAGGACACCAAACTCAACCTGTCGCGTTATTACATGCGCCCCGGTTTCGCGTTCGGCGGTTCCTGCCTGCCCAAGGATGTGCGTGCGTTGAACTATCGCGCCGGGCAACTGGATGTCGAGCACCCGCTACTGGCCTCGATCATGCGCAGCAACGCGGCGCAGGTACAAAGAGCCTTCGACATCATCACCAGTTACGGCAAACGGCGTATCGCCCTGCTCGGCCTGAGCTTCAAGGCGGGCACCGATGACCTGCGCGAAAGTCCACTGGTCGAGTTGGCCGAAATGTTGATCGGCAAGGGCTACGACCTGCATATCTTCGATCGCAATGTTGAATACGCACGTATCTATGGGGCCAACAAGGAATACATCGAATCGAAGATTCCGCACCTGGCTTCGCTGTTGCAAGCCGACCTGACGAAGGTGATCGAGGAGGCGGATGTGATTGTGCTGGGTAACGGTGACGAGTCCTTCAAAGCCATTGCGCTTGATGTGCCCGAAGGCAAGCAGGTGGTTGACCTGGTGGGCTTCATGCAACACACCAGTGACGATCGGCTCGAGGGTATTTGCTGGTAAGTGCGGCGCTGGGCTGCCCCCCGAGCGACTCGGGGGTTATCGAACAGGGGTCACAGGTATGGCTGATTCCAGGGATTATTTGCGCGACGCTGCGGGGTGGCTGTTTTACGGCGCCGCGCTGATGGCGCTTGCACTGTTGTTGCCGCGCTCAGTGTTCGATCCGCAATCCAGGGACTTTCTCCTGTTGCTGGGGGCGGTCGGTATCTGGCGGTATTCGATGGGCGCTGTCCATTACCTTCGGGGCTTGCTGTTCCTTTATCTGGTGTTCCCTTACTACAGACGCAAAGTCACCCGGCTTGGCAGCAGTGCCGATCCGTCCCACGTGTTTTTACTGGTCACCAGTTTTCGTATCGAGGCGCTGACCACGGCGCAGGTGTACCGCTCGGTGATCGAAGAGGCCATCGGCTGTGGCTATCCGACCACGGTGGTCTGTTCCATCGTCGAGCTCGCCGATGAATTGCTGATCAAAGCGCTCTGGGACAGCTATACCCCACCGGAACGGGTCAAGCTGAGCTTTGTACGGATTCCCGGCACGGGGAAGCGCGATGGCCTTGCCCATGGTTTTCGGGCGATCTCCCGGCATGTGCCGGATGCCGACGCGGTGGTGGCGGTGGTCGATGGCGACACCGTGCTTTCACCCGGACTGGTGCGCAAGACCGTACCCTGGTTCAGGCTGTTTCCAAACGTCGGCGGGCTGACCACCAATGAGTTCTGCGAGGTACGCGGCAGCTACCTGATGAGCGAATGGCACAAGCTGCGGTTCGCCCAGCGGCACATCAATATGTGCTCGATGGCACTGGGTAAACGAGTACTGACAATGACCGGGCGGATGTCGGTGTTCCGCGCCCAGGTGGTGACCGATCCCGGTTTTATCCAGGACGTCGAGCGCGATTATCTGCAGCACTGGCGTCTGGGCCGTTTCCGCTTTTTGACCGGGGATGACAAGTCCAGCTGGTACAGCTTGATGCGGCTGGGCTACGACACCTTTTATGTGCCCGATGCAGCAATCAACACCGTCGAGCATCCCCCGGAAAAAAACTTCTTCAAGGCCAGCCGCAAGCTGATGTTCCGTTGGTATGGCAACAACCTGCGGCAGAACTCGCGGGCCCTGCACCTGGGCGTGCGGCGGTTGGGCTGGTTCACCTCGCTGGTGCTGCTCGACCAACGCATATCGATGTGGGCCAGCCTGCTCGGGCCATCGGTGGCGATCATTGCCAGCCTCAAATACAGCATCGCCTACCTGATGATCTATGTGCTCTGGATCGGCGTGACTCGCCTGATCCTCAGTCTTCTGTTGCTGGCCTCGGGGCACCCGGTCGGGCCGGCTTACCCAGTGATTCTCTATTACAACCAGTTGGTCGGCGCCATGGTGAAGATTTATGTGTTCTTCCGCCTCGACCAGCAATCGTGGACACGCCAGAAAACCAAACTGGATCGCGGGCTGGCGAGCTATCAGCGCTGGTTCAATACTTGGTCGTCGCGGACCATGACGTTTTCGGCCGGCAGCGTGTTTTGCGCGCTGCTGATGTGGATTGTGTAGCGCAGGTGTCAGGGCAGTCGGCAGGCCGTGCCGGATCGGACTCAATCGATGGGAAGGAACGCGATATGAACACAGCTTTTGTTGCTGTTGATGACAATGTCGTGCACGAGTCGGAGGTGCAGCGTCAGCATGCGCGTCTGACTCTACCGGCGAGGATCAAGTTTCATGGGCCCGACCGGGAGGCATTCGATTGCGAGCTGGTCGACTTGTCGGCCGGCGGCTTCAGCCTCAGTCAACCGGGCACATCGCTGATCGTTGGCCGGCATCACAAAGGCAAACTGGTGTTCCAGGTCGATGCACTAGGGTTCGCCATCGACGTGGAGTTTGTGGTGCGCTCGATTAACGACGAGGGGCAGCGGATAGGTTGCGAGTTCCACAACCTGCATCCGCGTGCCATCTCCGCCTTGCGTTACGTGATCACCTCTTACCTTTCGGGTGGAGTGGTCCGCCTGGGTGACATGCTCGCGACCCAGCAGCGCGACAATTTCGCCAAGCCGCGAAAGCACGAAAGCGGCAGCGGCATGGGTGTGTTCGCTCGCGTGCGGGCGACCACAGTCAGCCTGCTGATGTTCCTGGTGGGACTGGCTGCCTTTGCTTATGTGGCGCACCAGTTGTATGGCATTTACTTCATCACTCATGCCGAATCGGCGCGGGTCAATGTGCCCGGTCAGTTGATCGGTCTGCCGCGCGACGGCAGCGTCCATTCGTTAGTCAAAGTGGGCTCAGTAGTGGCCAAGGGGGCCCCGCTGGCGACCTTTTCCGCCTCGTTGCTGGATGTGATGAAAGGCAACCTGCCGCCCGGACAGGCGACGCCGGAAAATCTTGAACGCCTGTTCAGCCGAACCCTGCAAGGTTCGCTGACCAGCCCATGCGATTGCCGGGTGGTGTCGCAACTGGTGCCGGATGGCCAGGTCGTCGGCAAGGGCACTACGGTGTACGAGTTGATGCCGATCGACGGTGTGGCAACTATCGAGGCGCGCTTCCCCTACAAGAATTTCGCCAAGATCCAGCCCGGTAAGGCAGTGAGCTTCCAACTGATCGGAGAAGCACAGCCACGCACCGGCAAAATCACCGCGGTAGCGCTGGACAACGGCGGCCTGGCCTCCGACCTGCGGGTCACCATTGAGCCTGACAGCCCGTTGCAAACCGATCAGGCCGGGCGGCCGGTGGAGGTCAGTATCGAAGACCTGCAGGGCAATACCTGGGTGCAAAATGCCTCGGCGGCCAGTACCTGGATGAAGAACACCTGGGAAAATAAAGTCATGGCGGCCGGAAAATGAACGGCGCAGGGCGATCCGGGCTGCGGTTGTCTGCGCTGGCCGCGGTTCTGACGATGATCCACGGTTGCGGAACCCTGCCCGATCAAGGGTTGGCGCGCGAGGCCATGGCCCGCGGCGATTACGAGACGGCTCGCACTAACTACGCGCCCCTGGCCAAGGATGGCTATGCCGACTCACAGGCCGGGATGGGCGACTTGACCGCCTCGGTGGGTGACCCGGCAAGCCTGAAAGAGGCTGAAGCCTTGTACCGGCGAGCCGCGCCGACATCGGCCAAGGCGCAGTCACGTCTGGGCCGCTTGTTGCTACGTAAGGGGCCGACTAATCCCCGGCAAGTGCAGGAGGCCCGGCAATTGTTGGAAGGCGCGCTGGATAACGGCGAATTCAGTGCGGTGGTGCCGCTGACGGTTTTGTACCTGGGTTACCCGCAACTGACGCCTGGCGTGGATCCACAACAAAAGGTCGACAGCTGGCGTGCCAAGGGCATTGTCGGGGTGGATCTGGCGCAGATTCTGATTTACCGCAATCAAGGCACCTATAACGCTCACGTGCTGCAGATCGAACAGATGTGCCGGGTGCGGCTGGAGGTACTCCATGCCTGTTATGTCGAGCTGGCCCTCATCAACCGTATGCGCGCCCAGCCCAAGGCGCAAGCGGACTTGTTGGTGCAGTTGCGCCAGGCTTGGCACCGGAAACAAGTAGCGCCCTTGCGGGTCGAATCGGTGGCGCGCGTGCTGTCATCGCCGGCCCTCGAAGGCCAGGCCGACCCGCAAAGCGCCAAGCGCCTGCTCGAGGAACTGGCACCGGAGTATCCGCCGGCCTGGACCAGTCTGGCTCGGTTGATCGACGACTACCCCGCCCAAGGCGATGCGCCGCAATTACTCTCGGCCTTGCAGCGCGGGCGCGAAGCGCGCGATCCACGGGCGGAACTGCTGACCGGGCGGCTGTATTACCTCGGCAAATGGTTGCCGCAAGATCCGCGCTTGGCGCAAGAACACTTGCTCAAGGCGGCCGCGGCCGGTGAATTCAAGGCGCATTACTATCTGGGCCAGTTGTACCGGCGCGGTTACCTGGGCCAGGTCGAACCTCAGAAAGCACTGCAACATTTTCTGCTCGCAGCCCGCAATGGCTCGCCCAACGCCGATTTGGCCCTGGCCCACATGTTTTCCGAAGCCCGCGGGGTCAAGGTCAATCGGATCAACGCTTTTGTCTTTGCGCAACTCGCACAACGCCAGGGCGTGGTCAATGCAGGGCCAGTGCTGTTGGCCGTGCAGTCGGGAATGACCCCGGCAGAGAGGAAAATCGCGCAACCCATGCTTGAGGAAGAAGCCCAGGCCCGTCTGACGGGCGCGGCTTTAGCCAGGCTGCAAACTCCGGAAGATGCACAGGACTTACTATGAAGCAAGCATTGTTGGCTGGTTGTGGTCTGGGAGTTTCGCTGATGTGCAGCTCCGGTCTGGTGCTGGCGGCGGAAGGGGCGCCGAAAAATTTCGGCCTGGATGTGAAGATTACCGGTGAGTCGCAGGACGACCGGGACCTTGGCACGGCATCCGGTGGCACCCTCAACGATATAGGCATCGACTTGCGCCCCTGGGCCTTTGGCCAATGGGGTAACTGGAGCGCCTATACGATGGCGCAGGCGGTGGCGGCGACCGACACCATCGACACCGATACGGTGAACAACGGCGCCGACCAAAACAACACCCGCGAAGCGGATGACAGCTACCTGGCGCTTCGCGAGTTCTGGGTTGATTATCAAGGCATCACGGCCTATCCGGGCGAGCATCTGCGCTTGGGACGCCAGCGTCTGCGTGAGGACAGTGGCGAGTGGATGGACACCAACATCGAAGCGCTCAACTGGACCTTCGAAACCACGCTGCTGCGCACCCACCTCGGCGCCGCCCAACGCTTTTCCGACTATCGCACCGATTTCGACGACCTGGCGCCCGAAGATGAAGACCGTTCCCACGTCTTCACCGACATCTCCACACAATGGACGCCCAATAACTGGGTAGGCCTGCGTGTCCATCACTCAGAGGACAGCGGCAGCCTGCCCGATCCCGGCGAGCAGGTCGATACGCTCGACAAGACCAACACCGGCAGCCTGACCTGGGTCGGTCTCGAGGCGAACGGTGACGGCTACAACTACCGCTCGACGATGCCGCTCAATTACTGGGCCTCCGCGACCTGGCTGACCGGTGATCGCGACAACCTCACCAACGTGATCGACCCCGTCGGCGATCGAATCGCGACGGGGCACACCAGTGGCGATGTCAACGCCTGGGCGGCGGACCTGGGCCTGCGCTGGAACATCGATGAAAGCTGGCGTGTCGGTGCCGCCGCCGCTCGCGGCGACGGCGGTGGCAACGATCAGGAAAACCAGTACCAGCAAACCGGCCTGCAGAGCAACCGCTCGAACTTCACCGGCACGCGTTCGCGCGTACACCGCTTCGGTGAAGCTTTTCGCGGTGAACTGAGCAACCTTCAGACGGCGACGCTGTTCGGCTCCTGGCAGATGCGCGAGGACTACGACGCCAGCCTCGTCTACCACCGCTTCTGGCGGGTCGACGACGAACAGCAAACCGGCGACGACGGGATCGTCAATGCAGCGCTGGTAGACGGCGAGAAGGACCTGGGCCAGGAAGTCGATCTGGTCATGACCAAGTACTTCAAACAAGGCCTGTTGCCCGCGAGCATGGTGGATTGGGTCGACGAACCCTCGGCACTGATCCGCTTGCGTCTGGGTGTGTTCTTCCCCGGTGACGCCTACGCCAATGACACCGATTCGAGCATGCACCGGGCATTCATTGATTTCGTCTGGAAAATCTAGGACCCGGTGGTTGCCCGCGGTGACGCCATCGCTGGCAACGGCACATTGAACACACCAGGCTGCATTTTTGATGAGTGAGACTTATGGACCGTGTCGTCAAGATAGGACTGTTGCTCGCCGCCATGCTGTTGATGCAGACGGCAGGCGCCAATGCGGCGGGTGACATCCTGATACCGCGCTATACCATCAGCGAGACACCAGGGAAACCGTTGCTGATCAAGGAACCGAAAATGCCCGACTTGTCCGGCTATACCGCCGAGGCAGTCGCCGCGAAAATTGCCTACAAGCCCGCCGGCCGTGCCTTGATCCAGCCGATGATCAAGGAAAACGCGCTCGACGAGTTTATCGGCGGCGAGGATCGCTTCAAGGAATGGGTGGTGCGCCAGAAGCAAATGCCCGTGGCGATCTTCATCGATCGCGGCTACATGAGCCTGACGCAACTGGCGCGCAGCCTGCCACAGTCCGCCTTGCGCGAAACCGCGCCGGGGGTGTTCCTCGCGCGCCTGCCGATCGTCATTCGTCCCGGCGCAACCCTGCATATCGACAAGTCGGTCAAGGAATTGCGCTTGTCCCAGGACGGCGGTTCCTTCCTGGTCAATGACGGCAAGCTGTTCATTACCGACACCAAGGTCAGCGCCTGGAGCGAGAAAGACGACAGCCCGGCCTGGTTCAAAAAAGAGGAAACGTTTCGGCCGTTTCTCATCTCCTGGGGCGGCACCGAGACCTACATCGTCAACAGCACCATCACCAGTTTCGGCTACACCGAGAGCAAGAGCTACGGGGTGAGTATTTCCCAGTACAGCCCGAGCATGGCACCGAAGATGAAGCGCAAAAAACCGACCGGCTGGCTGATCAACTCGCAGTTCGTCGACAACTATTTCGGCTTCTATTGCTACGAGGCCGACGACGTGGTGATTCTGCGCAACACCTTTCGCGCGAATATCGTGTATGGCATCGACCCGCACGACCGTTCGCGTCGTCTGATCATTGCCCATAACGATGTCTTCGATACCCACAAGAAACACGGCATCATCCTTTCGCGAGAGGTCAACGACAGTTGGATCATCTACAACCGCACCTACAACAATCAGCTGTCCGGCATCGTCCTGGACCGTTCCAGCGTCAACAACCTGCTGGCCTATAACGAAACCTACAAAAACCGCTCCGACGGCATCACCCTGTATGAGAGCGGCAATAACCTGATGTGGCGCAACCGTGCGGCGGACAATGACCGGCACGGCATCCGGGTACGCAACAGCACCGGCGTGCGGCTTTATGAAAACGAACTGATGGCCAATGCCCTGACCGGGATCTATGGCCACATCAAGGATTTGCGTGGCAGCGACCGCGACCTGAAGGAAGACCCCTACGAAGAAAAACTGTCGCTCACCGTGGTCGGCGGCAAGCTGATCGGCAACGGTTCCAGCCCAATCGCCGTGTTTTCACCCTCGCGCCTGGAACTCTATGACTTGACCTTTCTGGCGCCACAGAAACAGGACGGCCTGGCCTTCACCGGTTTGCTGGGAGAGGTCCAGGGCGACCTGATGGACATCCTCCTGCGCCGCCATGCCGCCGCACTGATTCTGCCCGTGACACTGTGAGGAGCCTTCCGATGAACACCCTTCATGGATTTGCCGCTGTGACCTTGCTGTCCATGTCGATGGGGGCACAGGCACTGCCGAATTACACGGCCGAGGCCTGCTGTCAGCTGTGCCCGCAAGCGGCGCAGGCAATGTATTACGAACCACCGGAGCTGAAAAACTACGCGACGCTGGTGGAGGCCAAGGACCAGTGGCTGTTTCGCACCCGCAGTGATTTTCGCACCGACTTCGGCCTCGACGAGAGCGGTTACAACACCCTCAAGCGCCTGCGCGACGGGCTCGCCCAGCGCGGGGTCGAACTGGTGCTGGTGATGCCGCCCAGTCGCGGCATGCTGCACGCCGACCGCCTGACGCCGCTGGAACTGGCCAGCTTCGATCAGGCCAGCGCCCGGCTGAACTACCTGCAAACCCTGGACCGGGTGCGCGGCCTGGGTATTGCGGCCCCGGACTTTACTCCCTTGTTGAGTGAGCCACAGCCCGCCGGGCAACCCTTCTACTTTAAGGGCGACCACAACTGGACGCCCTATGGCGCCGACCGCAGCGCCCAATTGGTGGCCCAGTCGCTCAAGGGCAACGATGTGCTCAAGGCGTTGCCGCATCAGCTCTTCGCCAGCCAGCCGGCGGGCCTGCTCGGACGCTCGGGTACGCTGCAAAAAGCCGCCGCGCAGATCTGTGGCAGCGGCTATGCGGCGCAGTATGTCACCCGTTACCAAACCCACGCCCAGGGCGATTCCAAGGGCCCGGCCAAGGTCGCGTTGATCGGCACCAGCGCCAGCGGCGAGCTGTTCAACTTTGCCGGTTTCCTCGAACAATATCTGGAAACCCCAGTCCGCAACTTCAGCATACCGGGCGGTGGCTACGATGATTCGTTGATCGCCTACTTGCTCGGCGACGACTTCCAGAACGCCCCGCCGACGGTGCTGGTGTGGGAAATCGACAATCTAGACGGTCTCGGCAAATCCAGCTTCTCCCGGCAGGCGATGGCGGCGCTGAGCGATGGCTGCGACAACCAGGCCCCCCTGCTCAAAAGCCAGGCAACCCTGCACGGCGGGCGCAATCAGGTGTTGTTCAACGGCGGTGGCGGCAATGTGTATCCGATCAAGGGCAATCGTTATCAGGTCGACCTCACCTTTTCTGATCCCGGCGTACGCCTGATGAACGCGACCCTGACCTACCTGAACGGACGCCAGGAAAACCTCAGCTTGAGTCGTTCGCCGACGGTCAGTACCCAGGGCCGCTTCGCCTTCGAACTGCGCGGCGACGGGGACTGGGACGATCAGACGTTTCTGTCCATGGACGTGCAACCACCGCCGGGAATGACCTCCGGAACGCTCTCGACCCGCTTGTGTGTCAAACCCGCGATCACCGCGGCACCGTCCCTGCGCACCGCGCAGAGGGAGGAAAACTGATGCGTCAGGCACGCTGGGCCGCCGTTGGCATGGCCCTCATTCTGATGGGGCCGATCGTGCAGGCGTGCGCGCAACTACGCCCGCCGCAGGGCTATTACGCGCAGGCCATAGAAAAAAAAGGCGACGCGCCGGACTGTCCGGCGACGCCCAAACCCTATACCGGTGACCTGTTGATCCCCAGCAAATACGAAGGCTCGGGCAAGGCACGGGATCAGCTCAACGCCGAATCCAACAAACGCTACAAAGAGATGTCGGGCGATATCAACGATCTGGAAAAAGGCGTCAACAAACAGGTCGCCGCCTATTTGCGGCAAGGCCGCGCCGGCCATGTGGACTGCACCCTGAGCTGGCTCGGCGACTGGGCCAAGGCGCAGGCGCTGCTGAGCACCACCTACACCCATACCGGCAAGTCGATGCGCAAATGGGCACTGGGCAGTATTTCTTCGGCGTATCTGCGGCTCAAGTTTTCGCGGTCGCAGCCCTTGAAGGGCCGCGAGGCGCAGACCCGGCCGATCGAAGCCTGGATCGGCAAGGTTGCCGAACAGGTGGTGCGCGATTGGCGCGACCAGCCGCTGGACCGGCTCAACAACCACCAGTATTGGGCAGCATGGTCCGTCATGGCGGCCTCGGTCGTAGTCGATCGACGCGACCTGTTCGACTGGTCGGTCGCGCAGTTTCGCATCGGCGCGTACCAGGTCGATGCAGACGGCTACTTGCCCAACGAACTGGGCCGCGACACCCGCGCACTGGCTTACCACAACTACGCGATGGGACCGCTGATGATGATCGCCTCCTTCGCCCAAGCCAACGGCGTCGACCTGCGCGAAGAAAACCAAGGCGCCATGCGACGTCTGGCGGCGCGGGTGGAAGAAGGCATCAAGGATCCAGGCGTGTTTGAACGCAAGACCGGCCACAAACAGGAACTTGAAGACCTTAACGAGGATGGCAAGTTCGCCTGGCTGGAACCCTACTGCGCGCTGTACGCCTGCTCGGCGGCAACCAACCGCTGGCGCCAATCGGTCGAACCGATGAAAAACTACCGTCTGGGCGGCGACATCACCCAGCTGTTTGCCGACCAGAAAGAATAAAGGCATCTGCCGATGCGGCCACTCTGAATTGAGCTTGTGTTTCAAATAATGGAAGGCAGTCCTTCGCTCTGCGAAGCGCCTTCATACCGAGTGATGAAGGTGCGGGAGGTAAAAAAATGATTCCAGTCATTCTGTCCGGCGGCAGTGGTTCGCGGTTGTGGCCACTGTCGCGCAAGTTGTACCCCAAACAATTCCTGAGCCTGGCCGGCGAAGGATCACTGTTTCAGCAAACCTTGCAGCGCCTGTCGTTCGATGGCATCGGCAAGCCGATCGTGGTCTGCAATGTGGAACACCGCTTTATCGTCAATGAACAACTCGCCGCCATCGGCTGCACGCCGCAAGCGATCCTGCTCGAGCCCTTCGGCCGCAACACTGCACCGGCGGTGGCGCTGGCGGCCCTCCAGCTGATTGCCGAAGGCCGCGACGAGCTCATGCTGGTACTGCCTGCCGACCATGTGATCAGCGACGTCCCCGCCCTGCGCGCCACACTGGCACATGCGCAGGAGGAAGCGCTCAAAGGCAACCTCGTGCTGTTCGGCATTCCGGCGACGCGCCCGGAGACCGGCTTCGGCTATATCAAGGCCGACTGCAGTGATGCCGGCGCCAGTGCTTTCAAGGTCGAGCAATTTATCGAGAAACCCGACGCGCAGACCGCCGCCGAATTTGTTCGCTCCGGCGAATACTTCTGGAACAGCGGCATGTTCCTGTTCCGTGCCAGCCGCTACCTCGACGAACTGCGCACTCACGAACCGGACATTTACGAGAACTGCGTGCTCGCCCTGGAGCGCAGCCCGAGCAGCGAAGGCGTGACCAGCATCGATCGGGCCACCTTCGAATGCTGCCCGGACAACTCAATCGACTACGCGGTGATGGAACGCACCAACCGTGCCTGGGTCGTCCCGCTCAGCGCTGGCTGGAGTGATGTCGGTTGCTGGTCCTCGCTATGGGATGTGCACGACAAGGACGCCGATGGAAATGTGCTCAAGGGCGATGTCGTCAGCTACAACAGCCGCAGTTGCTATGTGCATGGCAACAGCAAGCTGGTAACCCTGCTCGGGGTGGAAAATCTGGTCGTGATAGAAACCGAGGATGCACTGATGGTCGCGCACCGCGACACCGTGCAAGACGTGAAAAAACTGGTGAATGCGCTCGACGCCCAACACCGCTCGGAAACCCAGAACAACTGCGCGGTGTATCGCCCCTGGGGCAGTTACCACTCGGTGGACAACGGCATCCGCCACCAGGTCAAGCACATCACCGTCAAACCTGGCGCGCAACTGTCCCTGCAAATGCATCACCACCGTGCCGAACACTGGATCGTGGTCTCCGGCACCGCCCAGGTAACGTGCAACGACAAGGTCTTCCTGCTCACTGAAAACCAGTCCACCTACCTCCCGATCGCATCGGTACATCGCCTGGCCAACCCCGGAAAAATCCCGTTGGAAGTAATCGAAGTGCAGACCGGCAGCTACCTGGGCGAGGACGATATCAAGCGTCTGGAAGATGTCTACGGCAGGAACCAGGAGGTCAAGAGTTGAGACCGCTTAGCAACCACACCAAACATCTCCACTAATGGAGCGTCCGGGCAACAAGGACATCCAGCTCGACCTGTTCCTGGACTACGCGAGCAACCTCAAACGCTACCCGGACGCGGATCATCGAAATGATTGGCGACGCGGTATAGAGGAATCGCAGGCGGGCGCAAAAGTGCGCCCACCTCCCTCCCCCACAAAACCTCAAAATTTAATGAACCCCACTGCCCCCTGCCCACCTAACTGAAAGACCATCAGGAGGGCAACTTATGCAAACCGAAACCATCTGGATCGTACTCGCCGCCGTTCTTGTGCTGGTCGAGCTTTGGGCAATCAACAAAGTGCGCAAAGCCGAAGGCAAATCGAGCAACAAACTCGTATGGATGGTGGTGATTGTGTTTGTACCGCTGTTCGGGCTGATCGCGTGGGCATTGGCCGGCCCGAAACACACCAATCCCAATCCGCATTCGCCGCAGGCTAGACAATGATGTCGGGGGATCCGCAATAGCGATGCCACAGTTTGAAATGACAAAGCCCCAATGATTGGGGCTTTGTCATTTCTGGCCACTCAACTTCAAAACGGAAGTCCGAAAATCTCGTAGGAACTCACCCTTTGTGGTGAGGGGATTTATCCCCGTTGGGCTGCGAAGCGGCCCCAAACCCTGCCCCCCATTTCCCACGACACTCCACACAGCCCGAATCACCGCGACAAGCCCTAAAAAGTGGCATTCAGCCTTGTCACAACAAACGCGAAAGCGTCCTACAGCCCGGTTGAGAGCGCCAAAATCGCAGCTTATAGTTTCCTTCCTCGCCGCCATTGTCGGTGACCGGGATTCGCAGCCCAAAAGAGGAGACACCAAAGACCGCCAGGCCCGC
Organism: Pseudomonas fluorescens NCIMB 11764; assembly: GCF_000293885.2. NCBI lineage: Bacteria > Pseudomonadati > Pseudomonadota > Gammaproteobacteria > Pseudomonadales > Pseudomonadaceae > Pseudomonas > Pseudomonas fluorescens. Next base: position 5,291,206 of record NZ_CP010945.1, read on the forward strand.
GTAGCCGACCTCCGTCGGTTAACCAGTAATGGCAATTTTGATTCATCTTTTCCGGACTACATCCATGAACACTCAGCATCCGCCGCACCGCTTCAGCCCCATGTCCCAATTCGCCACCGACTACCCCGTCCTCCTCATCGACAGCGACGCCCCCATCTGCGAACTGCACAACTGCGTCAGCGAACGCCTCAACGCCGTCCTCAAATACCTCAACCTCATGGCCTGCACCAGCCTGCCGGACTACGCCGAAAACGACATCAACACCGTCACCAACATCGCTTTGATCCTGCTCCGGGATGTCGGTGATGTGTTTCGGGTGATTGAGCAGCGTGGGTTTGAGACGCCCAAAAATCAATGAACGAATTTCACACAAAAACCCGCGTTAATGCGGGTTTTTGTGGGTCCTGGCTACAGAATCTACTTTGTGCGCACCGGGATGACCGACTACACGATGCTTACTGGAAGCGATAAAACGGATCAGGCGCGAGGCATCAAACGAGCTAAACAGATACTCGATGCCATGAAAGGTAAATGACATGAGCGAAACGACATTCAATCCCGAGGATATGCCCATCCTCAATCTCGACACTTCTGGCACAAGTCGTCACGAAGCTTCCCGCTTCCTCGACAGCCCGGAAGTAATGGCTGCTTACATTGCTGAAAGCATGAAGGCGGGTGACACGGCGCTGGTTCATGCGCTGAGTGAAGTTGCAAAAGCTATTGGCGTAAACAAAGTCGCCCAGGAAGCAGGGGTCAACCGCGAAAGCCTTTATAAGGTGCTTAAAGGCGGAACGAAAATGCGCTTTGAGACAATCAGGAAGCTGATGACAGCGATTGGTCTGGAACTCACCGTACGCCCGGTAGCGGCGCCAGCCGCAGCCCCCAGCAAGCCCAGACCTGTACCCGGAAAATCCGCTGCTCGGCCTGCTGCCGGTAAACCGAAGTCCAACGTTGCGGCAGCCAAAGATGTGAGCAAGCCTGTTCCAGCCTAAACCGGCTGGTTATGGCTCAATTCGACAGTGCGACTTTCTTCAGCAGCTCATAAAGCCCATCAGGAACCAGCGCCCCGTCCTCAGTAAAACTTGCCCACGGGAGCCACTTCGCGACGAAAACTGCGCCATCGCTTTCTTGAGCGTCCAAGTGCGGCAACGCATAGACGCTGGCATCCACGAACTTCGCATCGTAGACCTGCACGATTTCGTGTCCCGGTATGCCGTTATACGTAAAGAGGCTTTCAAGAGTACCAAGCAAGTGAACATCGGTGATGGGCAAACCGAGTTCTTCCTGTACTTCTCGCACAATGGCTTGTGCACTGGTTTCACCGAATTCGATTCCGCCACCGATCGGACGGAAAAATGGCTTTTCAGTGATGGGGTCGCGACTTTCGTTGACGAGTATCTTGCCATCGTGGTGGAAGACGCAAAGTGCGAGGGCGCGGATGCGTGGCGTGGTCACGAGGTTAAGTCCTTTTATCTGGCAGAGTGTGTAACGGTCACGATGCTAATCAATGTCTGCGACCGGGTTTCCAGACATAGTGGCTAAAAACAAAGACCGCCATTGCGAAGACAACAAACAGCATACTTACCGCAAGCCACCGCGGCAGCTCACTCAAAAACCCGATTTTATCAATGAACGGAACACTGAGAACGGTCCCAATCGAAGCCCCGACGATAACCCCTACCCTCGCCCCCCACACACTCGTGTACCGCTCCTCTTCGCCGAACTCAATCCGTTTCAACCTCGGCGCAAGGTAATACACGCCGAAAATGCAAAAGACCACGAAAGAGGCAAGTCCCACCGTCTTGAGATACGCGTCACCCACACCAAAAATTTGCTTCAGCCCCGCCACCAATATCACAGAGTAAAAACCTGAACTGGCAAAGACCATCGGCCATGCCCGGAGGTAGTAGCGCAACGTTCGAGCATCCATACGCACACGATCCATTAGGGGTACAGCAATCAAGCCCTGGTAAAATCAGAAGTTAGCCGGTGTATTCACGCTAATGATTTCCGCTTCATCCGCCCCAATATTGCGAAACTTGTGCGGCAACGTCGTCGGAAAGTAGTAGCCGTCACCCGCGTTGAGCACACTGACCTGCCCATCAACTGTCAGCTCGACAGTGCCCCGCGTAACCAACCCACACTCCTCCCCTTCCGAGTGCACAATCGGCTCTTCCCCCGAACTCGCCCCCGGCGCGTACTGCTCCCGCAAAAGCCGCATCTGCCGACTCGGCACCGAAGCGCCAATCAGCAACAACCGCAGCCCATGACGCCCAAGATCCGGTTGTTCATTGGCGCGGAACACGTATTGGTGCTCACGCGGCGGCTGATCGAAGGTAAAGAAATCCGCCAAAGACATCGGTATGCCTTCGAGCAGTTTTTTCAGGGAGCTGACGGAGGGACTGACGCGATTCTGTTCGATCAGGGAGATGGTGGCATTGGTGACGCCGCTACGCCGGGCCAGCTCGCGCTGGGAGAGTTTGTAGCTTTCGCGTACTAATTTGAGTCGTGAGCCCGTGTCCATGACAGCCTTATGCGAGGAAAACTTAAGGGTTATGGGGGTGGATGGCGGGCGACTTTTGGCCGCGAAAGTACCGCTTCCCTGTCCCAGGATTGTGAAAGGCGGGTATTAAATCACGTTTGGTGGTGTTGCTCAGCAGGTTCGATGAATGGCCGAATAAAAAGCCAAAAGCGCGGGCCGCTCCGCCCCCGGCGTGAGCAAGCTCCCTCGCCACAGGGACATTTAGATCGTGTGGCGAGGGAGCCAGGCTTAGATGCCGAACCGATCGCGCAGCGCGTAATAGGCGGCACCCATGGCGGTGAGTGGGGCCTGAAAGGTGCGGCCACCGATCATGGGCATATGCGGCAAGGATGCGAAAGCGTCGAAGCGTTCGGCGTCGCCGCGGATCATTTCCGAGATCAGTTTGCCGGCCAGGTGCGAGCAGGTGACGCCGTGGCCGCTGTAGCCTTGCATGTAGTAGGCGTTTTTTTCTATGCGGCCGAATTGCGGCATGCGCGACATGGTCAGCAGGAAGTTGCCGGTCCAGCGGTAATCGATCTTCACGTCCTTCAGTTGCGGGAAGGTCTTGAGGATTTTCGGTTTGATCAGTTGCTCGATGTCGTCCGGTTCACGGGCGCCGTAGACCACTCCGCCGCCGTACAGCAGGCGGTTGTCGGCGGTGAGGCGGTAGTAGTCGAGCAGGTAATTGCAGTCTTCAACGCAGTAGTTGTTTTTGATCAGGCTGCGCGCAACCTTTTCCGACAACGGTTCGGTGACGACAATTTGCGAGCCGCACGGCATGCTTTTGCTGGTCACACGATTGTCGAGACCCTGCGGCAGGTAGGCGTTACCGGCGATCAACAGGTATTTGGCACGGACCAGGCCTTTGGCGGTGCGCACGGTGATCGGTTCGCCGTAGGTGATTTCCACCGCCGCCGATTGTTCGTAGATTTTGCCGCCCAGGCCGATGATGGCCGAGGCTTCGCCGAGGGCCAGGTTCAGCGGGTGGATGTGGCCACCCTGCATGTCGAGCAGGCCGCCGACGTAGTTGTCGCAACCGACTTCGCGCTTGATGTCAGCCGCGTCGAGCATTTTCAGGTTCTTGTTGCCGTAGCGTTCCCAGCTGCTTTTCTGCTCGGCCAGGCCTTTGAGCTGCTTTTTGTTCAGCGCGGCGAAGATGCCACCCGGCTTGTAGTCGCACTGGATGTCGTAGTGCTGTATGCGCTGACGGATGATGTCGGCGCCTTCGAAGATCATGCTGCCGAGGACTTCGGCGGTCTTGTCGCCGTAGCGTTCTTCGATGACATCGACATCGCGGCTGTAGGAATTGACCAGTTGGCCGCCGTTGCGACCGCTGGCGCCGAACCCGACTTTGGCGGCTTCGAGCACGGTCACGCTGTAGCCGGCTTCGGCAAGGAACAGCGCCGAGGACAAACCGGTGTAGCCGGCGCCGATGATGCAGACGTCGCAGTCCACCGCTTGCTCCAGCACCGGGAAGTCGCCGGTGAAGTTGCGGGTGGCGGCGTAGTAGCTGTTTACATGTGTTGTTTGTTTCATAGGTTTCTCCGATGGCCACTGGCATGTGCCGGCGACCGCCGTTGTAGAAGTGTTAAAGCTTGATCCAGGTCGCTTTGAGTTCGGTGTATTTGTCGAACGCGTGCAGCGATTTGTCCCGACCGTTACCCGACTGCTTGTACCCGCCGAACGGCGCGGTCATGTCGCCGCCGTCGTACTGGTTGACCCAGACGCTGCCGGCGCGCAAGCCGCGGGCGAAGGTGTGGGCCTTGCTCAAGTTGCTGGTCCAGACGCCTGCAGCCAGGCCGAAGATGCTGTCGTTGGCGATGGTCAAGGCTTCTTCCTCGGTGTCGAAGGTGATCAGCGACAGCACCGGGCCGAAGATTTCTTCACGGGCGATGGTCATGGCGTTGGTCACGCCGTCGAAAATCGCCGGTTCCACGTACAGGCCACCGGTGGCCTCAAGGGTGCGGCTGCCCCCCGCGATCAGTTGCGCGCCCTGGTCTTTGCCGACCTGGATATAGCGCAGCACGTTGTCCAGTTGACGCTGATCGACGACCGCGCCGACGGTGGTTTGCGGATCGAGAGCATGCCCCGGTTTCCAGGCGTGCAGCGCTTCCACCAGTAGCGGAATGAACTGCTCGCGAATCGAACGCTCGACCAGCAACCGCGAACCGGCGGTGCAGACTTCGCCCTGGTTGAAGGCGATCCCGCTGGCCGCTGCTTGTGCTGCCGCGCGCAGGTCCGGCGCGTCGGCGAACACCACGTTCGGGCTCTTCCCCCCGGCTTCGAGCCAGACGCGTTTCATGTTGCTTTGGCCGGCGTAGATCAGCAGTTGCTTGGCAATCGCGGTCGAGCCGGTGAAGGCCAGTACGTCGACGTCCATGTGCAACGCCAGCGCCTTGCCGACGGTGTGGCCGTAGCCCGGCAAGACGTTGAACACCCCTTTCGGAATGCCGGCGTCCAGCGCCAGCTGAGCGATGCGGATCGCGGTCAGTGGCGACTTTTCCGAAGGCTTCAAGATAAACGAGTTGCCCGCCGCCAGGGCCGGGGCGAACTTCCAGCTGGCCATGATCAACGGGAAGTTCCACGGCACGATGGCGGCGACCACACCGGCGGGTTCGCGGGTGATGAGGCCGAGTTGATCGTGCGGCGTGGCGGCGACTTCGTCGTAGATCTTGTCAATGGCTTCGGCGCTCCAGCGGATCGCGTTGGCGGTCGCCGGGATGTCGATGTTCATCGAATCGTTGATCGGCTTGCCCATGTCGAGGGTTTCGAGCAGGGCGAGTTCTTCCTGGTTGGCCAGGATCAAATCCGCGAAGCGAATCAAAATGCGCTTTCGCTCTGCGGGCGCCAAACGCGCCCAGATGCCGGATTCGAAGGTGCGGCGCGCGACGGCCACGGCTTCGTTGGCGTCGGCTTCGTCGGTGCTGGCAACGTTGGCCAGGAAACGGCCGTCGACCGGGCTGATGCATTCGAAGGTGTCACCGCTGAGGGCGGCGCGGTATTGGCCATCGATGAAGGCGCGGCTTTCGATGGTCAGGGACTGGAAGCGTTGTTCCCAGTCGCTGCGAGTGTTTGTCATTGTTGTGACTCGACGCAGAGGAATAGGGGGTCGTGTTAACCGATGGGATGAGCGATGAGTACCCTGTGGCGAGGGAGCTTGCTCCCGCTGGGTTGCGAAGCGACCCCAAAAGGGAGTCCTTCGGCCTCCAGCGGGAGCAAGCTCCCTCGCCACAGGTTGAATGTCAGCCCATCAAACGGTGTGCAGATACCAGTTGTACTCAAGGTCCGAGATGGAGTTCTCGAACTCGGCCAGCTCGCTTTCCTTGCACGCCACGAATACGTCGATGTACAGCGGGTCGATGTATTTGGCCATGACTTCGCTGTCGTCCAGTTCGCGCAGCGCATCGCGCAGGTTGTTCGGCAGGCTTTGTTCGTTTTGCTCGTAGCTGTTGCCTTCCACCGGAGCACCCGGCTCGATCTGGTTGGTCAGGCCGTGGTGAATACCGGCCAGCACCGAGGCCATCAGCAAGTACGGGTTGGCATCCGCACCGGCAACGCGGTGTTCGATGCGCACCGAGTCCGGCGAACCGGTCGGCACACGGACCGCGACGGTGCGGTTGTCGATGCCCCAGCTCGGCGAGTTCGGCACGTAGAACTGCGCGCCGAAACGGCGGTACGAGTTGACGTTCGGGCAGAGGAACGCCATCTGCGCCGGCAGGGTCTCGAGCACACCGCCGATCGCGTGTCGCAGCGCGGCGTTCTGCTCGGGATCCTCGCTGGCGAAGATGTTGTTGCCTTCTTTGTCGAGAATCGAAATGTGCACGTGCAAGCCGTTGCCCGCCTGGCCCGGGTACGGCTTGGCCATAAACGTGGTGTCCATCTCGTGGTCGTAGGCGATGTTCTTCACCAGACGCTTGAGCAACACCGCGTAGTCGCAGGCCTTGATCGGGTCATTGACGTGATGCAGGTTCACTTCGAATTGCGCCGGGGCGCTTTCCTTGACGATGGCGTCGGCAGGAATGCCCTGCTCTTTCGCGCCTTCGAGGATGTCTTGCAGGCAATCGACGTATTCGTCGAGGTCGTCGATCAGATACACCTGAGTCGACACCGGACGCTTGCCCGATACCGGCGAACGCGGCGACTGCGGACGACCGTTCACGTTGTCCTGGTCGATCAGGTAGAACTCGAGTTCGAACGCGGCGCAGATGGTCAGGCCAAGTTCGTCGAACTTGCGCACCACATTGGCCAGCACTTCACGCGGGTCAGCGAAGAACGCCTCGCCCTCCAGTTCGTGCATGGTCATCAGCAACTGAGCGGTCGGGCGCTTCTGCCACGGTTCGATGCTCAGGGTGCCAGGGATGGGGTAGCAGATCCGATCCGAGTCACCGATGTCCAGACCCAGGCCGGTGCTTTCCACCGTAGAACCGTTGATGTCCAGGGCAAACAGCGACGCCGGGAGGTTGATGCCTTTTTCGTAAACCTTATGAAGACTGGTGCGTTCGATGCGCTTGCCGCGCACCACACCGTTCATATCCGCAATCAGAAGGTCGACGTACAAAACCTCAGGATATTTCTTAAGGAATGCGTTTGCTTCGTTGAGTTGAACGGTACGCAGAGGGACCGACATGATGCACCTATTAGCTGTTAATTATTATGTTCACTACCTTGTTGCGAGCCCAGTCAACCCGAACGGCAAAGTGAAGTCAATAGCGAACACCCGGCCTCTCATCCGTTATTTTCGGGCCTTTTTCGGGCACGAGAGTGCCAGATGAACCTTGAACGCCGCGCAAAGACTAGCGATCTGACGTGCGGCGTTTAGAATTTTTTACATGAGAGTTGTTAATTAAAATCAACAAGGCTAAGCTCCGGAAAAGCTCGTTCAAGTGTGAAACTTCGAGGTGATAAAAATGGCATTCAAGCCATTGATCGGCGTTACAGCGTGCGTCAAACAGATTGGCCTGCACCCCTACCATGTCAGCGGCGACAAGTACTTGCGTGCTGTCAGCGTCGCGGCTTTGGGGCTGCCCGTCGTCATTCCTTCCTTGGGCGAACTGACCGAAATCGATGACCTGCTATCGCAGCTCGACGGCCTGTTGCTCACCGGCTCGCCGTCGAATGTGGAACCCTTCCACTATCAAGGCCAGGCCAGCGCTCCCGGCACGGATCACGATCCAGCGCGGGACGCCACCACCCTTCCCTTATTGCGTGCAGCCATTGCGGCGGGCGTTCCGGTGCTCGGCATCTGCCGCGGCTTCCAGGAAATGAACGTGGCGTTTGGCGGCAGCCTGCATCAGAAGGTGCATGAACTGCCGGGCATGCTCGATCACCGAGAAGCGGACAGCCCCGAGCTGGCGGTGCAATACGCTCCGGCACATGCGGTGACGGTGCAACCAGGTGGCGTGTTCCAAGCGCTGGAGTTGCCGGCCGAGTTCATGGTCAATTCGATTCACAGCCAGGGCATCGACCGCCTCGCGCCCGGCCTGCGCGCCGAAGCGATTGCGCCGGACGGTCTGATCGAGGCGATTTCGGTGGACCACAGCCCGGCCTTCGCCGTCGGCGTGCAATGGCACCCGGAATGGCAGGTGCTTTCGAATCCGCCCTATTTGAGTATTTTCCAGGCGTTCGGCGATGCATGCCGGCGACGGGCCGCGCTGCGTAAAACCCGCTGACCCAAAAAACCCATTTACTGCCCCCGCGAGTTTGGCGGGCGTGCCTTTGCACGTCCGTGACTCGCGAAAACAACACACTGCAATAACAACAAGTACGACCCAGGCAGCCAGGACGGCGGCGCCGAATAAGCCCGCCCAGTGCTGGCTTGCAATCAACTATTAAGTCAGGCCGCGTTGGCCCGACGACTGAAACCTGTTGGGAGTTTCACATGGCAAACGCCTCCAGCATTTACAGGAAGGCTCTTGAAGGTCACCCGTCACCGAAAAAGGTGCTGGTGAAAGTCGACCGCGTCACCAAGAAATTCGACGAAACCACCGCAGTGGACGATGTCTCGCTTGAGATTCATCAAGGGGAAATCTTCGCCCTGCTCGGCGGTTCCGGTTCCGGCAAATCGACGCTGCTGCGCATGCTCGCCGGCTTCGAGCGCCCGACAGAAGGGCGGATTCTGCTCGATGGCGTGGACATCACCGACATGCCGCCGTACGAACGGCCGATCAACATGATGTTCCAGTCGTACGCCCTGTTCCCGCACATGACTGTGGCGCAAAACATCGCCTTCGGCCTGAAGCAGGACCGTTTGCCCGCCAGTGAAATCGACGCCCGCGTAGAAGAAATGCTGCGCCTGGTGCACATGACCCAATACGCCAAACGCAAGCCGCATCAACTGTCCGGCGGCCAGCGTCAACGTGTGGCCCTCGCCCGCTCCCTGGCCAAGCGTCCAAAGCTGTTGCTGCTCGATGAGCCGATGGGCGCACTGGATAAAAAACTGCGTTCGCAAATGCAGCTCGAGCTGGTGGAAATCATCGAGCGCGTCGGCGTGACCTGCGTGATGGTGACTCACGATCAGGAAGAGGCCATGACCATGGCCCAGCGCATCGCGATCATGCACCTGGGCTGGATCGCCCAGATCGGCAGCCCGGTCGACATCTATGAAGCCCCGGTCAGCCGAATGGTCTGCGAGTTCATCGGCAACGTGAACGCCTTCGAAGGCACGGTCGTGGAAGACCTTGAAGGGCACGCGATCATTCACAGCAAGGATCTGGAACAGAAGATCTACGTCGGTCACGGCGTCAGCACGTCGGTGCAGGACAAGTCGATCACCTACGCGATCCGTCCGGAGAAAATGCTGGTCAGCACCACCCAGCCCGAAAGCCGCTACAACTGGTCCCAGGGCAAGGTGCATGACATCGCCTACCTCGGCGGTCACTCGGTGTTCTACGTCGAATTGCCCGGCGGCAAAGTCGTGCAGTCGTTCATGGCCAACGCCGAACGCCGTGGCGCGCGTCCGACCTGGGACGACAAGGTCTACGTGTGGTGGGAAGACGACAGCGGCGTGGTACTGCGCTCATGAAAACACTCAATCAGCAGTTCATGCGGCTGATGCCGAGTGGTCGAAAGCTCGTCATCGGGATTCCTTTCCTATGGCTGTGCCTGTTTTTCCTGTTGCCGTTCTTCCTGGTGATGAAGATCAGCTTCTCGGAAGCGGCGCTGGCCATTCCTCCTTACTCCGAGATCTACACCTTCGCCGAACAGAAATTCCAGCTGTTCCTCAACGTCGGCAACTACTTGCTGCTGACCGAGGATGAGTTGTACATCTCGGCTTACTTCGGCTCATTGAAGGTCGCGTTTTTCAGCACGCTGATGTGCCTGGTGATCGGCTTCCCGATGGCCTACGCGATCACTAAAGCAAGCAAGGAAGCGCAGAACGTCTTGCTGCTGTTGATCATGATGCCGACCTGGACCGCGATCCTGATCCGCGTTTACGCGTGGATGGGCATCCTCAGCAACAACGGTTTGCTCAACGCGTTTCTGATGTGGACCGGGTTGACCGATCACCCGATCGAGATCCTCAACACCAACACGGCCGTGTACATCGGGGTGGTGTATGCCTACTTGCCGTTCATGGTGTTGCCGCTGTACGCCAACCTGGTCAAGCACGATCAGAGCTTGCTGGAAGCGGGTTCCGACCTGGGTTCGAGCAACTTCAACAACTTCTGGAAAATCACCGTGCCGCTGGCCAAGAACGGGATCATCGCCGGTTGCATGCTGGTGTTCATTCCGGTGGTCGGTGAGTTCGTGATTCCGGAACTGCTTGGCGGCCCGGAAACCCTGATGATCGGTCGCGTGCTGTGGCAAGAGTTCTTCAACAACCGCGACTGGCCGGTGGCGTCTGCCCTGGCGGTGGTGATGCTGTTGATCCTGATTGTGCCGATTCTGCTGTTCAATCGCAGCCAGGCCAAAGAGATGGAGGCACGGGGATGAAACGCTTCGGATTTTCAAAGTTCATGCTGATTTTCGGCCTGTCGTTTATCTACCTGCCGATGCTGATCCTGGTCATCTACTCGTTCAACGCTTCGAAACTGGTGACGGTGTGGGGCGGTTGGTCGTTCAAGTGGTATGCCGGCCTGCTCGACAACACCCAATTGATGGGCTCGGTGGTGCGCTCGCTGGAAATCGCCTGCTACACCGCGATTGCCGCAGTGGCACTGGGGACGTTGGCGGCGTTTGTGCTGACTCGCGTGACGCGCTTCAAGGGCAGGACGTTGTTTGGTGGCCTGGTCACCGCGCCGTTGGTGATGCCGGAAGTGATCACCGGTCTGTCGCTGTTGCTGCTGTTCGTGGCCATGGCGCAGCTGATCGGCTGGCCACAGGAACGCGGCATCGTCACCATCTGGATCGCCCACACGACATTCTGTGCGGCGTATGTGGCGGTGGTGGTGTCGGCGCGCTTGCGCGAGCTGGACCTGTCCATCGAAGAAGCCGCCATGGACCTCGGGGCGAAGCCGTTCAAGGTGTTTTTCCTGATCACCATCCCCATGATCGCGCCGTCACTGGCGGCCGGCGGCATGATGTCGTTTGCCCTGTCGCTCGACGATTTGGTGTTGGCGAGCTTCGTGTCGGGGCCGGGGTCGACGACCCTGCCAATGGAAGTGTTCTCGGCGGTGCGCCTGGGTGTGAAGCCTGAGATCAACGCCGTGGCCAGCCTGATTCTGCTCGCCGTTTCGATCGTGACGTTCATGGTCTGGTACTTCAGCCGCCGCGCCGAAGCCAGCCGTAAACGGGCGATCCAGGAAGCGATGGACCAGACCGCCAACGAATCGTGGCAGCAACCGAAAAAGCAAATGGTAGAAGCGACGGTTTAGTGCCGTTGCTGAAGCGGTCAGTGAACACCAAACCTGTGGCGAGCGAGCTTGCTCGCGCTGGGTTGCAAAGCGACCCCGAAAAATCCGGCAACCCTGCCAATTTTGTGAGTGCTACGCACTCAAGCGGGAGCAAGCTCCCTCGCCACAGGAGTTTTGTTTACTCCACAGGTTTTGTGTTGACTCCACGGGTTTTGGGTTTGCTGCAAAGGTTTTATGTTCACTGCATTTTTGCTGTGTGATTTTGAATAAAAAGAGAATTGGAGTTGTACCGATGAAAATGTTTGGCAGGACTCTGCTGACACTGTCCTTAATGGGCGCAATGGCCACTGGCGCCCAGGCCAATGACAAGGTTCTGCGCGTCTACAACTGGTCCGATTACATCGCCCCGGACACCGTCAAGAAATTCGAAGACGAGACCGGCATCCGCGTGACCTATGATGTATTCGACAGCAATGAAACCCTTGAGGCACGCCTGCTCGCGGGCAAATCCGGCTACGACATCGTCGTGCCGTCCAACAGCTTCCTGGCCAAGCAGGTCAAGGCCGGCGTCTATCAGGAACTGGACAAGTCGAAGCTGCCGAACTGGAAAAACCTCAACCCGGTCCTGCTGAAAAACGCTTCTGCCAGCGACCCGGATAACGCTCACGCCTTCCCGTACATGTGGGGCTCGATCGGCATTGGTTTCAACCCGCAGAAGGTCAAGGAAGTGCTCGGCGCCAACGCCCCGACCAACTCCTGGGACTTGCTGTTCAAACCGGAAAACGCGGAAAAACTGAAAGCCTGCGGCATCAGTTTCCTCGATTCGCCGACCGAGATGCTGCCCGCGGCTTTGCACTATCTGGGTTACCCGGTGAACTCGCAGGACAAGGCGCAGATCGCCGAAGCGGAAGCGCTGTTCATGAAGATCCGGCCGTCGGTGGCGTACTTCCATTCGTCGAAGTACATCTCCGACCTGGCCAACGGCAACATTTGCGTGGCGGTCGGTTACTCCGGCGACGTGTTGCAAGCCAAGGCCCGCGCGCAGGAAGCGGGCGACAAGGTGAAGATCGACTACAGCATTCCGAAAGAAGGCGCCGGCAGTTTCTACGACATGGTCGCGATCCCGCGGGATGCGGCGAACGTCGAGAACGCCTACCTGTTCATGAACTTCCTGATGCGCCCGGACATCATCGCCGAGATCACCAACAACATCGGCTACAGCAACGCCAACGCAGCGGCGACGCCGTTGGTGGATGAAGCGATTCGCAATGATCCGGGCTCGTATCCACCGCTGGCCGTGATGGCGACGTTGTATGCGATTCCTGACATGCCGATCGGGGTTCAGCGGGTGATGACCCGGGGCTGGACGCGGGTGAAGCTCGGGAAGTAAAAAATATTTGTGATCACCCCGGAGCAAGCCCGCTCCCACAGTTTGATCCGGGATGATCACTCGTTTTCCGTTCACGCAGCGCCTTACCACCGCTGCACTCCTCTCTGACGAACGGCCTCACCTGGCTTCCTCGGTTCAGGTGAATTTGGCGCCCTCCTCGGGCGCCTTTTTTATGCCGGAACCAACGGCCATTCGGCCAGCGCCCGATAGCGGCCCTTGTGGGATTCAAACAAGACGAACCGGTCCGCCCGCAGAAAAAACTCCGGCGGCGTAGCCGATTCAGGCACCGGCGCCCGATAGTCGCGCATCAACGTCAGGTGTGGCCGGAACTCCTTCGGCGTCTCCTCAAAACCGAACGGCAACATCGCCTGCTCCAGCGCATACACCAGCCGCAACAACTCCGGCGGCGCTTGCTCCGGCGCGAGAACCAGCACCCCTGCCCTGCGCCAGACATCCATCCGAACCAGCGCCACTCGCAACGCCACACCGGGAACACGCACCTTCGCCGCCGCCACGCAGATCTCGGCAATCTGCGCTACGCCAACCGTGCCCAGAAACAGCAACGTCAGGTGAAAGTTTTCCGCCGGCACCGGGCGCCCATGACGCAATTGCAGCGCACTGCGCCACTGGGCGATGGCCTTGCGTTGCTCGGGCGGGCAGCTCAACGCGAAAAACAGCCGTTTGACCGGCTCCGGGGTTTCGTCGCTCACACCTGGCACCTCCTGACATGCACGTTATAGTTGAACCAACCGAATCTACGGGACGGGGCCATGCGAGAAATCATCAGCAAAGAGCCATGGTGGGCCATGCCACCGCAACCGGGTCAGGATGAGTCAGAACTGGAATGGGGCTGGCTGGTTCACTATAGCGAAGGTGAACCGCGTTTCGAATTCGTCAGGGAGCGACCGACGGACAGCGAGATCCAAAATCGAAAAAGTTGCAGGATCACCCCCGCGTCGGAGTGATCCCGTGATTGATGCTCAAGCCTTCACGATCATTTCAAAACCACCGAACACCAGGCGCTGCCCATCGAACGGCATCGGATTGACGTCCGGCTGCATGCGCGGATCGTTCATGAGTTTTTCCATCCCGGCGTCTCGGGTTGCCTTGTCCGGCCAGATGATCCAGGAAAACACGACGGTTTCGTCTTCCTTGAGTTTCACCGCCAGCGGAAACGACGTCACCTTGCCGTCGGGCACATCGTCACCCCAGCATTCGGCGAGGCTCAGCGCGCCGCTTTCCTTGAAAATGGCTGCAGCGGTTTCGGCGTGTTTCTTGAATTTTTCGCGGTTGGCGGTGGGTACGGCGGCGAGGAAGCCATCAACGTAGGACATGGTCGTTCTCCTTGGGTTATGGGTCGTTCTGCGGGTTAGTCGGTTGGGGCGGACTCCAATCGACCGTGTCGCCGTCCGAACCGACCGACGGTACTTCGGCACTCCCCGCCAGATTGCCCTCGATCTGACTGGCCATGTACAACGTCCCCGCCATCACACCGGTGGTCGGGTTCTGCACCATTTTTATCCAGGCTTTGTCGAACGTATTGCCCAGACTGCTGCGAATCAGCGCCTCGCTGTCCGGCCGGTCGCTGGCCTGAATCAACGCGCGAATCCCCGCCACGCCCAGAGTAATCAAGCCTCCTGCGAGCTTGCCCGCCGCTGCGGACACCGCGCTGGCGGCACCGCGCGGGGCCATTTCGGCTTCCATCCGCTGGCTCGCGCGTTTGGCCACGGGTGCCATGGCGGTGTCGGTCGAATCAACGCCCTTGCTACCGCCGGCCTTGTGGATCTTGTCGATCAGCGCCGCGTAAGCCGGCAACGTGTTCAGCGGCTGGGTGTGCACGACCTGGTACAGCGTCGCATCCCGTGCGGGCGGCGGACCCAGGGCGATGGCCGGGATTTTCTGGATACGGCCATTGAGCTGGGCCATGGGGACGCCGTGGCGCTGGGAGATTTTTTGCAGTTCTTCCTGAAGAATATCCACGTAGAACACCGTGGCCAGGCCGAGGATCTGGTCGGGATCAATCTCGACCGCGACCGGGGCCAGCACACGTTTCTGGTATTGCTCCAGCAGATAGGCTGCCAGGCGCTTGGACGAAGCATCCTGCTCGCCCTTTGCGCTGAGGGAGTACCAGCTGACCTTCATCGACAGCCATTCCTGGGTCCAGTAGCTGCTGAACCAGGGAATGAAATTTTCTTCGGTGAGTTGATAGACCCGGGTGCGCCAGTAATCCATGGCGCCACGGGAGTAGATTCTTGCCTGTTCGGTGGCGGACCGGGACGCGGCGATGATGTCCCGATCCACCAGCTGCCAGGTGCTCTGGGAAATGATCACCGGCGGCGCTGGCGCCGGGGCGCGCGCAGGCATGGCGCATCCCGCCAACACCAGCAGCACGGCGACGATCAGCGAACGCAGGTTCAAGATCGCATGTCCTACAGTCTTCCCGTGAACAGGTTATTCGGGGGTTAAGGCACCCTGATTTGAGTATAGGCGTCGGTGAGGGCCTGCTCTGGGGTTGATGGTGTTGCTGAGTGCCTCATCGCTGGCAAGTCCGCCATGAGGCACTCAAGAACACCACAAAAACCGACCATCACTTCCGTCGATATTCACCATCGCCGCGAATGCCTTCCGCTCGTGAACCGTCAGCGTAGGATCGACCTCAACCCGACACAAAACCCCGAACCGGAGGGGCAAAATCATGTTGATCCATCTGCTGACCTGCCTGGCCCTGACAGCCTTCACGCTGACCGTTTTTTCGTGGTACGTCCTGACCGAGGAGCGCACATCATGATCCACACCGTCACCCTCGCCGTGAGCTTTCCGGTGTTCGGCAACAACTACTACTCGCAGCAGGTCGTTTCGCGTAAGGAGCTGTCGCTGGTGTTCGACAAGAATTTCGAAGCGCTGCTGATGCCGGCCGCCGCCAACCACTTCAGCAACGAAGTAGTCGGGCTCAACGATCAGTTCCGCTTTTTGAATGATGTGCTGGCCGAGCACCTGCTGGATGCCGAACTGGCCCAACATTCCTCCCGTTCGTTCACTTTTTGAGTGCGGCCCATCAGTGCCATCCGTGCATCGGCCGGCACGTCGGCCTGAGGGAAGTTCAGGCTCCATAGGGAACACATGGCTTCCTCATCAGCGCCACTTGAGTCCATTTTCCATTTGAAGAACGCGCTATTGCGCACAAACCTCACGAACACACCCGCGTAACCATCGGTGCACCGAATCGGCATCCAGCCGGGGGTGCCAAAGCATGGCGACGGTGAATTCCGCCAAGGAAAACGGCAGCGCAAAGCTGTGCATGCCCGCCCGCAGGTTTTCGGTGTGCCGCTCAGGAACGGTAGCGATCAAGTCAGTGGCGCGGGCGAGCGCCAACGCGGTGGAGAAACCGGCAACGATGGTCACGATCTGCCGCTCCAGTTGCAACGTCGCCAGCGCTTCATCGACCGGCCCCTTGTCGAGCCCACGCCGCGAAACACTGATGTGGCCGCCCGCCGCGTAGCGTTCCGGGGTGATCTCGCCCTGGCTTAGCGGGTGCCCCGTACGCACCACGGCGATAAAACGGTCGCGAAACAAACCCTGCGTACGCAGCTCGGGCCCGGCGGCCCTCCCCACCACACCGGTTTCCAGATCAACGCTCCCGTCACGCAGCGACGTGCTGTCCTTGTCAGGTTTGTGCATGAAGCGCAGACGCACGCCAGGCGCTTGTTCGGCGAGGCGTTCAATGAGCGGCGCGCCGAAGTTCTCCACAAACCCCTCGCTGGTGCGCAACGTGAAAGTGCGCACCAGTTGTTTCAAGTCAGGCTGCTGCGCCGGACGCAACACCGCCTCGGCGTCCTGCACCAGCTGGCTGACCCGCTCGCGCAGTTCCAGCGCCCGCGGCGTGGCGACGAGCCCTCGCCCGGCCCTGACCAGCAACGGATCGCCCGTGGTTTCACGCAAGCGCGCCAACGCCCGACTCATCGCCGAAGGGCTCAACCGCAAGCGTTTCGCCGCACGCGCCACGCTGCCCTCGGCGAGCAGCACATCAAGGGTGATCAGCAGATTGAAATCAGGATTGGACATGGCTCGCCCCGCGACAAAGTGAGATGGCGTTGAACGCACGAATACAGTGCAAATCATGCGCCTTCCGCCATGTTAGGTGCTGGCGTAGATTTCTGACAGCTCCGCTTTGGGAGTGCCAGATCAAGAGAGACAGAATGAAGCCGACTATTGCCCTCGTAGACAACGCACCACAGACACCCTCCGTGCGCTGGGCGCTGATCAGCCTGTCGCTGTCGATGCTGCTGTCGTCGCTCGGCACCAGCATCGCCAATGTGGGGTTGCCGACGCTGGCGCAGGTGTTCAACGCGACGTTCCAGGAAGTGCAGTGGATCGTCATTGCTTATCTGCTGGCGATCACCACGCTGATCGTCAGCGTGGGTCGGCTCGGTGACCTGATCGGGCGTCGACGCTTGCTGCTCGGCGGCATCGGCGTGTTCACCCTGGCCTCGGCACTGTGCGCTTGTGCTCCGACACTGGGCATGTTGATTGGCGCCAGGGCCCTGCAAGGGCTCAGCGCGGCGATCATGATGGCGCTGACCATGGCCTTCGTCGGCGAAACGGTAGCGAAGGACAAAACCGGCAGTGCCATGGGTTTGCTCGGAACGATGTCGGCGATTGGCACCGCGATGGGACCGTCGCTCGGCGGTCTGCTGATTGCCGGTTTCGGCTGGCGGGCGCTCTTCCTTGTCACCGTGCCCTTGGGCCTGATGACGTTGCTGCTCGCACATCTTTATCTACCCGGCGACCGCCAGAGGCCAGCCACCGGGCGTGCCCGTTTCGACATGTGGGGCACCCTGGTGTTGGCGCTGACGTTGGCGGCGTATGCGCTGGCCATGACCCTCGGCCGCGGCCATTTCGGGCTGTTCAATATGGGTTTGCTGTTGGCCGCGGGGGTCGGCGTGGGGCTCTTCGCGTTCGTCGAGACACGAGTCGCTTCGCCGTTGATTCGACTGGCGATGTTTCGCAACCCGGTGCTGAGCGGCAGCCTGGCGATGAGCACGCTGGTGGCGACGGTGATGATGGCGACGCTCGTGGTCGGGCCGTTTTACCTCGCCCATGGACTTGGACTGGAAGCGGTTGTGGTGGGACTGGTGCTGGCGGTCGGGCCGTGTGTCGCGGCGTTGACGGGGGTGCCCGCTGGCCGGATCGCCGACCGTTTCGGCGCACAACGGATGACGGTCGCCGGGCTGATCGCGATGGCCGTCGGTTGCCTTGCACTGTCGGTGTTGCCACGGACAGTCGGCATCGGCGGCTACGTTGTGCCGATGGTGGTCATCACACTCGGCTATGCGGTCTTCCAGACGGCCAACAACACCACGGTCATGACCGATGTTGCGCCAGACCAGCGCGGTGTTGTCTCGGGCATGCTCAACCTGTCGCGCAATCTCGGACTCATCACCGGAGCCTCCGCGCTGGGCGCCGTGTTCGCCCTTGCCTCGCAGGCAGCCGACATCGCCACCGCGCAACCCGAAGCCGTAGCCCACGGAATGCGGGTCACCTTCGCGGTAGCGCTGGGGCTGATCGTGGTTGCGCTTTGTGTAGCGCCGACTCGACCACCAGCAATCGACCGCCCTCCTCAACCCACCACAAAACCTCTGTAGGAGCTGCCGCAGGCTGCTCCTACAGGGGGATGTGTTGGCTCTTGCGGATTCAGCGGGTCTTACTGTTTGATCACAACCAGCGGTTCGCCTTTCTTCACGATGTACGTCGCCAGTTCGGAGCCGGTTTTTGTCCCGACGTTCTTCGCAATATGCGCGACGCCAGCCGGGATGTACAGCGAGTCACCGGCCTTCAGCGTGACCGGAGGCTGCCCTTCCAGTTGATATTCGAACGTGCCGTCGATGACATAAGCCACTTCCACGCCTGGATGGGAGTGGTTGGGTGACGAGACGCCCGGATCAATATCAACCCGAACCTGGATCACTTCGCGACCGTCGACGTCGAGATCCTTTTTCAGAAGATCGGTGCGATGAATCCCTGTCTGCCAGCTTTTTGCAGGGGCTTTCACTTCTTCGGCCTGAGACACACCGGAGAACGCAGCGAGTGCGGCGGTGGTGACAACAGCGACACCGAGCATTTTGACAGCGTGACGAGCATTGATGCGGAACATGGCGTTTCTCCGGTTATACCGTTGTGGTGCCCTCATTAGGCCGCCGCCGTGTATCCCGTACGTGTCGTGGACGCCATGGATTTGTAAGCGAAGATAGCTGTGGGCGCGGCGGATACTTAGGGATACAAACGGCCAACTCATCTGGAGGTGTTGAGCACCACTGCCGCACGAATCAGCGCCTTGAGCGCCTGCTCATCAATCACATCGCCTTCATGCAGATCAATCGCCCGTCGGGTGTTGCCCTCAAGGCTGGCGTTGAAGAGGCCCGAGGGATCGTCCAGCGAGGCGCCCTTGGCGAAGGTCATCTTCACGGCGGTCTTGTACGTCTCTCCCGTGCAGATGATCCCGGCATGCGACCACACCGGCACGCCTCGCCATTTCCATTCCTCGACCACGTCGGGGTCTGCCTGCTTGATGATCGCCCGGATGCGCGCGAGCGTCTCGCCCCGCCAGTCATCCAATTCCTTGATTCGGGTGTCGATCAGCGCAGAGGCCGATTCGCCGCCGCTGCTTTCCTTCTTCATGGTGCTCGCTCCTGTGCAACAAAGGTCGAATCAGTATTGCCGACTTGCGCAATCTCTCCAGGCGCAACGTGACCGGCTGGCCGCACAAGGTTGCGAGTGAGGCAATCGCGGCCTATGGTCCAAGCGATGCATTGTTGGCAACGGAGGCGCGAGGACGTGCTGCCGGTTGCCGTCCTTCAGTGCGAATACCCGCGAAGAGGTGACAACATGCTGAACGATTCCCGCCCTGCCGTGCTTGAACTGATTGGCAACACGCCGCTGGTGCGCGTCAGCCGTTTTGATACCGGCCCGTGCACGCTGTTTCTCAAGCTCGAATCGCAGAACCCCGGCGGCTCGATCAAGGACCGCATCGGCCTGGCGATGATTGACACCGCCGAGCGCGATGGTCGGCTCAAGCCCGGTGGCACGATCGTCGAAGCCACCGCCGGCAACACCGGGCTCGGCCTGGCGCTGGTCGGCCGCGCCAAGGGTTATCGAGTGGTGTTGGTGGTGCCGGACAAGATGTCCACCGAGAAAGTCCTCCACCTCAAGGCCATGGGCGCCGAGGTGCACATCACCCGCTCCGACGTCGGCAAGGGCCATCCCGATTATTACCAGGACGTCGCGGCGCGGCTGGCGCTGGACATTCCCGACGCATTCTTCGCCGACCAGTTCAACAACCCCGCCAACCCGCTCGCCCATGAGTGCAGCACCGCGCCGGAGATCTGGGCGCAGACCCAGCATGACGTGGATGCCATCGTCGTCGGTGTCGGTTCGGCCGGCACGCTGACCGGGTTGACCCGATTCTTCAAGCGCGTGCAGCCGGATCTGGAAATGGTGCTGGCCGATCCGGTCGGTTCGGTAATGGCCGAATACAGCCGCAGTGGCACCATGACCACACCCGGTTCGTGGGCCGTGGAAGGTATCGGTGAAGACTTCATTCCGTCGATTGCCGACCTGTCCAGCGTGCGCCACGCCTATTCGATCAGCGACGAGGAAAGCTTCGACCACGCCCGCCAGTTATTGCGCGCCGAAGGCATTCTCGGCGGTTCTTCGACCGGCACCTTGCTGGCCGCGGCGCTGCGTTATTGCCGCGAGCAAACCGAGCCGAAGCGCGTGGTCAGCTTCGTCTGCGACACCGGCACCCGCTACCTGTCGAAGGTCTACAACGACCAGTGGATGAACGATCAAGGGCTGCTGGCACGCAAACCTTATGGCGATCTGCGCGACGTGATCGCGCGGCGGTTCGAGGATGGCCGGGTGATCAGCGTCGGACCGGACGACACCTTGCTCACGGCATTCCAGCGCATGCGCCTGGCGGATGTGTCGCAACTGCCGGTGCTGGTGGACGGCAAGCAACTGGTCGGTGTGATCGACGAATCCGACATTCTGCTGGGCATGGCGGAAGATCCTTCACACTTCCGCTTGACCGTGGCCAGCGCAATGACCGACAAAGTGGAAACCCTGCCAGCCAGCGCCAGCATGGCCCAGCTGCAGACCGAACTCGATCGCGGACTGGTGGCGATCATCGCCGACGCGTCGGGCTTCCATGGCCTGATTACCCGCGTCGATCTGCTCAATCATTTGCGGAGATCCCTTGCATGAGTCAACACGATGAAAACGCCGCGCCCCGCGCCTTCGCTACTCGGGTGATCCACGCCGGGCAGGCACCGGACCCGACCACCGGCGCATTGATGCCGCCGATTTATGCCAACTCCACCTACCTGCAACAGAGCCCCGGCGTGCACAAGGGTTTCGACTACGGCCGCTCGCACAACCCGACGCGCTTTGCCCTGGAGCGCTGCGTCGCCGACCTGGAAAGCGGCACCCAGGCCTTCGCGTTCGCCTCGGGGCTGGCGGCGATCTCCACCGTGCTGGAGCTGCTCGACGCCGGCTCGCACATTGTCTCTGGCAATGACCTGTACGGTGGCACCTTCCGGCTGTTCGACAAGGTGCGCAAACGCAGCGCCGGCCATCGTTTCAGTTTCGTCGACCTGACTGACCTCGCGGCCTTCGAAGCGTCCTTGCAGGACGACACCCGGATGGTCTGGGTCGAGACGCCGAGCAACCCGTTGCTGAGCCTCACGGACCTTACCGCCGTCGCACGCATCTGCCGCGCGCGCGGCATCATTTGCGTGGCCGACAACACCTTTGCCAGCCCGTGGATCCAGCGGCCGCTGGAGCTGGGTTTCGACATCGCGCTGCACTCGACGACCAAATACCTCAACGGCCACTCCGACGTGATCGGCGGCATCGCCGTGATCGGTCAGAACCCTGAACTGGCGGAACGCCTGGGCTTTTTGCAGAACTCGGTGGGTGCGATCGCGGGACCGTTCGACGCCTTCCTGACCCTGCGCGGCGTGAAGACCCTGGCGCTGCGCATGGAGCGACACTGCAGCAACGCGCTGGAACTGGCGCAATGGCTGGAACGTCAGCCGCAGGTGGCGCGCGTCTACTATCCGGGCCTGCCGTCACACCCCCAACATGAATTGGCCAAGCGGCAGATGCGCGGTTTCGGCGGAATGATTTCTGTCGATCTGAAAAGTGATCTGGCCGGCGCCACGCGCTTCCTCGAGAGCGTGCGCATCTTCGCCCTGGCCGAGAGTCTGGGCGGCGTGGAAAGCCTGATCGAGCACCCGGCGATCATGACCCACGCCACCATCCCCGCCGACACCCGCGCACAACTTGGGATCGGCGACGGGTTGGTACGATTGTCGGTGGGGGTTGAGGATGTCGAGGATTTGCGTGCGGACCTGGCTCAGGCGCTGGCGCGGATCTGAACAACGGAGGGGCATCCAAACCTTTGCGCAATCTCGCAAAGGTTTCCTGTTCACACTTAGGCGCGCGTGCACACGTGTGTGGCAAGGGGATTTATCCCCTCGCCACAGGTTTCTTTCCCGCCTGAAGATTTACTCAAGTGAACAGCATCAGTGCCTGTGCGTTATTTGTCGGATTTGATGCTGGTCCAGACCCGCGTACGAACCCGCTCGAGTTTTTGCGGCAACGGCTGCACCACGTAAAGTGTTTTCAACGCTTCGCTGGTCGGTGTCAGGTTCGGGTTGCCGGTGATCTCTTTGTTGATCAGCGCAATCGAGTCCTTGTTGGCGTTGGGGTAGCCGAGGAAGTCACTGATCGGGGCGATGACTGTCGGGTCCAGCAAGGTGTTGAGAAACTCGTGGGCTTCTTCAACGTTCTTCGCGCTTTTCGGGATGGCGAAGGTATCAAACCAGATCGGCGCGCCTTCCTTCGGCAAGCGCCAATCGACCACCACGCCGTTGCCCGCCTCCTTGGCGCGATTGCCGAACTGGTAAAAGCTGCCGGAGTAGCCGATGGCGACGCAGATATCGCCGTTGGCGATGTCGGTCATGTACTTGGCGGAGTTGAAGTAGGTGACGTAAGGCCGGATTTTCAGCATCAGTGCCTTGGCTTTTTCGTAGTCGTCCGGGTTCTGGCTGTTAGGGTCCAGGCCCAGGTAGTGCAACGCCAGCGGCAGGATTTCCGAAGGTGAGTCGAGCATCGCGACGCCGCAGGATTTGAGCTTCTCCATGTTCTCCGGCTTGAACACCAGATCCCAACTGTCCACCGGCGCATTCTCGCCCAGCGCGGCCTTGACCTTGGCCGGGTTGAAGCCGATCAGCACGGTGCCGTACATGTAAGGCACGCCGTACTGATTGCCGGGGTCGTTCTTGTCCAGCAACGCGAGCAGTGCCGGGTCCTGGTGCTTCCAGTTCGGCAGTTTGGACTTGTCGAGCTTCTGGAACACTCCGGCCTTGATCTGGGTTTCGATGAACTGGTTGGACGGCACCACCAGGTCATAGCCCGAGTTACCGGTGAGCAACTTGGCTTCCAGCGACTCGTTGGTGTCGAAGGTATCCCAGGTCACTTTGATGCCGCTTTTCTCGGCGAAGTCCTTGGGCACGGACGGCAGGATGTAATCCGCCCAGTTGTACACCCGCAGTTCCCGCTGTTCGGCGTGCACGGCGCTGGCCAGCAGCGTCAGCCCACACACGGTGGCGCCCAGTATGCGTTTCATCGTGACCATGAATGAATTCCCCAAGTGTGTCGCTCGTTGGTTTTTATGTTCTGTGCACGGCAGGACTTGAAAATTGCCAAGGGCAAGGAAAACGGGATTCTTGTTGTGATGTTGTCAGCGTGCTGGAACAGCAATGCTGCTTCGATTCTTGCTGACGAACTGGGCACTTCATAGTGCGAGGTAGGCCAAAAGGGGATCGAAATGGCCAATATCGGTGTCCCGCTTGATCTGGTCGTTAGTGGGGGGCTTTGTTCCCCTGAAACATAGAATCTCCCACAGGGAACTGCGGTGTTTTGCGGAGACAATGACGAAAACGACAAAGCCCGCACAAGGCGGGCTTTGGGATTCGAGTAGGTGGCCGGTGCTGGTCTCCGGCTTACAAGGTTTATCAGGATTCTCACAGAACAGTTTTGTGCTCTTCTGCTTCACACGGCATAAGGGCTGGATCTCAGCGCGGAGATCTTTCTAACCGTGTACCCTTCGGAACGCGCCCCACGTGTCCTTGCCATCCGTTTGCGCATCAGTCTGCGTCTTCACCTACATGTTCAATAGTAGCCCACCGTCAGCCGTGCGGAACGGTATTTTTAGATCGATTTGATCCGCCACGAAGCCCGGCAGGAAGCAAAGAAAATAACCCTCCCGAAGCGGCCATCCCAGCATACCTGCGCAATTTGGCAACAGTGTTTCTCCAGCGGGCCGCTATTTGAGGAAAGCCTAAACTCTTAGCATCGACTTCACCCGGTGAACAAATGAATCAAACAGCCACTTAGTCACCGGGACCCACCGAAACTCGATGCGAAGGTGAACACCATGAAAACGTTAAAGATCGCGATGTTTCTGGCACTTGCCGGTGTAGCCGCACAGGCCTACTCGGATGAAACTCCCACTGATGCGGCCAGCCAGATTCCGGTTGAAAGTTACTCTTACGGCATGAAACTCGACATCCAGAAAATCATTACCGTGTCCGATACAGGAGACGAGTGCGCGCCGGTGCCGAAGCAAATGACCTATGAAGACTCGAAGGGTCAACGCCATATCCTTCAGTACCAGGTGATGGGCACCGGCTGTTCGAATGGTTGAGGACCGTGCGGACGATGGGGGGTCGACACTCCATGCCTGCCGCCCCCCCTGCATCAGCGCCCGGCGGCTGAACCGGCGATCGCTTCATCGGATGCCAATAACACCGGTATGTAATCCTTCAGAAATTCCACCCATGTCTTTATCTTTGCGTCCACGAACTTTCGTGACGGGTAGATCGCAAACAAGTTGAACTCTTCAAAGTGATACTCCGGCAATACACGCACTAACGTGCCTGCTCTCAGACCGTCAACGGCAGATGCAATCGGTTGAATACCGATCCCCATCCCGTTTGTGATCGCGACAGTCATTGCATCGGCCGTGTTGACGTGAAACGGAGAGACCGGAATGTTCACCGTCTCCACGCCATCAGGCCCTTCGAATGCCCAGTTTTCAACCGGCATGACCGTATTCACGATCCGCAAACAATCATGTTCGCCAAGCGCCGTTGGAGACTCCGGACAGCCACGTTTCTTCAAGTACACCGGCGAGGCGCAGAGAATGCTGTAAGTGATGCCAAGCCTTTGCGCGACAAACCCTGAATCGGGCAGATCCCGCGCCAGCACAATCGACATGTCATACCCCTCCTCCAGCAAGTCAGGCAGTCGATTGGTCACGGTCAGGTCGAACATCACCGACGGATGCGTCTCCCTGTATTTGGCAATGGCATCGATCACGTAATGATTGCCGATGGCGGACATCGCGTGAATCTTCAGCCTGCCCACCGGGGTGGTATGAGCGGTGCCCGCTTCCTCGTCGGCTTCACGCATCTCATCCAGAATTTTCTCGCAGCGCTGCAAGTAGCGAACCCCGGCTTCGGTCAACGCCAGGCGCCGGGTAGTGCGATTGATCAGGCGGGTTTTCAGCCTGGCCTCCAGACTGGTCACCGCTTTGGACACGTTGGTCGTGGTGGTGTCCAGTATCTGCGCCGCCGCCGTGAAGCTGCCGGTTTGAGCGACGGCGACGAAACAACGCATGGTCTGGAAAATGTCCATTGCAGGACCTCGGGAAAGGGATAAAAAAAAGCGACCTTACAGAAGGCCGCCCTTCTCGTCTCGGGTTACTGCTTGCGCGGAATAAACCCCGGCACACCGGTTTCCACCACCGAGTTGAAGCGTATCCGGGTTGTAATCTCCTCCTTGATCTCCAGCATCGCCCGGTGCGGCAGAGTGGAAAGATCGATGTTTTCCCGGATATGGCTCGGCGTGGCCGATGTGGTCAGGAACGCAACACCGCGTTGAATCGACCAGGCCAGTGCCACTTGCGCCGGAGTCTTCTGCACGCGCCGGGCGATCCCGGTAAGCACCGCGTCTTCCAGTACATTCGGTTCCATGCCATGCCCGAGTGGCGCAAACGCCAGGACGATAATTCCATGTTGCTTGCAAAACTCAAGCAGTTCCCACTCCGGCAAATAAGGATGGGACTCGACTTGCACGACGGCGGGCTTGATCCGCGCTTCGGCGACAATCGCCTGCAACGCCGGCAACGTGACATCCGACAAGCCGATGGACCTGCATCGCCCCTCATCCACCAGGCGCTCAAGCGCCCTCCACGTCTCGATCAGCGTAACGCCTGAATCGTAGATCACGTTGCCTTGCTCATCCCGCGGGTCCTGGTTGTCGCCCGGTTGAAAAGCAAACGGCGTATGGATCAGGTAGCAGTCGATGTAGTCGACCTGAAGGCGACGGCAACTGGCCTCGAAGGCCGGTTGAACCCGATCGGGACGATGGTTGGTGTTCCACAGTTTGGTGGTGATGAACAGGTCTTCCCGGCGGATCTTTCCACCCTCCAGCGTTTCCTTGATCGCCACGCCGACGCTGTCTTCGTTGCGATAACGCTCGGCACAATCGAAGTGGCGAAACCCGGCGTCCAGGGCTTCCTTGACCGCTTGAGTGGTGACGCTGAGATCGCGGAACAATGTGCCAAATCCAACCGCCGGCATTTCCACAGCGCCGTGATTCAGCGCAAATCTTGTATCGCGAAGGTCATCGTAAAAAGCTTCGTAAGACATATTTTCACTCCAATGTTCAGCGGCCGCAGCCTCTATTGATACGAAGGTTTCTGACCTTCGCGATAAGCAACCCGTTGCTCGAACGCACCGACGGAATTGCCGCCGAGCGCCACGTACAGCCGAACCGTGTCGAGGTACTGCGCAGTCTTCACGCGGATTCGACCCAGCAACGCCTGCTGATAGGCGCGTTCCGCTTCCAGCACCTGGAGAATGCTGTTCTCGCCCTGGGTGTAGGCTTGCCGGTTCAACTGCAAGCTGGTTTCAGCGGCGCGCAACGCGTCCTCCTGCGCGAGGTTTTCCTCGGCGTCATGGTTGATGGCTTGCAGCGTGTCGGCGACCTGGCCGAACGAACTGATCACAGTCTGCTGGTAACCGGCGAGCGTCGCGTTGTAGCCCTCGACCGCTGCCTGACGTTCAGCCTTGAGCGTACCGCCATCGAAAATCGGCCCCGCCAGCCCTGCCGCGAACCCCCAGAGTGCGGCACCGCCGTTGCCGGAAGCGGCCTGCGCCAACGACGCGGACAGGGTGACGTGGGGATAGAGATTCGCGGTCGCG
This sequence comes from Pseudomonas fluorescens NCIMB 11764, assembly GCF_000293885.2. NCBI lineage: Bacteria > Pseudomonadati > Pseudomonadota > Gammaproteobacteria > Pseudomonadales > Pseudomonadaceae > Pseudomonas > Pseudomonas fluorescens. Next base: position 5,318,239 of record NZ_CP010945.1, read on the forward strand.
ACGCCAACCGCCGCGCTGGCCATGTGCAGTTCCGCCTCGGCCTGCATGACATCCGGCCGGTCGTGGGCCATTTCCGAAGGCACGCTGACGGGCACGTTGGCCGGCAAGACAAACTCGGCCAGGTCGAAGTCCGGCGCGCTCCAGTCGCCCGGGCCTTTGCCGGTCAGAATCGACAACGCATGACGTGCCGAATCGCGCTGCTGCGCGAGGGGTGGCAACAGCGTACGGTCCTGCGCGAGCCGCGTTTCAGCCAGCGAGACATCGATCTGCGTGGTGGTGCCGTTGGCATGCGCCAGGCGCACCAGCTCGAGGTTCTTCGTGTCGTTGGCCAGCAGTTTCTCGACGGCCTGCATCTGCGCATTGGCCGAAGCCACCAGCAACGCCTGACTGGCGACACTGCCGGTCAACGTCAGGTACGCCGCTTCGTAGCGATGCTTCTGCAGATCGGTAAACGCTTGCTGCTGTTCGACCAGACGCTTGTTGCCACCGAACGCATCAAGGTCGAAACCAACCCGGGGTCCGATCGCATAGAAGTTGGACACGGACGGTTCTTTGGCGGTGTGTACCCGTTGCCGGCCGGCCTGGGCGCCAAAATCGACCTGCGGATACAGCGCGCCTTCCGCCGCCGCCACCGAGGACGCCGCTTGCCGGATCGTGGCGTCCGCCGCGACGAGCTCAAGGTTGCCGTCAATGGCACGACGAACCACCTTGTCGAGCTTCGGCGATTGAAAAGCGCTCCACCAGTCACCGCTCACTTTACGACCCGGCTGGATGCGCTTATCACCGTTCTGGCCAAGGCGCTGCTCGGCCTGTTGATCGTAGTGCTGCGACGTGCTCGGTGGTTGCATCTGATAATCAGGGCCCACGGTGCAGGCAGTCAGGAATACCAACGCCGCCATCGCACCGAAGGTGTTTTTGAACTGAGGTCCATTGATGAAGCGTGCATGGGATTTCATTGGGCAAACTCCACGTAAACTAGTTGGTCGGAACGGGCTTGCGAAGAAAGACAACCAGTGGACTGACCACCAGCATCGCCACCAGCAAAATCTTGAACTGGTCGACCACAGCGATAAAAGCCGCCTGGCCGGTGATCATTTCGTTGAGCCCCTCCAGCGCTTGCAGGGACGTCGGCACCGCGGCGTGATACGGCGTCAGATTGCTCACCAGCGCCATGTGCATCGCTTGCGTGTTGTTGAAGAAAAACAACTGCACGATCGCCACGCCGAGGGTGCTGCCGTAGACCCGCGACAGATTGAACAGGCCGGTGCCTTCCGGGCGCAGCGCGGGATCGAGCGTGCTGAACGCGACCTTGGTCAGCGACGGCATCAGGACGCCAATGCCGATCCCCTGGATCGCGCCTGCCACTGCCACGGGCGACCAATCCATCAACGGCGAATAGCCGAGCATCAGCCAGTTGGCGTAAATCACCACGGCCACCCCGGCCGCGACGAACCAGCGACGGTCGAAACGCTCGGGAACACGGTTCATCAGCACAAACGCACCGACCAGCCCGATGCCACGCGGGATCGTCAACGAGCCCGTCGTGTCCGGCGGGTAGCCGAGAATTTCATCGAGCATCGGCGAGGTCAGGGCCATAGTCGACAACAGCACAAAACCGACGGCAAAAAAGATGATCGTCGACAGCACGAAGTTGCGATCATCGAACAAACGCTTATTGAGGAAATGCACCTTCGCCGTCAGTACATGCACCGCGAACAGGTACAGCCCCAACGCACAGCCCAATGCTTCCAGCCAGATCTCGGTAGAGGCAAACCAGTCCAGGCGCTCACCGCGATCGAGCAGCATTTGCAGGCTGATCAACCCCAGCGTGAAAGTGCCAAAGCCGAAGAAGTCGAACGCCGGCGCTTTCTCGGCTTTCTTCTCCTTGAGCCACAGCGCCATCACCAGGAAGATGTACGCCGCCAGCGGCAGGCTGATGTAGAAGATCGGCCGCCAGCCGTAATGCTCGCCAACCCAGCCGCCGATGCTCGGGCCGCTGACGATGCCGAACAGCACGACGGCCGTCCAGGTTGCGCCAAACTTCGCACGCTTTTCGGCAGGCAGCGTCTCCAGGGCAATCGCCATCGACAGCGGCGCGAGCACGCCACTCGCCAGGCCCTGCATGATCCGCGCACCGATGAATGCCAGCGGAGTCGTTGCCATCGTTCCCAGCACCAGACCGAGCACGAAAAACGCCAGCGCTGCCTGATACACCCGCTTCAAGCCATGACGCGCAGCGAGCCACTGCGCGATCGGCATAGTGATAGCGCTCGCCGCGAGGTACGAGGTGAAGATCCAGCCGGCCTGATCGTCGGTCATCGACAGGCTGCCCTGAATCAACCGGAGTACCGCGTTCGGAACAGGCAGGTTCGCCGACTGCATGTAAGTCGCCAGCAGCGCGACGAACCTCAACGCACGGGCGCCCTCTCCCGCTGGGGCGTTCATGAATCGGCACCTGCGGACAACAGCGCCTTGAGTGGATGCCACCACGGTGTGCGGTATCCGGTGTCGACCTTGACCGTGGCGCTGGTGCCCGAGTACAGCGGCAGCGCCGGACTCATTTCGTCGAGTTCAAGACGAACCGGCACCCGCTGCACCACCTTGACCCAGTTGCCGGTCGCGTTTTCCGGCGGCAGCAAGGCGAAGTCCGATCCGGCACCAGGGCTCATGCTGGTCACGTGGGCTTTGAAAACGTGATCGGGATAGGTGTCGATGCGAATGGTCGCTGCCTGGCCGGGGCGCATGTGCGTCACCTCCGTTTCACGGAAGTTGGCCTCGATCCAGATCTCGCGCTCGGACAGCAGCGCAAAGGCAGGCGCGCCGTTGTTGACGTAGTTGCCGACCTGCAAATCGTCGACCTTGGCGACGATGCCATCGTCCGGTGCGTACACCGTGGCATACGAGAGGTAAAGCTGCGCCTCGTCGAGCTGGGCCCTGGCTTCGCGTACCGTCGGGTGGCTATCGGCGACGATGTCGGGATTGCCGTTCAACGCAACGACCGTGTTGGCGATCTGCTGTTCGATGGACGCAATGCGTTGCCGTGCGACTTTAAGGTCGGTGTCCGCACGCTCGTAAACCGCACGCGAGACAAAGTCGGAAGCCACCAGCGCCTTCTTGCGGGCGAACTCTTTCTGATCGAAATTTGCCGACTCTCTGGCCGATTGCAGCTCAGCCTGTTGCTGGCGATAGCTGGCCTTGAGCCCGTCGATGCGCAACCGTGCCACGCTCAGCTGTGCTTCGGCGCGGTCAACCGCGATCTGCAACGGTTTCGGGTCGATGCGGAACAGGACCTGGCCCTTGTGAACGAGCTGGTTATCCTCGACTGCGATGTCGACCACTTGCCCTGAGATGCGTGCATTGATCGACGCTTTTGCCACCCGGGCGTAAGCGTTATCGGTAGAAACAAACGGAACCCCCGCCAGGTAGTGTGCGTACCCGTATGCCGCGAAAAGCACCGGAACGCCCACCATCAGCAGTGGCCGCAGTCTTTCCTTGAGCGGTTTCCTGGGCGCGTCTGGATGGGCCGGCCCTGGATGCTCGAAGGTCTGTGTGGCTGGAATATCGAACTGTCTGGTCATGATCGGATGCACCTCTAACCGGGAAATCGGGCTAATACCCACTAAAAACAGCCTTACCGTGCGCAAAAAGGAGGATCGCTCCGCCGCACCTGTTTCGTAGCCGCTTCACCCCGTTCGAGCTCCGCTACAACAAACCTGCAACCAAGGAATTTCTGGTTCCTTAATTTTGTGCGATGGTGTAAGAATATCCCCACCGAAATCTCCATTCAAGGATTTTGTACGACATGGCACAAAATAAAACCACCGAAGGAAAAGGCCGCGGCCGCCCTCGCGCCTATGACCCGCAGACAGCGTTGCAGCAGGCGCTGGGAGTTTTCTGGAGCACCGGCTATTCCGGCGCCTCGCTGGACAGCATTGCCACGGCAGCGGGCATGAATCGCCCGAGCCTCTACGCCGCATTCGGCGACAAGCACGCGCTCTATATAAAAGCGCTTGAGCAGTACTGGGAATTTGCTGCGGCGGCCATGCAAGCGGCGCTGACGGATGATGAGCTGACACTGCGCCAGGCGTTGACGCAGTTCTATGAAGGGCAGTTGGCGATCTACTTCTCGGGTGACGGCCAGCCCCGTGGCTGCTTTGCGATTGGTACGGCGACCACTGAGGCGGTCGAAGACCCGGAAATTCGCGAGGTGTTGTCGGAACGGCTCAGCCGTCTGGATGCCGATCTGGAAACGCGGCTGCGGGCGGCCATCGACAAGGGTGAGTTGAACAAGGATGTCGACCCGGCCGCCCTCGCCGTCCTCGCGTCATCGTTGCTGCACAGCATTTCGATCCGGGCGCGGGCAGGCAAATCCCGCGATGAGTTGACGGAACTGGCACGCAACGCGGTCAACGTGATGTGCGGTTGAGGTTTTTAAAGTGAGTGAAGGACTCGAAGACATTCTGGCCGATCATCTGGCGGTGATTTTTTGCGGGATCAACCCGGGCATGATGGCCGCGGCCCAAGGGCATCACTTTGCCGGCAGGGGCAACCGCTTCTGGCGCACGCTGCACCTTGCCGGCTTCACGCCTGAGGAAGTACGTCCGGAAAACGACCGGCAGCTTTTGCAGTATCAGTGTGGCTTGACCGCCGTGGTGGATCGGCCGACGGCGCGAGCGGACCAGCTCTCGGTAGATGAATTCACCGCCGCCGCTGCGAATTTCGAACAGAAAATCGCACGCCATGCGCCACGCTTCGTAGCGTTTCTCGGTAAAGCGGCGTATTGCGCGTTATCCCGCCAGCGAGAAATTGCCTGGGGCCTGCAACCAACGACGTTTGGCACTGCTACGGTGTGGGTGCTGCCCAATCCGAGCGGGCGCAACCTCGCCTTCAGCCAGGAACAGCTGGTGGCCGCTTACCGCCAACTCTATCTGGCCACCCACGAGGGCCAGCCATCGACCGCTTGAATACTGCGCCATAAGCAACGCTTCAGACCCATTGAGATACAGTCGCTGGCAATGCTTTCAGAACAACAACAAAACAGGAGTTGAAGATGTCCGGACTGAAACTGCACCCCAACGCAGCTGCCTCCTTGAATCAATGGCACGCCATGATCCGCGAGGGTGACCTGCAAGCCCTGCCCGCCTTGCTGGACCCGAACGCGGTGTTCCGCTCACCGATGGCGCACACACCGTACCCGGGCGCCCAGGTGGTCACGATGATTCTGACCACGGTGTTTAACGTCTTTGAAGATTTCACCTACCACCGCGAATTGGCGACTGCGGACGGCTTGAATGTCGTCCTCGAATTCAGCGCCAAGGTCGGCGGAAAAGCGCTCAAGGGCATCGACATGATCCGCTTCGACGAGCAAGGCAAAATCGTCGAATTCGAAGTCATGGTTCGTCCGATGAGCGGTTTGCAGGCCCTGGGCGAAGAAATGGGCCGCCGCCTCGGTGCTTATCTGGCGGCCAGCAAGGCCTGACAACGATCGGGGTCACCGATCGGATTGACCCAACCACCTCCCGCCTCCCGACTACGCTCAACGTGAGTGCTGCATAAATGCCTGTTTCGTTGCATTATCGCAGCACTCAACGACTCGCCTGCCCTTGTACTCCCCTGTTCGTCGCGCCTTCCAGTTGGCATGCGATATGCCCCGCTTTGACTGCCTGAGTGATTTCAGCCAGGTCCCATTAGCCAAATCGAGCCGATCCATCGATGGATATCCTGAATTTACTGACCAACAAGGCACCGCCGCTGACCAGCACCCTCAGCGCTGACGGGCAACTGATCAGCCTGTCCCCCAGCCTGAGCGATCAACTGGGCTATGACCCCGAAGCGCTGCTGAACCAGCCGATCGAGCGCATCTTCAGTGTCGAATCGTTGCGTGCCGTGCAGTCGTTGTTTGCCAATCCGCCCGCCGATGAGCAAGTGCACAGCCTGGAACTGACCCTGATTCGCCACAACGGCGGCTTGCTGCCCGTGGTCGCTTGCGGATTGCTCGAATGGCGCTCGGTGCACCCGGCGCGCCTGCATCTGCTGAAAATTCCTCTCGGCGCACTGGGTCATCGATTGCGGGAAATGCACAACGCCAATGAAGTCATGAGCCAGATGCTGCAAAGCGCCAAGGTCGCGTACTGGTGCATCGAGTTCGCCGAGGCGGTGGACATCAACACCTCCCCCGACGAAATCGTGCGCCAGGTGTTCGAAAACGACTCCCATTGGCGACTGTGCAATCGCGCCATGGCCGACGTGTATGAAATGCCTTCGGATGTCGATTTCAACCAGCAACCGGTGCGCCTGTACTGGCCGCGCAGCCCGGCCAACGAAGAGTTTGTGCGGCGCCTGATCGAAGCCGGTTTCCACGTGGACTGCGCGCTGTCGGTGGATCGCCGGCACGACGGCTCGCCGGCCTATGTCGAGAATGATGTGCGCGCGACCATCGTCAACGGCCATCTGTTGCGCATGTGGGGCAGCATTCGCGATGTCAGTCAGGAACTGCGCATGCAGCACGACGCCGAGCAGCGCATCGACGCCTTGCGCCGGGTGTTCGATGCGGTGCCTGACGCGGTGCTGGTGATCGATGAGCACTTGCAACCGCAATGGCGCAACGCAGCGTTCGAAGAAACCTTTGGCATCACCCATGGCGACGGCATCGCTCGGCTGCTGCTGGACAACGCCCTGCCCGAACGCACCTGGCACAGCCTGCCCTTGCCCGACTTGAGCGGACGCCAGCTGAATTTCAATGTGCATTGCTCGCGCATCCTGATTCGTGAAGGCGTGGCCTGGCGGGTGGCGGTGCTTCGCGAAAGTCAGGGCGTGCGCCGTGCCGAAGAGTTGCACCCATGAAAGACAAGAACCTGCCACCCACGCTGCAAATGGGCATGCGCTCTTCGGTCAACGTCAGCAGTGAAGTGCTGGGCGCCTTGCTGGAGACTCCCGCACTGCACGCCTTGCTCGACAGCTTCAGTGACGCGCTGATCGTGACGGACGGTGAAGGCCGGGTGCGCTTTCTCAACCTCGCCGCCGAGCGGGTCAACCGGGTGTCCCGCCAGCAAGCCAGCGGTTTGTCCGACAGTGAGTTTTACCAACGCTCGGCGCTGAATTACGACGATTTTCAGGCGGCGCTGAATCGCGGCGGCAATAGCGCGCTTACCCGTTCGCGGGAAGGTCGGGTGCTGCTCAGCAGCACCCACGCCATTCCCACCGGGGCCTACGAAAAACCGTTCAGGATGCTGACCCAGAAAGACTTCGACGGCAGCCAGCCGCAGCGTCGCGCCTCACTGGGCAACCGGCCGGTGGAAACCCAGGGCCTGCGCGATCCACAGGACAACGCATTGCATTTGTCGCCGCAGCTCTCGAGCATCGCCGATACCGGCGTGCGCGCATTCCGGCGGCGTGCGCGGTTGCTGCTGCTGGGCGAACCGGGCGTCGGCAAGACCGCCATCGCACGGCACATCCACCGCGCCGCCGGTTGGGGTGATCGGCCATTCATTCACGTCAACTGCGGGAGCATCCCGGAGAGCCTGTTCGAATCGGAGATGTTCGGCTACGAACGCGGCGCCTTCACTGGCGCGTTGCAGGGTGGCAAGCAAGGTTATATCGAGGCCGCTTCGGGCGGGACGCTGTTCCTTGACGAGATCGGTGAAATCCCGTTGCACGTGCAGGCCAAACTGCTGAAGTTTCTTGAAGACAGCACCATCCAGTCGGTCGGTTCACCGTTGAGCAAAACGGTGCAGGTGCAGGTCATTGCCGCCACCAACAAAGACTTGCGTCACTTGGTGAGCATCGGTGAGTTTCGCGCCGACCTCTACTATCGCCTGGCGGTCCTGCCGGTAGAAATTCCACCGCTGCGCCAGCACCGGGATGACTTGCCGTTCCTCATCGACATTCTGCTGAGTCGCATCAATGGCGACCGCGAGCCGTCACTGAGCCTGTCCGCCGGTTGCCGCAAGCGGCTGTTGGGTTACGACTACCCCGGCAACATCCGCGAACTGGTGAACATCTTCGAACGGCTGGCGGTGCTCGCTGACGATGAAGCCCAGGAGCATCATCTGCCGGCTGAACTGCTCGACCCGGTGCGCCCTCAGGAGCGGGCAAAACCAGTGATGGCCGACGAAGAGGAGACGGAGCAAAACCTCAAGCTGCAGGTTCAGCATTTCGAACGCCAGGTCATTCTCAGGGCCGTGCATGTGTGCGGCAGCAAACGTAAAGCGGCGGTGCACCTGGGGATCGACATCGGGACGTTGATTCGCAAGCTCCAGCGCGACTGAAACCCGCAATGTCAGTGAGCACGCCGCTCCTACAGGGTTGCGTGTTGTTCCGGATGACACCTAACCGCTGCAAAAACGCATACATACCTGGTTACTTTTGCCTGTCACTCACGCCCTGAAATCAAACAAATTCTTTATTTTCAATAAGTTGAATAACTGGCACGACCTGTGCTCCTGCTACCTGCAACCCACCATCGTTGGGCTTTGCATCAGGGCCGGCTTTCATCTAGCCGCGCCGGTAGCCAGGAGGAATAATAAAAATGTTGATCACCGGGATCAAAAGCCGACCGGTCTATGACCGGTTGCAACCGCTGCCGGGAGGTATCCGGCACATCATTGCCGGGCAAGGCAGCGGCGGTCGCGCCATGTTGCGCTTACTGGAAGAAATGGCTGGCCTGGACCGGCCGATTACCTTGCTCTACTCCCTGGAATCCTTTTCCGGCCAGGACTTCCTCACGCAGTTGCAGCAGCACCCCGAGCACCCGCTGCATGTGCATGCAACCAACCAATCGTTGATCGACGCGCTCAAAACCCTGCTCGGCGAAGCGCGCATGGGCACCCGCCTCTATCTCGCCGGTTCGGAAAGTTTCCTCGGCAGCGCCATGCAAGTGGCCACGCATTTCGACATGAACCGCGACGAAGTGCTGCGCGAGCACTCCGGCACGCTGGTTCGCCGCGTCTGGTGCGTGCATTGCGACACCTACACCGAAAACGTGACCCAACGCGTCTATGACTGCCCCGGCTGTGGCCTGACGCTGGTGGTGCGCGATCACTATTCCCGGCGGTTGGCGGCCTTTCAGGCGGTCAAGGCCGATGCTGAAGTCCCGGGTGAATTGCCCGAAGCCGAGGAGCTCGACACATGAGCCAGAACAATGGCACGTTGAACCTGCGCGTCGCCCGGATCGAAGCGGTGACCCCGGAAATCAAGCGCTTCACCCTGGTGTCGCCGACCGGCGCGCACTTGCCGGCCTTCTCCGGCGGCAGCCACGTCGTGGTGCTGATCGCCCATCAGCAGAACACCTTGCGCAACCCGTATTCGCTGCTGAGTTCGCCTTACGACACCAGCAGTTATCAGATTGCCGTGCGCCGGGTGGACGCCGGGCGCGGTGGCTCGGCGTCCCTGCATGACAACGTCAGTGAAGGTGATCTGATCGAGGTCACCCCGCCGGTCAACCTGTTCCCGCTGATCAAACAGGCACGCCTGCACCTGTTCATCGCCGGTGGCGTCGGCATCACGCCGGTGATTTCCCAGCTGGAAGAACTGCGCCTGAGCAAAGTGCCGTTCGAGCTGCATTACGCGGTGCGCGGTGCAGAACATGCGCAGCTCGGCCAGGAGTTGCAGGCCACTTACGGCGAGCAGGTTCACCTGTACCGCAAAGGCATTGAATCGCGCATGGAGATCGGCCGGGTGCTCGCCGACCGCCCGTTGGGCAGTCACGTCTATGTGTGCGGCCCGGACAGCATGATCGACGCCACGCTGGCCTGCGCCCGCGACCTTGGCTGGACTGACAGTCACGTGCACTTCGAACGTTTCCTCGAACAGAGCAGCGGCGGCGAAGCCTTCAGTTTCACCCTCGGCCGCAGCGGCGCAACGATTGAAGTCTCGCCCGACCAGACCATGCTCGAAGCGGTCGAAGCCGCCGGCTACAGCATGCCGTACCTGTGTCGCGGCGGAGCCTGCGGGCATTGCGAAACCGCAGTGCTGGAACTCGACGGCGAGCTGCTGCACAGCGATGACTGGCTGTCCGACGAAGACAAGGTCGGCTGCAAGAAAATCATGCCCTGCGTATCCCGCGCCAAGTGCAATCGCCTGGTCATCGACCTCTGATCGACGGAGAACAAAATGAATATCCAATTCAATCCCGACGAAACCTATCGCGACGACTACACCTTCGCCAACAGCCCGGAAACCATCGCCCGCGCGCCCTTCCCGTTCCCCGATGACGACTACATGTATTCGATGAACCTCGAACCGCATGTGTCGGTGGGCGACGGTGCGTTTCGCGCCGCATTCGATATCGACGAACACTACATCAGCGAATGCCGGGACCGCGCGATCACCCTTGAGAAAGATCCTGGCATGCACTACGTCTCGGCGCCGCACATGATGGAAGCGCAATGGGATTTGCTGGAGCTGATCATGGAGTCCTACGCCCGGGACTATCCGCAGTACTTCAGCCTGGCGCGTGAAGGTCGGCAGTGGCACTGGACCAACCGCCTGCTGGACATCGACGACCATTTCACCTTCGGCGACCCGGCCACCCTGCCCTACGAGCCGATGGAGTACGTGACCCGCCAGGCCCAGGGCGATTGGGTGTTGCAGGAAGAACGCGACGGCACGCTGTACTGGGGCGCGGGGATCGCCACCCAGCGCGCGGATTACTCGCTGCGTTTCAACCTCGGCATGAGCTGGGAGGAGTTCCACGGGCCGGTGCCGCTGGTCAAGGAAATCGGCATGCTCGACCGCGCCTTGAAGTTCCTGCTGCGCCTGCGCACTGGCCATCCGGTGCGTCGCCTGAACTGGTCGCTGACCGTTAACCCGCGCCTCGAAGTCTCGGCCGAAAGCCTGCCGGAATGGGCGCCGGACCGGACCATCGTCACCGCAGAAAACGCCGGCAAACTGGTTTACCTGCGCATCGAGTTGCAACCGCTGCATCGCCTGCCGCGCAGTAACGCCATCGTCTTTCCGATCCGCACGTACCTGCTCAGCCTCGAAGACATCGCGACCAACCCGGCGTGGGCCCGACGCATGCACCGGGTGCTGCGGGACTTGAATCAGCAATTGGTTGATTACAAGGGTTTCAGCCGTTATCGCGATGCTGCCGTTGAATGGCTGTCGCAGTACGACGACGAAACCAAAGCCTGACGCGATCCCCCGTGGGAGCCAGCCTGCTGGCGATGGCGGTCTTGAGGTCGCTATGGCTCCCACAGGTTCGAGGTGTCCGTGAGACCCCCATACAACAAAAAGATCGACAAGAACATCGGCCGGCCAACCGGCCAACCCAGCAAACACCTGCCATTGATAATGAGGAAATAAAATGAGTGGCTCATCCAACACGCGTGCAAGCGTCAGCGCCGATCAGGACGCGGAACAACTCCGCGCCCTCGGCTACAGTTCGGACTTCAACCGCAGCATGAGCCTGTGGGAGAACTTCTCACTGGGCTTTACCTACCTGTCGCCGGTCGTCGGCGTCTACACCCTGTTCGGTTTGTGCCTGGCCGCCGGCGGCCCGCCGATGTTCTGGTCCTACCTGCTGATCGGCGCCGGGCAATTGCTGGTGTGCCTGGTCTTCGGTGAAATCGTCTCGCAGTTCCCGATTTCCGGGGGTGTCTATCCGTGGGCCCGTCGCCTGGTGGGCAAGCGCTGGGCGTGGATGGTCGGCTGGGTGTATGCCTGGGCGTTGTGCGCCACCATCGCTGGCGTCGCCGTGGGTGCCGGGCCGTACCTGGCGATCATGCTGGGTTTCAATCCCGGTCCCGAAGCCAACATCTACATTGCCCTGACGATCATCCTGCTCTCGACCGCCCTCAACCTGGTGGGCACCAAACTGCTGGCGCGGGTGGCCATGTTCGGCTTTCTCTGCGAGCTGGTAGGGGCGATTCTGGTCGGCGGCTACCTGCTGATCTTCGAGCGTCATCAGCCATTCAGCGTGCTGTTCGACACCTTCAACCTTGAGGTCAACGGCTCGTACTTGCCGGCGTTCCTCGCGGCCTCGTTGGCGGGTCTGTTCCAGTACTACGGCTTCGAGGCCTGCGGCGATGTCGCCGAAGAAACCCCGAACCCGGGCAAGCGCATTCCGAAGGCGATGCGCATGACCATTTACATCGGTGGCGCGGCGGCGATGTTCGCCTGCCTGGCGCTGATTCTCTCGGTGCCGGACATGGCCAAGGTCCTGGCCGGTGAAGACACCGATCCGGTGGCCACCATTCTCGCCAATGCTTTCGGTCCGGTAGGTTCGCGACTGGTGATGGCGGTGGTGATGGTGTCGTTCATCTCTTGCGTGCTGAGCCTGCAAGCGGCGGCCAGTCGTCTGCTGTTCGCCTATGCCCGTGACGAAATGATCATCGGTAGCTCGCTGCTCAAACGCCTCTCGGGCAACCATGTGCCGTCGTTCGCGTTGCTGATCAGCGGCCTGGTGCCCGCGGCGATTGTCTGCCTGGGCATGTTCATGGCTGATGCCGTGGCGACCATCGTCGGATTCGCGGCGATTGGTATCTACGTGGCCTTCCAGCTGATCGTCGTCGCCGCGTTGATCGCCCGCGCCAAGGGCTGGCGCCCGAACGGGCAGTTCACGCTGGGTGCGTGGGGCTTGTGGGTGAACCTCGCTGCGTTGATTTATGGCGTCTGCGCCATCGTCAACATGGTCTGGCCGCGCTCGCCGGATGCGCCGTGGTACATCAACTTTTCGATGATCCTGACCACGCTGGTGGTAATGGGCGCTGGGCTGGTTTACATGCTGCTGGGCAAGCCGTACGACAAAGGCACGGCACCGGCGGGGGATGCGTGGAAGTTCTCGAAACCGCAGGTTAAGGATACTGACCTGTCCGGTGCTTCGATCAATCGATCGACGATCTGACAACGACTGCCCCGAAAGGAACCGGATCCTGTGGGAGCGGGCTTGCCCGCTCCCGAACGGATTCGGTTCCGACAGAAAAACAATAGATTCGAAGAGGACAACGCCATGCAAACCCAACTCTTGATCAACGGCCAACTGCTCGACGGCGAAGGCCCCGCCCAACCGGTGTTCAACCCGGCCCTCGGTCGCGTGCTGGTGGAAATCAACGAAGCCAGCGAAGCCCAGGTCGATGCCGCCGTGCGCGCCGCCGACGCCGCGTTCGACAGCTGGTCGCAGACTCCGCCCAAGGAGCGCTCGCTGCTGCTGCTCAAACTCGCCGACGCCATCGAAGCCCACGGCGAAGAGCTGGCCAAACTCGAATCCGACAACTGCGGCAAACCCTACAGCGCCGCGTTGAACGACGAGATTCCGGCGATTGCCGACGTGTTCCGTTTCTTCGCCGGCGCCAGCCGTTGCATGAGCGGCTCGGCCGGCGGTGAATACCTGGCCGGCCACACCTCGATGATCCGCCGCGATCCGGTGGGCGTGATCGCCTCCATCGCGCCGTGGAACTACCCGCTGATGATGGTCGCCTGGAAAATCGCCCCGGCCCTCGCCGCCGGTAATACCGTGGTGCTCAAGCCGTCGGAGCAAACCCCGCTGACCGCGCTGCGCCTGGCGCAACTGGCGTCGGAAATCTTCCCGGCCGGCGTACTCAACCTGGTGTTCGGCCGTGGTCCTTCCGTCGGCAGCCCATTGGTCACCCACCCGAAAGTGCGCATGGTGTCGCTGACGGGCTCCATCGCCACCGGTTCGAACATCATTTCCAGCACTGCCGACAGCGTCAAGCGCATGCACATGGAACTGGGCGGCAAGGCCCCGGTGATCATCTTCGACGACGCCGACATCGACGCCGCCGTGGAAGGCATTCGCACCTTCGGTTTCTACAACGCTGGCCAGGACTGCACCGCGGCCTGCCGCATCTATGCGCAGGAAGGCATCTACGACAGATTCGTCGAGAAGCTCGGCGCGGCGGTCAGCAGCATCAAGTACGGCCTGCAGGATGACCCGTCGACCGAACTCGGGCCGCTGATCACCGCGCAGCACCGCGACCGGGTGGCCGGTTTTGTCGAACGCGCCATGGCGCAATCGCACATCCGTTTGATCACCGGCGGCAAGGCGGTTGAAGGCAATGGTTTCTTCTTCGAGCCGACGGTGCTGGCCGACGCGCTGCAGGACGACGAAATCGTCCGTCGCGAAGTGTTCGGGCCGGTGGTGTCGGTGACCAAATTCAGCGACGAAGCGCAGGTGCTGGGCTGGGCCAACGATTCGGATTACGGCCTGGCGTCGTCGGTGTGGACCGCCGACGTCGGTCGCGCGCATCGCCTGTCGGCGCGCTTGCAGTACGGCTGCACCTGGGTGAACACGCACTTCATGCTGGTCAGCGAAATGCCCCACGGCGGTCAGAAATTGTCCGGCTACGGGAAGGACATGTCGATGTACGGGCTGGAGGACTACACCGTTGTGCGGCATGTGATGTTCAAGCACTAAAAGCTTCGCGAGCAAGCCGGCTTCCACATTTGACCGCATGCCCCTGTGGGAGCGGGCTTGCCCGCGATGGCCTTACCGCTGATCCAACGCCAGGCCCTACAACGTCCTCTGCCCGTTGCCGATGTCCTTGGCTTTCTCGACCCCCCATTCCATCGCGGCCTCCATGTCGAGAAAATGCAGCGCGGGATGGTCGTTCTCCTCAATGGCCGAGCCATCAGGTCGGTAGACACCTATGAACATTCCCAACGAACCGTCCCGCAGGATCTCGGCCTTGACCTCGATGCTGCATCCGTTCGACAGCGTTTCCGTGTGGCGCAAATGGCGTTCAGTCATTGTTGCGTTCCTCCGGGTAGTTAAGTCGGTCAACGCGTACCGCAGTCCCTATTTTTAGTACAAAAAACCGCTGAAAGGCCTGGTGTACAAGGGTGCAAGACAGCGGCGCAATGCCACCTATACTACAAGCCACCGCCCCCTCGGGGTCTGCACTCCCAACAATAAAAAGCAGAGGTGGAACATGGTCTGGCAGCAAATCTACGATCCGTTCGGCAACCCGGTCATTTCAACCATCATGGCAGCAGTGCCGGTCGTGGTGATGCTGGCAGCCCTGGCGTTCTTCCACATCAAAGCACATTTGGCGGCATTGCTCGCCCTCGCCTCCGCCCTGGTCATCGCGATCTTCGCCTTCGGCATGCCGGCGAACATGGCAGGCTCGGCCGCCCTGTATGGCGCCGCCAACGGTTTGCTGCCAATTGGCTGGATTGTGCTCAACATCATCTTCCTGCACCGACTGACCACCGAGAACGGCTCGTTCAAAGTGCTGCAAGACTCGCTGGCGCGCATCACCGATGATCGACGCCTGCAGTTGTTGCTGATTGCCTTCTGCTTCGGCGCCTTTTTCGAAGGCGCTGCCGGTTTCGGTACACCGGTGGCGGTGACCGGGGCGATTCTGATCGGTCTGGGCTTCTCGCCGCTGGCCGCGTCCGGCCTGGCGTTGATCGCCAACACCGCGCCCGTGGCCTTTGGCGCGCTGGGTACGCCGATCATTACGCTGGCCAAGGTCACCGGGCTGGATGAAATGGAGCTGTCGATGATGGTCGGGCGGCAATTGCCGTTTTTCTCGGTGATCGTGCCGTTCTGGTTGATCTGGGCCTTCGCCGGCTGGCGCAAGATGCTGGAAATCTGGCCGGCCATCCTGGTGGCCGGCGTCAGTTTCGCCGTGCCGCAATTCCTGGTGTCCAACTACCACGGGCCAATGCTGGTGGACGTGGTTGCCGCGCTGATTTCCATGGCCTGCCTGACCGGTTTTCTCCGGGTGTGGAAACCCGCGACGGTGCACACCTCCGCTGCGCTGTCCGGGCGTGTCGATAATTCCAGAATCGCCGACGAGCATGACGAAAAACCCGTTGCCAGTACGACCTTTGCCAGCGACGCCAAGCCTGCTGTCATGCGCGCGTGGATGCCGTGGATCATCCTCACGGTGTTCGTTTTCGCCTGGGGCACCCAGGGCTTCAAAAACATGTTCGATACCCGTCCGGCGATCGATCCGGTCACACACTCCGCCAAGCTCGACCCTCAAGGCAAACCGCTGCGCGAAGCGAACCCGATCTTTGCTCCGGTCATCACCTTCGGCACGATCCACCAGCAAATCGAAAAAGTCCCGCCGGTGGTGCCTGCGCCTAAAACCGAAGACGCGGTCTACAAATTCACCTGGTTGACCAGCACCGGCAGCGGCATCTTGCTGGCGGCGATCCTGGGCGGGCTGCTGATGGGCTATTCCATCCCGCAACTGATCAAGCAGTACCTGCGAACCATCTGGGTCGTGCGTTACTCGCTGATTACCATCGTGGCGATGCTCGCCCTCGGCTTCCTCACCCGTTATTCGGGGCTGGACGCCACCATGGGCCTGGCGTTCGCGGCGACGGGGATTTTCTACCCCATGTTCGGCACCCTGCTCGGCTGGCTTGGCGTGGCGCTGACGGGTTCGGACACGGCGTCTAACGTGCTGTTTGGCGGCTTGCAGAAAGTGACTGCCGAGCAACTGGGTCTTAGTCCGGTGTTGATGGCGGCGGCCAACAGTTCCGGTGGGGTCATGGGCAAGATGGTTGATGCGCAGTCGATCGTGGTGGCCTCGACCGCCACGCGTTGGTACGGCCATGAAGGGGAGATTCTGCGTTATGTGTTCTTCCATTCCATCATTCTGGCGATTCTGGTGGGTGGGTTGGTGACGTTGCAGGCTTATGTGTCGCCGTTTACGCAGATGGTTGTGGGTGGGCATTAAGCGGATGCGGTTTGCCTGGGTTTTGGGTGCAGGCGCTTGGGGGCATATCCGTTTTTTTGGTAACGGCGGCTATTGGTTCCGCCCTTACGGCGGGTTACTTGGAGAAGCGCCAAGTAACCAAGCGCCTGCGCCCCTGACGTACGGTGGCTCGCCATTCCCTCGCTCCGGTCCTGCTCCGTGGGCCCGCCGGCATCGGGGTAGCACCAATGTCATGCCCGCCAAAAATCCCCTGTGGGAGCTAGCCTGCTAGCGATGGAAGTCCAGACACCGCGTACATTCAGACAGCACGCGTTATCGTTAACGACTATCGCTAGCAGGCTAGCTCCCACAGGGGAAATGTGTACGCTGCAAGAGCCAGGTCGGTCCGAAGGCCGCCTCGCGGTGCTTTTGCGGTAGCCGCCCCCGGCCATGGATGGCCGATGGCGGCGGGCCCACAGAGCAGGACCGGAGCGCGGGCATGCCGAGCATTAGCGAGGCACCGAACGAAAGGGGCAAAAGCGCTTGGTTACTTGGCGCTTTTCCAATTAACCCGCCGTAAGAGCAGAACCATAAGCAGCCGTTACCGCAGAAACGGATATTCACCCAAACGCTCAAACAAACAGACCGCTGCCCCGGCAATGCACGAACGGAGTATCGTAAAACGACTATGAACATTCTCTACGATGAACGCGTTGATGGTGTGCTACCGGACGTCGACAAGGCCGCCTTGCTGCGAGCTCTGCAAACCCGCTTGCCGAAACTGGAAGTGCTGCATCAACAGGAAGAGTTGAAACCGTACGAATGCGACGGCCTCTCGGCTTATCGCACCACGCCCCTGCTGGTGGTGTTGCCACGCCACCTCGACGAGGTGCAAGGCGTGCTTCGGCTCTGTCATGAGCTGCAGGTCCCGGTGGTCGCCCGCGGCGCCGGCACCGGTTTGTCCGGCGGCGCATTGCCGCTGGAAAAAGGCGTGCTGCTGGTGATGGCGCGTTTCAACAACATTTTGCACATCGACCCCGCCGCCCGTACCGCACGGGTCCAGCCGGGTGTACGCAACCTGGCGATTTCCCAGGCAGCGGCACCGTTCGGCCTGTACTACGCGCCCGACCCGTCTTCGCAAATCGCCTGTTCGATCGGCGGCAATGTCGCTGAAAACGCCGGCGGCGTGCATTGCCTGAAATACGGTCTGACCGTGCACAACCTGCTCAAGGTCGACATCCTTACCGTCGACGGCGAACACCTGACGTTGGGCTCCGATGCCCTCGACTCGCCCGGCTTCGACCTGCTGGCGCTGTTCACCGGTTCCGAAGGCATGCTCGGGGTGATCACCGAAGTCACGGTCAAACTGCTGCCCAAACCGCAGACTGCGAAGGTGCTGCTGGCGGCGTTCGATTCCGTCGAAAAAGCCGGTCGCGCGGTCGGTGACATCATCGCCGCCGGCATCATTCCCGGTGGCCTGGAAATGATGGACAACCTGGCGATTCGCGCCGCCGAAGACTTTATCCACGCCGGTTACCCAGTGGACGCCGAAGCGATTCTGCTGTGCGAACTCGACGGGGTCGAAGCCGATGTCCACGACGACTGCGACCGCGTGCGCCAGGTGTTGGAAAACGCGGGCGCCACCGAAGTGCGTCAGGCCAGGGATGAAGCCGAGCGCGTGCGTTTCTGGGCCGGGCGCAAGAATGCCTTCCCGGCCGTGGGTCGCCTTTCGCCGGATTACTACTGCATGGACGGCACGATCCCGCGCCGCGAGTTGCCCGGTGTGCTGCGTGCGATTGCGGCGCTATCCGCCGAGTATGACTTGCGCGTCGCCAACGTTTTCCATGCCGGTGACGGCAACATGCACCCGCTGATTCTGTTCGACGCCAATCAACCGGGCGAGCTCGACCGCGCCGAAGCCCTGGGCGGCAAGATCCTCGAATTGTGCGTGAAAGTCGGCGGCAGCATTACCGGTGAACACGGCGTGGGCCGCGAGAAAATCAATCAGATGTGCGCGCAGTTCAACAGCGATGAACTGACCGTATTCCATGCCGTCAAGGCCGCGTTCGATCCGAGTGGCTTGCTCAATCCGGGCAAGAACATTCCGACCCTGCACCGCTGCGCCGAGTTTGGCGCCATGCACGTGCACATGGGTCAGCTGCCCTTCCCTGAGCTGGAGCGTTTCTGATGCGCAGTGAACGGGATATCGATGACAGCGCCGTGCTGCTGGAGCAGGTCAACCAGGCCCTGGAAAACGCCACGCCGCTGCGGATTCAGGGTTCCAACAGCAAGGCGTTTCTGGGCCGTATCGTTGCGGGTGAAGTCCTCGACACCCGCGCGCACCGCGGCATCGTCAGCTACGACCCGACCGAACTGGTGATCACCGCCCGGTGCGGTACGCCATTGTCGGAATTGACCGAAGTGCTGCACGACGCGCAGCAAATGCTGCCCTGCGAACCGCCCTCCTTTGGTGACGACGCCACGGTCGGCGGGATGATCGCCTGCGGGCTGTCGGGACCGCGACGGCCATGGTCAGGTTCGGTGCGCGACTTCGTCCTCGGCACGCGGGTCATCACCGGGCATGGCAAACACTTGCGCTTCGGCGGCGAAGTGATGAAGAACGTCGCCGGCTACGACCTGTCGCGCATGATGGCTGGCAGCTTCGGTTGCCTTGGCGTGATCACGGAAGTCTCGCTCAAGGTGCTGCCCAAACCACGCCAGTGCCTGAGCATCAGCCTGGAAATGGACAGCGATCGCGCCTTGCTGCGACTCGCGGAATGGGGTCAGCAACCGCTGCCGATCAGCGCCGCGTGCCACGACGGAACGAGCCTGCACCTGCGACTGGAGGGTGGCGAAGGCTCGGTGGCGGCGGCCCATGACCGGTTGGGCGGCGAGCTGCTGGACAGTGCTTACTGGACGGATCTCAACGAACACCGCCTGAGTTTCTTCGACGAGGATCAGCCGCTCTGGCGCTTGTCCGTGCCGCACAACACGGCTCGGTTGTCCCTGCCCGGCCGGCAATTGATCGACTGGGGCGGCGCCCAGCGCTGGCTCAAGTCCGACGCTGAAGCGGCGTTCATTCGCAAGGTCGTCGAAGAGGTCGGCGGCCACGTCACCTGCTACAGCCATGGCCTGATCGACAGCCCGTTCCAGCCGTTGCCTGCCGCGTTGTTGCGCTATCACCGCAGCCTGAAACAACAACTCGATCCACGGGGCATCTTCAACCCCGCACGCCTGTACGCGGAGCTTTGAACCATGCAGACGACCCTGAGCGACACCGCCCGGCACCTGCCCCGTGCCGAAGAAGCCGAAAGCATCCTGCGCACCTGTGTGCACTGCGGGTTCTGCAACGCCACGTGCCCGACTTATCAATTACTGGGTGATGAACTCGATGGGCCACGGGGCCGTATCTACCTGATCAAACAAGTGCTGGAAGGCAACGAAGTCACGCAGAAAACCCAGCAGCACCTGGACCGCTGCCTGTCTTGCCGCAATTGCGAAACCACCTGCCCCTCCGGTGTCGATTATCACAACTTGCTCGACATTGGCCGCGCAGTGGTCGATGCGGCGGTGCCTCGCGCCATCGACCAACGCCTGTTGCGTGAAGGTTTGCGCAGTGTTGTGCCCAACCCGGGACTGTTCAAGGCGCTGGTCAGCAGCGGTCAGTTTTTCCGGGTGCTACTGCCCAACACGTTGCAGGCCAAGTTGCCTCGCCGTGTTTATCCCTCCAGGCCTCGCCCTGCCACGCGCCACGCGCGCCAGGTGCTGATGCTCGAAGGCTGCGTACAACCGAGCCTGTCGCCGAACACCAACGCGGCAGCTGCGCGGGTCCTGGATCGACTGGGCATCAGTGTCACCTCGTCCGGTGAGGCGGGCTGCTGCGGTGCCGTGGATTATCACCTCGACGCGCAAGCTGCCGGACTCGACCGCGCACGGCGCAACATCGATGCCTGGTGGCCGAGTATCGAGAACGGCGCCGAAGCCATCGTGCAAACCGCCAGTGGCTGTGGCGCTTTCATCAAGGACTATGGCCATCTGCTGGAGCGCGATCCGGCCTACGCCGAGAAGGCGAAAAGGGTCAGCGCGCTCGCCAGGGACCTGGTGGAAGTGCTGGGCGACGAACCCCTGGAAACACTCGGCGTCCACAGCGACCAGCGCCTGGCCTTTCATTGCCCCTGCACCTTGCAGCACGCGCAAAAACTCGGCGGCGCGGTGGAAGCGATGCTGAGTCGCCTCGGTTTCAACCTGACGGCCGTACCCGACAGCCATTTGTGTTGCGGTTCGGCGGGCACCTATTCGATCACCCAACCCGAACTGTCCCGACAATTGCGCGACAACAAACTGAACGCACTGGAAAGCGGCCACCCTGACGTCATTGTCACGGCCAATATCGGCTGTCAGTCGCACCTCGACGGTGCGGGCCGAACCCCGGTCCGGCACTGGATAGAACTGGTCGAAGCCGCGCTGCCCTCAACGATCCCCGGAGAAACCCCATGAAGAGCAAAGCCATCCTGAGCCAGGCCGAAGTCAGCCAGATCCTCGCGGCCGCACGCACCGAGGCGCAGAACAACCAATGGGCCGTGACCATCGTGGTTGTCGACGACGGCGGCCATCCCCTCGCCCTCGAACGCCTCGACGGTTGCGCGCCCATCAGCGCCTACATCGCCACTGAAAAGGCTCGCACCTCGGCGCTGGGGCGGCGGGAGTCCAAAGGTTATGAAGAGATGGTCAACGGTGGTCGCTTTGCATTTTTGTCGGCGCCGCTGCTGACGTCCCTTGAAGGTGGCGTGCCGATAATCGTGGGTGATCAGGTAGTCGGCGCAGTCGGGGTGTCTGGCGTCAAGGCCGAGCACGATGCGCAAGTGGCGAGGGTTGGGGCGCAGTGTTTGCATTGAAGGTCGATCCCACACTCGGCGTCATGCGTGCACGGTAAACGTCTACTTCGCAGGTCGGTTGAAAACGATGTAGAGCGGGTCAAGCCCGGACGAGACCGGGAATACCAGGATGTAGTCGTCAAACCGGTCATGCGCCCGTTCGGCTTTGGCTTCAATCGTCGGCACTCGCGCGGACTCCACAAATCCCACACGACGCTGATGGGTCGGTGTAGCCGCCGGAGCGGTTTCAACGAAAATCGGTCTAGCCCAGTGGACAGTGACTCCAGCAACTTCAGGAGTAAAACTGAACCGGTTCCAATGCTGATCCTGCGTCGCCGCTCTGACCCTCACGCCAGAGATCGAATGACAGCCTCTGCATGCGTTGAGGTAAACCTGCGACAACGTTTTGATCTCACGCAACCCCTGGAACATTTTTCCAGGTCTGGCGGGGACTGCCGCCGTACTCATGCGAAAAGGCACTTCGACCTCAGCCTGGTTCGCAGCCAAGTGTTGCCAATCCTGGCCTTCGATGGGCAAAAGCTCGGACAAAGGGACGCTGACACCGAATATTTGAGCGTCTGCCCGACTGGAAAAGGCGAAGCTCAATACGGCAGCACGCTGGTTTTCAGTGTCTGGTCCGCCTGATGCGTTTTGCCAGGAAAACCCGGCAACCGTCGAACGTATCGCTTTAAGCAGATCCGCCTGCTGAGACGCCAGCAGCACCGGCGAACCGCCAGTCAGTAAAAGATCAGGACGTTTATGGGCAGAATCGAGGGAAGCGCTGATGGTGTGCACCGTTTGTATTGTGCTGCGCGAATCAATCAAGCGCTGATGCGCCACTATCAGCAACGCTTCCGCTTCATCATGCAGAGCGCGATGTCGTTGAGAAAGGCTTTCCAGCCGTAAGAGGTAGCGATCATGGGTGGCGTTGATCTGTTGCACGATACTCTGCCATTGCGCTTGC
Organism: Pseudomonas fluorescens NCIMB 11764; assembly: GCF_000293885.2. Lineage (NCBI taxonomy): Bacteria > Pseudomonadati > Pseudomonadota > Gammaproteobacteria > Pseudomonadales > Pseudomonadaceae > Pseudomonas > Pseudomonas fluorescens. The sequence goes on from NZ_CP010945.1 coordinate 5,340,687, forward strand.
TCGGATCGTGCATAGGTGAGGTTGCGCTGAGCGCCGCTTTGGACGAATTCCACTCTCATTTTCCAGGACTGAAACTTTCTGACGGCTATCAGTGCTTCATGCTGGGCATGTTCCAGCGCGCGTATGCCGGTTTCCTGAGGGGAGATGTCCAGACGGGTGTTCTTTTGACGTTGAAAGTTCCTGATCTGTAGCTCGAAATGGCCGAAAGCCTCTTCAACGACCTGACCTGAAACGGCCACATCCGCCGCGATTTTTTCGACTTCGGCCAGGCTTCTGGCCAAAGGGGTTAGCGGCGCAACAAGTGGTTTGGCAACAGGAACATCCTCGTCTTTGAATGCCGGTATTCCTTGCTGGTGATGCCATGTCCTGACGTGGTGGACAACGGCTTCCGGGGTGTTGGTATTCGACTTGTCCATCGGGTAGAACAGCAGATCTGCACCTTGGGGATGACCGACGATCCGGTCGAAATGGTTGATCAGTCGATCATGGTCCGATTTCGGTAGGTCAACGGCCCAGATTTGGTTGACCAATGCCTGGAATTCCAGAGCGGTGTAATCCTTGAGTGTGGTTTTAAGTTCCATCATGAATTCTTCCTTGTTTCTATCGAGTCGCGGAATGCGAAGGCACCTGCTCTCCTTATAAGCAAGTGCCTGTTGGAATTTACTCGTGTCCTTTGTCAATCAAAGTGAAGACCAATGTTTTCACTTCCATCGCAGCGGTGTATTGAAATACAACTTTTTTGCCGGGATGAACCGCCGGATCAAGGGGATAGGCTTCCCATCCGCCGGTCTGACCCATCGGTTGAGGCATTTTGATGGGGCCTCTTGATTCCATTGGTTCGCCGAAGAGTGCGTGGACATCGGACTGGGTCAATGCCAGCTTATATGGCGTTGGGAGCTCACCCTTGTACTCGACGGTCGAGGGGGTCGTTTTGATGAGTGTTACAAAGACAGTTTCAAGCTGTTTACTCTCAGCCCAGAAGGACAGTGCGATGCCGACCTCGGGATTCAGATGCAACTTATCACGGCCTGGATACAGCTCCTTTAGCGGTTGATCGGGAACGATGCCAAGTGCGATCAAGTCGTTATAACTTTGGCCTAGGTTATCGATCCACGCTTCGATATTTGTATTGGTCATCAGTACCATCCTTGATCGTTGCTAAGTTTATGTAGCAAATCTCGTCCCAGCTCAATCTCCGATTCCGAAAAGCCAGACTCAATCAAACCTGGCTTTAACGCATCAAAATTCGTATCCACAGCCATTCGCAAGTCGAACGCATCGGCAGCCTGTTTCCGTGCGTTGTTACGTCCTCCGTAAGTTTCACTATATTTTCGATGCACTGCTGTGGGGATTGCGATACTCGGTGCTTTTCTTAAAAAGTCGGCCAATTCCTCAGGACCGATGTCCGGCCAGGAATCAACGATGTACGCCTCCAACGCCCTCCGCGATGGAATATGGTCAATATCCAACCCATCTCCCCTGCTCCGACCACTGAGTTCGTTATATGGCCCTACTTCCAGCGGCTCAACCGGCGGACCAACAAAAACCAGTCCCGGCGAAGGCAGTTCCATATCCCCCGGAAACCCGGGAATACTCGCACCAATCTCCCCTTCATCAACCGCCGGAAACGTCTCGTTTTGCGGTAGGACCGGGATGACCGGGTTGCCGGGATAAACCGCGGGCGGAATGGACGGGGTTGGTGATGTCGTCGAACCCAGTTGTTCACTGCCCGGCGGCACCAACGGTGTCCAGGTGCCAACCGGTGGAATCGGCCAGGGCACAACCGTCGGTACGATGCCCAACCATCCTTCGGTAGTTTGCGGTGTCTTGATGCTGATTTTGTCGAGGTTGAACGGGTCGGCCCAGAACTCCGGCCGCTCCTGATACCGCAGTTCGAATTCTCGGTTCGTACCCACCCATGTGCTTTTCGGCGCGTACGGGGCGAAGCCTTGTTCGACTCGTTTTTTGTTCACCTCATCGAGTGGACGGGTCAACGCCGGGTGTTCACCGAGCGTTCGCCACAGGGCTTCGTCGAACGCCTCGAAAGACTTGAATTCCTTGCCCCGGAACTGATCGCCAATCTGACTCGGGATCGCTGCGCCGGCCGTCTGGCTGACGCCCTTCCACCAATCAGCTGTCGGCGGTTGACCGGTTCCAGTGACAACGCCGGAACCCATGGCCGGAACGTTGAAGGACAGGTAGGTCGGTGGCAGACCAGGCACGCAGACAATGCAATCCTGAATGCGCCAATCAACACCCGCCGGGATGTCCTGAATCTGCGGTTCCGTGACAGTCAGACGAGTCTCGCTGGCCAAGGTCGCGTGAGGCGCGGCGTCAGGAGTGAACTGCACATACCTGGCCGGTGATCCAGGAACCTCGGCGGTGTAGATGCCTGTTCGCGGGTCGAGCACAGCATTCACGACCGGGACGCGAGAATCGATTTCGCCCCCCGTCGCGCCGACAACGATCGCGGTTCCTTCCGGTGTGGCTACAGGTTTGAGCCGGTATTCCACCTCCACCGAACCGCCTGCGTCAGCAGCAGTCCGCATCTCTTGAGGGTCATGAAGTTCCAGGGCTTGAGCCGGAACGGCGACGGCCTCGGACAATCGTTGTCGTTGCTCGGAGGTCAGCTCGCCGTTGCCCAGTGCGCTGGGATAGGCCATCCCCACCACGAAAATTGCGGCTTGCCCTACCGTGAGCGTCGCGGTGACGGAGCCCAGTTCGGTGATTGCTCGCGAAACGGCAATGACCAGTTTGTCGGCATCAACCCATTCCCCGCCGTGGCTGGGCAATACCCCGGCAGACAGCGCTGACGATGTGGCAGGTAATTGGAAGGTGTTGGCCTGTTTGATCTGTTCGAGGCGAGCATCCTCATCAACCTGTTGCTTGAACCGAATGCGCGCATCACGCTGCTCGGCGTGCTGCCGATGACGCTCCCAGAGTGCCTCCCGCTCACGCCAGATGATGGTCTGCTCGGCATGACGAGTGGCCAACGCATTGGATTTATCGTTGAGCCCGTCGATCTGCGCTGGCAGCAATCGGGCTTCATGAGCCGCGTTGTAGGCGCTCTCCCAGAGCTGATGACCACCCGTCAGCGCATCACCGAACTGCCCGAGTCGGGCCAGGTAGTCGTCGGCGGTTCGCGTGAGCGGATCGTGCCCGTCGAATGACCGGGCAAGCGCATTTTTTTCGTTGAGCTCCGCGGTTTTTAGGGCGATCAACCCGTCGATTTCGTTCTTGTCTTTGGTGATGAGATAAAGCTGCCAGCGCTCACTCGAGTCGCCGGCATGGTGCCGTTTTGCCGCCGAGATTTCGTTATCAAGTGACGAAGTGAGTTGCTCGGCTCGGGCGGTAAAACGTTGGTCTATTTCAGCTCTGGTTACGTTTTGAAGCTGGGTGAATTGTGCGAGTAGTTGATTGCGCGCATAGATGCGAGCCTGCTCTCGGGCTTGAGCAGCGGCCGCCACTGCCTGTGCTTCCTGCGCTGCCTTGTTCCGGTGGTACTCTTCCTTGGCAAGCCGTCGGGCTTCTTTCGTGCTTTTGCTGGGACCACTGGTTACGCCTGAGGCTCCTACGCGGTTGCCTCCAGAACCTCCACCACCGCCCCAGCCACCACCGCCGCCCGAAGCAGGCGGCCCGGACCTGATGACGACGTCTCCTGACGTACCATCGTTGAATCGTTGTGCCATACAGTCTCTCCTTGTCTGTAGGGCACAGCTTGTCGATGGGGGAATGGCGAGGTGCGGTACATATGTATCGCGGGAATTTATGTCGGAAATTGACGCTTTCTGAACAGCTGAGTCGCGAGTCTACAAAAACCCTGTTCATGCGCTTAACTGACAGGAGTCCATTACGTCAAAGAGGAAGCGCACCGATGCACCGTCTCACTGCAAAAGACTTCGCCCCGGAACTGCTCGAGCTCTACGACTACTACGCCCACGGCAGGATCAACCGGCGCGAATTCCTCGACCGTGCGGCGTTGTTCACTTTGGGCGGTTTGACGGCCAGCGCGTTACTCGCTGCCCTGAGTCCGAATTACGCACTCGCCGAGCAGGTTGAGTTCACCGACCCGGACATCATCGCCGAATACATCACCTACCCCTCCCCCAAAGGCCACGGGACGGTTCGCGGTTATCTGGTGCGTCCGGCCAAAGCCACCGGCAAGGTAGCGGCTGTGGTGGTCGTGCATGAAAATCGCGGACTCAACCCGTACATCGAGGATGTCGCACGGCGGTTGGCCAAGGCCGGCTTCATTGCGCTTGCGCCCGATGGACTGACCTCGGTGGGCGGCTATCCCGGCAACGATGACAAAGGTCGGGAGCTGCAGGCGACCGTTGACCCTGAAAAGCTCATGAATGATTTTTTCGCCGCCATCGAGTGGCTGATGAAACACAATGCGAGCAATGGAAAAGTCGGCATCACGGGTTTCTGCTACGGTGGTGGTGTGGTCAATGCCGCGGCGGTGGCCTATCCGGAGCTGGGCGCTGCCGTGTCCTTTTATGGTCGCCAGGCAGAGGCCAAGGATGTTCCCCGAATCAAGGCACCGTTGATGCTTCATTACGGTGAACTGGACACGCGCATCAACGAAGGATGGCCCGCTTACGAGCAGGCCTTAAAAGCGGCAGGCAAGACTTATGAAGCCTACATCTACCCCGGTGCCAACCACGGTTTCCATAATGACTCGACACCGAGATACGACGAGGCCGCCGCCAAGCTTGCCTGGGAAAGAACACTGAACTGGTTCCGGCGCTGCCTGGTTTAGCGCAAGAAATGCTAAGCAGGGATTCATTTCTATGTTCTCAGTCTTCTTAGAGTGCCAAATCCCATGAGCAACATTGATTTCCTATCGCAAAGAACCCCACTTTTCAGCATTGTTCTGGTCAATTACAAGACCATCGAAATAACCCGGATTTGCCTCGACCTGCTGCATCAGCACCTGGGTGAAAGCAACATCCCGGTCTGGGTAGTCGATAACGATTCCGCCGATGAAAGCACCGACTATCTGCGCACACTGGACTGGATCCACCTGATCGAACGCTCCTGTCCCGAAAAGGAACCGGGCCATATTGCACACGGAAGAGCACTCGACATGGTGCTGGAGCGGGTTGAAACCGACTATCTGTTTCTGCTGCACACCGACACGTTCATTTTCGACAAGAATGTGTTTTCGATGATGATGAACAAATGCATTAATAAACCGAACGTCGTGGCCATCGGATGCGTAGAGCAAATCAACCGCAGTACCACGAGAGCCCTTTGGCGCTTTAGCTCTCGACTGGTAAAACATCACGTCAGACGCCTGAAACTGTCCTTGGGGTTACGCTCCAGAGAGCCAAAGCCCTACAGGGAAGTTTATTTGAAAAGCTTCTGCACCTTATGGAATTGCAAGCTGATGAAACAACACTCCATGCATTTTCTGATGGATGATCGCGTACCCGGTTATACACTCCAGGATCGCATGACCCAATTGGGCTATGTTGTTGAGCTGTTGTCGACGCGCAAGATATTCAGCTACCTCGACCATATTCAGGCTGGCACCGTCGCGGCCGCTGGTGGTTACGAAACAACGCACAGACGAACGAAGATGTACAACGACATCCTTAAACGCTTGAACAGTGAACACAGCCAGGTTTCGTCTTCACCTAAAAAATAGGGCGTGTAACGCTACCTGGAAGTACCCAGGTTGTTATGAATAGTTTATTGGAGCGGTAATGAGACCCATCACGCAGACACTGCCCATCACCGTTACGCCAGAGCTTGATTTCGACCAGAACGCCGCCAGCTCGCTGGGTCAGTCGCTCGCAATGACTTACGCTCAGGCCACCCCTTTTCCACACATCGTCATTGACGACTTTTTACCGCAAGACCTGATTGCGAGCATCTGCTCGCACTTTCCGGTCGAGCCAACCAGCAACGAAATGCTTTATGAGCGCGGCTACAAAGGTCAGCACAAACGGCAAATCAGCCCCAACGAATGCGACCCCTATTTGAAGACGGTTTTCAACGCCTTCAACTCTGCACCCATGTTGCAGTTTCTGGAAAAACTTACAGGTATCGAAGGCTTGATACCCGATCCTTACTTTACCGGCGGCGGGCTGCATGAAACGAAAAGGGGTGGTTTCCTGGGCGTGCACTCGGACTTCAGGCTCAACAAAAAACTGAATATCGAGCGCAGACTGAATGCCATTATTTATCTGAACCAGGATTGGCAAGAGGCATACGGTGGCAACCTGGAGCTATGGGATGTCGGGATGAAAACCTGCCTGAAGAAAGTCCTGCCGGTCTACAATCGCTGCGTCATTTTCAACACCGACAAGGACAGCAACCACGGGCACCCGGAGCCTCTGACGACGCCGGAACACATTACGCGCCGGTCCATCGCGCTGTACTACTACACCGCAGCCACCGTGGTTGCCGACCCTGCGCAAAGAAACAAAACTCATTACAAACCACGGCCCAAGGATCGTTTGAGCCTCAAGTACTACCTCAACAAACTCATCAAGAAAAAGTCCTGACGAGTGGCGTCTACCCCACCACATCAATCAACTGCTCGCGCTGCGCTCCCGTCAGCATCGGACCGAACCCAGCGCCGGCATTTTCCGCCATGTAACGCGGGTTGCCGGTGCCGGGGATGACGCAGGTCACCGCCGAATGCGCCAGCAAATACTTGAGCGCCAGTTGCGCCCAACTGGTGACGCCGACTTGCGAGGCCCAACCCGGCAGCGGCCTGCCCTTCAAGCGAGCAAGCAAATCACCACCGCCGAACGGCCGGTTGCAGATCACCGCCACGCCGCGTTCACGGCACAGCGGCAGGATGCGTTTCTCGACGCCGCGATCGTCCAGCGCATAGTTGATCTGCAAGAAATCCAGTGGCTCGGCTTTCAGCGCCGCTTCCACTTCGTCATACGCCGACGCGGTGTAATGGGTGATACCGATGTAGCGAATGCGCCCTTCTTCCTTCCATTGGCGCAACGTTGGCAAATGGGTTTTCCAGTCCAGCAGGTTGTGAATCTGCATCAGATCGATCCGGTCGGTCTGCAGCAGTTTGAACGACTGCTCCATCTGCGCGATGCCCTCTTCGCGGCCACGGGTCCACACCTTGGTCGCCAGAAAGGCCGGCGAGCGCGGCTTGTGGATCGACAGCAGTTCACCGGTGGTCTGCTCCGCGCGGCCATACATGGGCGAGCTGTCGATCACCGTCCCGCCCTTTTCGAACAACGCACTGAGGACGGCGGGCAGGTTTTTGTAGGCCGGATCGGCAGGCGCGACATCAAAACCGCGATAGGTGCCCACGCCGACAATGGGCAGTGGCTCGTTGCTGGAAGGAATGGCGCGGGTCAGCATGTTCTTGCCTCCTGTTTCCTTCGACGGCGCGATGGCTGCAAAGGCCGGATCGAAAGTGAGCATCGCCGAAGCACCGGCAGCCAGCGTGAGTATTTGTCGACGCGTGTATCCATCAGTGTGGCTCATGGTTTCGTCCTTACACTTCTTTACTGTCTGCCTGTTGTGCGGTCAGCCACACGCATAACCCGCCCCGCAGTTCGGCAAACGGCAAAATCAACAGCGCCACCAGACTCCTGCTGGCTACAACAGAATAGCTGTCGGGGACAATTCGTCCCGGCGTGGAATACAACAAGGCTGTAAAGGCTGGTGTGCAGCAGCAATCGGTTGGCTGAATATCCGTTTTTGGGTGATGGCTGATAGGGTTCCAAGGACGGCGGTGTAGCCGCACGCCGCTGTCGTTCAACTACACTCCGACAGCGATCAGCCGTCGCGGTCGTCAGGTCCAGAGCAATCAATGCCACTCACCAACGTTAGCCGAATGTCGCGCATCCTGATGTATATCGTCGTCATCGTCGCCGTGCTGTACCTGGCGCTGTGTGCCGCGCTGTTCATGTTCCAGCGCGCGCTGATCTACTTCCCGCAACCCGCTGCGCCCGGCGCGCCCGAAACGCTGCTCACGCTATCGGTGGCGGACGCACAGGTGCAGGTCACCGTCAGGCCGCACGACGGGCCCAATGCATTGATTTATTTTGGTGGCAATGCCGAGGACGTTTCGCGAAACCTGCCGCAATTCTCCCGGGCGTTCCCCGACCACGCCCTCTACTTGCTGCACTACCGGGGTTTTGGCGGGAGCACCGGGTCACCTTCCGAGGAGGCGATTTCACGCGATGCCATGACCTTGTTCGACAAGGTCTACGACACACATCCGCACATTGCCGTGGTGGGTCGCAGCCTCGGTTCGGGCGTCGCCGTGCGCCTCGCGAGCCAGCGCCCGGCCGCGCGACTGATCCTGATCACACCCTACAACAGCCTCGAGGATCTCGCCGTCCGCCAATACCCGATTTTCCCGGTGAAATGGCTGCTGCAGGACAAGTTCGAATCGTGGAAATACGCCGCGCATATCTCGATACCGACGCTGCTGCTGGCGGCAGAGCAGGACGAAGTGATCCCGCACTCGAGCACAGAAAAGCTCTACGAACATTTCGCCAAAGGCGTGGCGACCCTGAAAGTGATTCCAGGCGTGGGGCACAATTCGATCTCCGACAGCCCCGAGTACCTGAAGCTGATGGAGGACGGGTTGTAGCTCACTCGATCATTTGCGCGCCAGCTTAAAGCGCACGCAATCTTCGTAGAAACTCTGGCGCAGCGCCGCAGGCTTGATCCGCGACGGGCTGTCGTAGGTTTGTTCGGTAATCCCCATTGCCGTCATGCGCATCCACGGCTTGCTGAACTTGTAGGTCTGCAGTTTCTGCCGGGCGGCGTAGAGCGAAACGCCCGCCAGTTTGAGTTCCTGGGCTCTTGCTGCAGTGCCCGCGCCCCAGCTGCACATGTACCGGTCATTACTTTGAAGCTCTTTGGCCTGGACGGCGACGGCGATACCTGCCAAGCCCAACGAAATCAGTGAGATCCATACATTGCGCATTTAAAGCCAGCCCTAACCACCTGAAATTAAAGTGATTCTGTCTGTAACTTTGAGGCTTCGGGGCCAGCAAAATGCCTTGATTCAAACCGCCTCAGTTTCCCGAGCCCCGTTTGAGGTCGATAACGCCGCCCAGGATGACGACAATTCACAACAACCGTAGCAGCGTGGTGGAGTCACTCAGCACCGCCATCGGGCCTGCGGCTTGAAAATGCGGTTCAACGGCTAGCTGTCTACCCGGTTACGCCCATTGCGCTTGGCCTGGTAGAGCGCGTCATCGGCGCGGGTCACCAGACTGTCCAGGCTCTCACCGGATTGCGCGAAGGCCACACCGAAGGACGCCGTGATCGTGTCGAGTACCTTGCCATCGATACGCGCCTTGATCCGCAACGCCTGGATTTTCACCCGCAGTTGCTCGGCAAACACCCCGGCACTCGCCAGGTCGGCGCAGTGTTCCAGAATGACGCAGAACTCCTCGCCACCGTAACGCGCCGCCGTGGCATGGGGTGGCAGCGAACTGCGCAGTACTTGCCCGACATGTTGCAGGACACGGTCGCCCAACGGGTGGCCGTACTGGTCATTGAATTGCTTGAAGTGGTCGATATCCAGCATGACCAGCGCCACGCCCCGGTCAGGATTACTCAGCGCCTGCTCCAGCAAACGGGTGAAGGCTGTCCGGTTGAGCAGTTCGGTCAGGCCATCGAGTGTCGCCGCCAGTTGCGCACGTTCAAGTTTGCTGCGCAGGCTTTTGATCTCGCTCTGGGCCGAGTGCAACTGGGAGAGGAAGCGTTCCTGCTGGTTCTGCATGAGCTGGGTGCTCTGTTGCAGCTCGCTCAGTATATCCGGCAAACGTTCGTTGGCAGGCAACTCGAGCATCTCCAGGCAACGTCCCAGACTGCTTTGAAAGTTGAGATTGCCCTCGACGCTGCGCGAAACGTCGCGCTGCATGTCATCCACCAGATTGATTGCCTGTTGCTGCCCGGCGCGGGCCTCCGCCAGTTCGTCGCGAATGATGTAGTCGCGAAACAGCCGCGTCGCGGACTCCGGCGGAAAATAATCAAAGTCCTTGACCACCCGGTCCAGCTGACGATTGAGCTCGGGGTCCAGGCCTTTGCTGTAGGTGTACCAGAGCGCGTAATGCACCGGATTGGGCGGGATGTTGTGACGCACCATCAGCGGGATGGCTTGTTTGAGCAGCGCCGCAGCTTCGCGGGAATCTTCCGGATACAGCGCAAGGGCAGTCGCACGCGTCTCTATTTGGCTCATGTCATCACTGTGGTTGTTAATGATTGGCAAATGCAAAACGCTGCGAGCATAACCAGACGCGTGGCAAACGGCTATCTCAACATTTAACACCGACCATTGTCGGAACGCTGGTCGTGATGCTCTGAGGAAGGCATCAAAAGTAACCACTGTGAATTCCTGGCGTTCAGGAGAGTCTGGTGGTGTCTCAGGGCGTGCTGGAAATCAGCGTCAACGATGAGCGTTCCTGCTTTAAATGATCGTTCTAAATGACTGAGCGATTTTTCAATCGCAGCTTATTTCAGGCAAAAAAAATCCCGGGCAGCTGATGGACGCCCGGGATTTAAAAATGCATAAACCGTGGTGGTGAACGCGGGGCGGATATTACGGAATATTTCACCGTGTAACAAGATATTTTGGCTCACAATCTGGTTACTAAATCTCCTAACCCCTTAAATATCCACACTTTTTTTAAGGTCGCGCGACGATAAGCGGTCATCTACAAGTACCAGCGATATTCACGGGCACTGATGTCGTGCAGAAATGCCAAATGGTCCTGACGCTTGTTTTCGCAATATACATTCACGAACTCAGCGCCCAATCCCTCGCGCAATTGCGCATGGCTTTGCATTGAACGCACGGCCTCCAACATCTCCAGCGGAAAATCGATGCCACTGCCCCGATCTTCGTTGAGCGGCGCGATCGGCTCACGACCGGCTTCCAGTCCTTGTTCGAGCCCCACCAGAATCGCCGCCAGCACCAAGTAAGGGTTGGCGTCAGCACCGGCGAGGCGATGTTCGATCCGCAGGTTTTTCGCATCCGACTCAGGCACTCGCAGGCACGCGTCCCGATCTTCAAAACCCCAACTGGCGCGTGTCGCGACGTTCACGGTGCCGCTCAAGCGACGCATTGCATTGTGGTTCGGCGCGAAGATCGGCATGCAATGCGGCAGCAGTTCCAGGCAACCGGCCACCGCATGGCGCAGCGGTTGTTGCCCGTTGGCCGCCAGCAGGTTGTTGCCCGCCTCGTCATACAGGCTCACATGGACATGCATGCCGCTGCCGGGGTGTTGCAAGTAAGGTTTGGCCATGAAACTGGCGCGGTAGTTGTGCTTCATGGCCACGCCCCGGGTACTGCGGCAAAACAGGGCGGCCCAGTCGGCGGCACGCAGGCCGTCATCGAGGTGGCCGAAGTTGATCTCGAACTGGCCCGGGCCCAATTCGGCGGTGATCACCGTGGTGTCGATGCCTTGCGCCTGCGCGGTCTCGACCATTTCATCGAGCACCGGTGCAAACCGCGACAATCGTTCAATGTGCATGTTCGGTTGATCGTCCGCATCGTCGGTCAGCGGATCGCGCGCGAACTGCGGCAAGCCGTCACGCAACTGGCGATCGAACAGGTAGAACTCCAGCTCGAAGGCCACCACCGGGAAAATACCTTTGCGCGCGAGACGTTCCAGCACCTGCGCCAAGACTTCCCGCGGCTCGAAGACAATCGGTTTTTCAGTGCCGCTGGAGGTGATCAGCATCTGCCCCAAGGGTTGCTTTTCCCAGTTGACGATTTTCAACGTACCCGGCACCAGACGGCGCGGCGCATCCGGATCGCCGTCGTTGAAACAGTAGTCGCCAATCTTGAACAGCCCGCCCTGGGCGCCCAGCAACACACAATTCTGCGGCAGCTTGAGCGCGCTGCCCGCGGCGACTTTTTCGAGCATCTCGATCGGGTAGCGCTTGCCATAGAAATGCCCGGGGATGTCCAGGGAAATCAGGTCCACGTAGCGCACATCCGGGAAGCGCTGGCGAAACGCGCGAACTTCAGCGACCAGATCAGAGCAGACAGCATCCATCATGTTGTTCCTTTGTTTTTATCAGGTGTAAACCCAGAGCACCCGGGTGAGCTGATCGGAGAGATTGCCGTAGCGACAATGGGTATGGCTGGCGAGCTGAAAGCTGTCCCCGGCTCCCAGGGTGACCGGTTGATCGTCATCCAGCCAAAGTGTCAGTTGCCCTTCGAGCACGTAACCGCCCTGCTCCGAGCTGTCGCTCATGTGGCGGTCGCCGCTGCTGGCGCCGGGCTTGAGCCGGCTTTCGAGCATCGAAAACGACGCACGCATTTTCGGCGAGACCAGAATGTCGGTGATGCCGTCGGCGTAATACAGGGTGCGGCGTTCGTCCGGCCGGGTTACCCAGGGCAAGGCCATGGGTTTGGGCAGGCTGTAGAAATAAGTGGTCGGCACGCCGAGGGTTTCGCTGATGGCGGTCAGGTCAGCTACCGTCGGCCGTGACAGCCCGCGCTCGACTTGCGAGAGAAAACCGACGGAGCGACCGATTTTGTCCGCCAGTTCCTTGAGCGTGTATTTTTTGTGTTTGCGCAGGTCCTGAATCAGGATCGCCAACGCCGAGATTTCTTCTTGCCTGTCCATCTGAAAGCTTCCGGAAAATGTGCGAATCAAAGGCTGTCGCGCAAGCGATACCAGGCCTTGCCGATGGCTTCCAGCGGGGCTGCCATGTACTTGCCGCCGGGGAAACTGCCATTGACCAGGCCTTGATACAAGGCCAGCTCATCCGGCCCCCCCAATATCGCGTCGGACACGGCGCGGGCCCCGGCCAGGGTCGGCAGCACGCCGTGGCCGGAGTAACCCTGAAGCCAGTAGAGATCGCCCCGGCGACCGATATCAGGTGTGCGCTTAAGGGTGAGATCGATGTGCCCACCCCAGGCGAATTCCAGCTCTACATCCTTGAGCTGTGGAAACACCCGTTGCAGAAAGGGTCGGGTCGCCGCGGCGATGTCCCTCGGCATGCCCCCCAGGTAGGTGCAACCACCGCCAAACAGCAGCCGGTTATCCGGCGTACGACGGAAATAATCGAGCACGAATTGATTGTCGGTGACGCAAGCATTGCTCGGCAGCAGCGCAGTCGCCTGCGCTTGCGGGAGTGGCGCGGTGGCCACCTGATAGGTGCCAACCGGCAACACACAACTCGACAGCTTGGGATCAAGCCGATCCAGATACGCATTGCACGCCAGTACCAGCACATCGGATCGAATACGACCGTGCTCAGTGGTGACCACGTAGCGGCCACCCTCTTGGCGATAGTTCAGCGCCTTGCTTTGCTCATGAATTTTCCCGCCGGCGCGCTCGATGGCGGCGGCCAGGCCGAGCGCCAGTTTCAGCGGATTCAGGTGCCCGCCTTCCGGATAGAACAGCCCGGCCTGATAGCGTTCACTGGCGACCCATTGCGGCAACTGCTCACGCGGGATGAATTGCAAACCGTCGTGGCCCCACTTGTGGCTGGCCTCGTGTTGCCATTCGGTCAGCAGACTCACCCGACGCGGCAACACCGATGTCCAGAGGTGACCGGCCTGGTAGTCGCAATCGAAATCATGGCGTTCGGGCAATGCCCGCAGTTCCTGTGCAGCCCAACGCATGCCGTCCCACAAACGCCGCGCACGTTCGTAACCCAGCGCGGCCTCCAACGGAGGCATGTCGCACGACCAACCGAGAATGGCCTGACCGCCATTGCGCCCCGACGCCGCCCATGCCACCCGACTGGCTTCCAGCAAGGTCACGCACTTGCCAGCCAAGGCCAGTCGCAACGCCGTGTGCAAGCCACTGAAGCCGGCGCCGACGATCAATACGTCGGTGTCCTGCTCGCCCTCCAGAGCCGCACGCTCCAACAGACGATCGGCGCAAGTGTGGGCGTAGTAACTGGCGACGTGGCGGTTGGATTGCTGGAACATGCAAGCCTCGTGAAATTTTCTATTTATAATTTCATGAAAAAATACACGTTAAATTTCACCATCGCAACCATTCCGGTCGCAAAAAAAATCCCGCCCAAGAAACTTGGGCGGGATTTTCCCCATCAGGCAGTGTTATCGAACAACAGGCCTCAGGCGACAGGAATCATGGGATCAGCCGCCGCCAGCGCAGCGGCACGGTCAGCAGCCGGTGGGTAGATCCACACTGTGTTGATCTGCGTCTTGAGGTTCTTGCCTTCCTGTTTGACCAGTTTGACCTGGCGGTCCCAGCCCTCGGTGTACACCGCGCCCCAGCTCCCCAGATCCAGGCAGGTTACGTACTTAGGCTGGCTGTACGGTGTCGGATCGACGCCGAGAATGTGCGCGGCCACGTTATTGCCGGCGTGACGCCCCAGGGAAATGGCGTGTTGGCAGGTCATCAATGCGTAGTTGCCAATGTCGTCGGAAGCGGCGTAGGCAACGTCGCCCGTGGCATAGATATCCTCCTGACCAATGACTTTCAGGTGGCTGTCCACGTGCAGGCGGCCGAGGTGATCGCGTTCGGCCGGGATCTGTTCGGTCAGCGAGCTGGCGCGCACGCCGGTGGTCCAGACCACGGTTTTCGCATCGATACGCTGGCCGTCGCTCAAGTTGACACCGTTGGCATCGACGGAGAGAACCGACGCCTTCAAGTGCCATTTCACGCCGGTTTCAACGCTGGCCTCTTCGATCGACTTGGCGATTTCGGCGCCCATCGACCCGCCAATTTTCTCGCCGCGGTCGACGATGATCACCTCGACATCCGTTTGATCACCCAGGATGGCACGCAGTCGCGCGGTCATCTCGGTCGCCGTTTCAATCCCGGTGAAGCCGCCACCCGCCACGACGACGGTGTTGCGGGCTTTACTTTCCGGCAGGCTGGCCAGGGATTTCAGGTGGTTTTCCAGGCGCACGGCCTCTTCAATCTGGTCAACGTCGAACGCATGTTCGACCACGCCTGCGGTAGCCGGGATGGCGAGACGGCTGCCGGTGGCCAGAACGAGTTTGTCGTAGCTGCACACTTGTTTGGCACCCGATGCATCGATGTAGCCCACGCGTTTTTGCACAACGTCGATGGTTTCTGCAGCGCCCTTGATGAACTTCACGCCGACCGCATCAAACAGCTCACCAATCGGTGCAGCCAGCTGGTGCGCATTCGGCTCATAGAAGCGCGGACGCACGCGCAGCTCGGCCTGCGGGGCCAGAACGGTCACTTCAACGTCGTTGTGACCATGAATGTCGAACAGACGCGTAGCGCTCAAAGCTGTCCACATGCCACCGAAACCTGCGCCGATTACCAGGATGTGCTTTTTCATTTTTAACTCCGAGAGAAGGCGATCATTGAATTCATCAAAGGTCATGCGCTGCCAAGGCCGACCGAACAACTGCGAATATATTGATCCTAGTTATACGGCGCAATCGATTTTTTATGATGCTTGCTATCGAAAACTTTGATCCACGGCATGGCGCTACCAGGCAAGGCAGAAAGGCAGTACTGGAAGAGATGAGCGGCGGCGGGGGCTCGTTGCTCGGCTAACGCTCTGCTGGTAACATTTACGACAACATTAGTCGGAGATCAAAATGTCTCTTTATAGCGCGGGCGTTGAGTACGGCATTCACTGCCTGCTTTTTCTGGTAGGCAATTGCGGCGACACCCGTGAGGCGAGCGTGCGCGAACTGGCGGAGCTTCAAGGCGTGCCGCAAGACTATCTGGCGAAAATTTTCACCAAACTGGCCAAGGCAAAACTGGTGGTGGCCACTGAAGGCGTGCGCGGCGGTTTCAAGCTGGCGCGTCCCTCCGACGAAATCAGCGTGCTCGATATCGTCAATGCCATCGACGGTCAGAAACTCATCTTCGATTGCCGCGAGATTCGCGGGCGTTGCGCCGTGTTCGAAGGTTCCGCACCCGCTTGGGCGCTGACAGGCCCCTGCTCGGTGCATGCGGTCATGATGACTGCGCAAAAACGCATGGAGGATGCCCTCGCCCAGCAGACCATTCTTGATCTCGCCAGGAGAGTGGGACGAAAGGCGCCGGCCGAATTCGGTGCGCAGGTGGACAACTGGATCAACGATCGCCGGGAAAAGAAAAGCAGTGCCCAGGCATCTGACGACCAGACTATCCCGGTCACCGAGATTTCCGGCTAAGCCTCACAGACAGTCGCGAACGGCCTGGCGCAATGCGCCGGACTTGGCCCAGGGCGGGCCCTGATAAAGCGATACCCGGCTGCCATCCCTGGATTTCACGATATCGACAATCTCGTCAGCCGTGATAATGCTGGGGGCTGTTATCCGGTAGCCATTGGAAATCCCCGTTTGAGTCGACGCGGGAATTTCCTTCTGCCACGCCGGCAGCACGCAGGCGGCATAGTCTTTCGGTACCTTTTCGCTGTATTTGCTGACATTCGGCTCACCCGGCACCACGGAAGCCGGCAATGAACACCCCGCCAGTAACGCCACCACGACTCCCGCCATCAATGTCCGCATGACGCTTCCTTTTTCTGAAAAAGGAAATGTAGCGCGTCATTCAGCAGACATCCATTGATTGAACAGCTCTCACTGTGGGGCGTTTTCATCTTTTTTGGGGGACCTGGCGTTCAAATAGGTCATCCACCGTTCATACGCCTCGTGCTGCCATTGGTTCACCCGCTCCCATTCCGGGCCGCTCAGTTGATGCGCAGAGATCAGCGTCATCATTTCCGTGGTCGCCGCGTCCAGATCGACGATCAGCTCATGCGCGTGAAATCTAAAATCATCAGTTGCCGTCATTTGAAGTTGCCTCGCCCTAGCGAAAGTTGACCACTTGAGTACGACACCAGATCTGTCCGTTCCCGTTCAACTTCCCGACCAAAGGCTGCATCGACTGTTCAGACGAACAAAACGCCCTGATCCACGAATCGGGACTAAAATTCGTAGCAGAGATGTTCAGGAGGTTGTCATGTGGCTTAACAAATCTGAAAACCAACTTCGGCGCGACCTGCAAAGCGTTGCATCGGACTTGAGGTGGTCGGCGGTAGACCTTCTGCGACTGGAAGTTCAGTTTCGACAGGCAGGCAATGAAGTGGACGCACAAGCGGTGCGCAGACTGCACGACCTGTTTCAGGGGGACGAACAGCGATTGACGGGGTATGCCGAAGAGGTGAAGGCCAAGGTGATTACTCGAAACAAGCCTGCCACCTGCACCAATGGCGGGATGAGTGGAGGCGGAGGTTCTCCCAAGTCATAAAAGCCCCGGAAAACCGGGGCTTGAAGCTGACTATTTAGCGGCCGGCCTCTTCGCCCGTACCTTGTAACCGGGAAGAGACGCTGCAAAGGCCAGGGCTTCCTCCCTGCTGGCAAAAGCGGCCAACCGGTCGCCTTGGGTGCATACCCGCCAGGGGCCGTTGTTTACGCTGAGTACGTCATAACCGTTCATGTGCATCTTATTCAGCATCGGAACGCTCATAAGCTACCTCCATTTCGGTACTGATTTCAGAACAGACCTGCCTACCTTACACCCACCCTTCGCACAGATGCCGACCGGACGTCGCGACAGGATGCCGGCATCCGGTTGCACTTTCAGCCCCTGAGACACCTCCAACCTTCCAGGCGTCCGCTAAATCGGCGCCGGCCTGAATATTGCATTTTTATTACCAAAATATGACAACAGGCAATCAGGTAACACATGAAAGTACGCGCCACCGTCATTTGTGAGCAGGACCGCTACATTCTCCTGGTGCGCAAGCCAAGGAGTCGCTGGACGCTGCCCGGCGGAAAAGTCGAGCCCGGTGAAACCGTTGCAGCCGCGGCCATGCGCGAACTGTGGGAAGAAACCGGGTTGGGGGTCGACGATTTGCTCTACCTGATGGAACTGGATTCGGGCGGCACCCGGCACCATGTCTACGAGGCATCGGTGCTGAACTCGAATGAGGCGCGCCCGCAAAATGAAATCTTCGATTGCATGTGGTTTCCGATAGACGCGGTGCACAATCTGAACACAAGCGACGCCACGCTGAGAATCGTCAAAGCGTTTCAGCGGCGCCTGTAATTCTCAGCGTTTTTTCAGCCCTGATCGCCACCACCCACCGGCATGATCATGCCGGTGATGTAGGACGCTTCGTCGCTGGCCAGAAACAGAATAGCGCCTGCCTGTTCATCCAGTGTGCCGTAACGTTTCATCAAACTGCTGTCGAGCGTCTGGTCGACGATCTGCTGATACCACACCTTTTCCTCAGTACTTTGTTCGGCGCTGTTGCGCGGAATCACCCGCGGCGGTGCTTCGGTGCCACCGGGCGCCGTGGCATTGACCCGAACGCCACGGCCGGCGGTTTCGAACGCCAGGCAAGCGGTCAGCGCATTCACCCCGCCCTTCGCCGCACCATACGGCACACGGTTGATGCTGCGGGTGGCGATGGACGACACGTTGACGATGGCGCCACTGCCCTGCCCCAGCATGAACGGCAATGCGGCATGGCAGCACCACAGCGTCGGGAACAGCGAGCGACGAACCTCGGCCTCTATCTGCGGTGCTTCGTAATGTTCGAAAGGCTTGGCCCAGATCGTCCCGCCGACATTATTGATGAGGATGTCGAGGCGCCCGAAACGCTCGACGGCGGTTTGCATCACGCGGCTGCATTCGGCGTACTGCTCGAGATCGGCGGTCAGCGCGAGCACCTGGGCATGCTGGCCCAATTGTTGTTGCACCTCGAACACCAACTCGGAGCGATCAACCAGAACCAACCGCGCGCCCTCCGCCGCCATCCGTTCTGCGACGCGCCGGCCGATGCCTTGCGCAGCGCCGGTGATCAGCGCGACTTTTTCGTGAAATCTGTTCATACCCACCTCGTGTTCACGCCAACCCGGTGTTGACTCAGAGAATGCTCATGCCGCGCTGGCGGCAAACTTTTCGTAGTAGAAATTCACCGGCGCGATGCCTTGATCGCGAATGTATTGGCTGACGGCCTCGACCATCGGCGGCGGGCCGCACAGGTAGACGTCGACGTCACCATCGTTCAAATGCCTCGGCTCGATGTGCTGTGTCACGTAGCCCTTGAGCGGGTGCTGGCTGTCGGGACTGGCCACGCAGGCGCTGAAGCTGAAGTTCGGGATGCGCGCGGCGAAAGCTTCGAGGCGATCCATTTCCACCAGATCGAAATCGTTGGTCACGCCGTAGATCAGATGCAGCGGATGCTCACTGCCCTGCTCGGCGATTTTTTCCAGCATTGCGGTGAACGGCGCCAAGCCGGTACCGCCCGCCAGCAGCAACAGCGGGCGACGAATGTCACGCAGATAAAAACTGCCCAGCGGCCCGGCCAGACTCATGCTGTCGCCGGCCTTGGCCATGCCGGTCAGAAAACTGCTCATCAAGCCGCCGGGCACGTTGCGAATCAGGAAACTGACCTCGCCGTCACGTTGCAACGAACTGAACGAATAGGCACGGGTCTGCTCGCTGCCGGGAATTGCGAGATTCACGTATTGCCCGGGCAGGAACGCCAGTTTGCTCAGTGCCTCACCTTTGATCGACAGCGCGATGGTGCTGTCGGACAGCTGACGCACGGCGCTGATGGTCGCGTCGTAACTGGCCTGTTGCGTGCGACAGACCTCCGAGGAAGCCGGTACGCGCACCACGCAATCGCTCTGGGCGCGCATCTGGCAAGTCAGGACAAAACCTTGCTCCGCTTCGTCCGCCGTGAGGGCGTCTTCGATGTATTCCTCACCCAGGTCGTAGCGGCCAACCTCGGCGAAACACTTGCAAGTGCCGCAGGCGCCGTCGCGGCAATCCAGCGGAATGTTGATGCCTTGGCGGTACGCGGCATCGGCCACGGTTTCGCCAACGTTGGCGTCGATGAACCGGGTGACGCCGTCTTCGAAATTGAATGCAATGGAATGAGTCATGACGGCCGCCTCACAGGTGGTAAACATCGATGACCTGGCGAACGTAGTCGTTCTTCAGGATCACTTTCTTGGCCTTGATCAGCGGGTTCTCGCCGCGCACATCAAGGGTGTAGAAACTGCTGCCGAAATAGCTGTCGACGGTCTTGTAGCGAAAGCTCAGCGTGTGCCAGTTGAAGCGCACCTTGCAGAGGCCGTCCGCCTGTTCCAGCAGCTCGATGTTGCTGATGTTGTGCGAGGTGCGGGTGTCCGGCACGGTGGCACTGGAGCGCTCGGTCTTGATGCGGAAGATGCGGTCTTCCAGGCCGGTGCGATTGCCGTACCAGATCAACGAGATTTCCCGCTGCGGGTCTTCGGTCAATTCGTCGTTGTCGTCCCAGGACGGCATCCAGAAGGTCGCATCCGGGGCGTACAACTCCAGCCATTCGTCCCATTGCCGTTCATCGAGGTAACGCGCTTCGCGGTAGAGAAAGTCGCGCACGCTGTCGTAGGTAATAGTCATTGCACGGCCTCCACGGCAATCAGCTTCGATTGCTCGGCGGCCAGAGCCTTGAGCATGGTCTGCTGCCAATACTTGTGCTGCAACACGAACAGGCCTTCGTCTTCGGTGCGCACACCGCTGAGCAGTGGATGCAGGTCGATTTCTTTCGCCGCTTCGTCGGCCCCTTCGATCCAGTGCTCGGCACCACGGGACATGTCGTTCCAGGCGGTCACGCTGCCCTGGTAGCTGGTCTGGCAGGAGCGGAACTCCTCCAGATCGTCCGGCGTGGCCATGCCGCTGACGTTGAAAAAGTCTTCGTACTGACGAATGCGGCTTGAACGGGCGTGGTCGCTTTCGCCTTTGGGGGCGATGCAGTAAATGGTGATTTCCGTGCGATTGACCGAGATCGGCCGGGCGATGCGGATCTGCGAGCTGAACTGATCCATCAGGTACACGTTCGGGTACAGGCACAGGTTGCGCGAGTTCTCGATCATCCAGTCGGCGCGGGCCTTGCCGAAATCCTGGGCCAGTTCATCGCGGCGCTCATACAGCGGGCGATCTTCCGGGTTGGCCCAACGGGTCCAGAGCAGCATGTGGCCCTTGTCGAAGGAATAGAAACCGCCGCCCTGCTTGGCCCAGCTGCCAGCGCTCATGGTCGGATTGCTGTCGCCGGCCTCGCGCTGTTTGCGCTGGTTCTGGGTGGCGGCGTAGTTCCAGTGCACCGAGCTGACGTGGTAACCGTCGGCGCCGTTTTCGGCGGTGAGTTTCCAGTTGCCTTCGTAGATGTAGCTGGAGGAACCGCGCAGCACTTCCAGGCCATCGGCGGACTGGTCGACGATCATGTCGATGATCTTCGCCGACTCGCCCAAGTGCTCGACCAGCGGCACGACATCAGCCTTGAGACTGCCAAACAGGAAGCCGCGATAGGATTCGAAACGGGCGACTTTGGTCAGGTCATGGGAGCCTTCGCAATTGAAGCTCGCCGGGTAACCGGCCTCGGACGGGTCTTTGACCTTCAGCAGTTTGCCGGAGTTATTGAAGGTCCAGCCGTGGAATGGGCAGGTGTACGAGCTCTTGTTGCCGGATTTGTGCCGGCAGAGCATCGCGCCACGGTGACTGCAGGCGTTGAGAAAGGCATTGAGTTCACCGTCCTTGTTGCGCGCGATGAAGATCGACTGGCGCCCCATGGTGGTGGTGTAGAAATCGTTTTTATTGGGGATCTGGCTTTCGTGCGCCAGATACAGCCAATTACCTTCGAAGATGTGTTCCATCTCGAGATCGAACAGGCGCGGATCGGTGAACATCTCGCGCTTGCAGCGATAGATTCCTTGTTCTGGATCGTCCTCGAGCAGGGAGTGAAGATATTCGGGTCGCAGGGTCATGGCCGCCGCCTCCATTGTTATTGTTCAGGCAAGGCTCATGCTAGGACGGGGCAATGGGGTGGACTATCCGCGGGGTGCAGACCTTTATCCGTTTAGTGCAAAACGTATTTTCGGAATCGGACTACATAACTGCTTACAACTTCTGCCATAGACTTCGCGCCTGACGACAAGGAGTGGTTTCCATGGCTAATCACGGCTACATGACCATAAACGGAAAAGCTCAGGGATTGATTTCAGCGGGCTGTTCAACCCAGGACTCTATTGGCAACAAGTACCAGGCTGCGCACACGGACGAGATCATGGTGCTGTCCTACAGCCACAACATGACCACTATCGGGAACCTCAACAGATCCACACACAACCCGATCATCATCACCAAAGCCGTCGACAAATCATCGCCACTACTCGCCCAAGCGCTTTCAAACAGAGAGGAAATCAACTGCACGATCAGTTTTTACCGCGTATCGCCCTCTGGCTTGCAGGAAAAGTTCTATACCGTTTCGATCAATGGCGGAGTTATTACCGACCTGACGCTCGAAATGCCTCACGCCATTCTTCAAAACGACGCCGAGCCACAAGAGCAGGTGGCGATTCGTTATCGCGACATCGCGTGGACCCACCATCTGGCTAAAACCGCCGGTTACAGTTCGTGGGGTGAAGAGGGATGAATCCGTGGGACATCAACAGCGCGGCGGGAAAACTGGTGGGGCAAGCTCGCACGCTTGGCACTCGTCATCTTGCATACGGTAGGGCGCGGGAACAGTTCAACAGAGAAGTCGCTTTTTATGCAAAGCGTATTGCTGACGATGTTGGGCGAGGCCACAAAACTCCGGAACAGGGCTTACAGGCGCTTGTGCAAGAACAACGCGACCTGCTCATCCAATCGCAAGCCCTGACGGGAAAAGCTCCGGCCGCGATCACTGAACCTATTAAAAGATTGCCGGTATCAAGGCTCACACAGCCCGTTTCAAAACCTGACCCCGTTCGTTTACTGCGCTACGTCCATGCGCAAAATCTCAAGTCGACTGCCATGAACTCGCCCGGCGCCTTGAAGGCGGCTACCTCGCCGCATCCTGCCCCGGACTTGAAGTTTTTCCCTCAGGAGCAATGGCCAACGCCGGTCCCACAAGAAGAACCCGGGTTCTATGTCGTACCGAGAAGCACGACCGCTGACAAACTGCAGGCTCAGCTTTTTACTTCAGCCTCCCCCGCCGTCATCGCCAAATTCAAGGCGCTGAACCCGAATCTGGATCAGGTGAAAGCCGGGACGATGATTGTTCTCAGCGATCCGAACAATCATCTGTGTACTTTCGAAGAAGCGTTGTTGATGCAGGCGGCGGCTAATGTAAATAGAGCCTTGGAACCGCTGAGTTCGGAAGAGGCCGATTTCATGGCGCGGCACTATGACGAGATTGCCTTCCTTATTTCCAAGGGTTCACTCGGGGCAAGTGCGGGATTGGCCATGTTCTCGAAGAACCTCCACGACGTGGATATTATTCTCCGTGACATCGAAAATTTGCATACCCGGACTTTTCAAGCCAACGGTCACCTGAAGTCCGCCGAGTTTTATGCCGAACGCAAACGTCTGCTGACTCAGTTGAATGCTCAACTGACCAAGCTTACAAAAAAAAGCATTGGGTTTCCGGACCATCCCAATCTGAAAAACGTGTTGGGGATATCGACTAAAAGCCTTGTTCATCGCTGGAGAAAAGCAGGGGCTATTGGGCAGATTCCTGGTTATGCCACACATATTGACGCTGTTTCCAAAGCGGCGAAGTACGTCAAATATGGTGGTTGGGTTGGCACTGCGGTGGGTGGTGGAGCGTCAGTCATCAAGGTTCAGGATGTTTGTGCAGAAGGGAGTGTGGAGGCGTGCGAGAAGGTGAAATTTACCGAAGCTGGAGGCTTTTTAGGAGGGATCTTGGGCGGAGTGGCAATCGGAGCAACATTATCGGCACCCGCGGTAAGCAGTCTATGCGTTGCACTTTCTATACCGACGGGTGGGACGGCCGGTCTCGTATGCGGCGTGTTAATAGTCGGTGCTGGATCTTACGTAGGTGGTTCGGCCGGGGGAATTCTCGGAGAGAGTGCAGGGGAAATAGTCTACGAGAATACAAAATGAGCACTGCTCGGTTTGTTGTAGGTTTGCTATCCGCATCTGTATTTTTATGTATGTCTGTTTGGTGCGGGGTCGCGCTTTATATGGCTTATAAAAAAATCGAAATGCTTTTACATCTATTCCCAAAAAGCGTTGGAGTAAAAACTTTGACTCCTTTAAGGCATGCAGGATTCTGGGGGAAATTGATGTTGATTGGAGGGATAACCGGTTACGTTGCTTTTCCACGACTTTATCTGAAAAATGGTCAGTTAAGCAGTGAAGACCTACAAGCCATTCCAAACTCACTGAGACTTAAATTGGCAATTATGCACTGGCTTCTCGTAACACTTGTGTTAGCGATGTTTGCACTTTGCTTTATCAGCAAATCCGGATTGTTTTATTAGCGGCATCCTAAAAATTTACGCCGGAGAAAAAATTCATGAGATCGCTAAATGAGCCAGGGAACTGTTGACGTGTTGATCGCCGGCATCGGCCTGATTTACTTTGCAGCAGCATTAGTTTGGATCACTGTCGCATTGCACATGGCTTACACCAAGATGGACTGGATGCTTGAGCAGCTTAAAAATTGTACGGCGATCATGGTGCGAGCCCCTCTCAGGCATGGTGGTCCATGGGGACGGCTAATGCTCATAGGAGGCATTTCCGGGATCGTGACTTTCCCGAACTTTTATCTGAAAAGAGGCGAATTGTGTCCGGAAGATTTGGAAAAATTTCCCGCGAATTTAAAGCGAAAATTGGCCGTTTTGCAGTGGACCTTATTGGGGCTCTTATTTGTGATGTGCTGTCTCGCAGCCATAGCCAGGTTTGACCTCGCATAAAACATGCTAATTGGCCGCATGATTCACTCCCGCCGCTTCAACGTATCCGAAGGCAACTCCCCAAACTGCTTGCGATAGTTATCCGAAAACCGCCCCAAATGCAGAAACCCATAATCCATCGCCACCTCAGTGACGTTTCGCACATTGCAGGTCGGGTCGATCAGGCATGCATTGATACGTTCCAGGCGTTTCTGCCGAATGTAATTTTTCGGCGTGGTGCCGGCGTTGCGTTCGAACAACCCGTACAGCGAACGCAGGCTCATCCGCGCCTGTCGCGCCAGTTCTTCGCTATCGATGTCCTGCTTGAGGTTGCGGGCGATGTAGTCGGCGATCACCTCGAACGTCGCCGTCTGTGAGCCAAGGCTGATACGGCTGACATTGGTCTGCATCAGGCTGAGCATCTTGCTGACGATGATCTGCGCGTAGTGCTCCTGCACTTTTGGAATCTGCTCGGTGGCTTCGGCTTCCTGGCAAATCATCGCCAGCAGGCCGACAAAACCTTCCAGCTCATTGAGCTGATAACGGTTCTCCAGGAACCGCACGCCCTGCGCCGGATAGCGCCAGCGTTGCTCGTCGCAGACCGATTCCAGCAACGACGTCGGGACTTTGAGGATGAATTTTTCGCAATCGTCGGAGTACGTCAGGTCTACCGGATCATCGGGGTTGATCAGCAGCAATTCGCCAGGGGCGAAGTAATGTTCCTGACCGTGACCACGCCACAGGCAATTGCCGCGCAGCAAAACTTGCAGGTGATAGATGGTTTCCAGCGCGCCGGAAGTGACGCGAACGCTGCCGCCGTAGCTGATGCGGCACAGGTCGAGACTGGCGAACTTGCGGTGATTGAGACTGGCCAGCGGGTGCCCGGCGCGGGGCATCAGGATGCAATGATTACCGACATGCTGATTGACGTAGCCCGACACCGCGTACGGGTCGGCATGGTCGAATACGGAGCTGCGCTGACTCAACAGTTGCGCTTGCATCATCGGGTCACTCTCATTGTTGTTATAGGTTGCGTCGGGCCATTCTAGGGCACTGCCCGAAACACACAAAGCCACGAGATAAACGGTCGGTTATCTCGTGGCCCGGTTCGGCAGTCGAGGTGATCAGTCCTCGAGTGCGCGAACCCGCTCGTGACGTTGCTGCTCTTCAGGCTGGGCAGACGACTGCAAGGTGAAATCGAATTCGATTTCGGCAAAGCGCCCGCTCACGCCGTAGGCCGCCGCACGTGCCTGATCATCGCTGAAGGTGATCTTCGCGATCAGCTCGTCACGGGTGGCGTAGGCGAAATCGTCGTGCAGGTATTGATCGCCATCGAGGTTGATCTGGGTGGTCAGGTGACGATGATCCGGTGCCGAGATGAAGAAGTGCACGTGCGCCGGACGCTGGCCGTGACGGCCCAGTTGATCGAGCAGTTGCTGGGTCGGACCGTCCGGTGGGCAACCGTAGCCCGACGGCACGATGCTGCGGAAACGGTAACGGCCTTCGGCATCGGTGACGATACGGCGACGCAGGTTGAATTCCGATTGCGTGGTATCGAAGTACGAGTAAGTGCCGCCCGTGTTGGCGTGCCAGACATCCACCACGGCGCCGGCCAACGGTTCGCCAGCGGTATTGAACACTCGGCCCTGCATGAACAGCGTCACACCCGGATCGACGCCATCATCCAGACGCGCTTCGCCCTGGGACAACGGTGCACCGGCCACGTACAGCGGCCCTTCGATGGTCCGCGGCGTGCCACCCGCCTTGCCGGCCTGCTCGTCTTCGGCGTCCATCAGCAGGTCCAGGTAATGTTCCAGACCGAGCCCGGCCACCACCAGCCCGGCTTCCTGACGCGCACCCAGTACGTTGAGGTAGTTGATGGCTTTCCAGAATTCTTCCGGGGTCACGGCGAGATCTTCGATGATGTTCACCGAGTCACGCAGGATGCGGTAGATCAGTGCCTTGACCCGCGGGTTGCCGGCGTCATTGAGCAGGCCGCTGGCCTCTTCGAGAAATTTCTGGGCGCTGGCAGTGTGGGAAATCTTGACGTTCATGGTGGTTCCTCATCTTGTAATTATTAGCGTAGCGAACTGAACAGGCTGGGTTCAGCGGTCATCCTCGCGGATGGAAGAAGGATGCCGGCACATCGCGGTGACTTCGATCGCCATGTACGGATACAGCGGCAATTGCATCAGCAGGTCGTGGAGCTCTTGAACGCTGTCGACATCAAACACGCTGTAATTGGCGTAAAGCCCGGCGATGCGCCACAGGTGACGCCACTTGCCTTGTTCTTGCAGGCGCTGGGCGAGCGCTTTTTCGTCAGCCTTCAATCGGGCGGCTGCTTCAGGATTCATGTCGACCGGCAGGTTCACGGTCATTTTTACGTGGAACAGCATAAGGCTCTCCTCAAGCAAGATGAATGGCAGTAGAGGTTTTGTCGCGACGGAAGAACGCCAGGCGCTCTTCATCGAGGCTCAGGCCCAGGCCCGGGGTTTTCGGTACGTGCAGCTCGAAATCGCGATAGACCAGCGGCTCGCTGAGGATGTCTTCGGTGAGCAGCAGCGGGCCGAACAGCTCGGTGTCCCACGCCAGTTTGTTCAGCGTGACAAATGCATGGGCCGAAGCCAGTGTGCCGATGCCACCTTCAAGCATGGTGCCGCCGTACAGGCCAATGCCGGCCGCTTCGGCAATCGCGGCCGTTCGCAGCACGGCACGCGGGCCGCCGTTCTTGGCGATCTTAAGGGCGAACACCGACGCAGCGCCTTCACGCGCCAGGTTGAACGCATCTTCAACGCACTCGATGGATTCGTCGGCCATGATCGGTGCCGGGCTCATGGTGTTCAGGCGCGCCATGCCGGCGCGATTGTTGCGCGAAATCGGCTGTTCGATCAGGTCGATGCCGTTGGTGCCGAGGATCCGGCAGGCACGCAGCGCGACGGCTTCGTCCCAGGCCTGATTGACATCGACCCGCACGCTGGCGCGATCACCCAGGGCTTTCTTGATCGCGATGACGTGGGCCAGGTCGCGATTGACTTCGCCGGCACCGATTTTCAGTTTGAAGATGCGATGGCGGCGCAGGTCGAGCATTTTTTCCGCTTCGGCGATGTCCTTGTCGGTGTCGCCACTGGCCAGGGTCCAGGCCACCGGCAGTGCATCGCGAACCCGCCCGCCCAACAGTTCGCTGACCGGCAGGCCGAGTCGTTTGCCCTGGGCGTCGAGCAACGCGGTTTCGATACCTGACTTGGCGAAGGTGTTGCCCCGGATGCTGCGCTCCAGGCGTAACATCGCGGCGTTCACGTTGGCGCTGTCCTGGCCCAGCAACAGCGGCGCGAAGTGGCGGTCGATGTTGGTCTTGATGCTGTCCGGGCTTTCGTTGCCATACGCCAGGCCACCGATGGTGGTGGATTCGCCAATACCTTCAATGCCATCGGCGCAACGCACGCGAATGATTACCAGGGTCTGGTTCTGCATGGTGTGCATCGCCAGCTTGTGCGGGCGGATGGTCGGCAGATCGACGATGATCGTCTCGATCGATTCAATGGCAGTTTCCAGCATGGCGATACCCGTCAGGTTCTTAAAGTTCTGGAACCGATTCTGGTACGGCTTTTTTCGGGAAGCCAATATAGAATTGGTCTGACTTGATACCTTAAAGGTATGCAACTGGATTGTTTGCGGAGGCCTCATGGAACTGCGTCACCTGCGGTATTTTCAGGTGTTGGCTCAAACCCTCAACTTCACCCGCGCCGCTGAATTGCTGCACATCACCCAGCCGCCGCTGAGCCGGCAGATTCAGCAGCTGGAAGACGAACTCGGGGTGTTGTTGCTGGAACGCGGCAGGCCGCTGAAGCTGACCGACGCCGGTCGGTTTTTCCATGAGCACTCCACCGCCCTGCTCGAGCAACTGGGCAAGGTCTGCGACAACACACGACGGATAGGCCTGGGCGAAAAAACCTGGCTGGGCATCGGTTTTGCGCCGTCGACACTCTATGGCGTGCTGCCGGAACTGATCCGCCGTTTGCGCAGCGGCGAGCCTCTGGAGCTTGAGCTCGGGCTCTCGGAAATGACCACGCTGCAACAGGTGCAGGCGCTCAAGGCCGGTCGGATCGACATCGGTTTCGGGCGGATCCGCATCGACGACCCGGCCATTATCCAGACTGTCTTGACGGAAGACCGCCTGGTCGCCGCCCTGCCCGCCGGCCATCCATTGCTGGCCGGACCGATCAGCCTGCGCGATCTGGCGAAGGAACCCTTCGTGCTGTACCCCGGCAATCCGCGTCCCAGCTACGCCGACCATGTGATCGCGTTGTTCGAGTCGTATGGTGTGAGCATCCATGTGGCGCAATGGACCAACGAGCTGCAAACCGCCATCGGTCTCGTGGGCGCGGGAATCGGTGTCACCCTGGTGCCGGCCTCAGTGCAATTGCTGCACCGCGACGACATCGGTTTCACGCCGCTGCTGGAAGACAACGCGACTTCGCCTATCATCCTTAGCCGGCGCGTAGGCGATGTCTCGCCGGGGTTGAATCATTGTTTGCGGATGATTGATGAGTTATTGCCGAGGGACTGACCGGCGAACGCACGACCAGAATTCAGATACATTTGGTCACAAC
The DNA here is from genome assembly GCF_000293885.2 of Pseudomonas fluorescens NCIMB 11764. NCBI lineage: Bacteria > Pseudomonadati > Pseudomonadota > Gammaproteobacteria > Pseudomonadales > Pseudomonadaceae > Pseudomonas > Pseudomonas fluorescens. The sequence goes on from NZ_CP010945.1 coordinate 5,369,883, forward strand.
TTCCTGCCCGACCCGACTTTGTCGGCTGCAGGGAACAGGTCATCATGCCCTGCGCAGAGAATGCGGCAACACCCTGTCTCATCTTTTTGCAGTCCGAATGGAATTCGGCAGTTACGGTTTTGCGACGGTAACGTTCAAGGAGTAAGGATGCTTCGCCCATCGACATTCAAGTCATCCATTCGCCTGTATGGTCTGCTCAAAAATGTGAGCGGTGCTCAGGCCGGACTCGCGCTGACGACCCGAAACAGCCAGGGACACCCTGCCGTCCAGGCCTTCGTTTCCAGGCTGGACGCTGAAATCATGGCCCGCACGTGCGGTGATGACGATCTGCAGGTGCGGCCTCTCTCGCAATTCTTTGACCCTGACTCTTTCCTCGCCGCCAATCGTGGTTGGCTGACGCTGCATATCGGTTGCGGTTTCGCCGCTCACACCGACAGGCTGATCGAGACCGATAAACGATTACGCCCCATGGGTTGGTTCATTCACGCCGATATCGGGAAGTGGACGTCTGACCACTACGTGTGTTGGGGCGAGCAACTTTCCCGCCAGCTCCAGGCGACTTACGACGCTGCCGGCCTGCATCACTACAACTCCCTGCTCAACGAACTGGATGACGCACCGGCGTACGATCTCCAGTGGCATACCACAGAAGCCCTCAACGCTTTACCGGGCGGTGCCTGCACCACCGCTCCCCCCACACAGGTTGCACTGTTTGACGCTATCGAATGTCGATGGTGTTTCGCAAAATCGAATGCTCAAGGAAACAGCTTGCACGATACACGCGTGCTTCAAGGAGGATTGTCATGAGTGGAAAACCTGCAGCACGGGTCACCGACCCTACGGCGTGTCCACTTCCGGGTCACGGTACGAACCCTATTGTCAGCGGTTCGGCGGATGTCTTTTTCGACGGACTGGCCGCCGCCCGGCAAACCGACACAACGGCCTGCGGAAGCGCACTGACGAGCAACGTCGTTCCCAATGTGCTGATCAATGGCCTGCCGGCGGTGACCATCGGGACGTTGGGTAATCACGGAAACGTTGTGGTGGGTGGATCCGGCACTGTCATCATCGGAATGAGTGGTGGCGGGGCCGCGGTATCAGCGGTCGCTTCGTTGCTCAAACTTCCGACGCTGTGCCTTCCCTGCTTGCTGGCGGCAGCCAAAAGGAACGCGAGTTTTGTTCCGCTGGAAAATCTCGGGGCCTCCCAATGATCCCGGACGACCAGACAATTCTTGTCGATCCGCAAACCCGGAATTCGTTGCAGACGATTCAGCGTGCTCGCCGAGCGAATCCCGGTCTGCGTCACTACGCATTGGTTGACGGCGCGCGCTATCTGACGCTGACCAAACGCTTCGATGAGCCCGGTGACCGGGTTCAATGGCAATGGTTGCTGGAAGGCACCGAGCTGGATGAAATCAAGCACGCAGGCCCGGCACTGGTGACCTTTACCGATGAAGACCCGCTCAGCGATCAGCTACTGCTATGGCTGATCGGCAGGGACCAGCAATCGCCCCTGGTGTCCTGGCTGTGGAGTGAACAGGGGTTCGAAACCCTCGCCGCCCACCTGAAAAGCCAGTTGTTTACCCGCCTCCCGGACGGTCGTCGTGCGTTGTTCCGCTATTACAACCCGACCGTGCGCCAGGCCCTCGAACCGGTTTTGACCGAGACGCAACAGGCGGAGCTCATGTCCGGCATCCTGTTCTGGCAAACCTGGCGACCCTTGCAGCGGGATTACCTGACCTTCAATGCACCGAAAAAAACGGAGGTTACCAGTGCTTGAACTCAGTGCAGAACAACTCGAACAACTGGATCACATCCGTCAGGACGAAGTCATCGACAAGCTCCTGCTCGAAGTTCGCCAGCAAGACCCCGCGTGGTTCGCAAAAGTAGGTGAACCCAAGGCCAGCGCGTATCTCAGACAGCTACGTGATGAGGCCGAAGCGTTTGGTATCGTGGCCCCCGAAGAAACCGAACTGTTCATGCGCTATGGGTTGTACAAGCCGGGCTTTCAGACATCGCCAGGGTTTGTGGAATGGATGCAACGCCCTGTTGCCGATACGCCGGAACAACGTTTTCGAGATTACGACAGCGTCATGCAATACATTGACTCACTAAAGGAATGGCCACGCGCCAAGTAAACCAGGGACGACAATGAGCAACCTTCTGAAAACACCCGGAACCGCAGGCTCCGGCGAACAACTCGCCCGAGGGCCGTTTCCCGTCCCTCGCGGAGGCATGCGCGGTCCTTTCGAAGGAATCAGGGTTCCACCACCCACCCGCATGCCTGCGCCACCGCCCCGCCCTGCTCCCATGCCGGCACCGCAACCGGCGCCCAAGCCGATGCCAATGCCGCAGCCGCAGGTTCAACCGAAACTTCAAACCGACCAGAAAACCGACGCACCACCGGTGACTCGCGAACAAACGCGTCAGAAAGAAGAGCAGTGCAAGAGCGAGAAAAAAGATTGCGTGGACTGCCCTCCGGACAAAGGCGTGATGGCGATCGCCAACAACGGTAAAGGTCACAGCATGTCTGACCTGTCCTCTCGCTATCAGCAATGGGTGACGAACTTCCCCTACCCGAACGAATGGCGGTGGAGCAACACCTGGTGGGACGGCTTTGACAAAAGCCGATGCACATTACTGGAGGCCAAGGCACGCTATGCCTTCATGTTCTTCCCTGTCCTGAATACCCCTCGGCCTTGGGCCAATGTCAGAGAAGAATTGATCGCCCCCGCCAGAGCACATTCACAGAAAGCCAGGCCTACGCCTCCTGTTTCGGTGGAGTGGCATTTCATGCAACGCGTGGTCTACGAATACTGTTCAGAACAATACAGCGACCTTGGCCTGACCAACCTGAGGGCGTTCTGGAACCCCCTGCCCGGTACCAAGGACCAGGAGGAATACGACGAGCTGCGCAAGGAAGAAGAGAAGCAAATGGAGGAGTACTACAGAGATAACCCGGGATTGATCGCCTAGTCCGACCCGCAACGCATTCAAGGTGTCAGCATGACCAACTTCAAAAGCTTCATCTTCACACTCAGGTTCAACAAGCAGGCCATTACGTCACTTCCCCTTGAGCTGCAGATAGAAAAAGCGGCCAGGTTTTTGCGAGAGCTCGGGGCCATCAGCCCGCTTCTGGCCAACTGGTATCTGCAAGGGAAAAGCCTTAAGGACTCGCTTGCAACCAATGTCAGTACCGACACTCAAGCGCTGATCGACAAGGTTAAACGAGCTCATGATCCCGAGCTGCCTGACCTGACCGAATTTTCGGTGTGGAACGCCATCGAGGACCCGCTTGAGGGAGGTGTCGCTTTTCATTACAGCGCACACAATCTCGACTCCATGTCCGCCCTGTCCTTCGAGGACGCCGGTGCCCTGTTGATGAAGTTTGAACACCCGCAGGAGATGTTCACGGAAATCATCAGCCTGGCCGTGAACATCTGGCCTGAAATTGACTGGGTCACCCTCGTACCGGCCCATTACTTCAGAAAAGGACGTGTCTTCAAGGACCGACAGACGATTGGATGGATCGGCTTTTGCCCCAAATCGTTGAACCTCGCAGACTTCCCCCAGGCACACAAACTAATTCCTGTGCCTGACCGGGGAACCCTTGTCATCAGCTGCCCTGAGGTGATGAACGAGCAAAACCTCGACCACGTTGAACGGGTTGGGGATATCGATACAAAACTGGTGGAGCTGGGTTATTTGCCGATGTTTCTGAACTGAAGCCTGGCCGACGAGCGGATCAGTTCGCGTCCGCTCCCCAGATCCAGTTCCAGATCCCCGGCAATTTCACCGGTTGTGAACTGTCGCGAACAGTACGCGCCATCGCCGCCCGTTGCAGCTCGGCTTGATCGTCATAGAACGGCTTCTGCGCCGCTTTCAATCCGGTCGCCTGTGCGCTATCCAGCAGGATTTGCAAGTACTCGCGGGCATGCCGGGCGGTGTAGCGATTGAGGTCGTGGAAGGTCACCACCACCGGGATCACGCCGTCCACGGTGGGCAGTTCGCCCAACGCAATGCGCTCTCGCACTTCCGACAGCTGTCGCAGCATGTTGGCCCGCCGCCGGGGACTGGCATTGAAGCCCCAGATCTTGCCGTCGTTGGCACTCAAGTCGGTCAGCAACACGTGCAAGCCGTGCTTTTGATAAGCCGCGAAGACCCGTTTGTCATAGTTCCAGAATGGCGGACGCACCAGGGTCGGTGGCGTGCCGGTGATCGCGGCAATATCGGCACTGCCCTTGGTCAGCGACTGTTCCAGTTCTTCCGGGCTCAGGGAACGGTGATTGGTGTGCCAGTGAGTGCCCGTGTGAAAACCCAGTATCTGCCCGTCGGCGTGTTCGCGGCGCATGACCTCGCGACCGATGTCGCTATCGCCCGCCCGTGGCGCGCCGGTCTGTACGAAGAACACCGCTTTGAGGTTCGGTTGCACCGGGTTCGTGGCCAGGCTGTCGAGAATGGTGATCGTCGGATTCCAGAAACTCGACGCGCTGGGACCGTCATCGAAGGTCAGCAGAAAACGGATCGGCGGTTGCGCGCGCAGCCGCTGTTCCGTCTGCGCCGTCATTTCGATGGGAGCCGCAATGCAACCCGCCAGCCCGACGGCAATGGCGAGTGCGCAGAAAACCTTGAACAGCTGTTTCATGGAGTGCCCTGGACCAGACCGTTGAGCCCGCACACATGTGCAGGCGCCGGTTGGATCAGGTTACACAGTGTTTGGTTCCAGCGCTGCCATGCAGCGTCGGTTACTGGTTGAGGGCCTGCTGGAACGAGCTGTCGATGATCGGCACGGTTGCCAGTGCCGAAGGCAGTGCCTTGACCTTGAACAGGACGTCCGCCGTGCCCTGCAAATCTTGGCCGCCTGCGCGTCTACCGGGCCGACGGTCATGTGCGCCTCCAGTAGGCGACTTTCCTGCCCTTGAGGTCGGCGATGGTTTTCACCGGTGAATCCTTGGCGCACGTGATCTGAGGCACGACTATGCTGAAACCTCCGACGGGAGGATTCGGTCATGTGCGGACGACTGTCGCAGTACCGGGGCATCCACGATTTTGTCGCGGTACTGAGCATTCCCGATGCGCTGATCAACCATGTCGGCGACGAGCCGTTGGCCCGCTATAACGCGGCGCCGACTCATCAACTGGCGTTGTTTCACCAGGAGGACGTTGGGCTTGTGGCTGACAAGGTGCGTTGGGGCTGGCGGCCGCATTGGGCGAAGGATCGCGCGGCGCCGATCAATGCCCGCGTCGAAAAAGTCGCCCATGGCCCGTTCTTCCGCACGATCTGGCCGCACCGCGCAATCGTACCGATTGATAACTGGTTCGAATGGGTCGATGCGGGAGACTCGACCCGACAGCCGTGGCTCATCCGTCGACGGGACCGCGCGCCGATTTTCTGTGCCGCGATTGGACGGTTTCCTACGAATAGCGAGGAAGCGCGAGACGACGACGGTTTCGTGATCATTACCGCAGACAGCGCCGGCGGCATGCTAGATATTCATGACCGCCGACCGGTGGTTCTGTCGCCAGAACTGGCAAGGGAATGGCTCGACCCCGCCACTCCCCGGGAACGCGCCGAACAGATGGCCTTGTGGCAAGGCGAAGGCAGTGAGGTATTCGAGTGGTACAAGGTCGGCAAAGCCATTGGCAACGTCAGGAACCAGGGCGCTGAGCTTATTGATGAGCAGAGATGAAACTATCAGTACCGAGACAAACGCAATCGTATTTAACACCTGTCGATACAGGCTAATAACTTGAACGTTACAAAGAGTGTTTCACCCAAGAAACACTTGTAGAAGTCTGGCGATTTGATCCTTCAACCGCTTGTCTGACATCTGCATCGGCGTACATACATTTAGAATGACTACGGATAGCATGCGCGCCGCATTTCCATCGGCACCGCCCAGTTGACCAAAAAGTCAACAATTAAGGAAATCCCACAACTACAAGCCTTGCAGAGAACTAAATGCGCGACGATTTTGCAATTGATCAAGTCGTTAGTCTGGAGTGCGTTTATCTTTCGATGACAGAACACTTTCGACTTAACTGTTTTATCGAACATTACATCAAGACCCGTGACCTGCGATCAGTTCCGGGGATCGACGGCATCCTGCGTTCAACCCTCGGGCACTATCCGGGCAAGCCTCCGGTGATGGTCAACGAGCTGAGTGCATGGATCGACAAGACCTTGGGCTATCGGGCTTCCCATCCCGATGTGTTGCAGCTGGACGACGCTTGAAACCACACTCGGGGACCCGTTTGGCAAAAGAACTGAACGAACCCGCCGTCGAAAGACTCTCAACAACTGAGGCTCGCTGAGCCTCATCTGTTTTCAGCCGTCTTATTTCTGCACGAAGCTCGCCCCGCAGATCTCTATGAATGTCCTGTTCGACGACTAAGCCAACGACTTGGCTGGCTTCACGAGAAATACATGAGCGAACTCGTTCCTTATGCCGTGCATTACATGTTCGACGGTGTGCGAAAGCATTTTTTCAAACTGGCGGTGCATTTTTCTGATGTCGATGCCATACATTCGGCGTCTGCGCATGCTTATCCGGAATCCGATCGAAAGATCGCCGTACATGCCACCCTTGAAACGGCACGTATCAAGGCGCAGCAATTGGGTATTACCCAGATTCGCTGGAATGTGTCGATCTGATTGGCCTATACAACAAAGCCCCGGTTGATTCGGGGCTTTGTTGTAGGTGTAGATTGGTTGGGGTTGGGGGCATATCCGTTTCTGCGGTAACGGCGGCTATTGGTTCCGCCCTTACCCCAGAGCTCAGGGCTTCAACGGAAACTCCATATCACGGTCCGGCAATTCTTTCCCGTCATCAGGGTGCTTCCAGGTCGGCGACGAACGCCTCTGGCGCTCGAGCTCTTCTTCCGTCGGTTCATCCATGTCTTCATCATCCGGATCCGGACGCTTTGGTTCAGTAGCCATGCTCACCTCTCTTCCTAAGGGATCCGTCATCAACTTTAAGCGTAGATCAGTTTCGAAAACCCGGTTCAAAGCCACCAGCGCAGCAAAAAGAAAAACCCCATGCTCAACAGCATGCTGAGCAAGGTATTGCGGGTGTACAGCACCAGCCCCACCGCCACCAGCGAACTGATCAGATACGGATTGTCCCACTGCAAATTCAGCTGCTTGTCCGGCATGAACACAATCGGCCCGCAAATCGCGGTCAGCATGCCCGGCACCGCAAAACCAAGAAACTGCCGGGCGTTGCTGCTCAGGCGCAGCGGCAGGCGCGGTTCGAGAAACACGTAGCGGTTGAGGAATACCAGAATTCCCATACCGATAATCACGGCCCAGACCATCATGTGCGTCCACCGTAGAATTTATTGCAGACGAAGCCCGCCGTCATGCCCGCCAACCCCGACAGCACCAGCGCCGAGCCCCATTGCCAATAGCTGAACAACACCGAACAGAACAGCGACACCGCCACGCAAACCACGGTCGGTACGTTGCGCACCACCGGGGTGATCAGGGCGATGAAGGTTGCGGCGATGGAGAAATCCAGACCCAGATGCTCCAGCCCCGGAATGCTGGAGCCGAGCACAATGCCAGCAAGGGTGAAGAGGTTCCAGGCGATGTAAAACGTCAGGCCGACGCCCAGCGCGTACCAGCGGTTGAACTGCTGTTTGTCATGCTGGCTGGTCAGGGCAAACAACTCGTCGGTGAGCAAAAAGCCCAACCCTGCACGCCAGCGCCCCGGCAGCGGCGAAATCACCGAGCGCATGCTCATGCCATAGAGTAAATGCTGGGAGGTCAGCAGCAACGTGGTCAGCAGAATCGAAAATATCCCGGCACCGCCCTTGAGCATCCCGATGGCCACCAGTTGCGCCGCACCGGCAAACACGATGCTCGACAACCCCTGGCCTTGCAGCGGCGTGAGGTTGGCTTCGATGGCCATGGAACCGGCCAGCAATCCCCACGGTGCGGTTGCCAGGGATAACGGCATGATCGCCGCGGCGCCGCGGAGAAACGCGCTGCGCGGCACGAGTGAATTGGACATAACGCTCTACAACCAGAGAAAGACGTCAAACTGTGCCAGCAGTCGCCGCCGATGGCTTGAACAATCTTGCGCACTGCTGCAAACGGCAGGATGCGCGCCGGGTTAGCTGATTTTCGTGATTGGCACTCCGCCCGAGTACCATGGAGCGATCGCATCACGTGTCAGGGAGTCGACATGCTTTACCGAATCGCCGCCGACGGGCTGGTGCTGTTTCACCTGTTGTTCATTCTGTTCGTGCTGTTCGGCGGGCTGCTGGTGCTCAGATGGCATCACCTGCTCTGGTTGCACCTGCCGGCTGCGGCGTGGGGCGTTTGCGTGGAGTTTTTCCATTTGTTCTGCCCGCTGACAGACTGGGAAAACCGCATGCGCCAGGCCGCCGGGCAAACCGGCTATGGCGGCGGTTTCATCGAGCATTACGTGTGGCCGGTCATTTACCCGGCGGGCCTGACACCCGCTATTCAACTGGGCCTCGGCAGCGTGGTGCTGGCGCTCAACGTGCTGGTCTATCTTAGGTTGTTCAGGCTGCGCAAGTTACGCCGGGCCGCCTGAACACTTCCCTCAAAGGATCTGCACATGTTGTCCATCGAAGACCTGGCATTGCTGCAAGCCATTCGGGAAACCGGCAGCCTGTCACGCGCGGCGGCACATCTGGGCAAGGCGCCGTCGACGGTGTCCTATGCGGCGCGGCAACTGGAAGAGCGTTTCGACGCGCTGCTGTTCGATCGGCGCCGCTACCGCCTGCAGCTCACCCCCGCCGGGGAGCTGCTGGTGAATGAAGCGGCGCGGTTGATGCAGGATGTCTCGCGCCTGACCCAACGGGTGCAGCAAGTCGCCAACGGTTGGGAGAGCCGACTGTGGATCGTCACCGACGAGCTGCTGGAGTTCGAGGCCCTGATCCCGGTGATACACGAATTCGACGCGCTGCAATCCGGTGTACCGCTGCGCATCACCCAGGAAGTATTGAAAGGTGTGTGGGAAGCCCTGCGCGAGGGCCGCGCGGACCTGATCATCGGCGCCACCAACGAACCGCCGGCGATCCCTTCCTTGCGCTGGATGCAACTGGGGGAAATGGAATGGGTGTTTGCCGTCTCGCCCAGGCATCCACTGGCCAAGGTTAAAGAACCGATTTCCCGGACAACGGTGACGCAACACCGGGCGATCGTCGTGGCAGATTCGTCCAGAGCCACCGAAGGCAGCACCTATGGCGTCTCCGGTGGGCAACCGGTGCTCGCCGTGCCGACCATGCGCGCGAAAATCCTCGCCCAGTGCGATGGCCTGGGCGTGGGCTGGCTGCCCAGACATCGGGTTGGCTCGTTGCTGAAGAACGGCACGCTGGTCGAGAAACAGATGGCCGATCCCCGGGAACCGAACATTCTGTACGCCGGCTGGCGCGGCGATCATGACGGACGCGCCCTGGGCTGGTGGCTGGAAAAACTCAAGCAGTCGTACCTGGCGACCAGGCTGGTCCAGGGCAGCGACCGGTTCGTCTGAACCGGCAGACTCAGTTGGCAATGACGCTCATGTTCCGGCCGCTGGCCTTGGCAACATAGAGCGCCTTGTCCGCTGCGCCAATCAGGTCGTCAGCCTGGGCTTGTGAGGTCGGATCGTAAGCGGCGACGCCCAGGCTGACCGTCACCATGCCTTCTGCGCCTTCGCTGTGGCGAATACCGGCATGCAGCACCGCGCGACGGATTTTTTCCGCCACCAGAAACGCCCCGACATAGTCGGTCCCAGGCAGCACCACCGCAAACTCTTCGCCGCCGTAGCGCGCCGCCAGATCTCCGGGGCGCTGGATATTTTCGGTGATGATCGCACTGATATTGCGCAAACACTCATCACCGGCCAAGTGGCCGTAGTGGTCGTTGAACAGCTTGAAGTGGTCGACATCAAGCATCAGCAATGCGAGGCCGGTCAGGCTGCGCTTGGCACGGCCGATTTCCGAGTGGATGAACAAATCGAACTGACGCCGGTTGGACAGCCCGGTCAACGCGTCTTCCAGGGCCAGCAGTTCCAGGCTGCGATTGACCTCGATCAGCGTTTCCTGGGCATCCAGCAACTGGCTCTGGATGCGGTTCTGCTGCTTCATCAGATTGATGAGGCGATAACCCAGCACGCCAAGAAAAACCAGCAGCAGCGCGACAATGCCGGCACTGAGCAATGACTCCTCACGCCAGCCGGCCAGCACTTCATCCCTGTCGAGCGCAGCGAAAACGATCAGCGGGTACCCTTCGACCCGGCGAAACCCCACCACCCGCACAACGCCGTCCAACATGGACTTGACCGTTGACGTGCCGGAATTGGCCATGGGCAACAACTGTTTGAACAGCGGGCTGCTGGCGAGACTGGTGCCGACCTCCGCGTCCTTGAACGGCCGACGAACGACGATGCTGGCGTCGTCGGCGATCAGGTTGATCACGCCGTTGCGGCCCATGTCGATGCTGTCGTACAGGGACAGAAAATGGCTGAGATAAATCGTCGCCAGCGCCACACCGGCAAAACGGCCGTCGGCGTGATTGATCCTGCGCGACACCGTCATGATCCATTCGCCGCTGGAACGACTTTTGATCGAAGGACCGATGTGCGGCCCACGGTCGGGATGATCGCGATGGTAGATGAAATACTCACGGTCGGCGTTGCTGGCATCCGGCAGGACCGCGCCGTTGGAATTGGCAACCCAGCGACCCTTCTCGTCATAGACGAACAGGCCGTGCAACTGGCTCAGCTCACTGCGCTGGGCACTGAGCAAGCGTTCCAGGTGAGGCAACAAGGCCGGTTCGAAGCCGTCGTTTTCCAGGCGCTCCACCAGTGTAAACAGCAGCGTATCGGCCTGCTTGATCGTCGCCTGTGCTTGTGAGGCCAGGGTCTGCGCAAGGTTGGACATCGCCACGCCCTTGTCATGCAGATGGTACTGGCGCGAATTCCAGGCTTCCCAGATCACGATGGCGATCATGGACAGGCACACCGCCAGAAGCAAAACCACCGCGGAGCGGACCTTGAGTTTTGCCCCGGCCTGTTCGGTGACCAGGGACACGCTGTGGCGGGATTGTTCGATTCGGTCTTTGACGGACGGATTGCCCATGACGCTCCCTGAATCCTGATGAGTGGCGACTGATCCCGTTCGCCTTTTTATTATCGTGACGCCTCAACAATACACCGGTTAGCGCGGCGTCTGTTTCAATGCCTCAAGCCACGCCGGGTTCAATTGCGTCTGATCGGTCTCGATGCCCAGCGCTTCCATACGGGCCTTGTGCAGGTCCATTTCGCGAATCAATTGGCTGTGATCACTGGAGTTGCCGTCCAGCTCGTGCATCTGGCTCAACCCCAGGTGATAGAAGCGCAGCAGCTTCATGGCGCCGGGATCATCCTTTTCCACCGCCGCCGTGACCTGATGCATGACGTTGGTGATGCTCATCAGGCTGCGCTTGAGCTGCCAGCCGTACACGGCGGGCGCCATCCACGCCTGATGCCAGAAGGTGCCGCGCATGAGTGCCACCATCAACAGCACCGCGACAAACACGCCACCCACGTTGAAGCGTAGATTGTCCCCCCCCGGCTCGCCGAACATCGCCACCGCCGCGGTCGACAGGACCATCGCCAGGGCCAGGAAAACCACGGCGATGATGATCGTGCTGCGGCGCGTCTGGCTTCGATAAATCTCGGGGTTTTGCGGCTGGATTTCGAACATCGCGACGGGTTTCCTCGGGAACATGGGCAAAAAGACTGCGGGGCATTATCGCCTCTGCGGGGGATTTAGCTATGCTGGGGCTCCTTTTCATCTTTTCATCGTCAAAGGGGAACGTGGCGATAGCGCGCAGTTCGTGCCATCTTCTTTTATGGATACATACTATTCGGATGTCATGCGTCCTCGGCGGGTGACATCGTTTTAAGGATCATTGAATGTCCCAACGTCAAGTAATCAACGCTTCGGTCAGCCCGAAAGGCAGCCTGGAAACCCTCTCTCAACGTGAAGTACAGCAACTGAGCGAAGCCGGATCCGGCAGCACCTACACCCTCTTCCGCCAGTGCGCCCTGGCCATCCTCAACACCGGCGCCCATGTCGATAACGCCAAGACCATCCTCGAAGCCTACAAGGACTTCGAAATCCGTATCCACCAGCAGGACCGCGGCGTGCGCCTGGAACTGCTGAACGCCCCCGCCGACGCCTTCGTTGATGGCGAAATGATCGCCAGCACCCGGGAAATGCTGTTCAGCGCCCTGCGCGACATCGTCTATACCGAGAATGAACTCGACGCCCAGCGCATCGACCTGAGCACTTCCCAGGGTATCAGCGACTACGTGTTCCACCTGCTGCGCAACGCCCGCACGCTTCGCCCCGGCGTCGAGCCGAAGATTGTGGTGTGCTGGGGTGGCCACTCGATCAACACCGAAGAATACAAATACACCAAGAAAGTCGGCCACGAACTGGGCCTGCGCAGCCTCGACATCTGCACCGGTTGCGGCCCTGGCGTGATGAAAGGTCCGATGAAAGGCGCGACCATCGCCCACGCCAAGCAGCGCATTCATGGCGGTCGTTACCTCGGCTTGACCGAACCCGGCATCATCGCCGCCGAAGCGCCGAACCCGATCGTCAATGAGCTGGTGATCCTGCCGGACATCGAAAAGCGTCTGGAAGCGTTCGTGCGCGTAGGCCACGGCATTATCATTTTCCCGGGTGGCGCGGGCACGGCCGAAGAGTTCCTGTACCTGCTCGGCATCCTGATGCACCCGGACAACAAGGGCCTGCCCTTCCCTGTCATCCTCACCGGGCCGAAACACGCGGCGCCGTATCTGGAGCAACTGGACGCGTTCGTCGGTGCCACTCTGGGTGAGGCGGCGAAACAACATTACGAGATCATCATCGACGACCCGGCTGAAGTGGCACGGCAGATGACCGCCGGTCTCAAAGCGGTGAAACAGTTCCGCCGCGAGCGCAACGACGCGTTCCATTTCAACTGGCTGCTGAAGATCGACGAAGGCTTCCAGCGCCCGTTCGATCCGACCCACGAAAACATGGCCAACCTGAAACTGAGCCGCAGCCTGCCCGCCCACGAACTGGCCGCCAACCTGCGTCGCGCGTTCTCCGGCATCGTCGCCGGCAACGTCAAGGACAAGGGCATTCGCCTGATCGAAGAGCACGGTCCGTATCAGATCCGTGGCGATGCGGCGGTGATGCAGCCGCTGGATCAACTGCTCAAAGCCTTCGTTGCCCAGCACCGGATGAAATTACCGGGTGGCGCGGCGTATGTGCCGTGTTATCGCGTGGTTGCGTAACCCGGATAGAGTGTGAGCAAGCCGATGTGGCGAGGGAGCTTGGGTCGCGAAGCGGCCCCAAAAGCTTTTGCGACTGCTTCGCAGCCGAGCGGGAGCAAGCTCCCTCGCCACAAAGGTCGGTCCACACAGGTATCAATATCCGACTTCCAGGCGATCAACCACCCTGGTTGCCGCATTCGGCAAACTTGCTGTAATCCAGCACTTTCTGCGTACCGCTGGAGTCCAGGTACGTCATCCGCGCATTGACGATCCCGCATTGGCTGCCGTCATTTTCTACCGTTGAAATAACCTTCTTGATGTCCAGATGGGTGCCAGCAGCGTGGGTCTGCGATGGGCTCTGGACATCGGCGTAGGCGGAAAACGCAGCGACGTTCAGAACGGCAAGGAAGCTGGCAGCGACGAGTTTGTTCCGGTTCATGGTGATGTCCTCAAGGTTTCAATGGGTAGTGGTGTGAGGCAAGTTGTCTTGTCTCGATGGAACCCATTCAATCGTCCCGAGGTATCTGCCATGTGTCGTAGCACCGGGCCTTTTAACGCGTAAGGTGTCATACGGGGCGCTCGATACACTTCGATACACCCGCCCCCGAAAAAAGCTGCCGTGTATACCAGTGTATCTATTACATCCTCAGATACAGTGAGATACAAAGGCCGGCAGGCAGCCGCGACGTGGCTCCCTAGAATGCGCAACGTGCGAATAAAAAGAGGGTTGAGTGATGGAACATGTGAACCACATCCTGATCGTCGACGACGATCGCGAGATCCGCGAGCTGGTCGGCAACTACCTGAAGAAAAACGGTCTGCGCACCACGGTGGTTGCCGATGGCCGGCAGATGCGCAGTTTTCTGGAAACCAATCAGGTGGACCTGATCGTGCTGGACATCATGATGCCCGGCGATGACGGCCTGCTGCTGTGCCGCGAGTTGCGCTCGGGCAAGCACAAGGCCACGCCGATCCTGATGCTCACCGCACGCAACGACGAAACCGACCGCATCCTCGGCCTCGAAATGGGTGCCGACGACTACCTGACCAAACCCTTCGCCGCCCGCGAACTGCTGGCGCGGATCAACGCGGTGCTGCGCCGCACCCGGATGCTGCCACCCAACCTGCTGATCACCGAAAGCGGTCGATTGCTGGGTTTCGGTCGCTGGCGCCTGGACACCACCGCCCGGCACCTGCTGGACGAGGACGGCACCATGGTCGCCCTCAGCGGTGCCGAATATCGACTGCTGCGCGTGTTTCTCGATCATCCGCAACGGGTGCTCAGCCGCGACCAGTTGCTGAACCTGACCCAGGGACGCGATGCCGACCTGTTCGACCGTTCCATTGATTTGCTGGTGAGCCGCCTGCGTCAGCGCCTGATGGATGACTCGCGGGAATCGACCTACATCAAAACCGTACGCAGCGAAGGCTACGTGTTTTCCTACCCGGTGGAATTGCTCGGCGCCGAGTCATGAAACTCGCCCTGCCCTGGCCCCCAACACCCATGCGGTGCGCCTGGACGAAAAAGGGCCCGACCGAGGTCGCTCATGCGGCCAAGGTGTTCAATGCCATGCAGACACGCATTGCGACCTATCTTAACGAGCGCATGCAACCGCTGGCAGCGATTTCCCATGACCTGCAAACACCGATATAGAGCGCTGTCCTTGATGATCTCACTATCCGATCTGCTGCGATTTTGCGCAGCGCTGCTGCTGGCCGCAACGCTCTGTGTCAGCCTTGACACCAGCGGCGCCATGGCCGCGGAACCGGGCGTGGCGCCACTGGAACTGGTGGTGCTCGGCTCGGGCGGACCAGGCGCCGGCGGCCGTGCCGGTGCCGGTTACGTGTTGCTGGTGGATGGCACGCCGCGAATCCTGCTGGATGCCGGACCGGGAACATTCGTGCGGCTCGGTGAAGCGAAGCTCGACATCCGCCGCCTTGACATCGTGCTGCTGACTCATTTGCACGTGGACCACGTGGCGGAACTGCCGGGCATCGTCAAGGCACGGGCCGTGGCTTCTCGTTCGGACATCACCTTTACAGTGTTCGGACCGGGTGCCGCGCAACCCTATCCTTCCACTCGTCACTACATCGACCTGATGTTCGGCAAGGACGGGGCCTTCAGCTATGTGCAGGACTTCGCCGGCACCGTGAGTTTCAACACCACTGACCTCGATCACCTCACTGCACCCAAAACCCTCCTCAGCCAGGACGGCCTGGTGATCAGCGCGGTGACCGGACACCACCGCGACGCGCCGGCGGTGATTTACCGCGTCGATTACCGGGGTAAAAGCATCACCTTCAGCGGCGATATCGATGCACAGGGCCATGCCGCGCTGACACACATCGCCAGGGGCTCCGACCTGCTGGTGTTCAACGCCCCGGTCCTCGATCCACCCGACGCCCCACCCGCGCTCTACAACCTGCACACTGCGCCCGGCGACATCGGAAAGATCAGCGCCGCAGCACAGGTGTCGAGCCTGCTGCTCAGCCATCTGTCCCGAGACATCGACGAATCCCGCGATGCGGTCACGCAGTCGATCCACCGTGCTTATCAGGGCCCGGTGCAGTTCGCCGAGGATGGTTTGCACATTCGGCCTTGAACGCAAACGGCTGGTTCAGGCAGGCATCGCGGCTTTTTCATGGGGATTTGTATCCTTGTGTATAGGAGGCCACGACAGATACGCAAAAGCTGATTTCGCCCCGTTCAGGCACACATCTGCGATACACCCGAGCGTTTAACTGTGTTCACCGGATAGCAGTCGCTACCGCCTCACTCAAACACAAGCGCACGGAGAATCAATCATGTTCAACTTCTCGAAAGTCTCGTCCCTGGCACTCGGTCTGGCACTGGTAGGCGGTCTTGGCCTGTCAAACCTGGCCTCGGCCAACACCGCGAGCACCGCGTCCCACAGCCAGGTTCAGCAACTGCTGGTGGAAGGTGGTTCGGACCGCCTGCAACAGAATCGTGTGGCTGAAGGTGGTGCTGATCGTCTGCAAGAGCTGCGTGAACGTGTGGCTGAAGGTGGCTCTGATCGCCTGATCGAAAATCGCGTCGCTGAAGGCGGTGCCGATCGTCTGCAAGAACTGCGTGAACGTGTTGCGCTGGTCAGCCCGAAGAACGCCGTACAAGGGGGTGTGGTGGTTGCGGAAAACCGCGCCGAGTTCGGTTCGAAATATCAGCGGTATTGATTACAGGTTAATCCGCAACACCCCAAGCCCGGAGACCCCGGGCTTTTTTTTGCCTCATCGTTCCCACCGGGACGAGCGATACGCATAAATCCTCAGTTCTGACGCAAAAGCCCGACGATTGCGCGGGACAGTCGCAACAGGCGCGTACTAAGATTTGCGCTTCATTTCATCAAGGACGATTCATGAAGCGCTTGGCCGGCTGTCTGCTGTCTTTCCTGACATTTACTGCGGTCGCGGCAGACCTGAACATGCTCACCGACAACCATCCGCCCCTGCATTTTCAGCAGGGCAACGCGATGGTGGGGTTTGGCGTGGATGTGGTGCAGGCGCTGGCCGACACTGCCGGCGATCAGGTGCACTTTCAACAGGTGCCGTTGCTGCGTGCCTTGCGCGTGGCGAGCACTGAGCCTGCCACCGGGGTATTCACCGTGTTGCGCACCGCCGAGCGTGACAGCCAGTATCAGTGGGTCGGCCCCTTGATGGAGGTGGAAACCGCACTGTTCTCCACGGACAGCAACCGGCAACGGGTGCGCAGTTTGCTGGAGGCCAGCCGTCAGGGTCGAATTGCCGTTCCACGGAAATGGCTGGTCTACGGCTACTTGCAGAAACAGGACCTGAGCAATCTGTACGGCGTGGAAACACCCGAACAAATGATGCGTCTGGCACGGCTGGGCCGTACCGAATTCGTGGTGGCCGACACGCTGTCCGTCACCCGCATGGCCCGTGAGGAAGGTGTACCACCCGAGCAGTTGCACTATCAGATCCCGTTGATGAAGCAAGCCACCTACATCGCCTTTTCACCACAGACCGATGCGCGCCAGATCGCGCGCTGGCAGCAGACGCTGGATGAGATGAGCCGGGACGGGCGCCTGGAAAAACTCAAGCAGCGCTGGCTGGTGGATCGCACGCCGCGCTGACGATGGATCAACGTTCTCGATAACGACTATGCGTCAGGGTGTTTTTTCATTCTGAAGCTCCAGCACTACAGTGGGCCCATCTTCTTCCCACGCTTCTGGAGTTACATCATGAAAAGCATTATCGGTCTTGGTTTCGCCCTGTCGGTTCTTGGTGCCACGTCGGCCATTGCTGCACCTCACGCTACTTTGCCAGTGGTTGCGGCGGCAGCGAAGGTGAGTCAGCCGGCTACTTTGAATGTGAATACGGTGGGTGTTGATCAAAAAGACAGCCAGGCGAGCACACTTTACGTGGCTGAAAACCGCCCTGAGTTTGGGTCGAAGTATCAGCGTTATTGATTTGCCGGTTTGTACTGCTGGAAACAGGAACCCCCGGGAAGATTTGGTCTTTCCGGGGGTTCTTTTGTTTGTTCGGGTACATATCCGTTTCTGCGGTAACGGCGCCTTATGGTCCTGCCGCCCGCAGCCATCGGCCATCCTTGGCCGGGGGCGGCCTGTCATTTGAAGCGTACGCGTTCCCCCTGTGGGAGCTAGCCTGCTAGCGATGGACGTCCAGACACCGCGTTCATCCAGACAGCACGCATTATCGTTAACGTCCATCGCTAGCAGGCTAGCTCCCACAGGGGAATTTTGTCAGGCATGACATTGGTGTTCAGCGTCGATGATCCTGACGGACTTCAGGCCGGCAGTGGGCAACCCGCGGAGCGAGGGTATGGCTAGACACCCCCGTACGCCAGGGGCGAAATGCCCGCTACCTCGACCCCGCCAGACGCAGAGCCAGAGCCTTCGCCTGACTAGCCACATCAGTCACCGCCGTACTCTCCCACCACATCCCCCGCAACGGCGGCCCCATGGCAAACAACCGACCGACAACCCGCCCATCTCCCCCCAGCACCGCGCCATCGACCGTCGCCGCAATACCCAGCGCCAGCGGCCCCGGCCGCACCAGACCGCGCGCCAGCAACTGCTGCGGCAACGGTCGCGCCACTCGCCGCCAGTCGTACTCGATGCCACTGGAATTGATCAACGCCGCCCCGCTGACAACCACCGTTTCAGCTTCACCACGACGGCGAATCCGAATGCTCACCTGATCACACGAAGAAGGCTCAAGCCCCTTGTACGAAGCCGCCTGAATCCGCAACCGCCCTTCCCCGTGCAACCGCGCCACCAACTCCGCACTCAACGGCGGCGAACGGTGGTGATGACTCTCCCACCACGGCCGCACATGCCGTACAAACTGCCGACGCTGCACGTCCGTTGCCTGATGCCACAAACGGCCGATGTGCGCCCGCACCGTATCCAGCGGCGCCTGCCAGTCGATGCCCTGCGCAATGGCATCCCGGCAATGCCGGCGCAGTTCGCGCACCAACTGTCGCGGCGTGCGAATGCTGTGATCCTCGGCCAGAAAATCCGCCCAGGCCGGCGGTTGCCGACGCACATGCGGCAGCAGCCCATGCCGGGAAAACACTTCGATCGGCCCGCGATGCCCGGCCTGTTCCAGCGACACCACGGCATCGACCATGGTCAGGCCCGATCCAATGATCAGCACCGTCGATTGCGGGTCGAGCTGACGCATGGCCGCGACATCCCAGGGATCGAGTGCCGCAGCGTTCAAACCGCTGGATTCTGTCTGCGGCGTACGAGCAGCAGGGAACATTCCCGTGGCCAGCACCGCATACCCACCCTGCAACCGCTGGCCGTCGCTCAAGCTCAGCCGCACCGAATCGTCCAGCGCTTGCAGGTCAACCACCTCGGCCCGTACATGTTCGACGGTCGAGCCATTCAAGGCGCCCACCGCTTGCGCCTCGGCCAGGCGCTGCTGCACGTACAAACCGAAAATCCCCCGTGGCGGAAACAGTTCGCTGACCGGCACATGCTGCTCATCGGACTCCGGCCAGCCTCCGGCCACGATGTACTCGGTCAGCCACTGAGTCAGGTCATCGGCATTGTCCGGGTCGACACTCATGCGCGCCGCGTTGCCGTTGAGCGTATGGCCCAACTCGACCGCGCTGTACGCCTCGCCCCGGCCGAGTTCAGCGCGGGGCTCGATCACCAACAACGAGCGCTTGCCGGGCAAACGCAACAACTGCGCCGCGAGCATCGCGCCACTGAGGCCGCCGCCGATGATCAGGATGTCTGCGTGGCGGATGACGTCGGTCGTCTGTCCGCTTCGGGTTTCAGTCATGGCGTTCTCAATGTTCAGTGTTTACCTGGATAGAAGTCATGCAGATCGCCCCGCGCCAGCAACGCTTCGCGGCTGCCGGACAACACCACCCGGCCGGTATCGAGGACATAGTCCTGTGACGCGCACTTGAGCGCCACATTAATGTTTTGCTCGGCAATCAGAAAGCTCACCTGCTCGTCGCGATTGAGCTGGGCGACGATCTCGAAAATCTCCTGGACGATAATAGGCGCCAATCCCATGGAAGGTTCATCAAGCCCAAGAGGTTGTCATGGGCCGACTCCAGAATTCTGGTGAGTGGCACCGGAGCTTTCCGCAGGAGTCATATCTGAAAGTAATTACGTTTAATTTCAGCAGGATGATGAGTTATTCGAGAAATCCGCGCAGCTTCAAACCAGCAATATGTCCATCCTTGATCGGCGAACAGTTAGATCACCACGTTTCTCACGAATCGTGCAGCCACCGGCCCATCGTTGCGATAGGCGTGCGGCTGGTTGCTGGCAAACATATAGAACTCACCAGCGGAAATGTTGTGGGGCGTATCGCCGAGCATCAGGGTCAGGCAGCCTTCAAAGACATAAATCTGCTCGCTCCAGCCATCGGCATCCGGTTGCGACGGGTAAATCTCGCCCGGTTGCAGGCACCATTCCCATTGTTCCACTTCGCGGGTGGCGGTGGCTTTGGACAGCAACACGGCCTTGCTGCCGGGAATCGTCCCCGCCCAGGCCACTTCGTTGATGCGGCTCGGGTCGCGGGCATCCGGGGCCTGGATCAGGTCGCTGAACGCGACGTCGAGCGCTTCGGCTACGCGGTCGAGGGTGGTCAGGCTGACGTTCTTCTCGCCGGCCTCGATGGCCACCAGCATGCGGCGACTGACCCCGGACTTTGCCGCCAGCGCAGTCTGGCTCATGTCGGCCGCGTGGCGCAGGCGCCGAACGTTCAGGCTGACGTGCTGAAGGACCGAAGCCCGTTGCGTTGAATCTTTGTGCACTATATTGCTCACTCGATGGGGTTGGGCAGTATACTGCGCAACATTCGGCGCATTGTGCGTCGCCCTCAGGTAGCGCGCAAGGTCATGACGTCGTTGAACTCCTCCCCGGCTTCTTCCCGATTCTCCCGGTTCAGCAAGGCCGAGTGCGTGCTGGTGCTGATTACCATGGTCTGGGGCGGCACCTTTTTGCTGGTGCAGCACGCCATGACCGTCAGCGGCCCGATGTTCTTCGTCGGCCTGCGCTTTGCGGCGGCGGCGATTATCGTCTCGTTGTTTTCCTGGCGTCATCTGCGGGAACTGACCCTGTTCGAACTCAAGGCCGGCGCCTTTATCGGTGTGGCGATCATGCTGGGTTATGGCTTGCAGACGGTCGGGTTGCAGAGCATCCCCAGCAGCCAGTCGGCCTTCATTACCGCGTTGTATGTGCCCTTCGTGCCGTTGCTGCAATGGCTGGTGCTGGGACGGCGTCCGGGGTTGATGCCGAGCATCGGCATCATGCTGGCGTTTACCGGGCTGATGCTGTTGTCGGGACCGGCCGGCGCGTCGTTCAACTTCAGCCCTGGTGAAATCGCCACGTCGATCAGCGCCATTGCGATTGCCGCTGAAATTATCCTGATCAGCACTTACGCCGGCCAGGTCGATGTGCGGCGGGTCACGGTGGTGCAACTGGCGACCACGTCGGTGTTGGCATTTTTGATGGTGGTGCCGACCCAGGAAGTCATTCCCGACTTCTCATGGTTCCTGCTGTGCAGCGCCCTCGGCCTGGGTGCGGCGAGTGCGGCGATTCAGGTGGCGATGAACTGGGCGCAGAAAAGCGTTTCGCCGACGCGGGCGACGTTGATTTATGCCGGTGAGCCTGTGTGGGCCGGGATTGTCGGTCGGATCGCCGGGGAGCGGTTGCCGGCGATTGCGTTGCTGGGGGCTGGGTTGATTGTCGCGGCGGTGATTGTGAGTGAGTTGAAGACCAAGGGTAAGGATCGTGAGGCAATTGAGGGGGAGCTGGAAAGCGAGCCTGTCGATTCAAATAAATGAAAATCTCGATCGACGTTCAAGCCTCCAACTCCCGACACACACCTATTCTGAATTTACTGTCACGGGTGTAAGGACCACCAACCAGTAACTCCGTATAAGCACCAGAAACCACCAATTGATTGGTCTTGGTTGTTTTGCCTAGCGCCCCCTGCACAGTATCGAGAGATGAGAGGTCTTTCCTGGACCGAGAGGCAGGCGGCTCGCACGCAGAAATGGACACATGACGGTATTTTTATGCCGGCAGACTTGCAGGCTATGCTCGAATTATCCGGTCATTACCGTTTTAAACGTCTGCACCTCTTTCAAAACTTACATTCCCGGAGAGAATAGCCTCGGGCGAACAACGACTGGTTTTGTTTATAATCTGGAGCGCTCCAAGGCTGAGGTCATGCGGCGCTGCGTGTGGTCGTTGGCAGTAAAGACATTACATACGATTTTGGACGATATGGTAAAACCTGGGGAACCTTTGATAGCGAAGGTGAGGTTGTTTTGCAGCCTGCGTCGTGCCCGACGCCTTAGTAGACTCAGCCATTAAAGATGTTCCATATCTTCAAGTTATGGGAACTTTATGCTGCAGCTTCCCCTCGGGACATTTGCCACATGAACAAATCCATTTTCATCGAGAACGCCGGTAATGACTGCGCCGTCAGGCAACGTGAGTTCATACGCTTAGTTGGGAATCGGCTCTTCCCTGTCATTGAGCAATTGAAACTCGACAAACGTCTTTTCTTGCAGAAGTTTGCGAAAAACACTGCTGGCACCGCTGGAGCCGGCATTACCGACTAACGTGTCTGGAGAACCCACTATCGTCTCGGAGCGCGAGAAAATTCAGCGCCAGCGGGATTTTCGATCATTTGACGGCCCGATCAAGGCTTGAGATCCCATCGATTTAAAGATCGTCTTCGCGAGCAAGTCAAAGGGGCCAGACTCGCTGAACACATCCCTCTGAAACAATGTGAACCAGGCCTTTTCCATCTACCGTGTAGGATTCTGCGACAGCTTGCCGTTTGGCGATCCGGGGAGTGGCACGTATGATGCTTCACAAACTTCCGCAGATTAGAAGCCTATGTCCCTGATAGTTCTACTGCTTCTGCCTTTTATCGGCAGCTGTGTTGCGGCTTTGCTGCCGCACAACGCGCGTAACACCGAATCGCTGTTGGCGGGTCTGGTTGCCTTGATCGGCACCATTCAGGTCGCTCTCCTGTATCCGCAGATCGCCCATGGCGGCGTCATTCGCGAAGAATTTTTCTGGTTGCCCAGCCTTGGCCTGAACTTCGTTCTGCGCATGGACGGGTTTGCCTGGCTGTTCTCGATGCTGGTGCTGGGCATCGGCACGCTGGTGTCGCTGTACGCCCGTTACTACATGTCGCCGGACGATCCGGTGCCACGGTTCTTCGCGTTTTTCCTGGCGTTCATGGGCGCCATGCTCGGGCTGGTGATTTCCGGCAACCTGATCCAGATCGTGTTTTTCTGGGAGCTCACCAGCCTCTTTTCTTTCCTGTTGATCGGCTACTGGCACCACCGCGCCGATGCGCGACGCGGCGCCTACATGGCGCTGATGGTCACGGGTGCGGGCGGCTTGTGCTTACTGGCGGGGGTCATGCTGCTTGGCCATGTGGTCGGCAGCTATGACCTGGACAAGGTCCTGGCCGCCGGCGATCTGATTCGCGCACATGCCCTCTACCCCATTTTGTTACCCCTGATTCTGATCGGCGCCCTGAGCAAAAGCGCGCAGTTTCCCTTCCATTTCTGGCTGCCCCACGCGATGGCGGCGCCGACTCCGGTCTCGGCGTATTTGCACTCGGCGACCATGGTCAAGGCCGGGGTATTTCTGTTGGCGCGCCTTTGGCCATCACTTTCCGGCAGTGAAGAATGGTTCTACATCGTCAGCGGCGCCGGCGCGTGTACCTTGTTGCTCGGCGCGTATTGCGCGATGTTCCAGAACGACCTCAAGGGTCTGCTCGCCTACTCGACCATCAGCCACCTCGGCCTGATCACCCTGCTGCTGGGCCTGAACAGTCCGCTGGCTGCCGTCGCCGCCGTGTTCCATATTCTCAACCACGCCACCTTCAAGGCCTCGCTGTTCATGGCCGCCGGGATCATCGACCACGAAAGCGGCACCCGCGACATTCGCAAACTCAGCGGTCTGATCAAGCTGATTCCGTTCACCGCCACCCTCGCGATGGTCGCCAGCGCCTCCATGGCCGGTGTGCCGCTGCTCAACGGCTTCCTGTCGAAAGAGATGTTCTTCGCCGAAACCGTGTTCATCAATGCGACCGCCTGGGTCGAGATGACCCTGCCGATCGTCGCGACTATCGCCGGCACGTTCAGCGTCGCTTACTCACTGCGCTTCACGGTCGACGTGTTTTTCGGTCCGACCGCCACCGACCTGCCGCACACCCCGCACGAGCCGCCACGCTGGATGCGCGCGCCGGTGGAGTTGCTGGTGTTCACCTGCCTGATCGTGGGGATTTTCCCGGCCCAAGTGGTCGGCTCGTTACTGGCCGCCGCGGCCCTGCCCGTCGTCGGTGGCACGCTGCCGGAGTACAGCCTGGCGATCTGGCACGGCTGGAACGCGCCGATGATCATGAGCCTGATCGCCATGTCCGGCGGCATCGTGCTGTACCTGCTGCTGCGCAATCAGCTCAAGCGCGGACGCTTCAAATACCCACCGATCATTGGCCTGTTCAACGGCAAGCGCCTGTTCGAGCGCAGCCTGGTGATCATGATGCGCCTGGCCCGTCGCCTGGAGCGGCGGATCAGCACCAAGCGCCTGCAAACCCAGCTGTTCCTGATGGTGCTCGCCGCCGTGCTGGCCGGGCTGATTCCGATGCTCCACAGCAGCCTGAGCTGGGGTGACCGGCCGAAGATTCCAGGCTCGATCGTGTTCGTGACGTTGTGGCTGCTGGCGATTGCCTGTGCGCTGGGTGCGGCGTGGCAAGCCAAGTATCACCGGCTCGCGGCCCTGACCATGGTCAGTGTCTGCGGCTTGATGACGTGCATCACGTTTGTCTGGTTCTCCGCACCGGACCTGGCGCTGACGCAACTGGTGGTAGAGGTGGTGACCACGGTGCTGATCCTGCTGGGCCTGCGCTGGTTGCCGCGACGGATCGAAGAGGTCTCGCCGCTGCCAAGCACCCTGCGCAAGGCGCGCATCCGGCGTCTGCGCGACTTGCTACTGTCGATTGCCGTCGGTGGCGGCATGGCGCTGCTGTCGTACGCCATGCTGACGCGCCAGACGCCCAATGATATTTCCTCGTTCTACCTGAGCCGCGCCCTGCCGGAAGGCGGCGGCAGCAACGTGGTCAACGTGATGCTGGTGGACTTCCGCGGCTTCGACACCCTCGGCGAAATCACCGTGCTGGTGGCCGTGGCGTTGACCGTGTTCGCCCTGCTGCGACGCTTCCGCCCACCAAAAGAAAGCCTGCAACTGCCCGCTCAACAGCGTTTGCTCGCGCCGGACGTGGTCACCGATCTGGTCAACCCGCGTCACGCCAGCGACACCGCGCTGGGTTTCATGATGGTGCCGGCGGTGCTGGTGCGCCTGCTGCTGCCGATCGCGTTCGTGGTGTCGATCTACCTGTTCATGCGCGGGCACAACCAGCCGGGCGGCGGTTTTGTCGCGGGGCTGGTGATGTCGGTGGCGTTCATTCTGCAATACATGGTCGCCGGCACGCAGTGGGTCGAGGCACAAATGAGCCTGCGACCGCTGCGCTGGATGGGCACGGGCCTGTTGTTCGCCACGGTCACCGGGCTCGGGGCGATGGCGGTCGGTTACCCGTTCCTGACCACCCACACCTGGCATTTCGAACTGCCGCTGCTTGGTGACATTCACATCGCCAGCGCGCTGTTCTTCGACATTGGCGTGTATTCGGTGGTGGTCGGCTCGACGCTGTTGATCCTCACCGCCCTCGCCCACCAATCGGTACGCGGCCACAAAACCGCGGCCCTACCCAGATCCGTCGCCACGAAAGGAGCCGTCTGATGGAAGAAGTCATCGCAATCGCCATCGGCGTGCTGGCCGCGTCCGGCGTCTGGCTGGTGCTGCGGCCACGGACATTCCAGGTGGTCATGGGCCTGTGCCTGCTGTCCTATGGCGTCAACCTGTTCATCTTCAGCATGGGCAGTCTGTTCATCGGCAAGGAGCCGATCATCAAGGACGGTGTGCCCCAGGATCTGTTGCATTACACCGACCCGCTGCCGCAAGCGCTGGTGCTGACCGCCATCGTGATCAGTTTCGCCATGACAGCCCTGTTTCTTGTGGTGCTGCTGGCTTCGCGCGGTCTCACCGGCACCGACCACGTGGATGGCCGGGAGCCTAAAGAATGAATGCGATGACACACCTGATCGCCGCACCGATTCTGCTGCCGCTGCTGACCGCCGCCGTCATGCTGATGCTGGGCGAGAAACATCGCCCGCTGAAGGCCAAAATCAACTTGTTCTCCAGCCTGCTCGGCCTCGGGATCTCCGTGCTGTTGCTGCAATGGACGCAAACCACCGGCGTGCCCGGTTCCATCGGGGTATACCTGCCGGGCAACTGGCAAGCGCCGTTCGGTATCGTACTGGTGGTCGATCGTTTGTCCGCGCTGATGCTGGTGCTGACCGGAATCATCGGCGTCAGTGCCCTGCTGTTCGCCATGGCCCGCTGGGACGGCGCCGGTTCGAGTTTCCACGCGCTGTTCCAGATTCAGATGATGGGCCTGTATGGCGCATTCCTGACGGCGGACCTGTTCAACCTGTTCGTGTTTTTCGAGGTGCTGCTGGCGGCCTCCTACGGCCTGATGCTCCACGGTTCGGGTCGGGCACGGGTGTCATCGGGGCTGCATTACATCTCGATCAACCTGCTGGCCTCGTCGCTGTTCCTGATTGGCGCGGCGTTGATCTACGGCGTCACCGGCACCCTGAACATGGCCGACCTGGCCCTGAAAATTCCGTTGGTGCCGGAAGCCGATCGCGGCCTGTTGCATGCCGGCGCGGCGATTCTTGCGGTGGCGTTCCTGGCCAAGGCCGGCATGTGGCCGCTGAATTTCTGGCTGGTGCCGGCCTATTCCTCGGCCAGCGCACCGGTGGCGGCGATGTTCGCGATCATGACCAAAGTCGGCGTCTACACCTTGCTGCGCCTGTGGACCTTGCTGTTCTCCGGTCAGGCCGGCGCTTCGGCGTACTTTGGCGGCGACTGGCTGATCTACGGCGGCATGGCGACCATCGTCTGCGCGGCGGTGGCGATCCTCGCCGCGCAACGGCTGGAGCGCATGGCCAGCCTGAGCATTCTGGTGTCGGCGGGTATTCTGCTGTCGGCCATCGGTTTCGCCCAGCCGAACCTGATCGGCGCGGCGCTGTTCTATCTGGTCAGCTCGACCCTGGCGTTAAGCGCGTTGTTCCTGCTGGCCGAGTTGATCGAGCGTTCGCGTTCGGCCAATGAAATGCCGCTGTTCGATGACGGCGACCTGATCGCCCGGCCGCTGGAGTCCCTGCAACCGCCCAAAGGCATCAACCTCGACGACGAACAGAAAGCCGTGGTCGGTCAGGTGATTCCCTGGACCATGGCGTTTCTCGGTTTGAGCTTCATCGCTTGCGCGTTGTTGATCATCGGCATGCCGCCGTTGTCCGGGTTCATCGGCAAACTGGGCTTGCTCAGTGCGTTGCTCAACCCGCTGGGCTTGGGCAACGGGACAGATGAACCGGTGTCGAACGCCGCGTGGGGCTTGCTGGCATTGCTGATTCTCTCCGGGCTGGCGTCGCTGATTGCCTTTTCGCGTTTGGGTATCCAGCGCTTCTGGACGCCTGAGGAACGCCCCTCGCCGTTGCTGCGACGGTTCGAATGCGTGCCAATTATCGCGCTGTTGGGCCTGAGCATCCTGCTGACCTTCAAGGCCGAGCCCCTATTGCGCTACACCCAGGCCGCCGCTCAAACCTTGAACAATCCGCAGCAGTACGTGATGGCGGTGCTCGGCACCCGGGCGGTCCCGAGTCCGGAAGCCAAAGGTGCAGTCGCGGAGGTGCAACCATGAAACGCCTGTTTCCTGCGCCGTGGCTGTCGCTTGCGCTGTGGTTGTTGTGGCTGCTGCTGAACCTGTCGATGAGCCCCGGCAATCTGCTGCTGGGCGCCGTACTCGGGTTTTGTGCGCCGTTGATGATGCGCAAGTTGCGGCCACTGCCAATCCGCATTCGGCGTCCCGGCGTGATCCTGCGTTTGTTCTTCATCGTCGGACGTGACGTGCTGGTGTCCAACCTTGCCGTGGCCTGGAGCGTTTTGAACGCTGCTCGGCGCCCGCCGCGCTCAAGGTTCATCAAAGTGCCGATGGATTTGCGCGACGCCAACGGCCTGGCTGCACTGGCGATGATCTGCACCGTGGTGCCCGGCACGGTCTGGTCGGAACTGGCGCTGGATCGCAGCATTCTGTTGCTGCACGTCTTCGATCTGGATGACGAAGCGCTGTTCATCCAGCACTTCAAGGCGACCTACGAGCGCCCCTTGATGGAGATCTTCGAATGAGCCCGATACTGTCGAATGCGGTTCTGCTGAGCCTTTTCTTTTTTTCGCTGGCGATGGTTCTGACGCTGATCCGCCTGTTCAAGGGGCCATCGGCCCAGGACCGGGTTCTGGCGCTGGATTACCTGTACATCGTCGCGATGCTGATGATGCTGACGCTGGGCATTCGTTATGCCAGTGACACGTACTTCGAAGCGGCGCTGCTGATCGCGCTGTTTGGCTTTGTCGGCTCGTTTGCCCTGGCAAAATTCCTGCTGCGTGGCGAGGTGATCGAATGAACGCAGAACTGTCTCTGTGGGTGGAAATCCCGGTGGCGATCCTGCTGGTGCTCAGCAGTGTTTTCGCATTGATCGGCGCGATCGGGCTGGTGCGGATGAAGGATTACTTCCAACGCATGCACCCGCCGGCACTGGCCTCGACATTGGGTGCGTGGTGCGTGGCGCTGGGATCGATCATCTACTTTTCCGCGCTCAAGTCCGGGCCGGTGTTGCATGCCTGGCTGATCCCGATTCTGTTGGCGATTACCGTACCGGTCACGACGTTGCTACTGGCGCGGGCAGCGTTGTTCCGCAAGCGTATGGCGGGGGATGATGTGCCGGCTGAGGTGAGTAGCCGGCGGACCGAGAGCGGAAGTTAGGTTTAGAGATTTGTGTTGATTGGCAGGCCTCATCGCTAGCAGGCCAGCCCCACATTGGGATCTTCAGCGTTTACACGATCCCAGTGGGAGCGGGCTTGCCCGCGAAGGCGTCAGTCGAGGCAACTCATACCCAGGCAACGGCCAACAATCCCGCCCCCAACATCACACACAACGGCGAATAGACCCACGTGTCCAGCCGGGCAAATTTCGAGTCTTTGACGTCTTTGAAAAAGCCCACCAGGTTCGAATCGCCGATCGCCCGGGCGAACATCAGCATCGCGATGGCGCTGATCACCCATTGCAGCGACTGATGGGTCACCGCCGGCATCCACCAGCCGACCCGCAAACACACCAGCGCAGCGATCAGCAGCAATCCGAAAGCCACCAGCAACGTCAGCCACCCCGAAGGCTTGAACGCGGGCCGCGATCTCGCGCCGTTCTCCCCCGGCACCTGCGGCACCGCCGCCACGGCAGCCCACTGGCCACCCAGCGCCCAGTAGACATGTATCAGGCTGATCACCGCGAAGATGGTCACCAGCCATTGAGCCAACACAAACGTCATGTCGAGGATCCTTGAAAGGCATTTAACAGAATCATCCTAGTCGGCATTTTTAGAAGTGCGCGGATGATCAACGGTGATAAAGTGCCGCCCCATGAAACTCGCCCGGACCGATCGCTCACTCATTGCCTGGATGCTGTATTGCTGCGTCCTGTTCAATGTGTTCGCCTGCAGCATCGGTCACGGGCAAATGGTCGGGATGCAGCTCAACGGCCTCGGCGGCCAGTTCTGTACGGTCGATCCGGCCACCCAGGCCCCGGTCGCCTCGAACACCTCCGAAGACAAACTGCCGACCCTCTCGAAGGCCTTCGGTTGCCCATTATGCTCCACCGGTGGCATGGGCCCGGCGCTCAATTCCAGCCTGACCCTGGCGATCCTCCCGGAACAACACAGCCCGCCCCTGGCGGTCGTGGCCAACGCTGACCTCCCCGCTCGCTACACCTGGCCTTCGGCCAACCCCCGCGCCCCGCCGCTCGCCTGAATTCCTTCGCCTTTCAATCAGCTCACTTCGCCAACGCGAGGCGTTCGCCTGTGCGCTGTTTCCTAGTCAAGTCTTCAGGATTCATCGATGAAAACCATCTCTTTGCTGGCCAGCCTGTGCGGCTGCCTGTCCGTTAACACCTGGGCACAGGCCACGGTGGACCTCGCACCGATCACCATTGACGGCCAAGTCACAGCCGAGCCGGGCCTGAGCCTGGATCAATCCAGCGGCATGGCCTCACACCTTGGGCTGAGCGTGCGTGACACCCCGGCCTCGGTGGCGATCGCCAACCGCAACGACATCGAACGTCACGGTGCACAGAATTTCCAGGACGCCGCCAACACCCTGCCCGGCGTCAATGCCAGCGCGCCGCCGGGGTTCGGCGGGTTCGTTTCCTATCGCGGTTTCACCAGCAGCCAGATCACCCAGATGTTCAATGGCGTCAACGTCTCCGGTGGCCTTGCCCGGCCCGTGGATGCGTGGATCTATGACCGGGTGGAGCTGGTGGGCGGCCCGTCATCGCTGATCAATGGCGCCGGCTCGGTAGGAGGTTCGCTGAACTACGTGACCAGACTGGCGACCCGTGAAGAGCAAGCAGTCGAAGGTCGGGTCAGCTACGGCACTTACGACACCACCGAAACCGCATTCGGCCTCAACCATGCCCTCAGTGAAGCCGGTGCGGACGTGCAGCATTACGCCCGGCTCGACGTCAGCCACAACACCGGCAATGGCTACATCGATCGGCAGGAACGCGATGCGTGGAGCGTGGCGTTTTCGCTGCTCAGTGACCTGACGCCGAACCTGTTCCACACCCTGGCCCTGGAGTATCAGGATGAACACGAAGACAGCCCTTACTGGGGTACGCCGGTGCTCAACCCCAAGGCCGGTGAACTGAAGATCGACAAACACAACCGCTTCAACAACTACAACGTCGAGGATGGACGCTACGAACAACGCACGATCTGGGTGCGCTCGATCATCGACTACCGGATCAACGACAGTACCACCCTGCGCAACACCCTTTACCATCTCGACAGTCAGCGTGACTACCGCAACCTGGAAACCTACCAGTACAGCGCTGACAACCGGGCGGTGAATCGCTCCACGGCGTATCAGGTCCGGCATCAGGGCGAGCAGAACGGCAACCAGTTCGAACTGCGTCACGACAACACGCTGTTTGGCCTCGATACGACCTGGTCCGGCGGCTTCGAGTACAAGGTCAACCAGACCACCAACTCACCGCTGAACGTCAAAGGCGCCAGCACGGTCGATCCGAACAACTTTCAGCCCGGGCACTTCTACGACATTCCGGGCACTCGACCGGGCTTTGTCAGCGACAAGACCAACGAAGTCACCACCCGGGCACTGTTCGTCGAGAACCGCCTGGCACTGACCGACAAGCTGTCGTTGCTGACCGGCCTGCGTTACGACGACATAGACCTGGACGTGACCAACCACCGGCAGGTGACCGCCAGCAATCCACGTCATCTCAGACGCAGTTGGGAACCGCTGACCGGCCGCGCCGGCCTGACCTGGCAATTCATCCCTGACGCCAACGTCTATGTGCAATACAGCACCGCCGCTGAACAGCCCAATGGCACGCAGGATTTTGATGTCTCCACCGGCAAGCAATGGGAGGTCGGCAGCAAATTCGATTATCTGGGTGGTCGCGGTTCGGCGACAGTGGCGGCTTACACGATCGAGCGCAAAGACTTCGCAGTCACTGATCCGCTGGACCCGACCCTGAGCATTCCCGTGGGTCAGCAGACATCCAAGGGAATCGAACTGGCGAGTTCGCTGCGGATCACCGACAAGCTGTTGGCCGAAGGTAACTTTGCCTGGGTTGACGCTCAGTACGACGCGTTCACCGAGAAGAATGCAGCGGGTGTGGTGGTGTCACGCAAGGGCAACACGCCGACCAACGTGCCGGACCGGGTCGGCAATCTGTGGCTGACCTATGACTTCGCGCCGCAATGGCAAGGTGGTGTCGATGCGCGATATGTGGCGTCGGTGTTTGCCGATAGCGCCAACACGATGACCGTGCCGTCTTACACGCTGTACGGCACGTTTCTCAGCTACAAGGTCGATCGGCACACCACCGTTACCGGCCGGGTGCGCAACCTGACCAATGAGGTGTATGCCGAGTTTGCACATGTGTCGCCGGCGTATTACCTGGGGACGCCGCGCACCTTCGAACTGGCTGTGCAGACCCGGTTTTAGTCGTAGCACCGGCTCCCTGTAGGCGCTGCCGCAGGCTGCGATCTTTTGATCCTGCCGTAACAAGCAAAATCAAAAGATCGCAGGCTTCGCCAGTGCTTACAGTCCAGCAGACACTTTATCCGCCACATCCTTCGGCACCCACGCCTGCCATACCTCCGGGTGCGCCTTCATGAACGCCTCCGCCGCCTGCCGTGGCGGGGTGTGTTTCTCGCTCATTTCAGCCAGCGCCTTGTTCAACGGGCCGATGGGAAAATCGACCTTGGCAAAGAACTCGGCAATCTGCGGGTACTGTTTCTGGAACGGAGTGGACACGCCAATCGACAGTTTCGAGGGCAATGAGCGGGTCGGTTTAGGGTTCGGGTTATCAGCGTCGGTCAGGGTCTTCCAGGCTTCGGCGTCAAACGGCGGCTCTTCCAGCTGAACCAGTTTGAAACGCCCGAGCAAAGGTGTCGGCGACCAGTAATAGAAAAGAACCGGCTTGCCACGACGAATCGACGAACTGATTTCCGCATCCAGCGCCGCCCCGGAGCCGCTGCGGAAATTCACATAGCTGTCATCCAGGCCATACGCCTTGAGCTTCTGCTTGTTGACCACCTCCGACGTCCAGCCGATCGGGCTGTTGAGGAACCGCCCCTTGCCCGGGGTTTCCGGGTCGCTGAACACGCCCTTGTATTTGGGCAGGTCGCTGACGCTGCGCAGGTCCGGCGCCAGCGGCTTGATGCCTTTCGCCGGATCGCCCTTGATCACATATTCAGGCACCCACCACCCTTCGGTGGCGCCCTTCACCGTATCGCCGAGGCTGACGACCTTGCCTTCGGCCTCGGCCTTGACCCAGACCGGACTGCGACCAGCCCATTCTTCGCCAATGACCTGGATGTCATCTTTGGCCAAGGCGGTCTCCAGCGTGATGGTCGTCCCCGGCAAGGTATCGGTCGGCAGCCCGTAACCCTTCTCGACGATGATCCGCAGGATATCGGTGATCAGGCTGCCGCTTTCCCAGTTCAGGTCGGCGAAGTGGATGGGCGCCTGGGCGGCGAATACCGGAACGGGCGAACCCCACATACCGAAAGCGACCAGGACAGCGGTCAGCAACCGTCGAAATCCGTTCATGCTTTTGCACCTCGTGCTGTTCACAGCAATAGCAGGATGGCCTGATAAAGACCGCAAGCCTCAAAATACTCAGTCAACTGACTGTAGTAGAGGTTCCTGCTTTCGAGGGGTGAGGATTAAATTTCGGAAAGTTCCTGCAAGCCCGAAGCCATTACTCGCTCGCTTTGAACGTCACCAGTTCACCCTTGCGCCACTTGGCGGCCTTGGCCGTCACGGCTTTCAGGGTTTTGGTCAGGCCTTCCTGCAACTGTTGGTGAGCGGCAAACACCATCACCACGCTGTGACCTTCCTTGAACACGATCCCGTGACCGTCAGCCGTGGTCACGAACGCGTAATCGCCGAGGCCGTAGACCGTCAGTTTGATTTCGCGGAACTTGATCTCCAGTTTGCCGCCTTCACGGCTGGGCAATACCGATGCACTGAAATGATCGCCAACCTTGAGTTTCAGGCCGGGCTTGTCGTCCACCACCAGTGCTGATTCGGTGTCGAGTTCGGCAATGTAAATGCCTTCAGCGTTCTGTTCGGTGATGTAAACAAAACGTGACTGGAACTGTTTAACCAGCTTTGCGCGCAAATCACCCAGCACGAACAAAGCATGCATATCGAGATTACTTACTGCCAAGGAAACATCCCCACATCTGAAATGATGCTGCACGCTGACAGGCAGCGCACAGCAGAAAAAAGCGGCAATGCCGAAAGTTGTAGCCAAGGGGCCCGGGTCGAGTCCGGAAACGAGCAGAGTGCTCATCCATCGCGAGGCGTGAGAAGACTACTGGAATGTCACTCGCGTCGTCTTGTCTGGCGTTCGTCAGAAGTTGAAGGAAAACGCACTTCTGTCCGCCAGAAAAACAGGATTACCCACCTTAGGGAAAAAACGCTGCAAAAAAAGCATTTTTCCGACATATCGCCCGTAAAAAATTGCTTTAGATGAGCAGCAATCGCCAACCCGTGACGGTGATTCTAGAGCAGCGATGCTCATCGAGACTACCCAAAACGACGTACACACGTCGGCAAAACCATGAAAAGGACTTCATATGTGCACCCCGACACACTTTATTTCTCACACACACCCTCTGTCCACGCTGTCTCCGGCGCTGTTCCCGCATACCGCGTTTGTCCGAGCAGAGCCTGCCACGCTGCGCTTCCAGGTGGTATTGGCCGGCACTGCTTTCTTCCATATCAAGGAAATTTCCACGGGCCACGTAAGAGGTTTCCGCAGTAACCATAACGCGGCCTGCGCGCTTGCCCGCGCGCTCGAGTTGCGGTGCTGAACGTTCTGCCTCACGCCTATAGACGTTTCGTCACGTCGACGAGTTAACTCAGCCGTCGGCAGGCAACTACTGCCATACTGCCGAACCAATGAAACCCGTTCCCAAGCCGGACGGCGTTCAACACAACAGAATATTTCCAAGGGAAGGCTGCTACGTGACGGAATTTGATATCGGTGAATTTTTTATCCGGGGCGAAGCCAGAGAAGTCGAGGGCGAATTCCAGGCGGTCATTATCATGCGCGCCAAACCGCCACTGACTACAGTGACGTATCACCAGGTCGAGAAAGATCGCTGGTTCAAAACCCCGGACGTCGCCGCCATCGCCGCTCAGGAAGCCGCCAAGGCCCTGAAGCTTGCCGTCGATGAAGGTGCGTTGAAAGCCTGATCAGCCGGTTCGCAGTCTATGCTCATTCCTGCTTTCGAACATCGCTATCGAACTCCTGAAGTGCGGCCGCCTCAGATGCTATGCAGCCGCACCTCAGATCTCGCACCCGTGCGACCAGCAAGGAGATGAAGATGGATTCACCTACACACGATTTGAAAGGCTTGTTCGACCAGCTCGGCCTGGATTCCAGCGAAAAGGCCATCGACGATTTCATCGCCAGTCATTCCCCGCTGCCCGATGATAAAAAGCTCATCGATGCCGAATTCTGGACTCCGCAACAAGCTGGCTTCCTGAAAGAGCGATTGCGTGAAGATGCCGATTGGGCGCGGGTGGTCGACGACCTGAACCTGCGTATGCATCAGGTTCACTAGTCAATGCAGGCTGTCGGGTGCTTCGGCGTTTAATTGCGCCAACCAGGCAGCCTTGCACTCTTGCGCTTCTTCACGACTGGAGAATGCCGTCCCCCGGCGTTCGCCGTTCAGCAACACGACCCAGCAGACACTTTGCCCCGCCGCACGCAAACTGGCGGGCACGCCGCTGCCAATCATGACCGCGACATCGACTTTGGTTTGCATGCTGACCTCTTGAGCTTCATTAACTACCTAACCGTAGACAGGGTAATGAGTTCATTGGCGAGGAAAAAGCGACTGCGCTGCATAGATTAATTGCCAGAATCGCAACAATGCCGTGATGCACATTGCTTGAAAAAATGGCTGCGGTTCAGTTCCCACAGGAGATCGGGGTACGGCTGTTGCTTTCACCACTCTTCAGGCCGAGCATTAGCTCGCCTGCAGCTTTTGATCTTGCGGTGTACGCCCCCTCACGCCCTGAGCCTGTCCGTCAACTTGTGAGCGCCTCCATCGGCGCTTCTCCAAGTGACTCGCCGTAAGGGCGAAACCAATAGCCGCCGTTACCGCAGAAACGGATATGTCCCCACCCCCAAATACCCAGCCGCTCAACGAGCACTCTCCGGCTTATACCCCAAACGCAACCCACCCCAATGCCGCCCCTTGACCATGATCGGCACCGAAAGGTCGTGCATCAGCTCTCCGGTATCCCGCGTATAGGTCTGCAACAGCACAGCCTGTTGATGGCTGCCACAACGAATCCCCGTCCGGTCGGCAAACTTGCGTTTGGTGCGGTTCTGCAACGTATCAACCTGCACATCCCCCGTCAGCGGCTGGCTGAACACCGTGTTATGGGTCGGCACATACCCCTGCTGCGTACAGGCGATGGCAAACACCAGGCCTTCATGACGCGGCAACAACGGTTCCTGAATCGCCGGCAAAACCTTATCGGTGTAACGGTCGAAACGCGTCTGAAACTTCGCCGGGCTCGTATTGGGGATGGCCTGATAACTGCGATCAAACAAATCATCAAGACTGACAACGCCCTGGTCGATATCAGCTTCGAAACGCACCGCAATCTGACGCGCGCCTTCACGGGCCAGGTCATAAATCCGCTGGTGATAGTCATCCAGCCCGACCTCGGCGAGTCGCTCACTGATGGTTTCGGCCTGCCCTTCCATCTGCACCGCCGCCTGGGCCAGGCGCTGGGTCTGTTGATCACTGATCGCCAGGTCGCTGCGCATCTGCTCGATCGCGTGAAACAAGCTGTCGAGTTGCTCGCGATTGGTCTCCGCGCCCTTGGCAATTTCGCCGACCTGACTTTCGACACCGGCCGCCAGGCGCGCAATGTTTTCCAGGTGCTGACCGGTGTGCTCGACCTGTTCGACACCGATGTCGAGGTCGCTGGACAACTGGCGAATCTGCTCAACCACCTGCGCGGTGCGCTGCTGGATATCGGCAACCATCTCGCCGACTTCGCCCGTTGCCGTTGCCGTACGCGCCGCCAGACCGCGAACTTCATCGGCGACCACCGCAAACCCGCGTCCGTGTTCACCGGCCCGCGCCGCTTCGATGGCCGCGTTCAACGCCAGCAGGTTGGTCTGGCTGGCGATGGACTGGATCACCAGGGTGACCCGCTGGATGTCGTCGCTGCGCAGGCTCAGGGCTTCGATCAGCTCACGGCTGTTGCTGGCGCGCTGACTGAGTTGATGCATGCGATTGATGGACTCGATCAACTCCGTGCGCCCTGCTGCGCTGCTCTGATGAGCTTCACTGGCAGCACTGAGGGCGGTTCGACTGAGTGTCAAGGTGGCGTGTTCGGTGGCGATCATGACTTCGGCGTTGCTGACAATCTGTGCCGCGGCACCGAGTTGTGATTGCAGTTTGTCCGCCAGCTGCTTGACCGAATAGGCCACGCCAGCGGCTGACAGAGCGTTATGACTGGTGGTGTAGGAAAGATCGCGAGTCAGCTCGGCGATGGCATTGGAACTGTCTGCTGAGGATGCTTCGGGGATGGCTCGGGAACGTAGCCGAGGCAGCCAGATAATCAGGACGGCCAGCGGCAGGCCGAGATAAAGCGACCAGCCCCCGAGCGTCATGCCGCACAGCAAGAGCATCACGGCGATGCTTTGCAGTGTGGGCGTCAACCAAAGGTTTTTCGGCGAAAGCACGGGTGCAGGCACTGCCCCGACCAGAGATCCGTCCCGCGTCATATCTTCACCCCACACACTTCTAATTGTTGTACCCGCATTTAACGCCACTACAAGGCCATTATCCATGGTCCATTAGTAGTGGGCGTTGCAGCAGATCAATAGAAGTGCCCGCGGTTTTGCGCAGACGAAAAAAAGCATCGCGGGCCAGAGCCTTGCTCCTTCAGGAGTGAGGCTGGCCCGCGATGCGGGGCGCTACGAAATCAGGCCTGACGCTGGTGCTTGTCGATCTGTTCGTGACGCTCTTGAGCTTCGATGCAGTACTTGGTGGTCGGGCTGATCAGCAGGCGTTTCAGGCCAATGGCCTCGCCGCTGTCGTCGCACCAGCCGAAGCTGTCTTCCTTGATGCGTTCCAGCGCCTGTTCCAACTGAGGCAGCATGCGCTGGTCGCGATCGATCGCGTTCACCAGCCAGGTGCGCTCTTCTTCGACAGACGCCGCGTCAGCCGGATCGGCCGGGGTGTCCAGGCTCTCGATGGCGATGCGGTTCTGCTCGATGCGCTCATGGGTTTCGACTTTCATGTTCTGCAACAGCTCAGAGAAAAAAGCATGTTGCTCGGCATTCATGTAGTCATCCGCCGGCATGGCCAGCAACTTGTCCTTTGTCATTGATATCTCTATAAAAAAACGTGCATTAAGGCGAATTAGGGAGCGTTCCGGCGGACCTGGTCTGGCCATCGGAACGGCGCCGTTTATTCCAAGCGCCACCCGGCACTCAATTTACGAGGGGCGGCAGTCTAAGGCCGACTTGAGGCCCCAGCAACTGAAAAGTCAGCGAATTTGTCCGACAAAGCCCTGAAAGTGCTCTATGGCAGCCTTTGCGGTGGTTATCGGAGTGCGTTTATAGCAAGAAATTCAATCGAGCGGCTGTATATAGAAGACAAACGGCTGCGACAGTAGGGGTTATCGACCGCATTTGCCAGTTGATGAGCCGCCGGTGCAACACGTTTGCAGCGCGGGCAACCTCGGCTAAGGTTATCCATCCCGAAACGACCATCTGAGGAGCGGTGCAATGAAACTGATCGGCATGCTGGATTCGCCTTACGTACGGCGGGTCGCCATTACTGCCAAACGCCTGGGCATCGACCTTGATCACCAATCGGTTTCGGTGTTTCGGCACTTCGAGCAGTTCCAGCAGATCAACCCGGTGGTCAAGGCGCCGACGCTGGTACTGGATGACGGCGAGGTGCTGATCGACTCGACGTTGATCATCGATTACCTGGAAGCGCTGGCGCCAACGGGTAAAAGTCTGATGCCTGGCGAGCTGGATCAACGCCTGCGTTCGTTACGCCTGATCGGCCTGGCGCTGGCAGCGTGCGAGAAGTCCGTGCAGCTTTATTACGAACGCAACCTGCGCCCTGCGGAAATCCAGTTTGAGCCCTGGGTGGAACGGGTCGAAGGGCAATTGGCGGCGGCGTATTCGGCGCTGGAGCGGGAATTGGAAATGCAGCCACTGAAGACTGACGGTTCGATCGATCAGGACGGGATTACGCTGGCGGTGGCCTGGAGCTTCACCCATCTGGTGGTGCCGGATCAGGTGGATGATCAGCACTTTCCCCAGATCAGTGCCTTCACAGCGTATGCCGAAGGGCTTGATGAGTTTTTGAGCACGCCGATTGAGTAGACAGATGTGTTGTGACAGATCCCCCGTCAAAACAAAAACGCCGCGTCCACCAGAGGCAGAAGCGGCGCAGGCATGAGCCTCAGCGGATCAGTGCATGAACAGGGCGATCAGTATGATGATCGGGATCGGTACACCGAGAAAGAACAGCAGTAATGAGCGCATGACGATTCTCCAGGGTTAGCGAACAGGTGCAGTGGTCACATAAGCGTCGGATTCCAGATACACCACGGCATCCCGACGACGACCGCCGAATGTGGCGGCGAAGCTGGCGAAGAAAGCGCCGATCAGCAGCGCGATGAACATCCACAGCGACGTCCATGCCGCGACTTTGGCGGCGGTGTCCGCAGCTTGTTGGGCAGCCAGTTTCGCGTCGGCTACGGCTTTTTGGGTACGGGCATAGACTTCATCGACACGACGTTCAGCGTCCGCTTGCGTGAGGTTGGTCCGTTGCGCCACCAGTTGTGCCAGATACGTGCGGTCTTCGGCGGCCAGTTGACCGTCGTTGCCCAGCGAGCGCACGAAGATGCGGGTGACAGTGCCGCGGGCGGCGTCATCACTGACGGCAGCCGGGCGATCGTCGCGGAACAGGCTGTCGACAAAATAGCCGTACGGGTCGCTGTTGGTATTGCCGGCTGCGGTTCCGGCCGCTTGCGTCGCGGCACTTGCGGCACCACCCATCACATTGGCACCGGCCTGCACACCGCCGCTGACGATGCTGCTGACTGAGCCGACCACCAGCGTCGCAGTCACCAGCGTCGCCACGCACCAGGCCAGGAAGCCATGGGCCGTGTCGCGGAAGTAGACTTCATCGCCATGCATGTTCGCCCATTTCACCCGCAGGCGGCCGGCGATGTAACCACCGAGCCCCGAAGCGACGATTTGTGTGGCGGCCAGCCAGATAATCGTTGAAATGCCCAGGCCCTTGGCGCTGACGCCTTCGTTGGCCCATGGGGAAACCGCCGAGAAACCCAGGCCGAAACCGAGCAGTACCAGGATCAACGACAACGCCGCCGCAGCAGCGGCCCCGGCGAAAATCGCACCCCAGGAAACGCCCGACAGCGTGCTTGACTCTTCTGCGGCAGGATAGAAACCATCAGAGGATCTATTCATTATTATGTCGCTCCAGGCAGGAAAGATGTTGTTACAACTCGTCAAAAGAGGAATTGCAGTCAACGTGCCAGTCGCCAATCCTAGATAAGTTGTTGAATTTCAATCACATAGAAAATCTGAACTTAAATTTCTCATGCAAATTGCAAGA
This sequence comes from Pseudomonas fluorescens NCIMB 11764, assembly GCF_000293885.2. Classification (NCBI taxonomy): domain Bacteria; kingdom Pseudomonadati; phylum Pseudomonadota; class Gammaproteobacteria; order Pseudomonadales; family Pseudomonadaceae; genus Pseudomonas; species Pseudomonas fluorescens. The sequence continues at coordinate 5,410,053 of NZ_CP010945.1, forward strand.
AACCGGCAATATCAGCGGGTTTTCTGCATGCCACGGGAAGCACCGCCAAATGAAGTTTTATTTAAAAAGGTTGCAGCCATTTATTGGCAAAATGCCGCACATCGCTGTGAACCTTTAATCAGGCCAACCTATGACCCGCATCTTGACCATCGAAGACGACGCCGTGACCGCCCGGGAAATCGTCGCCGAACTGAGCAGCCACGGCCTCGACGTGGATTGGGTCGACAACGGCCGCGAAGGTCTTGAGCGCGCGGTCAGCGGCAACTATGACCTGATCACGCTGGACCGCATGCTGCCCGAGCTCGATGGCCTGGCGATTGTCACGACGCTGCGGACCATGGGCGTGTCGACGCCGATCCTGATGATCAGTGCCCTCTCCGATGTCGACGAGCGCGTGCGTGGCTTGCGTGCCGGCGGGGACGATTACCTGACCAAACCCTTTGCCACGGATGAAATGGCCGCGCGGGTCGAAGTGTTGCTGCGCCGGCAGAACACCGTGACCGCCCAGGCCACCACGCTGCGGGTGGCCGATCTGGAACTGAACCTGATCAGCCACGAAGCCAGCCGAGACGGTCAGTTGCTGACGCTGTTGCCCACCGAATACAAGTTGCTGGAATTCCTGATGCGCAACACCGGGCAGATTCTGTCGCGAATGATGATTTTCGAAGAGGTCTGGGGCTATCACTTCGACCCTGGCACCAACCTGATCGACGTGCACATCGGCCGCCTGCGCAAAAAGATCGACCCGCCCGGCAACGTCCCCCTGATTCGGACCGTGCGAGGCTCGGGTTATGTCATTGCCGAACCCCTCTAAAGGCTGGCGTTCTTCCATCAGCCGCTTGCTGGCGCTCTACAGTTCGCTGTTCGTGCTCTGGAGCGGGATTCTCATGGGGGTCATGTACTACGAGGTGTCCGCCTACCTGGATAACCTGGCCAAGCACTCGCTGATGCAACGTCAGCATTTGTTCTCGCGCTTTTCCGGCGAACAACTGGTGGACGCCCTCGCCGTCAGCATGACCTTCGACATTCGTGGCATCGACGCCTACGGCCTGTTCGATGCCGAGCATCGCTACCTCAGCGGCGCCCTGCGCCACATACCCGCAGGCCTGCCACTGGACGGCAGGATTCACATGCTCAGCGACTGCGCCGACTCCGATGATCCGACCTTGCCCAGCGACAGTTGCGATGCGGTGGCGACCCAGACGCGTGATGGTCGCTGGCTGATACTGGTGCGCGACAACGGCTCGCTGTTCGCCGTGACCCGGATCATCCTCCACGCGCTGTTCTGGGGCGTGACCCTGACCATTTTGCCGGGCATCGTCGGATGGCACCTGCTGCGCCGTCGACCGCTGCGGCGCATTCGCGGGATTCAGGCCAGTGCCGAGGCGATTGTGGCCGGGGATCTGACCCGACGCCTGCCGCTGTCCAATCGCCGCGACGAACTGGACATGCTCGCCGCCATCGTCAATGCCATGCTCGAACGCATCGAACGCTTGATGAACGAGGTCAAGGGTGTGTGCGACAACATTGCCCACGACTTGCGCACGCCGCTGACCCGCTTGCGGGCGCAGTTGTACCGCATGCAGCAACAGGCGGGCGAAGGTTCCCAGGAAGCCGCGCAACTGGATTCCGTGTTGAGTGAAGCGGACACGCTGATGGCGCGCTTTCGCGGTTTGCTGCGCATTTCCGAGCTGGAAGACCGGCAGCGGCGCTCCGGTTTTGTGCAACTCGACCCGGTGCCGTTGTTGCAGGAACTGCACGACTTTTACCTGCCGCTGGCGGAGGAAGACGAGCTGGTTTTCAAGCTGCAATTGCCCGAATCATTGCCGGCGCTGAAGGGCGATCGGGCGCTGCTGTTCGAAGCCGTGGCCAATCTGTTGAGCAATTCGATCAAATTCACACCGCCGGGTGGCGAGGTGATTTTGCGCGGGGTCAATGAGGGTGGGCATACGCGGATCGAAGTGCTCGACTCCGGACCGGGCATTCCTGCAGCCGAACGCGAAGCCGTGTTCCAGCGTTTCTACCGCGCCGAAGGTGGCAATCAGCAAAGCGGGTTCGGGCTGGGGCTGTCGATCGTGGCGGCGATTGTCAGCCTGCATGGGTTTACGCTGGAAGTGGGTGACAGCGAATGGGGTGGCGCGCGGTTGGTGCTGGATTGTCGGCAGAGCCTCATTCCCCAGACCTGACGCAAATCTGCTGAACTGACACATGACCTGTGGGAGCGGGCTTGTCCGCTACCACAGGTTCTGTGTCGATCAGTCAGGCCGGGTAGTTGGCTCGAAGGGCTTCGAGTCCACCCTGGTAGATCCCGCCAAACAACGCCGTCACCTCCTCCTCACTCACCCCGACCGGCGCAAACCGACCCGACCAGGTCACCCGCGTACTCTCACCCTGCGCTTCAACGCGAATGGTCGCCAGATAATCAGTCGCCGGGAACGGCGCCTGCAAAATCGAGTAGCTGTATGTTTTCCCGGCGTTATCAAACGCCTCCAGCCGCTCAATCACTACCGCGCCATCCGCGGTTTGCAGACTGCGCACGCGCCCGCCTTCGCTCAGCTCGCTTTTGGGAATGAACGGCAGCCAGTCAGGCAGCGAATTGAAGCCACCGATCAAATGCCAGACCTGGTCGGCCGAAGCCGGGATGTCGATAAACGCTGATGCCGTTGCCATGTAATGTTCTCTCTCATTCAAAAATTTCAGATCGCCATGCTGTCGACGACGCCGCCGTCAACTCTAAGGGCTGCACCGGTTGTTGCCGACGACAGCGGCGACGCGATGTAGGCCACCAGGTTGGCGACTTCCTCGACATTCGCCACGCGCTGGATAATCGAGGTCGGCCGGGCCTTGCGCACGAAGGCGTCGGCTTCTTCCCGGACACTGCGCCCCGATTCGGTCGTGGCGTCCTTGAGCATCTGCTCCAGGCCATCGGTCAACGTCGGGCCGGGCAGGATCGCGTTGACGGTCACGCCAGTGCCCGCCAGCCGCTTGGCCAGCCCGTGGGACACGGCGAGGTTAGCGCTTTTGGTCACACCATAGTTGAGCATGTCGGCCGGGATCGCGATCCCGGATTCCGAGGACAGGAAGATCACCCGCCCCCAGCCCTGCTTGACCATGTCCGGCACGTAATGCCGTGACAGGCGTACACCGGAGATCACGTTGACCTCGTAGAAGCGCGTCCACTCGCTGTCCGGGGTGTCGAAGAAATCCACCTCGTTAAAGATGCCGAGGTTGTTGACCAGGATGTCGGCACGCGGCTCGGCGGCGAACAATTGCTCGGCGCCTTCGGCGGTGCCGAGGTCGGCGGTCAGGCCTCGCAGTTGCGCACCCGGCACGCTCTGGCGAATGCTCGCCAGCGCTTGCTCGACCTTGGCGGTTTCGCGTCCGATCACCACCACCGTGGCGCCGGACTCGGCCAGTGCCTTGCTGATGCCCAGGCCAATGCCGGCGGTGCTGCCGCTGACAATGGCGAGTTTTCCAGTCAGATCGATCTTCATGTTCAAACTCCTGTGACAGGCAATGGAGCGCGTTCAGACACCAGCTTCGCTTCGCGCATCGCTTGCCAGAACGCAGCGGGAATGACTGCCGACAACGCAGCCACATCTTCAGCAATCCGGTCCGGACGGCTGGACCCCGGAATCACCGCCGCGACGGCAGGATTGGCCAGGGAGAATTGCAATGCAGCGGCCTTGATGTCGACGCCGTGGGCCGCCGCGATGCGTTTGATCTGCTCGACTTTCTGGATGATCGCCGGGCTGGCCTTCTGGTATTCGAAGTGCGCGCCGCCGGCCAGAATGCCCGAGCTGTAAGGGCCACCGACCACGATCTCGACATTTTGTGCCAAGGCAGCGTCCATCAAACGTTGCAGGGCACGATCGTGATCCAGCAGCGTATAGCGCCCCGCCAGCAGAAAACCGTCCGGTTGGGCTTCGGTCAGATCAAGGGTCAGTTCGCACGGCTCAACCTTGTTCACTCCCAGGCCCCAGCCTTTGATTACGCCTTCTTCACGCAAACGGGTCAGTACCTTGAACGCGCCGGTGCGGGCCTGGTTGAAGTACTCCAGCCATTGATCGCCGTAGAAGTCCTGCGCGATATCATGCACCCAGACGATGTCCAGGCGATCGGTTTGCAGACGCTCGAGGCTGTCTTCGATGGAATGCATCGTCGCGTCGGCGCTGTAGTCGTTGACGATCCTGTTCGGGCGACCGTGCTCGAACACCCCGCTCTTCTCGCCCAGATCCCGGGCAGCGGCGTCTTCGATTTCGTCGAGAATCACCCGGCCGACCTTGCTGCTCAGTACGTAGTCGTCACGGTTGTAGCGAGCCAGCGCGGCGCCGAGGCGAATCTCCGACAGGCCCGAGCCGTAAAACGGCGCGGTATCGAAATAACGCACGCCAGCATCCCAGGCGGCGTGTACGGTGGCCATCGCCTCTTCTTCCGGGATGGCGCGGAACATATTGCCCAGGGGGGCAGTGCCGAAACCCAGCGCGCCGGGCAGTTTGTCTTTCAAGCTCATGTATGAATCCTCTCGATGTCAGTGGTCAGTCAGGTGACCGATGAGCCAATCCTAGATTGCGAGGATCGGACCGTCCAAGACATAATGCGCAGCACTTGAGTCCCTATAGGTCTGACATGATCGACATCCGCCAATTGCGCTACTTCGTGGCCGTCGCCGAGGAAGAACACGTCGGTCGCGCCGCCGAGCGCCTGCACATTTCCCAGTCGCCCCTGAGCCGGCAGATCGCCCAGCTCGAAGAACGGCTGGGCCTGACCCTGTTCGAGCGCAGCCAGCAACGCATTCGGCTGACCCGCGACGGCCAGACCTTTCTCGCCGAAACCCGCGCCCTGCTGACCCACGCCAATCGCCTGGAATCCCTCGGCAAACGCCTCGGTCGTGGCGAAGAAGGCGGCCTGTGCATCGGCTACATCGAAAACGCCATGCACGCCGGCGTCCTGCCGAATGCCTTGCGGGTGTTGCGGGTGGACCGGCCCAACGTGCACGTCGCGCTGTACAACCTCAGCTCCGCCGAACAACTCGAAGGCCTGCGTCAGCGTAGCCTCGATATCGCGTTGGTCAGCGAACCGCCCGTCGCCGACGATCCGGACTTGCTGGGTTTTCAGGTGCTCGACGACCCGATGCTGTTGGCGCTGCCCGAGCATCATCCCCTCGCCCATCAAGCGACACTGGGCCCGGAAGACCTGTCCGACCAGGAATGGATCGGTGTGCAACACCGACAGAACTGCGCCAGCCGCGAAGACTTCGTCAGTGCCTGCATCCGCGCCGGTTTCACCCCGGACATCCGCATGGAGGCCACTGAACCCTTCACCGCACTGGGGCTGGTGGCGTCGGGGCTGGGCATCGCGATGATTCAGAAAGGCTTGAGCCGCAATGCGCCACCGGGCGTGGTGCTGCGGGAAGTGCCGTGGATTGCGTTCACCACGCCGCTGTGGGCAGCGTGGCACCGGATCAATTTGCGGCCGTTGGTGGAGACGTTCAGGAAGGTGCTGACCGAGCCCGTCAGCTAAACCACCATCCGTGTGGCGAGGGAGCTTGCTCCCGCTGGGTCGCGAAGCGGCCCCAATCAGGCGACGATGGTCAGTTCTGACAAACCGCGCATGCAGGTTTTACGACTGCTGCGCAGCCGAGCGGGAGCAAGCTCCCTCGCCACAGTAATCCTGTCATGACAAAGGCGTGCGGCTCCTGCCCCGGGAGTTCGGTGCTTTACTGAGTAAACCCCGAAGCCCTGCGAGTAGCCCCGCCATGAACCGCAACGACCTGCGCCGCGTGGACATGAACCTGCTGGTGATTTTCGAAACCCTGATGTTCGAAAAGAACCTGACCCGGGCCGGGGAAAAGCTGTTCCTCGGCCAACCTGCCGTCAGTGCTTCACTGGCCAAGTTGCGCGATCTGTTCGATGACCCGCTGCTGGTGCGCAACGGTCGTGTGCTGGAACCGACCCAGCGCGCGCTGCAGATTCTCAAGGAATTGCAGCCGGCGATGGACACCATCTCCGGTGCGGTCAGCCGGGCCAAGGATTTCGACCCGGCCACCAGCCGCGACGTGTTCCGCATCGGCCTGTCCGACGACGCCGAGTTCGGCCTGTTTCCGCCGCTGCTCAAGCAAATCCGCGAAGAGGCGCAGAACGTTGTGGTCGTCGTGCGGCGAGTGAATTTCCTGCTGATGTCGTCGATGCTCGCCAGCGGCGAGATTTCCGTCGGGATCAGCTACACCACGGAACTGCCGGCCAACGCCAAACGCAAGAAACTGCGCGATCTGAGCGTGAAGATCCTGCGCGGCGACAACCGTCCCGGCGCCCTGACGCTGGATGACTACTGTGACCGGCCGCATGCGCTGGTGTCGTTTTCCGGGGACCTGACCGGCGCGATCGACAACGATCTGGCGCGTATTGGCCGCTCACGCCGCGTGGTGCTGGCGGTGCCGCAGTTCGCCGGCCTGCGCGCCCTGCTGGCCGGCACTGACATGCTCGCCACGGTGCCGGACTACGCCGCCTGTGCGTTGATCGAAGGCAGCAGCCAGTTGCGGGCAGATGACCCGCCGTTTGACATCAACCTGTCCGAGTTGTCGATGGTGTGGAACGGGGTCAACGATAACGATCCGGCAGAACGTTGGTTGCGCTCGAGAATTGCCCAACACATGTCGGCGCCACTGCCGGGGCATTGACCGCGTTGAAGCCCGGGTCGGTCTCGCGCAGGAAAATCGGCAGGTCTGTCATCGGCGGCATGGCCGGAATGTCGAAGTACATCTGGATCACCCAGCCACGGTGATAGCTGGCGTGATTGACCACGTGCAGCAACATCGCGCCAGCGCTCATGGTCCCGCTTTCGCCCGAGACAAACGTGAACTCGACAGGTTTATCCAGCGACGCCTCGGTTTGCCGGTCGCTCCAGTTGCAGTACCAATGATCGATGTCCTTTTGCGCCATGCGCAGGTCGGCAAGGTCGGGATGCAGCAGATCGTGGGAAGTCTTGAAGCCGTGCCCCCGGCCTTCGAGGTGAGCCTGCCAGATGCAGTCCACCACGTAGATGTGGTTGAGGGTACCGATCATGTTCTTGAACACCGAGACCCGCGCTTTGTTGACCTCGCCCGGCGGCAAATCGGCCAGGCTGTCAAAGAGGCGCTGATTGGCCCAGCGTTTGTAATCGGCCAGCATGCGGGCCGTGCGTACGTTGATCATCGCAGGTCTCCCATTGCAATGGGCGCACTGCAAAGCATAGCCCTCATCTCGCGGGGGCAGCTCAAACGCTGATCATCGGTCGCTCAGAGCCTGCGTTACCCGCCTGGCCAGCGCCAGGCAACTGGTCAGCCCCGGTGATTCGATGCCGAACAGATTGACCAGTCCGGGCACGCCATGGTCGTCGGGGCCGCTGATGATGAAGTCGGAGGCGGGTTCTGTCGGGCCGGTGATTTTCGGACGGATGCCGCTGTAGGCCGGTTGCAGCCTGTCATCGGGCAGGGCCGGCCAGTAACGCCGGATCGCCTCGTAGAAACCCTCGGCACGGCGCGGATCGACGCGGTAATCGATGTGGTCGATCCACTCCACATCCGGTCCGAAACGCGCCTGACCGCCAAGATCGAGGGTCATGTGCACCCCCAGCCCGGCACTTTCCGGTGCCGGATAAACCAGACGCCGGAACGGCGCGCGACCGCTGAAACTGAAATAACTGCCCTTGCACAAACGAGCCAATGGAACGTGCAGCGACGACAAGCCTTCAATGCGGCTCGCCACTTCCGGTGCGGACAACCCGGCGCAGTTGATCAACTCACGACAGCTCAAGGTCATCGGCTGGACGCCGCCCATGTGCAACTGGAAACCGTGTTCGCTGCACCGCGCCGATGCCAGCGGCGTATGAAATGCCATCGAGGCTCCGGCGGCCTCGGCGTCCGCCTGAAGCGCCAGCATCAGGGCATGGGAATCGACGATTCCGGTGGAAGGCGACCAGAGCGCGGCGACGCAGGACAGCGCCGGTTCAAGTTCGCGAGCCTGATTGGCGTCCAGCCATTGCAAGTCATCGACACCGTTGCGGACGCCCTGCTCCAGCAACTTCTGCAACGCCCCGCGCTGGTGATCATCAGTGGCGACGATGAGCTTGCCCAGTCGCTGATAGCCGACGCCGCGATCATCACAAAAGGCATATAGACGTTGTTTGCCTTCCACGCACAATTGCGCCTTGAGGCTGTCGCTCGGGTAATAGATGCCGGCGTGGATCACTTCCGAGTTGCGCGAACTGATGCCCACGCCGATGCCTTCGCCGGCTTCGACCAGCATCACTTCGCGCCCGCTCCGGGCCAACGCTCTGGCCACCGCCAGCCCGACCACGCCGGCCCCGACCACGACGCATTCGATATCGACGCTCACCTGCCCTGCGCTCCTTTGCAACGATCAAAACGTGCCGGGATAACTGCCGCCGTCCAGCAACAGGTTTTGCCCGGTGAGAAAACCCGCCTGGGCGCTGCAAATGAACGCGCAATAGGCGCCGAACTCATCGGGCTGGCCAAAGCGTTGGGCTGGCACGTTTTTGCGCCGCTGCGCACTGATGTGCTCGACGCTGGCGCCATTGGCCTCGGCGGCAGCACTCAGGGTCTTGTGCAGGCGCTCGGTCTCGAACGGGCCGGGCAGCAGATTGTTGATCGTGACGTTGTTCCCCGCCAACTGCGACTGACGCGCGAGTCCGGCGATGAAACCGGTCAGGCCGCTGCGGGCGCCGTTGGACAGACCGAGCACATCGATCGGCGCCTTCACCGCGCCGGAGGTGATGTTGACGACGCGTCCGAAACCGCGCTCGGCCATGCCATCGACGCAAGCCTTGATCAGCTCGATGGGCGTGAGCATGTTGGCATCCAGCGCCTTCAACCAGTCCTCACGTTGCCAGTCACGGAAGTCACCCGGCGGTGGGCCACCCGCGTTGTTGATCAGGATGTCCACTTGCGGACACGCCGCCAATACTTGCTCACGCACGGCCGGCTCGCTGATGTCGCCGGCGACCGTGCGCACTTCGATGGTCGGCGCCAGGCTGCGCAATTCAACGGCGGCAGCCTGCAAAGTGTCGTTGCCGCGAGCGTTGATCACCAGGTTCACGCCCTCTTTCGCCAAGGCACGCGCACAGGCCAGCCCCAAGCCCTTGCTGGCGGCGCAGACGATCGCCCAGCGACCCGATATTCCCAATTCCATGACGATGCTCCCGACGGTTCGAGCGCCCTACGTTACCACCGTGCGCGGGACGGAGCCGAGGGGAAACAGCCCTGCCCCGGCAATTCAATTGTTCCGGATTATCACGAGTGGAAACGGGGGCAACGCGCAGGCAAAAAAACACCGGTTGTCCCGCGACAGAACGGCAGTAAGCCACCGCGCACACTGCCAAGCCTCGCGGGTCAAAGACTGCAAGATCGGGCGTGCCCTTGTCGACGCGGAGACTGTTCATGCGGGTTGAATAACATGCCATTACTGACACAAATGAAAGGTAACGCTAATGAAGGCAGCACCTTGGAGCTTAGTGATGGGGTACGCCTCATGTTTCAGCACAGACCGAGGGTTCACCGCGGGAATATTGGAAGCGGTTTTCGCGGTGAGCGAAAAGTCTGGGGCAAACTGACTTCATTCGAATATGGCTATTCCAGAGCACCATGTTTGCGCCGCTGATGATTATTCCTGCTATTGGAATCCGCAAAACACATATAGCAACTCGAGCAGTCATAAGGCTTTTCCAGGGTGTGTGTTCGTCTGTGGCGCGTCAAAGTAGTACTTTCTGCAAAACCTTGATGGCAAAACTCGCAGACGTACGGCTTTTCTCCGGTGTGAGTTCGTCTGTGGCTCGTCAAAGCACCATTTGTTGCAAAACCTTGATGGCAAAACTTGCAGACGTACGGCTTTTCTCCGTTGTGAGTTCGTCTGTGGCTCGTCAAAGCATCGTTTCGCGCAAAATCTTTGCCGCAAGTCTCACAGTGGTACGGCTTTTCTCCGGTGTGGCTTAGCATATGTCTCGTCAAATGCCTTTTGAGCGCAAAACTTTTTTTGCAAACCAAGCAATTGAAAGGCTTTTCTCCCGTGTGGGTTCGCATGTGCATATCAAAATTATGTTTTCTCTTAAACCCTTTCGGGCAATGCTGACAGCTGAACCGTATATTCCCGTCGTGCGCCTGCTCCGCGCCGGTCTCATATGCCGTACCGGGAAGGGCAGATGCAGATACGTATCCCGGGAACTGAGCAGGCAATGCCTGCGTTTGGGAGGCCGCTTGCCCGGAGCGGCTCAGCTCCTCGGCAAGGCTTCTCACCCGAGGCCCATCGTCCGCAGGGTTGCTCGTTAACGTTTGGAGAAATGCGGTTGGATCGATCACGTTCTCGCTCACGTGCCCAGATAACCCCACCACAAGTTCCATCACCGTTTGGTCATCTCCCCCGGGGTTGTATTTCAAATTACTGATGAATTGATCCAAGGTGTCATCCATCATCCGCCCATCAGCATCGGCATATCGCATCGGCGAGTTCCCGACAAAACAGTACCGGTTCAACCCGTCCACCTCTCCCGCCGGGTCCGGGTTGAGCCAGCCGTGTTGCCACGGCGCGTAATAGCGATAACCGTAGTAACTCAACCCGGTCACGTCGCATTCCTTGCCCGAGTAACCCGTGGTCTTGTACGACGCCTTGGCGGCGTGATGGGCCACCCACCACGCCCGACCACCAAACGGCAAATAGCCTTCCTCACTGATCACTGCACCCTCTTCGTCAAGTTCCAGTTGGCTGGAACGCAGGTGATCGCTGACGCTGTAACTCAAATGGTTGTTGTCGACGCCAGTCGGGGGAGTGCCGACCCAATGCCGCAGCCGCACCGTGTTGCGCCCGGCCTCGATCTCCAGCACATGCCGTTCGGCGCCATTGGCGGCGCGGTGGATTTCCAGCCCCGGCAAGTAACGTACGTCGGCGATCAAGCTGCGGTGTGAGGCCAGTGCGCAACGTACCTTGCGCAGGCGCTTGCCACCGCCGCCGTAGCGATACAGTTCACAGTCGTCCGGGCCGTCTTCACGGGTGACCGGGGACACCTGGCTCAGCTGGTTGCGCGCATCCCAACCCATCGCTTGCCCCCGCAGCAAATGAAGCTGATTGCCGTTACCGTCGAATTCGCGGGGGAAATCCGGCGCTGGATCGCCGTCGTACGCGATCACCCGACGGTTGCTGGCCGCGTCCACCGCCCAACGCCGGGTGAAGGGTTGCGCACCGAGGTGGCGCAGTTCCAGCAGGTTGCCGCTGGCGTCGTAATCGTATTCTTCGCGGTAGTTGACCAGCGCGTTCGGGTCGTTGGCGGCGCGGTAGACTTCGCGGCCGGTGGCGCGGGTCAGGCGGTACAGGCTGTCATAGATGTAGGTGCTGACGGGGTCGATGCGCTGGTTTTTGAAATGGGTGGTGGCTTTGGCCTGGTCGTCGATTTGCAGCGGGTTGCCAACCGGGTCGTAGGTGTAAAGCAGGTTTTGCAGCAAGGGTTGGTTGGGCAGGCCGGCGCTCAAGCGCAGCAGACGCGCGTCGTCCGGACTGAACTCGGCACGGGTAATCACGCCGTTGCCTGCCGTTTCCTGCTCGACCAGCCCCCCGGCGCTGTAGCCGAGATCGCTGACCAGCGTCACCTCGCCTGCACCTTGGCGCTGCAAGGAAACGGCGCGCAATTGCCCGGCGCAGGTGCGGCTGAACCGCCGGCGATTGAGCATGGCATCGGTTTGCGTCGCAACCTCGCCCAAGGCGTCGTAGGTCCAGCGACTGTCGAGGCCGGGCGCCGGTTCGAGCAAGGCATTGCGCGCGTCGATCTCCAGCGGCCAGTGCAACGGATCCAGCGACGTCAGAAAGTGGCTGCTCTCCAGCAACGGTTGGCCGCGCAGATCATAGTCGAGCATGTGCCGGGTAGTGCTCGGGTCGTCGTGGCGGATCAACTTGCCGCACTGGTTGCGAGTGCTGCCGCCGGGGCCGCCGTACTGGAAGCGTTCGACCACCCGCGGGGTTTCGTCCTCGAGTTGTTCGGTGACGGCGACCGGACGTAATTGCACATCGTAGTCGCGTTGCTGGCTGCTGCGACTGTTCCAGCGTTGCAGCCGCTGCCCCGCCGGGCCGAACAGCAACAGAGTCCAGCCCGAATCAACGCTGACGTTGAGCAACTCGGTGCTAGACAATGCGCGGACGGAGGTTCGATTCGGCCCACGCTGCTCGGCCCACAATCGCGGATCGAAGCGCTCGACTTCACGGCCCAACGGGTCGAACACCCGCCGGGTGATCTGCGGCTGCACCGGCTGTCCCGCGACCGAACGGTAGTAAGCCACCGCGCACACTGCCAAGCCTCGCGGGTCAAAGACTGCGAGATCGGGCGTGCCATTGTCGATGCGGAGGCTGTTCATGCCTATTGAATAACATGCGGCGTTGATGGCGGCTACTGACACAAATGACAGGTCTTTCAACTGGGCGCGCCTGCTTCGGTTGATGCCCTGCTGTTGCGCTTTCTCAATGAATGCCGGGCTTCGCGTTGCGCCGTTCGCTGGGCATTGCGCAGCAGGTGTTGAACGCCGCGGATGTCGAACAACTTGAGCCCGAGTTGGCCAGCATAGCCTTGGCCGGGACTCTGTTTCCCGAGCCGTCGCATATGGATGTCCCGCGCGTGCGGCGAGGTCCGGCTCGCGGATCCAAGGCTGCTGGTTGAAGTGATAGTTTGTGCTGCAAGGAACTCCTGACCGTCGCTGCATATCCTAAACTGTGTGGTACTTCCTTTACGCTTCACGCTTTCGGAGGACACCGTCATGCGCCGTCTGATCATCATCTCTTCCCTTGTGTTGTGCTTACCCTTCGGCTCGGCTTTCGCGAAAGTGGATGCGGGCGATGTCGCCACCTCCGCCGGGGTTTCCGCTTCGCTGTACTCGACCTTCAAGGACGACAAACTCATGATTCCCGCCCGGGATGACGCCTCCAGCTTCGTGGCCAGCGGCGGTGCGATTCGAGGCGTGTATCTGGAATCGGTCATGAAGCAGATTCGCCAGGACAATCCCGGGCTGAACGCCAGTGACGAAGACCTCGCCAGAGCCATTCTGATCCAGGACAGTGCCGCTGCCGGGCAATGAGGGCTGAAACGGGCGCGGTGGGGCCTGTAACACCTGGACAGGTGTTAACGGCCCTGCTTTGCTTTGCGGCTACTTTGCGCTTGTAGCGGATGAACGCGCCCATCCGGCAACGAGTTGTACGCTGATGCTGATGCCACCACACACCACGATCACCACATCATGGGCATCGGCGATTGCCGGGTGGTCCAGATAGCCGATGGCCAATGAAACACCGCACGCCGGCTCCACCAGCTGACGCAGGTCATTGGCGTAACGCACCACGCCCATGATCGCTTCGTCATCGCCGAGCACCACGCATTGGTGAGGGAAATCGAGGATGTGCTGCACCGGCCAGGCGGCCACTTGAGCGGCGCCGAGGGAGGTCGCCACGGTGTCGATGCGCGAAAGCCTGACGGGATGCCCGGCCTTGATCGCCGCCGAAAAAGACGCCGCTCCCGCGGTTTCGCAGGCGACGATGCGGCAATCCAGGCGGTCATGCCGAATCAATCCCGTGAGCAGGCCCGCCAGCAAACCACCACCCCCCACCGACGTCACCAGCGTATCGACTTGAGGGCAGTCCTCGAGAATCTCATCGATCATCGTGCTGTGCCCTTCCCACAACACCGGATGATCGAAGGCCGGCACGTATTCGGTGTCCGCCGCTTGTGAAAGCTCCTTCGCCCGTTGATTGGCGTCGTCCCAGACCTTGCCGTGAACGATTACTTCGGCACCGGTTTTGCGAATCCTCGCGCGGGTGCTTTCCGGGGTGGTGTGCGGCACCACGATGCAGGCTTGCAACCCCAGGCTGGCCGCCGCGACAGCGGTGGCGAAACCGGCGTTGCCCCCCGAAGGACAGACCACCTTGCGCTTGCCCTGGGCCTTTGCCTGGCTGCACAACAACCCCATGCCACGCAGCTTGAACGAACCGCTGGGTTGCAGGTTTTCCAGCTTGAGCCAGATCCGCCGAGTGGGGGTCGACAAGCCCGGGTGCAGGATAAGGGGAGTTCTGATGTGAAGCATGTTGGGCTCCTCGGTCGCACACCGACTTGTCGAGTGGTTCAACGAATCGGTGTGGAGCGCAATGCTGTTCACTTAAGCGCGCTCTTGGATCGTGCATACCTTTGTGGCGAGCGAGCTTGCTCGCGCTGGGCTGGGTAGCGGCCCCAAAAATCTGACAACTATTGCCGAGTTTTGTGAGTGCTACGCACTCAAGCGGGAGCAAGCTCCCTCGCCACAAGTTTCCTTTGATTCAAGACACTCTTAAGTGAACAATATTGCGGTGTTGTACGGTCCTTATCCAAGCTTAGTTCACCGCGGCCCGAGCTTGCCGTTTCAACGATAACGCGGTGCCGCCATGGAGTTGCCGAACAAGCCCGACAGGGTTTGGCGCTGGGCTTCGTGACGATCCCATTGCGAGCCGTCGTGCAGACCCGGAATAGTCACCACCTCTCCATTCGCGAGCCCTGCCAGCGCCGCATCGACCATGTCCTCGGCGGTCATGACGATTTCCTGCGGCAGGTTTTCCACCGGGTTGCCGGCCTCGCTCCAGAAATCGGTGGCGGTGGCGCCAGGCAATACGGCCTGAATACGAATGCCTTTGTCGGCCAGTTCATGGTGCATGGATTGGCTCAACCCCAGAACGAACGCCTTGGTCCCGCCATACACGCCATTAAGAATCTCGGGGGCAATCGCCACGATCGAGGAGATGTTGATCACGGTGCCGTTGCCACGAGCGACGAACCCGGGCGCTACCGCGTAGGCCAAACGCATCAGTGCGGTGACATTCAGGGTGATCATGTCTTCCATGTCATCCACCGGGCTCCCCAGCAGCGGCATGACAGCACCGACCCCGGCGTTGTTGACCAGCAAGGTGATGCTCGCGTCGGTGCGCAGAATCCCTTCGACCCGGCGCAGATCGGCCTTGTCTTTCAGATCGGCAGCGACGACTTCCACGGCGCGACCGGTTTCGTTGCTCAAGTGATTGGCCAAGGCGTTCAGCCTGGCCTGGCTGCGGGCGACCAGAATCAGATCGTAACCCTGACGCGCGAGACGATCGGCATAGACCGCGCCGATGCCGGAAGAGGCGCCCGTGATGAGGGCGGTGCCTTTGGATGAGAGAGCCATGTTCAGTGTCCTTCACAGTGAGGCGAGAGGTTCGCCGGGTGTGACCGTTATAAATTGACTGACCTTCGTCTCAAATGACGTTTAAAGTACGCTTTTGGGACATATCCATTGAGGGCCTATCGATGACTTCCGTGGCGTTTGTAGTGTTTGAGGGTTTTCAGACCATGGCGCTGGCGGCCATGCCGGTGTTCGAGTACGCCAACTTCAGCGCCGGCGAAGCGCTTTACGACGTCAGCGTACTGTCCGAGGACGGCCGTACCTTGCGTGCTTCCGGCGGTTTGAGTGTCGGCACCCAGGCGTTCGATGAGCGGGTGTTCGATACGGTGATCGTGGTCGGCGGCGATGCCATCCTCGAACAGGCGCCCGAGGGTGTGCTGGATTACCTGCGCGCCAGCGTTAAAACCGCGCGGCGCACGGCGTCGATTTGCTCCGGGGCGTTTGTCCTGGCCCAGGCCGGTTTGCTTGAGGGGCGCCGGGCGACCACGCACTGGGCTTATGCAAGGGAACTGCAAGCACGGTTTCCATCGATCAAGGTGGAAGAGGACCGCATTTACGTGATTGACGGTTCGATCTGGACTTCAGCCGGGATGACGGCCGGTATCGACCTGGCGCTGGCGATGGTCGAGAAGGATCACGGCCCGCTGCTCGCGCGCTCCGTGGCACAGAAACTGGTGATGTACCACCGGCGGGCGGGCGGCCAGTCCCAGCATTCGGCGCTGTTGGAACTGGAGCCGAAATCCGACCGCATCCAGACCGTGCTCGGTTACGCCCGGGAACACCTCGCCGAGGCGTTGTCGGTGGAACAACTGGCGGACGTGGCGCGCCTCAGCCCGCGCCAGTTCAGCCGGGCGTTCCGGGCAGAAACGGGACAATCGCCGGCCAAGGCCATCGAAAACCTGCGCCTGGAAGCGGCGCGACAAATGCTGGAGCGCGGGCGACTGAACCTCGATCAGATCGCTGCCGAATCCGGCTTCAGTGATCGCCGGCGCATGCGCGAAGCGTTTCTTCGGGCGTTCGGGCAGCCACCCCAGGTGATTCGGCGCAACGCCCGTTCGGCCTGAAGCGTTTATCCGCGCAGCCTGCGGCAGCTCCTACAATGAGGGGGCAGGTTCGCGTGTGGAGGTACGGATGAACATCTCGGCCAGACTGGCGTTTTTCGCCATCGTGAGCACCCTCGCCTACCTTGGGTTCGCCGTGTGGGGGATGGGCTCGTTTGCGGCGTTTTTCTCTCATTCGGCGTTGGTGGTCGTTGCCTTGGCGACCCTGGTGATGGCGATCGCGGCGCTGTTCTCCGAGGTCAATCTCAGCTCCGGCGAACGGGAAGACCGGGCCAATCGCTGGGTGCTGCCGGCCTTCGGGGTGATCGGGACAGTGAGCGCTTTTCTACCGGCCTACACCGACCGGATCGACGTTTGGACCTTCGGCGGTGAAGGCGTGCGCTGGCTCGGGGCGTTGCTGTTCATCGTCGGCGGTGTATTGCGCCTGTGGCCGGTGTTTGTGCTGGGCAAGCGTTTCAGCGGGCTGGTGGCGATTCAACCGGGGCACCGGCTGGTCACCGACGGGATTTATCGAACGTTGCGCAACCCCAGTTATCTGGGGATGTTAGTCAATGCCGTGGGTTGGGCGCTGGCGTTTCGTTCAGGCGTTGGCCTGTTGCTGGCAGCGCTGACGTTGATCCCGCTGATCGCCCGCATTCACTCGGAAGAAGCGCTGCTGCGGGCGCAGTTTGGCAGTGAATATGAGGCGTATTGCAGCCGCAGCTGGCGGTTGATACCCGGTGTGTACTGAACAAACCCATTCCAACATGGGGGGATTACGAATATCGCAGACGGATCCGGCCATCGCCGTCGACACCGCAGGCGATCGCTTCATAACTGACCATCGTCGCATGCGGCGTCTCGAGCGGATGTTCATGGGTCGAGGTGATGATCACAAGGTCTGCCCCCGCCGCCTCCGCCGCGAGAATGCCCACCGTGGCATCTTCGAAAATCAGGCAATCGGTCACTTCGACGCCCAACCGCCTGGCCGCCAATCGATACCCCGCAGGATCGGGTTTACCCGCGCTGACATCTTCCGCCGTGACCATCACCGCAGGCTCCGGAATCCCCGCCGCCGCCATCCGTCGCAGCGCCAGTGCCCTGGGCGCAGACGTCACGATCGCCCACTGACCGGCCGGCAGCGACGTCAGGAACTCCGCCGCCCTGCCTACCTCGACAATCCCCTCGACGTCCTCGATTTCCGCCTGGGTAATCCACGCCGCCTCAGCTTCGGCATCGACACCCGGCAAGGCCTGGCGGTTGACCGTGTCGATGGCCCGGGCGCCATGAATGGTCGGCAGAAAAGCGTCGACATCTACCCCGTGGCGCAAGGCCCAGGTGGTCCAGATGCGCTCGGCGGCGGCGATGGAGTTGAGGACGGTGCCGTCCATATCAAACAGAAAGGCACGATAAGGTTTGTTGAAAACCGAATATTGAGCTGACAAGGATGAGCGTCCTTTTACAAGAGCCAGGCGAGTTTTGCCGAGCAATGTAGCATTTGCGAGAGGGGTGGGCTCAACCGCGCGCTGATGTTCAGCCCACCGTCTTCGGCTTAAATGCAGCTGCCACGCCATCGAGCAATTGTCCCAGCGCCCAAGGCTTCTTGATAAAGGACACCTGATGCCTCACCCCGGACGATTCCGGCGTTTCGAAGCCGGACATGATCATGATCGGCTTGTCCGGCCAGCGGTCGCCAAACAGATTAGCCAGATCCGCGCCATTGAGTTTGCCGGGCATGGTGATGTCCGTGAGCAACAACCGTACCTCATCGGCGTGCTGCTCCAGGTAATTGGCGGCTGCATCCGCGCTGACCTGTGGTTCAACGACGAAACCCTCCTCCTGAAGAATTTCGCAGAGAAACTCCAGGATCAACGGGTCATCCTCAACCACAAGAATCAACCCGCCAGGAAGGTGCTCGCCCGCCATCGATTCTGGACACATGACTTTGCCACTCCCTGATCGCCTAATGATTTCGCGGGCTCAAACCCGCTGCTTACAGGTATGAGCAGCGGGCTCGGCGGAAATTCATTTTTGATACAGGCAAGTGAAAAAATCAGGCGTCCTGCAGAATCAGATCGGCGCCCTTCTCCGCCACCATCAGCACCGCTGCATGGGTATTGCCGGACGTCACGTTAGGGAAAATCGACGCATCGACAATGCGCAACCCGTCAATACCGTGGACTTTCAAACGCTTGTCCACCACCGAAGTCCGTTCATCCGCACCCATCGCGCAGGAACCGCACAGGTGATAGATCGAACCGCTGTTTTCACGGAAATACTGCAGCATCTGCTCGTCGGTTTCGACCACCGGGCCCGGCAGCACTTCTTCGACCGTGATGCCTTTGAGCGCCGGTGCCTGCATGATCTTGCGCATCAGCCGGCTGCCCTGGATCACCTCGTCGATGTCCTTTTGCGTACTCAGGTAATTCGGGTCGATCAAGGCCGCGTCACGGGGATTTTTCGACGCGATCTCGATGTGCCCGCGACTGGTCGGCCGGCACGGGTTGAAGCACAGCAGGAAGCCTGAATATGGTTCGGGCTTGAGGCTGGCCTTGTTGTTTTTCGGGATCTGGTACGACAGTGGGTTGAAGTACAGCTGCAGGTTCGGATGGCTCTGCTGCTCGCTACCCCGAAAGAAGCCGCCGGCCTGATTGACGCTCATCGCCAGTGCGCCCTTGCGGGTGAACAGGTATTTAAGGCCGAGTTTGAATTGCCCGAACAGCGAGCTCAGTTGATCGTTGAGTGTCGGGATGTTGGCCTTGTAGTAATAACTGGCGCACAGGTGATCCTGCAGATTCTGCCCCACCGCCGGCAGGTGTTTGACCAGCGCGATATTGTGCCTGGCCAGCAGCGCCTGATCGGCGACACCGGACAGTTGCAGAATCTTGGGTGTGTCCACGGCACCGGCACACAGAATGACTTCCTTGCTGGCGGTGAAGGTGCGCACCACGCCGTGCTGGGTCACCGATATACCGGTCGCCCGGCCGTTGTCGAACAGCACCCGATCCACCAGGGCGAAATGCTCGACGGTTAGGTTCGGCCGGCTCAAGGCCGGGTGCAGATGCGCAAAGCTGCTGGAACAGCGCTGGCCATTTTTGGTGTTGACGTCGTAGATCCCCGAACCTTCGAATGTCGGTCCGTTGAAGTCGTCGCTGTGCGGGTAGCCGAGTTCGTCGCAGCCCTTGATAAACACGTCGCAGATCGGATGGGTCTGGCCTTTCATCGGCGTGATGCTGATCGGGCCGCTGCCGCCGTGGTATTCGCTGTCGCCCAGGGGATGGTTTTCCAGTTTGCGGAAGTAGGGCAGCACGTCCTTGAAGCCCCAGCCCTCGTTGCCGTTGGCCGCCCAGTCATCGAAGTCATGGGCCTGGCCGCGGACGTAGATCATCGCGTTGATCGAACCCGAACCGCCCTGGACCTTGCCGCGCGGGGCATAGATTTCGCGGTTGTTCAGCTGCTTTTGCGGCTGGCTGTAGTACATCCAGTTGAACGTCGGGTTGTAATACATTTTGGCAAAACCGACCGGGACCTTGAACCACAGGGAACTGTCCTTGCCGCCCGCTTCCAGCAGGAGCACCGAATGTTTGCCCGAAGCCGAGAGCCGATTGGCGAGGATGCAACCTGCGGCGCCAGCGCCAGCGATGATGTAGTCGTATGTCATGCAGGGTTACCGCGTAAGTCGTTGTACAAAAAAACCGCCCGGCAGGTATGGCGTAAAACCTGGGGGGGCGAGCTTGCTCCCACGGGGACTGGGTTCACCCGCAGTGCCTGCCATGGGCGGCAAATCTTCAGCCTCGGGCTGGCGATGAGTCTTTGACGTCAGCCGGGGTCGGCGCCATTTGCAGGTGCAAACGCTCACCGGTGTACGGCGAATGCTTGCGCACCACGTCCATGTTCAGCTCTACGCCAAGCCCCGGTTCGGTGGACGGAATGATGTAGCCGTCCTCCCACTGCAACGGCTTGGTCAGGACTTCGGCGTGGAAACCGCCCCAGGTCATGATGCTTTCCTGGATCAGGAAGTTCGGCGTGCAGGTGGCCAGCTGGAAACTTGCCGCCGCGCCAATCGGCCCGTTGTAGAGGTGCGGTGCGATCTGCGCGTAATAGGCCTCGGCCATGCTGGCGATCTTTTTCGCTTCCAGCAGACCGCCACAACGGGCGACGTTCATCTGCAGGATCGACGCACCGCCCGCCTGCAACAGCTTGAAGAATTCGTATTTGGTGGTCAGCCGCTCGCCGGTGGCAATCGGGATGCTGGTCTTGGCCGCGACTTGCGCCATGGCCTCTTCCTGGCCCGGTGGCACCGGCTCTTCGAACCACAGCGGATCGTATTTTTCCAGGCGCTTGGCGAGGCGAATCGCCGAGGACGGCACCATTTGCCCGTGGGTGCCGAACAGCAAATCGCACTTGTCGCCCACCGCTTCGCGGATCTTGCGACAGAAGGTTTCGCAGCGATCCAGCACCTCCAGCGAGATCTGGTGCCCGGAGTACGCCGTATATGGCCCGGCCGGGTCGAACTTCACGGCGGTGAAGCCTTTGTTCATGTTCTCGATGGCGCATTCGGCCGCCAGGTCCGGGTCGTCGTAGTCGTACTCACCCTTGCTGTTGACCGGGTACAGGTAGGTGTAGGAACGCAGCCTTTCGTGGACCTTGCCACCCAGCAGTTCATACACCGGCTTGTTCGCCGCTTTGCCGATGATGTCCCAGCACGCCATCTCCAGACCGCTGACCACGCCCATCATGGTCAGGTCCGGACGTTGGGTGAAACCGCTTGAATAGGCCTGACGGAAGAAGCGTTCGATGTGGTGCGGATCGTGGTTGAGCAGGTAGCGTTCGAACACGTCTTCGATGATCGGCAGCATGGCTTTCGGGCCGAAGGTCGCAGCGTAGATTTCGCCCACGCCTTCGATGCCGCAATCGGTCTTGAGTTTGACGAACAGCCAGTACATGCCGCCGACGTGCGGTGGCGGTACAGCAACGATATGGGTTTCAAGGGCGACGATTTTCATCTCAGGCACCTGTCTTATTGAAAGTTTTACGATTGATACGAGCGCGCAGAGTCAGGGCCGCCAGGGTACCGAGCAGGCCGACGAAGGCGATGTAGCCGAAATACAGCTTGTAACCAAAAGCGCCGGGGAAATGCTCGGTGAGGTAGCCGTTGATCAAGGGAATGAACGCGTCGGGCATATAACCGACCACCGAGACAATGCCGATTGCCAGGCCGGTGATGCGCAGCGGGATGTTGCAGGTGTCGAGGATCGCCCAGTACAAACCGCGAATGGCGTAGGTCATCAGGCCGATGAAAATCACCGTGCCGATCAACAGGCCCATGCTGTTGAGTGCCGGGAACACGATCAGGCCGACCATCGCCAATGTCGCGAGGAACAGCGCCACGATCAGCACCGAAATGTTGGAAAACCTGTCACCGAGCCAGCCACCGCCGATCCCGCCAATCGGGCGCATCCACAACTTGATGGTCGTGATGGTGCCGGCCATGACGGCGGTCATGCCGCCGCCCTGCAGATAATCGGAGAAACTGTAGGTGGCCCAGAAGATGTGATAACCGCAGAACACGATGGCCGTCACCAGCCACAACTCGGGGATTTTCACCAGCGTGGCCAGGTCGCTGAGCAGGTTGTATTTGCCCTTCTCCACCGCCGCGGTGCTGTCCATCGACTTCGGGTCCTTGATCAGCACCAGCACACAGCCGATGGCGATACAGGTGAAGGCATAGAGGTAAACCACGTGCTTGAAGCCTTGCGCCGCCGACTCGCCACGGGTTTCGGTGGCGAAGGCAAACAGCCCCAGCGCAACGGTCGCCAGCAACGCTTCGACCAGGCCGCGACCGCCATCAAGGATGCCGAAGAACCGGCCTTGCTCGGTGTGATGGGCGATCATCTTCACGCGCTTGAGCACCGAGGCCCAGAACGTCAGGCCGGTGGTCAGCCCCCAGCAACCGAAGATGATCATCAGCCCGGTCAGCGACGGCGCAGTGGAATACCAAAGGCCCAATGCACCGGTAGCAACCAGCGAGAAGAAAATCAGAAAACGCGGGGCGATGCGGTCGGCCAGCCAACCGCTCGGCAAGTAGCTCAGGAGGAAAATCGTACCGAGCATCGAGTACAGATAACCCAGCTCGCTGTGGTTGATCTGGAACACCTCGAGCATGGTGGTCTGGTAGACCTGACGCAGGTACAGGATCGGGTAGATCGCACCGGCGGCCAGCACCAGGAGCATCAGTTGGACATAGCGACTTCCCTTGTCACTGTGGCTTTTTGAACCCGCGTTCGAACCCTGAACAGCGGCAGCAGTGGATGCATGCTTGGACATTGATGTGACCTCGGGCAGCCCGGTGACCGGGCGCCCCTGATAATTGTTTTTATGGGTGCAGCGTGAGGCGTTTTACCGGTGGATCAATACTTCATGACCACAAGCCGGGTCTGAGTGAATTCGAGCATGCCGTGCTTGCCGTCATCGCCGCCCAGGCCCGAGCGTTTCCACCCGGCGTGAAAGCCCTGGTACGGGTCCGCCGGGGTGCGATTGACGTACAACTCGCCGGCTTCAATGGCGTTGGCGACTTTCATCGTGGTGCGGTAGTTCTCGGTGTACAGCACCGACGACAGGCCAAACTGATGGTCGTTGGCCAAGGCCAGCGCTTCGTCGATGTCGCGGTACTTGAGCACCGGCAGCACTGGACCGAAGATTTCTTCCTGGACGATTTCCATGTCCTGACGGCAGCCGCTGAGCAGGGTCGGCGGGTAGAAGTGACCTTTGCCCTGCGGAATAAAACCGCCTGTTTCCAGTACAGCACCGGCGGCGACGGCGCGCTCGACCATGGCGTGGATGTTCTGCTGCGCACTGGCGTTGACCAATGGCCCCATCCGACTGGCGTCGGTGGCGCGGTCGCCGAATGTCACGGCACTGATTTTACTTTTGAGCAAGGCGAGGAATGGCTCGTAGATGCTTTCCTGCACGTAGACCCGCTCCACCGCCGTGCACAACTGACCGCAGTGGGTGGTCTTGGAGGCAACAATCGCTGTGGCGGCGGCTTCAAGGTCAGCATCGGCTTCGATGATCGCCGGGGTCTTGCCGCCCAGTTCCAGCGACGGCTTGGCGATGTTGGCCTTGCAGTAATCGAGCACGATACGCCCGGCGTTGACGCTGCCGGTCAGGGTGATCAAGCCGACGGCCTTGTGCGTGCAAACGGCAGCGGCGGTGGCGTGGTCCATGGTCAGGATGTTGATCACGCCCGCAGGCATGGTGGATTGCTGCACAGCCTTGGCGATTTCGAACGCGGACGTCGGTGTGTTGTTGCTTGGACGCACGACCACGGTGTTGCCGGCAATCAGCGCCGGGGCAATTTTGCGCAGCAACGTATAGACCGGGTAGTTGAACGGAATCAGGCACGCGACTACGCCAATCGGCTCGCGGTGCAGGAACAGGCTTTCGTTCGGGGCGTCGCTGGGAATGATCTCGCCTTCGATACGACGCGCCCATTCGGCGTGGTAGCGGGTGATCTGCGCGGCGTAACGGGCTTCGTTGCTGGCGTCAGCGACGCTCTTGCCGGATTCGGCGGCCAAGGCTTTACCGATGTTCTCGGCACCGGCATCGAGTGCATCGGCAAGCGAACGCAGGTGTTCGGCACGCTCGATGCTGGTGAGTGTGGCCCAGGCTTTCTGTGCCGCAGCGGCCGCTTCGACTGCGGCGGTGGCTTCATCGGCATTGGCCGCTGAAACATGGCCCACCAGCGCTTCGGTCGCGGGGTTGTACACCGCGATCAGCGCTTCGCTGGCGGGTTCGATGAAGTGGCCGTTAACAAAATTTCGCTCGAGTCGCATGTGCATCGCCCATCGTTGTTTTTATCCAGTGAGATGCAGTCTTGGCATCTGACCGGCATTGAACAAACGATTTATTGAGCGATGTAACATTCAAAAAAAGAATGTTATATCCAGGTCGACGCAGAACCCTGCGGGAGAGGGCTTGCCCGCGATGGCGGCGGCACATCAGCCTCTTTTTGACTGACAGATCGTTACCGCGGGCAAGGGTGATCAGAGAGCAGCGGTCGAGGGTTCAAGCTGCCGTTGCGCCAACCAGATCTCCTCCTGCAACCACTGACTGAACACCTGCAATTGCGGCATCTGCGTCTGCTCCGGCCGGGTCACCAGCCAGTAGGACTGGTGGCCTTCGACATGCACGTTGAGCACCTGGGTCAACTGCCCGCTGGCCAGTTCCGGGGCGACCATGTGCCAGTCGGCAATAGTGATGCCCAACCCGTCGGTGGCCGCGCGGATCGCCAGGTCCAGCAAGTCGAACTCGTAGCCGCCCTGGGTATCGACGCCGGTGATGCGCGCCGCGTCCAGCCAGTGTTTCCAGGTCAGATAGCGCTGGTCTTCCCGGGCGAGCACGTGCAGCAGCGTCAGGCGATTGAGGTCGATGCCCTGCTCGCTCCATTCCCGCGCATACAAGGTCGGTGCGCACACCGCGATATGCCGCTCCTGAATCAGCAGGGAGCTGTCCATGCCATCCCATTCCCCGTCGCCGAACCGGATCGCGCAATCCAGCGTGCTGGTTTCCGCAAGGCTGTCCTGCAAGCGCGTGGTGATGCTCAGTTCCAGCTCCGGATGCTTCTCGCGCAACCGGCCCAGACGCGGCATCAGCCAGCGATTGGTAAAGGTCGGCGGCGCGTTGATGTGCAGGCGATTGGAATGGGTTTTCTGCTGGATGCTGCGTACCGTCAGCTCGATCTTGTCGAAGGACTGATGCAGCGCCCGCAGCAGAATGCGCCCGGCGCTGGTCAGTTCAAGGTGATGGTGACGGCGCTCCAGCAAGCTTTCGTCGAGCTGTTCCTCCAGTTGCCGCACCTGGCGACTGACCGCACTCTGAGTCACGTTCAACAGTTCGGCGGCGCGGGTGAAGCTGCCCGTGCTGCCGGCCACTTCAAAGGCTTTCAGCGCGTTGAGGCCGGGCATTTTGCGTTTCATGGAAGGCTCTCAAGGTGGATGACAAGGCGTAAAGCATCCCACGCCGACGATGAATTGTCCTACAGGATTTTCCCAGTAACATGCATTTGATGAAGGTTTCGACGCATTTTTTATCGTTTGTTCAACGCAGCGCTGATGGCAAGACTGGCCAGCATCTCTAATAAAAATAAACGAGAGCTGACCCATGCCCCTCCCTGCTTCCCTGCGCCTTAGTCCGTCGTACCTCGCTCTGCTCTGCACCTTTGCCGCGCCCGCCATGGCGGTACAAGTCACCGACAACCTCGACCTCGGCGGCGCCGTTCGCGCACGCTGGGATTACGACCCCGACCGCGACATCCAGAAGTTCGGCCTGGACACCGTGTTCCTTAGCGCCAAGTACAACTCCGACAGCTGGATCGGTGAGGCTCAGTACCGTTTCTACGGACGCTCCTACCCGTACCAGTACACCAAGGACTACGGTGATATTCAGTTCGCCAAGTTTGCGTGGGCCGGTTACAAGTTCAACCCCGACCAGCAAGTACAGGTAGGCCTGAACACAGTGCCATTCGGTTTGCAGCCCTATTTCGGCAGCACCTTCTACGAAACCCTGGGCAACGTCATCGGCCTTGAGGATGTGCAGCAGATCGGCGCCAAGTACATCCAGCAAAGTGGCGACTGGAACGTCCAGGCCGGCTATTACCTGCGCCCGGCGTGGCAAGGCAAAGGCACCAGCAAGGGCGTGACCTACTCCAGCGTGGTGTCCGGGGCCGACAGCTACGTCGGCGATGGCAGCGACAACCAGGAACGCAACACCGTGGTGCTACGGGTGGCCAAGTCGCTGGACCTGGGGCCCTGGAAATCGGAAGTCGGGATCTCCGGCCTGACCTCGACCCTGGAAAACAAGGACACCGACAACGACGGCCGACGCAACGCCGTGGCCGTGCACTACCTGGGCAAGAACGGTCCGTGGGGCGTGCAATTGCAAGCGGCGCGGCAACAGATGTCGCCGCGCAACGCCGGCACTGATGAAGTGGTAACGCTGGGTGGTTATGACGGCACCTACAACGTCGCCAGTCGCGGCAACCTGTACGTGGCGGACCTGAGTTATGACGTGGCCGGCAAGTACCTGTTCGACCAGATCAGCGGCGTGAAGCTGTACGCCAACTACAGCGCCTTCGACAAATCCGCCGACGAGTTCAAGACCTCGCAACGGATGATTCTCGGTACCTCGTTTTCCTTCAGCAAACTGTGGATCGCGACTGAGTGGCTGTATGGCAAGAATGATCCGTACATTGGTGGCAGCAGCTACACCCAGAGCCTGGGCGCTGGCGGGACTGATCATTGGGAGAATCAGTTGTACATGAACATTGGGTATTACTTCTGATCCAGGATTTTTTGTCGCCTCTAAGTACGCCATCGCGGGCAAGCCCGCTTCCACAGGTTCGGTGATCCTTGTGGGAGCGGGCTTGCCCGCGAAGACGTCCGCCCGAACACCACTTGCATCAGCCCCTTGCTAATAGTCAGATAGGCATTACAAAACCATCCAAAAACAACAAACCAGGCCTCTGCCATGCGTCAACTGCCCTCGCTCAACATGCTGCGCGTTTTCGAAGAGGTCGCGCGGCATCGCAGTTTCAGCCAGGCGGCGCTCGGTCTGAACGTCACCCAGGGTGCGGTGAGTCGCCAGATCAAACAGCTCGAAGACTACCTCGGCGTCGCACTCTTCATCCGCACACCCCAGGGCCTGTCCCTGACCGAAACCGGCAGCGCCCTCTCCCCACACCTCGCGGAAGCCTTCGACCACATCGAACGCGCCCTGCAAGCCGTGCGCGTGCCCAACCTGCGTCAACGCCTGCGCATCCTCGCGCCACCGACTTGGGCCACGCGCTGGTTGTCGGCGCATTTGCGCGTGTTTTGCCAGCGCTATCCGGACATCAGCCTGAGCGTGACCAACCAGGCCAGCCACGACAGCCTTGCCGAAATCGACTGCCACATCCGCTTCGGCCTCGAAGCAGCCACCCACTGCAGCAGCCAATTGCTCGTGATGGAACGGCATATCGCCGTGGCCAGCCCGGAGCTGTTCAACGATGGCCAGCCACCGGATCTGCGGCAGTTTCCGTTGCTGCACATCCTGCATGACGGCAAGCGCCTGAAGGTCTGGGAAAACTGGCTGGCGGCGATGGGCCGGGATGATGTCGATGCGGACCAAGGGCTGGAATTCAGCACGCTGGATCAGGTGATCCACACTGCGCTGGCGGGCGGTGGCCTGGCGGTGATCGACCGGCAGATGATCGAGAAGGAACTGGCCAATGGCAGTTTGTTGCCGATCACCCCCGTGGAAGTGATCGGGCCGTATGGCTATTGGCTGGATGTGGCGAACGACAAACAGGGGTTGTCGAAAGTGCGGTTGTTTACGGATTGGCTGGGGTTGGTCAGTAATCCCTGAAACAGTGATATTCCCCCTGTGGGAGCGAGCCTGCTCGCGATGAGGGCATTACATTCAACATTGATGTTGACTGATCCACCGCCATCGCGAGCAGGCTCGCTTGTATGTTTAGACTTGAAGGGGTGGGTGGGACTAAAGCTCGTCATCTGACTCTGACCAGTACAGACCGTGGGAGACTTCGTCCCACCCCTTCACCTAATGCGCCGATAAGGAATGCATCGGCTCGGACCGACGATAGAAACAAGCCAGCGCAACGGTGAACCCCGTCAAGTATCTAAACCCTAGCTCGGAGGGTGTGCCATGACAATCCTGGATTCGCAGGTGGTCGTCGGTGTGGATGTGGCGAAGGACGAGATCGTTATCTATCGATCCGACCTGGAAAAGACCCTAAATATCGCGAACAAGCGATCAACCTTGAAGCAATGGCTCAAGACGCTGCCAGCGCACAGCGCTATCGCGCTAGAAGCGACCAATATCTATCACCTTGATACAACGGAAATGGCCCATGAAATGGGCCATGACGTTTACGTCATCGATGGCAGTCGCCTCAACAAATACCGCGATGGAATAGGCATGAGGGCGAAAACAGATACGTTGGATGCCGAGCTGCTGGCCCGTTACTTGAGCCGCGAATCCGACAGATTGAGGATCTGGAATCCGCCACCGAAGGCTTACACACAAATGAAAAGCCTGCTTCGCCGTCGGGCTCAGTTGGTCCGGGCCTGTGTTGCACTCAAGCAGAGCTGGAAAAACGAATCCTTGCTGAAAGAGCACTTCAACCAGCTTCTGGCCGCCATTGCCCAGTTCGAAAAGATGATTCAGAAAACGCTCAAGGAAATTGCTGAGGAAGGTGGGATTGATGATCAGGTGAAGCGTTGCCAGGCCATCGAGGGCGTAGGGCTCCTGACGGCCACCGCAGCGGCCACTGCTTTTATGCGTGGGGAATTTGCCAACAGCGACGAGTACGTCGCCTTCCTCGGCATGGATCCGCGTGTGAGGCAGTCAGGACAAAAGGATCAAAAGCGCCGACTCTCTAAACGAGGGGACTCGGAGTTCCGGCGCTTGTTTCACAATAGCGCTATGGCTGCCAGCCGTTCGCCGACCTGGAAGCCGTACTACGAACGCTATCTGGCCAGAGGTCTAAAAGGCACTCAGGCCTTGGTTATCCTGGCACGCAAGCTGGCCAGAGTGATGTTTGCCCTGATGAAAAACCAAACCGAATACAAGCCAAATTCTATGTTTGGGTGTTCCCCCCAAACATAGAATCTCCCACATTTGATCCGTCGTAAACCTTTAGACCGGTGTCGCGACTTTTGCTGCCAGCGGAACGCCCGCTTCGACCGGACTCTGCGCCTTGCACGCCTGGCTCAACGTCAACGATTTGGTCTCCGGCGCCCAGGCCCAGGACAACAACGCGCCCAGAGCCAGAATCGCCGCCAGTATCCCCATGGTCGGACTCAAGCCAATTCCCGCCACACTCACCGGCAACAGGAACGTGCTGACCGCCGAGCCCAAACGACTCACTGCCGTCGCCAGGCCGATCCCGCTGGCCCGCACTTCGGTCGGGAAGCTCTCGGCCGGGAACACGCCCACCAGATTGCTCACCGCCGACAACACCAGGGTGAACAGCCCGAACACCAGCACCATCAGGAACGCTGCGCTACTCGGCAACACGGCCAACATGAACAACGCCACCGCCAGGATGATGAACGAGTTGATCAGGAACCCGCGTCGCGAGAACTTGATCGTGCACCAGATCCCGATCAACGCGCCGAGGATCAGCAACAGGTTCAGCATCAGCTCGGTGCCGAAGCCTTCGGCCAGGCCCATCTTCTGCAGGATCGACGGCAAGAAGGTGTAGATGGCGAAATACGGCATCACGATGCACACGAAGAACAGGCAGTTGAACGCGGTGCGCTTGCGGTATTCGCGACTGAACAACACCGCATAGCCAGAACGGGTTTCGGTGGACTGGGTTTCGTCGAGCTCGACGTTGGCACCCAGGTGTTTTTTGACGATGGCTCGGGCCTCGGCAATCCGGCCCTGATTGACCAACCAGCGCGGAGACTCTGGCGTGCCGATGCGGGCGATCAGAATCAACGCCGCCGGGATCGCCGACGAGGCCAGCATCCAGCGCCAGGCATCGTCGCCAAGGCTGAGCATGGCGGTGCCGACGAAAGTTGCGGCGACGTAACCGAAGGTCCAGATCACGCTGAACGAACCCAGCAATACACCCCGGTGTTTCTTCGGCGCGAACTCGGCGAGCATGGCGTGGCCGACACTGAAGTCACCACCCAGGCCGATACCGATCAGCACCCGACAGAGAAACAGGCCCATGGCCGTTTCAGCGTAGAACTGCATGACCGAGGCGATGGTGATCAACACGAAGCTGACCAGGAAAATTTTCTGCCGGCCGACCTTGTCGGAAATCCAGCCGAAAAACAGGCTGCCGAGAAACAGCCCGATCAGCGCCGATGCGCCGATCAGCCCCTGCCAAAATGCATCCAGCTGCATCTGTGGGCTCAGCAGGGTGAAGGCGATACCGATCAGGCCGAGAATGTAGCCGTCGGTGAAATGTGCACCGAAGGTCAGGCCGGCGATCTTGAGATGGAAGCGCCCGATGGGCAAGTCGTCGATTTTTACCGGTTGTACGGACATGTAAGTCTCCAATTGTTGTTATTGACGGAGAAATGAAACCGATCGTTTTTGCTGTGTGCGGACTGGTGTGGCGAGGGGATCTGTCCCCTCGCCACAAAAGCGCGTTCCTACAGGGTTTGATGGGGTTAGAGACCACCCATCAACAGGTATTTGATTTCCAGGTAATCATCCAGGCCGTACTTCGAACCCTCGCGACCGAGGCCCGATTCCTTGACGCCGCCGAACGGCGCCACCTCCGTGGAAATGATCCCTTCGTTGATCCCGACCATGCCCGCTTCCAAGCCTTCGGCCATGCGCCACACTCGGCCGATGTCGCGGCTGTAGAAGTAGGCCGACAAGCCATACGGCGTGTCGTTGGCCTTTTGCAGCACTTCGGCTTCGTCCTTGAAGCGGAAGCAAGCGGCAACCGGACCGAAGGTCTCGTCCTGAGCAATCAACATGTCGCTGTTGGCTTCGGCGAGGATGGTAGGTTCATAAAACGTGCCGCCGAGTGCGTGGCGACGGCCGCCGCACAATAGCTTGGCGCCCTTCCCCAATGCGTCGCTGACATGCAGCTCGACCTTGGCCAGCGCCGCTGCGTTGATCAGAGGACCTTGCTCGGTTTCACCGTCCAGCGCACTGCCAACCCGCATCGCCGCCACGGCTTCGGCGAGCTTGCCGGTGAAGGCCTCGTAGACGCCGTCCTGAATGAAGAAGCGGTTCACGCAAACGCAGGTTTGCCCGGTGTTGCGGAATTTCGAGGCCATTGCGCCTTTGACGGCGGCGTCCAGATCGGCATCGTCGAAGACAATGAACGGCGCGTTGCCGCCCAGTTCCAGCGAAACTTTTTTCAGGGTGTCGGCCGCCTGACGCATCAGCAATTTGCCGGTGCGCGTGGAGCCGGTAAACGACAGCTTGCGCACGATGCCGGAAGCTTGCAGCGCCCCGCCAATCGCCACCGCATCACCTGAAACGATGTTGAACACGCCCGCCGGAATCCCGGCCTGCTCGGCCAGTACCGCCAGGGCAAACGCCGACAGCGGGGTTTCTTCCGAAGGCTTGAGAATCATCGTGCAACCCGCCGCCAATGCCGGGCCGACCTTGCGCGTGACCATCGCCAGCGGGAAGTTCCATGGTGTGATCGCAGCGACCACGCCGATGGCTTCCTTGACCACGATGATCCGCGCATCCGCCTTGTGGCTCGGGATCACGTCGCCATAGGCGCGCTTGGCTTCTTCGGCAAACCACTCCAGAAAACTCGCGGCGTAGACCACTTCGCCCATGGCTTCGGCCAGCGGCTTGCCCTGCTCGCGGCTGAGCAGCGTCGCCAGCTCCTTCTGGTTGCTCAGCATCAGCTCGCCCCAGCGCTTGAGCTTCTGGCTGCGTTCCTTGGCGGTCAACTTGCGCCAGGCCGGCAAGGCACGGTTGGCGGCGTCGATTGCAAGGCAGGTTTGTTCGGCGCCGGCCTTTTGCACGTCGGCGATCAGTTCGCCATTGGCCGGGTTCAGCACCGGGTAAGTGACACCACCGCTGGACCATTGGCCATCGATGAAATTGCCGTGACGGATCAACGCGCTCATGCCACAGCCTCGGTCAGGTTGAAACGTTCCAGACCCGGGCGGGCCGAACGCAGGATACGTTTACCGGCGGTGTAATCGTTGATCACGTCGCACGGGGTGTAGTTGCGTTCCAGCTCATGCAGCTCTTCGGCATCGAGTCGGGTTTCCAGCGCGGCCAGGGCGCTGTCGAACTGCTGCGTGGTGTCGGCGCCGACCAGCATGCAATCCACGCCGGGATGATTGGCGACCCAGGCCTGGGCGATCTGCGCGTTGGACACGCCGCGAGCACGGGCCACACGCTGTACCGAATGCGCGATCTCGAACGAGGCTTCGTCGCTGTACATCTGCTGGGTGAAAAAGTCAGTCTGGTTGCGGGTCGATTGCACGTCGCCGGTCAACAGACCTCGGGCCAGCGGGCTGAAAACCGAGACGCCCAACCCCTGGTCGCGGCAGAACGGAATCATCTCGCGCTCTTCTTCGCGGTAGGCGCAGTTCAGTTGCAGTTGCATGTTGATCGGTTTGACCCAACCGTTGCGCTCGCAGGCCATGAGTATCTTCGCCAGCTGCCCGGTGAGCATGGTCGACACGCCGATGTAACGCGCCTTGCCGGAGCGCACGATGTCGTTCATCGCGCTCATGGTTTCTTCGACCGGAGTATTCACGTCGAAGTAATGCAGCATGAACACATCGACGTAATCCATGTTCAGTCGCTTCAGCGACGCGTCGATGCTGTCCATGATGTGCTTGCGCGAATGGCCGCTGGCGTTGATGCCAGCGCGGGTGCCATAGCCGACTTTGGTGGTGATCACCAGGTCTTCGCGGCGGGCCAGGCGCTTGACGATGCGCCCCACGACTTCCTCGCCGACACCGGCGGAATAGAAGTCCGCGAGGTCGATGAAATTCACGCCGTTGTCCAGCGCGTGCGCCACGATCGGCTCGCTTTTCTTCTCATCGAAAATCCACGGTTTCCAGTCCGGGGTGCCCATGTTCATGGTGCCCAGGCACAGACGGGAGACTTGCAGGCCGGAGTTGCCCAAACGAATGTATTGCATGGTTCGGACCTCAGGCTTTTGGCGTGTAGAAAGGGTTGCTGATGTGATTGACCACATCCGCCAGTTGCGCGGTTTCCGGTTTGCCGGTCAGCGCGGCACGGATCGCCGTGCGGCAGGCGTTGTAGTTGTTCAGGTAGACCGCATCGAGGTCATCGCACGCCGGGTTGACCCAGTTCGCGGTGACGATGGCCCACTCGTCTTCGGCCTCCGGCGGCAAGGTGCCGTCGAGCAAGGCTTCCAGCACCGCCTTGGCGATCCCGGCCTGGGACGCGCCCCAGGTTGCGTTGCCGTGCAGGTCACTGCCGATCGCGGCTTTGTTCACGTAAAGGGTCATCGGCTTGACCGGAATGTTCGGCTGGGCGATCACCATGAACGGGCAATGGCCCTGGCTCGGCGATGCCAGACTATTGGCGAACGCCTGCCCTGCCGGGCCGTTGCGCGGGCCGATCAACATGTTGATGTGCGCGGCGTTCACGCCCGGGCCTTCGAAGCCTTCACCGATATACAGGTCGAGTTCTTTCATGAGTCGTTACTCTTCAGGGATTTGGGGTGATCAGAAATGCACGCAGACCGTGGCGGTCGCGTGGCAAATGTCGGGAGTCGAAGAGCGCGGGTCGTGGCGGAGAGAATCAGTCATGAGTGCAAACGCTCTTTTTTGTTGTTGATGAGCTGTGTTTGCGATTTTTTAACACTGGGGGTTGGCGGGGCTGTAACCATTAAAAGTCATGGGGGCATGACTTCAAGTCATACCCTGATAAATCTGCAGGAGCGAACTCTTGTGGCGAGGGAGCTTGCTCCCGCTGGACTGCGCAGCAGGCCCATTTTCTGGGTCCGCTCCGCGAACCAGCGGGAGCAAGCTCCCTCGCCACAAGAGCTGGCTCCTGCAGGGGTCGCGCTGTGTTGGCTTATTGCGACATGTTGTCCTTCTTCATGGCGTCCTTGGACATCGCATCTTTCTTCATCCCGTCCTTGCTCATCGAATCCTTGGACATGGCATCTTTCTTCATCGTGTCCTTGCTCATGGCATCCTTTTTCATCGTGTCTTTCTTCATGGCGTCCTTGGACATCGAATCCTTGCTCATGCTGTCATTGCTCATGCCGTTGGTTGCTTCAGCGGCAAATACACTGGCAGCACCCATGGCGAGGCACATGGACAGAACGACGGTGGTCAACTTTTTCATGATGAAACTCCTTGAAGCACAGGTTGCGGGTGAGTGAAGTTGTCGGGCGCCGTCAGCTGCCACCGAACCAGTTGTAGCCCTGGTCTTCCCAGTAGCCGCCGCTGTAGGTGTTGCTGACGAAAATCGCCTGGATGTGTTTGGGGTTTTTGTAGCCGAGCTTGGTGGGCATGCGCAGCTTCATCGGGAAGCCGTATTCACGAGGCAGCACCGCGCCGTCATAGGTCAGCGCCAGCAGGGTCTGCGAGTGCAGCGCGGTGGCCATGTCGATGCTGGTGTAGTAGTCGTCGGCGCATTTGAAGCCGACATATCTGGCATCGGTGTCAGCACCAACTCGTTTCAGGAAATCGCTGAACCGTACGCCGCCCCAACGCCCGATCGCGCTCCAGCCTTCGACGCAGATATGCCGGGTGATCTGCTCGTTCTGCGCCATGGCACGCAGCTCTTCGAGGCGCCAGCTGCGTTTGTCGGCCACCAGCCCGGTGACTTCCAGTCGATAGCTTTCTTCCTCGACAGTGGGTGCCTCGTCGATGCCGTAAAAGGCATTGAACGGAAACGGCCGGGTGATCATCGACGCCGGATAGGTCGGCGCCAGTGCGTTGGGATTGAACAACCAGCCCTGCACCCGATCGTTGAACCGCGACATGGAGGACAACGCCGTCTCGACGCTTTCGTTGTCGGTGATGTTGCAGCCGGACAACATGGCCACGCCACCGAGGGTCAGCCCACGCATCAGGAACGAGCGGCGTGAGCGGTCCTCGATCTGCGGTGCAATGATTTTCCGGGCGTCTTTCAGGATGGACGACTCGTCCAGACCTTCGATGCGCTTTTTCATACGGACTCCTTGCGACCGACAATCATGGCCAGCAACGTTTTGGGAACGAGCGCGACCATCGCCAGGTGCACCGCCACAAAGGCCATCAACAGCGCCATCGCGATGAAATGCACATGCCGCGCCGCTTCGTAGCCGCCCAGCAATTCACGCAACAGCGGAAACTGGACGGACTTCCACAACACCAGCCCGGAGATCACCAGCAGCGTGATATCGACCATCACGAACAGGTAGGCCAGCCGTTGCACCTGGTTGTAATGACTCAGGTCGGCATGCCCCAGACGTCCGCACAATGCAGCCCACAGGTCGTGCACAACACCTTTGGGTGACACCGGGAAAAAACGCCGTGACAGACGACCGCTGGCGAGGTTGATGACCAGGTAAACGAGCCCGTTGATGGCGAGGAACCACATCGCGGCGAAATGCCATTGCAATGCACCGCCGAGCCAGCCGCCCAGGGTGATGCCTTTGGGAAAACTGAAGTCGTAAAGCGGGGAAGCGTTGTAGATGCGCCAACCGCTGGTGACCATGACCAGCACCGCCAGCGCGTTCAGCCAGTGGGTGAGCCGGAGCCAGCGCGGATGGGATGAAGCAGGTATCGGCGACATGATGGGCTCCCGGCGGTGTTGTTATTCGTTGGAGCCGAGTATGGGAGCCGACAGATCGCCAAATCCTCACGTAAAGTTAAATTATTTGTGATAACTCCAAGGGCCAGAGCCGCTTGTTTTGTCCCGTGAGTTAATCATCGACACGATGTTTAGCTAGCTCCGCCTCAAAATCTTCTATCTTAGGGCCTAGAGATAAAAATCTATTCACGCTGTCCTCATAGAGTCTAAACGCCTCCTCTGCCCCTACAGTGCTTCTCGCTTCCGGAATGTCCATATGAGTTTTTTCGACCTGGACCAAATCAATATCTGATAGCTCTGGAATATACTCACTCCTCAAGTCCAATATCTCCTGGTTTATATCAGCCGAAGTAATTGGCCCGCTACTAAAGGAACGACTCAAGCTACTCGATGAGCTGTAACCAGAATCAGAACTGTCAGTGCTGCTGGTGCGTTCCAAAGGCTTGTCGACATGGGTTTCCGGCAAACTTCTTTGCACGCTCCGCTGGCTATTTTCTTGCTCTTGTTTTCGCCTCTCACTACTTAGGTGTGCCTGATAAGTTTGCGACCGTCCAATTCCAGCAAGTACATTAGTCCACTCACGCCCCCTGACTGCGCGGGCATTCAGATAGTTTGTCTGTTTTTCTGCTTGCCCCCGACTCAGCATATCTTGGCGCTCATTCTCCTCTCGATCACGCTTATTCAAACTGGTTTGATAAGCCTGGGCACCCGCACGGACTGAAAATTTCGCCAGTTCAGCATCGTGCTGTTTGCGCTCTTGTTTCTTTCGCGCCACCTCATTTGCCTCATCGGCTATTCGACGGTTATCCGCTGCAATTCTTTCCTGGCGCTGCTCCCTGGTCCCTATCAATAAACTTATCTCGTGAACTGCCTGATCCTGCCTCCTGGGGTCGGCAAATATGTTGACGGACCCGGCTTGAGGACGCTCAAAGCCTGGAAACTTTCGAGCAAGAAAACCTCGTGCACGTTCCTCACTCAATGTCCCATTGCTTACACAGCTATTCAGAGACTGCATCAAACTCTTCGCTATTTGCCCTGGCACCCAACTTGCTTTCGACCCCAAGAGGCGACCATTGAAATACGAGACCGGAATTCTGAACAGTTCATCTGCTCGCTTAAAAAGATTCAAATCAATGACCGAGGCTTGTACGACAGGTGAAGACTTCGCCAGTAAAATGGCAAATTCCAACATCCGTTCAATTTGCACCGCCTTGATTTCTTCTCCTGAGTTCAAAGCCATTGTCAATTTATGTTGTAGTTCAACGCTAGCAGGACCAACAGTATCCAGCGATTTGCTCACTGGAGCAGTGGGCGGGGTCATTGCATTGGCAGAACCGGATGGCCTATCTGGCTTTGCGTCATCCTCACTATCGCTGTCAGATAAAATATCTGTTCGGTGAGTTGTCGAGAATGCCCCCGCACCGGCTCCGCCGTTATCAGAATCATCGTCACGAGGCTTCTTTTCCATAGCATTGGATACAGGAGCGCAGACGCCTTCCGATGTTTTTCGATCGGCTGCGCCCCCTCCTCTCAAACCCGTTTTTTTACGCTGGGCAATGAAGGCGGCGTTTTCATCGTCTTCGCTCAGACTGTCATCGCCATCATCTGAAACATCCTCTAATTCCTTCGGAATTGTTTTATGCCTCTCCAGCGCCTGTATTTCCGTTCCAGTCAATTTATCGTGGTCCCGAAAACAGTCTTCCGGGAGTAGGCGTTTAGTCAAATCTGTGAGATTGCTAAAGCGGTGCTCGGCGTGAGGCTTATAATGGCCACTACCATTTGTCCAGAATTTTATTTTTCCTTCTTCAAATAGAATCTCGCCCGCAAAGAGTGTTGGTTTGCCGCCGCTTAACGAACTGTGACCGTCTACAAAGAACGGGTCTTTATATCGATGATTGTTGAGCTTTCCGTTCGAACTTCTTTCGTAATTTCTCGAACCGCAAATAATATGGTCAGGCTCCTCGGCAAGGATCACAAACGCGAGCACACCTTCCAGGTCATACCTTTCCCCATTGTCTTGCCGAACAAACTCATATTCATTTTTGTCGTTTTTTCTGAGGTCAAAAAATTGATCCGGATAAGCTGGTTTCTGCATTTGACCATTGGGATCCTCCCTGAGCACTACTCGGCTTTTCTCCAGAACACTTGGGACTTCAAATGTTGACATTGCAGAAGCATTCAATGTCGTACCCGACGATGCCACACCGGGTGGAGCTGTTTCTTTCGCGGGTACATAGCGAGCCCACAATTCTGGATCCTGCTCCCACGGCGAGGGTTCCGGCATGTTGTTTTTATAGAACCTGACGGTATCGCCCAGTTGCGCTCTGCATCGATACAAATGGCGCAGTTCTTCCGCCGTTATTCCGTTTGCTTCCAGCTCTTTATTATCAACCACATCAACCATCTGAATATCATCCAGCAGAACATGGAGGCAGGCCGTTGACACTCCTTCACTTTTTTGCTGAATAAACTCATCGATCATACGTTTACTTATATTAGAAAAGAGGTAGGTGGCCGATTTATGAATCCGTTGCCATGCTTCTCCCCTGGTAAATTTTTCCCGTCCTTCTTCTGCATCGAGGAGGCCGTATGCATGAGCATAACCAGGATGCTTGCACATATCTGAAAACAACTTATCCAGTTTATTGCTTGTACTATCCGGAATGTCTGAAAAAGCATTGTTAATACTTCCACTCTCTTGTGCTCTCTCTTCCAACTCGACAATACAATCAAAAAAACCGGTCACAAAATCTATAACACAATCCACCGGCACACTGGGTGTAACATCCGATAAAGCAACCTTGTCATCCTTGGCATTGTTATTGCCAACCGAATTATTATCCCTACTTGGCTTTTTTCGTTGTTTCTCTGCCGTCACGACAACTGCCAGCGCGTCTTCCACGTCGATTATCGTAGTAGGTTTGTCGTTTACCTCTGTGCCTGGCAGACTTTCAAAATTATAGGCTTCAGGCTGCTCAGCCATTATATTAAATGCAACCCTCAGACTTTCCAGGAGACGGACTGGCGTCCATGTAGAATTTTCCTTGCTGGTGATCGAAGACAGACCTAGTACGCGATCTCCTCTAGCTTCAGAAAAAGAAGAGCAGAAATACTGTTCGGATACTGCTGTTGCAGAGGCTGTTTCGCTAACTTTCTGTCGAACACTTTGAGTGCTTAACAAGTTTGAAGAACCGCAAGAAGAGAACATGCTATTTGTTTCTACCGTCAATGTATGCAGGGGTCTAACGCTGCGAAATGGTTTGTCACGCAGTTTGAACGTCCAGCCAATTACAGCAACGCCGGCATCGTAACTAAATATTTGATGGCTGCGACCTGTGTTGACTTTGATGAAAAGCCAGGCGGATACAAGCCAGCCCTGTATCTGGGAGTAGGACCTCCAAGCATAGAAACTCCCACATTGATTGCGTCATCCGCTCATTCGCTGCAATTGTGGTTAAAATGCCGCCCCCTCAAATCGCCGATCCGACCCGATGAACTCAGAAGCGCTGACCACCCTCCACGACCATCTGCTGACAGCCCTGGCAACGGCCCCTGCAGAAACCCGCCGGCTGTTCCACGGTCGCGGTCGCTGCTGGCCGGGTCTGGAGCAACTGACCGTCGACTGGCTGCAGGGCGTGGTGCTGGTGTCGCTGTTCAAGGAACCTGAAGCAGCGCAACTGGATGCGTTGAAACAGCGGCTGATGGCGATCACCCGGTCACCCGAGTGGACGCAATCCGGTGCACATACCCTGGCGCTGCAGCATCGTTACCTGCTGCAAAGCACCACCGAATGGCTGGTCGGGGATGTGATCGAGGACATGACCATCACCGAGGGTGGCCTGCGCTATCGCGTGGACCTGGGCCGCAAGCAGAACACCGGTTTGTTCCTCGACATGCGCTATGGCCGCGATTGGGTGCGCGCCAATGCACAGGGCAAGCGGGTGTTGAACCTGTTCGCCTACACCTGCGGTTTTTCGGTGGCGGCCATCGAGGGTGGCGCTGAACACGTGGTCAATCTGGACATGTCCAGCCCGGCCCTGAGCCGTGGCCGCGACAATCACCGGCTCAACGGGCACGACTTGAGCAAGGTGAGTTTTCTCGGCCACGACCTGTTCAAGTCCTGGGGCAAGGTGATCGGCAAAGGTCCGTATGACCTGGTGATCATCGACCCGCCCTCCTTTCAGAAAGGCAGCTTTTTGCTGACCAAGGATTACCAGCGCGTGCTGCGGCGGTTGCCGGAATTGCTCAGCCCGCACGGCACGGTGCTGGCCTGCATGAATGACCCGGCGTTTGGCGCGGACTTCCTTATCGAGGGCGTGATGCGTGAAGCGCCGAGCCTGCGGTTCGAGCGACGGCTGGAGAACCCGCCGGAGTTTCCGGATGCGGATGTCGAGTGCGGATTGAAGGCGTTGGTGTTTACGCTCGGCTAACTAAAGATCTTTTGAAGTTGATATCAACGCGGCCGCAATACCAACGCGAACAACTCGCCATGCCCGTTCACATTGAGCTTGTGATAGACGTTGCGCCGATGCACCTTCACCGTTTCCGGCGATATCCCCAGTTGCTGGGCAATCGCCTTGCTGGAGAAGCCCTGAAGAATCAGGCGCGCCGTTTCGATTTCCCTCACCGTCAAGCGCGCATCAAAGCGATCCAGCAGGGTCGCCAAATCCCCGGCCACAGCCTCGGTGGCCGGGCCTTCCGGCGGCATCAATTGCAGGTGACGACGCATCGCGGCCAACACCCAGTCACGCACACAGAGCAGACGGCCCTGCTCTTCCAGGGTAAAGCACGTCGAGCGACCCAGTGACAGACCGAGCACGGCACCTTCGGCGTTGATCATGAACTGCAACTCATCACTGCCCACCACCGAGCGGAAGTAGCTCAGGTAATACTCGCTCTGCTGAAACTGGTCGGGGGCTACCGAATCGAGGCTATGCAAACCGTCAGCGATACCGGCACAGGCCGCCTGATAAAACGGATCGAGCAGGTACATGCCGGCGCTGTAGCCGGCCAGTTCGTCAGGGTCGTCGCCGCTGCCCCTGGTGTCGAAATCAATCAGCAGGCGCGGCACTCGGCCAGGCGTCATCACCGCGACCAAGGCATTGTCCAGCGGCACCAGCAGTCGCAGCGTGTCGAGCAGCGCACGCCAGAAACCGTCCTGCCCCAACGCGCCAAACACCCGCGCCAGGCCCTGGTGCACCGGCAACTCTTTCAGCAACGCATCCACGCTCTACCCCTTTCGAGTAACCCATGATGGGAATGGGTGAGTTCCCGGCCTGCCGATACGCTGCAAGCACCTGTTCATCACCGGCCTGCAGCAGGCCAGGAGTGCCGCATCATGAGTCGTCCCCGTCAACAGATCAATCTTGGGTTGAGCGCCTGTCTGTGCGTTTCGCTGGCGGCGGTGGCTGCCGAGGGCCCGACGGTTCACGTCTACAACTGGTATGACTACATCGGCCCCACGACCCTGCACGACTTCAAGCGCGACACCGGCATCTCACCGGTTTACGACACGTTCGACAGCGCCGAAGTGCTGGAAGGAAAACTGCTGACCAGCCGCAGCGGTTATGACGTGGTGGTGGCCAGTAACTTCAGCCTGCCGACCCTGATCAAGGCTGGCGCACTCGCGCCCCTGCCCCATGCACAGATGCCTGACTTCAAAAACATGGACGCTGATCTGTTGGCGAAACTGGCCAACAACGACCCAGGCAATCAGTACGCCGTGCCGTACCTGTGGGGCACCAACGGCATCGGCTACAACGTCGACAAGGTTCGCGCCGCGCTGGGCGACAAGGCACCGGTGGATTCCTGGGAGCTGGTGTTCAACGAAGCCAACCTGGCCAAGCTCGGCCAGTGCGGCGTGGCCATGCTCGACTCGCCGTCCGAGATGCTGCCGGTCGCCCTGCACTACCTCGGTCTGCCGCCCAACAGCACCAACCCCGAGGACTACAAGAAGGCGGAAGCGCTGCTGCTGAAACTGCGTCCGCACATCGCCTACTTCAACTCGTCGAAGTTCATCAGCGACCTGGCCAACGGCAACATTTGCGTGGCGGTGGGCTGGTCGGGCGCGATGCTCGAAGCCAAGACCAACGCCGAGCAGGCCAACAACGGCGTGAAGATCGCCTACAGCCTGCCCAAGGAAGGCGCGCCGGTGTGGTTCGACACCCTCGTGTTGCTCAAGGATGCACCGCACCCGGAGCAAGGGCTGGCGTTCATCGATTACTTGATGCGCCCTGATGTGATTGCCCCGGTCAGTGACCACCTCAACTACCCCAACGGCAACCGCAGCGCCACGCCACTGGTGGCCGAAGCGACCCGCAACAATCCGGCGGTGTACCCGTCCGCGCAAGCCTTGGCCACGTTGTTCACCCTTCAGCCGCTGCCGCCGGCCACCGAGCGGGTGCGGACGCGGATCTGGAGCAAAGTCAAAAACGGTCAGTAATTGCGCCGCTCCCGCAGGGTCTGCGTCTAGCCCAGCCACTTTTTTCTGCCACGAATTGAAGATGAGAGAATCGATGAAACCACGTGCCCGCGACCTGAACCTCCAGTTCGGCCAACTGCAACCTGGCCCGCTCAATGCCATCACCGATGTACCCGGCGTGCGGGTCGGCCACAGCAATGTGCGGGGCCGCAGCGCGCATGGCCGCGACATCCTGACCGGGGTCACCGTGATCGAGCCGCGAGCCGGTTCCACGAGCCAGCACCCGTGCTTCGCCGGTGTCCATGTGCTCAACGGCAACGGCGATGCCACCGGTCTAGAGTGGATTCGCGAAGCGGGTCTGTTGACCAGCCCGGTCGCCTTCACCAACACCCACAGCCTGGGTGTGGTTCGTGATGCGTTGATTGTCCTGGACCGTGAACAGCAACCCGACGACGGACGACTTTACTGGAACATGCCGGTGGTGCTGGAAACCTTCGACGGTTTGCTCAATGACATCAATGGCTTTCACGTGAAGCCCGAACATGTGGCTGAAGCCCTGCGCACCGCAACGGGCGGGCCCGTGACCGAAGGCTCGGTCGGCGGTGGCAGCGGCATGATCTGTCACGAATTCAAGGGCGGCATCGGCACCGCTTCGCGACGTCTGAACAGTGCCCAGGGCGGCTGGACCGTTGGCGCCATCGTCCAGGCCAACCACGGCATCCGCAATGAATTGCGCGTCGACGGTTACCCGGTCGGGCGCTCCATGGAAAAAGCTGACTCGCCATTTCTCAAGGCCTCGTTGCCCCATCCGGGCATGGGCTCGATTGTCGTTTGCCTGGCCACCGATGCGCCGCTGTTGCCGCATCAATGCACCCGCCTCGCCCAGCGCGCCAGCCTCGGCCTGGCACGCACCGGCGGCGGTAACGAAGACCATAGCGGCGACATCTTCATCGCGTTCGCCACCGGCAACGACGTCCCACCCGCGGCTTATGAAAGCAAGAAGGCGCCGACTACAGACAACCTGCGCATGGTCAACAACGACCACATCAGCGAGTTGTTCCTGGCCGCCACCGAAGCCGTGGAAGAAGCGATCATCAACGCCCTGCTGGCCTCCGACACCGCCGAAGGCAATGGCCATGCGGTGCCGGGGCTGGACGCCGAAACGCTGCTCAAAGCCTTGCGTCGGGCAGGCTGGCCGGGCGAACAGGCGTAACGGGATCGACCTGTGCCGAAGCCGCAAGGAGGCGGCGACCCAAGGCGCTAGCGGCCTCCAGATGCACCGTCGGGTTCTGGCTTTCCGACTCGAGGAACAGCTCGGACGTCAGCACCCGAGCACCGCAGTAATCGAAAATGCCGTGGTCGATCTGCGTTCTCATCGCCTCAGTGAAACCGTGTCGATCAAACGTGCCCGCATCGGCACCGCCGACGCCGATGAGGTGAACCCGCAGGTGACCCAGTTTTTTCTCCAGGCTGTCCGCCGTGTAATCGAACGCCCAGCCGTTGGTGAACACTCGATCGATCCAGCCCTTGAGAATCGCCGGCATTGACCACCAGTAGACCGGATAGACCAGCACC
Source organism: Pseudomonas fluorescens NCIMB 11764 (assembly GCF_000293885.2). Taxonomy (NCBI): domain Bacteria; kingdom Pseudomonadati; phylum Pseudomonadota; class Gammaproteobacteria; order Pseudomonadales; family Pseudomonadaceae; genus Pseudomonas; species Pseudomonas fluorescens. The sequence goes on from NZ_CP010945.1 coordinate 5,453,581, forward strand.
AAATGGTCGGCACGGTCGATTCGTGCCTGTTCGGCGATCACATCCGCGGGCGGTGACGCTTCCCGGTGATGCACCGCAAAATCCGCGGCGCCGAACCTCGGTTCGAATCCTTGGGCGAACAGATCGGCAAATTCCACGGTGTTGGCGGGATCGCTGGCGGTCAGGCCTTCAGCGATCCGGGCCGCGAGGCTGTGGGTAAGCGAATCGGGATTGTGATGAGCGACAACGATGAGGGTATGCATGATGGAAACTCCTGGTTGAGAGCACAAGGCGGACCTTATATACTCTTGGTAAGTTACGATCAGTAAGTTACTTTTGGTACATAGCCATGTCAACCTCCAAAACAACCGCGCAAGATTCCACCCCGCAACCACGACGACGCCTGTCCCGGGAGGACCGCCTGCGCCAGTTGCTGGACGTCGCCTGGCAACTCGTTCGGGAAGAAGGCACCGACGCGCTGACACTGGGGCGGCTCGCCGAACAGGCCGGGATCACCAAACCGGTGGTGTATGACCACTTCACGACGCGCCCCGGCTTGCTGGCGGCGCTCTACCAAGACTTTGATGCGCGCCAGACTGCCGTCATGGATACGGCACTGCAGAACAGCGAACCGACGCTGGTCGGCACCGCCAGGGTGATTGCCTCGTCGTACGTGGACTGTGTGTTGCTGCAGGGCAACGAAATCCCGGGCGTGATCGCCGCGTTGGCCAGTTCGCCGGAATTGGAGAAGATCAAGCGCGAGTACGAGGCGATCTTCCTGAACAAATGCCGATCCGCCCTCGCCCCCTTCGCGGGCACGGGCGAGATCACGGCAGCGGGTTTGCGGGCGATGCTCGGTGCGGCGGAAGCCTTGTCCCAGGCTGCCGCGACGGGTGAAATCAGCGCCGTACAGGCGCAGGACGAGCTATTCGAAACCATCGTCGCAATGGTTGAAAGAGGCGCGCGTGGCAGGGCTGGCACAGAGGCGACTAGCGGTACTTGAGTGCCGAACCTCATCTTCCTACGATGATTCTACGCAGCCGTTTGTTTGCTCAACTCAGCGGTTGCGTAGGTGGTGAGTGATCTGAACCCCTACCAAGCTCGCCGCTTGTTTCACGTGCATCTTGAGCCTCGAGGGCTCTACTTCCTCCCCATCAAAGAGCCTTGAGGCTCTTTTTCAAGTGCACGCATTCCAGACAGGAAAAAGCCCGGCTTCTGACCGCAATGTTGTTCACTTAAGAGTGTCTTGAATCAAAGGAAACTTGTGGTGAGGGAGCTTGCTCCCGCTTGAGTGAGTAGCACTCACAAAACTCGGCAATAGTTGTCAGATTTTTGGGGCCGCTACGCAGCCCAGCGCGAGCAAGCTCGCTCGCCACAAAGGTATGCACGATCCAAGAGCGCGCTTAAGTGAACAGCATTGGGCTTCTGACCGGGCTTTTTGCTGTTCAATCGCCGGAAACCGATCGCCACGCCGCGTGTGCAAGCGTGTCCCGGTACACCTTCGGACTGCCCTTTACCCGGCCCGACAGCCATGCCCTGCAATAGCTGTCTGCCTGGCCAATGATCAGCGACAGCAGCAATTCGGCCGGAGTGCCTTTCAACTCATCGCCTCTGGCCGAAGCCGACAGCCATTCCAGCAGTTGCTTGTTGCGCGCCTTGTTGCGGGTCGTCAGTTCGTCCTTGAAAGGCCCTTTGGTGACGGCAAATCGCGCGTGGTACTGGAAGCGCGCCCACTCGGGTTGGCTGTCGACCCAATCCACGTAACTGTGCACCAGCGCGTATACGCCTGCTTGCGTGGTTTTCGCGTCGCTCAAATAGCTGTCGCGCAACCTGGCCTGATCGTCCAGGGCGGTGAAAAACAGCGCGGCCACCAGACCTTCCTTGTTCCCGAAGTGGTGATAAATCGCGCCCACGCTGGTGTCGCATTCGGCGCGGATCATTTCGATGGTCGTGGCCTCGATTCCCTGCTCGTTGAACAGTGTGAGGGCCTTTCGAAAAATATCGCGCTTGAGTTCAGCGCGTCTTCCGGGGTAGCAGCGCTCGAGTAAATCTGACGTTTCCATGTTTAACACAGACCCAAAAAACCAAGAGTGAAGGCATGTGATCGCCATCGAACAAGGTTGACAGATTTCCCGCTGACAGAATACTGTTCCGTTACAGAACATTATTCTGTTACGGAACAACATTCTGTTAATCCGATCATCAATGAGGTTTCAAAATGAGTCAGTTCCTCAGCCTGTTTAACAGCGTGGGCCCGCAAGCCTTCAGCACAATGGCCTGCCAGGTGGCGCCCTACTTCAGCACCATCAACCCGCTGGTCACGGAGTTGCGCAAAGGCTCTGCGACGGTGCAGGTGCCGTTCGCCAAGGAAATCACCAACCACCTGGGCACCGTGCACGCCATCGCGATGTGCAATGCGGCTGAACTGGCAGCGGGGATGATGACCGACGTGTCGATTCCCGAAGGGGCACGCTGGATTCCAAAAGGCATGACAGTCGAGTACCTGGCGAAGGCAAAGACCGACGTCACGGCGGTGGCCGATGGGGGCGACGTCGACTGGACCACCGGAGGCGACAAGATCGTGCCGGTGGACATACTCGACGTTGAAGGCAGGAAGGTGTTCACGGCGCGGATCACCATGAACGTGAAGCTTTCTTAAACCCTGATTGGGTCTAATGTGGGAATGGGCTTTTTGTGGCGAGGGGATTTATCCCCGTCCGGCTGCGCAGCAGTCATAAACCCTGTACATGCGGTTTAACAAGGAAATGCTGGGGCCGCTGCGCAGCCCAACGGGGATAAATCCCCTCGCCACAAAAGCTCGCTTGTACATTTAGAGCGCGGTTACTCGCCCAACCGCTCCCGCACAAACTCATTGGCCTTGTACGTCAGCTGGTCCAGATGCCGGTCACGCTGTTTCTCCGCATCGAGCATCGCGCGCTTGCCGTGTTTTTGCAGCAAGTAGGTATGAATCTGCCGCACCTCCAGCGAGCTGTAGATCGACGCCACATCCAGCAATCCCATCAAGCCGCCGGAACGATGATCGCGGGTGTTCATCAGCACCTGAGTACCGCGCACGCCCACCACCTGAAAGCCCATCGACTCAAACCACGGTACCTTGGCAACCGCGCAGGTCAGCTCGGCATGCGGGTAGCGACCGACCATTTCCCGCAGCATCTTGCGCGCCACGCCCTGGCGCCGATGACCGGCCTGGACCGCCATGTACGCCACGCCGCACGCCTCGGGATCATCCTGGAACGGCAAGTACAGCAAGAAACCGATAACCGTTTCCGGATCGTCCACGTCCGTGGCGACGATCAACTCCACTGCAACCCCTTTCGACCCGTTCAACGCCTCCAGATAGAGGTGCACTTCGTAGCCGATCGCGTACTGGTACACGTTGTACAACAGGTTGCTCGGCGGGATGGCGACCATGCTGATGTCGGTCAGGTTGTCGACGACCATCTGCAGGATCTGGCTGGAAAGATGCTCAGGGCATGGGGTCTTGAAGTGGGTGATCTGGGGCATTGAGGCTCTGGACTCTGGGAACGGACGGGCGTGCGTATCATAACGTGCTGGCGGGACCGAAGGGGGGAGCTGTGCTGGTTGTTCGGGCCTTGGCGCCGGCAAGCCGCGACGTGCACCCTACTGCTGCGGCGCAACCATGCGAAACCTGATGTTGATGTCGTCGGAAACCACCGTATCCGCCCACTCGCCCTCGCCTATATTGAAGTCGCTGCGCTTGAGCGTCAGTTCGCCATCGAAGATGCCGATGGCGTTCTCGGCTTTCAGTTGCACGGGCACTTCCACCTCGCGGGTGATGCCCCTGAGCGTGAGTTGGCCGGTGATCGAATAGCGGTCGTTGCCCACTGATTTCACAGCGGTCGACTCAAACGTCGCTACCGGCGAGTTCGCGGTGTCGAACCAGGCGGGCTTTTTCAGTTCTTCGTTGGCGTCAATGCTGCCGGCATCGATGCTGTCGAGCTGGATGGTGAGCGCGGCATGGGCCGCTGAAGGGTTTGCGGTGTCGAAATCCAGCTTGCCTTCGAATTGGCTGAACGTGCCGTAAACCCGAGAGCTGAACTGGTTATAAGTGAAGGAAAGCGTGCTGGCGGTTGTATTGACTTGCGTGTATTCGGCGGCATCGGCGCCAGACAAGGCGCCAAAGGTGAGCGCAACAACCCATGCGGCGAAAGGTGGCAATCGAGGATTCATGGGACTCTCCGGGCGAGGCTCCCACTGATTTGATCAGGTTGTTGCACCGTTTCACCACCGTTTTTTTTTGCAACGGCGTGAACTCGTCCGGCGCCCGCCCGTGGCGCCGTCGAGTCCTGTCGCATCACTCGGTGATGACGTTCAGTGCCACGTCGATGTTGCCGCGGGTGGCTTTCGAGTACGGGCAGATCTGGTCGGCCGTGTGCGCCAGCTTCGTTGCAATCTCGTTCGACAGGCCTGGCACACGCAAGGTCAATCGAGCCTGCAGGAAGTACGCCTGACCGGTCTGGCCCAGATCGACCTCGATGTCCACGGACGTCTCCGCCGGCAGTGCCACGTTCAGGTCCTTGGCCACCAGCCCGACCGCTGCGGTGTAGCAGGCGGACCAGGCGCCGGCGAACAGTTGCTCGGCCGTCGGGTGCGGTTGAGTGTTCGAAAACACATGTGCCGGTGTGGCGCTGCCGGGCGACGACAGCACGATGTCGAGGCTGCCGCTATGTCCGCGCGAGGTCTTGCCAGCGGCGCTGACGGTGGTGTGGGTTTTGCCGGTGGCCAGTACTTTATCGATCTTGCTCATGATGATTCCCTTAAGATTTGTATTCGTATGCGCTTTTATCGCATGCGATATATGAGATAAAAAAAAGATTTAAACGGTGAGGACATTCAGCGCCACGTCGATGTTGCCGCGAGTCGCTTTCGAGTACGGGCAAATCTGGTCGGCGGTATGCGCCAGGGTCGTTGCAATGTCCTGCGACAGGCCAGGTACACGCAAAGTCAGCCGAGCCTGAAGGAAGTACTCCGCACCGCCCTGCCCCAGATCGACTTCGATGTCGACCGACAGATCCGCCGGCAGCACCACGTTCAAGTCGTTGGCCACCAGACCGACCGCGGCGGTGTAGCAAGCAGACCATGCACCGGCGAACAGTTGCTCGGCCGTCGGGTGCGGCTGGGTCGCGGCGAATACGTGGGCTGGCTTGGCAGTGCCCGGCGTCGACAAGGTGATGTCGAGGCTGCCGTTGTGACCGCGTGAGGTGTTGCCGGCAGCGCTGGCGGTGGTGTGGGTTTTGCCGGTGGCCAGGACTTTGTCGATCTTGCTCATGGGGTGAATCCTCTACGGTGCAATGGGGTTTGATTTCTTGTCGCGTTCGATTGTGTCGTGTACGATGGATTAATATTCACTCAGGCACGCACCGGTGTCAATAGGTCGTAGCGCACATCGCTGACGAACGGTATTTATCGCCCCGGCTTCCCCCTGGCTTACATCCACGTCACACTTGCACCAAGGCCTGAAGTAATCGGCCCCGCTACGCTTCGTCTAACCTCACAAAGCGCCTTGCCGTCACCTGCGTGTGCCCGGCGCACCTCTATAGTGTTCCGTAAATGCACCGGAGAATTTCCATGTTCAAGCGTACCCTGGCATTGACTGCCGGCCTGGCCCTGTCTTTTTGCACCCTGCTGTCGCAGGCCGCCGACACCTTGAAGGTCAGCGCAATTCCCGATGAAGCGCCCACCGAACTGTTGCGTAAATTCAAGCCGCTGGGCGCCTACCTGGAACAGCAATTGGGCATGAAGGTCGAGTTCGTGCCCGTCAGCGATTACCCGGCCGTGGTCGAGGCGCTGGCCACCGACCGGATCGATATGGCCTGGCTGGGCGGCTTCACGTTCGTGCAGGCACGCCTGAAAACCGGCAACGCGATTCCGTTGGTACAGCGCGAACAGGATGCGCAGTTCACCAGCAAATTCATCACCGCCGACCCCGCCGTCAAATCCCTCGCCGACCTCAAGGGCAAGACCTTTGCCTTCGGCTCGGTGTCTTCCACGTCGGGCAGCCTCATGCCGCGCTACTTCATGCTCAAGGACGGCATCAAACCGGAAACCTACTTCAGCCGCGTCGGCTACTCCGGCGCCCATGACGCCACGGTCGCCTGGGTCCAGGCCGGCAAGGTCGACGCCGGGGTGTTGAACGCCAGCGTGTGGGAAAAACTGGTCGCGGCCGGCAAGGTCGACACCAACAAGGTCAAGGTGTTTGCCACCACCCCGGCCTACTTCGACTACAACTGGACGGTACGCGGGACCCTCGACCCGGCACTGGCGGCCAAGATCAAAGCCGCGTTCCTCGCACTCGACCCGGCGAATCCGAAGGACAAGGAAATTCTCGACTTGCAGGCCGCCAGCCGATTCATCGAAACCAGCCCGGACAACTACAAGGGCATCGAGGAAGCCGCACGCGCCGCCGAACTGCTCAAATGACGTTGCATCTGACCCAGGTCAGCCTTACCCACGCCAACGGCGTTCAAGCGCTGCGTGGCGTGGACCTGCACATCGAAGCCCACGAACAGGTCGCCATTATCGGCCCGTCCGGTGCCGGCAAATCGAGCCTGCTCAACCTGCTGGCCACCGCCCTGCGACCGGGCGCCGGCGAGCTGCAAGTGCTCGGCGAGCGTGCCTGGCAGTTGTCGGCCGGTCAGCGTCAGCGCTTGCGCGCACGCATCGGTTTGATCCATCAAGCGCCGCCGTTGCCACCGCGCCAGCGTGTGGTCACGGCGGTTCTGGCCGGCAAGCTGGGTCAATGGGGATTGGGCAAGAGCCTGCTGAATTTGCTCTATCCGCTGGACATTCCGGGCGCGCGAGCGGCCTTGGCCAGGCTGGACCTGAGCGACAAACTGTTCACGCGATGCCAGCAGTTGTCCGGCGGACAGCTGCAGCGCGTGGGCATTGCCCGGGTGTTGTACCAAGCGCCCGAGGTGTTGCTGGCCGATGAACCGGTCTCGGCCATGGACCCGGTGCTGGCCGAGCACACGCTGTCGGTGCTCTGCCGTCATGCCCGGGAGCAAAACGTCACACTGGTCGCCAGCCTGCACGCGGTGGAGCTGGCCCTGGCGCATTTTTCGCGGATCATTGGCCTGCGTGACGGGCAGATTCTGTTCGACCTGCCCGCCAGCGCCGTCGACCGTGAGCAGCTCGACGCGCTCTACGCCAACGAGCAACTGGAACGCTCGCCGGTGCCTCCCGCTCACTTGAGTGTGCAGATTCCCCGATGCTGACGTCCGACACCCGCGATCCGGCCACCCTGCCGCGCCTGCTGCTCAGCCTGCTGGCCATCGCCCTGCTGTGGCCGGGCATCCACTACAGCGAGCTGGACCTCGGTGTGCTGGTCGCAAGTGACAGCCAGAGTGAAATCGGCCGGTTCGTGTCCGCCTTCTGGCCCCCGGCCCATGACGCGGCGTTCATCGAGCTGTTGCTGCAAGCCACCCTGCAAACCCTGGCCATCGCCACGGCGGGCATGGCCCTGGCGTTGCTGTTGGCGATTCCCGCCAGCCTGTTGGCCAGTCGTGCGCTGTCGTTGTCGGCGGCGTCGCGTGCGGGGCGCCCGAGTTATGGGGGTCAACTGCTGCGCTGGCCGGTGCGCGGGCTGCTGATTTTCCTGCGCAGCGTGCCGGAAATCGTCTGGGCCCTGCTGTTCGTGCGGGCCGTCGGCCTCGGCCCAACCGCCGGCGTGCTGGCCATCGCCATTACCTACAGCGGCATGCTGGGCAAGGTCTACGCGGAAATTTTCGAATCGGTTGATCAACGTCCGGCCCATGCATTGCTGCAATCCGGCAGCGGTCGGCTGGCGGCGTTTTTCTACGGAATCCTGCCCAATGTCTCGGCAGAACTACTGTCGTACACGGTGTATCGCTGGGAATGCGCGATACGGGCCTCGGTGGTGATGGGTTTTGTCGGCGCCGGCGGCTTGGGTCAGCAGATGGACCTGTCGTTGCGCATGTTCGCCGGCGGAGAAGTGGCCAGTCTGCTGCTGACCTTCCTGGTTCTGGTGCTGCTCGCCGACCAACTCAGCCGCCTGCTGCGCTGGAGGCTGGCATGAACCGTCTGTTCAACCTGGCCCTGCTGCTCGGCATCGGCGCCGCCGTCATCGCCTCGTTCATCTACCTCGGCATCGACCTCAGCGAACTCGGCAGCACCGGCAACCTGAACCAGATGGGCGCTTATGCGCAGCGCTTTTTCAGCCCGGACCTGAGCCCCAATCACCTGCAAGCCATCGCCCATGGCGCCCTCGAAACCATCGCCATGTCCGCCCTCGGCACCCTGCTCGCGGCGGTGTTCGGCTTGCTGTTGGCATTGCCCGCGGCCGGACGTTTCGGCTGGCCGTTGCAGAGCGCCTCGCGACTGCTGCTCAACGCGTTGCGCGCCGTGCCGGAACTGGTGTGGGCCGCGCTGATGGTGCTCGCCGCCGGTCTCGGCCCCAACGCCGGTACGCTGGCGCTGGCGCTGCACACCACCGGCGTGCTCGGCCGACTGTTCGCCGAAGCGCTGGAAAACACCCCGTCGGAACCGGCCGATGCCATCCGGTTGCAGGGCGGCAACGCCGTGTGGGCCTTCTGTTACGGCACCCTGCCCAACCTGTTTCCGCAGCTGCTGGCCTACATCCTGTACCGCTGGGAAAACAACATCCGCATGGCCAGTGTGCTCGGCTTCGTCGGCGCCGGTGGCCTGGGGCAAATGCTCTATGTCAGCCTCAGCCTGTTTCAGGAAGCGCAAGCCAGCACAGTGATTCTGGCGATGCTGATCCTGGTCTTCGCCGTCGATACCTTGAGCAGCTGGAGTCGGCAACGCTGGGTCCAGGCCTGAGGTCAATCACGCACCGCACGCACCTTGCCGCTGAAGACGCGGAAGCCGTAGGTGTTGTAGATCAGCGTCACCGGTATCAGCACGGCAAAACCAATCAGCATGAATGTCTGACTGGTCGGGCTGGACGCCGCCGCTTGCAGGGTCAGGTGCGGCGGAACGATCAGCGGATAAAGCGCCATGATCATCAAGGCAAACGCCAACACGAAAACGCCCAATGCCGCGAACAGTGGCAACGCATGAAGGCGACTTCGAAAGCCCAGCCAGTAACGGTAAACGTCCAGATAGCGTTGTTGGCCACGCCACAGCCAAAGCGCTTCAAGCACCATCAGAAAATTGGCCAGGCCGATGGTGAGCGCGGCCAGCACAATATGGAAACTGATGGTGAGCGCGAACTGCACGCGTGCGGCCATCAGCACCGACTCAGCCGCGTCCATGCGGGTCCTGATGCTCGCGCACGTTGATGGAAATGCGGCAGTGGCTAGGCATGACGACTGTCCGAAGGTGGCCTTACTGGTTGACCCCTTCGCTACGGGTTCATTCCGTGAGAGTGCAGCGTCACGCCTGTCGGTTTGCATCACCCTCGATTGCCAGGCTGAAGGTGGCCCACGACCAGCCCACCCTCTTACCCGAAACCCTGCTTTATTTTCCTGTTGTCTTCACGTGCTTGCCGAGGAAATCCCCCACCAATCGCGCAATGTCATCAGGCTTCTCATCCAGCGCAAAATGCCCCGCCTCCAGCACATGAATCTCGGCGTTGGGCAAATCCCGGCGATAAGCCTCCGCTTCCGCCACCTCGAACGACGGATCGAACTTGCCCCACACCACCAGCGTCGGCGGTTGATGCTCGCGCAGCCACGCTTGCCACTTCGGATAGCTGGCGACGTTGTTGCGGTAGTCATAGAACAGGTCGCTCTGGATATCGGCCTGCCCCGGCTGGTTGAGGAAATTGAATTCGTCGGTCCACAGGTCCGGGTTGAACACCTCGATCTGCGGGTTGGCGCCGACATGCCGTTGTCGGGTCGTCGCCAACGAGAAAAAGCTCGCTCTCAACCCCGCCTCGTTGGCAGCCCGGTTGGCCCAGAATTCACGACGCTTTTGCCACAGCGGCCCCAGGCCCGCCTCATGGGACACCGCATTCTGCACAATCAGCGCCTGCACGCGTTCGGGGTGGGCGAGCATCATCCGCATGCCAACGGGGCCGCCGTAGTCCTGCACATACAGCGAGTAATGATTCAGGCCGAGGGCTTCGGTGAAATGCTCCATCACACTGGCCAGATGATCGAACGTGTAGGCAAACGCCTTGGCCTCCGGCGCATCGCTATGGCCGAACCCCGGATAGTCCGGCGCCACCAGATGATAGTGCTGCGCCAACCGCGCCAACAGCGGGTCATACATGCGTGAAGAACTGGGAAAACCGTGCAGCAGCAACAAGGTGGGCGCATCCGCACGACCGGCTTCACGATAGAAAATGCTCAGGCCATCGACCTTGACACTGCGGTAGGCCACCGCCAACTGATCCGAGGAATAGCCGGCCGGTTCGGCGGCGTGGGAAGTATTGACCAGTGACAGACCCAACGTGCAACCAAGGGCCAATGCAGACAGCAATTTATTCATCGGGGGCTCCGACTGAAGGGTGGAAAGGAGGTATGGGCAAACCTTGCCACCTCGATGTATCCCCCACGTATCGGTTTTGTAATGGCCTGTATCTCTCGCGGCCAATCTTACTTAGCGATACGTCTTCGTGCGCAGCCGTACCCGGAACAGCGCCTACACCAACCGCTCAATCTTCTGATGCTTCCACACCAGCTTGTAATACAGCGTCTGCAACACCAGCATCCCCAGATACGCCACCGGAAACGCCATCCACACGCCCTGCAACCCGAACTGCCCGTCCAGCGCATACGCCACCGGCAACTGCACGCCCACCACGCACACAATCGAAATCGCCATCGGCACCAACACCGTGCCGCTGGCGCGCATGATCCCGCCGATGATCGCCTGGAAGCCAAACAACAGCAGGCTCCACAGCATGATGTGCAACAGATGCTCAGCCTTCGCCCGCGTCGAATCGTCCGTCAGAAACAACCCCAGCAACCAGTGCGACAACAGGTAACCCAACAGCACCAACCCACCGGTCAGGCACACATTGATCAACAACCCCGTACGCAAAATCGGCCCGATCCGCTCCACCCGCGCCGCCCCAATCGCCTGCGCCCCAAGAATCGACGCGGTGATAGCAATCGACAACGCCGGAAACTGCACGTAATTGACGATCTGCGTCACCGCCCCATACGCCGCCGTTGCCTGCGAACCGTGCTGATTCACCAGCGCCAGAATCACCAGCTCCGACACCGACAACACCACCATCTGCAACCCGGTCGGCAAGCCGATGCGCAACACCTTGCCGAGAATCACCCGATCCAGGCGCATTGCCGCAAACATCTCCCGATCCGGCGCCAACGGATGCCCCTTGCTGATCAACCGCCACGCCAGCCACCCCATCGCCGACAGGTTACCCACCAACCCCGCATACGCCGCACTCTGAATCCCCAACATCGGCAACCCGAACCAACCGCGAATCAACGCCGGCGTCAGTGCCAACCCGATACAGGTCGACACCACCAACGCAATCAGCGGCGACACCGTATCGCTCACCCCGCGCAGCAGTTGGGTGAACAGCACGTAGACCAGCAGCGACGGCATGATCCACATCATCACGTGGGCGTAGGACACGGCGTCGTCGAGCACATCGGCCGGTGTGCCCAAACCCTGCAAGGCTGACCTCGCGAATACACTGCCCAGCACCGCCGCCGTCAGGCCGATGATTGCGCCCAACAGCAAGGTGGTGGCAGCGATGGTTTTCACCAGATGCGGCTCCCGTGCGCCCCAGGCTTGGCCAATGAGCACCCCCGCCCCCGCGCCAAGGCCGATGACCAGGGCGATGAAGAAGAACACGATAGGGAACATGCCGGACACGGCGGCCAGGGCTTGGGTGCCGAGCATTTGGCCGATGTAGATGCTGTTGACGGTGCCCGACATGGATTGGAGGAAATTGGAGAGGACCATGGGGGCGAGGAAAAGGAGGTAGGTTTTCCAGAGGGGGTGTTGGGTGGTGGGGGTTTGCATTGGGTGGAGGTCCGTCTCGACTGCGGAGTTGGGATTCTAGAGGATAGCGTTAGCCGGGATGAACAAAGTTGAATGAATGTTTTGACGCTGTTTTCGGACGCAGATATTGCGTCCTAGGACGGCATAAAAATTCCTACACAAACCTCGGAATGCGTCACCTTCCCCGCTGTTCTGATGAGGCTTATAGTCGGTCCCGTCGCCCAAAATGGCGATACGGGTTTGGCGACCCGAGATACGAATGCGAGGGCCGCCTGCTCATTTGCAGGCGTCGTCGCAACTGCAAAACCGCTGTACTATGGCGGTTGCGCGCGGGAGACCTTCGGGTCTGCCGGTTACTCGTTCCCGGTTCGCCAACCTGCGCGCAACTGCCACCCTATTCGTTTGGCGACGATCTGTTGGCGGTTCTCATCTAACTGAACGAGATCTCACCTATGGAAAGATACATGCCTCTCACCGGAATCGACCTGATCCCGGCCTCCCTGCTCATCGATACCCAAGCTCCACTCGACGTCCTGCAAGCAGCCGCTGATCACCGCATCCGCACGGTTACGCAGGTATTGGAAAACATCGCCTACCGCGCCGAGCTTGGTTGCGACACGGTTGTGTTGAAGGACTTTTCTCAGCTGCTGGCCATTCCGTTGCGGGATGGCTGCGACTTGATGGATGTGATCGGTCGACGATTGCGGGCGCAGACGATGGAGTAAATGAAAACGGGCGCTGAAGGCGCCCGTTTTTTGTGCACTATAAACAGATCTGAGATCTGGATTCTAAGGCATAACTCTCGTCCGCTTTCGGCCAAAAGCAGCCATTCGGATACTTGCCGCTTCTGTGCTCTAGTAACTATGAAGCTAATCATCCATTAAATTTAGATTTAAAATGTACAGCGAGTTGTCCAGCAGCCATATTCAGAAGCATTTGAAATACAGATGCTACGATAGTTCTATTTTCGCGCCAGCGAAGGTAGAACAAAAAACTTGGCTCCAATATATACACCGTCTTATCGCATTTACTCCATTCTAGCAACTCAAAATTTCTTTTGTCTTGAAAATTCTTTAGAGATGCTAGGGTGCTGTTGATAGATGCTGCGGGCGGCAGTTCAGAAGCGGCTAATCCAGCAGCTTTCAGGCGGATATCAATTTCGTGCCTGGTAAAACTAAATGTCGGGGGATCTTGGGCAAAAAGTGCAAGAATTATTTTATATGTATCGTATTTTCTGGCCTGCTTCCTAGGCCCTTGTACAAGCTGGGCATACCACGATTCGAAATTTGAATAACGGGTCTTAGCAACCTTGTGCATCGCTTTTTGAGCATCACTCTTAGTAAAGGAGATACTGTTTTCGGGATCCCACTCGGTAATGCCTTTGTCGATAAAAAGTTGAGCGCATATTTGTTGAGTAAGAATTGGCAAGCCTGCACTTTCTTCCGATATCGGATTTACTACTAGAGATTTATCAGCAACATTCAACAATGTCAGGCCCTTATTGGCGATGGCCTTTAGGTCACTGTCCGACCACCGACCAAGGTCAATGTGCGTGATTCTCCCAATTAGATCCGAGTTCGCTGTTGCCAAATCAACACCATGGTGAGTGGTGCCAACAACTATCACTGAAACCTCATTATCTGTGAAGATTTTCCACTGCTGAAAAACCTCTCGCTGTACCTCTTCAGTTAAGTAATGAAAATCCTCGACCACTAGTACTGCATTTGATTTTTTAAGCAAAGGAACCAGATGAGTTGGAGATGGTTTCGCGAGTATGGCGTCTTTCACTTCCTTTTCAGCTTTAGCATCGGTGATACCTACCCCTACTGTTCCCTTTAAGCTCGCAAGCCATCCCCAGCCTAAAGTCCCGCTTACGCTACCTGTTCCGCTAATTGTTCGGGTGCCCCCATCCTCCAAGGTCTTTAGGCGAGAAAAATCTAAATTCTCTAATGGATAGCTCCAGAAATCATCAGCTTTAAGGGATGCACTGCATCGTACACGAAGAGGTTCCTTATCAAGTTCCGACAATACTTTTTGGTAAAGGGTCGTCTTTCCTGTTTTTGAGGATCCGGTGATTAAACAAAGAATTCCATTTTCCAAGATTCCCTGCTTGAGCTCTGCTTCGTATCTCCCTTTTTCACGTTGGACATAGGTTTCACTAGAGGCTTTGCCCCCATTAAAAACGTTAGCGATAGCGATCATGTGCCGTCCTTGCAAAATTTGAAATTCTAAAAAATAATGGCGTAACGTATGATTCTACTATATCGCTTTATCATGGCTGATAGCTATCAGTGCTAGTGGGAAAGCCAGACACTGTCGCCACGGTTACCGCCTCTGATTTACTCGTAGTGTTTGGCTGACGGCCAATGGCCGGTATCTGACCACGACAGGCCGAAGCCGGCCATAACCGGCCCGTCAGGTTCAACTTGAACACCTAGACAAGTTCAGGAACCGAGAATTTTCATCCCCCGAAAGCCTCGCTATCGAATTTAAAAGGCGTGCTACCATTTGCGTCGAGCAGTTCATAATGCGACCGCACCCATAGATCAGACGGCTAAGAAATGTCAGCAGCAGCTCAAATCAACACAACAAATTTGCTAACCATACTGGGGGTGATAGCAGCCGTTTGGGCCTTCATTCCTCAAGTCAGCAAACTCCAGCTTAGGTTCTGTATGAGCCGTCTGGACTGGGCGATTGTAGGTTTCGTATTTCTACTTATTCACTATCTGGTTTTTGCACCCGCGCTGGTACAGCTAGGATTGTACTTCAGCTTTGGCCCCTGGTGTTTTGGTTTTAACAGCGACACGGCGGTGTACGTCCTTCTACTCATGATTGCAACTTACTTTTTTTGGAGGACCCGTTCTCCCAAATTAGTCAGAGGAAAAGTAGGGATTTTCCGTGAGATGATAGAGGCCCTTATCCTCACTAAGCGCTATGACGAGTTGGTTCTACATGTAGAACCACAACTGCCGAAATTGATTAAATTTAGTAGGAGGACCCCATCGCCTTCTCAACTTATCTACCATGTTAAACGCCTGCCCATTTTCACGCTATCGGCCAATGGCGGAGAACGATCGACTGCAATGCGGAAGCAGAGAAAGAAGCCGAATCTAATAACAGCTTGGTTTTCGAATCGCGACAAATCCAAAATTCAAGCTCGCGAAATTCTACAAAGTCTAGTCATTTCTTCAGAGCTGACCCGCTCGTTAACGCTAAATCATCCTTATTTTTGCCTCAAGTTGCTTGATACGGAAGAATCAGTTCTGAATGACTTCACTAAAGAATTCTTGGAAGCAATGCTCGAAGCTCCCGGGAGCCAGCTTTACGTTGAACTTAAAAATAATAAAAATCTGAATGGCGCTGCGCGTTTGGCGATCCCACAGAGCAACCGAATATTACGCTTCTTTTTTGAGGATCCCACGGTCGCGGTCAAACTTGGCGTTTACCAAGCTATTGGCGATGCGGTTTGTCGTCGGCTAGATGAGGACAAAGCGCTTATCTCGAAGCTCAATGAGCCGCTGGGATCTTACTACGATTTAGGGCGATATCGATGCCCAATTAACTCAGGTATCACGCTATTCGAGATCATGGTACATGAAGGTATCCACCATGGACTCCACGATCATATGTGGCTCCATTATTTCCAGCACTTCGCGAGAAGCATCCTCGCTCAGATGCAACAAATACCTGAGGAACCTTCATTCCAGGAATGGCCTACCCCTCTTCACTATTTACTGGCACGACTCTTTTCGGTCGCAATTGATTGGATGGAGCAATGTGGACGCATCAAGCCCCCAAGCACGTCCCTTGCGATTCCTACGCCTGAAGGCTTCGACAAACTGTACATCTCTAAAGAGGCTGCAAAGTCCATCGGTGAGATGATGCAGAGTATCATCCCTAGCACGACCATCCCGGTCTATTTCAAGCGTAAGTTGCTAGGTCTGGTCATTGCTAGCCACAACAACCTTAGAGGGCAACTAGGTCTTATTGGGGTGGCGGACGAGCTTAACAAGGCAACGATTTTTGGTACCGGTATGCCGGCTAAGTGCAGCTACCGGTCGGCGTTGCTAACCCACTTCCGGGAGCTTGATCATCGACTCAGAGACAATGCTGTTCAGTTTGAAAAAGACCTAGATGACGCGCTGATGAATTGCCCGTAAAGCAAAATTTGGATACTCATGCTGTTCACCTAGCTCTCTAGACGGTTGAGTTTCTGCATTTAACAGATGTCCGCTTTTGGCCGATTCTGTTGAAAAAGTCGGCCATGGTTTACGCGTCAGAAAAGTACGCGTCCGAGATTGAAAATCTTTACTTTTTGCAGGGGCTTCCGACTCGGATTTCACGTAGCAGCGTGCAAAAAAGGCGTTTTCACCACTCAATGATCAGGCAGTTTGGGCAGACCGACTTTTTCAACAAAATCGGCCGATTTCTGCCCTCCGTAAGGGGCCGCTTTGGATCGTTTGCTCCCTATCGCGACGGGTAGTAATCGGCCAGAAGCGGTGATTTTCACGACAGCACCGTAGACGAGATGCCATCTCACCCTCGCCTTTGATCCGGCCTCCCCTTCAGAAGATCAACGCACCAACTGATAGGTAGACTGCACAAGCCCCGAAGGAAAGCACCGGCTGGTGACCAGCTTCAAAGCAATGTCCTGCGTAAGGGCCCCGAACAATGGTCTTCCCGACCCGATCAGCACGGGAACGGTGGTGATCACCATATCGGCGACTAACCCTTCACGCAGGAATGATTGCACCACCTGCCCGCCATCGACATAGACTCGACGCACACCTTGGCTCGCCATTTCCGCCAACAGGTCTGAAGGCGTGAGGTTGGAAAAACGCACCTTGCCCTCTAGCGCCTCAGGCACTTGCGAGTCGGCCAACTGTTGAGACAACACCACCACTGGCCGGTCGTAGAACCAGGTGTCGAAGGTCAGCACTTTCTCATAGCTCCCCCGCCCCATCACGATCACATCCTTGTCGGCGATGAAGGCCAGGTAGCCGTGATCCTCGCTCTGATCATCGCGCTGCAAAAGCCAGTCAATGTCACCGTCGGGTCGGGCGATGAAGCCATCCAGACTGGTGGCGATGAAAACATGTGCAGTGGTCATCGGAGTCTCCTTGTTTAGACGACGCATGGCTGACCGCATCGAGGACGGCGAAACCAATATATAGCTAAATTTCCTGGCGGGTTTTCCCGACTTGGCCGATAGATGCCCCTTCTCAACCAACCTCCGATACGTGAACGCCCCAACTGTGGGGCGTTCTTTAAAGGTGCAGGCTCGTCTGGGCTAAGGCTCGGAAATGGTGAACCAGAAGTCAAACTGGTCGAAGTGGGTCAGCATTTCCTTGAATTTGGCCTTGTCGCCGTCGATGGTCACTTCGCCGCTTTCAGAGAGATTGCCCAATTTCAGTTTGCCCAGGGCAATGTCGTCGAGGGTGGTTCGGTTTAGAGTGACAGTGCCATCGGCCTGATCCAATTGCTTGTCTTTGCTGTAGTTCATGACGCCGTTTTTTACGGTCAACACGTACTTGGCGTTAATGTCGGGGAAGTTGAGGTTGAAGAGGTATGACTTGTCTCCGACTCTAGGGCCGTTCAAGTGAATGGCCAGGAAGTCGAGAAACATTTCAGTGGTCATGCCGCGAATGATGTCAGGTGAACTGGTATTGGGCGTGACCATTTTTTTCACGCCACCACGCAGTTCCTGCGCACCGGACAGGTAAAAGTTTCGCGCCGGGCCGGACTCGGCCTGGTAACCCATCTGTTCCAGAGCATCGGCCTCGATGGCACGTGCCGCCTGGTTTTTCGGGTCCGCAAAAACCACCTTGTTGGCCACGGTTGCTGCCCAGCGATACTCGCCTTTGGCATAGGCCGCTGTGGCTGTATCAATCATTTTGTCGGCGCCGATCATCTCGACATACTTTTTCGCTTCCTCTGCTGGCGGCAGCGGGTCGAAGTTCGCGGGGTTACCGTCCCAGAAGCCTAAATACAGCTGATAGGTCGCGCGCACGTTGTGTTTGAGATTGCCGTAGTAACCCCGGTTATAAAACTCTTTGGCCAGGCTATCAGGCAGGACGAACGCCTCGGCGATCTCGTTCATGGTCATGCCCTGATTGGCCATGCGCAGCGTCTGATCGTTAATGTACTTGTAGAGGTCGCGCTGTTTCTCGAGATGCTGCACAACGCGATCATTACCCCACTGCGGCCAATGGTGGCTACCGAACGACACCACGGCATCCGCCCCCCACAGATCAAGGGTTTGCCCCAGAGCGCTGGCCCACTTCTGCGCGCTGCGAACTTTTGCACCACGCAGGGTAAGTATGTTGTGCAAGGTGTGGTTGGCATCCTCTGCCAGGTCAATGGCTTTGAATTGCGGGAAATAGAACAGCATTTCCGCCGGAGCTTCGGTGCCGGGTGCCATTTGGAACACCACCTCGATGCCATCGACGCTGAGTGTTTCTCCGGTTTTCTCGATCAGTTTGTTCGGTTCGAGCAGCGTGATGGTGCCGGCTGCCGTGGTTATGCCCAAGCCGCCACTGACGGTCCCTTTGGAGCCTTTTGGCAACAGGTTGCCATACATGTAAGAAGCGCGACGGCTCATCGCAGTGCCGGCAAACACGTTTTCACTGACCGCTTCCTCCATGAAACCTTCAGGGGCGATCACTGGGACTTTGCCGGATTTCGCATCGGCTTCAGTGACAATGGCACGCACGCCAGCGAAGTGGTCGACATGTGAATGGGTGAAGATCACCGCAGACACCGGAAGTGTTTCAACCTTGTCATTGACCAGCGCCAGTGCCGCTCTGGCTGTTTCCGCCGAGGTCAGTGGGTCGATTACGATCCAACCGGTTTTGCCTCGCACGAAGGTGATGTTGGCCAGGTCGATATTGCGCACCTGATAGATGCCATCCACCACTTTGAACAAACCTCGAATCGCCAGCAACTGCGATTGCCGCCATAAACTCGGGTTGACTGTGGTGGGTGTCGGGCCTTCTGTCTTGAGGAAATCGTACTGAGACAGATCGATCACGGTGTTGCCCGCATCGCCCTTGATCACAGGGCTGGGTAAATCGGCAATGAAGCCGTGGTTCGCGTCTTCGAAGTCTTGTTTATTGGCAAAGGGTAAGTAGCTGAGCAAGGCGTCGTTGGCTTTTCGAGTGACCTCGGAGGCCTCATTGGGAGCGGCATGCGCCGCGCCGATGGCAACGCAGGTCGATAAAAGTGCGAGCGCTATTTGTTTGGGAAGCGGAGCTAGCATGTTTTTCTCCTCGTGTTTGCAAACACATTCCCGAAACTGCTTCTGACGTCGGGCATCATTTCGTACAAATCAACGAACAGCGCAGACCCTGAAATGGCGACAGCACGGTGCAGTGGCGCCATTCTGACTGTGCTTACCCTCACACCGTAATCAAGCCTGCCTCTATTATTTTCGTGCTCGGCACTGCTGAAGTATTACGAAGCCCGGGCGGACAGAGTTGAGATAAATCAACCAGTCAGTGATTGTGAATTTGTTTTGTGAGGATGGGGGAACGCCTGGGTTTCTAGCCGACCGGATGACTGTTCGGCCAGTCAGTCGCTCATCGATAGGTGGTAAAGGTTGCGGGGGGCGAGAAATTGTCTTTCCATTTTTCAACTGCGGCCAACGCCAAATAATCCAGCTATACCTACCTGAATTTGTTGGTGGTGTTTAGAAGGCCAGTAGGTCGCGGACGGGGATCAAAAGATGGGGCTTGCAGGTGACGGAATACGCAGCGTCACTAATCTCCAGCCGGTACTCCCATTCAGTTTGAACGACGATTGGAACCTGATTTCCAGATTTCCGGACAGATCCTTAGTGGTTTTACTCTTTGGATGAAATGGACGTTCTTTCGTTTACTGAGTATCAGAATCGCCAAGTCATGTTGCCGGTCAGCGCTTGAATCCAGGCATTGTCGAACTGACCGGAAGTTCGAGTGCCTGACACGGATTTGGTCTGGTCCACCGGCATGTCGCCCAGCCAGACCATGGCCCAGCTGAGATTGACATCGGTGTCCCTGTTCAGGGCATAGGTGGCTCCCGCGGCAATCCGCCAGGATTCGCCCATGGGCACGATTACGCTGCGTTTGCTGTCCGAGACTGCGCTACTGTCGTAGGCCACACCCACATTCCACAGCCACTGCTCGGCGGCTTGGTACTGCGCGCCCAGTGACAAGTGCCAGGTATCCTTGAAACCGGCATCGACCGTTTTCGATTGCGTGCCGAGCGCGGTGGTATCGACCTGCACTCCGATATCGCCGAATTCCGACCAGTCCTGCCAGTTGGCTGAGGCCAGCAACGCCCATTGCCGGTCCAGTTGTTGGAAAAGGCTCAGGGTCAGGGTCTGCGGCACTGTCGTGTCGAGTTTGATATTGGTGTTGTTGACGCGCTCCAGCAGACGGCCGTCGCCTTGCACATCCAGCCGGTCTTCGAAGTTCAAGTCGACTTTGCTGGTATAGGTCAGGCCTATGCGCGTGCCGGCTTGCGGGGCGTAGATCACCCCGACGTTGGCGCCATAGCCCCAGGTGCCATCCTTGTATTTGTACTGACCGTCCGTGCGGTCGGTGAAACCGAAGGGGGACCGGTCGATAGCCGTTTGCGCCTGCAACATGCCGTACATGGCCTTGATGCCCACGCCCACCGACCATTGCTCGTTGAAGCGATACGCCACGCTGGGCACCAGGGACAAGCCGAGCAGGCTGGAGTTTTGCGCGAAGTAACGCCCGGACCAGTCGTTGTCGTAATTGACCGCCAGACCGAAATCGCCGTACTGGCCGAAACCGACACTCCAGTGATCGTCAAGCTCATGCGAGATGAAGAAGCTGCCGCCGGGAATCGGATCAAGGGCATTGCCACTTCTGCGGCCAGGGACATTGGTGTCGGAATCTCGATCGAAGGTCAGGTCGCCGTAAAGCACTTGCAAACCGCCGGTGATCTGCGTGCCTGGCAGGTAGCTCATGCCCGCCGGGTTACTGGATATTGTCGAAGGGCCTTGGCCGCGGGCGGCGGCACCGGCGTTGGCGAGGCCGGCGTTATCGGTGCCGATTTCGTAGAGCATGATGCCGCCAGCCCACACTTGCTGACAGCAAAACGCAAGGAGCGTAAGGGCGGGCAAGGTGGTTGTTCTGGCGTGCATTAGTACCTCGGCAAGTATCTATTCTTGATTGAGCGTAGCTAATGTCTACCTGTCGATGGACTTATCAATAGTTACCCCCATGCCCCCTCTTAAGTTGAAGCGCCACGCTGATAGTCGTCGAAATGCCGATATTCGCCGCACGCGTGACTGGCACGGATTATCCAAACCCGGCCCTCGCGCCGGGTTTGCTGTTTTCGTGTGGCAGCCGCCATCTGTCCGGATCTAAACCTGCGGGCCGGCAGAGGCCTGGCCGCGGGTTTTCCAAAGCGATAGCAGCACGCCGCCCAGCAGCAAAGCCAGGGTCACGCTCAGGGAAATGACCGCCGGAATCTTGCCGATGATGCCGACCATGAAGATCTTGCCGCCGATAAACACCAGCACCAGCGCCAGGGCGTACTTGAGATAGGCAAAGCGGTGAATCATCGCCGCCAGGGCGAAATACAACGCACGCAGGCCAAGGATGGCGAAGATGTTGGAGGTGTAGACGATGAAGGGGTCCTGGGTGATGGCAAAGATCGCCGGCACGCTGTCCACAGCGAAGACCAAATCGGCACACTCGATCAGCACCAGGGCCAGGAACAACGGCGTCGCCCAGACCACGGACTTGCCACTGGCATCCGCCTGGCGCACGAAGAAGCGCCCTTCATGCAAGCGATCGGTCACCCGCATGTGTTTGCGCAGGAACTTCACCAGCAGGTTATCGCTAAGGTTGGGCTGGGCATCGATCTTGCTGAACAGCATCTTTACCCCGGTCAACAGCAGGAAGATGCCGAACACATAGAGAATCCAACTGAACTCGGCGATCAGCGCCGCCCCCAGGCCAATCATGACAGCGCGCAGCACTATCACACCGAGAATGCCCCAGAACAGCACCTCGTGCTGATACTTACGCGGAATGGAGAGAAAGCTGAAGATCATCGCCATCAGGAATACGTTGTCCATCGACAACGATTTCTCGATCAGAAAGCCGGTGTAGAAATCCATCCCGGCGTCACCGCCCTTGACCTGCCAGACCCAGAGGCCGAACAGCAAGCCAGCGGTGATATAGCCAGCAGACAGCAGCAGGCTTTCACGAACGCCGATTTCTCGATGCCCGCGGTGTAGCACCCCGAGGTCGAAGATCAACAGGCCGATAACGATGCTGATAAAAGCGAGCCACAACCAAGTGGCGGTGCCGAGAAACTCGGCAAGAAAGAACGGTTCCAGGGCAGTCATGAGCCCCTCCTCCAAGTGTCGAAGTTGTACAAACTGCAACTCCGACATGGCAGCTATTCGCTGTCAGAGGGGCCCGGCGTTGTGGGAAAAAATCTAGAGAGACGCGTGGAATTTCTCAATCACGCAAGGGTTGCAAGTTATTTCAATGTGCGAGGCCCGTCAGTCCTAAAAGTTTCCGCCCTCAATATGGAAGACCTTCGGTTCTCCCGAAAAATATTCCTCTATGCCCATCATGAACAGCCGATGGTCTTCACTCGCTTCGAAGCCCGGCGTGTGATCCTCGAGTGATCGCCACCTCACTATCAGGTTGAACATCTCGGGGCTTTCGATCCCTTGCGCAAGCAAGTGGCCGCCGTAACCTTCGGCGCGGCTGAGCAAAGGAGCGACCTCGGCGAATGCACGTCGGAACGGTTCAATCCGTTCTTTGTGAACGGGGAGCAGAGCGATTTCATAAATCATGGCGTACCTCTGAATGGACGTGAACGATTGAAAGTGCGCACTTACGAGATGAGCGATGGCTCGACAGCAATCGCGATTTTTCCTTGAATACCGTTGTTAAGACTTTCCAGCCGGGCATGTGCGAGGGGAATGTCGGCAAGCGAATAGACGGCGCCAACGTGTGGCCGTAGCTGACCGCGCGCTATCAATGCGCTCAACTCATCGAGCTTGCCGCGGTTTTGCCGGGTGAAAACGAAGTGATAACTCGCGTTTTTGCCCCAGGCTTGAACGACGTTTTGTGGCTGCGCAATGTCTACGATCGTGACGACGCGACCAAGTTGTGCGAGCACGTCGGGGCTGCGTGACAATGTGTTGCCGCCGATGGTGTCGAACACAACATCAACGCCGCGGCCACCCGTTTCCCGAATGACGGCATCAACATAATCTTCTTTTTCATAGTCGATGATCACATCGGCCCCCATGCTGCGTGCGAACTCAACGTTTGCTTCACGCACGGTCGTGAAGACCCTTGCGCCAATGGCTTTCGCCAGCTGGATCGCGACATGACCGACGCCTCCCGCGCCGCCGTGGACAAGAATGCTTTCCCCTACCCTGAGCGCCGCACGCACGACCAGTGCTTCCCACGCCGTTCCGCCAACCAGGGTCAGGCTTGCCGCCTCAAGATGGCTCAACGAGGGAGGCTTTTTCCCGACAATATTTTCGGCCGCGATGTGGTACTCGGCATAACTGCCTGGCCCTTCAAATATTTGCGGGGTGTACCAGACTTCGTCTCCTGGAGCGAAGGTCGTCACACCTGGCCCAACTGCTTCGATAACACCAGAGACGTCGTGCCCGGTAATGGCCGGCAGTGGCACCAGGTCGGGATAATCGCCACGTCGAACCTGGTAATCCAATGGATTGATGGAGGTTGCGTGCACCCGGACCAGGACCTGCCCTGTTTGCGGCACGGGCTTGGGCACGTCGCAAAGTTCGAACGATTCAGGACCGCCGAATGATTTAAGCATCATCGCTTTCATAGTAAATCCTCGCATCGATAAAATGGAATATCGAGATATCTCGATATGTTGCGGTAAAAAATTACAAATCTTTCCCGATGATCTCGGCAAGCGCGCTGATGGTTGCTTCATTGCGTTTGTAGTAGGTCCACTGACCGATGCGCCTGACTTCGACCAGGCCCACTCGTTGCAACGTGGCCAGATAACCGGACACCGTTGACTGCGACAGTCCGATCCCTTCTTGAATACTGCTGACGCAAACGCCGACCGTGAGAACGTCACCTTCGTCCTGCGGAGGGAAGTTCTTTGCGGGATCCTTCAAACCTTTCAGGATTTCAAGACGCGTCGGGTTTGAGAGGGCTTTGAATATTTCGATCAATTCCATGAGCCGAGGATATCGAGATTTATCGATATGTCAATGCGAGAGCTTAAAACAATCTCGAGTTTTGCATTGCCAACGGTTTCTCACGCTAGACCGAGTGACTGTTTATGGCTGTGGATTGATTTTTCATACAGAAGACACAGGCATTCGAGCCTGTTCAAAACCGTGTTTTGCTGAACGCAAGCCTCTACAACTGCATCTCTGCAAGCGCTCTGCGCAACGGGGCATCTGAGATTTGTATCGGGCCGTGGAACGGAACATTCATGTCCAGTACAAGATAAACAGAGGCGGCTATGAGTAGCGCCGATACGGTGAACATTCCCACGACCATAGGGTTGCGCGGCGCCCGGTAACCCAAACTGGCGTAGATAAGTGTCATCCATGCCACCAGCATGCCGATCAGCGGGCCCGGGATGGCACCCTCTGATTGTTCAACGATCTTCCAGCGCTGTTCGATCAGAGAGTGATACTGCTGACGTATATCCACCATCATGGTCTCGTGAAAGCGGTCCACTGGTTTGATGGCGGTCAATGCCCCACCGATAGCGTCCAGATATTGGACCGCGAGACTTTTTTGGTGCTGTAGCGCCTGGTCACCCCGATAGGGATTGGCAATGGCCTCTTCGACATAAACCATCAGATGCCCCCGGGCCTTTTCTGCGGCGGTGCCATAGGCTCGGAATGATCGATCGAGAATAATCAGACTTGTTGCATAAGCATGCACATTGGAGTCGATGGCTTCGAATGTGTTTTTGGCCGAATTAATCATCAGGCCGAATACCAACGAAGTCATTACCACGAATATGTTCGCCACCAGACGAACCACGGCATTCGTGTCTTCGTCTTTGTGGCGCGCTGCCAGCTTTGGATACAGTTGCATCATCAGCAACGATGCTGCCAGCAAACAGGTGAAAATGGCTACCGCTACCCAGATAGAATCCATGTGTTGCCTTCGAAGTCAGCGATTTGCAAGAGTCTGGCGTCGAGCGATTGATAGCTTGATGCATCAAATCCTAGCCTATCTGCCATCGAATGGCATGGGTTGCTCAGTTCAAGCGAAGTTACTTCGCCGCATTCCGGGGATCATCATGGCTATCAATGTATTCAAGGCCCAGCGGCCCCGTTCCGTAAACCTGTGAGATGTACTCTCCTGATTTAGCCCAGTGAAAATGTGGCGTATTGGCCGGCAGTATTACTACGCTGCCCGGACCGTAAGCCACCAGTTTTGCTGGATCGAAAACTGTACCGAAGCCAATGTAGAACACACCGGACATCACCGTGTAGATACGATCTTCAGGATGGGTATGGGGCATTAATTTGGTGCCACTGGGCACTTTGACTCTCACCACATAGGGTGCTGGCTTGCTCGGGTCGCCGGCCAACACAGCCAGTTTCACTTCTTTCGGGAACGCTGGAAAGCTGCGCCACTCCACGTCTTCATTATGCAAAGCACCCACTTTATCGAGTGGCAATGATTGTGCCTGGGCGAATGGCATTGCTGCGCTGGCGACAAGAAGTGCAGCCAGACCAGCAGTTTTCATCATGTTCTGAATCATGAAAGACACCTTAATTACGCAGTAAACACATTGAGATCGTCACCTGCTCCGCTAGTACATCCGGTGAGCAAATCGTGGCGAGTCACTGTATTTGTCACTGGCAGCGCTGAGAAAGACGTTGCCGCGCATTACAGTTGATACGCAATGTAATCAATGTGCTGGCACGTTCCGGTTGCCAGCGCCGCACTCCATCATCACGTTCACCAGAGGCAGGCCGTTCGCTCTATCAATGCCGTCGATGGTCACCATCACGTCAATGAAGTTCTCATAAAAAATCCGCGGCGTAACATTGGCTCCATACCAACCAACAACACCCCGGAGCACACGATCATGAAACGCCAAACCATCCTCAGCATCGCTTTCTCGGTTTTTGCAGTTAACGCTTTTGCCGCGACCTCGACTCACCCGGTTGTCGCTGAAGGCGGCTCGGATCGTCTGATTGAAAGTCGTGTGGCTGAAGGTGGTTCGGATCGTTTGATCGAGAATCGTGTGGCCGAAGGTGGCTCGGATCGTTTGATCGAGAACCGCGTCGCTGAAGGTGGTTCGGACCGTCTGATCGAAAAACGCGTCGCTGAAGGTGGCTCGGATCGCTTGATCGAGAACCGCGTTGCCGAAGGTGGCTCGGACCGTCTGATCGAAAACCGCGTTGCCGAAGGTGGCTCGGATCGTTTGATCGAGAACCGCGTTGCTGAAGGTGGTTCGGATCGTTTGATCGAGAATCGTGTGGCCGAAGGTGGCTCGGATCGTCTGATTGAAAACCGCGTTGCTGAAGGTGGCTCGGATCGTCTGATCGAGAACCGCGTTGCTGAAGGTGGCTCGGATCGTCTGATCGAAAGCCGCGCAGCATAAACAAATCGCGTCACCGCAATTCCCAAAAAGCCCGGCCTGATCAGCCGGGCTTTTTCGTGTTCATTGTCTCGATGCAGTCAGCGAACTCACCCTTGCCTGACGATATCAACCGAGATTTCCACCGCCGCAATGGTGCCTCTGTTCTCCAGCCAGTGCGTGGTGTTCCTGTCTTCGGGCCAGCCCACTCCCGGCCCATAGTCGGTGGCGACTCCGTCGCGGTGATCAGTGATCGTTCCTTGCAGGATGTAGACGGTGCCTGGTCTGTCCTTATGGTTATGAATCGGCCCGAAGACGCCTCCAGGATCAATGGTCACCAAACGCATTCGAAGTTGGCGCCCTGCCATGCCCTCGATCTCGGGGCCGAGGTCGACCGTTGCCAGTAACTTCACCGCCACCCCTTTCGTTTCAGGGGCCACCTGTTCAATGCTCATCGCGCTCTTCTCTGTACAGACAAGGGTCTGACTAGAAGTAAACACCCTTAAAGGCGTGATCAGTTGGGAGGCGACAAAGGGTCAAATACGGACTCATGTGGCTAATGCCGGTCAGTTAAGTGACTGCAGCTCCTTGTAGCGATGGACGTTAACGACAACGCGTGTTTGCTGGATAAACGCGTCATCCTCAGGTCCATCGCGAGCAGACTCGCTCTTACAAATTTCCTGATGACTGAAGAAACTCCGCTATCAGCGATATAACCTGCTGTTGAATCTCTTCACGCGCACGACCGTTGTCGCCATCCAGGCAAATGATGCCATCGCCCGGTACTTCTTCTTCGAGCATTGCCTGCGCGCCAGGTTTGCACATCGACAAGAAACTGAAATGGCTGGCGTCGCTGATTTCGACGTAACGGCTTGACGCTGGAGGCAGGCGTTTGGCCAGGTTGGCAGACTCCAGCTCAGCGGGTAGATCGTGCGACGGTACGCCGGCAGCGATCACCAGCGTGGGTACTGGCAGCGCGGCCAGGCTTTCATCGGTCAGGCCCCGTGAAAGGCCCAGGTCCAATGTCACCACGGCCGTGACGCGTTTATCACGCAAATCGGCGGCCAACGCGGCCTTCGATTCTGCGGTGCTTGCCGGGTTTATCTTTCCATAGACGGAGCAACTGGCTAACTGCGGGTGTGCTTTGCACTCCTGAGCGAAGCGGTCCGGATCGAAACGAGCACCGGCAATCTCCAGGGCGGTCATGCCGCCGAGTGAATGGCCCGCTACTGCAATTTGGCCATTGGCGACCACGCCGAATTTTTCAGGTTGAGTCGTGACGCTATCAATGGCGCGGCGCACATCAACGGGCCGCTGCCACAACTGCGCCGCTGCTTGAGGGCTACGGTCATGAGTGGTGGTGCCAGGGTGATTGATCGCAGCGACGATGTAACCCCTGTGAGCCAGAGCACTGGCAAGCCAGATCTGGTTGCTCCAGTTTCCCCTGTACCCGTGGGAGAGCACGACCAAGGGATGCTTGCCGGCAGCGGGCGGCGCGTCACGAACGGCAGAAGCCCCGACAAACACCACATCATCGCCGATCAATTGCGTGGCGGCGGTCGTTGCACTGGGGTACCAGACGACCATCTCCAGTGAGCGGTCATTTTGCGGGTCCGGTAGTGTGGAAGACTGGAAGCCGATTGGGTTTTCGTCAGCGAGTGCGATAGTCGTCAGACAGGCCAAAAACAGGGCGCAGAAAGGTATTTTCAATGTCGATTCTTCCTTGATTAGACATGTGCATGGCCACCTGAACCCGCCGGTCGGCGCATTCCATCTTCGTACGGAGTCGAAGCTAACGAGGCTGCCTATGGGCACGACATTAAAGCCCACATTCGAACCGCCCGCTGAACGATTTAACCAACCTGCTGCATCGACCGGTTGAATCCACAGCCGATTGCCGTCTTCTGCAAAGGGACTAACGGTCTTGGGACCACTAGTGCTGCTTCTCGCGAGACGCAAAAAAAGAGTCTGTTCAAACGTGAACCGGCCCAGCAGGAGGCATCACCTCAGGAAGGCAAATACCGCCTGACTCTCACCTCCAACACCTTGACCAGCCCAGGCTCCATGTACTGATAAACATCCGGTATGTCCAAACAAACGACACGCTTGTCCACCAGCTCCGCACCAAATCGAGCCACCAGTTTGTTGCGATGAATCGGCTCCATGACACATACCAGATCAGCCCACTGCAGCAGCTCCAGGCTGACTGGAACATACGCATCGTTACTGATACCTGCCGACGCAGTTTTCACGCCCGGCCAGTCAGCGAAATGTCGTTCGGCCGTGGGGCTTCGCAGGCGGTTCTGGCTGCAGATGAAAAGCACGTTCAACATCGGATTAACTCCAAACAGTTAACGTGACCCGGGCTCAGCCAAGATCACCGATTGACTGCCGCGCTTCGCGTCCCCGCAAACGCACTCGTGCCCAGCCAACGCCACAGACATTCCGCATCCTTCACCGCGCCATCCACTCGCAACTCTCGCGACTGAAGCACTTCCCGCGGTGTGCGATCGCCCGACCACACTTCGGTCAATGCGCGCACGCTGGAATCCACGACCAGCGTCAGTTCACGGCCGGGGTCGTCGCGGCACAGGTCGGCCACGCCCTCCTCGACCACCAGCCACCACGCTTGCTCGCCGGGCCGGGCGTCGCGGAATTTGAAGTGGATGACCACCGGTCGAGGTGGGAATGTTTCGATTCGCACGAACCGGCGCACGTCCCACATCAGCAGGCCCGCGTCGAGTTGGTCATCGTGCAGGCGACTGCCGATCCAGCGTGCGCCCCAATGACCCAGTGCCATGATGATGGGGCGCAGTTCCTCGCCCGCTTCGGTCAGGCTGTACTCCCAGACTTTGCCGGTGGCCGAGCGGTGTACGACGCCGATTTCTTCCAGGTGGCGCAGCCGCTGTGCCAGCAGGCTGGTGGACATTCGGGGTACGCCGCGGTGCAGTTCGTTGAAGCGCTTGCTGCCGCACAACAGCTCGCGCACGACCAAAGGTGTCCAGCGCTCGCACAGTGCTTCGGCACCGCGTGCGACCGTGCAGAACTGACCGTAGCTTTCGTCCATTGCCTGGCCCCCGCGACTGAAACGCTTCAGATTGTGAACTAGCCCCGTCACTCCGCCACGCGCACGCTCAAGCCTTCGAAGCCAAGTGCAAACGGAGAACGCCATGACCAAGGTAGCCATTATTCAGCGCCCGCCGGTGTTGCTCGACCGCGGCGCGACGATCGCCCGGGCCGTGCAATCGGTCGCCGAGGCAGCAGCGGCTGGAGCCTCGCTGATCGTTTTGCCCGAATCGTTCATTCCCGGTTACCCGTCGTGGATCTGGCGGCTGGCGGCGGGAAAGGACGGGGCCGTAGTGGGTCAGTTGCACACGCGGCTGCTGGCCAACGCCGTCGATATCGCGAAAGGTGACCTGAACGAATTGTGCGAAGCCGCCAGGGTTCACGCCGTGACGATCGTATGCGGCATCAATGAATGCGAACGGCAAACGGGTGGCGGCACGCTCTATAACAGCGTAGTCGTTATCGGCACGGACGGCGCAGTGCTCAACCGCCACCGCAAGCTGATGCCAACGAATCCCGAGCGCATGGTGCATGGCTTCGGTGATGCCTCCGGGTTGCGCACGGTGGACACACCGGTTGGCCGCGTGGGTGCGCTGATCTGCTGGGAAAACTACATGCCACTGGCGCGCTATTCACTGTATGCCCAAGGGGTGGAAATCTACGTCGCGCCCACGTACGACACGGGCGATGGCTGGATCAGCACGATGCGTCACATTGCGCTCGAAGGCCGCTGTTGGGTGCTCGGCAGCGGCACCGCGCTGCGCGGCAGCGACATCCCCGACGACTTCCCGGCGCGTGCGCAACTGTTTGCCGAGCCGGATGAATGGATCAACGACGGTGACTCGGTGGTGGTCAATCCGCAGGGCCGGATCGTCGCCGGTCCACTGCACCGCGAGGCCGGCATTTTGTATGCGGACATCGACGTCGCACTCGTGGCGCCAGCGCGGCGAGCGCTCGACGTTACCGGGCATTACGCGCGCCCTGACATTTTCGAATTGCAGGTGCGGCGCACGCCGGCGACGCCGGTGCGCTACATCGACGAATGAAGGCAAACCATTGATCAAGGAGTCACGCCATGAACATTGAACGCTCTTACAAGGGCAGTTGTTTTTGCGGCGCAGTCGAGTTCACCGTCAGCGGCGAGCCGGTCGGGATGGGTTATTGCCATTGCGAGTCGTGTCGGCATTGGTCAGCAGGGCCGGTCAATGCCTTCACGCTGTGGAAACCCGACGCGGTGCAAGTAACTCGAGGGGCTGACAACATCGGCACCTACAACAAGACCTCGCGCAGTTACCGCAAGTGGTGCAAGACGTGCGGCGGGCATCTATTCACTGAACACCCGGAGATAGGACTGATCGATGTATATGCCGCGGTCATCCCGGATCTCGCGTACTCGCCAGGCGTTCACGTTCACTATCAGGAGACTGTGTTGCGTATCAAGGATGGATTGCCGAAGCTGAAGGATGTCCCCAAGGAACTGGGAGGATCGGGCATCAACGTGGACGAATAGCACTTAAACCGGAGCCAATGAAAACGGGCGCCTTGTCGGGCGCCCGTTTTGTTCAGGGTTGCGTGCTGCGAATATCGCTGATCAGTGCGATTTCTTTGATACGGACGTCCCGGCTTTACTCAACCCTTTCCCGTTGTGGTCCCCTGGTGTCGAGTCCGAGATTGCCGTGGCTTTGGTCACGCCACGCGTATCTTTGGAATGGGCGATGCCTGAAGTCGTTGTGCCATGACCGCGCTCACCATTGCGATCATTGCCGTAGTGGTTTCCACTTTCGCCGTGGTCACGAACAGACTTGCCGGCATGATCGCTGCTCAATCCATTACCGCGGCCGTTGCTGTTAGCGTTGCCGTGATCTGAACCGCTGTGACCACCACCGGTACCGCCGCCGTGGCCACCGCCATTACCGCCGCCATTACCGCCCCCATTACCGCCTCCTCCGTTACCGCCTCCGTTACCACCACCATCCTTCGCGTAGGCGGCGCTCATGGTAGAGAGGTGAGCAGGGAGTAAGGGTGCGGCTGCAAGCATCATGGCGCATGACATGACAGCAACGAAACTCTTGTTTTTTAAAAGCATGATCGCTTCCATAGGGTTGATATCGCGTACGTTAAGACGCGTTTTTCCCTCCGCAGTTCAAGTCATGCGACAGACGGGATGCGGTGCGCACTGACCCAATCAGCATGCCGCCAGAACGATCGCCGAGTCTTCACTCATCCATTAATCAAACGCTCCGTTGAGCACTTCGTAGATGAGCCCGGTTGCCAGCGCGACCAGTATCAAATCGGTGCCCGCTTGCTGCCATTCGTATCCGTCGTAGTGCGGCAGCCTGCCAACCAACCGACCGTCCAGTTTTTTCGCAATGCCGGGTGGAAGAGGCTTGCCCCGAGCGAGGTTTTTTTGAATGCCGGGTGGCAAAGCAGGGCCGGGACTCCAGTAATCCCTGTAACCGCCAATGATTCCGAGGATGCTGCCTCGATTGATGCTCGGGCCATGATCCCAATCACCGCCCCCGGCGTTTTTGCCTTTACTGCCCTGATTGCCATGTACCTGGCTGTTTTGCGGGTTTCCCTTGCCGTTTCCCTGGCCCTTTCCATTACCGGGATCGGCCAGTGCAGTCGCTGAGCCGCTGACCAGCGCAAGACATGTAATCGCGACAACCAATGAGCGTGATTTGAGCATGAGTCGTTCCTTCAGTGTGGCGGGACATCTCTCTGAATCTTAGACGCGATTGACAGCGCGGGTTCCGATCCTGCGAGCCATGGGCTGTATGCCTATGAACAATTGGAGCTTCCCGCATGAAGATTGGACGGGAGCGTCCTTGCAGAAAAAGTAATAGGAATTAGGACAAAAGAGGCATTTCGGCAGGCAACAACCGCAAAAAAGCAGACACTCTTCCTCACGGGTCGCCCAAGTCTCATCCATGGGTGAATGGCATCACCTGGATGACTTTTCATGACGCCATCGAGTTCCGAAGGTGCGGTAGTTACCATGGACATCAATTCGGAAGGAGGCATGCCATGGATCTGAAGTTCAGCCACATCGATGTACTGGTCGAGAATCTCGAAGAAGCCTGTGATTACTACGCACAGATACTGAAAGCCAGGATCTCCAAAACGCTCGTCTGGGAAAGAGGTGGCTTGCATGTACGCTACGCGATTGCGCTGATCGGTCAGGAGCGTTTCATGTTGGTACAGCCACTGGCGGGGAATCTACGGGAGCTGTTGGACGCCTCGAGCGAGGGAATGATTTATCGCCATTGCTACTCGACACCCGACATCGAAAAGACCTATGACGAATTGATGGCGGCGGGTGTTCAACCGGAAGACGAAAACGGAAAGCCATTGGCCCGTGCGAACCTGCAATCCCCGTCCGGGACACGCATCATCTGGTTGCCCAAGCGCTTCGGTCACTTCTCTATCGAGATCCTGGAAGCCAAGGCGCTGGAAGCATTTGTCGAGGCTGCATTTGCCTGAGCACGTTCAAACTCGTTGTCGTGCCCAGACCGGCCAGCTCACCCGGCAATGCTATCCAAACCACCCGCTCAGCAACCCTGCGCCCAACGCGACCAATGCCGTATTGAGGCAGACCAGCGCGAAGCCAAACCTTACCAGTTCGCCCTCTTCCGTGGCCTGGGTTTTGGCAAGACCCAGGATCAGCATGACGATCGACAGCGAGCCCAGTGCGGCATGCCCTGCCGCGCTGTTCTGTACCGCTGCCAGCAACAGCCGAGAGGGTTCGGGCAACATCGCGATGGCCGGCATGAAGATCGCGTTGCCGCCCACGTTCGACCCCGTCATGTAGCCTGACAACGCACCAAAGAGGGCCACCAGCGACGTCGCGGCGGTGGGCGACAAGCCCGCCAGCAGTTGCATCAAGCCCGCGAGAAAGCCGGCCTTCACCATCATCTGCGACATCGCGAGAAAGAAAAAAATGGTCAGCAATGGCCGCCTCGCACGCGCCGCCAAGGCAGCAGGCACACTGATGTCGGACGCTGTCTGGCGTGGTGTGTTGCGCGTGTAAAAACCTAACCCGATCAGCACCAGAACCAACGCCAGGCCGGGGGATGCCAGTGGCTTCCAGGTGACTTGGGCACCTTGTACGATCCAGCTGTCCTGCCAAGAGGTGATCGTCCACACCATCTTCAACGCGACGATGTAGACAATCAGCAACAGATACGGCCAGGCCTGACGCGGCCATTGCACTGAACCGCGCTCACTATCGCTGCGACGCAAGCGCCAAAGCCCGGCCGATAGAACGGCAACGGCCGTCACCAGGCCCGCGGCAACACCGGCCACTTCCGGCCCCAACCACCGACTGGCACTGTAAAGCACACCTACAAACAGCAGCCAGAAAACGCCCAGCGCCCTCCACTCCCGCCACTCACGAACGCCTGCCAGAAAGAGCGCTATCGCACTGAGGGCGAAAAAAACCGGTGCGCTGGTGAGTGCCGAGGTCGACGCCAGCGCGGCGGCGTCCAGGTGAGCCAGCGAGGCACCAATGACCGAAGCCAGGCCCAGCGTTCCCCACGGCATGATTGCCATGCCGGCGAGCGCTATGCGCAGCGCGACCCGGCGCTCGAAGAGGCTGAGCAACAGGGGCACCGTTGCGATCAATGACACGCCGAAGCCGGTCATCGCTTCCAGTAACGGTGCCAGCCCGAGGACGATGAACGCCACTTGATCGCCGCGTCGCAAACCCAGTGACCGCACCCATTGGCTCAGCGCCAGGTTGACGCCCAGGCGCTCGATAAAAATCACGAAGGCCAGACCCGGCACGATCACGAAGGCCGTGCTGGCAAACAGCACAGCGGTATCTTGAACGGCAGCCATCATACTGCTCGGCTGCCACGCTTCGGCAACGCCGGCGAGCCAGAGCACCACGACGAGTAGAGTGCCGGCGATGGCGGCATGAACGGGCGGCCGGCGCAGCACGACGAGCATGGCTGTCACCAACAGGACAGGGGAAAGATGAAACAGTGCGAGCATGCCAATTATCCTGTGTGAATTCCCGATCAAGGCGGCGAGAGCCGTCTGCAGGCAAGATAATATTTCTCGCAGCTAGATAAAGGGCCGCAGTTTTCTGGTAGTTTTCGAGAAATTTTCTCGCGGGCCTGACATGGCAAAAATCGACGCAGCCTCTGCACCACTGGACAAATTCGACCGTGCCATCCTGGACCTCGTCCAGCGCGACAACACCACACCGCTGCGCCTGATGGCCGAGCAGGTCAATCTCTCCACGGCTGCCGTGCAGCGCCGCATCAAGCGGATGGAAGAAAGGGGTGTCATCACGGGCAATGTCGCCATCGTCGATCCCACCGCCGTAGGACGGCCGATCACGATCATTGTGGAGGTGATGGCCGAGCGCACGAGCATCGAGGCACTGGAGGCGATGAAGGCACACTTCGCGGTGCCCGAAGTTCAGCAGTGCTACTACGTCACCGGCGAAGTGGATTTCGTCCTGGTGTTAACCGTTGCCAGCATGCAGGAATACCAGGCGTTGGCGCGGCGATTGTTTGCCGAGAATGCCAACGTGACCTGGTTCAAGACCATCGTGGCGCTGGACCGTGTGAAAGTCGGGCTTGAGGTACCCAGCGTGCCGGGGTAATCGTTCCCTGAAGCTTTCAGTTGTCAGACCGATTTAAAACAACCTGGTACCCGGAAATCGACGAAGGACCGTCCGTGAGCCGCTTACCGGCCCTGCCCTTTGCTTCCATTGATCTGTTTGATGCATTAATGAATGCCAACAATGCACTTATCATATCGATCCCCCTACTCCACCATTCGCCCTAATAAGATCCGTGCGCCGCGTCCAGGCAGCGCACGTCATAAAAGCGGTGGAGTACAGGTCAATGACAACATCAAACCCTTCCGGGCGTTCACGCGCCAGTGCGATTTTTCGAGTTACCTCGGGTAACTTCCTCGAACAGTTCGATTTCTTCCTTTTCGGCTTTTACGCTACGCAGATTGCGGCTGTGTTCTTCCCGGCCAGCAGTGAGTTTGCCTCCCTGATGATGACCTTCGCGGTGTTTGGCGCGGGTTTCCTGATGCGTCCGTTGGGTGCGGTGGTACTCGGTGCTTACATCGACGATGTGGGTCGGCGCAAAGGCTTGATCGTGACGCTGTCGATTATGGCCAGCGGCACGATTCTCATTGTGTTGGTGCCCGGTTACGAAACCATCGGGTTATTTGCACCCGCCCTCGTGCTGATCGGTCGCTTGCTGCAAGGCTTCTCGGCCGGTGCGGAAATGGGGGGTGTCTCGGTGTACCTCTCGGAGATCGCCACTCCGGGCAACAAAGGCTTCTTCACCAGTTGGCAGTCGGCCAGCCAGCAAGTGGCGATTATCGTCGCGGCGGCTTTGGGCTACGGGTTGAATCAGTGGATGGCGCCCGCAATGATTGCCGATTGGGGCTGGCGGATTCCGTTTTTCCTCGGTTGCATGATCGTGCCGTTCATTTTTTTCCTGCGCCGTAACCTCGAAGAAACCAAGGAGTTCGAAGCGCGCAAGCATCGGCCGAGTATGGGCGATGTGTTCCGCACTCTGGCGCAGAACTGGGTCATCGTGTTCGCCGGGATGATGATGGTCGCCCTCACCACCACGGCTTTTTACCTGATCACCGTGTACGCGCCAACCTTCGGCAAAACCGTGCTGCACCTGAGTACGTCCGATGCGTTATTGGTGACCTTGCTGGTTGGTGTTTCGAACTTCTTCTGGTTACCCATTGGCGGCGCGTTGTCTGACCGCATCGGTCGGCGTCCAGTGCTGATCGCCATGGCACTGTTAACCCTCGCCACTGCGTATCCAGCGCTGACTTACCTGGTCAACGCGCCCAGCTTCGTCAACATGCTGTTGGTCTTGCTGTGGTTGTCGTTCATTTACGGTTTGTACAACGGCGCGATGATTGCCGCGCTCACGGAAATCATGCCGGTCGAAGTTCGGGTCGCCGGTTTCTCCTTGGCTTATAGCCTGGCTACGGCGGTGTTTGGCGGCTTCACCCCGGCGATGTCGACTTTCCTGATTCAGTACACCGGCGACAAGGCCGCCCCCGGTTACTGGATGAGTTTCGCCGCGCTCTGCGCCCTGTGCGCCACGTTATATCTCTATCGCCGCTCCACTTACCGCCTCCAATCAGCGATGTCTTGAACCCGCACTTTCGAGAAAATAACCATGAAAAAACTATTCAATGTTGCCGCCTTCGCCTTGTTGACCAGCCTCAGTCTGAGCACCCTGGTCCAAGCGGAAGAAATCCGCGTGATGACCTCCGGTGGTTTCACCGCGGCCTACAAAATCCTCGGCCCTAAATTTGCCGCGTCTACCGGCCACACGCTCGACACCGCCCTTGGCCCGTCGATGGGCAAAGCGCCGGAAGCTATTCCCAACCGTCTTTCTCGCGGAGAAAAAGCTGATGTAGTGATCATGGTCGGCTACGCCCTCGATGACCTGATCAAGCAAGGCAAAGTTGATCCCGCTTCACGGGTTGAACTGGCCGATTCCCGAATCGGGCTCGTAGTGCGCGAGGGCGCGACGAAGCCGGACATCAGCTCCGTTGACGGACTGAAGAAGACCTTGCTCGACGCGAAGTCCATCGCCTATTCCGATAGCGCCAGCGGCGTGTACATCGAGAATCAGTTGTTCAAGCGCCTGGGCATTGAAGACCAACTCAAACCCAAATCGAAGATGATCTCGAAAATCCCCGTGGGCTCGGTGGTTGCCGCTGGCGACTACCAACTGGGCTTCCAGCAGGTCAGCGAATTGCTGCCCGTGCCGGGCGTAAGTTTTGTGGCAAAGATTCCAGAGTCGGTGCAATCGGTAACGCGTTTCGCTGCCGGCATTCCAGTGGGTGCGCAACACCCGGCTGAAGCCAAGGCGCTGCTGGAGTATTTGGCTTCCTCGACCGCTCAACCGGATGTAAAGGCCACCGGGCTGGATTCGGTCAGTCGCTGACCTGAACTTTCATTTCCACCACCAGCCGTTCCAGTTCCAACGCAGCCGGGGTCAACGTGCGACCCCGGCGCTTGATCAGGCCGACACTGCGCATCACCTGCGGGTCGGTCAGCGGCACCCGCGTCAGAATCGGGTGATCAGCTGCCGGCATCGCCATCATCGGCACCGCCGCCACCCCCAACCCCGCTTCCACCAAGCCGATCATCGTCGTCACATGCCGGGTTTCACAGATGCTCTGCCGGTGCGGCACGATTCCGGTCAGCGCCTGATCCAGCAAAAAGCGATTGCCCGAGGTCTTGTCCAGCGAGATGTAATCCTGCTGATAGAACTCATCCCAGGTCACGCTGGTTCGACCCGCCAACGGATGATCGCGCCGACAGGCCAGCACATAACCTTCCTGCACCAATGGCTCGAACTCGACTTCAGTCTCCAGCGTACCCATGAAGCTCAGACCGAAATCGGCTTCGCCATTGACGACGGCGCTGAGTACGTCGTGGGCGCTAGAGTCGAGCACTTTTACTTTGATCCTCGGGAACTGCCGGTGGTAATGGGCGATCACGCGCGGCATGAAGTAATACGCCGCCGAGGGCACGCAGGCCACCGTGACATGGCCGAGCCGGGTCGAGGCGACTTCGCTGATTCCCAGCAGCGCCACGTCCAGATCGTCCAGCAAGCGCTCGACGCTGGGCATGAAACCGCGCCCGGCCTGAGTCAAGCTGACCTTACGTGTAGTGCGTTCGAACAATCGTACGCCGAGGGCGTCTTCAAGTTTTTCGATACGCCGGCTCAGCGCAGGCTGAGAGATACGCACGGTGTCGGCGGCTTTGCGAAAACTGCCCTGCTCGACCACGGCGCGAAAAGCTTGCAGGTCGTTGAGGTCGAAGTTTATGGCCATGGTGCGCACTCGGGATCAGACATGATTGATCAGCTTATCCTATCAATGTACAAAATTATTCCACAATGCAGGTTCCGGTGAGGTTGGAGACCGTGTGCGAAATACGCTGGCTACGATCATCAGGAACTTAGAATTCATCAATATGACGCAGCGGTGCCGATGACCCCGCAATGAGTTCATCCTGACAAACAGCAACCGGCGAGGAGCGGTCATTCGACACTCCCTGTGCCAACCGTTATCAATGGCCTCAGTCTTGATGACAGCTTCGGGGCAACGGCTACAGTCCTCGACAAGGCGCACGCGCTCAACGGCCAACCCAAACCTGCGACAATGCGGCCTCGTCGGGCTTCGTAACTTGCGTGACAGACGTTCAGGTATTTGAATAACAAATTCGCGGGGAGCAGCCACATTGGAATTGAGACAACTGCGCTATTTCGTAAAAATCATCGAGCTGGGCAGCCTGGGGCGTGCGGCACTTGAACTGGACGTTGGTGTGTCAGCCCTCAGTCAGCAAATCTCCAAGCTGGAAAGCGAACTGTGCACCCGCCTCCTGAATCGAACCTCCACCGGCGTGACGCCCACTAGCGCCGGATTTGCGTTTTTACACCATGCCCAATTGACGCTACGCCAGGCGGAAAACGCAATCATGGCCGCCCATCGCGGGCGAATGAGCGGTTATGTCAGCGTCGGCTTACCGCCGACTACCGCAACGGTGCTCGCGTTGCCGTTGATCAACGCAATGCGTGCGCGTTATCCGGACATACAACTGCATTTGGTGGAAATGCTTTCCGGCCACTTGGCGGCGCAGCTCAACGCACGGCAAATTGATCTGGCCATCCTCTTCCAGCTCGAAGGGGGGAAACGCTGGAGCGTGACTCCGCTGCTGGATGAAAAGCTGTTTGTCATTGCCTCGCCCAGCCTGCCTCAAGCGCCGTCTGGCGACAGCGTGCAGTTAGCCGACCTCGGCGGCCTGCCGCTGGTGATGCCCAGCGTGCAGCATGGGTTGCGTTCAACATTGACCAGCGCGTTCGAGCGGGTCGGGCTAACGCCCAATGTCATTATGGAGGTCGACGGCCTCGCTGTTTTGATGAACGCCGTTCGGGCCGGTCATGCGGCAACGATACAACCGGGGGCCGCCGCTGCATTGAAAGACGGGTCCGGACTTTCACTGATCAGGATTGCCGATCCCCATGTGGGCCGGCGTAATCTTCTGGCGACGCTGGCTGACGACGAACTCTCTTCGGCGGCGCTGGCAACGCGGTTGGTCATTGTCGATGTGGCGCGACAGCTGGTCGTCGACAAACAGTGGCCAGGAGCGACATGGATAGAAGGTGTAGACGCGTAATCCTCCTTCACCGCGGGCACATGAGTCCGTCTTGACGAAAAAGCCTTTAGAAAAACTAAACACCCCGCGTCAAATGCAGCCTTTCGGCCGCTCCGTCCCCACCTTATCGTTCTCCCCACTCGCAAGGAGCACTTCGTTCCCGCTTCCTTGCAAATCGAGGAGCGATAATGATCGATGTCTTAATCATAGGGGGTGGCAACGCTGCCTTGTGCGCCGCTCTGATGGCGCGAGAAGCGGGCGCCAGCGTGATGCTGCTGGAAGCCTCTGCGAAAATCTGGCGCGGTGGCAACTCCCAACACACCCGTAACCTGCGGTGCATGCACGACGAACCGCAGGATGTGCTGATCGATGCCTATCCGGAAGAAGAATACTGGCAAGACCTGTTGAAGGTTACCGGTGGCCTCACGGATGAAAAGCTTGCACGCATTGCCATTCGGGCATCGTCTTCTTGCCGCGACTGGATGCGTTCGCACGGCGTGCATTTTCAGCCACCGCTGTCCGGCGCGCTGCACGTGGCGAGAACCAATGCATTTTTTATGGGCGGCGGCAAAGCGCTGGTCAATGCGTATTTCCGCAGCGCCGAGCGCCTGGGTGTAAAAGTTCGCTACAACACGCAAGTGACCGACATCGAGCTGGATGGGGGGAAATTCGTCGCCGCCCACGTGGGCGAACATGAGGTCGACGGTCAGCATTTCGCCGCGGAACGCATTGAAGCCCGAGCCTGCGTATTGGCGGCCGGCGGCTTCGAATCCAATCGTGAATGGCTGCGCGAAGCCTGGGGTCAGAACGAGCGCGGTGAATGGCCATCGGACAATTTCCTGATCCGGGGCACCCGATTCAACACCGGCATTTTGCTACGGCGCATGCTCGACCTTGGCGCAGATGTGATCGGCGATCCGACGCAAGCACACATGGTCGCGATTGATGCCCGCGCGCCACTCTACGACGGCGGCATCTGCACCCGTATCGACTGCGTATCGCTGGGTGTGGTGGTCAATCGTGATGGCGAACGCTTCTACGACGAAGGTGAAGATTTCTGGCCAAAGCGTTATGCGATCTGGGGGCGTCTGGTGGCCGGACAACCCGGTCAGCAGGCGTATTCGATCATCGATCAACAAGCCATCGGCCGCTTCATGCCGCCGGTCTTTCCCGGAACCACCGCCAATACCCTGCAAGACCTTGCCCGTCAGTTGCAGCTGCCTCAAGAAAAATTCGTCAAGACTGTCGAGGACTACAACAACGCCTGCCGCGTTGGCACGTTCGACCACACGGCATTGGACGACTGCCACACCCAAGGACTGACGCCCGCCAAAACCCATTGGGCGCGGCCATTGGTGAAACCACCCTTCTACGCCTACCCGCTTAAACCGGGTGTCACGTTCACCTACCTCGGCCTCGCCACCGACGAAACCGCTGCCGTGCATTTCAACGGCAAAGCGAGCCCCAACCTGTTCGTCGCGGGAGAAATGATGGCCGGCAATGTTCTGGGCAAGGGCTACACCGCCGGCATCGGCATGGCCATCGGTACCGCGTTTGGCCGTATCGCCGGTGTGCAGGCGGCTGCTTCGGTGGGCTTTGGCGTTTCATCTGCAAACTCGGAGTCTCGACATGCAACTGTTTGATCCCCAAGCGTCGGGCGGGCTGATCCCGGTGTTGAATCTTGACGAAAGTGAAGTCCAGCGGCAGATGACCATCTGCAATGCCTGCCGTTATTGCGAAGGCTTTTGCGCGGTATTTCCGGCGATGACCCGGCGCCTGGAATTCACCCAGGCCGACATCCATTACCTGGCGAACTTGTGCCATAACTGCGGCGCGTGCCTGCACGCCTGTCAGTACGCCGCCCCACACGAATTCGACGTCAACATACCCAAAGCCATGGCCAAAGTGCGCCTGGATACGTATGCCGAATACGCCTGGCCGCCAGTGATGGGCAGGTTGTATCAGCGCAACGGCCTGACCCTGGCGCTGGCTTCCGGTGGGGGACTGGCCTTGTTTTTATGCCTGACCCTGATGCTCATGGGCAACCTGTTCACGGCCATTCCCGGGGGCGACTTCTACAAGATTTTCCCGCATAACACCCTGGCGCTGATGTTCGGTTCAGTGTTCGGCTTTGCGGTACTTGCCCTGACCCTGGGTGTACGGCGCTTCTGGCGCAACGTTTCACCGGTCGCAGCGCCACTGCCGTTGAAAGCGTCCGCTGCATTGGAGGCTACGGCCAACGTCGCGAAACTCAAATACCTGGACGGTGGCCATGGCGAGGGCTGCAACAATGCCGATGATGAATTCACCTTGTGGCGACGCCGATTCCACCACCTCACCTTCTACGGCTTCATGCTGTGCTTCGCCGCCACCGGTGTCGCCACGCTCTTTCACTATCTGCTGAAGTGGTCGGCGCCTTATCCGATCTTCAGCTTGCCGGTGATGTTGGGTATTGCCGGTGGCATCGGCCTGCTGATCGGCCCGGCGGGTCTTCTTTGGCTGAACCTGCGTCGCAACCCTGCGCACGGCGACGAGAACCAAAAACCCATGGATCGCGGCTTCATCGCGCTGCTGTTTCTGGTCAGCGCAAGCGGCCTGGCGCTCCTGGCGTTGCGTGAAACCAGCGCCCTGGGCTTGATGTTGGCTATCCATCTCGGCCTGGTCATGGCGTTTTTCCTGACCATGCCCTACAGCAAATTCGCCCATGGAATATTCCGCAGCGCAGCGCTGCTCAAACACGCCATCGAGAAGCGTCAACCCAACCCGATCAACGCCGGCAGCGACTGACGGCTGAAGCACTCATTCCAAAAACAATAGTGAGCATAACGGTAGCCATGATGAAAACGACAACGGCAACAACCCGAGCCAAGGGGTCCAAATTGGGCGCCATTTTGCGGGTCACCAGCGGTAATTTTCTCGAGCAGTTCGACTTCTTTCTGTTCGGGTTCTACGCGACCTACATCTCCCGGACGTTCTTTCCAGCCACCAGCGAGTTTGCCTCGTTGATGATGACCTTCGCGGTATTCGGCTCCGGATTCCTGATGCGTCCGTTAGGCGCCATTGTGCTGGGGGCGTACATCGACAAGGTGGGCCGTCGCAAGGGGCTGATCGTGACGCTGTCGATCATGGCCGCCGGCACCGTATTGATCGCCCTGGTGCCGGGCTATGCCGCCATCGGCGTGGCGGCACCGATTCTGGTGTTGTTGGGCAGGCTGCTACAGGGCTTCTCCGCTGGCGCGGAAATGGGCGGTGTTTCCGTGTATCTGGCGGAAATTTCCACCCCCGGTCACACCGGTTTCTACACCAGTTGGCAATCGGCCAGCCAACAGGTGGCGATCGTCGTCGCGGCCGCGTTGGGCTACACGATCAATGCCACGATGCAGGCCGCTGAAATCGCCGATTGGGGCTGGCGTATTCCGTTCTTCATTGGCTGCGTGATCATCCCGTTCATTTTCATTATTCGTCGTTCACTGGAAGAAACCGCTGCCTTCACGGCTCGCAGCCATCGTCCAACAACTCGCGAAGTTTTTCGCTCGATGCGTGACAACTGGCGCACCGTACTGGCGGGCGGTTTGCTGGCGTCCATGACCACCACCACGTTCTACCTGATTACGGTCTACACACCGACGTTTGGCAGGACAGTACTGAACTTGAGCACCACCGACAGCCTAGTGGTCACATTGCTGGTCGGCATCAGCAACTTTATCTGGCTGCCTATCGGCGGCGCCCTCTCCGACCGCATTGGCCGTCGGCCACTGTTGCTGGCGATATCGTTGCTGTGCATCTTCACTGCCTATCCCGCCATGCACTGGCTGGCAGAGGCGGCGAGTTTCGAACGACTGCTCGCTGTCCTGCTGTACTTCTCATTCTTCTTTGGCATTTACAACGGCGCCATGGTCGCGGCACTGACCGAAGTCATGCCACAGAACGTGCGGGTCGTCGGGTTTTCACTGGCCTTCAGTTTGGCCACCGCGGTGTTTGGCGGTTTTACCCCGGCAATCTCGACGCTGCTTGTCCAGGCCACGGGCGACAAGGCATCACCTGCCTACTGGCTGATGTTCGCGGCGGTGTGCGGGTTCACGGCGACGACGATCCTCTATCGTCGGCAAAAAGCTTTGGCAGTCAGAACCGTTTAGTTCCTCGATCGCCGACGCTTACCACGCGTCGATCCGCGGCGGAAACCGAATGA
Source organism: Pseudomonas fluorescens NCIMB 11764 (assembly GCF_000293885.2). NCBI lineage: Bacteria > Pseudomonadati > Pseudomonadota > Gammaproteobacteria > Pseudomonadales > Pseudomonadaceae > Pseudomonas > Pseudomonas fluorescens. The sequence continues at coordinate 5,497,515 of NZ_CP010945.1, forward strand.
GAGGGGTATGAGGTCGATTTCAGTCTTTCGTCAGGACAGTGATCGGCCTCAGCCCCCGGCATAACGTACCCAGGGCAGCGCCCAATAGAAGGTACATAGCCCAATCGATCATTTGAGGCTGTCCCGCCTTTGGCTCATGACTTGAATGTTCGAAATATAGCGCGCAGGCCATTGGCTCTAAAAAACCACATCAAACATAAAGTCCTCGCTGCGAGGCCGCACTGGCGGTTGTAGGAAATTCGCGGCCTCGAGCGAAATGAGATGACTAGTTGCCCAGCTTGGCCCAGAACTCTTCCGCAGAGGGGCTGATTGGGGCCCTGGGACGAGTGAGATGAATCTCTAGGGGAATATCCCAGCTTTCGTCGAGTGCCCTGACCAGACGACCGTCAGCCATTTCCTGTTCTGTCAGGCTTTTCGGTAACCATGCGACACCCTTGCTTTCCAAGGCCATGGACATCAGCACCGCTGCAAGGTGGCTGCTGAAAAGTGGCTTTAGGTGAAGGTAGTCTTCCTTTCCGTGAAGTCGGTGAGCGACGATGCGGCCTAGACCCGATTCGTGGGTGTATGCCAAGTAGGGCAGCGTTTCAGGTGAGGTACCAAAATTGGCAGAGACGCTTGCCAAAGGCACTAGCACATCCTCTCCAACCTTTTTCCCAATGAACTGATCGGGAGCCAGTAACGGCGGAACGTCGGGGTGGCGATGGCAGAGCAGGAACTGAACCTGGCCCTGGATCAGCATCTGTTCACAAACAGCCATGCTATCTGAGTGCAGGCGTACAGCCTCTATCGGCGCGCCGTTTTCAGTACTTCTCAGCCATCTTGGGAAAAATGTAAATGACAGGGAGTGAGTTGCCGCGAATTGGAGTGTTTTGGCTGCCATCCCAGCCACTTCCTGTGCCTCTGTGCGCATCCTGTACAAGCGTCTGGCAGCCTCCTGTGCAGCGGGCAAAATCTGCCTTCCTGCCTCGGTAAGCGTTGCTCCTTGAGGGGTGCGCACAAACAAATCCACCCCCATCCAATTCTCCAGTGAACGGACTCTGCGACTGAATGCCGGCTGAGTAACGTGCCGCGCTTCTGCGGCACGAACAAAGCTGCCGTATTCCGCAAGAGCTGAAAAATCTTCGAGCCAGACGAGTTCCAAGGGCAATGCCTCCTGTGCATAGGGCGCGGCATTAATAGCATTGGGCGAGTGTCATCGCAAAGCATAACGTGGGGCCACCAACAACAAGAGGAACCCGTCATGCGTATCGTAGACATCCGTGAAAAAACAGTTTCGATTGCGTCCCCAATCGCCAATGCCTACATCGATTTTTCCAAAATGACCTGTTCGGTCGTCGCTGTTGTCACGGATGTGATTCGCGATGGTAAACCTGTCATCGGCTACGGCTTCAACTCCAACGGTCGCTATGGTCAAGGCGCATTGATGCGTGATCGCTTCCTGGCGCGAATCATGGAAGCTGATCCGGACACTCTAATCGACCATGAGAACAACAACCTGGATCCGTTCGCCATCTGGAAGACCCTGATGACCAACGAAAAGCCAGGTGGCCACGGCGAACGTTCAGTTGCAGTCGGCACCATTGATATGGCCGTGTGGGATGCCGTTGCCAAGATCGAAGGCAAGCCGCTATACCGCCTGCTGGCCGACCGTTATCGCGATGGCGTGGCAGATGACAAGGTTTGGGTTTACGCGGCGGGTGGCTATTACTATCCAGGCAAAGACCAGACCAAGCTCAAGGCAGAGATGCAGAGCTATCTGGATCGTGGGTACGACGTCGTCAAGATGAAGATCGGCGCTGTGCCACTGGACGAAGATATCCGTCGCATCGAAGCGGTACTCGAAGTGGTTGGCGACGGTCGTCGCCTCGCGGTAGATGCCAACGGTCGCTTCGATCTGCAGACAGGTATTGCGTACGCCGAAGCCATCAAAAAGTACAACCTGTTCTGGTACGAAGAGATTGGCGATCCGCTGGACTATGCACTCCAGGCCGAGTTGGCCAATCACTACGAACTGCCAATGGCTACTGGTGAAAACCTGTTCTCCCACCAGGATGCACGTAACCTGCTGCGCCACGGTGGCATGCGCCCTGATCGCGACTATCTCCAATTCGACTGTGCACTGTCCTACGGGCTCGTGGAGTACATGCGCACCTTGAAGGTGATGGAGGAAATGGGTTGGTCTTCTCGCCGCGTAGTGCCGCACGGTGGTCACCAGATGTCCCTGAACATCGCTGCGGGCCTGCACTTGGGCGGTAACGAATCCTATCCGGACGTATTCCAGCCATTCGGTGGATTTGCTGACGGCATACAGGTTGAAAACGGCTACGTAGGCCTTCCTGACATCCCTGGTGTTGGTTTTGAAGCCAAGTCAGCTCTGTACGCAGTTATGCGCGAGCTGGGCGAAGGCTGATAGCCCCGAACTGTGGCCTCTGCGCTTGAGGCCACAGTTATCCGGCGTCATCCACTGACGCCACGCCACACGCCCATCACAAAAATAAAATGAGGTGCTTCCGTGGAAATCTCCAAGTCCCGCTGGTACAGCCAGCTGTATGTGCAGGTGCTGATCGGCATCGTAATCGGTGCAGCAATCGGCCACTTTGAACCGCAATTCGGAGCCAGGCTTCAACCTTTTGCGGATGGCTTTATCAAACTCATCAAAATGCTGTTGGCGCCTATCATTTTCGGTACCGTCGTCGTTGGTATCGCTAAGATGGGCAGCATTAAGGAAGTCGGGCGGATCGGCGTCAAAGCGCTGCTCTACTTTGAAATCCTTTCAACCATTGCGCTGGTCATCGGCCTTATTGTGGTCAATATCGCAAAGCCAGGCGTTGGGATGAATATCAACGCTACCACGCTTGATGCCAGCGCTATCACCAAGTACAGCCAAGCCGCCAGTGAACAGGGCGGAACAATCGATTTCTTTCTCAACATAATCCCGAGCACCTTCATCGGCGCATTCTCGAATGGAGTCATGCTTCAGGTCATTCTGATTTCGGTTTTGATGGGCGTTGCCCTCGTTCAAATGGGCGAAACCAGCAAACCGCTGATCAATACCATCGATCTGTTTCTGCAAGGGTTGTTCAAGATCGTGGCAATGGTAATGCGCCTGGCTCCGATTGGTGCCGGTGCCGGGATGGCTTTTACCATCGGCAAGTACGGGATTGGTTCGTTGTTGTCACTCGGCCAGTTGCTGATCGCGCTCTACATCACGACCTTGATTTTCATCGTGGTAGTGCTGGGCACGGTTGCTAGATGGTCGGGCATGCCGCTATTGCAATTTCTTCGTTATTTCAAAGATGAAATTCTCATCACGCTTGGCACCTGCTCAACCGAAGCCGTGCTTCCGCGAATGATGGTGAAACTTGAAAAGCTGGGCTGCAAGAAGTCAGTGGTGGGCATGGTGCTACCAACTGGGTATGCCTTCAATGCGGATGGCACCTGCATCTACCTCACCATGGCCGCGATTTTTATCGCACAGGCAACCAATACGCCACTGACGTTTGTGGATCAAATGATTCTGTTGGGCGTGTTCCTTCTGACCTCAAAAGGCTCCGCTGGTGTGGCGGGTGCCGGGTTCATAACCCTTGCGGCAACGCTTACAACCATCCACTCCATTCCGCTGGTAGGCCTTGTACTGCTCTTGGGCATCGACCGTTTCCTGAACGAAGCGCGAGCCGTGACCAACCTGATCGGCAACGGCATCGGCACTATCGCGATTGCCAAGTGGGACAACTCGTTCGATGTCGAAGCCTGCGAGCGTGAAATTGCTGCAATGAAAAGCGAGAAAGCAGAGCGTAAAGCGTTGCTGGCGCAAAAGTAATCGCCATCGCTTACCGGTCATTCCTCTTCAAACAAGGCGTAATGACCGGTAGCCAATGCTATGTCTCGTTCTCACAGGACGATTCAGCGATGTACTCAGTTGAAATGTGATGGAGCCGAAAAATGATTGAGCGATCTCATCATGAACTACGACAGGCGTTCGGTGATTTGCTTCATGGAACAGCCTGTAAATTTGCCGCATCAGTATTTGATCCGATCTCTGTTCGAATGGCTGATGACCTTGGCTTTGAGGTCGCTATCCAGGGTGGATCGGTCGCCTCGCTTCAAGTGCTGGGTGCCCCGGATATCTCGTTACTCACGCTCGATGAGTATGTTGAGCAGGTTTCCAGAGTCGGGCGTGCCAGCCAAATCCCAATCATTGGGGACGCCGACCATGGATTCGGAAACGCGCTCAATGTGATGCGGACAGTTACGGAGTTACAGAAGGCAGGCGTTGCCGCCCTGACGCTGGAAGATACGCATCTGCCCGCCAAGTACGACGAACAATCGCACGTCCTCATCAACATGGAAGAGGCCGCGAGCAAGATCTACGCCGCACGATTTGCCCGATCAGATGATGCCCTTAGCATCATCGCCAGGACGAACGTGGCCGTTACCACTTTGGAAGATTCGATTGCTCGGACTACGGCTTATGAAAAGGCTGGCGCAGACGCTATTTGCTTCGTTGGAGTAAAGGACTTGCAGCATCTGGAAGCACTCACAGCGCATCTCACCGTTCCGATCATGCTCATCAATTACGGCAATCCTGCACTGGGCGATGTTGAGAAACTGAGCGCGGCGAATGTACGGATAGTGGTCAATGGACATGCCCCGTATTTGTCCGCACTTAATGCGACCTACGAGGCGCTGCGCGAACAAAGTGGCGCAGGGGGGCGCGAGCTTTCGCTCCCGGAGCTGCTTTCAAAATACACACTTTCGGACAATTACCGCGAATGGGCAAAAACCTATTTGAAGTCGGATAACGGCTCCAATTGAACTTGAGACAGGTGGAATAAAGCGTCATGAAAAAGACAATCCTGGCCTTCAGCCGAGTCTCGCCCAGCATGCTAGAGCCTTACATAGATAAGTACGACATCGTCATCATGAGCCCTAAACTTGGTGATATGGATGTTCAGTTCGAGGCAGCCCTTCCCAACGCTCATGGACTGATCGGCGGGAATCGTCGCCTGGGCGAGGTTGAGCTGGCATCGGCTAAAAACCTTGAGATCATTTCCAGCATTTCGGTTGGTTATGACAACTATGACCTCAGCTATATCAATAGCAGGGGGATCATGTTGACCAATACACCAGATGTGCTGAACGAAACCACTGCTGATCTCGCTTTTGCCTTGATTCTAGCCACAGCGAGACGTATCCCGGAGCTTGATGCCTGGACAAAAAATGGGAATTGGTCAACGACAATCGACACCTCCTATTTTGGATGTGATGTGCACGGAAAAACCTTGGGTATTATCGGTCTGGGCAAAATCGGAGAAGCCATCGCACGCAGGGGATTTTTCGGCTTCGGCATGAATATTTTGTACAGCGGCAAAAGTCGTAAACCTCAGCTGGAACAAGAACTCGGTGCAAGATTTGTCCCGCAGGAACAGCTGTTAATTGAGTCTGATTTTGTCTGTCCGGTCGTACCATTGACAGCAGAAACCAGAAACCTCATTGGCCAAAAAGAGCTGGCACTAATCGGCGCAGAGGGCATTTTGATTAACGTTTCTCGGGGCCCGGTGGTTGATCAGGACGCGCTCATCCAAGCGCTTGAGGAAAAGACGATTCGGGGGGCCGGCCTGGATGTATACGTGGAAGAGCCGTTGACTGACTCCAGGCTTTTCAAGCTGAAAAATGTCGTGACGGTACCTCACATTGGCTCGGCAACAAATGACACTCGCGATGCGATGGCCAAGCGTGCCTTGGACAACTTGCTGATGGGGCTCGAAGGTCAGTGGCCTCGGGATCTCGTTAATTCGCATGCACTACGTCAGTCAGAATTGACTCGCTGACTGCTTGTGGATCGTCGGACACCCAGTCCCAGCCACTCTGCTGAATCGAAGGAAACCAATATGCCGCAAGTCATCGTCTACGCCGCTGCAGGTAAGACTGTTGAACAGCAACATCTGCTTTTGAAAAGGATTACCGAGGCCGTGGTGGAAAGCTACGAAATACCGGCGGAAATCGTAACTGTGCAGATCGTCGAGGCTCCAAGCCACTTGAAGGCCAAGGGCGGTATTCGCTTCTGTGATCGCTGAGTGGTACGACATCGATACGGGTACGTCAGCCCCCCTACATTCGTCATCACAGCTTAGAAGGAGAAGGCAGTAATATTTCCGTTTATGATCAGGAGCAGATCGGTCAAGTCAGTACCCTCGTTGTGCCAGTTTCATAGGTGCTAACAGTCAATTGAATCGCAGATCGGTTCTAAAAAGTATCCATGGCGAAATGCGAAAGAGTGCTGAATGACCGCAATTGGGCTGTTTTCAGCCGGCCGCCAAAGGCAGAAAACGGCCAGAGGCGGACAATCCTGGGCTGAAATTCAAGGGCAACAGGCTCCTATCGAGCAATATACATACGCCACCCACCTTGACGTCGCCGCAGCGGTTGCAGCAACGGTTGATCAACCGGTTCTTACAATAATTGCGCCTCAGAGCGTTTCCTGACCGAGGCGCAAGTACCTTTATTACTAGTCACTTTTCAATCGATGAGTTCTTTAGCAGTGGTTGCCAGCTCACTGCCAACCTGATGTTTTAACACATCAATAAAGCGAGTTATCTTTGCGTCGACAAACTGTCGAGAGGTATAGACGGCATAAACGTTGCGCTCGTACGTGTGATAGTCAGGCAAGACCCGCACCAGCTTCCCAGAGCGCAAGTCGTCGATGGCCGTGAATCCAGCCAGCAAGCCGATCCCAGCGCCCTCCCGTATGGCAACCGCCATCGCGTCCATATCATTCACGCTGAAACTTGGCCCCGTGGGCGCAAATTTCGCGTCACCCGCCTTGCTCTTCAACTGCCACTCATCCCTCACATAGTCCACAGTGCCCAGCAGCAGGCATTGGTGATCGCTGAGATCCTCTGGGGTCAGCGGGGCCGCATGCCTCTTCAGATAGTCTGGAGACGCTACCAAGACACAATGGCTGATTCCAATCTTCTGACTGACATACGCGGAATCCGGCAGCGTTCGGGCAATCAGGATCGAGACATCCAGTTGGTCTTCCAGCAGGTTGGGCATTCGTTGGGAAAGCATTAAATCCACGGTCACATCCGGAAATTCCTTGCGGTACTCCAGCACGGCGCCGGTGACCAGTTGCCTCGCCAGTCCGGGTACGCAATGCACACGTAGAGTTCCCCTGGGATTCAAGGCTGCATTGCTCGCTTCGGCTTCCGCACTCTCAAGGTCTGCCAAAATTTTCGTGCACCGCTCATAAAACCGTCGGCCCGCATCGGTCACCGAGAGACGCCGAGTCGAGCGTTGCAACAGACGGGCGTCGAGTACGTTTTCAAGTGCGGACACAGCACGCGATACGTTACCTACTGTGGAGTCCAGATGGTTTGCCACGGCAGTGAAACTGCCCATCTCGACAACCTTTACGTACACCGACATGTTCGAAAGTTTATCCATCCCGACCTTCCTGTAGATCTGACAATTACCCGTGAGAACGAGCGATTGCCCCAGATGCTACACGCTCCTCCCTGTGCTCGATATTACTTCTGGGTACAACAATGATTCCCTTTTGGCCGACTAAATCAAATGGCTCACCTTCCATAGACTTGGTTGCACAGGCCGCCTGAACAGGCCCTGCGGCACAGCCACTCAGGCGCCGATTTTCATACGAATCCCTGACAACCAACTGAAGGCCAAATCATGAACAGTTCATACGATCCGCTTTATCTTTTCATCGGTGGTGAATGGATCAGTGCCGAAGGGCGCGATACAGCCTCTGTCGTTAACCCGGCAACCGGACGTGAAATCGGACGCGTCCCCCTCGCCACCGCAGTCGACCTTGATCACGCCCTTGAAGTGGCTCGACTGAGCTTCGAAGAATGGCGCCAGACCGTACCTGACAAACGCGCAAAAATCCTGAAACGGGCCGCCGATCTGATCCTGGAACGAGCACCTCACATCGCAGCGCAGATGACACTGGAAGAAGGCAAGCCGCTGGGTGAAAGCATGGATGAGGTTACCCGTGCATCTGAGTACTTTGAGTGGTTCGCCGAAAGCGCCCGTCGTATCGATGGCCGTGTTGTACCGGCCAACCGTCCAGGCGTACTGCAACTGGTAAAACGCCAGGCCATCGGACCTGTGGCGGCATTCACACCCTGGAATTTCCCGGCCATTACTCCCGCTCGCAAACTCTCGGCAGCTTTGGCCGCCGGTTGCAGTGTCATTCTCAAGCCAGGCGAAGAAAGCCCCTCCACGGCGCTGGCCCTGGCTCGCGCCCTCGACGATGCAGGATTGCCTAAAGGTGTACTGCAAGTGGTCTTTGGCGTCCCGGATCAAGTGTCCCGTCACCTGATCGCCTCACCGATCATTCGCAAGGTGACATTTACCGGCTCAGTGCCCATCGGCAGACTCCTGTCAGCCCGAGCAGCCGAGGGCGTCAAGCCAATCACCCTTGAACTGGGTGGCCACGGACCCGTGCTGGTCTTTGAAGACGCAGACATTGAAAAGGCCGCTGTTGAGGGTGTCGCGAACCGGTTTCGAGGGACTGGCCAGGTCTGTATCTCCTCCACCCGTTTTCTGATCCAGCGTGGCGCATATGAGAGGTTTGTCGATCATTTTGTCGCTGCAACCAAAGCCCTGAGAATCGGTAATGGCCTGCATCCGCAGACGCAGGTCGGTCCGCTCGCCAACCCAAGGCAGCTGGCAAAGATGGAAGAGCTGATAGCCGATGCCGTGGAGAAAGGTGCACGAGTATTGGTCGGTGGCGAGGCCTTACCAGGTGAAGGCTTTTTCTTCCAACCCACGGTTCTGGCAAATGTCCCCATGAACGCCCGCGTCATGCACGAAGAACCCTTCGGGCCCATCGCCGTGTTGATGCCTTTCGATGACCTGACTGATGGCCTGAAAGAAGCCAACCGCTTGCCCTACGGACTTTCAGCCTACGCGTTCACCTCCAGCGCTCGAACTGCAATTGACGTCGCTGACGGCTTGGAGGCCGGGATGATCGGGATCAACCAATACCGCATCGTCGCCACCGAGCTGCCTTTCGGCGGAATGAAAGAAAGCGGTCACGGCTCGGAAGGCGGCATTGAGGGAATTGAGCACTATCTCACCAACAAATTTATCAGCCAAGTTTAAGGAAACTGTCCCATGTCCAATATCAATTTCAGCAGTCCTCGCGAAGCGGCCCGAGCGTTTACACCGAAACTGTCGCAATTCGTCGACTCAACGCTCTACCCGCAGATCTGGAGCGATCCCGCGTTGTCCCCCCGTGACCGCAGTCTGATCACCGTGGCCGCATTGATTGCCGGTGGTCACTCAGAAGAGTTGCCTGCACACCTACGGCGGGCGGTCAGCAATGGGGTGACTCATGACGAAATTGCGGCGGCGATTACCCACCTGGCGTTTTACGTGGGCTTCCCTGGCGCAATCACCGCGTCTGCTATTGCCAATGCAACGTTTACCGAATCGGAGCAAAGCTAAGATGAAAGCCATCAACATCAGAGAATTCGGCGCGGCGGACGTCCTGGAACTCGCAGATGCTCCCAATCCTGAAGTACGCCCTACCGACCTGCTAGTACGTGTCTATGCAGCGGGCGTGAACCGTGCGGATCTGACTCATCGAACCGGTGGATATGGCCATCCGAATTTCGGCGACTCGCTGATTATCGGGTTGGAAATCGCTGGTGAGGTGATTGACAAAGGTAGCGCGGTAACGGGGTTCGAGGTGGGAGATCGAGTGATGGGCGTCGTCGGAGGCGGCGCCTATGCCGAACTGGCACGCATCGACTACCGCATGGCCATGCACATCCCTGCGCAGCTCGACTATGTGCACGCGGCGGCAATTCCCGAGGTCTTCGTCACCGCCCATGAAGCGATGATGCACCTGGCCCGGCTGAAATCCGGCGACTCAGTATTGATTCACGCTGCCGCTGGAGGCGTAGGGTCTGCCGCAGTGCAATTGGCATACGCCACAGGCGCCACGGTGTATGCGACAACCGAAGGCAGCAAGTTATCGCGTGTGGAGCACTTGGGGGCCGATATCGCTATTGACTACAAGAAACAGGATTTCGCCGAAGTCATTGCCGATAAAACCGATGGTCGAGGCGTCGATGTCGTTATCGACTTTGTTGGCGAGCCCTACTTCGCACGCAACGTCGCGTCTCTTGCTCACGGTGGCCGCATGATCCAGATCGGTATCCTTGGCGGTGGCGGCAAAGTGACTGTGGAGCTGGAGCACATCCTCTACCGTCACTTGCAAATCATCGGTACGGTCATGAAGTCCCGCACGCAGCCAGAGAAACACGCCATGATCAAGCGCTTTCGCGAGCATTGGCTTGATCGCTTCGATGGCGCTGGAAGCCTGGAGCCGGTCGTTGATAGCACTTTCCCGCTGTCACAGGCTGCCGATGCCCATCGCCGGATGGAGTCATCCGAGAACGTTGGGAAAATTATCTTGACGATGCAGCCTGAAGACTTGGTTTAAGTTTGGTCGACTCGTCGATAGACATGAAAACGGTGTCATTGGAGGACACCGTTTTCGGGTGGACAACTGCCTTGCTGGGCGTTCCTGAACGGATTCAGAGCCAGAACTGCTTCTCACGAGCGGACTGAATCAAAACGCCTCTCGCTGCACAGCTCCGCCGTCGACCCTGCTCACGGAACAGGGTCGGGGGAATCGACGGCCAGTCAGGCATTGATGTCTCTGGATAGCATCGATTTTGGAATCAGCAGGATCAACACACAGCTGACGAGCAGGCAACCACCCAGGACATAGGTGCCGTTGTTCATGTCGCCGGTCAGTGTCTCGGCCATGGCTGTAATCATGGAACCGGTGAACCCGGAGAGGTTGCCGATTGCGTTGATCATGCCAATACCCGCTGCTGCAGCCACACCCGATAAAACCGTGCCGGGCAATGTCCAGAAAATTGGCATCAGGCTCAGCAACCCTGATGCGGAGATGCTGAGGAAGAAAATCGACACCGGCAGGTTATGGGCGAAGAAGGCGCTGCCAATCAGGCCCATCCCGCCAATGAATGCCGGGATGGCCGCGTGCAATCGGCGCTCACCGGTTTTATTGGAGTGCCAGGCGTTGAGGGTCATGGCGACGATGGCGGTGGCGTAGGGAATCGCGGTCAGCAAACCGATGTGCAGGGTGTTGGAAATACCGGTGGACTTGATGATCGTCGGCATCCAGAACGCCAGTCCGTAAAAACCGGTGTTGAACGTCAGCAGAATCAACACCAGTAACCACACGCGACCGTTGAAGATCACATCCCGAAGGCTGGAAGCCTTCGCCGTGTTGTCTCGGTCGAGGTTGTTTTTGAGCATGTTCTTTTCTGCCGTGCTCAACCACTTGGCATTGTCGATTTTATCGACCAGCAACGTCACCACGACAACGGCCATGATCAACGACGGGATGCCTTCGATGATCAGCATCCACTGCCAGCCGGCCATGCCATGGACACCCTGCATCGCGTCCATCAACCACCCGGAAAGAATCCCGCCCAATGTCAGGCTGATCGGCATGGCCATCAAAAAGCCCGCCATTACACGGCTTTGGCGATGCGTCGGAAACCAGTAGTTGAGGTAAAGAATCACCCCTGGGAAGAAACCGGCTTCGCAGATTCCCAGCAGGAAGCGCAGCACGTAGAACATGGTTTCCGATTCAATGTGAAAGAACTTGGCCAGCGGCACGGTAAAGGCTACCGCCATGGAGACAATGCTCCAGCTAATCATGATGCGGGCGATCCAGAGGCGTGCACCGAAGCGATGGAGGAACAGATTGCTAGGGACTTCGAAGAGGAAATAACCCCAGAAGAAAATGCTCGCGCCCAGGGCGTAGACCGTGTTGCTGAATTGCAGATCGTTGAGCATGTCCAGCTTGGCAAAGCCGATATTCACCCGATCCAGGTACGCCGCCATGTAGCAGAACAGCAGGATCGGCAGGATGCGCAGGATGACTTTGCGGTAGGTACGATCCTCGGAGGTAAGCTCCGCCGAGCCCTCTCCTTCGAGAGGACGCTGAGATACTGATTCCATGTGTTGACCTCAAGGCATGTCGTCATGCCGATTGTTTTTGTTTTTGGCTTGCGACCTTGAGTTCCTTGGGCTGACCTAGGCCAATCCACAGGGAAAAAAGACGCTGCAAGTTAGTCTGTTACCGGTAACATTTTTAATCTAGCAATTAAATTCGACGCAAAGCAAGCGCGCCCGGTTAAAAAAATTCAGGTGCTTTCGCGCGCCATGATTTTGAATTCGACGACATCGGACGCCTTCGGACGAGGCAGTCCAAGACGCTGGGCAGCGGCACTGGCAACCAGCAACTCACCTGCGCGGCGGCCAATTCCGTAGGGGTCGACCGAAACCGTGGTGATCGTCGGCGTGCAGTACCGTGAGACTTCGAAATCGCCAAAACCGGCGATCGCAATGTCCCCGGGCACCCGTCGACCTTGCCGATGGCATTCCATGATCGCGCCGAACGCTGACAGGTCACTGACGCACATGACCGCGTCTGTGTCCGGCCACTTCTCCAGCAGTCTCTTCACGGACTCTCCGCCATGGCTCATGGTGATAGGCGACTCGCCATATTCCATCACCCGGGGCTCACCTGCCCCCAACGCCGCGACAGCCTGAAGGTAGCCTTGCTGACGTTGCTGTCCTCGATGGTCGAGAACCGACGCGCCACCGATGTAACCAATTCGCCGATAGCCTTGCTGATACAGATATTCGTACAACGCCGCGGCGGCGGACACGTTACAAAATCCAACTGATTGCTCGATAGGATCGGTTGGAATATCCCAAGTCTCTACAACGGGAACCTGTGCTTGGCGTAGAAGTTTACGGGTTTCGTCCAAATGCGCGCTGCCCGTCAACATCACCCCTACCGGCCGGTGGCGTAGCAATGTGCGTACCAGCAATGCCTCCTGCTCCAAGTGGTAATCCGTGTCACCCAACAGCAGACAGAGCCCATGTTCGCTAACGGCATCATTCAGGCCGCGGACGGTGTCGGCAAAGTTCGAACTCGCCAAAGACGGCACCAGCGCAACGATAAATTCCGAACGTCCGGTGGCCAGGGTTCCTGCAGAGGCATCAGGCAGATAGCCGAGCGTTTCAATCGCCTCGTGGACCAGCTTCTGCGTGCGCTCTGAGACGTCGCGACCGGCCAGGACCCGGGAAACCGTCATTTTCGAAACACCGGCCAGTTTGGCGACGTCGGCCATTCGCGGCGGCGTGGTGGGTTTGCCTGAATCCTCGTAACTCATGAACGTCCTGTTTTCCTGAAAATGACCGGGCGGGCCCTGGAAATCAACGCCGCCAACACAGATGGTCGCTGATTATACATGGCCGTTGGCAGGCCGACCTCTGCTCCTTGCAAAGGCGTCCAGCGCCCATTCGAACATCGAGATTGGGTCTTTACAAATAAAATGTTACCGGTAACATCAAGCCATTCGAACGCCGACGGCGGTGATGATTCGCCTGTTTGTCGTCTCCTGCGGTGGTTCACTTTCCGCTGATATGCCTCTAACAAGAGATAAAAACCATGCCCGAAAACACTCCTCTGCCTCTGCGAAGTCAACAATGGTTTGACGATCCCAGTCATGCTGACATGACCGCGCTCTACGTCGAACGCTTCATGAATTACGGTATGACGCGCGAGGAGTTGCAATCGGGCCGTCCCATCATCGGCATCGCTCAAACCGGTAGCGATCTCGCGCCGTGCAACCGTCATCACCTCGAACTCGCGCAACGCACCAAAGCAGGTATTCGCGATGCCGGCGGCATTCCGATGGAGTTCCCGGTGCACCCGATGGCCGAACAAACCCGGCGTCCAACTGCCGCACTGGATCGCAACCTGGCGTACCTGGGCCTGGTCGAGATTCTTCATGGGTACCCGCTGGATGGCGTGGTGCTGACCACTGGCTGCGACAAGACCACCCCTGCCTGTCTCATGGCGGCCGCGACGGTTGATATCCCGGCGATCGTCTTGTCGGGCGGTCCAATGCTTGATGGGCACCACAAAGGCAAATTGATCGGCTCCGGCACGGTGCTGTGGCATGCGCGCAACCTGCTCTCCAGTGGAGAGATCGATTATGAAGGCTTCATGGAGATGACCACGGCGGCCTCTCCTTCGATCGGTCACTGCAACACGATGGGCACCGCGTTGTCGATGAACGCGCTGGCCGAAGCGCTGGGTATGTCCCTGCCCGGCTGTGCGAGCATTCCGGCCGCCTATCGTGAACGCGGCCAGATGGCGTATGCGACTGGCAAGCGCATCGTCGACATGGTCCGTCAGGATATTCGTCCTAGCCAAATCATGACCCGCGAAGCCTTTGAAAATGCCATTGCCGTGGCGTCGGCTTTGGGGGCGTCGACCAATTGCCCGCCGCACCTCATCGCTATCGCGCGGCACACCGGAATCGATCTCAGCCTGGAAGACTGGCAACGGATTGGCGAAGACGTGCCCCTGCTGGTCAATTGCATGCCCGCCGGGAAATACCTTGGCGAGGGTTTCCACCGCGCGGGCGGCGTTCCGGCAGTCATGCACGAACTGCAGAAAGCCGGGCGACTGCATGAAGGCTGCGACACGGTCTCAGGCAAGACCGTTGGCGAGATCGTCAGCCATACGGCCGCCAGCGATACCGATGTGATCCACGCGTACGAAAATCCCTTGATTCAACGGGCCGGGTTCATCGTGCTGAGCGGTAATTTCTTCGACAGCGCCATCATGAAGATGTCGGTGGTGGGCGAAGCATTCCGCAAAACCTACCTGTCCGAGCCGGGCGCGGAAAACAGTTTCGAAGCCAGAGCCATTGTTTTCGATGGCCCCGAGGACTATCAGGCGCGCATCAACGACCCGGCTCTGGACATCGACGAGCGTTGCATTCTGGTGATTCGGGGCTGCGGCACCGTGGGTTATCCAGGCAGCGCCGAAGTGGTCAACATGGCCCCACCCGCAGCACTGATCAAACGAGGCATTGACTCCCTGCCCTGCCTGGGTGATGGACGCCAGAGCGGGACCTCGGCCAGCCCGTCGATACTCAACATGTCCCCTGAAGCCGCGGTGGGGGGCGGCATCGGTTTGCTGGAAACTAATGATCGCCTTCGCGTCGACCTCAACGCTCGCCGCGTCGATCTACTGGTGGATGAGAGCGAAATGGCACGCCGCCAGGCGGCGTTCAAACCGTCCTTTCCAGCCTCGCAAACGCCATGGCAGGAACTCTACCGACAGCAGGTTGGCCAACTCTCGACCGGTGGTTGCCTGGAGCCCGCGACCTTGCACCTGCGGGTCATCGCACGCAGCGGCGACCCACGTCATTCCCACTGATTCGCCACTTCTGCCGAGGTTTTTTTCATGCCCCAAACAAACGTTGCCATCACATTGTCGGATTTGAACACTCCAGCCCAGGACCTCACGCAAGGCACCTGGATCGGTCGCGTGTGGATTCCTGGCGCCACGGCAGGGCCTGCCATCGTCCTGCTTAAAGACCGCGAGGTCTATGACATCAGCGTTCGGGTGGCGACCGTTTCGGCCCTGCTTGAACTCGATGACCCCGTTGCTTACCTGCGCAGCCTGCCATTGGAGCAAGCGCTAATCAGCGTCGACGCGTTACTGCGCAACAGCGATGTCTCGATGCGCGACGAAACACTGCCGTGGCTGCTGGCGCCGATTGACCTGCAAGCGATAAAAGCCGCCGGGGTGACCTTCGCAACCAGCATGCTTGAGCGGGTGGTCGAAGAGCAGGCCAAGGGCGACCCGGCCAAGGCCGATAGCATTCGCGCAACTCTGGTAGCGAGCATCGGTACTGACCTTGGGGACATCGTGCCGGGCTCTTCCCAGGCCGCCGCGCTCAAGGAAGTGCTGATCAGCCAGGGCATGTGGTCGCAGTACCTCGAAGTGGGCATCGGCCCGGACGCCGAGATATTCACCAAAGCTCAGCCGTTGTCAGCGGTGGGTTACGGATCGGACATTGGTATCCATCCGAAGTCCAGCTGGAACAATCCAGAGCCCGAAGTGGTATTGGCCGTTTCCAGTCGTGGCAAGGTGCAGGGCGCTACGTTGGGCAATGACGTCAACCTGCGCGACTTCGAAGGGCGCAGTGCGTTGTTGCTTTCCAAAGCCAAAGACAACAATGCGTCAACCGCGCTTGGGCCATTTATCCGACTGTTCGATGAAACCTTCAGCATCGAGGAGGTGCGCTCGGCAGAAGTCGCACTGCGTGTCGTAGGCGACGATGGTTTCATCATGGATGGCAGCAGCTCCATGAACCAGATCAGTCGTGACCCGCTGGATCTGGTCGCCCAGACACTCAATGAGAACCATCAGTACCCGGACGGCTTTGTGCTGTTCCTCGGCACGCTGTTTGCCCCCAAGCAAGACCGCGATATACCCGGCGGAGGCTTCACCCATAAAGAGGGTGATCTGGTCGCCATCAGCAGCGCCAGGTTCGGCACGCTGGTCAACCGCGTGACGACAAGCGATCGCGCGCCGGCCTGGCAGATGGGTTATCGCGCCCTGCTCGACAACCTACACAGCCGTGGCTTGGTTTCTGCCGCCATCAAGCCACGCTAGCCAACACGAGAATCCCTATGAACGCTTACACCGGACACAACTTTATCAACGGCGGACGCAGTGCCAAGGGGCACTCTCGCCTGCAGAGTTTCGACGCCACCACTGGGCAGGAACTGCCGGGCTACTTTACTGAAGCCACGCGAGAGGAAGTGGATGCTGCCGCCCATGCGGCGGCAGCGGCCTACCCGCAGTACCGCACCCTGCCGCCCCTTCGACGCGCGGCGTTTCTCGACGCCATCGCGGATGAACTCGACGCCCTGGGTGACGAATTCATCGCGACGGTCTGCCGCGAAACGGCGCTGCCGGCCGCACGTATTCAGAGTGAACGTGCCCGTACCAGTGGTCAGATGAGACTGTTTGCCAAGGTGTTGCGACGTGGGGATTTCTTTGGTGCACGTATCGATCGTGCCTTGCCTGACCGTCAACCGCTGCCCCGTCCCGATCTGCGCCAATACCACATCGGTATCGGCCCGGTCGCCGTATTCGGCGCCAGCAATTTCCCCCTGGCCTTCTCTACGGCGGGCGGTGATACCGCCGCTGCGCTGGCGGCGGGTTGCCCGGTGGTATTCAAGGCCCACCCCGGGCACATGGCTACGGCGGAATGGGTCGCTCTGGCAATCATTCGCGCCGCCGAACAGACCGGAATGCCGCCCGGTGTCTTCAACATGATTTACGGCGGGACGGTCGGTGCCTGGCTGGTGCAACACCCGGCAATCAAAGCCGTAGGCTTCACCGGATCGCTCAAGGGCGGCCGGGCGCTGTGTGACATGGCAGCGGCAAGACCAGAACCCATCCCGGTGTTCGCCGAGATGTCGAGTGTCAATCCGGTACTGGTGCTGCCGGAGGCCCTCAAGACCCGTGGTGCAAACATTGCGGCCGAGGTCAGCGCCTCTGTGGTTCAAGGGGCAGGACAGTTCTGCACAAAACCTGGAATGGTGATCGGAATACGCTCTCCCGAGTTCGATGCGTTTCTCGATGACCTGACCTGGCAGATCAACGCTCAGCCTGCACATACCCTGCTCAACGCCGGCGGGCTGTGCAATTACTCCGATGGCCTGACCCGCCTGCATGATCACCCGCAGATCCACCATCGAGCGGGGAATCCTCAAGCAGGTATCCAGGCTCACCCACAGCTGTTCGAAGCGGACGCCGAACTGCTGATCAACCATGACGAACTGCTGCAGCACGAGGTGTTTGGCCCGGTTGTAGTCGTCGTTGCGGTCAATGACCGGCAACAGCTGCAGCACGCGCTGCACGGTTTGCAGGGACAACTGACCGCGACCTTGATTGCCGAACCCGCGGATCTGGAGATGTTTGCCGAATTGATTCCAGTGTTGGAACTGAAGGCGGGTCGCCTTTTGCTCAATGGTTACCCGACCGGTGTGGAGGTCTGCGATGCGATGGTTCATGGCGGCCCCTACCCCGCCACCTCGGATGCCCGAGGCTCGTCCGTGGGAACGCTGTCGATCAACCGCTTCCTGCGGCCGATCTGCTTCCAGAACTACCCGGACAGTTTGCTTCCCGACGCGTTGAAAAACGCCAACCCGCTCGGCATTCAACGCCTGGTAGACGGCGCCAGCACAAATGAGCGTTTGCGTTGATGCGCCAGTTAGATCCCGCACTACGGTGATGTTAAATCGACTGTCTCCAGTGTCGAATGACTACTTCTGGCCAAACCAACCCTTCTCACCCTAAAACAATCAACCAATTGCACCCGGCACCACTATAGCGCCCTGCTGGTATTCACGGGGCGTACAGCCAAACTCGCGACGAAACACCGTGTGCAGATACTGTGCGGATTTGAATCCGCACGAGCGGGCAACGTCCGCAATCGCTGTCTCGGTATTTTCCAACTCGCTCGTCGCCGCCGCCAGTTTGAAATGCAGAATCTCATCATGCACGCTGCAGCCCCTCACAGTGCGAAAGTGCGACTCCAGCGATGAGCGCGAGACCCCGACATAAGCCGCCACTTGCGCGGTCTTGATGCCCTGGCAGGCATATTGGCGGATAAACAGCAGCGCTTGCATGACGTAGGGGTTGCCCAACGGTTGGTGCAAACTCGACACCTGCACGTTGATCGCATCCGGCGGGATCAGGATGTGCGTGCCGGTGGACGGCATGCCGTGCAGCATCTGGTGGAGCAGTTGCGCGGCAGTGCGGCCCATGGTTTCGGTGCCCTGAATGACTGAGCTCAAGGGGACCCGGGTCAGGCTGCGTGTCAGCGGATCGTTGTCGATGCCGATCAACGCTACCTGTTCCGGTACGGCGATTCCGGCGGTCAGGCAGGCCTGCAGCAACTGCCTTGCACGGGCGTCACTGACGGCGATGATACCTATGGGTTTAGGCAGGCTTTGCAGCCAGGCGATCAGTTGTTCGACGGCGCTGTCCCAGAGAGGTGCACTGGTGCCCATGCCGCGGTAGACCTCGGCATGCAAGCCGTCACGTTGCATCAGCCGTCGAAAGGCTTTTTCCCGCTCCTGCGCCCAACGATTGGCCTGCGCTTCAGGCAGGCTGAAGCAGGCAAAACGCTGCAGCCCCGCCTCGATCAAGTGCGCATAAGCCAGGGTAATCAATGCGTTATTGTCGGTGGCGACATAAGGGATTCCTTTCGGGTAGGCGCGCTCATCCTGATAAGAACCACCCACCGCGACCACCGGCAACTTGATGTCGGCCAGCGCCTCGCCAATCAGCGGATCGTCGAAGTCGGCAATGATCCCGTCACCCTGCCAGCGCTCGATCCCTTTCAACCGGCAGAGAAAGTCCTCTTCCAGGAACAGGTCCCAGGACGCGCGGGTGCTGCTCAGGTAGTTGCCGATGCCACTGATGATGCCCCGGTCATAGATCTTGCTACCGTTGAACAACAGTGCGATGCGGTGAACAGGCGGTACTGTTTTCATTTTTTTCAGGCTTGTTCCGGGGCCCCTTCTCACGGAGGCGGTTTGCACAGACTAGGCGCGCAGACCACGAATCTCAATACGCAAAATCGCACCCAGTGTTGGTGATTTTCATAATCAGCAGGCATGGCGCCGTTGCTAGTATCGAGACACCGCCAAGAACAACAAGGACATTGCCAATGCTGTACTTCCCCGATGTCGACAAGATTCGCTACGAAGGCCCTGCCAGCGATTCTGCCCTCGCCTTCCGTCACTACGACGCCGACAAAATCATCCTCGGCAAACCCATGCGCGAACACCTGCGCATGGCCGCCTGTTATTGGCACACCTTTGTCTGGCCGGGCTCCGATGTGTTCGGTGCAGGTACTTTCAAGCGCCCGTGGCAACACGCCGGCGACCCGATGGAGCTGGCGATTGGCAAGGCGGAAGCCGCGTTCGAGTTCTTCTCCAAACTGGGTTTAGACTATTACTGCTTCCACGACACGGATGTCGCCCCGGAAGGCAATTCGCTGAAGGACTACCGCAACCACTTCGCGCAAATGATTGATCATCTGGAGCGACATCAGGAGGAAAGCGGGATCAAGCTGCTTTGGGGCACCGCCAACTGCTTCAGCAATCCGCGTTTTGCCGCCGGCGCCGCCAGCAACCCGGACCCCGAAGTGTTTGCCTTCGCCGCTGCCCAGGTCTTCAGCGCCATGAACGCGACCCAACGCCTGAAAGGGTCCAACTACGTGTTGTGGGGCGGTCGCGAAGGCTACGAAACCCTGCTCAATACCGACTTGAAACGTGAACGCGAACAACTGGGCCGCTTCATGCGCATGGTGGTCGAGCACAAGTACAAGATCGGTTTCAAAGGTGACCTGCTGATCGAACCCAAGCCGCAGGAGCCGACCAAGCACCAATACGATTACGACAGCGCCACCGTGTTTGGCTTTCTCCAGCAGTTCGGCCTGGAAAAGGAAATCAAGGTCAACATCGAAGCCAACCACGCGACCCTGGCCGGTCATAGCTTTCATCACGAGATTGCGACCGCCATCTCGCTGGGGATTTTCGGCAGCATCGACGCCAACCGCGGTGATCCGCAGAACGGCTGGGACACCGATCAGTTCCCCAACAGCGTCGAAGAAATGACCCTGGCCACCTATGAAATCCTCAAGGCCGGCGGGTTTAAGAATGGCGGGTACAACTTCGACTCCAAGGTTCGCCGCCAGAGCCTCGGTGAGATCGATCTGTTCCATGGTCACGTCGGCGCAATGGATGTCCTCGCCCTGTCCCTGGAGCGGGCAGCCGCCATGGTGCAGAACGATCAGCTTCAACTGCTCAAGGATCAACGCTACGCCGGCTGGCAGCAGCCGTTCGGGCAGGCGGTGCTGACGGGTGAGTTCAACCTCCAGTCATTGGCCGAACATGCCTTCGCCAACGAACTGAATCCGCAGGCCGTCAGCGGCAGGCAGGAGATGCTCGAAAACGTCGTCAACCGGTTCATCTATCGCTGATCGCCCCGGCGTCTGCGGACGCATTAACGCTGTGACATTCGCACGACAAATCTGTGTCCGCGGCGTCTGCCGATTCTCTACAGTTCTACCAGCCCGAGACTCATCGTCAGGCAGTGTCTTTCAAACAAAAACAAAAGGACGCACCACTATGAAGAATGTGAAACGCGCGCTACTGGCCAGCGCCCTGGCGCTGCTGTCGCTACCGGTGATGGCCGATGCTGCCCACCCGAAAATCGGTTTCTCCATTGATGATCTGCGGCTGGAACGCTGGTCGCGTGACCGCGATTACTTCGTCGCGGCGGCGGAGAAAATGGACGCCAAGGTCTTTGTACAGTCGGCCGATGCCAACGAGCAAAAGCAAATTTCGCAAATCGAAAATCTCATTTCCCGTGGCGTCGATGTGATCGTCATCGTGCCCTTCAACGCCACGGTCCTGACCAATGTAGTGGCCGAAGCGAAGAAAGCCGGGATCAAAGTCGTGTCCTATGACCGCCTGATACTCAACGCGGATGTCGACGCCTACATTTCCTTCGATAACGAAAAGGTCGGCGAGATGCAGGCCAGCGGCGTGCTGCACGCAGCGCCCAAGGGCAATTACTTCCTGCTCGGTGGTGCGCCTACCGACAACAACGCAAAAGTCCTGCGCGAAGGTCAGATGAAAGTGCTGCAACCGGCCATCGACAAGGGGGATATCAAGATCGTAGGCCAACAATGGGTGAAGGAATGGAACCCGACCGAAGCGCTGAGCATTGTTGAAAACGCCTTGACCCGCAACAACAACAAAATCGACGGCATCGTCGCTTCCAACGACGCCACGGCAGGTGGCGCCATCCAGGCATTGGCCTCTCAGCAACTGGCCGGCAAGGTGCCGATTTCGGGGCAGGACGCAGACCTCGCAGCGGTCAAGCGAGTGATCTCCGGCACGCAAACCATGACCGTGTACAAACCGCTCAAACTCATCGCCTCCGAAGCCGCCAAGCTCTCGGTGCAACTGGCGCGTAACGAGAAACCCGCCTACAGCTCGCAATACGACAACGGCAGCAAAAAAGTCGACACCATCCTGCTCACCCCGACTCCGTTGACCAAGGACAACATCGACTTGCTGGAACAGGACGGGTTTTACACCAAGGCGCAGATTGCCGGGCAGTGATCATCGCCCCGTAATGCCACCTGCAGGAGCGAACTTGCTCCTGCGGGACCGGCCTCGTACCTGCCGCTTATGAGTCTCTGCCATGTCCGACTATCTGCTGCAAATGAACGGTATCGTCAAAACCTTCGGCGGTGTCACAGCGCTCAATGGCATCGACATCAAGGTTAAGCCGGGGGAATGCGTCGGGTTGTGCGGCGAGAACGGCGCAGGCAAATCCACGCTGATGAAGATCCTTTCCGCGGTCTACCCCCATGGCACCTGGGACGGTGAAATCCTCTGGGACGGTCAACCACTCAAGGCGCAATCGATCAGCGAAACGGAAGCCGCGGGCATCGTCATCATTCACCAGGAACTGACCCTGGTTCCCGACCTGTCGGTGGCCGAGAACATTTTCATGGGCCATGAACTAACGCTGCCCGGTGGACGGATGAATTACCCGGCGATGATCCACCGCGCCGAAGCCCTGATGCGTGAATTGAAAGTGCCGGACATGAACGTATCGCTGCCGGTTTCGCAGTACGGCGGCGGCTATCAGCAACTGGTGGAAATCGCCAAGGCACTGAACAAGCACGCGCGCCTACTGATCCTTGACGAGCCTTCATCGGCCCTGACCCGTTCGGAAATCGAGGTGCTGCTGGACATCATCCGCGACCTCAAGGCCAAGGGTGTTGCCTGTGTCTACATCTCCCACAAGCTCGATGAAGTGGCCGCCGTGTGCGACACCATTTCGGTGATCCGCGATGGCAAACACATCGCCACGACTGCCATGGTGGACATGGATATTCCACAGATCATCACCCAGATGGTCGGACGGGAAATGAGCAACCTCTACCCCACCGAACCACACGATATTGGCGAGGTGATTTTCGAGGCCCGCCACATCACCTGCTACGACGTCGACAACCCCCAGCGCAAACGAGTCGACGATATTTCCTTCAGCCTCAAACGCGGGGAAATCCTCGGCATCGCCGGACTGGTCGGCGCAGGCCGCACCGAACTGGTGACAGCGCTGTTCGGCGCCTACCCCGGCCGCCAGGAAGGCGAAGTCTGGCTGGACGGCCAACTCATCGACACCCGCACGCCGCTCAAGTCAATCCGTGCTGGCCTGTGCCTGGTGCCCGAAGACCGCAAGCGCCAGGGCATCATTCCAGACCTGGGCGTCGGCCAGAACATCACCCTGGCCGTGCTGGACAGCTACTCGAAACTGACCCGTATCGATGCCGAAGCCGAACTGGGCAGCATCGATCGAGAAATTTCACGCCTGCACCTCAAGACCGCGAGCCCGTTCCTGCCAATCATCAGTCTGTCCGGCGGCAATCAACAAAAAGCCGTATTGGCGAAGATGCTACTGACCAAGCCCCGGGTGCTGATTCTCGATGAGCCCACCCGAGGTGTGGATGTCGGCGCCAAGTACGAGATCTACAAGCTGATGGGGGCGCTGGCGGCCGAAGGCGTGTCGATCATCATGGTGTCGTCAGAGCTGGCCGAAGTGCTCGGCGTTTCCGACCGCGTTCTTGTGATTGGCGAAGGCCAGTTGCGGGGTGACTTCATCAACCACGGACTCACCCAGGAACAGCTGCTCGCCGCCGCACTCAGCCAGCCTGATGGCCATAACAATAATGATCGGAAATCCGCGTAAATGAACCAGGTCAAACAGCTCTTCACTCGCTACAAGATGCTCGCGCTGGTGTTTGCCGTGGCGTTTATCTGGCTGTACTTCAGTTGGCAGACCGAGGGCGGATTCCTGACACCGCGCAACCTTTCCAACCTGCTGCGCCAGATGTCCATTACCGGGATTCTCGCCTGCGGCATGGTGCTGGTCATCATCAGCGGAGAGATCGATTTGTCGGTTGGCTCATTGCTGGGCCTGCTCGGAGGCGTCGCAGCTATTCTCGACGTGGTCTACCACGTACCGTTGCTGGCGAACCTGGGCCTTGTGGCCCTGTGCGGGCTGCTGATCGGCCTCGCCAACGGCTACATGGCCGCCTACCTGCGTATTCCGTCATTCATCGTCGGGCTGGGAGGCATGCTGGCTTTCCGCGGCATTTTGCTGGGGATTACCGGCGGCACGACCATCGCCCCGGTATCGCCGGAACTCGTCTACATCGGTCAGGGTTATTTGCCCCACATAATCGGCACGGGCCTGGGCGTTCTGCTGTTCGCACTGACGTTGTTCCTGACTTGGAAACAACGACGCAATCGCGCCCTTCATGGCCTTGCGGCACATTCACTGGTGCGTGACGTCGTGCGTGTGCTGTTGATCGGCGCGGTGCTAGCCGGATTCGTCCAGACCCTCAACAGCTATGACGGCATTCCCGTGCCGGTCCTGCTTCTGCTGGTTCTGCTGGGCGGTTTCAGCTACGTGACCAGCCAGACCGTGTTCGGCCGGCGCGTATATTCCGTGGGCAGCAACATGGAAGCGACACGTCTGTCCGGTATCAATGTGCAGGCCGTGAAGCTGTGGATTTTCGGAATCATGGGCGTCATGTGCGCCCTCGCCGGCGTGGTCAACACCGCTCGCCTGGCCGCCGGTTCACCCTCGGCCGGAAGCATGGGCGAACTCGACGCCATCGCCGCCTGCTTCATCGGCGGCACCTCCATGCGCGGCGGGTCCGGCACCGTTTACGGCGCCCTCCTCGGCGCACTGGTCATTACCAGCCTGGACAACGGCATGTCCATGCTCGACGTCGACAGTTACTGGCAGATGATCGTCAAGGGCAGCATTCTGGTGTTGGCCGTGTGGGTGGATGTGAGCACTCGGACTGGGCGACGTTGATCTGCTGTGTATGAAGTGATCCGCGGCAGTCTGCGTCTAGGGAGAGCCGATTTTTCGCGACGGTTGTCATGCGGCCACCGATGGTCAGCCACCCGCCGGAGTAAGTGCGGAGATGAGCTTGAATGTTCTCGCCTGCAACTTGAAACGGGTCATGAAAATCATTGGTGCCAACGGTTTCATGAAAGCGCTGACGGCCTGAAAAAAGCTGATTTTGGCCCATTCCAGAGGCTGTAAAAACAGCGTTGGCGTGTTCCAGGCTACGACTGATATGGCCCGTGACATGACCGTGCGATCGCTCAGTCAACGAACGTCACTGTTCCACTTATTGAGGTGTCCGAAAATCATATTGCTTGGTTTCGAATTTTTGAAAAGTATGAGATTCCGCAACCCACCGGCTGTGTACTCAATTAAGTGAATGGAGCCAACCCTAATCTTAGCTTTGCGCCTGGAACCGCCTCTCAACGAGCGTTAGTGCCGACCCGATGCGACTCGGAACCGGCAGCTGCTCACAATGATCGAGTCAAGTCAGACTTCTGTGTCATTTGCTCAGGTACTCGTCAAGCTTTAAAGCACTGGTTTGTCACTGCGCGCCTTGAGATTGGCTTTGAGCTGTTCGCTCATCGGCATATTCAGATTCATTCCTTTTGGAGGAATCGGTGATTGAAACCACTTGGTGTATAGCCTTACGAATTCGCCCGACTCCATGAGACGGGTAATGGTGCCATCGACCAATTGCTTGAACTCAGGATCATCTTTGCGAAGCATGCAGCCGTAGGGTTCGACTTGCAGCGCATCACCCACGACTTCGAGCGAATCGGGATTTTTGGAGTTCGCCATGAGGCCAAAAAGCAGAATATCGTCCATGGCAAACGCCACGGCACGATCATTTTCAACCAGCGCCAAGGAGTCGTCATAGTCTTTGCCCAAGACAACCTGTACGTCTAGATTGTTGTCGGTACTGTATTGGCGGAGGACCTTCTCGTTCGTGCTGCCGACGGTGCTGGCGACAGTCTTCTTTGCGAGATCGGCGTAGTTCTTTATGCCGGAGGTCTTCTTGGTCAATAGGCGCGTGCCGGTGTAGAAATGGCTAATTGCAAAAGCCACGTCCTTGCCACGCGCAGCGTTGTTGGTTGTGGATCCGCACTCCAGATCGTATGTGCCGTTGACCAGCAACGGAATGCGGGTTTGCGAAGATACAGGAATGTAAGCCACTTCTAAGTTCGGCTTGTTGAGCTTCCTGCGCACATCATCAACGATGGCATCGGTTAAATCGACTGAGAAACCCACGGCTTCGGTAGGACTGATCAAGTAGCTGAAAGGTACCGATGCCTCCCGGTAAGACACGGTGATTTTGTTTTTATCGGCAACTTTTTCGAGTGTCTGCGAGTTGGCGGGTGCCATGGCAGACAAGCCTGCGGCGAGGATTGTCGTTGCTACGAAATATGAAGTTTTCATCGGACACCCTTTAAAGTATGAAAAAGGCAAAAACATCTCAAAAACACACTGAGAAACGTAAAGGACGTGAGCACTAATATCCGGCATGTCTACGAAACGTTATTGCAAACACTACGCCCAGGGACGGTAGATACTTTGAGCCAGATCAGAAAACCGAGTCATGTGCGAAGTCGCACAAACTCCATCGCGACGGATCGCGGGCGCTTCAGCTTAAGACGCCACGCTGCCGATTGGAGTATTTGGGGGTGCGGAAATGAGGGAAGATATTTCGCTGACACTTAGGCGCATCTAAAGCCTGCGGCTTAACGTATCGATCGATATGGGCGCCGGACGAAGAAGCCCCATCGCGAGGGGTTAGGCCAGACCTTGAATGTCTGCTCCCCACGCTGGCTACTTCAGCTTTTGGCCGACTGCTGTAACTTACCAGTGTCAGCTTTGGGTTGTTTTCTTCCTTTCGCCACCGTCAGCTAAGGGTCGATTGCTGCGCCTGGGCAGAGGCAGAAATCGGCCAAGAGGTTCCACCTCGCCAGCCACCTCAGGGACGAGCTGGTTGGGCGGCAACTGGCGAGGCGAACACATAGACAATAGCTTCCCTTGCTGAACACGCCTCACGCCGCTCATCAAATACCCCTGCTCGTCCGCCGCCTCCCTCCGCAGCTTTCGTTTAGACGTAAGCTCAACTACGGTGATTCCAAGACTGCTGTCCAACCGAGGAGCCCAGTGCATGTCCAGAATCTTCTCTCTGATGCTCGCCGGCCTGTTTCTGTACACCAGCCAGGCGATGGCAGACACCCTCAAGATCGGCGTGATCGGCGCCGGCAAACTGGACGGCAAAGTGATATTCAGCACCAGTAATCCATTCGGCGGCCGTGACGCAGGTGTCGGGCGCAAGGCGCTGGACATGGGCGTGGCCCTGGCGGATCAGCCGTATCTGCCCGGCGTGCACCTGGTGCGGGCGTTCAACGCATGGCCTGGCTTGGGGCTCCACCTTGAGCATGGCGCGCAAAAAAACCTTGGATAATTGCATCCGCTATGCCGGCCGATCCGGTGGCACGCCGACTACTTGCCAAGTGGTGTTGGCGGAGTGCAGGCATTGAAACCTATGCAAAGCCGAGGAACGACAGGATAACCACGACGACCACCACTAACCCGACGATGTAGATGATGTTGTTCATGAAACCCACCTCTCAACCAGAATAGGACTGCGGCACGAGGGCTTGCACCTTCACGGTAGTGCAGCTTTGCTCGCAATGCCATTCAGCAAGAGACGATCGGGCAAGACAGTTTCCCTTGCTCACGGACTAGAGCCGAAAATGCTGTTGCATGGCTTGGGAGAGCAAATCCACCGCTTCATCCCCATCTGAAGACGGCGATCGGATAAACACGACCTCATGCTCCGGTATGACGGGCAAACCGTCGAGAATCTGCATACTTTCCGTCACCCTGGCGCGGTCTATCAGACTGATCGCCAACCCGGCCTCCACGCAGGCGCTGACGGCCTGGTTGGACGGACTGTCCAGCACCGCGCGCCACCGGCGGCCGCTTTGTTTGAGTGATGCCACCATGGCTTGCCGATAAGGGCATTGCGCCGCATGTACGGCCAGTGGCAGCGGATCCATCGAGGCCAGCGACTTGTTTGCCGGCCCCACCCAGATCGGCGTGGTGGCGACGAGAAATTGCGCCTGCATGGTCAACTGCCCCCTGGCTTGGGCAATCACCGCGGCCTGAAGCTTTCCACGCTGGACCTGCTCACGCAGCGAATCACTGGGGGCTGTCTTCAACTCCAGCACCACGTTGGGCCAGGCAGCGGCGAATGTCGGCAGGATGTCGCGGATGACGTGGGCGGCGTATTCGTCGGGGACACCCAGGGTAATGCGTCCTGCCAGGTGGCTTCCATGCAGGTCGGCCAGCACCCGGTCATGGGTGCTCAGCAGTTCTGTCGTCGACAAAAGCAAACGCTTGCCCAGTGCGGTCAGGGAGACGGACTGATTATCGCGATTCAGCAAGCGCCCCCCGGCGACTGCCTCAAGCCGCTGGATATGCACGCTCACCGCCGCCGGGCTTTTATGCAGCTGCTCGGCCGCCGCACTGAATTTGCCAATCCGCGCCACCGCATGAAATGTACGTACCAGCTCGATATCGAGGATCGCCGTCATGATTTAATCTTCGTGAATGACTGCTGCACTTTATTTTGATTTATTAGATTAGGCCGATTTCGTAGCCTGTGGCAATGAACCAGCCCACACCGATCTCCTGTCAGCAGCAAGTCATCCCCCACTGGCGCCAGAAGGTACCGCTGCCGCTGCTCGAGGCGGCTTTGATTCTGACCTGGAGTTCCGGATTCGTCGGCGCGCGATTCTCGATGGACTATGCGTCCCCCTTGTTGGTGGTGTTTTGGCGCTGCGTCGTGGTCACGCTGATCCTGTTTCCTTTCGTCGACAGGCAATTGCGGCAAACCTCCCCTGCCGTGTTGCTGAAAAACGCCGGCATCGGTCTTCTGGCCATGGCCGGCTATCTGGCCGGCGTCATACAAGGCATAGCCCTGGGTGTACCGGCGGGCCTTGCCGCGGTGTTCGCCAACCTGCTGCCGATGGCGGTCGCATTGCTGGCCGCTGGCGTGCTGGGGCAAAGACTGGCCTGGCAAGTCTGGGCAGGGCTGGGCATCGGCCTGGTTGGGGTTGTGGTGGTGACGCTTGGCGCACTGGCCTGGGGTAGCGCGCCCCTCTGGGCGTATGGCCTGCCGGTGCTCGGTACGCTTTCGCTCGCCATCGCGACACTCTGGCAGAAGCATTTGCACGCCTCTGAATCGCTGGACCTCCTGCCCAACCTGTGGCTGCAATGTTGCGTGTCGAGTTTTGCATTCGCCCTGATCGAGGGCACGCAAGGTAGCCTGGCGCCGATACCCGGCATGGGGTTTGCGCTGAGCGTACTGTGGACGGTGGGATTGTCTACGTTAGGCGGCTACGGGCTTTATTGGGTCTGCCTGCGCCGGGCGACAGCCACACGAGTGGCCAGCGTCTTGTACCTGAGCCCGCCCGTCACGATGCTTTGGGCCTGGGCCATGTTCAACGAACCGTTGTCATGGCAAATGGTGTCAGGCATGGCAGTGTCCGGGGTCGGCATCTGGATGGTGGTTCGGTCGGAGGCTCGGCAGGCCTGGCGGTAAAGCTGATGGATGTTGCGGGGCAGAAGATGCTCTTGCCGACAGACTGCAATCGGCTGTGGATTCAACCGATCGATGCAACACATCTAAATTCTGTGTAAGCAGAAGGAGTGTTGCAGATGGCCACGCTGGTTTACCAGCCCGGTATGACATGAAAATCCCGGTCTAGCACTGGTTATTAGATTATGTGCGCGACTCGGAAGAAATGAGGAGGACCAGATCAGTATCGCCTACGTCGACACCAGCTTGTGACAGCAAAGTAGTAACTTGGCCTCGGTGATGAGTCTGGTGGTTGAAGAAATGCATGACCAAGCCATAAAAGCTCCTGTCAGCGGGGGTTCCTTTCATGCTTGTGTAATTGAGGGTGTGATCTAAATCCGCCTCTGTAATCGAGCGAGACCACTCGACAATCACCTGATCGAGCCAAACGCGATGTGCCGAAAGTGCTCGGATATTTGAGAGCTGTAACTGGTCGAGACTTGTGGGGGCCGGGAGCTGTCGAATCGGCTCCAGAGCCAAGTGATTCGCCGGGTGCCTGGCAAATCGCTTTAGCCAGATAGTGTCCCCGGCCACCAGGTGATTCAACGTCCCGAGAATAGAACCAAAGAATGCTTTCCTATCCACTGACAGCTCTTCGTCTGTCAGACTTCTGGCCGCCTCATAAACCTTTGCGTTCATCCAATCGTTATAGATAGCCATCAGGCAGATATGGTCGGTGCGGCCCATCGTGTTCATCCTTTGAGTGAATACTGGACAAGCGTTCCACGCTCATCTGGGGCCATTCTAGAGCAAGGCTTTTTGAATCACCCTTGATTTCGTAGACACGTGACCGGCTATATCGGGTCGGCTGCTGCTCTTCGCGACAGGCAACAATCGGCCAGGAGCGGCCATTGGCGTTCGTGCAAACTCCTCCGTACGCACTTTTCAAACTGCCAACGTTCGTGCAGCATGCATTGACTTTTAAGCAGAGGCTGAGCACCAGTTCAGTCACTCTCGAAGCTAACCCTACACATGGAAGCGAGACGGGAAATGAAGTTAATCGCTGCGCAGATCCTCCCTGTACCCGGGGAATATGAGAAAAACATCACCAGACACATTGATGTCATCCACCTGGCTGCAAGCCAAGGCGCCAATCTCGTGCTTTTTCCCGAGCTTTCCCTCACCGGTTACGAACCGAGGCTGGCTGAGGTCTTGGCGGTGCATCCGAGTGACGGCCGTTTTGACGAGTTCCAGAGGTTAAGCGACCTATATGGGATGACCATCGCTGTTGGCGCGCCAACGAAGGGAACTAAAGGCACCGAGATCAGCATGATCACCTTCCAACCCGGCCTGGAGCGCACGAGCTATTCAAAACAGCATCTACATTTCGACGAATTACCTTTTTTCACTCCGGGCACCGAGAAGCTTGTGCTGAGTCAGGCAAATTTTGTCCTTGCACCCGCCATTTGCTACGAGTCACTGCAACCAAGCCACGCCGCACAAGCCGCAGAGTCAGGCGCTCAGGTGTATTTGGCAAGCGTGGCCAAGTCTGAGAGAAGTATTGCATCGGCAAACAGTCATTATCCGATGATTGCTAAAAAGCATTCCATGACGGTGATGATGGCGAACTGTATAGGCACCGCCGACGACTTTGTAGCAGCAGGTTGTTCTGCCATCTGGAACAGTCACGGTGAACTCGTTTGCAGCGCCAACGCCTTTCAAGAGGCATTAGTTGCGTACGATGTACAGACTGGAGAAGCGAGCATTTTCAGCCTGGTTTGAAATCCCGCTCATGCTCACCCTCGCTGACAGCTACCTACCAACCGTTACCAGTATCGGTGAAGGTGGGACGGACTATCTATATTGGGTCGTTTTCTGCGCTCTCGCGATAGGCAGAAATCGGCCAGAAGCGGACGGTCGTCCCCGCCAATAAGCCCGTACTTGGGAAGATATTTTTTTGGTAGATGTCAGGCTTTTTCACCAACTCACAGCAGTTTGTCCTTCAGCAGCTGCTTGATCAGTCGTTCCGTCTCACACATTTCACCGAGAAATTTCTGATCATAATGACTGGTGGTTTCCAGGTAGCCTCGCGTGCAGTTCAAGAGCCCCTTCAAGCTCGCCTCCAGCTTTTGTTTTGAGCCAGTACCGATTAGCGCCAAGCTTGCCTCGTACCGCTTTAAGTAATCAGCTACGACGACTTCATCAGACGCGATGCATTTGTCTCGAATTGCAGCGATAGTTTTTTCGATTTGCTGGTTCACATTCCGCAAGCTGTCTGAAAGCACCTTTTACTCCCGCTACTATTCGCCGAATGGTCCCTGGATTTTATAGACACAAATGAACGACAGCTTTGGGTCGCTTTCTGCCTCGCGCGACTGGCAGAAAACGGCCAAAAACAGTCGTTGGAAAACTCTATGGGTCCAACAGTTTTTCCCACCATTGCTAGGTTTTCCAACTGTTCCGCGTTAGCCGTCTTCGTGCTGGCTATGCTCCATGGTAAAGCGATTCAAGCCAAGTCGGGCTTCAGTCGCGATACCCTGGACGCGGTAGTCGACCAAGCCTTGTAGCCTTGTCCATCAAAATCGACCGTTCCGTTTCGCTTAGCTCCATTGTCACGCTTCTGGATAGTTGCCAGCAAAATAAGGAACCACGTACTCACCCAGCTCCTGAACAACCTCGTGCGCAGGGCGGCGACCATATTTGAGATTCAAGCCGACATGGTTGACCCCTATCTCTCTCAACGTTTGCAGGTAATGGATCAGGAAACGATGGCCTGACCTGAATCCGAGATGAATAGGCGTGGCTGCTTCTTCCGGATCTGGCGAGAGATCAACATAAAGTGACTGCGAGAATGGCTTGAAACCTTGAGTCAACGACCGCCATTTTTTTATCGTCACTGCCTGTTGCACCACGTCCTGCGGATAGTAGAGCCAACCGTCGGCATGATTGGCGATCCACTCCAGCGATTGACGCGAGTGTCCCGTAACCATAACAGGGATGGCGCCCAGTAGAGGCTTGGGTAGCAGGTCTGCGACGGAAAGTTCTACCCTAGACGTGGAGATCCTTGGCGACTCTTCGCTCCATACACGGCGCATCACCGTCAATGCTTCCTGAAACAATTCCTGGCGTTTTTCGAGAGAGGCGTTGAAGGCCGAGAACTCGGTTGGCCGGTCCCCTGTCGCAAGACCAAGCACGAGGCGCTGTCCCGACAGTCTGTCTACCGAAGCTGCTGCCTTGGCGAGATGCAAGGGATGACGCAAGGTCGAAACGATGCTGCCCGTCGCGAGCGCGATACGGGTCGTCTGCGCCGCCACATAGCCCATGAATACCCATGGGTCATAAATGTGGCCCACATCACCGAACGAAGGAACATTCAGAGGAACATCCCTGAAATACACGGCCGAAAATCCGTAGCGTTCCGCCATTTGTGCGGTACTGATCTGTCGCGCTAAATCCATCTCCGGGATAGCCCCTGCGTAGGATTCAATCGCGAAGTAAAGCCCAAGAGTCAGGTGCCCCTCGCGGTACATGGCCGAGTATCCGCGGTGATCTTTGAAGTCATGCATGTTTGACGATTGATCCAAGTGAAGAAGTGCCGCATGCATCATCCTGGCCAAGCCTGGTTGGGCAGAAGCTTGCTACATACGCAATGTATGCAGAGCAAAATACAACATACAACCCGTATGTCAATCGACAGATTTGCCCCTTCACCACAAAAAATCCCCTGCTGCTCAATCGATTTCTACGACAACCCAGCCTTCCATCGCTCCAGGTTTTACGAAAAAGCATTCGGTATGCATGCCGCTTGACATGCGTAGCGTATGTTAAATAGCATTACTAACATACGCCACGTATGAAAAATTCCGCCGCACGGACGCCATACCTTCATCACCCGCAGAAAAGTTCCAACACCACGTAAGCCAACAGGGAGTATTCATGATCGACAGTCTCGTTGGGTACCAGTCGCCCTCCATGATTTCCGACACCGCGACCCGGGAGTCACTCAATGCCTTTATCACGAAAGTCCTGCAGGGTTTTTCCACGCCTAGCTCGGACGTCGCCAAGTACTTCACCGATCCGGACGTCGCGATCGCCGGCTCAGGCCTGGACGAGTTCTTCATGGGGACCGAAGCGGTACAAAATGGCGTGACGTGGGTGACCACCCTGAACATCCGATGGGAACCACGACTGGTGGTGTCCTGGATACGCGGTGACATTGCCTGGGCGCAGATCCGAATCGACGGCCACACGTTTGAAAACGCTGAGCCAACGGTCGTCCAGTACGTTACGACCGGGGTATTCCAGCGCAAGGGCGACGGCTGGATCTGGTTGTACTGGGGTGGCAGCGAACCGCAAAAAGTAGCTCGGCTGTAATCAGATACTGCCGCAAGTTCGACCAGATCCGAGGCCGTTAACTCCTAGCATTCCTTTACAGATGGACGACAACGGTGGTCAACAAACGAGTGGATTGCCGCCTACGGCCAAGGTTCGTAATCCCCCAACCCAGCCTGTTTACCCAACCTCGATTTCCCGTCCCCTGCCCACCATCGGTATTGCACCGGAGGCCCAGATGCCTTTTTTCAGAACCTATGCCTTCCATCTCGACAATGCTTCGCTTGAGAAGTATTGCCGACCCGCTGATTTTTTTGCCTGCGATACGTTGATGCAGGAAGAGGTCGGCGAGCTTGGCGTCCCCCACGCCAATAAAACCTGCGAACAGGATCTGCAAACGCTGAAGCCTTCAGCCAACCATCAGCCTTCTCCATTTAAACTGGAGAGAGGCTGATAGCCTTTGCCGGCTACTCCAGCTAACGCGCTCTAAACTTGGGCACTCTTTTCAGAGTGCCTTGGCCCAATCGCGCAACAAGTACTTCTGGATCTTGCCTGTCGATGTTTTCGGCAACTCGATGAACACCACGGTTTTCGGCAATTTGAAGCCCGCCAGATGTTCACGACAGAACAGGATGATATCGGCTTCCCGGGTGTTCTGATAATCGACTTTGAGCTTGATGAAGGCGCAAGGAGTTTCGCCCCACTTTTCGTCCGGACGGGCGACCACTGCGGCCTCCAGTACTGCCGGGTGACGATAGAGAACGTCTTCGACCTCGATGGTGGAAATGTTCTCGCCGCCCGAGATAATGATGTCCTTTAGGCGATCCTTGATTTCGACATAACCGTCAGGGTGACGTACCGCCAGGTCGCCGGTATGGAACCAGCCGCCTTCGAACGCTTCACTTGTCGCTTCGGTGTTCTTCAAATAGCCCTTCATGATCGTGTTCCCGCGCATGAAGATTTCGCCGACACTTGTGCCGTCCAAGGGGACCGGTTCAAGGGTTTTCGGATCGGCAACCATCAGCCCTTCCAGGGTCGGATAGCGCACGCCCTGGCGCGACTTGATCCTTGCGCGCTCATTCAGCGGTTGCTCGTCCCACTGGTCATGCCAGGCGCAAACGGTCACCGGGCCGTAAACCTCAGTCAGCCCATAAACGTGTGTGACCTTGATGCCCATCTCCTCGACCGCACCGATGACTTTGGCCGGCGGTGCGGCGCCCGCCAGCATGGCGTCGACCGGATGATCGAAGGCAGCCTTGGACGAGTCTGGCAGATTGACCAACGCATTGAGGACAATCGGCGCACCACACAAATGGCTGACCCGATGTTGATGAATCAAAGTGAGGATTTTCTGCGGATCGACCCGACGCAGGAATACATGAGTCCCAGCCAACGCAGTCACCGTCCATGGATAGCACCAGCCGTTGCAATGAAACATCGGCAAGGTCCACAAATACACCGGGTGGTGCCCCATGGCCCAAGTCATCTGATTTCCCAGTGAGTTGAGATACGCCCCGCGGTGGTGGTAAATGACCCCCTTGGGATTCCCCGTGGTGCCGGATGTGTAGTTGAGCGAGATGGCTTGCCATTCATCCTCAGGCCATTGCCAGGCGAACTGTGGATCACCTTCAGCGAGGAAGGCTTCATAGTCCAGCGTGCTAACCGCGCTGCCTTCGCCGTACTCCGGGTCGTCCACATCGACAACCAGTGGCGGATGAGAGAGCAGGCTCAAGGCTTCACGAATAACAGCGTGGAACTCCCGATCGGTGATCAACACCTTGGCTTCGCCGTGCTCAAGCATGAAGGCAATAGCTTGCGCATCCAGCCGCACGTTCAGGGTATTGAGTACAGCGCCGATCATCGGCACGCCAAAGTGGGCTTCGAGCATGGCCGGGATGTTGGGGAGCATCACTGCCACGGTATCGCCCTTGCCGATACCCCTCTGGCTTAGTGCGCCAGCCAGGCGCCGGCAACGTTCATAGGTCTCTTGCCAGTTGCGGCGAATGGCGCCGTGGATCACGGCGGGATACTCACCGTAGACAGAGGCTGTGCGCTCGATGAAGCTCAGCGGAGAAAGGGCGATATGGTTGACTGCCGAGGGCGCCAGGCCCGTTTCGAAAATCGACATGAGGTTATCCTGTGGGGGAAATCACCAGCCTGTTTTACTGTGCTGGAAACCTCCGATGGCTGATTGTTAGCTCTGATCAGGTTTCAAAACGGCCCCGCCTGATCAACGGGGCCGCTGCGTGCAAACGCCAGGTTCAAGCAGTCTGTTGCTTGGTTTTGCGCAGGTGCGCACGCCAGGTCATGGCCCAATGAGCCGGGTCTTCCAGCGGTGCGCTCTTCAACCGGTGAATAGCCTGGTTGTGCGGCGAGGTCTTGACGATCACCGGATTCGAGTAAGCCTCGTCGGATATGTGCGCAAGCACCGCAATCCAGGTGTCCAGCGCCTCTTTACCGTACATCTCGCCTGCCTCGGGGGTGAACGGCTCCGGTACCAGCCACGGGTGGTGACTGCTCCACATCGGATCAATACCGAAATCGCTCATGCGGTTTTGCACGTCATGGACGTCGACTCCGGTTTCCTCCTTGAGTTGCTCAAGGCTGTAGCGCGTCATCTCCATCCGGTGGCTTTTAGCCTCAGGGTGTGAACGAGTCACGCCACGAATCGCCAGCAAGCCTTTTTCCATGTAGTTGTTGGCCAGTACCGAAATGTCCGACGCCTCAGCCATCCCTTTTGCGCCCATGGCGCGGGACCAAGCGTAGGCCTTGAGGATGACCGGAACGTTGCCCCAGAACTCGCGGATCTTGCCGGCACTCTGCGGACGGTCGTAATCCAGGCTGTATCGTTCACCGTCAAAGGCCACCACCGGTGCCGGCAGGAACGGTGCAAGTTCTGCCGAACAACCATAGGCGCCCACTGCCGGGCCTCCCACTCCACTTTTCGGTGCGCCGAACGTCTTGTGGAGCATGAACATGCACGCGTCGAAACCGAGCTCTCGCGCACGAATCTTAGTCATCGCGCCGTTGAAGTTTGCATGGTCGTAGAAGCACAGACCGCCCGCTTCATGCACCACGCGCACCCACTCACGAATTTCCGGGTTGTACACGCCCATGTCGTCGGGGTTGTTCACCATCAGCGCTGCCGTGCGGTTGGACACGGCGGCCTTCAGGGATTCGAGCGACGGGTAACCGTTCTCTTCGATCATCAGGGTGATGACCTTGAACCCGGCGGCAGCTGCCGTCGCGGCGCTGCTGGGGTGCGTCTGGATGGTGGTGATGATCTCGTCACGCTGCTCCAGTTCGCCACGGGAAGCATGGTAGGCACGGGTCACCGCGCAACTGGTGTACGCCGCGTCAGCACCGCCGCCTGCCTGGAAGATGAACTGGTCCATCCCGGACAACTCGCGCAGAATCGTGTCCATGCCATGCACGACTTCGAGCGCGCCTTGCAGGGTGTCCTCGTCCTGATGTGGATGCACGTGAGTAATTTCGGGGCGCCATGCCATCGCCTCGTTGATCTGCGCGTTGTACTTCATGGTGCAGGTGCCGAACAGGCTGATGTTCATCATGCCCAGGGTCTGCTGCGACAGGCGCAAGTAGTGATACAACACCTCGGGCTCGGACAGTTCCGGCAACGCCGGTTTGCTGGAGCGCCGCATGTTCGCGGGAATCAAATCGACGGCGCTGCCGACAGCTGCTTGCACGTCAGCCTCAACGTCGGAAAAGATCACACCGCGACGGCCGGGATAGCCCATCTCCAGAATGACGGGTTCGCTCCAGACGGGAGCATGGTATTCCTTGAGTGGAGTGCTCATTGTGCGATTACCTCTTTAAGTGCAGCAGTCAGGCGCTGAATATCGGCTTGTGTGTGAATCTCGGTGACGCAGTACAGGGCGCTGGCCCCAAGCGCCGGAAAGTCGTGAGTCAGATCTTTGCCGCCGAAGATTCCGAGCGCGAGCAACTGCTTGTTGATGTCCTTCACGCTCAGCCCGGTGGCGTCGAAATTCACCACGAACTCCTTGAAGAAACC
Source organism: Pseudomonas fluorescens NCIMB 11764 (assembly GCF_000293885.2). NCBI lineage: Bacteria > Pseudomonadati > Pseudomonadota > Gammaproteobacteria > Pseudomonadales > Pseudomonadaceae > Pseudomonas > Pseudomonas fluorescens. The sequence continues at coordinate 5,535,354 of NZ_CP010945.1, forward strand.
AGAAGGGAATGTCACTGCCAGGCCCGGAACTTCACTCAGCAACTTCGCCGCGTAGTGAGCACGTTGCAGGATGAGATTGCCTACATCCTCGAAGCCCTTTGGTCCCATCATCGCCATGTAGACGGCATTGGCGATGGCCCACATGTAGACCGAATGACCGGTCCAGTCATTGCCCTTGTCACGCAAGCCGTAGGACGATTGTTCGAACAAGCTCAGGCCAAAACCATATTCGCCGGGCTTGGTGGTTTCGGCGATGCTGATGAACAGCGTCGGGTATTGGTGGGCGTACAGTTCTTCGTCGCGGGTTGCAATGAAGCCGCTGACCCCGCCACCACAGTTCATATGCACGCCGAGCGGCTGAGTGGTACCCACCACGATGTCGGCGCCGAAATCAATCGGTGCGGCCAGCACGCCGAGGGAGATCGGATCGACCCCAACGATGACTTCGGCACCCGCTGCATGGGCAATGGCGGCGATTTCGGCCCCTTGCTGTTCGATCACACCGAAATAAGACGGTGTTTCGAAATAGACCGCAGCCGTTTGCGCACCGATCGAGGCACGGAGGTGATCAATATCGAGCAAGCCGGTTTTCGGGTCAAAGTCGACGAGTCGCACGACGATGTGGCCCGGCATTTCCACGGGTTCGCAGTAGTTGCGGATGATGGAAAGCCGCTCAGGATCGATGGCACGGACCACCGCCACTTCGCTGCGCCCGGTAATTCGGGTTGCCATGCGAATGGCGTGACCCGCAGCGCAACCCCAGCTGCGCACCGGCAGGCCGACCAGATCCATGTTCAGCAGCTCGCCGAGCTGGCTGCAGAACTCGAACCAGGCTTGATTGCGACCGTGGTCGGAGCTCGGCTCACCAAACACCGAGGTCAGCCATTCATTACGGCGCACGACTTCGTCGCACGCTGCCGGAACGTGATGCTGCCAACAGCCGGCGCCCAGGAAGTTAAGGTTTTGCTCGCAGGTCTTGTTTTTCGACAACGTGCTGAGCAGATGCCGACGCAGCTCGCTCTCGTTGAGCGCCGGCGGCAAATCAATCGGACGTTGCAGGCGGTGTTCATTGGGAATTTGCTGGAACAACTCCTCAATGCTGTCTACACCGATCGAGTCGAGCATCTCCTGTTTGAGTGCAGGAACAGAGTTCGCCATGTAGGGGTGGGCGACATGATTACTCATGGGGTTATCCTCGTTTTTATCGGATGAAACAATTGATCAGGATCGAACCCTGAAGAAGACGGACCGGTCAGGCCCTGTGTGCACGCGTATGTGGCCGCTGAGCATGGCATCGACTTCGGCGTCACCCGTGTCGACGCGCAAGCAGCCGGTATCGAGGGAAAGGAGCTTGTCCATCGAGGTGATCACGATGATGTGTTCGCGCCCTGCCCGGCGGATGACCTCGGCGCTGATCTGCTGGTTGCCACGGCCGAACAAGCTGCCGTGACCGCCCAGAACGCCAACGATGATGCGTGTCTCGTACCCTTCCATCAGACGGATCAACGCGTGTTCATTGAGGTCGGCACCCACCAGCGCACCGTCCATGACCGCGTCTACGCCCAACAGCGTCGACGGCAGGCCGAGCTCGGTCATAATGCGTCGCGTGGTGGTGCCTGGCCCCAGCAGGTATAGGCAACCGGGTTTCATGTCCCTGACAACCTGTCGGGACACGGCGTCGAGCGCCATGTTTTCGTTGGCCAAGGAACCGGCCTTGGCGTTTTGCGTCAGGTGACGTTGGTGCGGGCTGCGGGCGTAGCCATACAGCCGCGCCGACACCTGATCGTTGCGCATGGCAGCCTCGTCGATGTCCATGACCTCGGCTTCGCGAAAGCGCACCGACGAGTCGCCGGCAACGAAGCGTGCCGCAAGATGTCCAGCGTTCTGCGGATTAGTGCCGAACACGGCGGAATACATCTTCACACCCGTAGGGATACCGAGGATCGGTACGCGATCACTGACCTTTTCCAGCACATCGCGCGCGGTGCCATCTCCGCCGGCGAACAAAAGCAGATCGACCGAGGCATGCGCCATGACGAGCGCGGCATTTCGGGTGTCATCGGGCCGGCTCGCTCCCGGCGACGACGTATAGACGACAATCGGGTCGAGACCGGCGGCGCGCGCGACATCTTCGCCCAGCTCACCCGAGCCGGTGATCAGCCGGAATGGCGTCGTCGAAGCCGCCAGACGCTTGAGCGCGATCAAGGCCCGATCGCTTGAAACGGGTTGCGCACCGCGGCGCCTTGCTTCCTGCAAAACCTCGACACCGTCGGTGCCCTTTAGCCCCACGCGTCCGCCCATTCCGGCGACCGGGTTGAGGATAAATCCCAGGGTTTTCCCCTGACCTGCGGGGTGCAGTGAAATATCGGAATCGCGCTGTTCACGCATTGCTCGGTATCCTGTGCGAAATGGCGGGGCTCCCGAGGCTGAGAGCACACAGCTCAGACTCATTGCATACGCCTCGTATGTGATACACAATACGACATACGCGAAGTATGTCAACTTACATACGCAACGAATGTTAAATTCTTTATAGGGAACACGACCGATGGCGCAGAAGCGTGCGGACATGATTGCGGAGACTCGCGGCAAACTGATCAAGGCGGCGCGAGACGCATTTGCTGCGAAGGGATATGCGGAAAGTTCGATGGACGATTTCACCGCTCAAGCGGGTCTGACCCGGGGTGCGCTGTACCATCACTTTGGCGACAAAAAGGGCTTGCTACAGGCCGTCATCGCCCAGATAGATGGAGAAATGATGGAACGGTTGTCGGTCATTATCGAAGAGGCCAGCACAACCTGGGACGGCTTCATCGATGAGTCCATCGCCTACATCAAGATGTCCCTGGAACCTGAAATCCAGCGCATTCTCTTCCTCGACGGGCCAGCGGTACTGGGCGACCCGTCGCAATGGCCGAGCCAGAACGCGTGCATCCGAAGCACCCAACGCAGCATTCAAAAGCTGATTGACGAAGGAACGATCCGCGTGGTCGACACCGAAGCGACGGCGCGCCTGATCATGGGTGCCCTGCTCGGCGCTTCCTTGTGGATTGCACATGCTGAGGATCCCCAGACCGCCTCTGAAAAAGCCGTCGAAAGTTTCCGGGCATTGGCGTCCGGATTGCTGCTGTAAGGACAAGCGACAGGCGTAACGGTGCCGCACGATGCACAGGCAGACTCAACACTTCGACGAAATCATCGAACACGCCGCATCACTGGCGCACTGGTCGCAACACTACGACAAGCTGACGCCCGGTGCTTTTCACGGTGCCCTGCAGGACGTGCAACTGAACGGCGTCCGATTGTTCCGTGAAACCCTGAGCAGCGCTGTTGCCCAGCACACGCACACGCCTGCCCAGTGCATAAACCTGCTGCTGCCGGTGAACCTGCCGAGTCAGCCCGACGTGGCGCCGAATCGAAGCCTTCTTGCCGACGGGCTGAACTTCCTGCCCTACGACGACGATTTTTTCTTCGTCACACCGCCGGACACTGACTACATTGTGGTTTCGTTAAATTGCCAGGTGCTTGAACAACTGTTGGTCGCTGAGGACGTTGAACTGTTCTACCGTCGACCCAGGGGTTACGGGATGAAGCTGTGTGCCGGGGGTCTACAAGGTGCCCAGGTTGCCATGACCGGCCTGCTTGATCAGCTCCAAACCCTTGACGACCTCAATGATCAAACCCTTCAGAACTGCGTACTCGATACGCTGCTCGACTTGCTGGAGCCGCAAAACCCGGTGCGCTTACAGGGACTGGGCGGCAGCCACCAGCACATTGTCAAATACTGCCATGAGCGCGTGCTGCAAAGCCCTGCAGGGGAGTCGCTGTCGATCCTGGACTTGTGCAGGGAGTTGAAGATCCCCCGCCGCACGCTGCATTACAGCTTCGAAAAAATCGCCGGCAGCTCGCCTCTGACGTATCTGCGCGCCGTCCGTTTGAACGCCGCCCAGCGCAGCCTTACCGAGCACCCGGCCCCCAGCGTCGCCGATGTGGCGTACCGCTGGGGGTTCACCCATCAAAGCTATTTCAGCCAGGAGTACAAACGCCTGTTTGGCCATTCACCCTCGGCCCAACGGCGTTGATAGTCGGCACAGGTTTGCGATGCATAACACGATCGACCCACAGCAGAAGCAACGCCGACAGGCACATCAGCGCGCCCCCCAAAAACTGATCCAGTTGAGCACTCATGTTCCCGACACCGTGCATGTGCATCATCGAGTGACCGTGCATGGGATACAGAGGTGGACTGAGCAGCAGCATCAAACCGACCAGCACTTGCGGTAGCGCCACCCCCAGGCTGAAGCTCCACTGCTTGCGCAAGGGAACATCCGCGCGCTGGCAATAACGCCCCATTACCCGGCACAACCACAACCCACTCACGGCCATGGCCCATTTCATCAGCGCATACAGCGTGGCATCGTCCATCAATCGTTGATGCAATTGCGGCAGCATCCATACGCCGCTCATTGCACCAAACGCGATCACCACCCAAATTCGCACCGCCCTCCCTCCCTTTGTGAAACCCGCTTCACTGGCCGGCTCCCGGGCGACGGCAAACAGTAAAAGGATCGGCGCCAGGTGATGAATCAAGGCACTTTGCAGGCAGTGCAGCCAGACGCTGTGGCGCGCAGCGGCGTCCAGCGCCGGCTGCATGCCCAGCAAAAACACCAGCGCAGCACCGCCCAGCAACAACGGTTGACGCTTCCAACCCTTAGGCCCTCCGCTCACCCAGCAAACAAACACGGCTATCGGCAATAACTCCAGCCAGGCCCAACTCGAAAATCCAGACATGACAACCACCCTCGACCCAAGCGCAGAGCGCTTGGGCATTCATCGAAAGAGACCTGATCAGGCGTTGTGTTTGCAGCAACTGGCCGGCTGACCGTCCTGGACACTGGCGTGGTCCCTGCTCGCCGGCAAGTCCATGGCCGGGTTGCCGTTGAAGAAGTTATTGGGCTTGAGTTTGAACCCGACGTATTCCACCGGCATCACCGGGAAATCCTCCGGTTTGCAGATGTGGGTATGGCCAAAGGTGTGCCATACCACCAGATCCTGGTTCTGGATCTCGCGGTTGTTCTGCGTGTACAGCGGGAGGCCGTCACCCCGATGCTGGTTGGGGTAATCGCCGGAGCCGTAACGCTCGCCGGGCGCGTAAGGCGTCACCCACAGGTGCTTGCTGGCAAACCCTGCACGTCGACCAAACGAGCTGTCGGGTTGGGCGAGCATGACCGGATTGTGCTCGGCCATCAGCTTGTAGCCGGGGTGATTGCCGACGGCGTTCTTGACGTTCGGATTGATGATTTTCCAGAAGCGCCCGGTCTGGCCGTTGGCCTCACGGGCGGCGTCCAGCTCATGGGTAAACGTGGTGGTCACACTGTCGAAGACGTTGCCCCAGGTATTTCCCTCGCCTTGCGGGCGCGACTGGAAATTGGTTTCGGTCACAGAGTTGTGCTCGCCATCCACCATCATGTGCAAACGCGCACTGAAAAAATGCTGGTGGGTCGGGCCATAGAACTCGGGCGTGACCATGCCGCCCCCGCTGGCGGGGCGTTGACCGGGAGCCAACGCGGCGGTCTGGATGATCCCGGTCAGCTTGGCTTCGAGTTGAATCGTACCGTCCTGATAGAGGTACCAGAAAAACCCGTAGTCGTAGTTGGCCACGGTGCAGAAGAAGCTGATCACCAGGCGCCGGGAGCGACGCATTTCGAACACACCGGTACGAAACTCATAGTGTTTCCACAACGTGCCGTAATCTTCCTCGTGCATGCAGATAGCGTTCTTCATGACAAAAGGTTCGCCCTGATCATTGACCGAAGGCACATCGAAATAACGAATCGCCCCCAGGCAATCACAGCCCAGCTCCAGTTGGTTGGCCAGACGACCGAGCCCGTATTCGCCGCCATCGAACGCGCATTTCCAGTAATGATTGAGCTCGTTGTCCGAATAGGGAACGCCCATGTCGGTGACACTGGCGCGATAGAGGATCGGGCGCACGACGTCACCGTCCTTGTAGCCCAGTTGGTGCAGAACCAGACCTTCGCGCGGCGTGAAGCCGACGCGGAACTCCCAGTTCTGCCAACTCACTTTCCAGTCATCGACGGTGAAGCTCACGCCCTCGGGCTGCGTGATGTGCAACGGTTTGAGTCCGTCACGCGGCTGGCCCAGGGACGCGGAATCGTAGTTGATCGTGGCTTTGGGAATCGGCGTCAGACGACCGTCGTCCAACAGCTCGATGACCTCGCCTTTGTTCAGGTCGATGATAGCAACCAGTCCTTCGATCGGGTGGGCGTAACCGTTGTCGGTCAGCTTGTCACGGTAGAACGCGACACCGCGCATCAACCGCTTGCCCTGATAACGTTCATCATCGCCGAAATGCCCGAATGACCAGGGATCGATCTGTACGTTTTCAATATCGGCATCGGTGAGGCCCCGGCGCTTGACAGCCGCACGCCACGCGGGGTCGTTTTGCACAGCTTCCACGCACAGGTCGAACTCCTCAATCATGATCGGTGCATGACCCTGGGTTTCAATGTCGACCGCTTGCCAATCGACAAGGGTTTGGCTGTTCAAATCAACCAGCGCTTCGAAGGTGTTGCCCGTCAATTTGTCCAGCACCAAGGCAAATGCACGCCTGGAAAATGCCTGGTCTGGCACATGGGCCAATACCTCACGCTTATCCGGCTCGGCGAGATGCAGGTACGGGAAGCGGCATTTGTCGTGAAGGTTTTTTTCCCGTTTCAGGATGCTGCTCGCCAAAGCAAGCTCCTCTAGCGAAAGCGGGTCAAGCGGGTGGGTCGCGGTGGTTATTTTAAGATTAACGTTCATGCTTCGTACTCTTCCAGTCAAATGTACTTTTGGGTTTAAAGGCATTCAGACGATGAAGAAACTGCAGCACTGCGGTAAGTCGGCCTATAAAGACTACGACCAACTACCGCAGGCGCATTAACACAAATTGGCAGAAACATAGCGGGCACTCGCCAAACTAAAAGAGCTGGCATGTTTCTGGCTTTTTAATCGCTCAAGGCACAGCGGATAAATGATCCGGCAACGCTGCGGTCAGGTCGGCAACCCTCCTGCGCGTTCCAGTTATCCAGACTTTAGTCATCACTTCGCACTATCAAAGAGCAACCTGCACTAATGCGGTGCTTACAGCGTCCGACGGACTGTTGAATTAATTGTTCTTTGAACGGCCTTTAATCACGCCGTAAAAGAACAGCACCACCAGAAGTAATGGCGTTCCGTTCACCCAAGCGGATTCACTGCCGGTCAGCAGCCCGTAGTTCTCATAGATCAAGTAAACCGCCACGCTAAGCCCCGCCAGTGCAACCAGTGGGCTGACCAAGACTTTGAGATACTTGCGAGAGCTGACTTTCTTGAAATGGGCAACCACTGCCAGCGAAATGAATGCCTGAAGCCCGATGAGCCCAATCGTTCCCAAAGCCAGCGTCACCGGGAAAAGGAAGACAAACGCGTCGTAACCCAGCGACGATGGGACGGCGATGCAGACAGCAACCACCACCGTTACTAGAAGGCTCGCATTGGCCGGGGAGTTTTTTTGCGGATGAATGTTCGATAGCACACGCGGCAAATGTTTATCTTTGGCCAGCACATGCACGTAGCGAGTGGCCGCGTTGTGCAGCGACAACAAACAGGCAAAATTGCTGGTGCACAGCATGATCGAAACAAGGGTGGCCGTTGTGCCTCCCAGGCGTGTCGAGAACAGGTTGATGATCAGTTCGCCTTGCGCCGATGCCGCTTCGCCCTTGATCGCTTCTACCCCGATGCCACCTACAATCAGCCAGATAATCACAAAGTAAGCGACAGCCACCAAGGCTACTGCGAGACGCGTGGCACCCGGAATGGATTTTTCCGGCCGCTTGGCTTCCATCGCATACAGCGCTGCGGACTCGACACCGAGGAACGCTGCCAGCGCGACCATCATTCCGACCCCGAGGCCGGGCGACGTTATTGCATCAATCGATACCGCTTCAACTGGAAACGCAGCGAGGCCTTTATCCATGAAAATGGAGATACCGAGCAGAAACAGCATGAAGAACTCAGCAAGCACCAATGGCACCAGGATCTTCGCGGCAAAATCAATGTTCGCCCGGCCGAGATAAGATGTCAGCGCCATGAGCAACAATGTCCATGACGTCCAGCCAATATCCACGCCAAATGTTTGCAAGGTCAAATTGGTGTAGTAGCCCGACACAATGGCCAGGGCAATGGTAATTGCCAGGTAGGACGCCAATGCTACCCATGCCGCGCCCGCGCCAACTCGCGGGCCAAACACCACCGATAGATACTTGTAAAACGCGCCTGCACCCGGGATCGCGCGAATTAACTCGCCATAGCCGACCGAGAAACAAACCATCAAGAATCCGGCCACCAAAAATGTTCCGGCCAGCCCCGGACCGTTGCCGAGTTGAAAGCCGATGGGCGCGGCTGTGAGAACAGCGCCCAAAGGTGCGGCGGCGGCAATCACCAACAATGCGATCTGATAAGTACCCAGGTTGCCCTTCAGCTTTTCACTGACTATAGGCGCCTCTTCATGCAGGGATTCGGTTAGCTCTGTCATCACAAAAGCTCCACTCTTTTATTGTTATGGATCACGCCAATGGGTCGATGCAGTAGCGTCCTTGCTGAAAACCCAACGTGGGTTACATCCCGATGCTGACTGTCTCAGGCAGCGTGCTGGCACCATCGATCACGATTTGCGCACCGTTGATGTAACTGGACTCGTCGGACGCGAGGAATGCCGACAACTCACCGACTTCATCGGGCCTGCCCAGGCGTTTCATGGGAATGGCTGTGGCCAGTTCATCAAGAACCGACTTCGGATCGTCCGGATTGACTTGCCTGGCGACCTGCTCCGCCATCGGTGTCCATATGAAGCCCGGGCAAATGGCATTGACCCGAATGTGATGGGGAGCCATTTCCACCGCCAGCGCCTTGGTGAAGCCAATCAGCGCGGACTTGGACAAGGCATAGGCCACCTCACCCGGATCGGCCGTCAGGTCACCGGTGACGGACGACATGACGACCACCGCACCGCCGCCGGAGTTGATCATGTGCGGCAGAACCGCCCGGGCGGTATGCCATGCACCTTTGACGTTAACGTTGATGTGCAAGTCGAGATCGGCATCGCTGGAATCCAGAAACTTCGCCAGTCGGCAAACGCCGGCATTGCAGACCAGCGCATTCAAGCGGCCAAAACGCTGCATGCCTTTTTCGGCAATCAGGCGCATGGCCTGCGGATCGGTCACATCACCGACGTGCGCAAGTACTTCCACGCCGTAGGTATTTTGAATCTCTGCTGCCACTTCATGGATAGACTCATCAAGATCAACCAGGATCAAGCTGGCCCCATATTTTGCGTAGATGCTGGCATGAGATTTCCCCATTCCTTTTGAAGCCCCGGTAATCAAGGCCACTTTCCCGTTCAACTTACTCATGATGTCCTCCGGTTTTTTTGAACAAAAAAATCCCGTCATGCCCGGGTCGTGTCCCCGGGCATGCTGTTTCACAATCAGGTATTAAGTAATTACCGTCGAACGATGGTTCTTAAGTGTTTCGGACGGCCGTTCGCCAAACAGATGTTTGTAGTAGACGCTGAACATGCCCATATGCCAGAAGCCCCAATTGGCGGCCACTTCACTAATCAATGTTGGCTTATCGCTGGAGACAAGTTCTGCCCTGACGCCGTTCAAACGTATGTAGCGCAGATAAGTCACGGGGCTGATACCCAAGACTTTGTTGAAGGCATAATGCAGCGAACGATGACTGGTTCGCAGCCCCTCACACAAATCGGTCACCGTTAACGCTTCACTTTTTCTTGAAAGAATATAATTGCGTGCACTGTCTACAACATGGCGATGAATGAACTGCTCTGCGTGAGATTTCTTCGATACGGGCAAGTCTGCTGTCATGCCAAGGAGCAATTGCATGATGTCGAAGGTGAGTTGTTTTTTGGCTGACGCCGACTCGAGAATTGAAGGATTGTCCTCGACGGCACGGAAAAAGTTATCAAAGCCTTGCCGGAAGGCTGCACATTTTTCGGGCGCCAGTGCACTGACTTCCTTGGTCAGCGCGATGACACTCTTGTCATCAAACTCATCATCCAGCGAGTATTTCCTGAAGGCTTCAACATCGACGGATGCACCATAAATATCCGAATAGCCGGGGGTCTTGAATTTGAGTTCGGAATCCGGCCGGAGAAAGAACACGGAATCAATGCAATCGAGCTCTTTACCGCACCAGTAACCGTGGCCGCGCAACGCGATGGGAATGCCCAAGGCAAACTTGCCAGGCAGGGTTTGCCCATGTTGATCCACCGCTTGATTCATCACCTCACGGAAAATCTGCACCACACCCACGGAAATTTCAGTGACCGAACCTGCGAATTGCCCCGGGCTTATCTGCAGGTACTCTTGCTGCCACTCCGACAAAGAGTTCGCCAGCACATTGGCGTCGGTGACAGAAACGCTCTGTAATCCTGCTTGCTGAGATTTTTGCTGGACCGGTTGCGATCTCATGGCATATCTCCTGGGCGCATCAGTGTTCTTTTTATTATTCGAATGGCGGCTTTACCGACTATCGAGCCTGTGCCTCGCGTCCTATGCTCAATGGCTACAGTTTCAAATTTACACGATGCTTATTGAGCCGGGGGGCAAGGGGCCCGAGATTGCGCATTTTTTTGATAGCCGCGTCATCCGGTTGCAACGGCGGCACCACTCACTGCCCCCTCGTTCTCCCAATCCGCCAGATCAACCGGATGACTCTGCACATACCTGCCAACGGCATCGTCTAGCGTGGGAAAATCCGTGCCTCCCCCAGTAACGTGTAAACCCCGAATCGCTTGAACTCACCTTGACTGGGGTCTTTCATCTCGGTCACGCACAATGTGATGCCCGCTGCGCGCTGGGTTTCTTCCACTTCGACCAGAATGTCGGCCAAGCTCACATCCACGTAGGTTCTGGTCCGCGCCGCGTAGACGCGAGACAGTAGGTCGGTGTCGGCGAAAGAAACCAGCGCCACGGCGCAACCGACAATCAGCATGGGAACGATATTGGCGTTGGTAATCCAAGGGATGGTAAATCCCGGCATCCCTTGTGGGAGAGAGTCGAGGACCGACAGCCCGGAGCTTGCTGCAAGGTCCGGCACAGCCAAGCCAGACTTCTTTCTCCCGAGGCATCTCTTGGCTGAATTTTGCAGTTGCTGAACGTCAACTATGGGTCGATGGCTGTCCTTGGTGTCAGACAACAATCGCCCAAAAACACTCACTCACCCATGCCGCCACTAATCATAAAACGGCTCAACCGACATCCGGCTCCCGACAAAAAAGCTGTCTGCAACCAAGCGCAGCGGCTGGAGATCCAGGTCGCTGGCCTTGTCGCCAATCAACTGCTGAAAATGTCGATACACCGCCGCGTACTCGCCCTCCTCCGATACAGCCTGGCGCACGCCGTCGATACTCAACAGTGCGCCGCCGTTGTCCAGTCGCAGGATGCCTTCGGTGCAGCGAATCTCGATGCTCCAGAGTTCGTCATGACCGTGGTCGAAATCGAACTCCGCGCGGACATCGAGGTGGCGCGCGTCGGACATTTTGATGGACGCGGCGATTGGCGACTGGCAGTTGCTCGGGACGCGCAGTTCGGCAGACTCGACAAACAGCGGCAGCGCCAGCAAATGGGTGGCAATCGACAAGGCGTTGATGCCGGGATCGAAGACGCCCAGGCCGCCGGGTTGCCAGATCCATGCCTGGCCGGGGTGCCACTTGCGCACGTCTTCCTTCCAGTCGATCTGTACGCTTTGCAGGGTGCGGGTGGCCAGCCAGTCACGGGCGGCTTCGATGCCGGGCGCGTAGCGTGAATGCCAGGCAAACAGACCGCTGACGCCTTGCTCACCGACCAGATTCACCAACGCCATCGCTTCGCCCAAGGTGGCGCACGGCGGTTTTTCGACCAGCACGTGTTTGCCGGCGGCCAGCGCTTGTCGCACCAGCGCGAATCGTCCTTGCGGCGGTGTGCAAAACGCAATTGCATCCACCGGCGGGCCATTTTCGAGCAGCTCACCCAGAGACTGAAAGTTCTCTACCCCGGCGCAGGGCTGCCCTTGCGTTGCGACAGCGACCAACTGGAAGGCCGGGTTGGCGTTGATAGCGGGAACGTGTTGATCCTGGGCAATCTTGCCGTAGCCCACCAGACCGAGACGGATTGGTTGCATCAATGACTCCTGGTTTTATTCTTGTCTTGAGAAGCGGATCAGCAAGAGTACGTTTGTCTGCCGGGGAAGTCATCGAGGATGTGCCGGGTTTTCGTGATCATTCCCTTCGCGCACAAAACGTCTGACTTCAGCCTGTATGGCATAAGCCGGCGCCTCCACCGCATTGAAATCCTGTGTATAGCGCTGGGCAAAACCTTCTACTCCCCATTCCTGAAACTGCTGCACATGCTTGAGTTCATGAGCCCAGAGCACGACGTTCTGTTCTGCGGTCTGGGCATCCCGAAAAAGGATGATGTCGATCAGCGTCACGGCACCCACATCGGGGTTTTGCAGCATGGCAGTGGCGGCGCTGAACTGGCCGTTGTCGCTGACTTTGTAGTACGCGGTATCGAGAATGCCGGGGGCGTACCAGCGCAGCAGTTGCTCGCGGATGTGCGGTGGCATGGGTTGAAGGCCGGCGTTGGCTGCCTCAGCGCGGGCCTGGGTCAGCCACAGCGCCAGGGCAGGTGCCGCGATCTGATAGATGCCATCAGGCACGGGGCCGAGCACCTGCCCGAGGTCTGGCAGGCAGATGCAGCCGTCCAGGCACACTTGTTTCTCGCCAGCCGGACAGGCGTTGTTCTGGGCTGGCACTTCAAGCGCCAGGCAAAGAACCAATAGCGCCGCCAGGCGCGTGGTGATAGACGGCATTCGGACCTCCAGGGACGGAAGCAGCGCGATCAGTGGATCACAAGTGATCGACGCCACGCACCCATTGGCGCCCCCTCCTAAACAACAGCCTGCAGATGCAAATGTATCCAGACCGCCATCGCCGCCACGGCCATCAGAACCAGGATGCCTTCACGCTTGAGCATGTGCCAGGGCAGCCGCCCGACCTTCAGCTTGATTGCTCGCAATGCCCGAGCGCCCAGCGAGACCTTTCCGCCACTCAGCGCTGAATTCGTGAAATAAATCGTGCCGAGGAACACCACCACCGGGCTGAACCACCGCAGCCACGGCACATTACCGGACCAGGCGCACGCCAAGGCTGCGGGCACTGCACTGGGCAGTATGTGTCGAAGCACCAGGAGCCCGGCGCCTTGCCGGTACCAACGGCGCGGGAGTAACCATCGGCTAAGCAGCACATCCAGCCGCCCCGCCGCCACGGCCACCATGGCCCAAAACTGGTAGGCCTTCATGCCGAACCACATCAATACCGGCATCATCAGCGGCAGTATAACCACGGAGGCCAGCCCATTCCTTTTCGCCGGCACAGCAAGCAAGGAAGAAACAACCAAAGCGGACAGCGTCAGCCACAGGAAAAGATAGACCCCTCGATAGCTTGAGGCCGGCAACCAGTCCCGCCAGTTGTCGAGTGGTTGCAGCCCAAGACGTTGGGGCACCTCGGGGTATTGGCATTCGATGGTTTGAGCGAGCTGCGTAAAGCGTTGCCAGTCGAGGCCGGTAAAGTAGTCGGCCATTCCACGACGGCGGTGGTCACTCATGGGTTTGAGCAGCAAGGCGGCCGCCTGCCCATGGATTTTATCGGCGTCGAATCTGGCCAGATCGCCGCGTACGGTCTCCTCCATGGCTTGCACCTCGCACCGTCGGATCAGTCTGTCCCAACGCCAATACTCGCAAGGAAGGGTGCCCTGGGCCTCGTCCCACCCCATGACCTTGCACACGCCATCGAAGAAGGCTGGCGACCATTGCGGGGCGGATTCGAGCCAATCCAGTACGCTCTGCTCGAATTGCTGGCGGCGCTCGAAAGGTATTAGCCAGTCGCTGGCCATCCAAACGCGCAGCGCGTCCACGAGCTGACGGTCTTTACCCTCGGCCAACCACTGCTGCATTTGCCCCATGGACGGTTCCGGTGGGCTGATGGCCGGTGTGATATCGAGGCGTTCCAGGGGGATGGCTAGCGGGGAGACTTCCGCTGGCTGGGGGCATTCAGGGGTTGGCGCGCTGACGGCGATCGGGGCCTCAACGACTTCCTCATCCGCCTGCGCGCGCCAGCGAGCCTCGGCCAGCGAGGCTTCATAGGCTTCACGCAGGCGCTGGAACTCATCGGGGTTTTCGTCCGGGCGGTGGGTTTTGAGCAGCCGCGCATAGGCGCGCTTGATGCTGCGTTCGTCCGCATCCGGGGTAAGGCTGAGCAATTGCCAGTGGTTCATGGTCGCTTAACCCTCTCGCTCGAAATGAGCAAGGCGTTGAGTAATGTCGCTGCGGGCTTCGCGTATCTGGCGTTCGTCCTGAGTGTCGAGCATTTGCTGGAAATGGTTCGCCAGCCCGGCAATAAGCTGCCGGCCATCGCCGAGGCTTTCCTGATACAAGCGGTCCAGTCGGGCCAGCAGCAGGGTGTTGATCTGCTGATCGCGGGGGTGCACTTTCAGCGCTTCGAGGGCAGCCAGACGCTGGGCGACTTCTTCTGGAGCCAGTACACCCGGGTTGTTCTCGATGACCAGCCGGCGGGTTTCGCCGTTGATCGGCAGGTGCACCTGGGCTTCGAGCAAACCGTTGTTGTCGTAGGTGAAGCGGACATCCAGGGTGACTTCACCGGCCTTGCGCGGCGGCACGGAGATTTCCAGCTCACCGAGGAAAATATTGTGACTCACCAAGCGGTTTTCGCCCTGATAGATACCGAGGTTGACCACCTTCTGGTTGTCACTGAGGGTCGATACCGTACGGGAGCGGCTCACCGGCACCACGGTGTTGCGCTCGATGATCGGCAAGTAGTGGCCGCTTTGGAAACCGGCACCTGCCTGCACCGACGTCTCGATTCCCAAGGTATAAGGGCACACATCGGTGAGCACCACTTCTTCAAGGGAGGCATGGCGCGCCAGTAGCGCCGCCTGAATGGCCGCACCCTGCGCGACCACTTCGTCCGGGTTGAGCTGCATCGCCGGGATTCGCCCGAACAGCGCCGCGACCAGCTTGCGCACCAGCGGCATGCGCGTTGTGCCACCGACCAGCAATATTTCGTTCAGGTCCGCGACCTTGATCCGGGCGTCGCGGAGCGCGCGTTCGATCGGGGCGCGCAAGCGGTCCAGCAAGGGACGGAAGATGTCCGCAAGGTCGGCCTGGGTCAGTTCAATGCTCCACTCACGCGCTTGCTCGCGAAGGGTAAAGCGTGCGATCTGCGCCTGCCCCAGAGCGTGGCGAACTCGCTGCGCTTCTCGCCGCAACCGCTGTGCGGTGGCAGGGAGGGCCGTGTCTGGCAGGTCAGCGGCGCCGATTTTAGCGATGAAAAACTCCACGAGCAGGTCATCGAAGTCTTCACCGCCAAGGAAGTTGTCCCCCGCGCTGGCGCGAACTTCCATGACGCCTTCGAACAGCTCCATGACGGACACGTCAAAGGTGCCACCGCCGAGGTCGAACACCAGGAAGGTCGCCTCGTTTCGCTGTTGAAGCCCATAAGCCAGGGCTGCGGCGGTGGGTTCGTTGACCAGTTTTTCGACTTTCAGCCCCGCCAGTTCGCCGGCAATACGCGTAGCCTTGCGCTGAGCATCGCTGAAATACGCAGGCACGCTGATCACCGCTTCGTGAACAGGCTCGCCCAAGGCACGCTCGGCGTCGGCCTTGAGACTGCGCAGCAGCATCGCCGAGAGTTCTTCAGCGCGGTAGGCGCGCCCGCCGAGTAGGGTTTCACGGGCGCTGCCCATGTAGCGCTTGAACAAAGACGCGGTGAGGTGCGGGTGGGTGTGCAACCGCTCGCGGGCGATATCCCCGACCACCAGTTGGCCATGGTCGTCGAGGCCAACGACGCTCGGCGTGAGAAGGTTGCCCACGGCATTGGGGAGTATTCGGGCACGTTCGCCATCCCAGGCAGCCACGAGGCTGTTGGTGGTGCCCAGGTCGATACCAATGATCACAGTCACTTTTCCTTAAATGACGCGGCCGGGCAGCAGAGCGCATGGGTCGCAAGGTCAGTCATTACAGTCGTACCGGTGGTACGCAAGTCTATGGCTGGGGATATCGGCAACGCTGGCGCTAGCTTTAACATGCTCGAAGACGCGACGAAGCCCTCTCACTCCCTGGGCCTCGCACGCAAACCTCTGTCATCATTGAAGAACTGACAAGCCGGGTACAAACATGAATCGTCAAAAAAAAATAAAGCAGTTATTAAAGGCTCACGCCAAAAAGGCCAGCGCCAAACTGGCACCGAAAAGCAAGTCGAAATACATCAGCAAGGCTGACCGGTTGAAACTGGATGCTGAACCCAGTCAAGACTCAGACACTTCCCCTGAGAACTGATCTGCCTGGCTTGAACACCACCAACGCTATGGCAATGCTTTACCGCTCTCTGCAAGCGTGTGCCGCCGGCAGGATCGAGGTCGCCAATGCGACACCGGAACGCCAGGCGAAGCTCGATGCTGCGGGAGCGTTGATGTCTCTGTGTAGGTTCAATCAGCCGTGTCAATAACCAACACCGCGAACACCACCGGCAGCCCTGATGGATTCGCCTGTCACCCAGTGCGAGTCGTCGGACGCCAAAAACACGGCCAACGGTGCGATATCTTCGGGCTCGCCGAAGCGACCCAACGGAGTTCCCGCGAGAAGTTTTACGCCCAACTCACCGGCAAAATTTCCGTCTGTCGCGGGTGTGTTCGTGTGCCCGGGCCGGATGGCGTTGACCCGGATGCCACGCGGTCCCAGCTCCCTGGCCAATGCGAGGGTCAAGGTATCGACGGCGCCCTTGGTCGCCGAGTACACACTCGAAGCCAGGTAGGGGTCGGTGCTGAGAATTGAGCTGATATTGATAATGCTCCCCTTGGCTCCCAGCAGTTTGACAGCCTCTCGCACCGAGAGAAGGTAACCCAGCACATTCAGATTGAATTGCTTATGGAAGGCTTCCTCTGTCAGGTCATCGATCATCTGGAACACCGCGACACCTGCGTTGTTGACCAGGACATCCAAGGTCCCGAACTTCGTCCGGACCGTGTCAAACAGGCGCACAACATCGGCCGCCTGGCTCATATCAGCCTGTAGGGCGAAGGCTGAGCCGCCACGCTCCGCAATGTGAGCAACCACCGCATCGGCGTCGCCCTTACTCGAGGCATAGTTGACGATGACTGTTGCGCCCTGCGCACCCAGTGCCTTGGCAATACCGGCACCTATGCCTTTGGACGCACCAGTGACAACCGCTATTTTTCCTACGAGCTTCATAAAGTGACCTTCTTTAAGTTAAGTGATATCGCATCGAGCGTTCGCTGCTATCGCGTCAACAACGGGAATGCAACGAACCTTGTGTCATCAGTATTCCGGCAACGAAGGGGCCGACGTTTGCCGGTTACTCGCGCATCCTTGCCTATTCTTCTCAGCTGGCTTGCTATGCCCCGGCATTTAGCCCACGGTGGGCCGCATGGAAAAGTCGATGGCAGAACTGCGCAGTATCGTGATGCGCGCGCAAGACAAGTGGACGGAAACCGGATTGCCCCGGGTGGCGATGGTCCGGGCCGAGGCTTGTGCATCTCAGGTTTATCAGCCGATGTTGCATCTGGTGCTCCAGGGCACCAAGACCCTGTCCATAGGGGAAGAGATTTCCCGGTACACGGCCGGCAGCTATTTTCTGGTGCCTGTCGATATACCCGCTACGGGCCAGATTCACTCCAGCGCCGTGGATCAGCCCTATCTCGCGATCAGCCTGACCCTGAACCCCGACGTGATCGCTACACTGCTGATGGACGAAGGCAAAGCGCCAAGGGCAGCGCAAAATTCGTGTTTTGAAGCCGTGCTCGCGCCTGCTGAAATGATTGACGCGTGGCTACGCATGATGCGGCTGATGGATCGACCGCACGAGGCTGCACTACTCGCCCCGATGATTGAACGTGAGATCTTGTTCCGCGCCTTGCAGGGCCCCCTGGGGGGTATTCTCCGTGACGTTGCACGGCCAGATGGCCGGATGACGCAGATCCGCCGTACCACCCAGTGGATACGTGAGCACTACACCGAGCCTTTTCGCGTCGAACCCCTCGCGGTCATGACCGACATGAGCGTTGCAGCCTTCTACAGGCATTTCAAATCCGTGACGGCCATGACCCCGATTCAATACCAGAAGCGCTTGCGCTTGCTGAGGGCGCGCTGGTTGCTGCTGTTCGATACGCTGGATGCCACGTCCATCGCCTACCAGGTGGGTTATGAAAGCGCCTCGCAATTCAATCGCGAATACGCGCGACTGTTCGGGCTGCCGCCTGTGCGGGACGCGGCGAGATTCAGGTCTCCCCAGCCCGTAAAGAGCCCTGCCAGTGAGCTGACGACAGCCTCTTGAGCAACAGTTATCGGTCCTGGAGATCGGTAATCACCGTCCCGGCAATACTCTGGGCAAATCCACCACCGAAGACCTGCGCCGGGGTTGCAAAACCCGGCCGCCGTTCGCCATTCAAAACCCGGCGCGCTGCTTCGACGGCGGCCAGTGGCGTGAAGGAATAGCCATTCATCGTTTCAATGACCGAACGTGCGATGACGCCGTCTGCTCCCGTAACCTCCACCGCCGCACGTGCCCGATGGCCATCCCTTTCCTCTGCGGTGGGGCCATCAGGAAGTAGCGACAGGTCGCCTTCGGGGAACGCATCGCCAGAGAGATGCACGAACATCGCAATATCAGGGATACCAGTCGAATGCCAGCCCGTCACCAGGTCACCGAAAGACAGCGGCGCGCAGAGGACCGGTCCCTCACCAAAATCAAAGTGACGTGGCTGGGCCTCAGGCGTTGCAACGAGTTCGCCATCGACCCTTGCGAGCACGCCGGCACCGATGATTTCACTGACGCTCCTGGCCGAGCCACGGGACATCGACCCTGGGACCTGAAGCGCGATGTTCAGAGCGCGAGGCTGTTGGACCCGCTGAGCGACGTGCACCGCCAGCGAGTCAGTAGGGACGACGTCCCAGCCGACGCCTGGCAACAACAGGGTCTGTGCCCTGGCCGCTTCAACGTGCAGCGTTTCGGCCAGCCGGTAAACGTTGATCTCGGCGGTAATGTCCAGATAGTCGATCCCGGCCTTGATGCAGGCGCGCATCAACGCCTCTGCCGTTTGCGCAAATGGCCCCGCGAAGTTCAGCAATACCGTGATGCCAGACAAGGCATTCTCGGCATCCGGGCCCGCATCAAATACGCGAAAAGGCACGTCCAGATACGCGGCGAGTGTCGCGAGTGGCGAGTGACTGCGCCCGCCGATTTCGAAGTTCAGACCCAGCGCTTTCGCGTGTTCTGCTGCCATGCGACCGGTATAACCTGTCGCTCCGTAGATCAGAAGTGTGCTCATTGGACGTGCTGCCCTTTTTTGTAGACAAATTCCAGGCTATTCCCATCCGGGTCCAGCACATTGGCGGCGTAGTAATCGGGGTCATACTGCAAGCGTGCGGTGATACCCAATGACACCAGGGCAGCCTCGTAGAAATTCATGGAACGTGCGATGGCGCTCACCGACAGGAAAATATGATCCAGCATGTCAAACCCTCGCTTGTTCAGATGTTGTAGCCGCCTGCGACTTCGATGGTCTGGGCATTGATCCAGGCGCCCTCCTCGGACAGCAACATGGCGATCACTCGCGCGACGTCTTCCGGCTCGCCGACCCTGCCGAGCGCCGTTTGCGCCGCCAACATTGCCTCGAATTCATCATTCAGACCGCCACCCAATTCGGTGCGGATAGCGCCGGGGGACACGGCATTGGCACGGATGCGTCGTTCGCCAAACTCTTTGGCCATGTAACGGGTCAGTACTTCGAGCCCGCCCTTGAACGCCGCATAGGGTGCCACTCCGGCAGTGGCTACGCGGGTGGTGGCACTGCTCAGATTGACGATACTGGCGTGCTCCGCCAGCAAGGGCAGCAAAGCCTGGGTGAGAAAAAACGGGCCTTTGAGGTGGACATTGAACAGGCCATCGAACTGCGCTTCGCTGACGGTTGCCAAGGGGTTGAACAGGCCGTAGCCCGCGTTATTGACCAGGCCGCTCAGCGTGGTGGAGCCCCAGGTTTCCCCCAGGGCCAGGCGCACTGACTCCCGAAATGCCTCGAAGCTGCCGACATCAGACACATCGAGCTTGAGCGCAACAGCCTTGCCACCGTGTCGCTCGATGCGCCCCACGACCGTAGCGGCCGCCTGGGGGTCAGAGTTGTAGGTCAGGATGACCCCCATACCTCGTTGAGCCGCGTGTTCGGCTGTACTCGCACCGATGCCACGGCTGCCGCCAGTAATGACGATTACGCCCATATCAAATTTCCCCTGTGGTTCAAACGTGCCTCCACAGTACTCATCGTTCTCGCCAGGGACGTACCCGTTCCTGCTCGAAACCTGCCTGTTTCTGCTTTTTGCTTGCACGGCTTCGTGCTCCGCCCGCAACATGCTGCGCATGGACAATCAATTGAATGAACTCAGGTCGCTAGCGGCCAAGGCTGAAAATCGCCGCACTGAAACGGGCATCCCGCGAGTGGCCATGGTCCAGGGCAAAATCCCCGAGCACATGCTGGCGGCGGTCTATGACCCGATGATCAACCTGATCCTGCAAGGCAGCAAAAGCATGACGGTGGGCGACCGGACGCTGCGGTATGACCCGGCGACCTATTTCGTCATGTCCATTGGCTTGCCAGCGGTGGGGTCGGTGCACCCAGCGGTGTCAGGAGAGCCGTATCTGGCGGTCAGCCTGACGCTTGATCCTGCAGTGTTGTCCACGCTGTTCGCCGACCTGCCCAAACCTGCCGCACGCTACGAAAACAATGCCGGGTTTTCAGTGGCGTCGGTCACGACCGAGCTGATGGATGCGTGGGTGCGCATGCTGCGGCTGATGGGCGACCAGGATGCCATAGCCGCCCTCGCCCCGGTATACGAACGTGAAATTCTGTTCCGTGTCCTCAAGGGGCCCCATGGCTGGATGCTGCGGGATATAGCAGCGCCGGATACCGCCATGGCCCGAGTGAATATGGCTATCCAATGGATCCGCCGTGACTTTGCTGAACCCATCGGGATCGAGCGCCTGGCGGAACGCGCGTCGATGAGTGTCTCGGCGTTTCATCGCCACTTCAAGGCGGTCACCAACTTGAGCCCTTTGCAGTACCAGAAAAGGGTTCGCCTGCTCCAGGCCAGAACCCTGATGGTGGCCAGCGCGAAGAGCGTCATGGCTGCGGCCTTCGAGGTCGGCTATGAAAGCGCGACGCAATTCAGCCGAGATTACGTTCGGGTGTTCGGGCTTCCTCCCGCACAAGATGCCGGCAGAATCCTCAGGGAGACCCGAGCTTTCAGAAGTTAGTCCCGGCCTGTGACAGGCGGAACAAAACCAGGCGTGGTATTTCGACACGAGTGCCTCATACCCCGCCATCCGGAATCGACAATCAGGCTGCGGCCAGCCCTCCATCAATCAGGTAGATCGCGAAAGAAAAAGTCACGATCGACAGCACCGTACTGACCAGAATGGAGGTCGCGGCTTCACTCTGATAGGCGCCCGTCTGGTTCGCAAACATCGCCGGGATCGTCGCCGACGGCAGCGCGCAAAGCAGGATCATCTGTTGGGCGTAAAGTCCATGTGTGCCCAGCAATACAGTGGCGGCGAACATCAACACCGGGTGAATAAACAGCTTGAGCCCGAGGTTGCCCCACACTTCACCCGACATTTTCAGTTTCTCGGACGACATGATCAGTCCGAGGCACAACAGGGAGACGCCAGGCGTCGCCTTGCCGAGAAGGTTGAGTGACTCCACAGCAATGGGCGGCATTTTGACCTGCAGCAGTGAGATCAATATGCCAAGGGCCGGCGCCCACATCAGCGGACGGCGTACCGCTCCCGACAGGCTCGACACGAACGCCTGGGTGCCACTGCCCTTTCCATCGGCGATGGTCAGCAACATGGTCGTCAGCGGGATCATGACCAGGCTCGCAACCAGATTCAGCACAAGCACTGAATAGATGCTGCCGGCCCCGTACATCGTCGCGAGAATAGGGATGCCCATGAAGGCCGCGTCCGGGTAACCGTTGACGAAGCCCTTGAGCGTTGCAACCTTGAGATTGCGCGTGGTGAACCAGCCGATCGCCAGCGCTATCGTGTACATGCCCATGATGCCGATGAACGTGGCCACGACGAACTTGAAGTCGAACAACTGCTCACGGGGCGTACTCGCCATCCCGACAAACAGCAGCGCCGGGAATATCCAGCCGAGTACCAACCGGCTGATCAGCAGGCTGTCCGAATGGGTAAGCCGTCCGCGCTTGCCGGCGATATAGCCAAGCGCAATCACAAAGGCGACGGGCAAGATTGGCCCTACGATCCTGTCTAACATGTGCTCAATCCTCGTATTTATTTTTATCAAGAATGTCGTCGTGGCTGATCGAGGCCGACACGGCGGCGGCCGCATTGGCGTCGATCAAACGAGGCAATGACCTGGCGGTCTTTGCGATCAGGGTTTGAAGCGGTAGTCCTGAATGACGTCCTGGTCCGGCTCGATGCCAAGCCCCGGCCCTTGCGGTACGTCGATACGGCCATTGCGCGGAATGATGGCGTCGCCATAGAGCTGCGCTTCGAGATCGAAGTAACGCCATTCGACCAGTGACTTCGCACCGCCGAGGGCGGCACTTCCATGCACGGCGGCCAGCAGGCCTGGACCGTCATAAAAGGCGTGGACCATCACGGTGACGCCGTGGGCATTGGCCAGCGCGTAGACTTTTTGCAGTTCGGTGATGCCGCCCATTTTTGCCGGGCTGGGTTGAACGAAGTCGACTGCACCGGCTTCAAGCAGATGCTGGAAGTCCATCAGCGTCGACGCATTCTCACCGGCCGCAACCGGAATACCGCCTTGCTGACGTACCCTCGCCAGACCCGAATAGTCTTCCGGCGGCCACACCGGTTCTTCGATCCAGCGCAGGTTCAACGGGCGAAGTTTCTCGGTCATATCGAGCGCTTCGCGCACCGTCCACGGGGCGTTGACGTCGAGCGTGATTTCCACGCCAGGACCCGCGGCTTCGCACGCGGCACGGATGACATCGACATCAACCTCATGCAGCTTCAAGTGTCGAAAACCGCTGTTGACCGCGCGCTGCACATTGATGCGAATGAGCTCGGGGTCGGCATAGCGGATCAAGCTTGCATACGCCGCGAGTGAAGTAGCCTCGCTGCCGCCCAGCAGTTGGTAGACCGGTTTACCGGCCGCTTTGCCAGCGATATCCCAGAGCGCGATATCAATCGCCGACAGACCATAAATGAACGCACCGCTGCGACCGAAGACGTGGAACTTCTTCTGCAGATCGCCCTGCAATTTCTCGCGACGCGTGACATCACTGCCGATCAGCTCGGGCGCAAGGATCGTGTCGATCACGACTTTCACTGCAGGGATCGCGGTGAAACCGAAGGTCTCGCCCCAACCGACGATACCGTCATCCGTGGTGACTTTAACCACGAGGGAATCGACCATCTGAAGGTCTTCGGCCCCCAGACTCCGCCGGCCGACCGCCCGCCCGTGGTGAAGGGAATCCGAAGCGGAATGGTTTCAATGCTGGCAATTTTCATAAGGCTGCGCCTCAAGCAGGTTGCGAAGGTGATGCGGCGTTTTGGGGGGTTCGCCTACATCAGACTGAGGACAACGTACATGACGTTCTGTTGTCCTTCAACTGAACAACTGCTGCCTTACGTCGGACCTTGGCCTAGGTCAAACTTAACTTATTGTTATTAAAGTGTTTTTTATTTTATGCAGTTAATGAAATTCAGTTTTAACTGACGGGAACAAGTCGGCTGATGTAGATTAAGAAGACAAGTGAAACGGATGAACACGCATGAGTGAAATGAATGTACAACCCGTAGCGCGGCGACCTCATCTTGCCGAGCACATCGCCCGCTCGTTGAGCGACGAGATTGCATCGGGACGTCTGCGGCCGGGCGACCGTTTGCCCACCGAGCAGTTTCTGTCGCAAAACTTCGGCGTCAGCAGGAACGTCGTACGGGAAGGGATCGCGACGCTTCGAGCGCAGGGGCTGATCCAGTCTCGCCAGGGCGTTGGCGTATTCGTCTCGGCCGCGACCCAATCGCCGGAGCCTTCCCCCCAGCGCGAGAACGTGCCGTTGCTTGACGGTGACAATACGATGCGCAACATGTTCGAAGTGCGGGCCGTACTGGAAAGCCAGGCTGCCGCGCTGGCGGCGTCGCACATGACGCCCCAAAAGCTGAAAATGATCCAGGCTGCGGTCCTGCGAATGCAGTACGTAGGCGAACCGACGCTGGACACTGTCAATGCCGACCTCGACTTCCATCGGGCTGTGGCCGCAGCGTCTGGCAACGACTATCTCGAGACGATGATTCGCACGGTGCTCGAGCCGATGCGGGCACTGATCACCATGAACTTTGCGCGGCGCGGCCCGGTGTTCAGCAACATTCCGCATGCGGCACGCGGTGAGCATGAAGACCTCGTGCAGGCTTTGACCGACCGGAACGCGACGGCGGCACGTCAGATCATGGGGCAGCACATCGTCAATGCAGCCTCACGATTCGGCTACGAAATCAATTTCTTCTGACGTGCACTGCCGACGGCGGTTGTTTCGTTGTCCTACAAGAAAGACAGGGGATGACACGCCGCTATCGCGGTATCCCTAGAATGCCTTCTGCGCATCTTGCGACGCGTAAGCAGGATAATCGATGTAGCCTTGAGCGCCGCCGCCATAAAACGCTTCACGACCTGCTTCGGCCAATGGCCAGCCATGCTGCAAGCGATCGACCAGATCCGGGTTGGCAATGAACGGTCGACCGAAAACCGCCAGGTCTGCCAACCCGTCATCGATGGCTTGTTGCGCGGTTACGTGGGTGAACCCGCCCGACAGGATCAAGGTGCCGCAGTAAGCCGCGCGGATGGCTTTCTGAAAGTCTGGCGTGCCCAAGTGGCTGGCGTGCAGATGAGCGATCTCGCGTTGGGACAGGGCTCCAGCCAGTGCAAGCCACGTTGCCTCTTCTTCATCGAACGCGTGCAGATCGGCCAGCCGCGCAAAAGGCGATATGCGCACGCCCACCTTCGATCGGCCGATCTGCGCACTCACCGCGTCGACCGTTTCAAGTAACAAACGCAAGCGATTGGCAATTGTGGCGCCACCGTAACGGTCTTCACGGGTGTTGAAGCCGCCGTTGATGAACTGTTCAAACAGGTAGCCGTTACCCGCATGAATTTCGACGCCGTCAAAACCCGCGGTCATGGCATTTTTTGCGGCCAGTCGAAAGTCTGCGATGACCTGCCGAATACCCTCGGCATCCAAAGCAACGGGCGCGCTCACCGGCACCTGCGCAGGCTGACCTTCATTGTCATAAGCGTGTACCAACGTTTGCGCGGCAGTTACCGCCACAGGTGCGACCGGCGCCCTCCCCTCCAGCAAGGATGAGTGCGAGACCCGCCCCACATGCCAGAGCTGAATGACAATGCGCCCCCCGGCAAGGTGAACCGCGTCAGTGACGCGTTTCCAGCCTTCAATCTGCGCGGGTGTGTGGATCCCCGGGGTGTACAGGTAGCCACGCCCCTGCGCCGACACTTGGGCGCTTTCGGTGATGATCAGACCTGCACCCGCGCGCTGGGCATAGTAGATCGCCATATCCGCAGACGGCACGGTGTCCTTGACGCGGGCGCGGGTCATCGGCGCCATGACGATGCGATTGGGCAGTCGCTGACCCGCCAGATCGTAAGACTCAAAAAGAGATGACATGTATCGATCCTCCGAGGGTGGGCCAAACCTCAAACATGCGACGGGAAGAACGGCAAGATGTGCTCAGCGAGCTCGTCAAGAATCTCGCCGTAGGGTTGCCGGCTGACCTTGGGGTTGAGCGCGATATGCGAAATCCCGGCAGCCTGCGCTTGCTCCAGGTAATTGCGCAGACCGTTACGCCCCGCCCGGAAGCCTCCCTGGATGCGCTGGAATGGCTGGTCCGGGTTGTCGCTGAGGTCGAAATAGCCGCCTAGCCCTAACGGCTTGAAAGCATTTCGGCCTTCGATTTCACGCACTCTGGCGTGCCAGCTCTCGCCCAACGATGCCAACCGCTCGGGGCTTTGCACGCCGGCCAGATAGCCATCAAGGTGTTCAGCCAGCCACTCAATGCTCTGCTGCGCCTGGCCGACAGCAATTGAAGGGACGCGTCCAAACGGCGCTTTCGGCACCAGGTCGAGGTTTCCAGGCGAGCCGCCGAATCGCTCAGAGCGAAAGCGCGGAAAGTCCTGCTCAATCAAAGTGCGAAACACCGAGAAGGCATCACGGTAGCGATCACCACGGGTTTCATAATCGATACCCAGCATCGGGTAGTCGCTGTATCGATCGCCCGAGGACAACCCCAACACCAGGCGCCCTTCGCTCAACTGATCGAGGGACGTCGCTTGCTTGGCCAGATACATAGGCTCATGGGTAGGCAGCACGATGCCGGTGGTTCCCAGGACTATGCTGCGTGTAGCTGCGGCCAGGAAGCCGATGTAAACCAGGGGCTCAAAGATGTGCGCCACATCGTTGTAATCCGGATCGTAGAAAGGAATGTCACGCATCCACAGCGCCCCAAAACCAAGCGCCTCCGCGCGTTGCGCCATTTCCACGTGACCACGCATGGTGGGTGCCGCTCGGCCAGCATGGGTTTCGAGGGGCAAAATCAGGCCAACCGTCAGCGTCTGTGGTTGAAACAGGCGTTGAAAACCAGGGTGACGCTCAAGCGAAGGATCGGCGGTCGGTAAGGCGGCAGGTTGCACTTGTGGCGAGAGTTGGGTGGCGATAGTCATGATGGCAGTCTCGGTGAGTGACGATGACTGACATATTTATTGAATCCTCAAACCGGATAAACAACACCGGCAGACCATCACACGGTCCAATGAGTCCCCAATATGCTCAGGTTTCCCAAGGCACTCCTGATTCCCAACGCTCGATCAACAGATCGATAAATGCGCGGACACGCGGCGACAACTGACGCTTGCTCGGGTAGACAACCCGGATGGGGTCGGGCGCTGCTCGATAAGGCTTGAGTACTTCCACCAACGTTCCGTCGCGCAAGTCGTTACCGGTGATATAGGTCGGCAAGTGAATCAGGCCAATGCCCGTCAGCGCCGCTTCGCGCATGGCTTCAGAACTGTCGATGTTCAGCCGCCCGGGTTGTTCATATAAATAAAGGCCGGTGGGCGTCTGGTAACGCCAGACACTGGCCTGGCCACTGATGAACGCGATGGTGTCATGCCCTACAAGATCTGCAGGCGTTTGCGGTACACCGCAACGGGCCAGATACGAGGGCGAGGCACATGTTGCGAACTGCTGCCAACCCACGGTTCTGGTCAACAGTTGTGAATCGTCTTTGGGCGTGCCAATGCGGATGGCGATGTCGACACCCTCTTCGACGAGGTCGACAAAGCGATCGGTAAACCAGACGTCCGCACGCAGTTCAGGCCACTGTTTCAGATAAGCATCCAGAATCGGCAGGATATGGCGCTGACCGAAGGAAAGGGGCGCTGTGAGTTTAAAAGTGCCGGTCGGCCGTCCACGGCGCAAGGCCATGGTTGCATCCACCTCATCAAGATCCTCGAGAATCTGCTTCCAGCGTTCGTAGGCGACCTGCCCCTCGTCAGTCAGGCTCAGTTTGCGCGTCGTGCGATTCAGAAGCCGTGCTCCCATCCGGCCTTCAAGACGAACGATACTTTTACCGACAGCAGATCGGGTCAGACCCAGTGAAGCGGCCGCGGAGGTAAAACTTCCAGCCTTCACAGCGCAGACAAACGCGGCGATGTCACCGAATCGGTTGGCTTCCATGGGTAGCTTGACTCCAGTGCATGGATACGTTGTAGCGGGACATAAAGCCCGAAAGAGTGGTCTTTGCTGCCAGGCCGGGATCACAAATTATTACCCTGCCAAGGAGGTAATGTCACAGAATCACAAGCGGTGTCGAATCAAGACCTGTCTTGTGCTGATTGGCCATTGAGCGGTCCCTGGTGTCAGAATCCCTGAACTTGATCGTTTCGGTGACCACCATGCTTCGCGTATTTGAACAAAGACTCGACCCCTTCCCGCCCGACGAGGTACCGCCACCACCCGACGGCCTGGCTCGGTTCTTGTGGGCATGCACCCGGGGTGCGCGCGGCTACATT